>JAHDLO010000056.1 GCA_018432235.1 Clostridiaceae bacterium | reverse complement strand
ATTTACACCATTTGGTGCATATCTTCATTATAAGGTTTGTAACAAATGATTTCCGATTGATTGGAATGCTGATTTCCATTACAACGGAAACTTGATTTCCTAAATCCGGACAGGTGATGTATTTTGCTCCGGATTACTCATAATTTACTTGCAACCATTGGTTGGGGTAATAATTCTAATGAAAAATTAAGTAAGTCCTTGGATCTTAGTTGGGGATGGATTACAGCTAGAGATGTGAATGATAAACTCGTTGGTTTTGTTCAAGTATTGTCAGATGGAATAAAGCATGCATATATTCTTAGACTGCTTGTACATAAAGATTATCAAGGCAACCGAATTGGAACTCAAATTGTTGAAGACCTTATGACTTGGTTAGATGAAAATAAATTAAACCCTATTCTTATAACTAAGCCAGCAGAGGAGTCATTTTATGAGAAATTTGGTTTCAGAAGAGAAAATAACGGATTTATTTCACTATTTAAGTGGGAGTAATTAAAACAAAGAGGTTAACCGAAAAACAAGCGCCTTCACATAACTAAGTGTTTGCACAAGGGTGCTGGGGGCAAGGTCAGCGAAACTTAATCCATAACCATAACGGAGAAAGGTCAGCGCACCACATCCCTTCACCGGGAACGAAGTTCCGCCAAGACGGTCTGTCATTGGGGTCCAGCTCAGAGACGTCCGTAAACACGGTAACGTTATGCGAAACCTTATAAAAAAATTGGAGGATACATGAGGAATATTGTAGCGATTGTGATAGGAGTTATAACCATTTTTATAATTATAAATATCTATTTTTCATTCATAGATAGATATTCAGAAAAAGTTGATTCTACATCCGTAGATATGAGTAACGAGTATGTTTTTATGATTTCAAAGATATATATGGTTCCATTAGTTGCTATTGCAGCACTTGGTGTATTTGTGATTTCCTTAATCCTTAAAAACGAATCTGAAGATTTGCTTAGTTACTTAGTAGTCGTTAGCGTAGGCTTATTAATTGTAGGTATTGTAATATATTTTTCTTACATAATAAGTTACACAAAGATCGTTGTTAAGGACAATTTAGTGACTGCCTATTTAAAAAATAAAATAAAATGGAAATTAGATATAGGTAATGTTAAATCAGTTGATATTAACTTTAGGTATTCAATAGTATCCGTTCATACAACATTTGGAGAGGTTATATCGTTTTCTCAATACTATAGAAAACTGCACATTTTAATTAAATTATTGGGTGGAAGAAGGAACTACATGTATTTTTGAAAATAAAAAGCTTTAGGAATTCGCATAACAATGCATTACCACAAGGGCGCTGGGGTACCGTCGGTGAAACCTAACCAATAGCCAAAATGAAGAAGTTCTGCGTCACATCGTTTTACCGGGTGCGAGCACCACCTAAAGGGTCAAGCTATAGGGTCCGGTTCGGACGACGTTGCAAACACGAATATTATGCAAAATTGCTGTAAAAATTAGTAATACTAGCAAATTTCTTGAAATATGCAGTTCAAAAAACATTAGGAGAAAATTCTATGGTTATATTAATAGGTGGCAATGGATGTACAGGTAAAACACTAATGGCACAAAAATTACTTGAGAAGTATAAGATTCCATATCTCTCAATAGATCACTTGAAAATGGGCTTGTATAGGGGTGATGCTAATTGTGGATTTACACCGTTAGATAGCAACGAACTAATTGGAGAAAAATTGTGGCCGATAATTAAAGGGGTCATAATGACCAATATTGAGAACAAGCAAAGTATTATTATAGAAGGATGCTATCTATTACCCCATTTTGTTAAGGAAATTGATAAATCCTATCAAGAAGAAATCGTATCAGTATTTTTAGGATTTTCAGCAAAATACGTCGAGGTAAATTACAAATCGAAAATAATACAGCATAGAAATGCTATTGAAAAAAGATTTTATTTCGAAGATAGGGCATTAATTCAATTTATTAGTGAACATGATGAATTTAGAAGAAAATGCATCGAAAATGGTGTTAATTATTTTGAAATAGAAAATGATTATGGAGAAGAAATTTCAAAAGTGTATGATTACATAGATAGCCGTGTTAAGACATTAAATAATATATGAATGAGAGTGTTCTATTTCAGTAATTATACTGCTGCGACTCCACATAACAGCGTGTTTGCGGGAGGTGATGGGGGCACATTTTAGGGAAAGGTCAGGCACCACATCCCTTCACCGGGAGCTTAGACCCGCCAGGACGGTCTATCTTTAGGGTCCGGTTCAGGGACGTCGTAAACACGGAGACGTTATAGGAAATGATGATATCTGGTAGTTCTTTGAGTCATTGATTGAGAAAGCGCTGAAAAGAACGGTAAATTTTGAGGAACTGTATGTGACGTATATGATGGATTATGTGTAGTAATAAGAGTTAAGGGTTAGAAGGAGTTGAGTGAATATGATTGACAAAAATAATAATAATAAAAAACAAGATAATAATGATAGGAACTCATATGTGGGTTTGGGAGTTGCCTTCGGATTGATCGGAGGTGCTGCACTTTCATCTATTGTTGGAACATTTTTTGAATTTCCACTAATTTGGGCTTTTGGACCTGGATTAGGAATGCTTATTGGAATAGTAATAGGCTCAATAATGGATTCATTTAAAAATAAAGCATAGTTTTAATGTCATGATTTAAAAAAATAGTTGCACATCATCTTTTTAATGCGAAGTATTATAGAGGTAACAAACGTCATCACTACCTATAACAATGCATTTGCATAAAGGTGCTGGAAGCATGTCTTAAGGGTAAGGTCAGAGCCCCACACCTTCTCACTGGGTGCAAGCACCACCAAGACGGTCTATCTATGGGGTCCAGTTCGAAGGCGTCGTAAACACTGAACCGTTAGATGAAATTATTTTTCCAGTGTACATGCTAGGGTAAATTCTTATTGTTTTTGCAAGAATTCAAAAAACAATGTGATATAATCATGATATAGAATAGCTCTTACAATGATTGGAGGGATAATTATGAAATGGGAAGAAGTCAGAGATTTATATCCTAATCAGTATGTGAAGTTCCAAGTTTTAAAGTCTCATGTTGAAGATGATATAGAGTATGTAGATGAGTTAGTATTAATTGGGCCAATTGAAGAAGAACAGTACAGGGGTTAGCAGCCCTTTTATTTTTAAATGCACATGGTAAAATATGTAAAAATGGAAATGTAGGAATAAATAACATCATCTAACAATGTTTTTGCGCAAGGGTGCTGGCAGCACATTTCAAGGGAAAGATCAGCGCACCACATCCCTTCACCGGGAGCGCAGCTCCACTAAGGAGAAGGGTCAGGTGGGTCCGGCTCAGGGACGTCGCAAACACAGAAACGTTAGGCGAAACCTAGATTTGGTGGGGAGGTAAGTAAATAATATGAATATAAAGGCATTATTAAAGAAACATTATCAAATTGGGCGTATTACAGATATTAGAAAAACAGTTTATGGTAGTGGAAACACATTTATTGTTATGACAGAAGCAGATAGTTTTATAGTGAAATTTAATAATAAAGAGTATGAAATAGAGTTATATAATTTGGTTCAAAGATTGTTAAAAAGAGTTAGGATTAATCATCCTAGAGTAATTAAATTAACGTCCGGAGATTTAATAGGACCAGATGGGATTGTAATGTTCGAATATATAAAAGGTGAAACTCTTGAACAATTTAATAAAAATATAGAGATAAAGGCACTTAAATATATATCTAAATATAATCAAGAGTTGAAAAATGTTAATATAGATCATATAGAACTAAAAGTAATAAGTGACTGGGATAGAATTAGATCTTTAGATTATATTTGTAGTGGAGTCCCTAAACGAATTATTGATATAAAGATATATAAAGAATGGAAAGAAGTATTGTTACATGGGATTGAAATATTAAATAATAATAAAAATTACATTAATAAACTTCCTAAACAATTAATCCACTCGGATTTAGGTGCAGATAATTTTATTATTTTAGATGAAGAGATTCACGCAATAATTGATTTTTCTCCTGATATTAAAAATGAATTATGCCCTCTTTCTCATTTTATATATTGGAATTATATGTGGTGTAATGAAAAATTAGAAAAGAGAGTTATAGATCAATACTTTGAAAATTATTATAGTAATTTCGATACTGAACGAATAAATAAAGATTTATATTTTTTATTACTTCAAGCTTCAATTTTTAGAGTTTTAGGACCGTTGTTTGAAATATCTAAATCAGAAAACCCAGATTATAGAAGGTTAAACAAGAGAATTGACTTAATAAGGTGGATAAAAAATGAACTGGTTTGTGAGACTATATAGATTTAGAGGGCTTCGCCTAACAGCATGTTTACGGGAGGTGCTGGTGGGAACGTGCAGGGGGCAAGGTTAGCGCACCACAACGAAGTTCCGCCAGGACGGTCTATCTTTGAGGTCCGGTTCAGAGACATGCAAACACGGAACCGTTATCCGAAATGCTCGAGAATTATTAAATGATTCCTACATGTGATAACTCATATTTTGTAAGGGGAGATTATTTTGAAAGAAATATATTATAGACAAAGTTCAGGAGAATATTTACCATTGGAAAAAATTGATTTCTCAATTATTGCAAATGATTTTAGACTTCTTCCTTTTTACAGAGATGATTTATTTCTTGGTATGCAAGCGATGAATATTGGCATTATTGATCCCAACATTACGCAATTTGAGTATCATTTATTGGACACATATATTGAAAAAGAGAGGACTCCAGCATTCGAGACCATGACTGTAGGAGCATTTTCTCAAATGTGGATTTTTGCATTGTATGAAGTTCTACGCTTATGGCGTGACAGAAGGTATGAGTTTTCTAAACTATACAAGAATGGTGGAATTAATTTAAAGCTAAAATCATTTGATAAACATGGTGATATGAATTTAACTATCCAACATCGAAGGAGACAGCTGGAGAAGTACCGTGATGATCAAGCGTTTAGGGATGAGGTAGATTATTGTTGGGTTCAATTAGAACCAGTTTACCGGTTGATTGAACTATATAGAATTAATATGGCCAAACACATGGCCCCAGGTAAGAGCAATATAATTCCAATGGCACCGGGCTATGGACGTATTAATATGCTTTGTGGTGCATTAGATTATGAGTTAATAATTGATAAAGATAGATATGAGTTGTTAAATAGAAGAGATGTTGCAGATATTTTGAGGGAAGTTTTATTAATTATTAGAGGATAGAAAAAATGGAAAAACTTATATTTAATAGAGGAGTGGGTGTACTTCGGATAACAGTATGTTTACGGGAGGTGCAGGCGGGGATGTTTTATGGGTAAGGTCAGGCACCAATTCCTTCACCGGGAACGAAGTTCCGCCACGACGGTCTAGCTTTAGGGTCCGGTTCAGGGACGTCGTGAACACGGAAACGTTCTCCGAAACCATACGTAAAAGTCGCGGCGTCCTGCCGCGGATTGTTGAAGGATATTTTAAATGATATCTAACTTGCATTTGTAAAATATGACGAAATACTGATTATTTATATTTGCTTAGGCAGGAGGTGCTTTAGTGATAGGATTAAAACGTGAAGAAGTAGCACTGCACGAGCATCAAAAAGAGTGGAGCGAAAATGCAAAAGCAATTATTAATAACTTATATAATGTGTTCGGTGATATAGCAATTGATATTCAACACATTGGCAGCACTGCAATTCAACATATTAAAGCCAAACCGATACTTGATATTGCAGTTGCAGTTAATACTTTTGACGACTTACCGGTTATTTTTCCATTACTAGAAAAAATAGGTGTTTATAAGTCAACATCGCAGCCTTTACCGGGTATTATTCTATGTGCCGTTAAAAACAATCTAGAAAGTGATATATGCATAAGTGCTGTCCATATTGTTTTGATAGACAGTTTGCAGTGGAATAATCATATCATTTTTAGAGATTACATGAATGCTTTCCCCCAAAAAGCTAAAGAGTACGAAAAGTTGAAAATAAATTTAGCACGACAATATCCACATGATAGGAACGCTTATTCAAATGGCAAAAAAGAATTTATAGAAAGAATGTTATTAGAGGCCAAAGAGTTTGATATAAATTACACCAAATGAGCATTAAAAGGTATTTTCTTCACAATGTTAATATATTTACTGTACTGTTTAAATGATATGTTTAAGGGGTCGTATGGCATCAGAGAACAAAGTGTTTGCACAAGAATGCTTGAAGCAAGTTTCTAGGGAATGATCAGAGTACCACATCTCTTCACCGGGAGCGCAGCTCTGCAAGAGGGAAAGGTCAAGCGGGTCCGGTTCAGAGACGTCGGAAACGTTATACGCAATCAGGTGGAAAGATAGTACGTCTTTGTATACAAATAATAATAAAATTCTAAAGTTGATATGGTATGAAAATGGTATAATTAATTATATACAATCTAAAAAAAGGTGGTGTTAAGAATGCTATGGGAAAAAATAAGAGAAATTTATCCTAACAGGTTTGTCAAAATACAAATTTTGAAATCTCATATTAAAGACAATGTACGATATATTGATGATATGGCTGTGATTAAGGCATTTGATGATGATAAAGAAGCAACAAGAGAATTAGTTAGGGCAAAAGATGACATTCTTGTATATCATACGGCAAACGATAAAATTGAGGTAGAGATAAAACAAATATTTGGATATAGAGGTGCAGTTTAATGAAATTAGAATTTCACGATGGACTTATATTCACTTCAATTTATATAACTTATAAGGGTGTTAAAAAAGAAATCAAGAATATTGTAATAGACACAGGCGCTTCAGAAACAATAATTTCTCCAGATATTGTTGAAGATATAGGAATTATTGCTGAACCTACTGATAAAGTAAATTCTTTTTATGGAGTAGGGGGAGTTTACACAACTTTTTCTCAAAAGAAATACAAGGTATTAATCTAGGAGAGGTTAATCTTAGGAAGGTAAAAATTGATTTTGGGGTAATTGATCCTAATGGGGTTATAAATGGGCTATTAAGACTTGATTTGCTAATAAAGATAGGAGCTATCATTGACTTGAAAAGGTTAACTCTAAGAGTAGATAAATAAAAGACTACATGCTTTAAGGAGCCGCCATTTGTGGCGGCTTCTGAGTTTGGGGTCACCTGACTCCGTATAACAATGCATTTGCATAAAGGTGCTAGAAGCACGTTTTTGGAGCAGGTTCAGCACCACACCTTCTCACTGGGAGCGAAGCTCCGCTATGGGGTATTCCTTTGAGGTCCAGTTCGAAGGCGTCGCATACACGGGACCGTTCTACGAAATATGGCCCAAGTAAGGCACGACTCCGACCGTCGTGTAGAGAAAAAAGGAGAAATAAACAATTTCTATATAAAGTAGATATGGAGGGATTTACATGGGAATGATTGTTGCAATTGGTGGAGGAGAAATGGGTTTGTCTGAGACGTTAGAAATTGACGAATATATCGT
>JAHDLO010000019.1 GCA_018432235.1 Clostridiaceae bacterium | reverse complement strand
CCGTCCCTTTTTCTCCGCCTTCGCAACATAATGGGGATAGACACTGGCTACACTCATTGTATAGATACGATGTTTAGTCATAATACACCCTCGCTTATATTTTTTTTAATTATAACATGAAAATAGCTTGAGAATCTTCAGTAAATTTAGAGAATTTGCCTTTTATAATGACGCCTCAGTAGCCCCTATTTGACTAATTTAAAGGTTAAGCTTCCCTTAGCAATTCTCTGTTCCTCGTAACCACCTATTCTAATTTGAATAGATTTTATTTTATCGTCCAGGGTGCCTTTCAGCATTAATTCTTCCGCCGCTTTTTCAGTGCCATCGTAATTAATGTATTTTATGTAACCCTCATTAATTTCATAGCCTTTATCAGGAAAGTCATCCAACGTTTTTGTTGTGTTATTTAATAGAATATCATAGCCTGACACCTGCCTATTTTTAACATCTTCGGGATGTAAAGGTCTTCCTGCATACTGTGCTTCCATATACTCCCTGTTGTTTATAAAAACGTTAAACAAAAGTCTCTCAAAATATTTCTCACCTAAATTATCCATTGAAATTCTAATCATATTTTCATCACCTTGAACATTAGTTACGCTAAGTTTACTATCTAAATACTGAAACTCTTGTGGAAAGGGCCTTTTTATATCTATTTCAAATATACTTTGTTCATTTACATTAATGGTATACCCCTCCACTGTTATTTTAATTCTATTTGGCATTTGAAAATACATTGTATCAAACGATAATGTGCTCTCAACAGACCCATAATTATTAGTCCTCATTGAGCCCCTGCCATAGCTTTTCATTTCATATAGTATACCATCTGCTTCTAGCATAATGTTGTTAATACCATTAAGTACATATGCATTGTTCTGTTTTCCATTAAATTTATAGGTTAAGGTAGTCTTGGTTGGAGATACCTTAAGCTGATTAAATAAAATTCTATGACCATCTAAAATCATTTCTTCATTTATATCAAATACATGGGATTCAGAGGGTTTAACCTGAACTTTAAAACGCCATGAGCCTTCGGTTATATCGTCAAAGCGTTTGTCATAATAATACTGACCTCCAAAAGCATGTGGCGTACTGGTATCATCTTCTGCGATGACTTGTAGCGCACTAATAATTAACTCTACCTCATCATGCTCTGAAGCTATAGGACTGAAGGCTAGTACTGTCCTTGTTTTATTTTTCTCAGGGGTGTGTAATAAAAAGGAGCCTTCAATACTAGCTTTATCAATCATTAAAGCATTCGAGCTGCCGGGTAAATAATAGTTAAACTTTCCATTCGCAGCTATTGTATTTTCCCATAATATAGGTGCATATTTATTCTCACCACTTAGATCCTCCACCTCTATTAGGAATACTGTATTAATATCATCCGCTATGACACTTTCCAAGGTCACCTTTATATTTTTGTCCACAGACACTATGTTCATTTTTTCCCCATATCCTTCTGCAATAAGCTGCTCTATGGAGTGACTTTCCTTTAAGCTCCTACCTTTCCATATCTCTATATATGCTTGTAGGCTTTCATTGGCGAAAACACCAGTTATCAACAGCGTGATAAGAATTGATACTAATACGATGTATGCTGTCTTCCTTCTTGGTTGTCTAACTAAGCTACGTTTAATCGCCACTTCTTTTTTTATAGTCTCGATAAAATCGTGTGGCGCTTCGATATTTTTATTTGCTTCTCCTATATCATTTATGGTTTCTTTTAATCCATCAAGATTTTTTTTGCAATCCCCACAATTTTCAATATGTTCATTTACAGCCCTAGCTTCCTCTTCATCTAATATACCATCTATGTAATCTATCAACTTTTCTTCTATTTCTTTGCAATGCATACTATTCCACCTCCTCTATATTGCTTCTTAGCTCCCTTAATCCTCTATAGATGCGAGATTTTACAGTGCCTATTGGAATATCTAAAATCTGTGCTATTTCTTCCTGGGAATAGCCACTGATATATTTTAAGACTAACACCGTCCTATGAATATCTTCCAAGGTTTTTAATCCTTCTTTTAATTCTAGATGGCTATCCTCACTATGTTGTATCATTACTTCATTTAGAGTGCCTGTCGTACTCACCCTTTGCCTATTTCGTAATGTCCTTTTACATTCATTTATAAATATTGCCGTTACCCAGGTTTCAAAATATCTCTCTTCTCTTAACTGGCTAATACTTTCACATATCTTAATAATTGTGTTTTGAAATACATCCTCGACATCATAATGATTGTATAAATAAGCCCATCCAATTCTATAATACTTATTTTTTCTAATATTAAACCAATCATATAAAGTGTCTAGATTATATTTTGTTATTTCTTTTTGAAGTTCCTTAAATGAACCATCTCTTCTTTTATTTTTAAAAGGAATAATTGCAGACATTCTAGTCAGTTTGCCTATATTCAACATTTCCACCCCTTTCACCCAATTAGAGTAACCAATGATAGAAAAAGTTCCTTATAATTTTTTTCATGACAATGGGACTCATAACTATTAACTCTCCTCGTTTATATTCATGTCCAAGGTGTCAAAGGGACGCTTTGTTTGGCAGTTTTATACCGACTGACATTAGTATTTTTTGATTTCCGGCATTATCAATGCTATTAGCGTGCCAAACAAAACGTCCCTGTGGCACGTCCAGTGGCAAAGCCGTCTATGCAAAAGGCTATTCAGACGCACAATGAAGAGATTGCGCAGACGAAAAAAGACGCTCCCGTCATTGAGCGCCGCAGCCCTACCAATGTGGAGCGAAACTCCACTTCGGTCAAATTCCCTGTCGCCAGCAATGGCAGTCTTTTGTTTCAGAGGATGGAGCCCTGACTTTACTATACAGATTGTTATTACCCTTCTGAAAAGTCATTGCTCCAGTTTTAAATAGATATCAGCACAGATTTGGCAACGTGACCGCTAATAAACCACGGATGCAGCTTTGTCTGATAAGCGAAAAATTAAGTCCGCCAAATCCTTACTTGACATATCAAAATCTGCTTCAATCCACTGTTTAATCATACTAAGGCAGCCCATAATCAGATAATTATAGACGTAACCTGCGACGGATTCAGGACAGTTAAGAGAAAGGTTCAATTTTAAGTTGAGAAAAGAAACTTCAATAAATGCCGACTGGAATGATAGGCTTTCCTGCCGACACAACAACGTACGGAAAATGTCTGCACGATCTTCGATATAGGATAACAACGCTTCTAAATATTGTATACTGCTGGCATTGGAATCCATCTTCTTCAAATGCTCTTGTGCATGATCAATCAGCTCGTTTTCAATTTCGCTCAACAATGCGTACTGGTCGGTAAAATACAAATAGAAGGTGGAACGGTTAATTTCCGCGTTTTCGCAAATTTCTTTTATGGTGATCTTACCGATTGGCTTTTTATGCATCAGTTCCATCAAACTGTTTTTAAGTAACTGCTTGGTTAGTTTAACTCTTTGGTTTTGCTTCTGGCTCATAATGGATATCCTTTCTTGTTTTAACTTACATTAATTTTGTCATTTTTGTTGTGGATTCGACAGATTTACTTAAAGTGTCTATCACACAGCATCGCAAAAGAAACTGATGATTGTAAAAACAACACTGTGTCATTATTATAAGATTAACGGATGCAACAGTCAACAGGTAATGAATTTAATTGAGAAAGGATGTACCTATATGAAAATATTTATGATTGGCGGAACCGGATTGCTAGGAAGCGAAGCGGCAAGGGAACTGATAGAAAGAGGGCATGAAGTGACATCCATCGCCCTCCCTCCATTGCCGAAAGGCGCGGTTTTGCCGGAAAAAATGAAACTCAAATTTGGTAATTACCTTGAAATGAGCGACGAGGAAATCAAAGAGTATTTCGCCGGATGCGAGGGCTTTGTATTTGCGGCGGGTGTAGATGAGCGGGTGGAAGGTCCGGCTCCGATTTATGACCTGTTCAAGAAGCATAACATCGACCCGATCAAACGCCTACTCCGTCTGGCTAAGGAAACCGGTGTGAAGCATACGGTTGTCCTAGGCTCCTATTTTGCCTACTTCAATAAAAAATGGCCGGAAAAGGAACTTGCCAAATGGCACCCTTATATTCGAAGTCGCAGGGATCAGGAAGATATCGCCATGTCCTTTGCCGAGAACGGATTTGACGTAGCTGTGCTGGAACTGCCGTATATTTTCGGCACCCAGCCCGGACGCAAGCCGATTTGGGTTTTTCTCGTGGAGAGTATCCGCAACATGAAGGGTGCTACCCTGTACCCCAGAGGCGGAACCACGATGGTTACCGTCCGTCAGGTAGGTCAGGCTGTCGCTGGGGCCATTGAGCACAACAAAGGAGGAAACTGCTATCCAATCGGTTACTACAACATGAAGTGGAAGGAACTTCTGAAAATCGTTCATAAGCATCTAGGCTGTCCTGACAAGAAGATACTCACGATTCCCGACTGGATGTATGCTATGAGCGGGAAAAAGCTGATGAAGGAGCAAAAGGCCCACAATATCGAAGGCGGCCTAGATATGGTCAAATTTACCGACCTGCAATGCTCCGAGCTTTTCATCGATAAATCGCTGGGTTGTGAGCCTCTCGGAATACAGCCGGATGATATTGACCGGGCTATCGAGAATTCTATAAAACTATGCGTTGACATTTTAGACAATAAAGTCCAGGCATTAAACATGAAGGGAGAATAACAATGAAAAAACAAAGGGTGTTTTTAACCGGAGCCACAGGCGGCATGGGCTTTATCGGCCTGAACGAGCTGCTGAAGGATACCGATAAACAGGAGATTGTTATTTTGGTACAGAATACTGAAGGGAATAGAAAGAAACTGGTGGGGTATGAGAACCGAAAGGGACTGACCATTCGTTGGGGCGACCTTACAAACTATGACGATGTTTACAACTGCGTAAAGGATGCGGATATCATCCTGCATGTTGCTGCATTGGTGTCTCCTGCCGCCGACTACTATCCTGAGCTTGCCATGAAGGTCAATTACGGCGCAATGAAAAATCTCATACAGGCAATTAAGGAACAGGGCCGGGGAAATTTCGTGAAGCTGGCCTCCATCGGCACGGTGGCCGAAACCGGTGACCGGATGCCCCCCATCCATTGGGGGCGTGTTGGCGATCCTATCAAGCCCAGTATGTTCGATTATTATGCTGTATCCAAAATCGCAGCCGAACGACTTTTGGTTGAATCGGGGCTGAAATATTGGGTCAGCCTCCGTCAAACTGGCATTATGGGGCCTGCCATGAGCAAGATCCGGGACGCCATTATGTTTCACAACTGTCTTGACAATGTTTTGGAGTATGTTTCTGACCGGGATTCGGGGATTCTGCTGCGCAACCTTGCCCTTTACGATTGTACCGGTAATCTGCCGGAAGATTTTTGGGGGCATATCTACAACATCGGCGGCGGAGAAAGCTGCCGTGTGGATACTTACACCATGTACAAAGATATGTACGGAGCAATCGGCTTTAAGGACTTAAAGTATGTCATCAATCCTAAATGGTACGCGACCCGCAATTTCCACGGCCAGTATTATCTGGATTCGGACAAACTGGAAAACTATCTGCATTTTCGCCACGATTCCATGCAGTATTTTTATGACGAGTACATTAAAAATCTCGGCTTCACAGCGGCATTATCACGGTTCATCTGCAGACTGCCCGGTGGCCAGAGGCTTATGGGCAATATCATGAAGAAGATGTTTTTGAAGGACGCCAGAACCGAACATGGAACGCTACGCTTCATCGAGAATAATATGGAGGACAAAATTGACGCTTACTGGGGCAGCCGGAAGAATTGGGAGAAGCTCCCCGTCGATATCAACGACTTTGAGCATTTTACAGACTGGGATAAAGTCATCCGACTTGACCACGGATATGATGAAACCAAGCCGGAAATCGAGCTGGAGCTTTCAGATTTGAAAGGTGCCGCTGTCTTCCGGGGCGGGGAATGCTTGTCGGACAGCATGAACAAAGGCGACTGGAATGGCAAGCTGAAATTCAAGTGTGCTTTTGGGCACGAGTTTGAGGCAAGCCCCCGTCTGGTTCTGGAGGGTGGTCACTGGTGTCCCCACTGCGAGAGGGAAAGCTGGAATTATTCCGCTAGAGCAAAAGTTGATCCGTTTTTCGCACAGGTCTGGAATCCACTTCATGATGTGAGTGAACCGGAGAGAAAATACAAAAAAATCATTACTGAACTGGATGTTTAATCAACTGCAAAAGGGCTAATGCAAAACAAATTTGCAATAGTAAAATGTCCAAACAAAAGTTATAAAACATAGAATACGCCTTGAAACAGCTACTAAAGAGCTCAATCAAGGCGTGTTTTTTCCGTCAAATTCTATTTGTAATACACTTCATACGAGTTATTCAAGATATTTATCGTATAAAGACTTATATGAAATGTAGGGGAAAATCAAATAGGATTCAGCCTACATTTCAGATGGTGACCAACATCTAAAGAGTTTCTACGATTTCTTCTTCACCAAGCTTCGGCAGGACGTTTGAAATATAATCTGAAAAAACTTTATTGGGCGTATGATCAAGATATCTTTAGAGGCCAGCAGGATTTGTGCGCCTACTGGCTCCATTCAGAAAAACCATCTTATACGCTTAGATATAGATAATACGTTATATAACAATCAAATCCCTAGAAGATTTAGTTAGCAATTCATACCCATCCTCTGTAACTACCAGCATATCTTCTATTCGGATACCGCCCCAATCGGGTATATATAATCCTGGTTCTACGGCGATAACATTGTTTTCCTCTAAAATATTTTTTGAAATCTTACTTAAAAAGGGTTCTTCATGTAAAAACAAGCCTATACCATGCCCCATCCCTTCGTAATGGTATTGAGAATAGTTAGAGTCTTTCAAGATTTTTTCAGATGCATTGAAGGGTGCCTTTGCCAGTACCCCCGCTTTTATTGATTCTATTGCAGCCCGTTGGGCGTTTTGGACTACTGAATAAATTTCTCTTTGCTCTTTAGTGGGTTCTCCAACAACTACGGTTCGGGAAAAATCTGTTAAATATCCATTATAGCTTGCGCCGTAATTTATAAGAACGAGATCTCCGTATTCAACTTTTTTATCAATTGGACTGGCAATAATTAAGGAGGATCGTTTGCCTGTTAAGACAATATTCCCACTAATTTTTGCATCGCCACCTTCAATTCTAAGATAATAGCTGCATAATGCTGCTAGTTCCTTTTCTGTTACGCCAACCTTGATATCCTTCAATATCCGTTCAAAAACAAGGTCATTGATATGACATGCTTCTCTTAAATACATGAGCTCTTCCGATGTTTTTCTAACCCTTAATTGCTCGATCAGCCCAACTACCGGCGTAATTTCTGCATCAATCATATCATACAACTCGGTAAACTGTTTGTAAGTTATGTATTCGGCTTCGAATCCTAATCTTTTTATCTTCTCTTTTTTTACTATAGCATCTATTGCTCCCTTTAGCTTTCCATCTTTTTTTTGCCAATCAATAACCTCAAAGCCTTTACAGGTTTTTGTTGCTATCTCTTCATATCGCCCATCAGTTAAAAGATATCTTCCTGTGGCAGTAATAACAGCGTAAGCATGATCCTCCCTATAACCGCTTATATATTGAACGTTGGAAGGGTTGCTTATAAAAAGACCATCGATATATTCCTTGCTCATCATCAATTCCAGTTGATTAAACACCATTACACCCCTCGTATAATAAGTAAATAGTTACGTTTAACATGTTCTTTTTTTATCATTATGACAATATTCTACCATATTATAGAATGCTTTACTGTATAATTCTTTCCATCCTTTTAAAATATTTCCTTTTTAAAAGGCATAATTAGTTATACAGATGGCATGCTACCATATGTCCACCATCGTAGTATTTAGCCTCTGGCATCTCCTTTTGACATATAGGCATAGCATAACTGCACCTTTCAGCAAATCTGCAACATTTTTTAGGATTTATAGGGCTAGAAATCTCTCCTTCTAAAATAATCCTTTCCTTAAACTTTGCAGCTATTGGATTTGCCACAGGTATTGCTGATAATAGTGCTTTTGTATAAGGATGAAGGGGATTTTTATACAACGCCTCTGACTCTCCTTGTTCAACTATGGTGCCTAAATACATCACAATAACTCTATCAGAAATGTATTTAACCACACTTAAATCGTGGGCTATTAAAATATAGGTTAATCCTCTTTCTTCTTGTAGTCTTTTAAGCATGTTTATAACCTGTGCTTGCACAGATACATCCAATGCGGAAATTGGTTCATCACATACTATAAATTTTGGGTCTACAGAAAGAGCTCTTGCGATTCCTATTCTTTGCCTCTGGCCTCCACTAAACTCGTGGGGAAATCTGGATATATGATCCTTATTAAGTCCTACAGCATTTAGTAATTCTATAATCTGCTCATCAACTTCTTTATCTTTATATTTATTATGGAGCCTTATGCCTTCCCCAACGATATCCTTTACTGTCATTCTTGGGTTTAGAGAGGAATAAGGGTTTTGAAATATCATCTGCACGTTTTTACAAAAATCCATATCCGATTTTTTCTTGCTGATCCCTTGAATTTTTATATCACCGTGCTCCTCTATGTATTCCTTCGCGTATTCACCTGTAAAGATTTCTTTATCATCGAAGAAAATTTTTCCTGCTGTGGGCTTGTGCAGCTTTACCATGCATCTTCCTGTTGTAGATTTGCCACAGCCGCTTTCTCCCACCAATCCAAGGGTTTCCCCTTGGTATATTTCAAAGGATATATTCTCAATAGCCTTTAAAACCTTATCCTCTTTGATTTGAAAGTATTTGCTTAGATTCTCTACTTTTACGAGGGGACGTTTTTTTGTATTCATATAATACCACTCTCCTGGGATGCTTCTCTTTTCAAAACAACATTTGGCGCATTTTCATGCTCTAGCCAACACATCGTTTCATGCTCATCTGAAATAGAATATTCATCAGGCAGCTCTTCGTAGCATATTGCCATAGCGTATTCACATCTTGATGCAAAGGGGCAGCCTTGGGGTGGCGAAAACAAATCAGGGGGTGTCCCCTCTATAGGCGACAATTCTTCTGTTTTCTTAGTTTCTAATCCAGCTATTGAATTTAATAATCCCGATGTGTATGGGTGCCTTGTATTATAAAAAATATCATTTACCAACCCTTTTTCTACGATTTTCCCACCATACATTACCAAGACCCTGTCACATAGCTTTGCTATTACACCTAAATCATGGGTTATTATTATAATAGCCGCCCCGAGCTTTTGCTTCAAATCCATTAATAGATCTAGTATCTGTGCTTCTATGGTAACATCCAATGAGGTTGTTGGTTCATCGGCAATTATTAGACTAGGTCTTCCAACAAGGGCAATGGCTATCATTACTCTTTGTTTCATTCCTCCGCTAAGCTCATGAGGGTATTGGTTATATCTTATTTCTCCATCAGAAATGCCTACCAAGCTCAATATATCTAAAACCTTTTCTTTTATTTCTTTTTTTGAATACTTCCTTCGTTCAATAAATACTTCCTCTATTTGCTTTCCTATTTTCATTGTTGGATTAAGTGAAGTCATAGGATCTTGAAAAACAAAACCAATTTCCAAGCCCCTAATTTTTTTCATTTTCCTTTCACTCATAGGGACGATATCTTCCCCTTTATACTTTATAGAGCCATTACCAAAGAAGCCCGGTGGTTCGGGATTGAGCTTTAATATGCACTGTGCTGTGACACTTTTGCCACACCCTGACTCTCCAACTATGCCAACTATTTCTCCTTGATTTACATCAAAAGAAATACCTCGTACTGCTTTTACTTGTCCGCCATATGTATTAAATGAAAACTCCAAATTATTAACCTCTAATATCTTTTCCATTTATATTGCGTCACCTCCTGGAAAGTCTTACTCGGTTCCCCTAAGCTTAGGATCTAATGCGTCTCTCATCCCATCGCCAAGCAAATTAAGCGCCAGCATAGTGGTACATATGAAAAATGCCGGTATAAATAATTGATACGGATGTATTCTCATAAGCTTTACTCCTGACTTTGCTAATACACCCCAGCTACATCCTGGTGGCGCTATGCCTAGTCCGATGTAGCTAAGAAATGCCTCTGAAAATATAGCCCGGGGCACTGCCATAGTAAGATTGGTGATGATTAATCCCATGATATTTGGTATGATATGCTTATATATTATTACATTGTTTGAGGCCCCAAGAACCTTAGCTGCATCAACAAATTCCTGTTCCTTTATCTTCATCACTTCTCCTCTTACAAATCTTGCGGTACCTATCCAGCCTACAAGTACCAAGGCTATAATTAAGGATGTTACGCCTGCTCCCAATACTACCATTATCAATATGGCCACAATTAGATATGGAATACCATACAGCACATCTACGATTCTCATAATAATGGTATCAGTTTTACCGCCATAGTAACCTGAAATACCCCCTATGATTGATCCTACTATGGTATTGATTATAGTTGCTATAAATCCAATGGCAAGGGATACTCTTGCACCCATCCATACCCTAGTCCACAAATCTCTACCTATTTCATCGGTTCCAAACCAATGGCCGGTGGCAATTAAGGCCTTTACCCTTTGGAACAAGCCCATATCTTGGAATTGGGGTGAATTTATAAAAAGATTCATTCGATTTACATCCGTTGTTGTATAGCTAAATTCATTCATGTATGGCCCAAATATTGATAAGCCTACATAAATAGCGATTACCAGCAAGCTAATAAAAGCTACTCTATTTTTTCTGATTCTCCTCCAGGCATCCTTCCAATAGGTTAAGCTGGGCCTCGATATAGATTCCATCTGTTTAACGTTTTTGCCTACAACCCTAAATTTTGATTCAACCATTTTTCAGCACCTACTCCCCACTAACTCTTATTCTAGGATCTATGACACCGTATAATAAGTCTACTATCATATTTGCAATTACAAGAAAGGACCCATAAAAAACTGTCATTCCCAGTATAACGGGATAATCCAAATTTTGAATGCTTTGAACATAGTGTCTACCTAAGCCTGGTATAGCAAATATTGATTCTATAACAAAGGTACCTGTCAAAACCGCTGCTACCATTGGTCCTATCACTGTTGTAACCGGCATTATAGCATTTCTAATCTGATGCTTATACACTATCCTCATTTTAGATATACCCTTTGACTTTGCTGTTTTTATATAATCCTGCTGAATCACCTCTATCATACTTGCTCGCATAACCCTTGATACCAAAGCTAATGTGTAAAAGCCTAAAGCTATGGAGGGAAGTATGGTATAGGAAATCCCACTATACTGAGCGACTGGTAGCAAGCCCCATTTAATCCCCACAAAATATTGGAGCAAAGCACCTATTATAAAATCTGGTATAGAGGTTCCTATGATGGCAATTAAAACACATAGGAAATCTAAGCTTTTGCCTCTATTTATAGCTGCTATTATGCCTAAAACCAAACCAAAGGAAATTGACAATGACAATGCTCTCATGCCGAGATCAAAGGAATATGGAAAGGCAGACCTTATGATACTATTGACCGTTAGATTTGAGTAAAACATGGAGTATCCTAGGTCACCCTTTAATAGATTTGATATATATGTAAAATATTGCATTATAACCGGTTTATCAAAGCCATAGTATTTCTCTAAATTTACCCTAATCTCTGGTGTCAGCTTTTCGCTTGTAAATGGATCACCCGGCATTAATCTTACTAGGATAAATACAATACTGATCAATACGAATATCGTAACTACTGATATTGCAATTCTCCGAAGTACATATTTGCTCACACTACCACCTCCTACAACGAAAAGACTCACCGCCCCAAAGGGGCGGCTTGGCCTTTCTTAATAGCTTTAGTCTACAAAATCTGCATATGTATACTCATAGTTTATACCTACAAAATAGCTTTCAAAGTTGATAAGCTTAGGATTTTTTAGCATAGCGATTCTTCTGAGCTGCAATGGAATGATTGCGCCTTCCTCCAGCAAAATCTTCTCGGCTTCAAACAGTGCATCCATTCTTGCCTGATTATCAGGGGTTGTTAAAGCAAATTCTATTCTTTCGTCGTAATTGAGACTTGAGTAGGAGCCGTGGTTATATCCTGAGTTTGTCGTCCATAATTCTAAATATGTCATAGGATCTGAATAGTCAGGTGCCCATCCAGTTACAACCATTTCAAACTCGTGCTTACTTTCCATATCTAATCTTTGTCTGTAAGGCACCTGTTTTATTTTAATCTTTATCCCTAGATCTTTTTGAAGTTGATCTTGAATAATTTCAGCTTCTTTTCTTGTCCGTTCTACATCTGTTGTAAGTAATTCTAGCTCTATTTCAGAAGGACTTTTAACCCCTAGGGCCAGCATGGCTTTATCTAAATGCTCTAGAGCCACCTTTTTATCTCCCTTTAATGGAAAGGCTTCGTATTTATACTCATCCCCGTATTCGCCCTTTATTCCATTAACCTGCGGCAGCACATATCTTGGATTAGGATCATACAAGCCTTGGGTAGATAGCATTATATATTCTGCTCGGTTCAACGCATAGTTTAACGCCAGTCTTAGATCCTTATTTTCAAGTGGTGAAGTGCCATCCATATTCAATTTTATAAAATCATTAGCGCCATTATAATAGTATTCTACCTTGTCTGAATACTGTGCAACTACCTCAGCAGGAACCTCAACCATGTCTAAATCTCCACTTTCGAACATTGCCAGGGCTGTCATGCCATCAGGAACCACTATGATATGTACTTCGTCTAGGTTAATTGCTTCAGCATTCCAGTAGTTTGTATTTTTTTCTAAAATAATTCTATCTTCATGTTTCCATTCCTTTACTACGAAGGGTCCGTTGTAGGCATTCTTATCTGCATCTGCTGCATAGTCCTTACCATGTTGGATAACGTAATCCTCTCTGGCGGGTGCAAACTGTATCATGGATAGCATGCTTAAGAAATAACCTGTAGGATTTTCCAGTCGTATTTCTAGGGTTTTTTCATCGATTGCTTTTACACCTAATTCATCCATGGGCAATTCTCCATTATTGACTTTATAGGCGTTTTCAACTGCCATCCCTATGAAAGCATATCCACTCGCTGTTTGAGGATCTAATAGCCTTTTTATCCCATATTCAAAGTTCTCTGCTGTTACAGGCTTTCCATCACTCCATTTGGCATCTCTTAAATAGAAGGTATAGGTTAACCCATCTGGCGAAACATCCCATGACTCTGCCATTCCTGGTTTAACTTCACCTAAATAGGTTCTTATTAAGCCCTCAAAAACTTGATTTCCTACAGTTGCTGATGGTATAGAATTAGCTAAATGTTGGTCTAATGTAGGTACATCTGCTGTAAGAGAATACCGCAATACCTTTAAATTACCTTGGACATCGCCTCCTCCAGCTACTTCTTTATTCTCGTCCCCCTGTTGAGGCGTACTACAGGCTACCATACCTAAAGATAAAAGTAAAACTAACAACCAAATTAAACATTTTCTCCCCTTTTTCATATTACCCTCCTAAATAGCTTTATTTTTCCCACATGCTTTTAATGTCAAAGTTCTATTAACTGTCTTGATGAATTAGTCAGTATTTCACAACCATCATCAGTTATCAAGATTTGATCCTCTATTCTCACTCCTCCCCAGCCAGGAATATATATTCCCGGTTCAACTGTAATAACATTATCTTTTTTGATTATGTCTGTGGAAGCAGCACTCATATATGGTTTTTCATGTACTGCTAATCCAACGCCATGTCCTATTCCCGTGTAAAAATAGCTCATATATTCGGTTCCACTGACCGCCTTTAATGAATGATGATATGCTTCCTTAGCAGCTATTCCGGATTTAACCATGTTGATTACGTCTTCTTCGGATTCTTTAATAATATTATAGATTTCCTTTTGTTTTTCATTTGCTTTTCCCAATACAACGGTTCTGCTCATATCCGATAAATATCCATTATACCCTGCACCAAAATCCATAAGGATAATATCGCCATACGTTATTTTCCTATCTGATGGGATGCCGTGCAGCAGTGACGTTCTTGGTCCTGACAAAAAAATGTTTTCATAGCATCTCGCATCAGAGCCTTCAATCTTTAAGTAATATGCTAGTTTTGCTGATAATTCTGCCTCTGTAATCCCCACCTTAATATCATTTAATATTCTGTTAAATGCTCTGTCAGAAATGGCGCAGGCTTTTCTTAAATACTCTTTCTCATGGGGTTGCTTTACGGTTCTTAAATCCTCTATGATTCCTGATATACAGCAGGTCTTTGTTGAGATCATTTTATCGAGCTCAGCATACTGTTTATGACTCATAACAACCTCCTCTATACCCATAAGCTTTAATTCTTCTTTTTCAGTAATATATGCTATCGCATCATTAATGCTTCTCCCCAACGCTTTCCAATCAAGTATTACAAATTCAGGACATTCTATTGCCGCTTGCTCTGTATATCGTGCATCAGTTATAAAATAATTTGATTTTTCTGAAATTAGAAGATATGATTCATCCCCTTTATATCCACTTAAATATCTGACATTATGAATATCGCTGATAAGCATACTATCGATATCCATTTCCTTTATTATATTTTCTAAACCCTTTAACATTTTATCACTCCTTCATTTTTATGTTTATCTGGATGGCACAACTCAAAAGACAATATTTTAACTTGTCTCCATATATTGCAATTGTCATGCCATTTATTGATTAACCCACTTTTATTTTGAGGCTAATGCCTCGCCACAGTTAAAATTTTGGTTATATCCTGAGGAAAAAGCTTTCTTATTGCGAGGCAGAGGAGAGAAGGAATAATCCAGTAATATTGAGGCTGCCGACAATGCGGCGACATGGATAATCAACTTTAATTGCCAGAATTTTATGACTAATGCGGATTAGTATCCCAGTAAATAAAAAGAAAACAAAGATCAAAATAAATACTTTGACATTTGTTTTCTTTATTTACCCCCACAGAACATTACATTTTTTTGTACGTTTTTGGGCGTTTTGTGTTTTTGTGGTCAATATTTAGCTTTGTAGTTTTCCACAATATGATATTGTCTTATTTTATTATTAAGTGATTGCCTTGGAATCTTTAATAATCTTGCACTTTTTGATCGATTCCCTTTTGTCTCAGTTAGGGCATTAATAATCATCTTTTTTTCAATATCCTCTATTACTTCTTTAAGGGGCAGAATTTTGTCAGATATCAATGCCTCTTCATTATTGTCAGTAAACCTAGTCCCATTATAATTCTTAATATGTTCCGGCAGATCATCTGGGTGTATTTCATTTCCTTCAACAAAATTCATAATATTCTCCAATGTATACTTTAGTTCACGTACATTTCCGGGCCAATTGTATTCAATGAATTTGCCCAGACATTCCTCATTAATATGATAAACCTCCTTTTCCAGCAGCTCATTATATACGCCAATAAAGTATTCCACCAGTATTCTTATATCCTCTTTCCGTTCACGCAATGGTATAACATTTAATGATATGACATTTAATCTATAATATAAATCTCTTCTAATATACCCTTTTTCAACCGCCTCCATTGGTGATGTGTTAGTAGAGGCTATAATCCTCACATCTATGGCAGTGGTTTTTCCGCTGCCAACTCTGCGTATGGTACCATCCTGTAATACTCTAAGTAGCTTTGCTTGTAATTCAATGTCCATTGAGTTGATTTCATCCAATAGTAATGTGCCGCCATCCGCTAATTCAAATAATCCTGGTTTTTCTTTTGCTCCAGTGAAGCTGCCAGACGTGGTCCCAAACAAAATACTTTCCAGTAAATTGCCTGGTATAGCTGCACAATTTTGAGCAATGAATGGTTTTTTTCTTCTTTTGTAGCTGGCATTATGTATTGATTGGGCTACTAATTCTTTTCCAGTTCCTGTTTCCCCATAAACAAGTACTGATGATGCGCTATCAGCAATTTTATATACCTTTTTTTTCAATTCTTTAACGCCTAGACCCTCACCGATTATATCGTTTAACGTATATATTGTGCCATTTGACCTGTAATCATTCGCATCCATTAGCTTTGACTGTTCCTTTTTTTGAAGCTCAATTATACGTTTTGACAGCTTACTATAATCATTGATATCCTCCAATATTTCAACTGCCCCGACAACCTCATTCCTTTTAAACAATGGAATTGTAGTGGTGATGGCGGTTACTCTGTTCCCTTTAAAGGTATAGAAGGTCTGAATATTATTGATTATTGGCTTTCCAGTTTCTAACACACTATGGAGCGTACTATCCTTTTTTGTCATACCATCGAAAATATCGAGAATATTTTTACCAATAGCATATTTGGGATCGGTCTCAAAAATACTCCCATTGATCTCATTTAGATAAATAATATCCCCATTATTATCCACAACAATAATACCCTGTTTCTTGTATTTTAGTATTGTATTTAACAAAAATTTATAATCCACCTTTCGGATAGCCCTCCTTTGCTTAAAAATATTGGTCCCAAATTCGTTACAGCCTTGATAACCCTATGGCATAATTACTTTGAGTTTACCACATTATTATTAAATATCCAACGAACGAACCCTTTTATGAACGCACAAAGCAGGGCTTCACCCTGCTATGCCTTTTGAAATCGTACAACTATAAATGCCTGACAGTCTTCGTGCTGTTATCGACTGTATATATATACTAAAAATTTTGATGCTCTGTTCTGGCGATAATTTCATCCTGTAGTCCTTTATTCAAATTATTAAAATAATCGCTGTAGCCAGCCACCCGAACAATTAAATCACCATATTCTTCTGGATTTTCTTGAGCCTTTTTCAAGGTAGCAATATCCGTTATATTAAATTGAATATGATGACCATCCATCTTAAAATAAGCCCGGATGAGATAGCTTAGATTTTTTAATCCATTATCACCTTCCAATAGCCTCGGTGTAAATTTTTGATTTAACAGCGTACCCCCTGTTTTTAGATGATCCATTTTGGCCGCTGATTTAATAACAGCCGTTGGCCCCTTTTTATCGGTTCCTTGAACCGGGGAAATACCCTCAGATAACGGTAAGCCTGCTCTTCTACCATCAGGGGTTGCGCCAAGAACAGAACCGAAATAGACGTGGCAGGTGGTGGGCAGCATATTTATTCGATAGACTCCTCCCCGCATAGATCTTCTGCCATTGACAGCATTATAGAAGCTGTTAAATACCTCTATCATAATACTATCTGCATAATCATCATCATTACCATACCTGGGTGTTTTATTTAAAAGAGCTTGTCGTATGCTTTCCCTATCTACAAAGTTTACCTTTAAGGTTTCCAGCAAATCCTCTATCGGTAGTGTTTGCTTATCAAAAACATGATATTTTATAGCCGATAAGCTATCAGTAATACTGCCAATGCCCACGCCCTGGATATAATTGGTGTTGTATCTTGCCCCTCCGGCATTGTAATCCCTAGCATTTTTAATACAATCATCTATGACAATAGATAAAAAGGGTGATGGCATATAATTGGCATATAGCTTCTCAATGATATTATTTCCCCTTATTTTTATATCAATAAAGTGCTGCAGCTGCCTTTTAAAGGCCGCCATCAACGCATCAAAGGATTTAAAGCCCTCTGGCGCTCCGGTTTCGACACCTATCATTTTGCCACTTATGGGATTAATCCCATTATTCAGTGTAATCTCTAATACCTTTGTCAAGTTAAAATATCCGGTAAGTATATAGCTCTCCTTTCCAAATGCCCCTGTTTCTACACAGCCACTATTACCGCCACATCTGGCATCTTCAATGGATTTTCCTTGGCGTAGTAATTCTTCTATCACTGCGTCTGCGTTGAATACAGAGGGTTGCCCCCATCCCCTTCTAATAACCTCGCTGGCTTTCTTAATGAAATAATCAGGGCTTTTTTTACTGACTTGTATGTTGGAGCTTGGCTGCAGCAGCCTCATTTCATCAATAACCTCCAGTAACATGTAGGAGATTTCATTGACGCCGTCAGAGCCATCAATTTTCAGCCCTCCTATATTAATGTTGGCAAAATCTGTATAGGTGCCACTCTCTTGTAGGGTTATCCCCACCTTAGGCGGTGCCGGCTGATTATTAAACTTCACCCAAAAGCATTGTAAAAGCTCCTTTGCCTCTTCATAGGTTAAAGTGCCTGCTTCTGTATCTTTTTTATAGAAGGGATATAGGTGCTGATCAAGCCTGCCAGGGCTAAAGGCGTCCCAAGTATTTAGCTCCGTAATCACGCCTAAATGGACAAACCAGTAGCTTTGTAATGCTTCTCTAAAATTTCGTGGCGCATTGGCTGGTACATGGTAGCACATCTCCATTATGACCTCTAGTTCTCTCTTTCGTTGAGGATTTTCCTCTTTTTCCGCCAACGCCTTTGCCTTATCGCCATGGCGTTTAGCAAAAATTATGATGGCATCTGCACAGATATCCATAGCCTTCAATTCTTCCTGCTTCTCATAGGCTTCGATATCATTATAATAGTCAAGTCCTTCTAGCTGATCCCTAATTTCTTTTTTGAAATCAATGAATCCTTTTTTATAGATTTTATCATCTGCTACGGTATGACCAGGAGCCCTTTGTTCCATAAATTCTGTAAATATGCCCCCTTCATAAGAATCCTTCCATTCCTGTGTCATCTCATTAAAGATCATTTCACGTATAGACTTCCCTTGCCAATAGGGTATTATCTTCTCTTCCTGTATCTTTCTTACTTCCTCACTGACTGCAAATGCTATCTTTTCTCTATCATTCATTATTTTTAAATCTTCTAAAGTGTGGCAGCACAGCTCTGGATAATTAGGCGCAGATTGAGGCTTTTCTCCTCGTTCGCCGACAATTAGCTCCCCATCGTTAATACATATGGTCTTATTTTCCATCATGTGTTTAAAGGTCAATGCCCTGAGAACTGGTATAGATACCTTTCCCCAATATTTTTCATAGGCCTCAGTAACCAGCACAGCCCTTTCAATCGATATACTGGGGGCTTGCGTTTCACTTTGCTGTCTCAGCTTCTGAATTCTTTCATTCATTCCCCTCAATTGATTTACCATTTACCATCATCCTCCTATCCTTACAATTAATCTAAATGCCTCTAAAATTCTTGCAATCCGCTGCATTTCATCATGTGTCGGCTCTAACGTGTTTGGTAGTTTATATGCTTCTTCTATCCTTTCATATTTGTCAACACCAGTATGATGATATGCTAAAATACTAACATTTCTTAATCCTATGGCAGAAATAAATTCACCTGTAGCGACTATATTTTCCTCATCATCATTGATTCCGGGTATTATCGGCAGGCGAATTTGAATGTTGGAATGCACAAGGGCCAGTCTTTGTAGATTGCTTAATATCGGGGCATTAGAAACTCCCGTAAATTTTAAATGCTTTTCATTCGTCATATGCTTTATATCATATAAAAATAAATCCGTTAGCTTAGCAGCTTTTTCAAGTATATGCCAGTCAGTAAAACCAGAAGTATCTAAAGCAGTATGAAGGTCCTTTTGTTTGCATTTCTTTAAAAGCTGATATAGAAAATCATGCTGCATCAGCGGTTCTCCACCGGAGAAGGTCACCCCTCCCTCTGACTCCTCATAAAAAACCCTATCCTTTTCTATCTCATTGACAACTTCTGCAACCGTCATTTCTTTCCCTAATAACTTAATGGCATTTGTAGGACATACTTCAGAACAGCTCCCGCAGCGCTTGCACTTTCCCCTATCAAATATACTGTTTTCTCTGGATAAATCTATGGCATTATTTTCACATCTATTTAAACAGCTTTCGCACCCTATACATAGTTTTTTTGTAAATGTTACTTGCTTTGCCAGTGCTTTGCTCTCTGGATTATGGCACCACCAGCAATTTAATGGACAGCCCTTTAGAAAAACAGTGGTTCTAATACCCGGCCCATCATGCAAAGAATATTTTTGTATATTGAAAACAGTTCCCTTATTCAATGTGTATCACTCTCCCATGAAAACTGAATTGTTATGCTTCTTTAATCCTTGCAACTTATATGCCACTTCTTTTCTTATGTTAAAAAATGTTTTTATTGCTTATGTTGCTGATTATGACCACCTTTGTCGCTATATGGTTATTTGTTATGATTGAATATCAAAGCTGTATAAAACAAAATCGTCCCAATTTTGGGACGCTCTCAACCTGTAGTCTGTATTTAGGTACACTTATTTAATGTACGCCTTCCAATCAATATGATATCGTTGCAATTTATTGTGTAAAGTTTGCCGAGGAATTTTTAGTCGCCGTGAAGCTTCAGCGCAGTTCCCTGAAGACCTTTCGAGGGCTTTGGATATCATCAGCCTTTCATAAGCTTCTAATGCTTCCCTCAATGGTGCTTCTTCTTCCGGTATCGAACTTTTTTCCTCCACTAAATCCGTAGTACCTAATGCTGCATAGCTTGAATTCTTTATAATGTCATAGGGTAAATCTTGGGCTGTAATTCTATCGGTTTCAATAAAATTCATAATGCTTTCTATTGTATATTTTAGTTGCCGAATGTTGCCATACCAAGGATAACCCTTAAGTATTTCTAATGCCTCCATGGAAATATCTTTAACATTTTTATTGAGCTTTTTATTATAAATAGCAATAAAATTATTAACCAATAGATGAATATCCTCTTTTCTCTCTCTTAGAGGGGGCAGCTGGAAAAACAAAACATTGAGTCTATAGTATAAATCTTCCCTTAAAGCCCTTCGTTCTACAGCCTTAATTGGTTCTTCATTAGTCGCTGCGATAATTCTTACATTTACCCTAGTAGTCTTATTATCTCCAATTCTTCTGATAACACCATCCTGCAATACCCTTAAAAGCTTTCCTTGTAATTCTATATCTAAGGAATTGATTTCATCTAAAAACAGTGTTCCCCCATCAGCTAATTCAAAAAGTCCTGACTTGTCCTTTGCTCCGGTAAAGCTTCCTGAAGAAACACCAAATAGGATGCCCTCCAGAAGGTTTTTCGGTATAGCCGCACAGTTCTGTGCAACAAATGGCTTATTTTTCCGATTGCCTCCATTATGTATGGCCTGAACCAGCAATTCTTTCCCGGTTCCAGTTTCCCCATATACGAGAACCGGAGAATCACTGTTACCTATTTTACTGGCTTTTTCCTTCAATTTCCTTATAACAATGCTCTCACCAATAATGTCTTGAAAGGTAAAGGTTGTACCATTCCCTCTATATTGTTTATCCGTCTTATTTTTATCAAAGAGCTGTTGTTGTAGACTAAGCACCTTTTCTGATAGATGCTTCACTTGGGTTAGATCCCTATATTTTTCTATTGCTCCAATAATCACGCCATTGTTAATTAAGGGAATTGTTGAGGTTAGCGTTGAAACCTTTTGCCCTTTATAATTTTCATAGGTTTGTACATAATCTATAATGGCTTCTCTATTTTTTAGAACCCTGTAAAAGGTACTGGTCTCAGGAGTTAAATCGGGAAATACATCCAATATATTTTTACCCATAGCCTCTTTATAGGTTATTCCAGCTATATTAGTGGCCGTTTCATTATAAAAGGTGATATTTGCATCAGGATCTACTAAAATGATACCTTCATCCAAATGGGCTAATATTGTTTCTAAAAGATATTTATAATTCATGGGAGATCATCCTTTTAATGATATTTTATACACAGTCTTTAGTCTTTACCATTGTCCTATTTCTCAATTAAAATTTTGAATATTATTATCTAAAGACGTTGACTTAATTTTCTATATATTTTCTAAAATTCCTTTAATTTTGCAAATGAATTTTTTTAAACCTCATTTGTTTCATTAGTTGTCCCTTGGAATATCAGCTTATTAACAGTAAATAGCGCTATACCCCCAGCAATAGGCAATATAGCTGCTGGTAGGCTATTTAACGATATTCCAGATATAATCAATGCTATTGGTAGTACAGCTTTAGCGATAGCTAGTACCATGCTTAATACCCTGCCCCTATATTCTTCAGGTATTAAAGTTTGTAGCTCATAAAATAATTGAATATCCACTAAGGCAATAGCGCCTCCAAAAATTACAGTGATTAAGCAATAGTATATGAGATAGATATTGTCATATACAGGGGTGCTAATTAACACAGTTGGTATGCCAATAGAAATCATTAAGACCGAGATAAGAATGCTTAGAATACTTAAGAGCTTACCATATGTTATTCTTTCCCTTACCTTTTTCACCATAAACGCACCTATAATCATACCAATTGGAAATCCACCTTGAATTACGCCATAATATCTAGCGGGCAGCAGCAGCACATTATTGATTATGAAGGGCAGGGGTACAGTAATGGATAAGCCTATGAAAAAATTCATACTTACAAAGATTCCAATTAATCTTGTTAGCCATTTTGTAGCACCAATATATTTGAGTCCCTCCTTCATATCATCGGTTATCTTTATAGGCCGCTTTTCTTTTGTTATAATATCTGCAGTATAATTGAAGTCAATAAATATTTCGGAGATACCCGATAGAATAAATGATATTCCATTGATAAGAATAAATAACCTGATATCAATTAAGATAAATACTATACCCCCTACCATAGGTCCTAAAATGGAGGATACTGAATCTATTATTTTGCTGATAGCGTTTATGTTCATCAAATTTTTTCGTGTAACAATATTGGGTTTTGCTATTTCTAAGCTAATACTAAAAATTGTTGTAAATATAGACATGAAAAATGTGCTCAGATACACCATATCCAGCTTCAGGCCTAAAGAAGAGCTGAGTAAATACACAATAATAAATAATAAACCATTTGCAATATCCATAGAGACTACTAGCGTTTTCTTGTTTATTCTATCGGCTAATACGCCTGCAAAGGGATTAATGACGACCATTGGAATAGTTCCTAATACCAAAGTCATTGCAAAGCTTAAGCCTGATTCTGTCAGCTGCAGCACGTATAAGCCTATTGCAAAGGTATAAATAGCACTCCCAAATACAGAGATTAATTTTCCTGCTGAAAACAACGCAATATTTCTAAATTCACCTTTATCATAACCTTTTTTTGATAATACTCGTATTAATGCCGTCAAGCAGATCACTCCTCGTTCTCTTATATTGATTATAATTTTACAAGGTGGTCTAGTGACGACATCAATAGCAGTATGACAAGATTTCAGCAAAAATAATATAAAAGATAGGGTTAACCCTATCTTTCGCCATAGTAAGTATACTTGAATATTTTTTCACCCTTCACGAAGTAGCTTTCATACTTTCCGCCCTTTTCAATGTACTCTGATATTTTTTCATTGATCAACCTATAGTTTAATTGGTCAATTGAATCTTTAATATTTCTCAAAACAAAATTTCTTCTATACGCTTCCCCAATTACGCTATTGTGACTAAAATTATTAAATAGAATATAGGAACCATACAGATAGGACTTATCCTTAACATATTTGTTAGTAAAATCTAATAAGAACCCCTTATTATTAAAGCTATAGTTACTTGAACCCGCAAAATCCAATAGGATATCCACGACTTTATTTTTAATGGGAATTTTTAGAAAATCACAGCAAACAAATAATATGTTTTTTTTACATCCCGACTTTTCCATAAGCCTCTTTAGGTATCTTTGTGTGTTAATATTATGGTCAACTGCAATATATAAACATTCATCAGGCAAATCATTGTATATATATCTCAGAAAATACCCAAAGCCCGTTCCTAACTCAAGGAGTATTTTTTCCTCAAAAATGCTGAAATTTAACTTTTTATATCCCCATTCCAATTCCTCATTAAGATTATCTAAATAAGATACATCGGTAAGTTTAATGTACTCACTAAGAAACTTATTATATTTTTCTTGATAGTCAAAATCATCCTCTGTGCTTTCTGTAAGTTCCCTCAAAATACCAGACTCTATAATGTACGTTTCGCCACATTTACACTCTAACCTGCCATTCATTATTTGGTTATTATCAACACTACCTTCTACAAGAATCAAATTGCCTAAGCAGCTAGGACAGCACAATATATCTAAGACCCTTAGACTAACGCCCATTCTATATTCTTCATACTTATTTTCAGCCTTCAGTTCCTTAAGCTTCAATTCAATATTATCCTTGTATCTATTTAATGCTATGATCTCTCTGTTTACATTATCCAGCTTGTTCGTAAACAAACCTCTATAATATTCATCCTCTTGATACGCCGTTAGCTTTCCTAATCTTTTATACTGGAATATGATTTTTATTTCATTTAGTGTGAAGCCCATATCCTTGAACTTTAAGATATCTTTGATGTCTTGCTGACATCTATCATCAAAGTTATAGTGTCCGCCCTGCTTAACAGGCAAAACTAATCCAAGGTCCATATAATGACGCACTGAGTCTATAGTAAGATTATTTACTTCCGCAAAGGCACCAATTTTCATTCTATCACCTGTTTTATTTTTTTAATTATTGTTTCATTGTAGCATAGAAATTTATTCTGATCCATTATTGGCGACTATTTAGAAGCAGCTTATAAAGCCGCAGTCATTTATGATGATGCCATAAAAACCACCATTATTCATGGTAAGCTTCATCATACGAGTCTATCGGACGATTTTCTTAAGCATTGATATAGCTATAACTTGAGTAAACACCCTGCCTTTATATAGTAATGCACGTACTGGTAATCAAATTTCTATAACAGCTTCACCTATAATTGTAGTAACTCCTTCTAAAAAATTGGAAACAAGGGAGTTAAATATGTCAGCCTGTTCAAAGGGTATTCCGTGACCCGCTTTTTTTACAATATATCCGATGCAATTATTCATATTCTTATATGTCAAGCGTGCTGAATCGATCATAATTTTCTTTTCGTTTTCTCCTACGAGTAGTAATGTATCTACTGTAGTTAGCTCCATTTTACCAAAAGAAAATTTCATATTTTCATATAAAATATTAACCAGGCTATCTTTAGATATTTTTAAGGTATCAGTGTAATATGCTTCAAGCATATGCTTTGGTAAGCCTAGTTGTTTCGCTTGTAGCTTTGAAAACGACTTTAACTTAATTAAGGGCATAGAACAACTAGCTAAAATACGAATCGCTGGCTTGCTTAGCTTCATTGGTTTATTAAGTCCGCTAATTACAACACATTTTTTCAACACATCCTCGTGATGAGATATCATTTGTAGTACAACTTGTGCTCCAATGGATAGACCTACAACGATTCCTTTGCCATCAGCGCTTTCATTTTCAATGATTTGCCGGATAATCCTACTGCAATCATCAATCGTCGTAAAATCTCTATCGCTATTCTCCCCATGTCCAGGTAAATCAAAGCTTACACACTTATAGTCTTTAAAATAATTAAGTTGTTTTTCCCATATCCATGGTCCTACCCCTGCGCCATTCGCAAAAACAATTAGCTCTCCAGCTTCATTGCCGCTAATTTTATATTTAAGCATATTTTATTCCACCTAACCTTTCTTCGCTGTTAATATAAGAGTATTGATATATAACATTTGAAAAACGTCTTTCATATTACTATTCGTAGGATAGTGGCGTTTTCACTCATAGCATTTTATCCTTCTGATCCTTGAGCTATATAAATATTATAATGTACTTTATAATATTTATATATAATAGCGCGATATTTTATAAGCTTAATCGTATATATAATGATATCAGTTAAAGAGATGGATGGAGGTGACTGTTTGGAAAGTGATATATTTATAAAAATCTATGAAGAATTCTACCCCTATGTTTATAGATATCTTTACGGACTTACCTATAATCATCAGACAGCAGAGGACCTTGCCCAAGAATCCTTCGTTAAGGCCTTATCCATTCTTCAATTCCCTAATCACAGCATAAAATCCTGGCTTCTCACTGTTGCCCATAACCTCTACGTAGATTATGTTAGGAAAAACAGTAGATTGAATTTTGGAGAGGATGGCTTATTAATTCAAATAGGGGTACAAGACTTTACAAACGAGCTAATAGTTAAGGAAACCACGCGGTCTGCTTTTGAACTAATCAGAAAGCTTCCAGAAAACCAGCGCCAGACGGTGCTATTATGCCTCATAAATGAACTCTCATATCAGCAGGCAGCAGAAATATTAGGAATTAGTGTTTCAGCAGTAACTAATTTAATTTACAGGGCTAGAAAAAAGCTTAACGCTTTAAGGAGGGATATTAATGAGTAATGAATTTCAACAAAAACTGAAGCTATATAACGAAGGTAAATTAAATCAAGATGAGATGTTAAAAATAGAGTCTGAAATCAATAAATTCATTGCCATATCGGATTATCTTAATGACGATGAAAAAGAGTTTTTAGAAGAGCTGAAGCAGCAGATACCGCCAGATATCCGCAAGGAAAATAAATTTGCTCAGCTTTTAAAACGTAAAATAAATTTAAGAATTATCCTTTTAACTGCACTTTCTTCTTTTATCGTTTTAGTGGTTTTTATCTTCATGTATTTTACGGCATCTAGAATCACAACATCCTTGTTTGCCTTAGATCATAACGAAATCTATGCTAAGAGAGAAGCTATGGTGCAGTTAGCACAAATGCTTCAGCCTCAATATAAATCCTATGAAAGCAGTGTAAATTCATCACTTTTTGCACAGCAAAATATAAGAGTTTCTCTCGAAAAAAATGTGGGAAATACTAATATAGATAAAACCGAGATAAGCATCAAATATAGTTTTGGCAAACCTGTGAGATCAGCTAAATCAGCAGTGCGCCCATTAGTATTAGATCTCCTTTCTTATACTACAAGCCATGAATCTACCAGCCTATCAGGTTTTAAAGTTCTGGAAGATGCACCGCAAGGTACAAAAGCCAAATTATTCGTTGAATTTAATAAAACCTTGACTGCTCAAGAGATTAAAGAACAGTTTATTGATATAATAGGTAATACAGATGCTGTATCTTTAGATCTTACGCCTATAGCAGTAATAGGTTCAGAGTTTGTATTAGCAAATCCTTCATATTATCAGGTAAGAACGGTTTTTCCCTATGACTCAAATATTGCTAAACTGGTGGAGGATAACGACTTTAAGCAAACACAATATGAAAACATGGATAACCAGGCTCACAAGGAGTCCTTAGTCGGCAACCTGAACCTTATAAAAAACAACCTAAGACTACTGCAGGTAGCATATTATGATGCTATGTTCGAGAATGTTAATTTTGATGATATGATTAAACAGGTTGAAAGCAAAGGTGCCCAATATGTTGGTATGTATATTTCTGCAGATAGTAAAGATCTATTAAAACTTAAAAGCAACCCACATATTCACTGTGTAGAAGTTGAGAATATCGTTATATGGTAAAAATATAGCAGTTTGATAAAATAGCCCACCCTGGACACATTGTGAAGCGTCGGGGGTGGGCCATCCTATTTGTTAATCAATCCTATCATAGCACGTCCTTTTTTCACTACCTTATATTGTATACAATTATATCTAAAAAACTTACAGTCCTTTCCATGCCTTCATTCGCCCTGCCTTAATATATACACTCCTCACAATGAATGCAATATATTATTGGGGATTTTCCTCTTGTAGTACAGGTAATACAATATGACTAGCATATTGGTGGCTGTGAAAAATTTTCTGCTCTGCTACAATATACTCTGTATCAGTAGAAGAGTCATTGCCGGTATTATGATTTGGGAATATCAGGTTCTCTGCACCTGAAGTAATTTCTACTCGAATTCTGTGTCCCTTCCTAAATGTGTTTGCAGTATGAAACATATTGATGTTATATTTTCTTATTTCTCCTTCTGACAATAGCTTTTCTTCCTTGAAATCATTAATATATCTTGCCCTATACAGACCATCTACTAACCTGCGAGAGTTTCCTTCCTTGTCTACATCTGTTAACCTGACTACCCAGTCTGTATCCTTGGCAGAGGACATCGCATAGATCTCTGCATAAATCTCTCCCGCTACTGTAACTTCTTCCTCTAGAGCATCACTGGTATAAACTAATACATCCCTTCTCTTTTCTACCTCTTTATAATCAGCTGGAACATTTAATTCATTTTCACTGATATCAACCAAAAAAGGAGCGGGGTTTTGCGGATCGAATATATAAGAGTCGTACGCTTCATGAAACGCCTTTTGCCAGTTTAATTTTCCATCTCCACTGCTGCTATTGGCATTGCCCCGGCTGTCCAAGTAGAGCTTCTTTTGCACTGCAGCCTCTGGCGTCCATGCTTCTGCGCTTCTCCACTCGTCTTTTCCTTGTAGATAGTATTGAACAGCAGGTATACCATCGACTCCATTATTCACGCCTTTCAAATATCTATCAAACCATTGTAAAAATGTTAAGTCCATATCATAGCGAATCGCATTGTTCCCAAAGCTGACTTCTCCTATGTCTCTTGTGGTGTTAGCCTTGTGAAGCCACGGTCCCAGAATCATCTTTATATCTTTTCTATTGTTTTTCTTATTGGTATTCCATGCCTCTAAGGATCCTTGACCATTATCGTCAAACCAGCCTGACACAATCAGTGCCGGCACATTGATCTTATCTCCGCGAATACTCCAATCCCAATCTTCCCAGAAACCATCCTTGGCACTGCGACTTATGATTTCATCCCATAAGGGTATATCATAACCCAATACCATACGGGGAATATCTTTTATCGGTCTTATTTTTATGATATTATCCCAATCATTTCTTACCATAGCCTCAGGACAAAATCTTCTTTCAGACATAGCAAATACCCAGGCCAGTATGCCAGAAATTAAGGTTCCTCCTTTTCTTGGCAAATCAATAAATGGACTCCCTGCTGTGACAATACTTACGACTGCTTTTAAGTGAGGATTACCGCTACTGGCCGCCGCCCATTGAACATAGCCTAAATAAGAGCCGCCGATCATACCGATATTCCCGTCGCACCAATCCTGCCTATGTACCCAGCTCAAGGTATCATCCCCGTCATCTCTCTCACAGCCTTGTGACCTGAACTCTCCCTGAGAATCCTCTCTTCCTCTTGTGTCCTGTACGATTAATCCATAACCTCTCTGAACAAATCCCAGATAGTTTTCAAAAGTTCTACCCTTTCCATAGGGTGTCCTTACAAGTATGGCAGGAAGCTTTGATTCTTTTATACCCCCATTGGGTAGCCATACATCTGTAGCCAACTGAATACCATCTCTCATCTCCACCTTCTGGGTACCTAAAAACTTTACTCCAAATTCAGCCTTTGATAACAGCGGATTTTCCCAACTGCGTAGGGGTGTAAAACATTCATAACCCGCCAGCACTAAAATGATACATTCTGCTCTTTTGGACAAGATAAATCCAATGACGCTCTGACCCGCAGTCACTATATCCACCGGGAATTTTCTCTGCCTTTCCGCCCATATTATCCCGTGAGTATCGCAAGTATCTCCCTCCACTTTGCTGTACCTTTCATATATCCTTTTGTTCAGCTGAAATCCATTGAGGGAAGAAAAATTCAGCCCACTGCATGATTTTAAGCTTTCATGAATCTCTAAAAAATCTAAGCCATAATTCTCAAGGTGCTGATTATCTGCTTGTTTGAATTCTTTCACCCTTGACCAGGTATTGCTGTAAATATCACGGTGACTGTAAGAGATTCCATTTTCTTTATAATAGATATCCGCCAAATGAATTCCTGATCTGTATAATTTAAATTTCATACTTTCCATTTCATCACCTCTTTCTCATTGATTCTCTTCTTAAAAGATATTATAAAACAGATTTACTCAAGGCAGGATCACATTTCCACCTTGAGTAGTATAAACCTGTTAATAGATTAAGCACCTGTTATTGCTTTTAATAGATAAGCTACCCCTATGCCAAGATAGTTGCCGATGGCTGAACCTATTACGCCCAGTACAACAGCTATCCCCATAATCGATTTCCAGTTTCCGGCTCCGGCCACCATTGCCGCCGATGTACCATCACCTATAGCTGCTACGATAGAAATTAACACATACTGGTATTTAATTTTGAACAGTCTGCACAGGACAACATGGAGTATTAATGATCCAACAATTACAACGAAGCAGAATATTGCCACGGTAGGTACAGAGACAGCAAATTGTTTTATATCTACTAAAAGTCCGATAATTGCAAGGAAGAATGCTGCAACAAAGAAGCCCAAATCCATATTTCCTTTGATTTTCTTTACAGGCTTTAGCTGGGCTATGATGATTGATATAGTAGTAATCAAGATAATCTTCATTGCACTGGAAATACTTGCAGGAAAATAGCTTGCCAACGTTGACGCAACATAGGTTACTATAAACGCAATCCCAAAAAGAACTGCAATGTCTGTAATAGACCATTCCTGTTTTGTGAACAGTTCATTTTTGTCACTGGTTTTCAATTCTTCTTCGGTTAAACTATAAGGCCATACTTTATTAAACCATTTTGACTTTGCCAGAATGCCAGGAAGAGCAAAGAAAAAAATAAGACTTGGTAATCCGACAATATAGTCAGCTGCATTGGCACTGACAAAGGTATTAGGTGAAGCATTTAACCCAGTACCAATGGCTGTAAGGTTTCCGCTTCCTCCGGTGTATGTGCCGACAAACATTCCTGCAATTTTCCAGCCTTCCGGAATGCCCGGAACAAAAATCACCCCTGCGATTACAGAGACAATAGCTACACTGATTGCAGCCAGAACAACAGCAAGTAGCGGTTGCTTTGAAATATGAGCCCACTCCTTCAGGTTAACACTTAATAAAAACATTGTTAATGATAGAGGAATAGCGTATTCAAAGAAGACACCGTAAACATCATGCCAATGAGGCATAATATTTAAATTACCAAGTATGATTCCCATAATGATACATAAAATTGCCGGACCAAAAGTCTTAAAAAATTTAAACTTCTGAAGTAAAAACGATATAGCCACTATTCCAAAAAGGACCATTAAAATTTGAATTTCACTTGTAAATAGCGATTCCATGTACACCCTCCTTAAAATTTATTCTTATTACTGTCCTGCTTGCTATTCTCAATAAATTGCATTTCGGTGTGCTGCCTCCGGTATAAGCTTTTCTTCTACATATCAATTTCTATACCTAAGCCTGGAGCTTCCGATAAATATACAACACCATTTTCTATCCGTACCCCTCCTTTTATATTATTTTCTTTAATGTGCATAATACTGTCAATATCAGCTTTTGTAACATTTTTATTGGCTGCGATAAAGCTAGCCGCGGCTGTTAATGCCACCTTGCTTTCCAACATGCAGCCAAGCATACACTCAACACCAGTGGTCTCTCCAATGACGTTGATCATATTTGCCTTATAGATTCCGCCGCACTTCATCAGCTTAATATTTAAAAAATCTACCGCTTTATTGCCAACAAGCTCAAAAGCATCCTGAGGCGTAAAAACACTTTCATCAGCCATAATTGGTATGCGTACCTTCCTCTTTATTTCAGCCAACCCATTCCTGTTCCAGCTGGCGACAGGCTGCTCAACGGCATCCAGCTTATACTGCTCCATTGCATTTATTGCTGCAATGGCTTCAGGTACATTCCACCCTTGGTTTGCATCTACCCGGATTTTTACTTCGCTACCCACAGCCTTTCTTATTTCCCTTATTCTCTCAATATCCTCCTGTGCATTTAAGCCTACTTTTATTTTTAGTATCTTAAAGCCTTTTTCCGCCAAGGCAGCTGCTTCTTTTGCCATCTGTGCCGGTTCATCTATCATAATGGTAATGTCTGTGTCAAATTGATTTCGGTAGCCTCCCAGCATTTTATACAATGGAACGCCCATTTTTTTACTGGTAATATCATATATTGCCATATCAATAGCCGCCTTGGAGGAAGGGTTCCCCTGGATAGTGCTGTCCATTACATGGTGTATCCTTGCAATTTCGATTGGATTATAGCCTATTAGCTTTTGACCCAGCATTTGAGTGACTGATATAGCTGTATCAATTGTTTCCCCTGTTACAAATTCAAAGGGTGCTCCCTCTCCGTATCCAACGATTCCTTCATCCGTCTCAATTTTTACCAGCATTGTTTCACAGTGTTCAATGGTGCCGAATGTAACTCTGACCGGCTTTAGCAGCTCAAGCTTTAGTTTTTCTGTTTTTATCCTTGTTATTTTCATTGTTTGTTCCCCTTTCAGACAAATGTAATATACTGAGTTTACTTTGACCTTTTTATGCTTTTCGTTACTGGCAATCCTACAAGCAATGGGAAAATGTAGTATTTTTTTAGTATTTATTAATTAAGTAATACTTAAATTTTATACGTTTATTTTATCACCACTTAATTTTATTGTAAATATATAATTATTAATTATCCAATACACTTTTTTTAAAAAAATAAAAACACCAGCTACCAATACCGATAACCAGTGTTTTTATTTTAAAGCATTTAGTATATAGGCGGGCAGATTACTGAAATCCCTCTTACAATTTCATCTCCGCTGTTGAACATCTTATGTGGAACATTCTCTTTAATAAATATGCTATCACCATTCTCCAAAGTGTATTTTTCTTCACCTAAAAATATGTCCAACCTTCCTTCTATTATGTATATCAATTCTTGCGCATTATGCATAAGAAAGTCGTCGCTTAGCCAAGTATTGGGTTCTTGTTCATAATATAAAGAAACCATTTTGACATCTTCCTTCAAATTATATGTCATAGGTGATATGACTTCATAAGTGACACTGGCATTTGGTAGTTTCAGCTTTTTTCTTTTATCGCGTTTAACCAAGACATGCTGTTTGTCTTCATTAGCTAAAAAAATATATACAGGTACCCCTAATGCATTCGCAATCTTCCTTAAAACAGATAAAGAAGGTTCAACAATATCTCTCTCAAGCTGTGAAAGATAGCTGGCAGTAACATCCACCCTTTCTGCAAGCTGCTTCAATGTCAATCCATTGTCCTGCCGTACTCGTCTGATTTCTGCTCCTAACAATTTTTTACCTCCTTTCTCTGCTTTCCTTTTTATCCTCCCATTTTCAGTGTACGGATTTGCTGCCGGCCTGTCAACTTGTTATCTTTTTCTTTAAAAAGCGGGTCCTTAATTATTATTTAAGCAAATTGTTCTGCACATGAAAACTTTATCCTCCTCTAAATTATTTGAAAGTAAATATTAAATATACTACATTAAAATTAACCTACATATTGGAACGCTTTAGTTTACAAAACCTCACATTTACGATTCGGTTCGCCGTAACGGGTATAACGTCAGTTTTATTTCAATTAGAAACTCACGTCTGCAACAATATAAAACCTCAGAATAATCGGAGGCTTTATATTGTTTTGAACAAGTTATTTAACTTCTATTTTTGCCTTAACTTCCAGTTTACCCATTTTATCACTTGCTACAAACTTTTTTCAGATGTAAAATAAACATTCTTAAACATAGGGTGGAACAAAAGCTCTCCACTATTGCCTCAGTCCAGCGGCTTTTCGAGTTTAATTATTTATTGATACCCTACTACAAAAAAACCAGCAAGGGAATACCTCCTGTAATGTTCTATATTATAGCTTTACCAAAACTCTACGAAGCGTTTATTGAAAAATAATCCTTTGACAGTTATATTTGATATATAGAGAGGAGGTAAGAATTATGGATTGTAGCAAAGTTGGATCACTAATTTCAAGTTTAAGAAAAGAAAAAAATATGACACAAAAAGAAATAGCCGATAGGATGAGTATAAGCGACAAAACCGTATCAAAATGGGAGCGGGGGGTAGGTTGTCCTGATGTAACATTGCTCGGCGAACTATCTAATATTTTGGGTGTTAATATTGAAAAAATCTTAATGGGCGATTTAGAAGAAAAAGATACGGATGGTGGTAACATGAAACAAATACAATTCTATGTGTGCAAAAGCTGCGGTAATGTAATAACCAGTACAAGTGAGGCAGAAATCTCCTGTTGTGGCAGGAGACTCCATTCATTGGTCACACAACCTGAGGATAAAATTCATAAAATCACAGTAGCTGACATTGATAATGAGCATTATGTAACAATAAACCATCCGATGTCCAAGACTCACTATATATCATTTGTAGCGTTTGTAGGTTTTGATAGAATAATAATTACAAAGCTTTATCCAGAGCAAAATGCAGAATTATATATTCCTAAGACCCAGCACGGCAAACTGTATGCTTATTGTAGTGAACACGGTCTTTGGGCGAAAGGAGTGTAATATGAAAGCAAAGTTTACTTCTATTGACGTACAAACATGGCCTCGAGGTCAAATATTCTATTACTTTACCAAGATGGCTCCTAGTGGATATTCAATGACCGTGGACTTGGATATAACAGTTATGAAGCTCGCCTTGAAGAACCGCAAAATAAAATTTTTTCCTGCCTATCTGTGGCTTACTACTAAAATTATTAATAAACAGATAGAATTTAAAGTAGCTCTGAACAATGATGTCCTTGGGTTTTGGGATGTGCTGACTCCACTATATGCAACCTTTCATGAAGATGATAAAACAATTTCGCTGATGTGGACCGAATATAATGATTGCTTTTCAGATTTTTATAATAACTATTTAAAAAACCAAGAGAAGTTCGGCAATAATCATGGTATCCTTTCTCAACCTGATCGCTTGCCACCTGCAAACTGCTATGTTGTATCTTGTTTACCTTGGGTAGAATTTAAACATTTTTCGTTTCATAGTTTCGAAAACAAAGATTACTTTTTTCCAACCATCGAAGCTGGGAAGATTTATGAAAGCAATGGAAAAGTTCTATTGCCTCTTTCTATCACTGTTCATCATGCCTCCACAGACGGATGGCATATCAAAAACTTTTTAGATGACCTACAAGATGATATGAATAATCCACAAATGTGGGATTAATAAACTAAATATGACACAATGAAAGTAGTCTGTGAACAACCTCATTTTCCAAAGAATTATTTCATTCCCTTCTAAGATAACAAAAATAAGGCAGACGATTCAAGTTAATCGTCTGTCGAGCCGTATCGCTGACTGCGGTTTTTCTTTAGAATAAAAATTTAAATTTTTCCATAATATATTGTTGCTTCTGTTAGAACATGCTTTGCATCCTTTTTATCACTTCCTTTCCTAGTATAACATTATGCCCTGAAATACAAGTATCAAAATCCATGTTCGAATATTTTAAAAGTGTATCAGCATATAAACTTGATTCACAATAAAGATTTGGAATAATTTCATCCATGCTATCACCAATATTGTCACCTACATTGATTACTTTTTCTTCTTCGTCTAGAACACTTATTGAATCAATTGTGTGACCTGGTGTATATATAAATCTTATTTTATCTTCAGGAAAGTACATTTCTTTTTCAAATACTAAGTTGGGTAAATACATCTGTGCTTCACCACAGATATATTTACTATTATTTTGTATCATTTCTTCCCACTTGGACTCTATCATTTCTCTGCACATTTTATGGGAAACAATGATATTTTCTCTAAATAAACCGTTTCCCCATATATGATCCCAATGATAATGAGTATTTATTACCACAATGGGCTTAATATCATTTTTTATGTATTCCTTTACAGGAGATATCCCTAAAGAACCTACTCCAGTATCAATAATATAATTTTTTTTTTCTCCTTTAATTAAGTGTACATTTAAATTCCATGTGGATGCAGGTGAAGTAGTAAACAAAATACTTCTATTTTTTATCTTCGTAATTTGCATTTATTCAATTCCTTTCTTATTTTCATATAGATGCAATTAAGATTTTCTTTATCAATATAGGTATTTAGATTACTTATATACATTCTCGTGCCATCCTTTATGTAAAAATGTGCAGCTGCACTCATTCGTAGCTTCTTCAAAACTGAGTTTATTACTATTACTTAATAGTTTATTTAAATAAAGACTTATATCTTCAATTACATCTTTAATCTGGTTTTTTCCATTGATATTATATCCATGTGCAAATATAAAAGTATAATCTATGTAATCTCTTAACTTATTAATTGACTCCCACTGCCTTCTCACGCCTTCACTTGTAATACTCGGTAATATTGGTTCCCCTTTATTAGAAAACATTATTTCATCTGCTACATGTATATACTCGTCATTTATTTTAATAATACTAGTGCATGCTGAATGCCCAGGGAAGGGTAAGATTTCAATTTCATGTCCTCCAAACTTAATCTTTTTAGGAGCTTCAACAATAATTGTTGGAACAAAGTATTTATGCTCGTCTTTTGGTGTCCACATATCAAGGGTATTCTTATAATAACTACTTCCATATACGGGTACACTAGGCATTACCTTTAAGCCCTCCATATGATCATTATGAAAGTGAGTGATAATTATACCTTCTATTTCTAAATGATTTGCGTCCAAGTCCTTAATAACTTCTATAGCTTGATCCTCATAACCTGTGTCTATGAGAATTACTTTGTTTTCGTTGAGTAGTGCTGTTATCTTATTTCCAAAAACCTGCCCTTCTTTGGGCTCAAAAACATATTCCTCAATCCCTGGTGATAATTCGTTCTTTATCATTGTTTTTCCCCCTTATTTGGTCATAATTTCTTTATTTTAACAAGTCATCTTCTAACAAACAAGTTTATTATACTAAATAATGACTGACAACATTATGTCAGTCATTATACTTTTCTAATATATTTTTTAGATATTTTTTTGTATCTTCTCTTAAATAACTAGGCTGTATTACTTCACACTCACTTCCAAAACCTAGTATAAACTTAATTAGTCCTTCATCATATGGAAAGTGCTCCTCCACAATCAAATAACCTTCATCACTTCTCTTGATGTTACTCTTAAAAAAATATTCTGTTAACTGTTCTCCTATTCTATTACTAAATTTTAGTTTGACCTTTATGTTTTTATTATCATAGCTTTTGCGAAATATTTCGTCTAGTTCTTCTTGTGATATATCTCTTTTAACGAAATTGTCTCCTACTATCAGATTTTTCATCCGTACTACCTTAAACTTTCTATAGTCATTTCTACTTCTACAATATCCAATTAAATACCACTGACCATAGAAAAATTCAATTCTAATAGGCTCCACATTTCTCTCAGCAAGTTCCAAATTCCTATTGATATATTGAAACAACAATAATTTACTTTCTTCTATTCCTTGATTGATTATGTATAGAAACTCTTTTAATTCATCCTCCATGCTAAAATGGGACATATCTATATTTAGTTTATTATTCTTATCCTTTTCATTTTCATAAGTATTTTGAAGTTTAAGGATTATGTCATAAAACTGCTTATTATTTCCAAATACAATATTTAAGCTATCTAGCACCGACATTAAGGTATGCAGCTCTCCTTTATTAAAACATAACTTATCTAGCTTATAATTTTCCATTATATAAAATCCACCAGATTTACCTCCAATTGCTGCAACAGGTATACCCGCTTGGCTAATTTTATCGATATCTCTATATATTGTTCTTACTGACACATCAAAGTGCTCAGCAAGCTCTTGTCCTGTAACTATAGCCTTTTTTGTTAATATAAGAATAATAGAAAGTAATCTATCTGCCCTCACTTCATCCACAATCCCCTTAAAATGTATTTAGACAATGTTGTTTTCCTTTTAGATTCTTTATATCTCTAAAAAACTTAGAGATATAACCTTTAATTATAAAATAATTCTTTTATGTTTGACTTGTCTTATCTTCAAAATTGCATAACATTAAAATCAATCTACATATTGGTATCACTGCAGTTTATAAAGCCCCGGTCTTTTGTGATAAGGTTCACCGTATCACTGCAACTGCGATTTTTATTACTATTTAGTCTTAAAGTTTATAATTATTTTACCATCACTAATCTCATATAAATTATTCTTTCTCACCATTATGATTTTATGATCTTTAACTAAATAGCCTGATTTAAACACTGAAAGCATTATTCCAACTAGAGCCATATTTATGATTGTACCTGTTGAACTATAAGAAATAAATGGCAGTGTCAGCGGCGAAAATAGTGGTAACCCCAAATTATGTATTACATAAAATGTAACCTGAATTGTAAAGGTTATTAAAACGGAAGTAGATACCAATTTCCCCAAAACACTTTTTTGCTTAGAAGAAAGCATAAAAAAACGAATGATTAATATTAAAATCACTGTCATTATGATAATAAACGAAATCCAGCCAAACTGATGAATTAAATATGTCAATAAATTATTAGTATGTACTTCCGGCAATACCTCTTTAACGTCATAAGAATATGTCAATTCTCCTTGGTTGAAAAATTTAGCTCCTTTTATTAGATCTCTTATTACTGCTCCTACATATCCTGCACCCATTGGGTCAAGAGACGGGTCAAAAGCATTTCGCAGTCTTTGCCATCGATAAGGGTTAGCAATAGTTATCAAGATATTAATTATAGCTATAATAACAGTTGGTATGTAAATCAGCAACATCCCTTTTAACTTATTAACATAAAACCATCCCTTTGAAATAGCTAATGTCATCAATATAAGGCAAGCGGTGGAATATAGAAGGACACTTGATAAACTTGGAATAAGCATACCTATAAACACAGGTATAGCAAGATAGCCTCCACTCAAAATAATCCCTAAGTACCCTTTCGTTCTCATACTATAAAGGATTCCTCCAAAAGCTGTTGGAAAGAGCAATAACATAAACTCAACATACTGACGTCGTCCATTAACAATGGGGGATATTAACATCACTCCAATTGTTATAGCAAGAATACTAAAATAGAAGGATTTGGGGTACTTCCCTATAGTTGTAAAGTCTAAAAAATAGGCAATTGCCATACATCCTATGCCAGGTATGATGCTAACAATACTTTTATCCAGTATCCATGGCATATCAAGTTCATATCTAATAAATATTTTAGCAGCAAGACCAATCAGGAGTGAAATGCCAGTTAATATAATTATACTCCATTCAACTTTAGGTTTATGGGTTCTATCCAATTCACATCCTACAAGAATTGGATCCCCCATTTCCTCTATTGCTCTTTCTGTTGCTGTTTCTTCATCTAATCCATTAGCTACAAATGCATTTTTTTGGTCAATAATATGATCTTCGATTTCTTTTGAAATGACATTATGGGCCTTTTGCCATCTTATTTGTTCACAAACAGTTTTTATATATTCACTTATTTTATTAGATTGTTTCAAAATTTGCACCTCCTTGCAAAACTTGATTAACTGCAGAAGTATAGGTTTGCCATTCGTTTTTTTTCTCAGCAAACATCCCCTTACCTTTTTTTGTGATGCTATAATATTTTCTCACTCTTCCACTATCTGCATTTTCCTCATATGAGCTTATCATTTCCTGTTCTTCAAGGGTATGCAGCAAGGGATAAAGCGTCCCTGCCTTTAATGAAAATGTGTTATCAGATCTTTTTGCAAGCTCCTCAATCATCTGATATCCGTACATATCCTTATCTTCAAGTAGCTTTAATACCAGCATTGTTGTGCTACCCGTCATCAAACTTTTGTTAATAGTCATAGTTCCATCTCCTATCTATATATAGGTAATCTATATATAGATATTATATATAGATTACCTATATATGTCAACGACAAACAAATTAAAAGATAAAATCTCAATCTCATTACAACTATCGATAGCACCTTCTTTAGAATATATGGGGATTAAAAAAACAGCATAGCTGACTATACCGTTTTCATTCTATTGCTTATAATTTTTTAAAATTAGCTAAGGATTTTTCAACTGCTGAAAATAAATACTTAGACTTAGGAGGATTTAACCTTTAATAAATCTTTTAGTAAATTTATTATTATAAACCCGCAGTCATTTATGGTACGGTTCACCGTATCGCTGTAACTGCGGTTTTTTATCAAGTCTAAATAATAGATAGAATTGCTTTTATCAACAGAATGAAAATTTATATCAAGTAACTTAACTCCAAATAGTAAATAAAGCAGGACTGATACAATTTTCTTGGAGGCAACACCCAGATTTGAACTGAGATTTCCCTACAAAATCTCTTTATTAAAATGTCCTCTTGTGTCTGTTTCCTTATTAAAGACAGCATTATTCATTGAGCCATTTAATTTACCTAAGGCCTCATTAATGGTTTTCACAACCTGCTCTTTTGATTCAATTGTGAAGTTTAGTCTGAATGCCTCGATTCCTTTGATGTCTTGTAGCTCATCTAAAAGATTAAGCGTCTTCCCATTAAGGATAGTCGTTGTACAATCATCATGAGCAATAATAGGGAACGTTCCGTGCTCATCTTTTAACTCATAGGTCTTCCTTCTGCAAATACCGCATTGATTCATTTTTTTCAACGGACAATATTTTGTAAATATCAAAGGAGCCTTACCATATACAATCATTTCTAGTGCAGGATACCCTTCATTTTCTTCATAATAGGCATTAATTAAATCTTCAATTTGTCCCCTATTCAACTCATAAGATAAAGTGACTCGTTTTGCACCTAATTTATATAATTCATAGCAACTAGTTGCATTAACAACATTTAGAGAATAGTCAGTAACAAAAGGATTAGTTTCTCTGTAGTGATAAATTCCGCCATATCCCCCGATTAATAGCTGCCCTTCTTTTTCCTTATAATCATTCTGATTTCTTCTAACAACATTTTCATAATAGATTTCCTTAATGCCACAGCTCATGCAAGCATCATACTGTTCCTCAGTCGTTACAGTGGCAGTGAGGTATGGTTTTTTAGGAGTAAAGCTTATTTTCTCTTTTGCTTTCAAAGCCCTGGTTCTTTTGTTTTGGCTGTTAAGCTTTAAATCATATAAGCCCTGTACAATATCTCTTCTTGCTGTATTTAACAATTTAGCTGGAATAAATGCATTGCACTCCTCAAAATGTATATGATTAAGTTCGAATATAGTATCATTTAATCTTGAAAATTGCTTTATTACCTGGTCTTTTGTTGTAGGATTATTAATTGCTTCACCTAATATTTCCTCGCTTTCATATAAATAATTAAAGCCTAAGCCCTCCGCATCTATGATAAGCTTTGAATCTGGATATGCATACACTCTAATGTCTAGGTTAAAACGCTTAAATTCTTTTTCCAGTGATGACTCTAACTCTTTGTAATAGAAATAATCCTTCGATATATATACTAAATCACCCGTAGACAGCTTTTCTTTGATTTTTATATAGCAGATATCATCTGCTCTGTTGATTAAATTGCTATCTTTATCGTACAGTTTTACAACAGTTAAATTAACATCTTCATTGTTATGACTTATTCTGATTATATCGTTTTGATTTAAAGCACGTGTCAGCGTTATTTCATACATGTCTTTAAGGACCCTGCTAATTTTACCAATTTCATAACCAAAGTTATTAGGTCTTAAGATGTTTGTAATATCTTTCGCATCCTCGTAAAACAAATATCCTTTAGTAAATGTTCTATTAAATGTTTTGTTCAGTTTTTCTTTATCTTCTTCGGTTATTTTATTATCTAATGCCATGCGATATCTTGATACAACATTAGCAACATAAGCAGGCTCCTTCATTCGACCTTCTATTTTTAAAGAATCAATTTCTTTTAAATCATTAATATAATCTATTGTGTTTAAGTCCTTAGTAGATAGAATATAGTTTTTCCCTAAAGATGTATCTGTTGTCTTATCAATTAGTTCATACTCCTTACGGCATGATCCAACACATCTTCCGCGATTTCCGCTCCGATAGCCGATTAATCCAGACATTAGACAGTTTCCAGAATAAGATACACATAAAGCACCGTGAACAAAAATTTCTAAAGGTATTTTAGCTATTCTTTTTATCTCTTTTACTTTTTCAATGTCAACCTCCCGGGAAAGAACAACTCTTTTAGCCCCAAGTTCTTTAAATAATAAAGTTCCGTCTAAATCGTCTATTCCCATTTGCGTTGAACAATGTGCTTCCATATCAAGAAAGTTTTTAACGATATAATCGAAAGCAGCTAAGTCCTGAACGATTATGCCATCAACACCGATTTCATTTAATTGGTGTATCTGGGCTTTCATCTCTTCAACTTCGTTTTCAAAAACGATGGTATTCATTGTAACATAGATTTTAACGTTCCTCAGGTGCGCATACGTAACAGCCTCTTTTAACGATTCTAAATCAAAATTACATGAGTATGCACGTGCACCAAATTTTTGCATTCCTAAGTATATTGCATCACAACCATTAGAAATTGCAGCTTTTAAAGCTTCCATATTTCCTGCTGGTGCTAATAATTCAGTCATTTTTTTCCTCCCCAACACCTATAAATTATAAACTTTGCTGTTATCTTCAACCAAATTTATTCAATTTATGATTTTGATTTAATGATTTTTCTAATATTAACTTAATAAAGCCCTTTTAAATTTTATATACAGAACATTTTGGGTAATTAATCCAGCAAGCGCCCAACAAATAAATGCATCCTGTGACAACTCACTTGTTGCAAACTCGAATATTTGGTGTTTGTAAATACTACCCATTGCTACTACCTCCAATTAGTTAAGCGCCTATTTTATTTTAGTAGCACAGTGCAGTCTTATTTTTATGTATATTATAACAAACAGCTGTATCGAAAGATAGTAACTAGATAATAGGAAATAATTTTTAAGATATTTAGTTTTTAAAACGACCCAGCAGTTATGATAAGGTTTGCCGCACCTTTGTATCAGCGGTTTTTATAAAGTTTCTGTATAATTAACAAGTCGAACATCCATTGCATATATACCCTTTGGGATATCTACGACTTTATCATACCCTCCTTTATGCGTGGTCATGATGTTCACTTTCAAAAAATTCTATATTAGATATTTGAAATTAGAGAAAAAAAGTGTTATACTATCCACTTAAATCAAAATAATTACATTGTTATATAATATTGAATTTAAGAATTTCTATTGGCAATATTATATAATAAGAGCTTATTTTAGAAGGCTCTTTTTCAATGATAAAGAGAGGTAATAATATGATAAAAATTGATAACTTGTCCTACTCGTTTCCGCAAAAAGATATCTATAAGAATATTTCATTTACACTAGAAGATGGTCAACATTGCGCTTTTATAGGAACAAACGGCAGTGGAAAAAGTACATTAATAGATATACTTATGGATCCAGAAAAATATATGTTTGATGGCAAGTTAGAAATAGATCCTCAGTATAGAATTGGATATGTAAGTCAGTTCTCACAACTAGAAAAAATAACCGATACTACAGTTTATGAATATATAGGAAAAGAATTTTTCAAGTTGCAAAATGAAATAACATCCATTTGTGCTCAAATGGAAACATCTTCGGATATTGATGCATTACTAGACAAATACCAGCTTGCTTTAGATGCATTTAATGCAATTGGTGGGGATGATTTTGAAAGCATGATAAATAAAAAACTGAATCTTGCAAACCTAACTAAGCATAAAGATCTAATGGTATCTGAGCTTAGTGGTGGAGAATTCAAACTTATACAAGTGATTAAGGCAATGCTCAATACTCCAGACTTAATAATTATGGATGAACCAGATGTATTCTTAGACTTTGAAAACATTAGTTCTCTTAAAAACCTAATTAATTCCCATAAAGGAACTCTATTAATTATTACCCACAACAGATATTTATTGAATCACTGTTTTAACAAAATTTTGCACCTTGAAAACAAGGAACTCCAAGAGTTTGATGGAAGCTTTATCGATTATAATTTTTCATTACTTCAAACTAAAATAGAGTTACAAGAATTGGCTATGGCCGATACTGAAGAAATTGCGAGAAACGCTATGTTGATCGATAAATTAAGGACTATTGCAACTCACAATTCTGACGCTTCTAGGGGAAAGGCTCTAAAGGCTAGAGTTAAAATTCAAGAAAGATTAGAAGCAAGACGTATAAAAGAACCTTTCGTTGATATTAAGCAGCCGAATATCAGTTTTCATACGGATAATGAAGTCGAAGAAACCATCGCTTTAAAAGTTAATGATTTTTGTGTTGTCTATGATGATGAGGTACTATTAGAAAATGTTAATTTCGAGATTAAATCTACTGATAAAGTAGCTCTCATCGGTTCAAATGGTACAGGGAAAACCACTTTGTTGAGGGCCATTGTTAAAAACAATGATTCAATTGAAATTAATCCTAATATAAAAATGGCATATTTATCCCAGAATCAAGGCGAAACACTAAATGAGTCTAATACAATACTCGAAGAGTTATTAGATGCAGGTCTTAGAACTACAACAGCAGTTATATCATATATTTCAAACTATGGTTTTGACAGAAAAATGCTTCATCAAAAAATCCAGTCCTTATCTGGTGGCGAGAAAAATATGCTTCAATTAGCTAAAATTGCTGTTAGTAAAGCAAATATGTTGTTTCTGGATGAACCAACAAGTCATTTAGATACATATTCACAAATAGCCCTCGAAAAAGCCATAGAAAACTATAAAGGCGCCATATTAACCATTTCACATGATTTCTATTTTATATCTAACTGTATGGATTATGTTCTGATCATTGAAGATAAGACTCTCAGAAAAATGAATATGAAGAAATTTAGAAGAAAGATATATGCTGATCATTTTGATAGAGACTATTTAGAATTTGAACAAAAGAAAAAATCAATTGAAACGAGTATAGAGTTGGCTTTAAAAGATACCAATTTTGAGCTTGCAAAAACATTATCTGAAGAGTTAGAAGCTGTAATTAAGTCGCTTTAAATTGTATTCTCTACAACGGTAATTAAAATCCCCCCCTAGCATTCAGATTATATATTAAAATCTCAATGCTAGGAGGGGATTTCTTTATGCTTTATTTATCCAGCTCAATTCAATTTGCTTACTACTTTGACATATGCTAGAGAACTCTAATTCCAGAGAATCGCTATTACTTATGGTACGGTTCACCGTACCGTTGTATCGACGGTTTTTACTAGAAGTTTGGAAGTTATCAACTACATGCTACTTTAATATTTTTATATAGCATAAATTAAAAAGATATAGCCATCTTAGAGATGACCATATCCCAATATTACTTTTCTATCACTGGCATCCAAATTTCCCATTGATAATCCTGTGATTTCCCATCTCCAGGTGGATACACTTCCATGTGTTGAACACTTGTGTCACGGATATAACTACTTGTCGGAAACCATTCAGTCTGAATGCGAGCATAGGCTTCATCATGACCCGTTCCGGCTTTACAAGTAATTGTAAATATAGCCCAGGTTGATGCAGGAATTGCTTCAACATCCATACCATTAAGTATTGGTTTTCCATCTAAATGTACACCAATAATACATGGAGTTTCACCATTATTGCTCTCATTCCAATAGGCCGCGACCTGCCACAGCGGAGCATGATAATAATTATTCTCCCCACCATTGTTCCATAGTCTTACATCATAGTGATCCATAAAATCTCTCCACAATGGGTCTAATGTATCTCCTTCTGCTGTGACTGAAGTTGACATGCCTTTTAACCCCATAACTTTGAAAGATTCCTTTTTAACAATTCTAAAATTCATCTCTTCCACTCCTTTTATTGTAAGTTTGAAGGAGAGCTTAGGATATGTCTTTAAGGAAAGTCCTTGTCGGCTGGCCTGCAAAGGTGATGTGCCATGCATTTCTCGAAAAGCTCTTGTAAAGGAAGTAGGGGATTCATAGCAATACTTTAGGGCAATATCGATCATCTTTTGGCTTTCATCCTGAACATCGAAAGCTGCAAGAGATAACCTCCTACGCCTTATATACTCCGAAATTGATACTCCTGCCATAAATGAAAATATTCGACAGAATTCATAAGTAGAGCAACATACCATCTTAGCCAGTTTTTCATAGTCAATAGTTTCAGTTATATTCTCTTCTACATAATCCAGCACATTATTCATTCCTATTAACCAATCCATAGTAACTCCCTCCCTTCATAACCTATTATAGTGGAAACAAATTTTTACTTCTTTACATTTCTTGTATTCAAATGCATAGATTCTACCATTGTCTCACTATCTCGTGTTGTTGTCTTTATAATTTGATTGATTTTTCTAATAATTATGTTTCCTTAGCAGAATTATTTATGATTAAATTAACATATTCTAAACCGCAGTCATTTGTGATACGGTTCACCCTTAATAATCCTAAAACCCCTATAAACCTGCTCCAGCAGCACAACCTTCATTAGTTGATGGGGAAAGGTCATGGGAGAGAAGGACAGCTTAAAATCAGCTCGTTTTAGTACCTCGTCTGACAGTCCAAGGGAGCCCCCTATGATAAATACTAGGTTGCTGTTGCCTGACACCCCCAGAGTACTGAGCTTGTCTGCCAGCTCCTCGGAGGAAAGCATTTTTCCCTTTATGGCGAGGGCTATGACATAGCTGCCATCCTTTATATGCCTTAAGAGTGCCTCTCCCTCCTTATTTTTTACCTGTTCCATTTCTGCAGGACTTATATTTTCTGGCGCCTTTTCGTCTGGCACCTCTATAAGACTCAGCCTGCAGTAGCGGGTCAATCGTTTTGAGTATTCATCTATCGCCAATTGAAAGGCCTTTTCCTTGATTTTTCCTACGGATAATATGGTTATGTTCATTTACTTCACCTCATGTATATGATAACACATTTTAACGTAGAAAAAACCGGGTTATCCCGGTTTTAGCTCCATGCAAACTTATTTATTCTATTCTATATTTACAGCGTCACGGCTGTATTACTGGGCATCACCTAGATTAAGCTGATTTGGCCTTCTGATAATTAAAGACCCTCATTGTCTAAGGACAAGCTGAGGGCCTTCGTTTTAACTATTCTCTAAAAGTAATTTCCACAGTCTCCTGCTGTCCGTTTCTCATATAGGTTACCGTCACCTTGTCTCCTGGTCTGTATTTATAGAGCTCCTTTTGCAGGCCACCCATCGACTTGATTTCTGCATCGTTAACCTTTTGTATGACATCCCCTGCTCTTAGACCATATTCCTCAGCCGGTGTATCAGCCACTATTTCAACGATGTATATACCATGATCTGCCTGCAGCTTTGTGCCGGTTGAACTCTCTATAACCTCCACCTCTACACCTCTGATGCCCAGATATACCCGTGTAAATTCGCCCTTTTCTATAATCTGATCCACTATAGGCTTTGCAGTATTAATGGGTATAGCAAAACCCAAACCCTCGCCACTGCTGATTTTTGCAGTGTTTATGCCGATTACCTGTCCTTTTGAGTTCAATAGTGGACCGCCACTGTTACCAGGGTTTATAGAGGCGTCTGTTTGTATCAGGTTTTCTATTGTCTCAGTTCCTGTACTTGAAATAGGTATCGTCCTGTTAAGACCACTGATTACACCTTGAGTCAGGGTTCTTTCAAAATTGAAGCCAAGAGGATTGCCTATGGCTATGGCAATTTCACCAACCTCCAGTCCGTCGCTGTCTCCCAGCTCTGCCACAGGAAGGTCTGCTGCATCAACCTTTACAATTGCCAGGTCCAAGCTTTTTTCCTGCCACACAACCTCTGCCGGCAGCTCCCTGCCATCGTATAAGACCACCTTTACCTCCTCTGCCTCTCCGTCAGCCACCACATGAGAGTTAGTAAGTATATAGCCTCTACTGTCTACTATTACCCCGGTTCCTACTACTGGTGCCCTTGTTGTTCCAAATAGCGTCCTCTGCAGTGTTATAGTTGTTATTCCCACGACTGAGGACATCGCCTTTTTAGCTACTGCTGAATATACCGTAAGATCAGTGGTGGACTCTATCGTAATGCCGTCACCATTACCTCCGGATAGATTTACTCCCCTAAAGGCCATTATTTCTGGAAGAAATGTCACCATCACCGCCATGCTAAGCAAGCTTCCGATTATGGCGCCTATCAAGGCGATTGCTATTACACCCTTCCCACGCCTTTTTTTACGATCGTCAACCTCGGGAATATTGACCGTTCCAGTAAAGGTCTTAAGCTCCGGTACATCCTCTGTTGAACCAAGGCAAGCATCACCTTCCTCTACAGCTTCGTTCTTACCTTCTTCATTGAGATCGACTGCTTCTATTTTCTCATCCATATTATCCTTAAAATCCATAAAAATACCTCCATTCATTTATGATTTAATGCCCTTATAAATAATTGCTCTATACTGAAGTATAGTTCTATTCTACAGCCTAATCCTTAAAACAACCTTAAATGATTTTAAAAAATATAAAAAAACCGAGGCTATCCTCGGCTATACAATTAGGTATTTAGGTTTCTTTTCACAGAAATCACAATAGTTTGGCTTTGTCCATTCGCCAAAGGAGGTTTTATCCAGCTCATATAAGTCAGGCGGCTGCTCATATACCTCTATAAACTCGTCTATTGCATCCTCTAGGTGCTTATAGCAGACAACGTACATAGGGCTTCACTCCAAAATTTAAGTCTCTCTAATACTATTATTGTTTTTATTTAAAGCTTCATACATTTAGCTGCGAAATTTGAATATTAAAGATGACGTATTTTTTGCAAAGCCAAAACTTCCAGTTCCAAGGGGTATACATTGCATGTTAGAGTCAGTAATAGGAATCACTTAGTTGACAAAGGGATGCATATGCCTATCGATATGCACCCCTTGTATTTATAATATCACTATTCAACAAAGGTAACCTCTGTCTTTTCTTCTCTGCCATTTCTCATATAGGTGACCAACACCTTGTCCCCAGGTCTATATTTATACAACTCCTTTTGCAGTGCTCCCATTGATTTTATTGTGACATCCTGAACCTTTTGAATGACATCTCCAGCCCTTAGTCCATAGTCCTCTGCCGGGGTGCCAGGTATAATCTCCACGATATAGATACCGTACTCCGCCTGCAGCTCTGTGCCTGTGGTGCTTTCGATTACCTCCACTTCAACACCTCTAATGCCTAAGTATACTCTTTTAAATTCTCCCTTTTCCATGATTTGGTCCACTATCGGCTTGGCAGTATTAATTGGAATGGCAAAACCCAAGCCTTCACCGGTGCTGATTTTTGCTGTATTTATGCCGATCACTTGACCCCTGGCATTTAACAATGGTCCGCCGCTGTTGCCGGGGTTTATTGAAGCATCCGTCTGCACAAGGTTTTCTATTGTCTCGGTGCCTGTGCTGGAAATCGGAATAGTTCTGTTTAGGCCGCTTATTACACCTTGGGTTAAGGTCCTTTCAAAATTTAAACCAAGAGGATTTCCTATAGCTATTGCTATTTCTCCAACCTCCAGTTCATCGCTGTCCCCCAGCTCTGCTACAGGTAGATTAGCGGCATTTACCTTTATTATTGCTAGATCAAGGCTTTTCTCCTGCCAGACCACCTCTGCCGACAGCTCCTTGCCGTCATATAGTATAACCTTTACCTCTTGGGCATCTCCGTCTGCCACCACATGAGAATTGGTCAATATATATCCCCTGCTGTCCACTATGACTCCAGTCCCTGTTATGGGAGACCTTACAGTACCGAAGATGCTCCTTTGCAAAGTCATTGAGGTAATTCCTACCACCGACGACATTGCTTTTCTGGCAACGGCTGAATATACCGTCAAATCGGTTATAGGCGTTATCGTGATGTTTTCTGTATTTCCACCTATGTAAAGTCCTCTAAAATTCATTATTTCAGGTAGGTATACCACCATTACCGCCATACTGATTAAGCTACCTATTAATGCCCCTATCAAAGCTGTGGCTAAATAGCCTAAACCACTTCTCTTTTTATAAACAACATATGTGGGGGGTTTTTCATCCGGAATTGGTTCGATATAGCCGCTCTCTTTCGGCTCGTCATATAAAAAATCACTTTTCTCAATAGACTCATCATCTATTGTCATTTCTTCTTTTTCATCCTTCTGGTTCTCATCTCGAAAATCCATAACCACACCTCCAATAGTTTAATTATTTACATACCAAACAACCCATATACTAGGCCCTTATTTTTTTAAAAAGGACACTACCTTTAATGGGTTGATATGTATTATATGCTCAATAATTCATATTAAAGACATTATTATTTACAGAACTGGTACATTTGACTGACTCTATCTCGGTGGGCAAGATCTAATACTAAGTCCCTGCCTATGCTTATTTGATTGAATTCTAATATGTTTTTTACCGTTGCCATAGCCAGCTCAGGAAAATTGTTTTCCTTGCTAAGATGGGCCAGCAATACATTTTTGACATTATGCTTTACAAGGTCCACGATGGCATATCCGGCAGCATCATTGGAAAGATGTCCTTCATTGGACAAAATCCTGCGTTTCAGGTAGTATGGATAACTGCCAGCCTTCAACATTTCCACATCATGATTTGATTCTAAAACCACCAGATGCGAATCCTTGATTTCTGAGGTTATGGCCTCCGTCATATGTCCCAAGTCAGTGGCAATGCTTATTTTTATACCCTGTCCTTCAAGGCAAAAACCCACCGGTTCATTTGCATCATGTGAGATACTATAGGGCTTAATCTGGATATCACCTATATTAAAGCATTTAGCGGTATTGAACACCTTAATGTTCTCAGATGAAAGCTTCCCCAGCTTTGACTCCATCCCCAGCCAGGTTCCTTCATTTGCATATATCGGGATATTAAAGCGTCTTGATAAAATTCCTGCCCCCTGTATATGGTCACTATGCTCGTGGCTTATCAATATTGCTGATAGCCGATTAGGGTCCTTGCTTATCTCCTGCAGCTTTCCCTGTATCTGCTTCCCACTTAAGCCGGCATCTATTAGTATGCTGCTTTCTTCATCCGTTAGAAAGTGACAATTGCCACTGCTTCCGCTCGCAAGCGAACAAAACTGTATCGCCATTTAAATTGCCTCCAATGCAATATCCTTTATACCACGGGAAAATATTACAGGCTGACTCGTCTGACCCTTGCCCCTAATTTCACCAGCTTTTCCTCCAACTGATCATAGCCTCTGTCTACAAAGTGTACATTTTCTATTTCTGTTTCACCCTCTGCAACCAGCCCTGCAACAACCAAAGCAGCTCCTGCCCTTAAATCAGATGCACTCACCTTAGCGCCCATCAGCTTATCTACGCCGTTAATTACAGCAACTCTGCCCTCTACCTTGATATTTGCTCCCATACGCTTCAGCTCGTCAACATGCTTAAATCTACCTTCAAAAATAGTCTCTGTTACAACACTGGTACCATTGGCTACCGTCAATAAACTCGACATTGGCTGCTGTAAATCCGTTGGAAAGCCAGGATAAACCAAGGTCTTTATATTTATGTTCTTCAGGGGTGAATTGGCAACCACCCTTATAGATTCGCAGTTTTCTATAATCTCAATGCCCATTTCCTTTAGCTTTGCTGTTATTGCCTCTAGATGCTTTGGTATCACATTATTTAATACAATGTCCCCTTTTGTAGCAGCTGCTGCTATCATATAGGTGCCAGCCTCTATTTGGTCAGGAATAACCATGTGATTACAACCCTTCAGCTCATGTACACCCTTTATTTTAATAACATCTGTACCGGCGCCTCTCACGTCCGCCCCTAAACAATTTAAAAAATTGGCTACATCCACCACATGGGGCTCCTTAGCTGCATTTTCGATGATTGTCATACCCTCTGCCCTGCTGGCCGCCAGCATTATGTTTATGGTCGCCCCTACACTGACAACATCCATGTATATTTCTGCTCCCACCAGACGGTCAGCCTCTACGGATATAATGCCATGCTCAATCGTCACTTTAGCCCCTAAGGCTTCAAAGCCCTTTATATGCTGATCTATTGGTCTTGTCCCTATTGAACAGCCACCCGGATAAACAACTCTTGCCTTTTTGAATCTTCCCAAGCCTGCCCCTAAAAGATAATAAGATGCCCTTAGCTCCTTTGCGCTTTCATAATCTGCAAAGCACTCCGTCATGCCGGTGGTATTTACTTCTATGGCTTTAGGGCCCAATTCTCTTACAGTAGCCCCTAACCCAATTAGTATCTCTGAAAGCGTTTTAACGTCACTTATTTCCGGTAAATTTTCTATTATGCAGGTATCCCCTGCTAAAACAGTTGCAGGAATTATTGCAACCGCTGCATTTTTAAATCCGCTAATTTCTACTTCGCCTTGTAGTCTATGTCCACCCTCAATTATTAGTTTATTCATGCCTTCGCTTACGCTAGTACCTCATCGCAATTAAACCCTTGGTATTCCCTGGCTAAATTTCCATATAGCTTCGTGTCGTCGGTCGGAATATTACCCGATATGACCTCCGCCTCCGCCTCCCTATATGAAAACTAAGTTTTAACTACGACGAGGCACTAGCCAGCTTCTTCACCACCTTCGAATTATTTGATGATATCCTTTGTTTCTATATTAACTAGACTTAACATAATTTACATTTTGTCTTCATTATAGCATTTCTTAAATGATTTGATAATAATTTTTATTGTGTATTTACCAGTAATTTTTTGGTATTAAAAAACATCATAAAAAAAAGTAGAAAAAGTCCACTTTACTCTTTCTACCTTTGTATTTAAAAATCCTCTTATTTTGTCGAATTTAATTATCGAGAGCCTCTACATAGTAGGTTTTTCCATTTTGAAGAATGATTCTCCAGGAGGGAAATGCTGTTCCTGACGCTATGTTCTCCCAATCCGCCAGCTGAATTTCCTCAGGATTAAAATAATAACCCACCTCTATTTTAGTGATTAATATTTCCCCTTGATTATCATTTATAATATCGCTCATTTTTCTTAACAGTGCATCCGATGCCGTTATTATCTTGGATTTAGCCTGTTGTGTCTTCTCAGTAGTCAGCAGCAATGCCTCCATTCCTACAACCCCGCGGTAATTAACATAGACATTGATATAGCTTTCCCCCAAAAAACGGTTTTTGTAGGTTTGATGGTACACTAGCTTATATAGTGGTACCTCATCAAACTCCTTAACCACGCCATAGTACACCTGCTCCATAACCAATTGACTGCTGTAAAGGTTCTGCTCCTTAAGGAATTGTGTTGCCAGTACCTCTGCTTCATCCTCATCTATACCATAGTCGATTATTTCGCTGGTATTATTTTTATATACCAGCTTTTTATTCCCCAGTACCATAAGAGACTTGTCCTCCGCTGTATATCTGCCTTCTCTTACTCGGGTATAATTCTCACCAAGAAACTGTTTTGCCGCTGCTTCCGGATCAATGTGCCTATATTTTACCATCAGAAGGGGCATTGAAAGTATTTCCTTAGGGATACTTCCCTTTATTCTAATGTTGTTTTCCTCTAAATGATCTTTAACATCCTGTAAATATTTATCACTTATTATTTGTAGATCACTGCCGGAGTACATATCCTTGCCCAGATAAAATACTAATAGCAAGTTGGTCACTATAAAAGCTATGATTAATATGTTTTTTGCTTTTGACCAATCCATAATTCCACCACCATTAATTTAGAAGACTGCTATCCAGTAACCTGCCCTTGTATATGTCAAAGTAATAAACATTATTTTTAACTTTAATTCTCCATGCGGCCTCTAGGAGCTACTGCTTATCCTGATTGATCGAATCGAAATAAACCAACTGTACTTCACTGATGCTTTTTAGTACATCGGTTCTTACGCTTTCCCTGTCTACTAGGCCGTCAGATTCCGCTAAGTAGTTTTCTATTATCATCTCTATTAAATTATGAGGCAATATAATTGGCTCCAGCTTCGTAACTGCCGGTATATTCATTTTTTCCCTCAGAAAGGTGCGATAGCCTCTGATTTGATTTCCTACAACCTCAATCTCGATTGCATTACTCATTCCGGAGCTGTTAAAATACACCGGATAGCCCTCCAGATGATATCCAAAACCAAAGGAAAAGCCTTTTCTCCCTTTATATTCAATCTCCTTAATTTCCCTTAGAAATAAATTGTCTGCCATATCTCCCTGCTGGTGCATATATATCAATGCTGTATCCAGGGCCTTCTTTACGTTTGTACTGGGTACGGGGTCAAATTCCTCTCTATACTCCAATCTACCTCTATTGTTAATCCTTAGGCTCTTTTCACCATAGCCATATAAGTAAACCACTGTTCCTGTTGTCTCTTTAATCGTCTTAATAAAATCTATGTTTCTGAAGAAGCTTCTGGATTTCTCTGCCAGCTGAGCATCGTTGGTGATATCTATTTCGCTTTCCACATAGATTTGAGACATGGGGATGTTAATGCTCAAGGGCATTACCACATGATAATTACCGACATAGTAGAAAACAGCATTATATTTTACAAAATCACCGGCCTCATATGCATTGATATAGGAAATAAGCTCCTCATTACTGTAATTATCCAATACAATCCTAAAGCAATTTGAATCTTTTCCTATAATGTAGATAATTCCCGTATTATTTGCGGGAATCATAATTTTCTTTATTTCTCTTATATTTCTGATTATTTTGCTGTCAGATTTATTAAAAACAGAAGAAACCAATACAGAGGATATATTATCCCCAAATTCAAGCTCAATGAAACGATTTGCCATATTCTCATAGTAGGTATCACTGCTTACCAGTTCTATATAAGGGTCTCCTGCAAAAAAAGGCTCCAGCACATTTTTTGAAAGCAGCCATGCGCTTTTAATGTCATTAAAGGACAGGACACTATAAAAGCGATTCAGGCTTCTCCCTCCCCCAAAGCCCATAAGGACTCTGATGGGGCTGACAAAGCTGTTTCTAGCCTGCTCCAAATCAAGCGCATTGCTATCTAAGCCTATCACATCGGAGGAAATGCTTTGAAAGGGTGATTGGAACCATACTTTTTGTGTAAGCAACACAGTCATTACAACCAATATAGTCAATATAAAGGTTTTTATTTTCTCCCTACTCATTTTCTTCACTCCAAAAACTATGGTCTGCTGCTCCCTGAATTAGTAATATTCTTTATAACCTTTGAAGATGATGTATTCGGTATATCCTTAATGGCATCCTCAATATGCTTCTTTAGCTCCTCTTGATTCCTTACGGTCACATAACGAACCACTGACTCCTGAGTTCCATCCTTCAAGGTAGCTAATATCTCAATTTTACTTAAACCTCTTCTTAGCTCAAGCGCCGCCCAGCCCCTCTGAAGCGCACCTATTTCGATATCGATAGGGTCGTGGGAGGACACAAAGTTTTCTTTGTTTTGCACAAGGCTAGTGTTGAAAAACACCTGTATGTTAACCTTCGTCCCTTCAGGCGCTACAAACTCCAATACAATATTCCCATTATTTGTGGTAATATCTCTATCAGGGGTCACCACCTCAAAGCCCTTCTTCACGGCTTCCTCTTCAACATTGGGATTATCTATTTTTTTAGAGTCTGCTTCCACCTGACCTGCCATTACTGCAGTGGTGCTTCCTCCTAATATAACCAGTACAATTGTACCTGCTAATAGCTTCTTTACCATAACCATTCCTCCTGTTAAGTACACAAGTAAAATACTTAACATCATTATACATAATTATTATTACAGACGTATTACAAGGAAATTAAGATTAAATTACACAACATTTTCCTGTTTTAGCGGTAGCATAATTGTAACTTTCGTGCCCTTATCCTCTCCGCTTTCAATCCTTATTTCACCCTCGTGGGCCTCCACTATTTCCTTAGCTATAGACAACCCCAGACCAGTGCCCCCCATCTCTCTGGATCGGGCTTTGTCGACTCTATAAAAGCGTTCAAAAATTCTCGGAAGATCTTCCTTAGGGATACCTATGCCATCGTCCTTGATGGTTAATACTGCGTTGTCATCAGCTTTTTCAACATGGATAGCAATCTGTCCGCCATCAGGTGTGTATTTGATGGCGTTGGAGATGATATTAAGAACAACCTGCTCCATCTTGTCTTCATCTACACTTACGATATACGGTATTTCGGGGCAGACGAATACTAATCCATGGTTCTTATTTTTTGCAGATACCTCCAGCTTTAATACCGCTTTTTTTACAATACTACTAATGTCTATCGATTTTTTATTCCATTTTCCCTGCTGATAGTCTAAATTTGAAAGCTGCAATAGATCCCTGACTAGTCTGGCCATTCTGTCAGCCTCTGTATCAACCACCTGCAGAAAATGTGTTGCCAGCTCGGTATTCTCTAGAGCACCGTCCAATAGGGTTTCGGTATAGCTTTTAATGGTGGTCAAAGGTGTTTTTAGTTCATGAGAAACATTAGCTACAAACTCCTTACGCATATTCTCCAGCTTTTCATGCTTTGTAATATCCTGCAACAGTACTATACTTCCCCCAAAATCTCCCTTCGGGTTTCTATAGGGCGCATAGCTTACCCTCAAAATTGTACCGTTGACATTTATGATTTCGTCTCCGGACCAATTGTCTTCATCCAACCTTATCGCCTCATATTTCAATACATTGCTATAGCTTGAAAATATATCATCGAAACTACTGTCTCTTGCAAACTCCTCTTTCCTTCCCAGCATTTCCAGGGCCTTTGGGTTAGCATGGATTATTTCTCCATCCTCGGTGGTGGCAATAAGACCATCTGCCATATAGGTGATAATTGTATCCATCTTTTGCTTTTCATTAGACATTTCCTGTAATACCGACTTCAGCCGGTCCGTCAGATAGTTAAACATTTTTGCCAGCTGACCTATTTCGTCATCGGACTTTACCTCAACCACCTGATCAAAGTCTCCCTTAGCCATTTTAGATGCTTTTACGGTAACATCATTGATAGGTCCCGTTATGCTTCTAGCTATAAAATAGCCTAGAATTATGGTTATACCCAAAGCCAGCATTGTGGCTTTAACAATAATAATGATAGACTGGTCCAATGTCCTGTTTATGTCGTCTAAGTCCCTGCGTAAGTAAAGAGCGCCGATTACTCTACTATGCTCATCGTACAGAGGATACACCATGTTTTTTGAATGTCCCGGTATATCCTTCTCCAGCTCCTGATCAGTGAAAGCACCCATAATCAGGTCTGTTTCCAATATGTTTTGGGCTGCATTTTGGCCGAGATAGATAGGATTGGTTGTTGCGATTATAGTAAAATTATTATCCTTATCTATAACGAATATCTCCAAACGCAAATCCATTTTATACTCCATTATATTCTGCTGTATATCATTTTTGTTGCTCTTCCAGTCGATATCCTCTAGGGTCGTAATTACATTATTAGCTGTTTGAGCTATGTTGTCCCTTACAATGCCAAGATGATATTGCTGGAATTGCTGCAAAAGAAATATGCCAATTATTATCATGGCAATAAATACAAGGAGGAAATAAATCACAATAAATTTCCACCTAATACTTTTAAACATATTAAGCCCTCCTGAAATAATAACCTACGCCTCTTTTAGTCATAATAAACTTAGGGCTGCTGGAATTATCCTCAATCTTTTCTCTAAGTCGCCTGATGGTAACGTCCACCGTTCGAATATCCCCATAATATTCGTAGCCCCATACCTCCTTTAAGAGCTGCTCTCTGGTAAAGACCTGCTCTGCCTGGACGGCTAAAAATCTCAGGAGCTCAAATTCTCTTGATGTAAGCTCTATCACATTTGCTTCCTTTTTTACCTCATATTTATTAAAATCTATCGACAGAAGGCCAGAAACCATAGTTCCACCCTTTTTATCTGCCGAAACCTCTCCAGTTCTTCTGAGATTAGCCTTTATTCTGGCTAATAGCTCCCTCATTCCAAAGGGCTTTGTTATATAATCATCAGCACCCATTTCCAAGCCTAATACCTTATCCAGCTCTTCTTCCTTTGCCGTCAGCATTAAAATTGGCATGGTGTAGCTTTCTCTTATTTTGCGGCATACCTGAAACCCATCCATTTTTGGGAGCATAACATCCAGTAGTACAAGATCAGGATTAAATTGAACCACCTTTTGAAGGGCTATCTCTCCATCCCCGGCAAGCTCCACCTGATAGCCCTCCTTCTCAAGATTGAATTTAACTATCTCGGCTATAGGCTTCTCGTCTTCCACAAGTAATACTTTTTTACTCATTGTACTAATCACCCCACATAATCTATTATATAAACATTCTACTAAATAATTCTTTTTCCTGCTATCCTCAATTGCCAATATTTCTATGAATTAATTAAACATGTGATAATAGTCCCTTAAATCTTTACCTTTTCCCAATGCTTCAATCAGTGCCATAAGCTCTGCCTCTCCATATCTATCTACAAGGCCTTTAACCAGTCTAAAAGACTGAGTATATGCCAGGTATTGATTCAGCTGTGAAAAGGACTTTGTTAAAGTCTCAATATTATAAAGCGCTTCGTCTATCTCTTCGCCTTGCCCCCATTCATATCCATCCACGGCATACTCCAGATAAAGGCTTACCCCCTCCGTAAACCACATGGGATAATTGCCTCTGGCCCTATGGTCCGTAAATAAATGGGCTAACTCGTGGAGAATGGGTCCCTCTGAAGAAATCAACGCCTCTAAATTTTCTTCAAAGAGCTGTGATGGGTCTAATACATGGATACTGTCGGCATAATACACCCCCATTGGCGGAGTACCCTTCCTCAGCATAGTCGTCCTCATCATTTTTTCCGCATCATTATGAATCACCAGAAGAATCTTTCCCTCCGGCTCATATTGATACACCGCCTTCAAGGCATTGTACTTGTCCTCAGCTGTTTCTGCAACCAAAGTCACTATTTGAGGCGCTATACCTTGATATTTGATGATAAAATTCTCGGACTCAATTGCCTCATAGTCTCTTATCCTAAATAATAGCACTTGGTTTTCTAACATTCTCATTGCAGGACTAAAGGCAGTTATAATTTGAAGTGGATTTAATAATGCAAATAAAAGCAAAATAGCAACAGACAGGATTAGGACTCTTTTTTTGTTAAATATCATTTTTTTGATTATGTCATCTAATACCATATTCATCCCCCTCCTTCTAAAACGAATATGTAGGGGGTAGGACAAATAATATTATAGCATATAATTATGTAAACTTCTATGAAATATCTATGCAAATAACTTCCATATTTGAATATATTAATAAAAGGACTTTATTTCAGCAGCCAAATGGCCCCCTTTTTAATCACTTTTTTTCTCCTCATGCATACTCTATATTAGAATGATGATAAAGGGGGCGCTAAAGTGTTTGGTTATATAAATATAATTGATGACCTTGTGGTAGAAAGATTGATGACCCCTGGCGATGAGGATATACCTGTAATAATTACAGCTATGGACTGTACTTGTGATGACTTGGAGCAGTGTATCGCAAGAATGGGAGGTAAAATCAAGCACAGACTGGATATTATTAATGCCGTCTCTGCTTATTTACCTACGCCAGGTGTCAGAAGTGCTGCAAGAGAAAGAAATATTCAAAGGATTCATCTTGATGATAGAGCCTATAAGCTAATGGATATTGCTTCTGTTACCGTGGGCTCAGACACTGCCAATGAATACGGTCTGACGGGAAGAAATGTCAGCATTGCTGTTGTAGATACCGGAGTATATCCTCACAACGACTTAGTTACTCCTACCAATAGAATCATAGCTTTCAAGGATTTTGTCGGTAATAAAACCACACCCTATGACGATGATGGTCACGGAACTCATGTTGCAGGAACCATTGCAGGAAACGGCTTTGCCTCTAAGGGCAAATATATGGGCATAGCCCCTGATGCTAATATTGTAGGTGTCAAGGTACTGAACCAGGATGGCAGCGGAAGTATTTCAGATGTTATTGCCGGCATTCAATGGGCCATTCAAAACAAGGAAAAATATAATATAAAGATACTGACGCTTTCATTAGGTACAAAGGCGAAGGGCACCTATCAGGATGACCCGCTTTGCAGAGCAGTTGATGCTGCCACCAGTGCAGGAATTACAGTTGTAGCTGCGGCAGGCAACAATGGACCCGAAAGGTCTACGATAAATTCACCTGCTATAAGCCCTAATATTATCTCGGTCGGCGCCTGCGATGACCGTAAAGCAGGAACCATCTCCATTGCGGATTTTTCCAGCAGGGGTCCTACACCAGAGGGATTGATAAAGCCGGATATTATAGCACCAGGTGTTAAATTAACCTCCCTAAAAAATGAAAGAAATGAATATCAAGCTTTGTCAGGCACCTCTATGGCCACCCCTATTGTGGCGGGTTGTGCCGCCCTATTGTATGAACACAATCCTAATTATAGCCCTCAACAGGTAAAGAGCATCATCACCCAAAATGCCACGCCTCTAGGCTTCAACCAGCAGGAACAGGGTGCCGGACTCCTGGATATAAAAAGAATGGTAAATACACTTGATATAAAGCCCAAGCAACAGCCTCCGATAACAAGTCCCAACTATCCGTTGACTAAAAGCCCCGGAACAACCAATCTTTTCTCATCCTTTAACCAATGGTTTTGGGTAATTTTAATCGTACTGCTAGTTTTAGTGCTTTAGTAACATACCAGATAACCTTCTATACCTATAAAAACAGAGAAAGCGTGACCTCTCCAGTCACGCTTAGTTTATGCTTTAATTAATATTTTACAAAGTTTAACGGATTAATGGGGGTACCATTCTTTCTAACCTCAAAGTGAAGATGTGGTCCTGTACTTCTACCGGTGCTTCCAACCTCACCAATCTTTTGTCCCTTATACACCCTGTCACCCTTTTTAACAGAAAATTTGCTCAGGTGGGCATAATAGGTCTGATATCCGTTTTCATGGTCAATTATTATTAGGTTGCCATAGGAGCCATTTGAAGCTGCAAAGGAGACCTTTCCTGCATCAGCAGCACTAACCGTTGTTCCGGTTGAATTGGCAATATCGATACCGGTGTGCTTCGTTCCCCATCTTGTTCCGAATACAGAGGTCAATCTACCCCTTGATGGATTAGAAAAGGATCCGGTTGCCATTGTAGCCGGTCTTGGCTTTGTACCCTCTGCCACTACTCTAGTGGTGGGCTCACTTATAAGCTTTTCTTCAATGATCTCTCTATCTACCTCTACACCATTTTCCTTTACGATATATGCCTTAACCTCTCTGCTTCCCTCAGCACCTTGAACTACAATTTTTCGATCCCCCTTATACAGGGTATCGGTGGTCTGTGTCTCTGTCTCGTAGGGAACAGCCTCCACCAGCTCAGCATATTCCTTAGATTTTACATTAATATATGGTTTAGGTACCACTAAGCTTATTACCTGCCCGATTTTTAGCTTTTCAGGATTTAAATCGGGATTGGCTTTTTGAATATCATCAACTGTTAACTCATATTTTCTTGCAATTGTCCATGAGCTGTCTCCGGATTCTACAATATGCTCTCTTGTTTCGTCGGTTCCCTTTAATATAAAGTTCAGAACCGCCTCAACAGGCTGAATATCAGCCAAGTGGGTAGGAATTTCCTCAAGCTCTACCTTTTCGGTAAAGCCTACGGAAGCATTGTTTGTGTCAAGGGCTACGACATATGGCGCCTTAATTTCTTCCAGTATTTCCTCTGCTGCTCTCATATCCTTAACATAAGCTATTATCTCACCATCTACTTTTATAGCAACAGATTTAACTTTAATATCAACGGTTTGCTTAAGGTATTTAACTAAATCGTCTATCTCAGTTAGTTTGTCAGAAGCCGCCTTAACCTGAAGGAATTCGATTTCCTCCGTAAACACGATCTCCTGCTGATAAATCTCTCCAATTTCTTGCTTTGCAATCTCAACCGCCTTATCATAATCCTCTTGGTTTCTGACAACAGCTATTACCTTGCCATCCATATGAACCTCAAAGGCTGTTAAAGCTTTGTTAACAACTGAATTTAATAGTAGCGCCGTACTAATTATTACTGACAAACATAATACGGATAGAGCATATACAACAATCCTTTTATTGTATCTCTTGTATTTAGCAGGAAGAACATTATGTAATTTTCTCTGCAAAATAAGCGATGTACTTTTACCGAAAAGTTTTATTTTCATGATGGTCATTTTAAGTTTTCTTTGGAAAAGCACCATATTCCTTTGGTTCATTACAAAACTCCTCTCAGTGTATGGGCTTATATTAAGTTTTTCTTAAAGTTAATTAAGACAGACGATGGATGAATCCTAATGAAAAATTAGGACTTTTGTAACATCTTTGTAATAAATCACTTTATTATTATATAATATTTTCAAAGAGTTATACAAGCCCGAACTTTTGTTCTTTTCATCAACTTAATCTATTTTTTCCAGTAATTTCTTAATTTATTCAAAACTTATATTCAACCATTCTATGAAAACCGCCTTTAAGTCCTTCTTGCTGTGTTTTTGGCAGATTTCATAAAAATCTAAAGTAGTGGCATTTTTGAACATAAAGCTCTGATAATATTCCCTTAGTGCCTCAATAAAATCGGCTTCACCCATCTCTCTCCTGAGGACCTCAACAAACATAGCACCCTTGCTATAGACGATGCTGCTGTATTCCATAGAGCTATCAAATTCTCTAAGGCTTCTTAAAATGCCTTCTCCCCTGTCGGCTTCAAAGTTAATGTAATTATTGTATTGCGCTTTTATCATCTTCTCAAATATCTGCTCTTTAATATGGGCACCATATTTTTTTTCAAAATACATCAATGTGGCATACTCCGTCAAGGCCTCATCCAGCCAGGGCTCCTTTATTTCATTGTTTCCTACAATGCCGTACCACCATTGATGCGCTATTTCATGGGCGATAACATACTCCAGAGGAAACTCCTCCTTCATTGTATACAGTCCCTCTGAAATCATTACTAAATTGGGGTACTCCATGCCGCCCAGGAAGAAGTCGCTGGCAACAACTGAAAGCTGCTGATAGGGGTATACACCAAAGAGCTCATTAAATATCTTCATAGCATCTACACCATATTGTAGGGCTAAATCACTCCGCTGCCCCTTGAGGGTATAGGCATTTATAGCTATGCCATCAGCCTCCGCTGAAGCTAGTTGAAAATCTTTACTGAGGATTAGGGCAAAATCCCTTACATTTTCGGCATTGATACTATAAATGACGCGATTCTTTTTTTCCTGCTTCTTGGTGATATTACCTGTAGTAGCCAAAACATAATCCATTGGTATCTCAAAGGTCACCTCATAGGAGGCCACTTCACTGTAGAAGGGATCACCTATTGGAAAATAGGGGTCCAGATGCCAGCCCTCTTCATTAAATACCGCCATAATTGGATACCAGTTTGTGATATTCACTGTGTTGTCTCCATACCCCATTCTTCCTATAACATTGGGCAGCTGAACCTTAAATCCAATATAGATCTCCACCACTTCACCTGTTTTCACGGCTGTTGTAGGACTTATCCTCAACACAGTGGAGGCGTCGCCCATCACCTTGTAGTCCACCCTTTTATTGTTAAGCTTTACTTCATTAATTTTTATCCAACCGGGGTTAAAGCCATTATAATAAACATTATCCAGCTCCTCTTCTTCAAAGGGCACCTTGCTCTTATCCATGAAGGCATTGGGATAGATATGTAAATATAAATAATTTAGCTCCTTGTCTGCTGTATTTTTATAAGTCAGGCGCTGACTGCCATCTACTAGCTTTTCTTCATCCTTAAAGACGGCCTTAATCTGGTAATGGGCAGACTCAACGCCTCTGACAGTCTTGTTAAATACCCCCTGTACGCCATTGTTGTCAATAAAGGATTGTATTAACAGACTCAAGAACAATACCCCCAGAAATATCCCTGAGAGCTTTAGCTTTCTCTTTATATTCAATATTTCACCTCCTCCTGCTGATGCTGCTTCAGAACAAAAACCTATTATTATAGTTTATTGGTTTACTTTTGTTTTAAGACCAAAGCATTTAAAGGAGGAAGATATTATTAAAGATTTTTGATAATATGATATAATAAATAATGTCTACTTATGAGGTGGACTTAAAAAAATTTGGAGTGATGAAGGAATGGCTTTTACTAAAAATACCACCAATATTGATCTGGGGGATACTCCGATCGAGAACATATTTCTGGATGTCTATATGCCCATGGCAAACGGCACCTTTGTTAAGGTCTACCTTCTAGCCTATAAGTATGCCTGCGATCCCAAGGCAGGTGCAGAGGTAACCAATGTAACTATAGCTAAAAACCTGGATATACCACTGACAGATGTGTTGACAGCTTGGGATTTCTGGGAAAACAAGGGCATCATAAAGAAGCACAAGGCTCCGGAGGAAAATGAAACCCTATACTCTGTCGAATTCATTAATTTGAAGCAGCTTTATATAGATAATAATTTTAAGGCCATTGGCTCCCGGGAAACAGCAGCTCAATCTGTTGCCACAGGTGTTACCACCAAGGATCTGGTGGAGGCAGTGCAGATACCTGCCATTAAAGAGATGTTTATAGACATAAACAAAATTATAGAGCGGCCCTTGGTGCCTAATGAAAAGCATCAAATATTAGATTGGTTTTATCAATATAATGTAGATCCTCCGCTAATTGTTAAGGCCTTCAGCTATAGTAAATTTCAGAGGAATAACAAAAACGTCAAATATGTGGGGGGCATCCTGAGAAATTGGTACGACTCTGGAATCACCAATATAGAGCAGCTTTTGGAGCATCAACTGAAGCAGGGGGATCGCTATGGCTCCTATGACAGGATTTTTAAGGCCCTTGGCTTTGATTTTAGGGAATCCTCTGAGGCGGAACGTAAAATAATGGATAAGTGGCTGGATGAATACAGCTTTGAATTAGACCTTATACTTAAGGCCTGTGAAAGCTCCAGCAAAACCTCCAACCCAAATATCAACTACATCAATAGTATTCTATCCGACTGGTTTAAAAAGGGCATTAAGAAACCAGAGGATGTGGCAGTGCTGGATCAAAAGCCATCACGAGCAGCCACCGCCAGTAGCAGTGCTGCTGCTAGTAAGGTCAATCGACATAAAACCAAGTTCCACCTTCCAGAGAGCAGAGGAGAGCAGTATTCAGCTGAAGAATTAGAATCCTTAGTACTAAATAATCAAAAAAAGAAGTTTAATCGTTAGGAGGGCTCCTGATGAAGGATCCGATTATAAATGAGATATTGAAGGGCTACGAGTCTAAAAGACTCCGGGCTAAAAAAATGAAGGAAAAGAGAATTTCAGAAATATATGCGACCCTTCCAAGAGTTATGGCAATAGATGAAGAAATAACAAGGGCGGGACTTTCCATATCTAAAGCCATTCTGACTAAATCTGCCAACCATGAGGCACTATTAAAGCAATTAAAGAATGATCTGGATAAGCTAAGACAGGAAAAGGCCATACTTCTAACAGAAAATAATATTCCCCTGCAATATCTTGAGGAGGAGTATGAATGCAGCAGGTGCAAGGATACGGGCTTTACCGGTAGCGGTACAAAGTGCAGCTGCTTCAAGCAGCAGCTGATTAACTATGCCTATTCAATGTCAAATCTAAGGGATATACTTAGAAAAGAAAACTTTCAAACCTTTGATATTAATCTCTTTTCTACTGAGCCTCAGGAGGATTCTCATGTCAGTCAGAGAGAAAATATGCTGGAGATTTTAAATATATGTGAAGGCTTTGTATTTAACTTTGACAAAAGCAATGAGGAAAACTTGTTTTTTTATGGCCCCACCGGTTTAGGCAAAACCTTCTTAACCAACTGTATAGCCAAATCTCTGTTGGATAGAGGTAAAATTGTAATTTATCAAACGGCCTTCAAAATCTTTGAGATTATTGAGGATGTTCATTTTCACAATCAATCTGAACGAGAAAAATATCAGCTGCTATTTAATGCAGACCTTCTGATTATCGATGACCTAGGCACAGAGTTCAGTAATGGCTTTACCAATAGTGAGCTATTTAATATCATCAATAGCCGATTGCTTTCCAACAAGAAAACAATAATTTCTACAAATTTACCTCCGAAGGGGATAATAGAGCGATATGATGATAGGATCTTCTCTAGACTTTTTTCTAAATATACTATATTAAAGTTCTTTGGAAAGGATTTAAGGTGGCAGTAAGCATTACACCAGCCCTCAGCCTAGCAGGAAGCAGCTTTGCTTCTTTTGTCCGATTGAATAACGCAAAAAAGCTACTCTTTTGAGTAGCTTTTTTATGTATTGGTGACCCCTAGGGGAATCGAACCCCTGTTACCGCCGTGAAAGGGCGGTGTCTTGACCGCTTGACCAAGGGGCCAGGATTCAGCAATCCTCGTTTCCATCAACAAAAATCACTGAATATAAAATGGTGACTCATCCGCGGCTCGAACGCGGGACACCCTGATTAAAAGTCAGGTGCTCTACCGACTGAGCTAATGAGTCAAGCTTTTGCCCACAGTTATATATATTATAAGAAAACCGTTTACAAGTCAATAGAAAATGTCGAAAAAAATAAAATAAAAAGAACCTCTGTCAATAGCCTAAAAGCCCTGAAGAGGTTCTTATGGATTTATCAATTAAAACATTTTACCCCTAATGATGGTTTGACTGCGCTTAGGTCCTACGGATACGATGCTTACCGGCAAGCCTGTATATTCCTCTATTGCCTCTATATACCTTCTGGTGTTCTCTGGAAGCTCCTCAAAGCTTTGAGCCTGAGAGATATCCTCTTGCCAGCCGTCCAATTCCTTGTAAATTGGTTTACACTGAGAAAGCACCTTTAGGCTGGAGGGAAAATTCTGCAGAACCTCACCATTATATTCATAGCCTACGCACATTTTAATTTTATCAAAGCCGCTCAACACATCCAGCAGCATCAAAGAGATTGAGGTTAATCCATTGATTCTTGAGGTGTATTTTACCATAACACCGTCAAACCAGCCGCATCGTCTTGGTCTACCAGTGGTGGTGCCGAACTCATTTCCCTTTTTACGGATTAAATCACCGGTTTCGTTGTCCTCTTCTGTAGGGAAGGGTCCTCTGCCTACCCTTGTGGTATAGGCCTTAACAATCCCTATAATCTCCTCCAGCATATTTGGCCCTACGCCTGATCCTATGCAAAAGCCACCAGAGGTAGGATGTGAGGAGGTAACATAAGGATAGGTGCCAAGATCAATGTCCAGCAATGTCCCCTGTGCGCCCTCGAATAATACCTTCTTATTATCCTTTAAGGCATCATAAACCAATACAGTTGTATCTGTTACGTACTTCCTTAAAGCATCTGCATACCTGCAATAATCCTCATATATCTCGTCGGGATTGAAACCCTCTCCGTCATATATTTTTTCGATTATTTGATTTTTTCTTTCCACCTGCGGATAGAGTCTACTTTTGAACTCCTCTTGATCCAGCATTTCCCCTAAACGGATGCCAGAGCGCTCTATTTTGTCCATATAGCAAGGACCTATCCCTTTTTTGGTGGTTCCTATCTGATCCTCACCACGAGCCTCCTCCTGCAAAGCATCCAGCCTCTTGTGGTATGGGAAAATCACATGTACCCGCTCATCGATTTTGACGGATGAGGTATCTATGCCTTGATCCTCAAGTACTTTTATTTCCTTTAAAAATCCCTCCGGATCAAAGACAACACCATTACCTATTATGTTTAGCTTGTCATTATAAAGCACTCCTGAGGGAAGCAGATGAAAGGCATACTTTTTATCCTCAACGATAACGGTATGTCCTGCATTATTTCCACCTTGGGCTCTTACAACAACATTAGCCCTTCCAGCTAAGTAATCAATGATCTTTCCTTTACCTTCGTCACCCCATTGGGCTCCAACTATAACTATTGATGGCATATTTCCACCCCTTATCAACTAATGTTTGGTATGTATCGAACACTACTTCATAATATTATCATAATCAGCCTATATGGTCAACGTATAGTCGAATATTTCAGGGGCATTACATGAAAACATTCGACTATTTATGACGGTAGTGCTCAATTCTTCAGGTTTAGTATGCCTAATGCGCTATTCTTTTAGTACTAAAGGTTTTTTAAATGAAAATATAATGCCTGGAGAGCTTTCTGCTCTTATTTCAGAAAAAAATAAGGGCTAAATCCTAAGATTTAACCCATTTTCTTTATTCTCCCTTTGTTTCGAAGTACTTATTTAAGTCAGCAACCAATAGACTTACATCTATGCCATGAACTCTGCTGGCATCCACTAGACTTTCCATAGTAGCTCCAGGGCAGCCAAGGCAGTGCATACCATATTTCATGAAGATCGGTGCAGTTTCTCGATCTAACTTTAGTACTTCCATTATAGTCATGTTTTCATTAACCTTTGACATTATAAAATCCTCCTTATTAAATGATATCCATCCTTGTATCCATATTACCACTTATTATAAAGGATTACAATAATTAAGCAATGCATAAGAAATCATATCTTTATAGGAGTCTTTTGTAACGCAAAATATTAAAGCCAGTAGGGCTTTTCACTTATAAGCCCTCCTATACCTCCTATTGCTTATGCTGCAAATGATTATTTAAATCCTCTACTAATCGATCTACTTTTATGCCATGGACTCTCCCTGCATCACCGATGCTTTCCATAGTGGCACCAGGTCAACCAAGGCAATGCAATCCATATTTCATAAATATTGCTGCGGTATCTCGGTCCAGTCTTAAAACATCCATTATCGTCATATCTTCAGTGATCTTTGTCATGTTATTCCTCCTTATATTGAGATATATCATTAATATCTCCAGATTGAGAGGAAATAAACTGCTGAAATAATGCCAGTTATCCACACAGACCACAGAACTATGCACAGGTGTTCGGTGGATAATGTGGATAATTTTCTTTATTTTTTAAATACATGTCCTTAGTTATAAACATATGTATAAATCGACATTTTAAAATTCGGTTTTCCATAACGAAAAATTTCCTGTAATCCTGAAGGGAATCATCCTGAAAAATCGGTAAATTGGGGTCCTCAAATTCATTATAATGTACTCCCTCCACTGCAAATCCACACTTTTGATAGCATTTTTGCGCCCTAACATTAAATTCTGCAACTCTCAAAACTAGCTTTTTCATATTCATTACGTCAAAATAATACCTTATAAAGCTCTTTAGACTATCAGTACCATATCCACTGTTGAGGAAGTTGGGATCAAAAACAATCCCCAGCTCGCTAATTTTTCTTACCCATTTTATATTTCTAAGTGAAATATACCCCACCAGTCTATTATTGTGGTTATAGACAACAAAGCACTTTCTTGTAAAGGATTGTGTTTTCCTTGAATACCAGTAATCCTTTTGCTTTTTATTCATTTTAGGCATAGTATAGCTGAAAAATATCGGATCAGAATGCCGTCCCCATAGCTGCATCTCCTCCACATGCTTACGTTCCATTTTTTTTATATAAGTCTTTTTCCCCCATACCATAAACGCTTTACCCTCCGTCTTACCATCCCTAAAATATTGATATTGCTCTGGTCATAATATGCATAAATCTTCTAATGCTCTACCTATTTTAATTAGGATTCCCTGAATTTTTCATAATCTAAAAACTTCTGGAATTGACCCAGCCAAACCAGCTCCACCGCACCAGTTTCACCATGCCTGTGCTTTGCTATAATAACCTCAGCCAAATTTTTCTTATCACTGTCGGCATGGTAATATTCATCTCTATATAAAAACATGACGAGGTCGGCATCCTGCTCTATAGCACCTGACTCCCTCAAGTCTGAAAGAATCGGCCTGTGGTCTGCCCTCAGCTCCGGTGCCCGTGATAGCTGTGACAGTGCTATAATAGGGCAATCCAGCTCCTTTGCCATTATCTTTAGATTTCTAGATATTGCAGAAATTTCCTGCTGACGGTTTTCCGTTCTTCTGTCCCCCTGCATTAATTGAAGGTAGTCGATAAGTACAAGGTCCAATCCCTTTTCCATTTTTAATCTTCGGCATTTTGAACGCATCTCTATGACTGATATTCCAGGGGTATCGTCAAAATAAATACTTGATTGGGAAAGCGGTATCATGGCCTGGGCTATTTTACCCCATTCCTCTTCGTTCAGACTTCCCTCCTGAATCTTCTTTAAATCCACCATAGACTCTGCAGCCAGCATCCTCAGCATCAGCTGCTCCTTAGACATCTCCAAGCTGAAAAGCGCTACAGAGGCACCTGCCTTTAAGGCAGCATTTTGTGCAAGATTTAATGAAAATGCCGACTTACCCATTGCCGGTCTTGCCGCCACCAGTATAAGGTCGGTTCTATGCAGTCCGCTCAGCTTTCTGTCTAGATCCATAAATCCTGTAGTCATTCCTGTGATACCACTCTTATTCTCATACAGCCGCTCTATTTGATCAAAGGTATCGGACAAAACCTCCTGTATTGGGGTGAAGCCCTCCCTTGAGCGGTTTTGAGAAAGATCATATATGCTTTTCTGTGCCTGTTCTATGATGTCGCCTACAGGCACATCTGCGGTATAGCCTAAATTTATAATCTCCTCCGAGGACCTTATTAAATTCCTCAGGGTGGATTTCCTTTCCACAATATCTGCATAATGCTTTACATTTGAAGCCATAGGAACACCAGAGCCAAGGCTTATCAAATAGGGTATTCCTCCAATGGCCTCCAGGGTACCTCTGGCCTTAAGCTCCTCAGTCAAGGTAACCAAATCCACCGGCTCATTTTTTGAAAAGAGACTAAATATTGACTCAAAAATTTCCTTATGGGCCTCCTTATAAAAATCCTCCGGCTTAAGAATTTCCAAGGCCACCATGATAGCCTCTCGATCCAGAAGCATAGAACCCAAAACCGATTGCTCCGCTTCTATATTGTGGGGTGGCACCTTGCTAAATAAATTCATCCCATCCATAAGAACCCTCCTAAAGGAAGGGTTGGAGTATCACTCCAACCCTAACAACCTATTCTTCAACAACACTGACCTTAAGCTTAGCAACAACTCCGGGATAAATCTTTACGTCTATTGTTCTTGTTCCCATTTCCTTAATAGGATCCGGCAGTGTAATCTTTCTTTTGTCCAACTGAATTTTATGCTGCTTTTCAAAAGCCTCTGCTATTTCCTTTGAGGTTACAGAGCCGAACAATCTGCCTCCCTCACCGGCCTTTGTTTTAATTACCACTGTTAATGCTCCGATTTTTTCTGCCAATGCCTTTGCCTCGCTTAGCTCTTTATCCTTTCTATTTTGTTGAGCCTGTTTTTGCTCATTAAGGGTCTTCATATTTCCTGCTGTAGCCTCCACAGCCAGGTTCTTTGGAAACAGAAAGTTGCGTGCATAGCCATCACTGGCATTGACAACATCACCCTTCTTTCCCTGTCCTTTAACATCCTGCAATAAAATTACCTTCATTTCCCTTCACCTTCCCTAAAATATTCTTCTATTACTCTAATTAATTCATTTATCGCTTCATCTATTGAGCAACCCTCCAGCTGAGCTCCTGCAACGGTCAAATGACCTCCGCCCCCCAGCTTTTCAAGAATTACATGAACATTAATATCTCCTAATGATCTGCCGCTGATGAAGACAATGTCCTCTTCCCTCTTACCTAAGACAAAGGAGGCTGTTATTCCTCTGATATTCAGCAGCTCATCGGCAGCCTGAGCCGCCACCAGCTGTGCATTTTTAAAATCCTGACAGGTGGATATGACCACTGTATTCCTGATTATTTGAGCCTTTTTAATTACCTCTGCTCTGGCAAATATTGTTTCTATATCATCCTGGAACATCTGCTTTACGGCTACAGTATCAGCACCTGCCCGTCTTAAGAGAGATGCGGCCTCAAAGGTTCGAACTCCCGTCTTAAAGCTAAAGTTCTTGGTGTCCACAGCTATGCCCGCCAGTAGAGCCTCCGCCTCTATTTGCTCAACATTAACCTTATCCTCCATATAGAACAGTAGCTCTGTAACCAGCTCACTGGTGGAGGATACATAGGTTTCATGATAGTTCAACACATTATTTTCTATGAATTCTGTACCCCTTCTATGGTGATCTATTACAACAATGTTTTCGGTGTATTTTAAAAGCTCCGGACACTCAGTAAAGTTAGGCCTATGGGTATCTACCACCACCAATACTGTACTGGTTTCTATCCTGCTTTTCGCCTCCTCACAGGTGATGATCGCTCTACGGTATTGCTCCTTTTCCATGAGTCGGTCGTATAGCACCCTTATAGAGGGATTTGATTCACTTAAAACGATATACGCATCCTTACCAAGATTTTTTGCCGCTCTATAAATACCTATTGCCGAACCCAAAGCATCCAGGTCGGAATTTTTATGCCCCATAATCATAACACTGTTGGTCTGCTCCATTAATTGCTTCAGGGCATGGGAGATTACTCTAGCCTTTACCTTTGTTCGTTTTTCAACAGCCTTTGTCTTGCCACCATAAAAGCTTATTTTGTCGTTTTTCTTAACGGCTGCCTGATCCCCGCCCCTGCCTAATGCCAAATCCTTTGCTGCATTAGCAAAATCACAGGATTGTAGAATTGTTTTTCCTTCAGCCCCTATACCTATGCTTAAGGTAATCGGTATTTTGTTTCCCTGGTTAATTTCTCTAATTTCATCCAATATCTCAAACTTTTTTGCCTCTAGCTTTTCTAAATGGGATTTCTGGAATACACAGATAAATTTGTCATTTGTATACTTCCGCATAAGACCCTCCAGCCTATTGGACCAGAGATTTAACCTTCTGTCAATTTCCGCCACGATCAAGGGTCTGGCTGAATCCTCGGTGGTCTGCATAACCTCATCAAAATTGTCTACTTGGATCAAAGCTACTACTGATCTTTCCTCCTCATATTTTTGTTTGATCTGCATATAGTCCGTTTTTTCGACCCAATATAGCATGATGATATAATTGGAGGCATGATCCTTTGAGAGCTTTATGATATTATATAACACCTTGAAATAGCGATCGTTAAAGCTGACCTCATTTATTTTATCCTTTTTGTTCTGCAGTACATTTCTGAGATCAAAGTCTGGAATTATATCCTGTATATCCTTCTCCAGCAAATCCTTCTTGCCTATGATTTCGATAAACTTTGAATTATACCAGGTGATGGTGCCATCAAACTCTACTATTGTCAAGGGTATTGGCAGATTAAGTATGGCTTGCTTAGTTGCAGAATCGATATCTGAGGATAGGCCCTCAATATATCTGGTCCATTCCTCACGTCTTATATTACTTATCTTAAGATTGTAGTATATCAAATAAGCAAGCAGCAGTACACCGACAACGCCGATTATTCTGTTATAATAGCTTATGACTACTATAAAAGCAGATATAATAAACATGTATATTTTTGTGTCGGGTATCAATAATTTAAAAAACCTTCTATTTAACATGGTACTTCCTCCTAAATTAACTTACCTATCCCTGTCTCAATTTTCGAATATCAAACACAGAGTCTATTAAGCCTGCAAAAGAAACTACCGTAAGCAATGGGCTAATAATCACTATTAGCAAAAGAATCAGCATCCTGACCAGCTTCGCTAACCTAATTTTCTCCAGCATATAACTGATTAGGGCCAGTCCTTGAAAAAAGAAAATAAAGACAAATAGTATGGTAACATTGGCCACCAAACTGCTATGATAAATTCCCTCCACATACCTAGACATAAAAGTAAGGGCATATATGATAAAGGAGCCGAAGACTATATTTTTAGGTAATATGAAATGGCTAAACTCCGGCAGCAAATAATCATTATAGCGCAATCTTCTCAGTATAGCCACGGTTAAATAATAGTTAAGAAAGGCACTGACTAGTGATTGCACCACCAGCATCCCGGGAATGATCATTAAAAGATAGTTTGTCATTTCCTTTACATTTATGGTGCTGAGGTTGACATTCATAAGCATTTCTGACTGGGTATCTACCACCTGTCTGATGATGGTGGCAATGCTGTCAATTAGATTGAAGCCGCCAATTGTTGCAGCCAGCTGTATTGTTACTGCTATTGAAATGATAGAAACAGCGGCCCCCATCCCGATCACGGCATAGGCCTCACGGTTTTTCTTTATATAGTAGCCCATTACGATTGCCATAGGTCCAAATACCATAATTACAAAGAGCGTAAATATGATTTCCGTCAAAACACCTATTAAAAGACTGGTAATTATCAGTGACAGTATAGTATACCTTGTGCCATGCCTTGCAGATAATATCATAAAGGGCACCGGTAGTAAAAACAGCAGTAGCGTAAGTACCGGTATAAATATAAATCCAATAGCAAAGAAGGTTGCAATTGATGCAATTAATGCTGCTTCTATTAATGCTCGTTTGTTCGAATATTTTTGTTCCTTCACTGTAAAACACTCCTATAGCTTATTTGCCACGATTTTTTAAGTATTGATTCAGGCTCGACAGCTCACCATACCATTTTTCAAGGTGATGCTCCTCTATAATATGAAGTTTTGCCTTATCCTGTATTTTTTTATCAATCATGTAATAATCTATTCCTAGTCTTTTCCCCAAGGAATATGCTACTAGTATGATATTTGCCAGCACCTCAATAAGTGCCTCCTGGCCCTCCTTTATTCCCTTCACCATAAGCTCAAAAAGCATAGCTACACTATTTAGCAGCTCGCACTTTAAAAACTCAATCATCTTTAAGCTTTTGCCTATATCAACCTGATTGTTTTTCTGTAAGTCCGCCATCAATATCCCCCTCCCCTTATGAACAAAAGCAGCTCTGCCACCTTCGTTTTCCAGAGAACATTTAAATTCTCCGGGAGCCATTTGTTTTTCTATAACCTATATACTATTCTAGCTTGTGGTTTCATTTCCTGCATTTTTGTAGCTTCTATATGTATTATTTCATATTTTTAAAGGTATAGGTTGGTAATGATATTGAATTTCGTTACACTTTCCTCAAGATTATAAATATAGACCAGCATTTTAACAACCTCTTCCGTAGAATATCGGTTTATGTCTTCATTGAATTTAATTTTTTTCTTTGCTGACCGAAGCCTTTCCAAGATAAAAGTAAAGTCTGAATGCCTTTCAGTACTGAAGAGGTCATCCTTATTCTCTGTAATCTCTTGAAGCTTATGACTGATTTCCTCCAGCTCCTCCATAACTAACTCAGTCACCGCAGGACTTAGCCCCTTCCTCAAAATCCCAATGATATTTTGCAGCTGCTGATAGGTCTCCTTGACCAGACTGATGATAATTAAAAGCTCCTTTGCCTTCATATTGCCATAGACCTTTAATCTTTCTTCCTTCACCTGAAGCCTTATAAATTTTTCGGATTGCTGCAGAATATCCTCCACCATCTCCAACGACAGCTTTTCATCTAAAACCTGGTGGCTGATTTCTTCGTTGCCTTTTATTAAGGTGATGATATCGAGATTAATCGACAAAATACTGCTGCTGACATCCTTAATACTTGATAATACCTTTTTATCATAGGTTGGTGGTAATATTAAATAGTTTATTACGACAGCTATGCTTATCCCCAGAAAGGTATCGAAGAGACGATGTAGCGCATAATTCACATTATTGCCGCCATCATTTAAGAATATCGCCACCAACACAACCGCTGCAATATTTATGGCTTCGTTCCAGTGGAGCCTGTTCATAATGATGATTAATATAATGATTCCTATTCCTAAGAAAATGAAGTTTGCGGGAAATACAGAAATGAATATAACCCCTACTATGGCACCGATTAGGGTCCCCAGCATTCTATTTGCCCCAACTCGCCAGGAATCTGTTACTGTTGGCTGAATGGCTATCAGTGCAGCTATTATTGCAAAAAATGGATATTGTATATCAAATATACCCGCTGCAAGCATTGCAAGACTTACCGCTATTCCAGTTTTAATGGTTCTTAATCCTATTTTCATGCCTCCACCTCAATGTGCTTTTTTTTCATTATTTATTTATTATATAATACTTTTATAGTACAGAACATAGTGTCTGATTTATTATTTTACCCTTTTTGAGGTGGAATAAATAAAAAGAATCGCTGCATTGAACGATTCAAAATATAACTTTCTTATTCATATAAAATGACCCACTAATATGATCAGTATTACCCCTGGTATTCCCAAAAGACCCGCAACAAGTGCCGTTACAGGGTTAATGTTGATATAAAGCCCAAAAAAACCCCCCACTAGATTAATTGCCAGCAGCATCAGTCCGCCTAAAATACCATTCCATATAAGCCTAAATAATAGCTTCAAGGGTACCACCAGCACCCATCCGATTATATATAAGAGAATTAAGCCAAGAGCATATGCTAATATAATGCTTATTTCCATACCCATACCCATCAATACACCTCGTTTCCCTTTGTTTATCAATGCAAAAAGCCTGAAATCAGCAAAATAGGGAGAAGACTAGTGCCTTACATCATCTAAACAATAGGCTTAATCCTAAAGAAAATTTCATATAGCAGAACAGAGAATAAATATATGCGAAATATTTAGACTGACGACTCTGCCGCTATATGGCATTTTGACCAGGGTAATCTATACTTTTAGGTGATGCAGGGTGCTAAGCTACTCCCTATATTATATATTTTATAACAGCTTTATATGACATGCTTTAATGGAAATTTCCTCTAATACCCTCTTCTTTAGCCTTCTTTAATAAATAAGTATATCTGCTCTTGGCTGCTTCAACCTTATAAATCGCATGGTCAATCAAATCAGGGTCCGTCACATTTTCAAAAAACTGCTCTGCTGATTTCCATTCATTATGGGCTTTATCCACTAAATCGATAAACGCCTTGTTTTCGTTCTTCCCCTCAGTATTAATGGTGCTAACCTTACTGTACACATCCTCTAAAAGATTCGAGAGGGTATTTAGTAGTTGGCTCTTTCTTGTTACAGTATTATTATCCTTCATGGCATTGCCCCCTTACAGCATTTTTTATTTACCTTGAGGATTGCCACTTTTTAGAAATATATACCTGTTTTACAATATTTCAGCCGCTAATTGTGCCAGTGATGACCTTTCCACCTTCTTAAAATTAACATGAGCAGCCATTTCCTGTCCCTTGAATTTATTTATAACATAGCTCAGACCATTTCCCACCGAATCCAAATAGGGATGATCTATCTGCTCCGTGTCTCCCATCAGTACAATTTTTGATTCTTCACCAACCCTGGTTATAATGGTTTTAACCTCGTGTCTCGTTAAATTTTGCGCCTCATCAATAATAATGAATTGGTTTGGAATACTTCGCCCTCTGATATAGGTGAGTGCTTCAATTTCAATTCTGTTCATTCCAATCAGTGTATCCTCAAGCTTTGATATGGTCTTAGTGCCTAAAATAAACTCCAAATTATCATATATCGGCTGTACCCATGGTCTGAGCTTTTCATCCTTGTCACCAGGTAAATATCCGATATCTCTGCCAACAGGAATTACAGGCTTTGTAATCAGCAGCTTATTATATTTTTTCAGGTCGTTTGTCTTATATAGACCTGCCACCAGCGACAAAAGTGTTTTACCTGTACCTGCCTTTCCCGACAGTGTCACCAGCTTAATGTCGTCATCCAACAGCGCTTCAAGCGCCATCCTCTGCTCAAGATTTTTTCCCTTTATTCCCCAATAGCTATTTTCACCATAGTATAGTCCCTCTATCCGATTGACATTTCTCTTATATTTTCCGATGGCAGACTTCGAAGTTCCCCCCTCATCCTTAAACAGTATAAATTGATTGGCATACAGACTATTTTTTGAAAAATACGCTGCAATTTCATCAATTTCCAATGCCTTTCGGATGTAAAAGGCATCTATCATCTCCGATGGTACATAGCACTCCACATATCCGCTATTCTCCTCCAGCTGACCATTATCTTCAATCTTGTCAAATAGATAATCCTGACTTTCTATTCCTATAGAATCTGACTTTATCCTCATGCATACATCCTTACTGACCAGCACCACCGGTGTTTCTATTAAACCCTTCCTATTGTCCAGCGCCAGATTTAAAGCAACCGCCAATATACGATTGTCATTGTTGGCTTCATTGAAATAACCTACCAGATTTGAAATATTTTTATGATTTAATTCAATTCTCAGTCTACCCTTGTTTTCTAAAGTGATCCCCTTGCTCAGGCTTCCCAGAGCCTTAAGCTCATCCAGACTTCTTGCCACCTCTCTTGCGTTTCTGCCAATTTCATTCTGCAGATTTTTCTTTGAATCAATTTCCTCTATTACGACGGAAGGTATAACCACCTCATTTTCTCCAAAGCTGTAAATGCTCTTTGGATCATGCAACAAAACGCTGGTGTCCAATACAAAAGTTTTCTGCATACTTCCCTTTATCCAGAGGACAAAGGTCTTCACCATCCTTTCTGTGATTCATCTTAAAGCCTATATAATAATAGTATGTCGGTGGTGATAAATGAATGTCTTAGAGTTCACTAATGATTCTTTCGATATCGGTGACCATATATCCTGTGACTTAAAATACTATTAACTAACATTTAACAGAATCGCAATATGAACCAAAGTGGCTTCGCCACTTTGGTTTTCCAGAGAACCCGTGCGTTCTCTAGGACGCTTCGCTGTACTCTCCTTGTTTTAATAAGGGGTGATGCCCCCCTTAACACCCCCCCATATCATAGGGAAATAAAAGAACCTATGATAAAATAAAAAGCAGACCCGTAGGTCTGCAATTTTATTTACTCCAGCTCGTAATGCTCCTCTTCTTCGTTCAATATGAACTTATTAGAGTTGAGGACTTCATCAATGATGTACTTTGTATCAAGATATTCCTCTTCGTTTATGTAATCATATAAATCATAGATACAAATTAGCTTTATACCGTTGTCCTTTAAGGTTCTAGCAAAGGAGTTGGTCCATTCTATAAAAGCTTCTTTAGTCATTTGATTTATGGCATCTTCAGATTTCAAAATCCACATAACTCCACTAAAGCCGCTAGCATCAGCATTTTTCTTGATTTTTTTTATAGCCTCTGCCAGTTCTGCGTAAACGCCTTCTTTATCTATTATTTCTTTAGTAGAGCAAAATTGAATTTTATCACCTAATCTTTCCTTTAATCTTAATCTTTCTGTCAATGTACCATAAAACTCTTCCTCCATAGAAAGATATATTAACTGATTTTTTTTGATAGCATTTTGAAGGATTAGTTCAAATGAAACTAAAAGGTGTGGGATGCCATAATAATAGAAGGCAGCATAATTGTGACTTTCATCATTATGGATCATTGTGTTTCCCCCTTATTTAGTGCAGTAATCCTAAAAGATAGCTACTCTAAGGGAATCTTTTATCTTCGCTACGCTGCAGCAAGCCAATTCACATGGTTTATTGATGGCTTGTCACCATAATAATACACTATTATGAAGCTTTTGAAAAGGATTTTTTTACCTTGTTTTTATTTTTTGAGATTCAGATTCCAGATGATTAAAATCTGAGCACTTACCCCATAAAACAAAGACAAACATGGCTGTATATCCTTATGGCCATGTTTGCTCCTATTAATCAATTTACAATGCTTACAATTATTATCCATGCTATTTAAGTCGGAATTGGTATCAGTCTTTTGGGGCAGCTCCAGAAAAATATCATCAAAGCTCCCGTCTACCCTCCAGCGCCTTGGCCAGTGTGACCTCATCAGCATACTCTAAATCCCCACCTACAGGTATTCCGTGGGCTATTCTTGTAACCTTGATCCCAAGGGGCTTTACCAGCTTGGAGATATACATCGCCGTAGCCTCTCCCTCAATCGTAGGATTTGTCGCCAGAATAATTTCAGCAATAGTGCTCTCATTTATTCTATGCAGCAGCTCCTTGATTTTAATGTCTTCAGGACCGATTCCCTCTAATGGAGATATTGCACCATGCAACACATGATAATATCCCTTGAATTCTCTTGTTCGTTCCATTGCCGCCACGTCTCTAGGGTCCTCAACGACGCAGATAATTGAAGGCTCTCTGCTGCTGTCGGCACATATAGCACAGGTATCGCTATCCGTAAGGTTGGTACAAATATTGCAATATTTAATACTCTTCTTTGCATCCAAAATTGTATTGGCAATTAATTCAACATCCTCCAGCGGCATATTGATTACATGGAAGGCCAGTCTTTGAGCAGACTTTCTACCAATACCGGGAAGTCTGGTGAAGGCTTCAATCAATCTGGCGATGGGTGCCGAGTAATAGTTCATATCTTCACCTGCATCTCTCTATCTAGATATTAAAACAAGCCGGGTATATTCATATTTCCGGTAACCTTGGACATTTCCTTTGATACCATTTCCTCTGCTGATCTTATGGCTTCATTAACAGCTGCCACTATTAGGTCCTGCAGCATTTCAACGTCATCCGGATCAATAACCTCCGGCTTGATATCAATAGACAGCACTTCCTTCTTGCCATTGATTTTTACTGAAATGGCACCACCGCCGGCACTTACCTCCAGCTCTTTCTTTTCAACCTCTTCCTGTACCTCCTGCATTTTTTTCTGCATTTGTTGTACCTGCTTCATCATATTGTTCATGTTGGGCATTCCTCCGCCCATTCCCGAGAAACCTTTTTTCATTTTATAATCCTCCTTACCATCGTAAATATATTTCTATGGAATTATGGAATCCATCAAAATAGATTACCTTTATTCATTTTACTATTATACCATAAATATGATAAATATTACCTAATGCCTTGCGTTATTTGAAGGTTGATATAATTCCTGAGGAGAATTTTCCTGTAGCAAGGTACTAGTCTCCTATAATCTCCAATATTCCCTCCGGAACTACTTCCTTTAAACGCGCTAGGGCCTCCTCCTCCTTTGGACTTCCTCCTCCAAGGTTCAGCTCTGACTCCATTACCAGATAAAGTCCAATTGTTTGAGCAGTGACCTGTTGAATAATCGAAGAAATATAGGCCTTTGTCTTCTCCTTGTCCAGCGCCTCCCTATGAAAGCCGAAGCCCTCCTTAAAGGCTATTACCAGATTTCTTCCCTTAATATTGATAAGCTCCCCTTCCTTTAAAAAGGCTTTAATCTGGGCCTTCTTATCCTGTCGCATTACCTCCAGTATTTCCTCCCATTTGTCCTTTATAATATTAAAATCTAGGGGAGCACTGTCCTCCTGCAACTCATCAGACGTAACTTCTATGTCATTTGGGGTCACGGGTGCCATTTCCTTCACTGCCCTGCTGCCTTTAACCGGTTGTCTTTCTTCTTGACTCAATTCTTTTATGGCGACTTTTTTTACAGACCCTGAATTGCCAATGCTTATGCTGCCGTTGCTTACCATTGCCTCCAGCTTTCTTATTCTTTCCAGCAGTTCATCCTGGTTGTCGGTTATACTGCACAGGGATACAATCGTAACCTCCAAAATAATCTGTGGCTGTGAGGCATATCTGATTTTTGACTCAGCCTCTGACAATGCATAGATCAGCTGAACTATTTTATTTACATCGATGTCAATAGCCTGCTGCTCCAGCTTCGTCAATAGCGCTTCAGAAAGTGCTTGATGGCTGTAGGTGCTTTTCAACCGGATAAGCATCAGATTATGGAAATAGCCTATTAAATCCTTAATTAGCTGCTGTACATCCTTACCCTCCTTCACCACCTGCTGAACCAGCATCAGTGCTTCTGAGGTATCTCTTTTTAGAATGGCCTGAGACAGGCTCCAGAGCAGTTCTTCATCGGTTATACCCAGTGTTTCAACCACTAGCTCATAGCTTAATTGGTCTCTGCAAAAGGAAATACATTGCTCCAATATACTTAAGCTGTCTCTAACAGAACCCCTGCCATTTGAGGCAATAACACTGAGGGCTTTTTCCTCGTATTCTATACCAATAGCCGTCAAAATATGCTTTAAGTGATCCATTATATCCATTTGCCTGACAGGTCTAAAATCAAACCGCTGACATCTGGAAAGTATGGTTGCCGGCAGCTTTTGCGGCTCTGTGGTTGCCAATATAAATATAATATGCTTTGGCGGCTCTTCAAGGGTTTTTAGCAAGGCGTTAAAGGCACCGGTGCTCAGCATGTGAACCTCATCTATTATATATACCTTATACTTTCCCTTTGATGGTGGGTATTTTACACTTTCGCGTATTTCTCTTATATGATCTACGCCATTATTTGAGGCTGCATCTATTTCTATGACATCCATTATATTATCTGCTAAAATCCCTTCGCAGACCTCACATTTATTACAGGGATTAAAATCTTCTGGCTCTAGGCAATTTACAGCCCTGGCAAATATCTTAGCAGTAGAGGTTTTTCCAGTTCCCCTTGTGCCACTAAAAAGATACGCATGAGAAATATTACCCTTTTTAATCTGATTTTTTAATGTTGTCACTATATGGCCTTGTCCGACAATATCCTCAAACACCTTTGGACGCCATCGTCTATATAGGGCTTGATAGGTCATTTTATCACCTTCTTATTAATCAGTACTACTATTATAACATATAGGAATCTATTGTAAGTATTTCTTTTCTTTAGAGAAACCAATTTAGTATATGTATCAGTAAGTTGTTAAAAAAGTACTGTATCAAGACAGAGGAATTAATAAAGCCTGCTAATTTACCCTCTGGAGCCGCCATAGCTGAGGGTAGCGTTAAAATAAGCAGTACCGCCACCAGAAGAACGCCTCTAAGCCCCCCCACAGCCAGTCCCGCCAGCTTATTAATTGAGTTCAATCCAGGCAATTCAAAGATTTGATTTAGGAGATACCCGGCCAAAACGATTAAAGTCCTAATAATTAGGAACAGTAGCACTATACTAAGTATGCTGGTCAACATCATGGTTACCTTAGTAATAATGTCGTCCTTTATAGCCTCCACCGTTTGAAGGGCATAGTCCTGCACCATACTATTTGCCAAGTATTCATTCGCCCAGCTGAAAAGCTTAAAGGAGGACTCATTGGTAAAGACCCCCTCTTGAAGGGTTCTTTCTCCGCTTAGTGCTAGATTGCTGGAGACCATGTTTCCTAGTACATCACCAATCGGCGTTTTTATAAGCAACCATTCTGTAAAGCTTTGATAATAGCTTTTGGCGATAATAGCAGCAGCTATATAGCTGACAGTGCTGGCTAAAGTCAAAATCAGCCCCCGTCTATAGCCCATAAGTATACTTGCGCCAATAACGATTATAATTAAAATATCCAATGTAGACATCTTATCACTCCTCAGACTTATATCTTTAGAAATGTCAGTCTTTCCTTTGTTATCACTATAACATGCTGCTGTTGGTATAAAAAGGCCTTCTCTATATCACTGTTGTATTTATATTCAGCAATTTGCTGACCTTTTTTATTTACGATGTATAGGCTTCTGGTGGAATAATACAGCAATTCATTTTTGTTGGTATCCATGCCAGATGGCTTCTCTTTTAGAATGCTATCACTTAAGCTATTGCCAGATTGCGCAATGACATTTAGTCTGTCCTGGCTTTTACCATATATAATACCACTTTTTTGAGTCTCATTGCTATAGATGGCCAAATATTCCTCCTTCTCATTAATGGCATCTTTTATTCCAGCTGCCTCCACTTCCCACTTTATGCTTCCTTCATTATCTATCGCTCTTATCCCGTCCTCAAATACCAATATCAGATTTCCCTTGCCTTCAGTATAATACCTTAATAGCAGCTTATCCTCTAGACTATCCAGCTTTATCAGCTTTCCCTGTCTATCATACTGAAGCAAATTCCCCTCTATCCGATTATTTGCTGTGTTCAATGTATGAAGAAGTATTTTGCTATCATTATCTTCTATAGAAAAGCTCATTATCTCGCCTTCGGCGATTGAAATCTCCCCTGTCTTTTTGCCCTCATCATTTAATATCAGTAGTTTTCTATAGCTGCCGCCTTCATTAATGAGCTGCAACAATACATTTTGTTTGTCGTTTGCAGAAAAATTGTATACGCCCTTATCCAAAAATACCTTGTACTGTACCTCTCCATCTTTCCCCAGTCTGATCAATTGTTTTTTGTTATTATCCATAATATATACGTTGTTATTGGTGGTTCTAATAATAGGACTGATGACTCCGAGATGGATTGTCCATTGCTGCTGACCCTTCATGTCGTGATAATAAAGAATACCGTCCCAATATTGCAATATACCTTCGTTGAATTTTTCGTATATGATTTGACTGCTATGAGGTAGTTCTATTTCATGGATAACAGAAGGCTCTCCCTTTGAGTTGGCTGATCTAGTATTTATGATATCTATCAACCTTGGGCTCATGATTAAAAATAGCGCAATCAATAAAAATGAAATCAATAATATACCTCTTCTGTTAATCAGCATCTCTTTTCCCTCCTGTTTCACGTGAAACAATATACACTAACCAGGAAATTTCTTTAGAATTTCTTAAAATTTCCATCCTCTATATATTCAGCACAGGCTATAAAAATCCTTTTAAATCAATACATAAAGAAATTATTAAGTTTTCATTATGTATTTTATTTTACAACTTGGGCTAAACTTCCTAATAGTAAAACATAATTTTGTCCTTTGGCTAATATGTATTTATATATTAAGTTTCTCTAGGAGGTTTTGTATGTCCTTATTAAAAAATCAAATCAACGATTCGGTTAACGTCCATGTGCCTATGGCTTATATAGATTTTAGTATGTTGTTTATGAAATATCTCAATCAGCATTATACTCCCCCTTATAGGGAGCTGGTGTTTCTATGCATAGGAACCGATCGTTCTACTGGCGATTCTTTAGGGCCACTAATTGGCTACAAGCTTAGTAATCAATTGAGCAAATATAGTGATATCCATGTCCATGGAACCCTAGATGATCCAGTTCATGCAAAAAACCTAAAGGAAAAAATAAAAATGCTTAATGAGGTATATGAAAACCCCTTGATCATAGCTATTGATGCCTGTCTGGGTAAAACTGACAGAATTGGCTTTGTGAAAATAGGTAGCGGTCCTCTAAAGCCTGGGGCAGGAGTAAACAAGGATTTGCCAGCGGTAGGGCATATGCATATAACAGGAATAGTAAATTTAAGCGGGTATATGGAATATTTGGTTCTTCAAAATACACGTCTGAGCCTGGTCATGAAAATGGCTGAGACTATAACCGACGGCATAAAATTTTCCGTCTGGAAGCTCAAACAGCAAAAGCTTCTTGTTTAATAGTTCATTAATCTTAGACATAGCTAAAGGCTGACGAAAATACTTATTATCTCGTCAGCCTTTGTATTATTTTCCTTTTAAAGCCTTTCCTTTTAAAGCTTCACGATAGTCATTGCTTTAAGAAACCACATTTATAGAAAATGCTTCAGGGTACCGTAATTCAATTGCCACTGGTGGTATAGTGACACTTATTCGTTGCAGAACTGGTATTTCTATACTTTAATATGGTTGACTCCCCCTTAACCGCCCCTTTCATAAAAAACAAATGAATTCCTATGAAATATAAGGAACTGCCATACGAAACACTTAAAATCACAAGCATCCTTTGAAATTAGATTCTGCACAGCATTTTCTATGTAAATAAACCCTCATATCTTCTGGCTTCAATAATATAGATGATCTGATCGATTGACTTTTTGCTTGCATTTATAAGCACCGCACCATGACTCTCCACATCTCCTTCATTGTTCATATTACGTATGCCGGTATAATCGTCTATATATACTATGGCATCAACAATACCTCGATCTTCAAAATCAACCACCTCATAGCCCTTCATTGAAAGCTGCTGCCTGATTTCCTCAAGGCTTCCTTGTACTGCTACTTTCTTCATAAAAGCACCTCCTTGTAGTATTATTGCTCCACAAATGGGGTATTTATACAAAACTGAAGTAATTATGCTGTTATTTTGGTTATACTATTCTCCAATGGGTAAGACTTTCATTATACAAGGAGGTGCTTTTATGGATAAAATACAGAACAATCTTGAAAATTTCATTAAAAGACACGGTGAGATTTATGAGGCCTATGAGACTTATGGTAAAATGATTCATGAAAGGGGTGGTCCCCTTGATGAAAAAACCCGTTGGCTCATTAAGATTGCAATTTCTGCTGCCTCACAGCACGAGTTTGCATTACGAACCCATATTAGAAAGGCTAAGGCTGCAGGCTGCTCCTACGATGAGATTGAGCATGCACTACTGCTGGTGGCTCCATCAGCCGGCTTCCCAAAGACAATGCAGGGACTAATCCTTCTAAAGGAGGAACAGGAGGGCAAGATGCCAACGCCATAGTACATATGTCTTCTAATTGTGCAAGGGTGCCTCGCCACGTTTGTTTTCCAGGGAACCCATGCGGTGCAAGCACCCTGCTGCCTCACCGTCTCGACAGCCCTCAACAATCCCCAATTTCATAGTAAATAAACTAACGCTATGAAACAAAAAATAGATAAAGGCCCTTTAATGGGCCTTTACAAACTCCTGCTATTTTATTATTTTCAATCTTTTTGCTGCAATCCTTGTACTTATACCCTCACCATGATTACCCAAAGGAGAGTAATTAATGATCTCGCCATCTGTATTAATAAAAATGTCATTATCCACGAATATCTCAAAGGCTTTAGCTCGATATTGCTTTACCTCTTCAAATTTAATATGACTTCCTTTAAATATTGTAGGAAATAATCTCAGCAGCTTAAGCTTTGACATCCTCTCAACTATGCAAATATCCATCAGTCCATCTGTGGCATCTGCGGCAGGAGCAATGTTCATGCCACCTCCATAAAAGCCGCCATTGCAAAAGGCAACCAACATAACATGCTTGTCCAGCACCATATCGTCAGTTACCAGTCTAACTCTCATGCTCTGATAGGTGATTATTCCCTTTAAAAGAGCCATGATATATGCCTTACTACCATTAAAATACCGTTTGATTTTGTTGGCCTCGGCTGCGATATGAGCGTCCAAACCAATTGATGCGACATTGATAAAGAGCTCTTGATTTATCAGCCCCACATCTACCTCTCCTACAGTGCCCTTAATGATATCTTCAATTGCCCTATAAAAATCGAAGGAAATGTTTAAAGATCTGGCAAAATCATTTCCTGTTCCAGCAGGTATTATACCTACTATGCCTTCCTTGCCATAGGCGCCGTTAATAACCTCGTTAATTGTTCCGTCGCCCCCTACGGCCACAATAACCTTATACCCCTCTTCAATTGCTTTTTCAGCTAGAATTTTGCCGTCGCCCTTCCCTTCAGTCAGCTTAATATCAAATGCAATGCCTCTTGCAGTCATTTCCTTAGATATTAACGGCAATAGCTTTTCAGCTCTATTCCTGCCAGCTACAGGGTTTACTATAAAGCAATAGGAAATTGCCTCCATTAACCAACCTCTTTATTACTTCTGTAGCCTTGTATATCGATTCTATCCAAGGCATTTTCCTTGGCTCTATCTAGGGCTTGTAATTCTTCAACCGATAGGCTGTATGTGGATTTTCCATCCTTAATTGGCTTAGCATAAGATATCGTCTCTGTTCTCCCATGAATACCTGTAATAATAACACCATCATTATTAGCATTCAGCAGAGCTATAGAATAGCTTAAATCGCTGCCGGTATCCTGAAAAGCATTATATCTAATAATGCCCACCTTTTGTGTGCAGAAGCTTAAACGATTATCCATTATTTCAAGCCTTCTATAGTACTGATCCATATCGTCATGTATGGCCTGTACCTTTTCCAGATGCTCCATCAGAATACCTTCAATATTTTTGCCATTTGTACCCTTAACAAGCTTCTTATACTTGTCCTTCAAGCCAGTAGTAATAGAGCTGTAAACGATAAATAAAATAATTAATAATAAATTCATCCCAATACTGGCAATAATAAAGGCTGTCGTATTCTGATCTATAAATTCCAATAGTAACTGCATTGACATTCTCCCCTCTATTGTAAATCCCTATGCTATATGTGGCTGAGCTTTGGATGCCCAAGGGGTTGCTGTTAATCCCTTAGACATCGGAAGCCTTTTAAGCCATCTATTCATAATAAATCTGTTGAACAATACTTCTAATAGCATCTAGTGCCTTATCTAAATCCGCTTTAGTGTTAAAATACCCAATGCTAAATCGTACCGTACCCTGCTCAAAGCTACCGATGGTTTTATGGGTCATTGGAGAACAGTGAAGGCCCGGTCTAACCGCAATATCAAAAACCTTATCCAATATATATCCAATTTCGGAGGAGTCCTCATCACCAATATTGATTGAAACCACCGAAGCCTGCTTCTTAGCATCATGGGTTCCATATATTGTTACCTCCGGCAGCTCCTTTAGCCCATCTATAAAATACTGTGTCAGCTCCTCCTCATGTCTTCTAATGTTTTCGATGCCCGTTTCTAAAATAAATTCTATTCCCTTCAGCAGGCCTGCGATACCAGGTGTGTTTGGGGTGCCACTCTCATAGCGGTCAGGTACAATATCTGGCTGAATAAGCTCTTCAGACTTACTTCCCGTACCACCCTCCTTAAAATGTCTAACAGATAAACCCTCTCGTATATATAGAATACCTGTCCCTTGTGGCCCATATAAGCCCTTGTGGCCTGGTAAAGCCAAAAGATCAATGTTCATTTTTACAACATCAATATCATAGGTGCCAGCAGTTTGAGCTGCATCCACCAAAAATAAAATTTCCTTTTCCTTAGCGAGGCGCCCAACCTCTTCAATTGGCAAAAGTGTTCCTATGACATTGGATGCATGCGTCATAACGATAAGTTTGGTATTAGGCTTTATTGCTGTCTCGATATCTTGAGGATTAAGCTCTCCCTTTTCATTGCATTGTACCGCTGTATGTTCAACACCAATCGCCTCAAGGGTTTTTATAGGTCTCATAACAGAGTTATGCTCTATACTAGTGGTTATAACATGGTCTCCGGAATTTAGTACGCCCTTAATCGCTAGATTTAAGGATTCAGTTGCATTGGCGGTAAAGATGATCTGCATAGGATTATTTATATTGAAAAGCCTTCCAACAATCTCTCTAGCACTAAAGATACACCTTCCAGCCTCAATCGCCAGTTTATGGCCTGATCTTCCTGGATTAGCACCAAAGCTTTTCATTTGATTTAACATTGCTTCGTACACCACTTCAGGCTTTGGGAATGTCGTTGCAGCATTGTCTAAATATATCACTTACTTCTCCTCGCTTTCAAAGGAAAATTTATTCTATTATTATACCATATTCACATGTTTTTTTTATGTATCAGATTAATTAAATTTCTTACAAAAAAAACTCAGCTTTTTACAAGTCGAGTTTTTTAAGTCCATAATTATTCGAGAGCTGCATGTTGCTGTGAGAGTATATGGGTATACATTTCCCTATCCAAATGTTTCACGTGAAACATTTTAATTTATTTTTTCAAACATTTCCAGAATTCTTTCCATATCTTCTTCACTATAATATTCTATCTCAATTTTTCCCTTTTTATTACCCTTTGTGATTGTCACCTTAGTGCCAAAGAGTTTTTTTAGACCCTCTTCAATATCGACTATAATTATATCCTTGACCTTAGGCAGAGCTTCATTTTTAACAGGTGGATTTTGCAGTCTAGCAACCAATTCCTCAACCTGTCTCACGTTCAGCATTTCCTCTATAACTTTTAAAGCAGCCTCGTACTGCTTTTCTCCATTACTTATGCGGAGTAAAGCCCTGCCATGTCCAGCGCTCAGCTTCCCTTCCTTTATCATATCTATAATTCTTCGATCTAATTGTAGAAGCCTTAGGGTGTTGGCAATATAAGGTCGGCTCTTGCCTAGTGCCTCAGACAATTGCTCCTGGGTGACGTGATACTTGTCAATGATATGCCTGTATGCCATAGCCTCTTCAATTGCATTGAGGTCTTCTCTTTGAAGGTTCTCTATTAAAGCAATTTCCATTATTTGATTTTCGTTATATTTTCTAATTACGCAAGGAACCTCAGCAAGCTTAAGCTCCATGGCAGCCCGCCATCTACGCTCACCTGCAATTATCATGTACCCCTTGTCCTTTGCCGAAACAATAATTGGTTGTATGAAGCCATGCTGCTTTATAGACTGGGCTAGCTCCATCAGGGCCTCCGCTTCAAATTCCTTTCTGGGTTGATTAGGGTTGGGAAAAAGCTTATTGATGCTTATATTTTGAATTTTTTCATTTTTATCCTCTTCAACATTATAGGTTACTATCTCAGGAATAAGGGCCTCTAGTCCCTTACCCAAGCCTCTTTTCTTTGCATTTGACAATTATACCACTTCCTCCTCTAAGTCTATAAACTCCTCCGCCAGCTCTACATAAGCTTCCGCACCTTTAGATTTTTCATCATAATAGATAACCGGTTGGCCAAAGCTAGGTGCTTCTGCCAATCTAACATTTCTAGGAATAACGGTTGTATAAACCTTACCCTTAAAGTAATTCTTTACCTCATCAACAACCTGTATAGAAAGATTAGTTCTTCCATCAAACATACTGAGCACCACGCCTTGAATTTCTAAATCGGTATTTAAGCTTCTTTTCACTAGCTGTATGGTATTCATTAGCTGACTTACTCCCTCTAGCGCGTAATACTCACATTGTATAGGGATCAGTACACTATCCACTGCAGCAAGAGAATTTATTGTAAGCAGGCCCAGTGATGGGGGACAGTCAACAAAAATATAGTCATAGCCCTCCCTAATCAGGTTGATGGACTCCTTGAGCTTCAGCTCTCTATTAAGCATTGTAGCCAGCTCGATTTCCGCACCTGCCAGCTGTACACTTGAGGGAACGATATCCAGATTTTCATATTGAGTATGCATGACAACATCTCTAATATCTACCTCATTTACTATAATATCGTATATGCTGTACTCCAGATTACTCTTATCTATGCCTAATCCACTTGTCGTGTTACCTTGGGGATCTATATCGATTACACAAATCTTCTTTCCCATTCCTGCAAGGCAGGCGCTGAGATTTACGTTAGTCGTAGTCTTTCCTACGCCTCCCTTTTGATTAAATATAGCAATCACTTTACCCATAATCTTCTCTCCCTTCAGTAATCACTTAGTTATAATTTCGATATCATGATAATTTCCCCTGCTTTGAATATAAATTTTCTTCTAAATTTAATATTAAACCGTCAATATTTATTAATTTTCGACATGAAGCAACCTATCACCCACATTTTTCAAAGCTTATATTCAAAAATAGACCATACCGTATGAGCCTGATTTTTTACTAATAATACAATACCCCCTGACATAGAATTGTATAGAGCTGAAGGAATATTCTAATATCAGGAGGTTTTTAAATTGATTAAAACCATCATAACAACCTTTTTAATGATTTTTATTGCAGAGCTGGGGGACAAAACACAGCTTCAAACAATGCTGCTGGCTACACAGTCAAAATCCATATGGTATGTGTTTATTGGCTCCTCAATGGCATTAGTGCTAAGCTCACTTGTAGGGGTTCTGGCTGCAGACTTTTTGACTAATTTGGTGAATCCCTACTATCTACAAAGAGGTGCTGGTATTGTTTTTATTGTCATTGGTACCTTGACCCTATTGGGTAAAATATAAAAAAAGATTACTCGACAGTAATCTTTTTCATCCTATGCCTTTGGAATTTTTACAGTAACCTCTATGTATTCCCCTTTGTCCACCTGCTGGAATTCAGCGTTTTCCTGCTTATCCTTAATGGCATCAAAGGCCTGTTTGATGGTGTTAATATAAATCCTATAATTCATAAAGCTTCGTATCTTCTTATTATTTTTTGGTTCTTCCTCTTTGCTGATTTCATCCAGTATATCCTGGATAATGTCCTCTGTCTTTTTTACATTATAGTCATTTTTGATTACCTTCTCTAAAACCATCATTCTTAAATCGTCATCCGGCAGCTTTAGTAATGCCCTTGCATGCCTTTCTGTTAGGTTATTTTCAACCAAAAGCTGTATAATATCCGGTCTTAGCCGAAGAATCCGAAGCTTATTGGCAATCGTTGACTGATTCTTTCCTATTTGCAGGGCCAACTCATGTTGTGTCAATCCATGATCACTAATTAAGCTCTGATACCCCTCTGCCTCTTCAATGAAATTCAAATCCTCTCTTTGAAGGTTTTCGATAATTGCCAACACAGCAGAATCTTTATCATTATATTGACTATGTACTATGGCAGGTACCGTTTCTAAATTTGCCAGCCTACTGGCCTTTAGTCTTCTTTCACCTGCTATAAGCTCATATTTCTCTTCGCCAATTTGTCTAACAATAATAGGCTGCAAAATTCCATAAGCCTGGATTGATTGACTTAATTCCTCTAAACTCAGCTGTGAAAAGGTCTTTCTGGGCTGATAAGGATTAGGTATCACAGAGTTTATGGAAATTTCAACTACTTTTTTTTCTGCTTTGTTCATAAATTATCCCTCTTTCTTTAGCAGAGTTTAATATTCTACTATTTCGATATAAATAGACTTAATCCTGCCGTCTCTATGGATTTTGATAAAGTTTCGTTTTACATTTTACAAGTAAAAACACTAAATAATTGGTTCTTTACTTGGTTTTCCTGCTTTTCTAGGGTAATTTGTCGGAGTTTGCCGTACCTTTCTTATAACTGCTATTCTATGGGATATATCACTAAAGGGCAGCTTAATAATCTCCTGCTTTACTACCTCTCCGCCAAGAACATTGATGGCCTTTCGTGCCTCCTGCATTTCCTCCTCCAGCTGCGGACCCTTCTGACAAACAAAGTATCCCCCCACCTTTACAAAGGGTAAACAGTACTCTGCTAATACATTTAAAGGAGCTACGGCCCTTGCAACAGCACAATCAAATTTTTCCCGATAAAGCTTACTTTGCCCCATATCCTCTGCGCGTCCATGAACAAAGGAGACATTCGTAAGCTTAAGGGTGGTACAGACCTCCCTTAAAAAATTGATTCGCTTATTCAGGGAATCCAACAGGGTCAGCTTAATGTCCGGTAGCATAATTCTAAGAGGGATGCCGGGAAACCCTGCGCCCGTACCCACATCAATAATACTACCAGTGCTTTTTAGCTCTGCCATAAGACAACAGCTAATAGAGTCAAGGAAGTGCTTTACAACGATATCCTTCTCCTCCTGGATAGCCGTTAAATTCATTTTTTCGTTCCACTCTAAAAGTATGCTTTTGTAATCAAAAAACTGATTGATTTGATCCTCGTTTATGCTTATATTAAATTGATTACAGCCTTCCCTCAGTAATTCCTTTGCTTCCATCTAATTATTACCTGCCTTTTGTCTTCTTTTTTGCTCTAGATATACTAGCAGCACTGAAATATCCGCCGGTGAAACACCTGATATTCGACTGGCCTGTCCCACAGATAAGGGTCTTATCTGCTTTAGCTTTTGCCTTGCCTCCAGCCTTAGGCTCTCTACATCATCATAATCTATATCCTCATTGATCTTTTTACCCTCTAGCTTTTTAAACTGGTCTATCTGCTTCAGCTGCTTATCGATATAGCCCTCATATTTAATGATAATTTCACACTGCTCCTCCACGGTGGGCATAAGCTCCGTTTCAGAGGCAACAGTCAAACGTCTAATGGTTTCATATGTTATTTCAGGCCTCTTAAGTAAATCATATAAGGATATACCAGTCTTTAATAGTGCACTGTCCAGCTGAAGCAGCAGGTCATTGGCTTTGTCGGGCGAAATAAAGGTCTGCTTTAGCCGCTCCAGCTCAGCATCAATTTCCTGTTTCTTTTGGGTAAATCGCTCATATCTTTCTTCAGATGCCAAACCAATTTTATAGCTTTTTTCCGTCAGCCTCAAATCAGCATTATCCTGCCTTAATACCAATCTGTATTCTGCTCTGGAGGTCATCATTCTATAGGGCTCATTGGTTCCCTTGGTGACTAAATCATCTATAAGGACTCCAATATAGGCCTCTGAACGATCTAATACAAAGGGCTCCTTATTTTGTATCTTTAACGCGGCATTGATACCTGCAATCAGCCCTTGTGCTGCTGCCTCTTCATAGCCGGAGGTTCCGTTAAACTGTCCTGCACTAAAAAAATTGCCTATATGCTTAAGCTCCAGAGAGGATTTCAGCTGAAGCGGGTTAATGCAATCATACTCTATTGCATAGGCAGGCCTTAGCATTTTAGCATTTTCAAGACCTATAACACTCCTCAGCATTTGTAGCTGAACCTCCTCCGGCAGACTGGTGGACATTCCCTGAACATACATCTCCTTGGTATCCAGTCCTTCGGGTTCAATAAAAAGCTGATGTGTGGGCTTGTCATTGAATCTTACGACTTTATCCTCTATTGAGGGACAATATCTTGGGCCAACCCCCGCCATATCCCCACGGTAAAAGGCAGATCTATTTAAATTGTCCATTATAATTTTATGGGTATCCTGGGTTGTCCTTGTAAGCCAGCAGGGCTCTTGGTCTATCTCAAGCAAATCATTCATAAAGGAAAAGGGAACAACGCGTTCATCCCCCAACTGAATTGACATTTTGCTGTAATCTAAGGAATCTCTATGTACCCTTGCAGGTGTTCCGGTTTTAAAGCGCCTTAGGTCACAACCCAGCGCCTTTAGCCTTTCGGAAAGATATTCGGCATGGAAAAAACCATTGGGTCCTGAGGAATAATTCACTTCACCTATGAATACCTTGCTTTTTAGATATACACCAGAGGCTAAAACAATAGCATTGGTATGATACAGTCCTCCTGTTCTGGTTACAACACCCCTTACCTCATTATCCTCCACTATAATATCAACTACCTCAGCCTGAACCAGATCGAGATTTTCCTGATCCTCTATTATTTGCTTCATCTCCATATGATACTTATTTTTATCTGCCTGGGCCCTTAAGGAATGTACAGCTGGTCCCTTAGCCGTATTCAACATTTTACTTTGAATAAAGGACCTGTCGATATTCTTCCCCATTTCGCCACCAAGGGCATCTATTTCCTTAACCAAATGACCCTTGCCTGTACCCCCTATAGAAGGATTACAGGGCATATATGCAATTGAGTCTAATGAAATGGTAAGCATCAGGGTTCTGCACCCCATTCTCGCAGCCGCCAGAGCAGCCTCGCACCCAGCATGACCTGCACCTATAACGATCACCTCATAGGTGCCTGCATTATATTTTCTCAATTTTTTTCCTCCCCTCTAACCAACAGCATGAGCTATTTACCTATACAGAAATTACTGAATATATGATCCAATAAATCTTCACCAACGGATTCACCGGTAATTTCACCAAGATATTCCCATGCGTTTCTATAGTCCACCTCTATAAAATCCAGCGGCAACCTTTGCTTTATAGCTGAAATACCTTCCTGTAAGCTTTGGGCTGCCTTTTCAAGGGAGTTCTTATGACGTACATTTGTCACCATTACCTGATCTTTTCGCTTAACCTCTCCCTTAAATACCATATCTACTATAGCATCCTCCAGCAATTCAAGACCTACATTCTCCACCAGAGAGAGCTTAATCATTATTTTATTCTTCAGCATAGCCTCCACCTTGGAAATATCCAGCTTTAATGGCAAATCAGTTTTATTGATAATAACTAATACCTTCTTATCTTCTAAAAGGGCCATTATTTCAATATCCTCTGAGGTTAGCTCCCTTGAAGCATCCAATACAAAAATGACCAAATCCGCTTGATTGAAAAAGGCTTTTGTTCTTTCAACCCCTATTTTTTCAACAACATCCAGGGTCTCCCGAATACCAGCAGTATCCATCAGCCTCAGTAATATTCCTCTAATATTTAATTGCTCCTCTATCACATCTCTTGTGGTACCAGGAATATCCGTTACAATAGCCCTCGTCTCCCTCAATAGTGCATTCAACAAAGAGGATTTTCCCACGTTTGGCTTTCCAACGATTACGGTGTTGAGCCCCTCTCTTATAATTTTCCCCGTATCCGCGGTCTCCAGCATATGCTTTAGCTCTTCTTCTATCTTCAAGCTTTTATCCAGCAAAAGCTCGAGGGTAACCTCATCTATGTCATCCTCTGAAAAATCTATGGAAACCTCTATATGCGCCAAAAGCTCTAATATTTCATTCCTAATGCGTTTTATCTCCTTTGAAAGACCGCCCTCCAGCTGGTCAAGAGCTACATCAAAGCCCTTCTCAGTCTTTGCGCTGATCAAATCCATGACTGCTTCAGCCTGTGCTAAATCGATTCTGCCATTAAGAAATGCCCTTTTAGTAAATTCTCCTGCTTCAGCCATTCTAGCCCCATGCTTCAATACCAGCCCCAATATTCTCTTAACAGGTATCATACCACCATGGCAGTTTATTTCAACAATATCCTCCTTAGTGTAGGTATGCGGTGCCCTCATATATACAGCCAGCACCTCATCAACCTTCTGCTGAGTATCAGGATCAAATATATTGCCATATGTAAGCATTCTTGGCGGCATTTCCTTCAAAAACCTACCCTGATTTGACTTAAATAGCTTGTCCATAATTTGTAGCGTCTTTTCTCCGCTAATTCTAATAATGCCAATCCCAGCCTCACCAGGGGCTGTTGCAATAGCAGCAATTGTATCATCAAAAAACATTTTCCCACCTCATTGTTTATAGCGTATCTTTAACTATATTAAATATTATAACTAATTAAAGTAATTCAATAACAAAAAGCATTGATATTTAAATTTAATGTCTATCATATAGATTAACTTAAAGATTTCCCTACATCAAGTAAATTTATCCATTTAATCAAATTTTATCAATGTTCGCCTTAGCTTCTATAAAAGACATGTTTATTGCTCACAAATGCTTTATTTTAATGGATAAATTCAAATAAACATAAATAAAACCCAGTATATCACTGGGCTTTTGGCTACTTCTTTAAAGTTATTACTACCTTACGGTAGGGCTCATCCCCTTCGCTATAGGTCTGGACAAAGGGATTGTTCTGTAGGGAAGCATGAATTATTCTTCTTTCATAAGGGTTCATAGGCTCTAAAACAACTGTCTTTCCTATCTTCTTAGCTTTCTTTGCCATTTTATTAGCCAATCTTATGAGGGTTTCTTCTCTTTTCTCCCGATAATTCTCTGTATCAACAAATACCTTCAAGTAATCTTCTCTACTTTTGTTAACTACAAGGCTGACCAAATATTGCAGAGAATCTAGAGTTTGTCCTCTTCTTCCTATGATAACGCCCATATTAGGGCCTTCAAGTGATATATTAAGGCTGTTACCCTCTAATCTTGCTGCTATTTGTGCATCAATACCCATAGTATTGAATACATCCCTTAGAAAGCTCTTAGCATCCTCCTCTGGATTTTCAACTACCGTCAGCTTAACCTTAGCCAGCTTGCTGCCGATAATACCTAAAAAGCCTTTATTAGGAGCCTCAATGACTTCAACCTTAACCTGCTCTTTATCCTTTTTAAGCTCCTTTAAGCCTGCTTCAATAGCTTCTTCAACAGTCTTTCCTGTGGTTTCTATAAAGTTCATATTAGTTAGAACCCTCCTTTAATTTAGCATAAGGCTTCGCTATAACTAATTGTTGAACTACTTGGAATGCATTACTGATTACCCAATACAGGGTTAAACCGGCAGGGAAGCTTCTACCCCACCAAAAGATCAAAATTGGAAACATGTAGGTCATCATCTTTTGAGTTTGGTCTGTTTGATTTTGAGACATAGTTGCACTTGATAAATAGGTTGTAAGAGCTGCTAAAATTGGTAGTATCAAGCTCTTATCTGGTGTCAGAAGGCTTGGCAGCCATAAAAACGCCACATCTATTGCCTCAGCAGCAATACCATACTTTATTGGCTCTCTTAAAACCGCAAATAAACCGATAATTATCGGAAACTGTATTAGTAAGGGTAAACATCCACCAAAGGGGCTAACGTTTTGCTCTTTATAAAGCTCCATTGTCTTAATATTTAGTTTTTCCTTGTCATTTTTATACTTCTCCTGAAGCTCCTTCAGCTTAGGCTGAAGCTCTTGCATTTGCTTCATCGACCTAGTTTGCTTAATTGTTAATGGAACCAGTAGAAGCTTGGTAAGTATAGTGAATACGATTATGGAAATACCATAGTTACCAATCAGGTCATAGATAAATTTTAATAACATACCGAAAGGCTGTGCTAAAAAGCTCAAAATCAAAACCCCCTAATCATTTATTATTATTATCCAAGGGGTCATATCCTCCTGGATTGAAAGGATGACACCTTAATATTCTTTTGATAGATAAAAAAGTACCCTTAAAGAAGCCATACCGTTGATATGCCTGTATACTGTAGCTGGAGCAGGTTGGATAGAACCTGCAGGTTTGTCCCTTTAAAGGGGATATCCATTTCTGATAGAATTTAATTAACCTAATACATAAATTGGCTAACATATATACTCACCATCACATTATAGTAAGCTTCATTTTTCTTAACAAATGCAGCATGGCACTTTCAATTTCCTTATAAGAGGAATTGTTTGCAGTGGTTCTAGCTACAAAGACAATATCGTAGCCCTTTTTTACTTTATTAATATTTAATCTGAAGCTTTCCTTCATCAGTCGTTTAACTCTGCTTCTAACGACACTGTTTCCAACCCTTTTAGACACAGTAAAGCCAACTCTTACTTCATCTATATTATTGTTAGTAATATATATAATAAGTAGCTTATTAGCCATTGATTTACCCTTAGAATAAACCTGCCTAAATTCCTGATTTTTTTTTATTTTATTACTGGCCTGCATATTTTTCCAGCTCCTATAATTACACAAAAAGGCCACATAATGTGCGGCCTTACGCAGTCAATTTCTTTCTGCCTCTTAATCTACGTCTCTTTAAAACATTTCTTCCATTCTTAGTTGCCATTCTTTTTCTGAAACCATGCTCCTTGCTTCTTTGTCTCTTCTTAGGCTGATAAGTTCTTTTCACGAAAAACACCCCCTTCAAGTACTATAAAAAGTACAGCTATATAGTCAATGTCTTAAATTCAATCTAATGATTAAATTGGCATTTAAACATAATACAAATAGATTATAACTATATTGCTGTCTACTGTCAAGCTAAATGCATTATTTGGTATGTGGATAATTAGTTCTGAATATGTTTTATTTTGTGGATATTTTTTTATATTTGTTGAATCTCTAATAAAAATTTGATATTATATTAATGCCTGTTGATAACTTAGCATATTTTATCAACATCTACAGTTTTTATGCACATATTGTGGATAGCGTTGTGCATAACTTATTAATTTCCCAATAATTAAGCGATTATGTATTATTTTTTCTGTTTTTAACTGTGTATAAATTACTTATTGCCTTTGTTGATAACTCTATATATAATTAATACCATACATCTTATTTATTAGTTATCCACATTGCCTCTGAATTATTATGTCGATAAATAAGATTCTTTTTATTTATTCCCGCCTTTCTATTTTTCCGTAGATTATGTGGATAAATATGAGGATACTTTTCTATATTATTTATCTTCATTCTTAAATGATGTATCTTTTTTAAACACAAGGATCTTTTTTATACCTAAGGATTCTGTTTATATATAAAATATTCTAAAAGCTGGGGGGCTGTTATATGCACGATAACCTGCCTGAAGTCTGGGATAAAACCCTTCATTTAATTAAAACAGAATTAACTGAGGTAAGTTTTAATACCTGGATAAAAACTATAGAGCCTATTTCTATAGAAGGTAATACTGTACTCTTGGGCGTTCCTAATGATTTTACAAAGGGAATTCTTAACTCAAGATATATTACCTTAATCAATAATGCACTTAAGCAGGTAACATCAAAAAAATATGATATTCAGATTATTATACCTTCTGAAGAAAATATTCAAAGTTTAAAGAAAGAAAACCAGAAAATGTCTAGAAACGCCTTAGAAACTATTACATCCTATAATCTAAATCCAAAGTATACCTTTGATACCTTTGTTATAGGGAATAGTAATCGTTTTGCACATGCAGCATCAGTGGCGGTAGCAGAGGCTCCTGCTAAGGCTTATAATCCATTGTTTATATATGGTGGTGTGGGGCTAGGCAAAACCCATCTTATGCATGCCATTGGCCACTATATTTTACAATATAACCAAAATGCTAAGGTTGCATACGTTTCCTCTGAAACCTTTACTAATGAGCTTATCAACTCCATTAGAGACGATAGAAATGTAGAATTCAGAAATCGCTATAGAAATGTAGACGTTTTATTAGTGGATGATATTCAGTTTATTGCTGGGAAGGAAAGAACTCAGGAGGAGTTTTTCCATACCTTCAACGCTTTGCATGAATCCAATAAGCAGATTATTATATCCAGTGATAGACCGCCTAAGGAAATACCGACATTAGAGGATAGGCTAAGATCTCGATTTGAATGGGGTTTAATTACTGATATTCAACCACCTGACCTTGAAACCAGAATAGCAATTCTTAGAAAAAAGGCTCAGATGGAGAATCTTGAAGTGCCTAATGACGTAACAATTTATATCGCTAAGAAAATTCAGGCCAACATAAGAGAGCTGGAGGGCGCATTAATCCGAATTGTGGCCTATTCCTCCTTGACCAATAGCGAGATTACTGTTGATTTAGCCAGTGAAGCCTTAAAGGAAATCTTCTCATCTAAGCCTAAGCAGCTGACCATCGCATTGATTAAAGAGGTTGTTGCTAAGAAGTTTGGCATTAAGCTGGAGGAACTTGATTCCAAAAAGAGGACAAGGGCTATTGCCTTCCCAAGGCAGGTGGCCATGTACGTAACCCGTGAGCTTACAGATCTTTCCCTTCCGAGAATAGGTGAGGAATTCGGCGGCAGGGACCACACAACAGTTATGCATGCTCATGAAAAGGTTACAAATGACCAAAATGCAGATTCAAATATTAAAGAAAAAATTGAAGAGATAATTAGGGAATTAAAGGGCGACTCTTAGAGAAAAGCATTAACATTAACTTGTGAATATAATGTTGATAGAAAATTTCATACAGCTTTAGTGAAAGTTTTACATTAAATTTCTATTAGTTATACACAGTATATATTTTCCTGGAGCTATTCTTTACACATTTATATAGGAGTTATACACAAATTAACAGTCCCTATTACTATTACTACTAAAATTATTTATTTATTTCTATATCTACTGATAGAGGAGGTTATCCACAATGCGATTTATTTGTCCTCAAAAATTATTGATGCATAGTATTGCCATCGTTCAAAAATCCGTATCCACTAAAACCACCTTACCTATATTAAAAGGTATCTTTTTAGAAGCTTCTTCAAATAAGCTTAGGTTAGTAGGAACGGATCTAGAAATTGGAATAGAAAACATAGTCGAGGCTGATGTTATAGAAGAGGGTTCCGTTGTTGTTGACGCCAGGTTGTTGGGTGAAATTATAAGAAAGCTTCCAGATGCTGATGTAGAATTTTCGCTACTGGATAATAATCAATTAAAAATACAATGTGAGAACAGTGAATTTAATATACTAAGTTTAAGTGCAACAGACTTTCCAGAGCTTCCGGTTATAGAAGAAGAAGAGGCCTATCAAATTCCTCAGGAGCTCTTCCGTAATATGATTAAGCAAACCGTATTTTCAACCTCTCAGGATGAGTCAAGACCGATATTAACCGGTGTCTTAATGGAAATAGAGAAGGATATTTTAAATATGGTGGCACTGGATGGTTATAGATTAGCTCTTAGAAAAGGAAGAATTGAAGCCTCATATAATTATAAGGTAGTCATTCCTGCTAAAACCTTAAATGAGGTGAGCAGGATAATGAACCTTGATGAGGAGGAGCCTATACATATTATAATTACAGAAAATCACACCTTATTTACTATAGGAAATACCAGATTGATATCAAGATTGCTTGAGGGCGAATTTATAAACTATAAGCAGATATTGCCTAAGGAGCATAAATCCAGAGTAAAAATCAGCACAAGAAATCTTCTTAACAGTATTGAGCGGGCGTCACTATTGGCTAAGGAGGGGAAAAACAACCTCGTTAAGTTTATAGTGAAGGATGAGATTATGACCATTACCTCTAATTCAGAGCTAGGAAAGGTCCACGAGGAGATACCTATAACTCTGGAGGGAGCAGACTTAGAAATTGCATTTAACTCTAAGTATTTCATCGATGCCTTGAAGGTAATAGATGATGAAGAGGTTTATCTTGATTTTACAACAAATATAAGTCCAGGTATATTAAAGCCTGTAAGTAATGATAATTATGTGTACCTGGTACTTCCAGTAAGAGTAGCATCCAATTAAGCATAAATCCGTCCAGCCTAAAGCTGGACTTTTATTTTATCATAGGAAAGTTCTTTTATTTCCCTATGATATGGGGGGTTGTTAAGGGGGGCATCACCCCTTATTAAAAAAAGGAGAGTACAGCGAAGCGTCCTAGAGAACGCATGGGTTCTCTGGAAAACAAACGTGGCGAAGCCACTTTTGTTCTACAATCAAGGCTTAAAATAAAGAGCGCCAATAGGTCTCTATTTTGGTATTAGAGGGATTTTTACACTTTGGGACATAAATTGTGGATAAGTAAGAACAATAGTATCGATAAGATAAATGTGGATAAGTATAAATTTGTATATCCCCTTTTATTTTATTTATGTTATTATCTTATATAGCTGAGGAAATTGCATAATAAAGCTGAGTCATGGGTTTATAGAAATTTAAAAATGTTTAGACATAGTTTAGGTCTGATTACATATAAATTCATCGAATTAGCCAATAGGACACTAAGCAGTAAGCATGTAACTTTGTATAAGCTAAGCCTATTTAGATATTCTGGGTAATATGCAATTTCCTCAGCTGTCTTCTAAAGGTAAAAGGTATATTACTAATCTATTGAAGAGGTGTTGAGAATGGAAAAAATACAGGTTGAAATCGATGGTGACTATATAAAGCTGGATCAGCTTCTGAAATTCAGCGGTGCAATAGACAGTGGGGGACAGGCTAAGCTAATGATATTAAACGGAGATGTAAGGGTTAATGGCAGCATAGCTACAGAGAGGGGCAAGAAAATAAGAAAAGGGGATATCGTTGAAGTAGAGGATATTGTAATTGAGCTTTTATAATAAGTTTTTTGGGGGATTAATTAATGTTCGTTAAGGAGTTAAGGTTAATTAATTACAGAAATTATGAAGCGCTTCTGCTTGATGTTAATCCTAAGCTAAATATCTTTGTTGGCGAAAATGCTCAGGGAAAGACTAATGTTATAGAGGCTATCTTTTTATGTGCCATAGGGAAATCCTTCAGGACAAACAAGGACCTGGAGCTTATAAATATGTCTAAAAGGCAGTCCTACACCAAAGTTAAGGTAAATAAAGCAATTGGGGATGTCAGTATTGAAGTAAGAATTGATACAGAGCAAAAAAAGAGCATAAGGCTGAATGAAATGTCCATAGGAAAAATTGGTGAGCTCCTTGGAAATTTAAATATCGTCTTGTTTTCTCCTGAGGATTTGAAGATAGTTAAGGAGGGTCCCAGCGAGAGAAGAAGATTTATTGACATAGATATATCTCAAATTTACCCAAGATATTATTACACCTTAAATCAATATAACAGAATACTAAAGCAAAGAAACAAGCTGTTAAAGGACAGTAGGGGCAAAGCCATAGACCTAGATATATGGGATCAGCAGTTGGTGGAGGCGGGTGCCAATATCATATTCTATAGGAAAAAATTTATTAAACGGATGGGGATATTAGCGAAGCTGGTGCACAGAAAACTAACAGATGAAAAGGAAAATTTGGAAATACAATATTTATCAGGCATCAATATAAAAGATGGTGATGAACTGGTCAACATAAAGGAAAAGTTGATGTTGAAGCTAAAGTCCTCCTTAAGCAATGAGCTAAGACGTGGACTTACTCTGGTTGGACCCCATAGAGACGATATTGCATTTAAGATAAATCAGCTGGATGTAAAAAACTTCGGATCGCAAGGGCAGCAAAGAACTACGGTTTTATCTTTGAAGCTGGCAGAGCTGGAGCTGATTAAAAGTGAAATCGGAGAATATCCGGTTTTGCTGCTGGATGATGTGATGAGTGAATTAGATATCAAAAGACAAAGCTATATATTAACCAATCTAAAAAATATTCAAACCTTTATTACGACAACCATGATAGATCATTTACCCCTTCAGCACATAAAGGAGAAGCAGATATTTTACGTATCCAATGGTGAGATAAGCATATCTGACTAATTTTTAAAAAATAGAAGGCATAAGCTTTTATTCATGTTAAAATAAGGTTATAATAAAGGAATGGAGTAAATGAATGAGGTGATTAGCAGTGTTTCTTCATTTGGGCGGCGAGGTTGTAGTACATACCAAGGACATTGTTGGGATATTTGATATGCAAACCATACAAAAATCAAAAATAAGTAAGGAATTCATTAAGTCCTATGAGAATGATGGAAATACAAAGATGATCAGCAGTGAAGAACCAAGGGCCTTTATAATTGTCAAAGCAAATAATAAAGAAAAAAAAGAGAATAGCAAAAGAAAAAGCACTATCTATTATTCTCCTATTTCAGCCTTAACCCTGCAAAAAAGAGCAGGATTTATGGAGGATATAGAGAAGTATTGATTATATCTGCTAGACAAAGAATACTTGTGCTAGTGACTTGTCACAGTTAAAGCTTAGGTTAAGCACTGAGGGAATTTTTCATAAAGCAAGGTGTCGGAGGAAGTAATATCGGCTAATATTACGACCGACAACAACTAAGCTATATGGAAACCTAACCAGTGATTATTAAGGATTTAATTGCGACGAGGCTCTAGAATAGTATCTCGCTTTAGCAGTTTATTTATGTAATATATCTTATTACTATAATAAGATTGGAGGTTATTAAATGGATAATAAGATACAAGAGTATAACGCCCAGCAGATTCAGGTACTGGAGGGTCTTGAGCCGGTAAGGAAAAGACCTGGGATGTATATTGGTACAACAGGGCCCAGAGGTCTTCACCATTTAGTTTATGAGGTTGTTGATAATAGTATAGATGAAGCCCTAGGTGGGTTTTGTGATAATATCGAGGTTACTATTAATGAGGACAATTCAATAAAGGTAGTGGATAATGGTAGAGGAATTCCTGTAGACATACATCCTAAAACAGGAAAATCTACACTGGAAACTGTACTAACGGTATTGCATGCGGGAGGTAAGTTTGGCGGTGGTGGCTACAAGGTATCCGGAGGCCTTCATGGTGTAGGTATATCAGTGGTGAATGCACTATCAGAATTTGTTGAGGTAGAGGTTAGGAAAGACGGTAAGGTATATATGCAAAGATTCGAGAGAGGCGTACCCTGCCATGATATTATGATCATAGGTGAGACCTCTGGAAGAGGAACCACAACGTTATTTAAGCCTGATGCCGATATTTTTGAAGAGACAGAATTTAAATATGAGACTCTGGAATATCGATTAAGGGAGCTGGCCTTCTTGAACAAGGGGGTAAAAATAAATCTTATAGACAAAAGAGCTGGACAAGAGCAAAATAATCTCTTTCACTATGATGGCGGTATTATTGAATTCGTCAAGCATCTAAATAAGAACAGAGAAATGATACATGAAAAGGTTATATATATAGAAAAGGAAAAGGAGGACTCTGTAATTGAGATTGCTATGCAATACACAGATTCCTACACTGAGAGCATTTTTAGCTTTGCAAATAATATCAATACCCAAGAGGGAGGAACCCATTTAATTGGCTTCAAGGCAGCCTTGACAAAGGTAATCAACGATTATGCCAGAAAGCAGGGTTATCTTAAGGAGAAGGACCAAAACCTTATGGGTGAAGATGTTCGAGAGGGTCTGACTGCAATAATATCAGTAAAGCTTACAGAGCCTCAGTTTGAAGGCCAGACTAAGACAAAGCTGGGCAATAGTGAAATGAGGGGCATTGTAGATAGTGTGACTTCAGAGTACCTAGATGCCTTTTTACAGGAAAATCCTTCAGAGGCAAGAATTGTAGTTGAAAAGGGCTTAAAGGCACAAAGAGCCAGAGAAGCAGCTAAAAAGGCTAGAGAGCTGACTAGAAGAAAGGGTGTATTAGAAAACACCTCCCTTCCTGGAAAGCTGGCAGATTGCTCTGAAAAGGACCCTGCCTTAAGTGAATTGTATATCGTTGAGGGTGATTCTGCCGGAGGAAGCGCTAAGCAAGGAAGAGATCGTGCAACACAGGCGATATTGCCTCTAAGAGGTAAGATATTGAATGTTGAAAAGGCTCGTTTAGATAAGATATTAAACTATAGTGAGATTAGGTCCTTAATAACAGCATTAGGGACAAGCATAGGCGAGGATTTTGATATTGAAAAACTAAGATATCATAAGGTTATAATCATGACCGACGCCGATGTAGACGGAGCCCATATTCGTACCCTGTTATTAACCTTCTTCTTCCGATATATGAAGCCTTTAGTAGAATTAGGGCATATTTATGCAGCACAACCGCCCCTATATAAAATAAAAAAAGGGAAAAATGAGTATTATTGCTATTCGGAAAAGGAATTAAACAAAAGGCTGGATGAGCTTGGCAGAGAAACTAAGGCTGATATACAGAGATATAAGGGTCTTGGAGAAATGAATCCAGATCAGCTATGGGATACTACAATGAATCCTGCAACAAGAACTCTACTACAGGTAAATATAGAGGATGCTGCAGGAGCAGATGAAATATTTAATACCTTAATGGGTGATAAGGTAGAGCCAAGAAGAGATTTTATTGAAAAAAATGCTAAGTACGTTAAAAACTTAGATGTGTAGGGCAGGGGGTATAAAAAAGTGATAGAAGAAAATGATAAAATTATCCCTATAGGTATTGAAGATGAGATGAAAAAATCCTATATAGAGTATGCTATGAGCGTTATAGTAGGACGTGCTTTGCCTGACGTTAGAGATGGTTTAAAGCCGGTGCATAGAAGAATACTTTATGCTATGAGCGAGCTGGGCTTAACTCCTGATAAACCCCATAGAAAATCTGCTCGTATCGTTGGTGACGTACTGGGTAAATATCATCCCCATGGTGACTCGGCAGTATATGATGCGATGGTTAGAATGGCACAGGATTTTTCAACCCGATATCTATTGGTGGATGGGCATGGTAACTTTGGCTCTGTAGATGGCGATGGCGCCGCAGCAATGCGTTATACCGAGGCAAGATTTGCTAAAATCTCGATGGAAATGATAAGGGATATTAACAAGGAAACGGTAGATTATAATCCAAACTTTGACGATACCCTGAAGGAACCGTCTGTATTACCAAGTAGATTCCCAAACCTATTGGTAAATGGATCAAACGGTATAGCCGTTGGTATGGCGACATCTATTCCTCCTCATAACTTAAATGAGGTTATCGATGGGGTTATAGGGATGATAGATAATCCGGATATTGATGTGGCAGAGCTATCAAAGTATATTAAAGGACCTGATTTTCCAACCGGCGCAACTATTATGGGCAGAGAAGGCATAAGAAGTGCCTATGAAACCGGTAGAGGAAAGGTAAAGGTTAGGGCTGTTGCTAAAATTGAAGAAATGGGTAAGGGAAGACAGCAGATAATTGTGACAGAAATTCCTTATCAAGTGAACAAGGCAAAGTTGATTGAAAAAATAGCTGAGCTGGTAAGAGATAAAAAAATAGAAGGAATATCAGATTTAAGAGATGAGAGCGATAGAAACGGCATGCGTATTGTTATCGAGCTAAAAAGAGATTCCAATGCCAATGTCATTTTGAATAAGCTATATAAGCACTCTCAAATGGAGGATACCTTCAGTATTATCATGCTGGCCTTAGTTGACGGTCAGCCAAGGATACTGAACCTGAGGGAGATTATTAGCTACTACCTAAATCATCAAAAAGAAATCATCGTAAGAAGAACAAAATTTGACCTGGAGAAGGCAGAGGATAAGGCCCACATTTTAGAAGGATTAAAAATTGCGCTAGACCATATAGATCAGGTAATTGCATTGATAAGAGGCTCTGAAAATGTCCATATTGCAAAGGCGGGGTTAATTAGCACCTTCCAGCTGTCTGAAAGACAAGCACAGGCAATATTAGATATGCGACTACAAAGGCTTACAGGTCTGGAAAGAGATAAAATAGAGGCAGAGCTAGAGGAAACCCTTAATTTAATCAGACAATTAAAGGAGATTTTGGCTAGTGAGACTCTGGTTCTTAACATTATCAAAGAAGAGATAACAGAAATAAAAGAACGCTTTGGTGATCAAAGAAGAACAGAGATTGTGGCAGATTATGATGAAATAGATATAGCGGATCTGATTGATGAAGAGGATGTCGTTATTACCTTAACACATTTAGGCTATGTAAAAAGGCTGCCTGCTGATACCTATAAAACACAAAAAAGAGGCGGTAAAGGGGTATCAGGGGTGACCACAAGAGAAGAGGACTTCGTAGAGAAGCTGCTGATTACTTCTAGTCATGATTACCTGCTGTTCTTTACTAATAAGGGTAGAGTATATAAGCTCAATGCCTATGAAATTCCAGAGGCAAAGAGACAGGCAAAGGGCACTGCTATAGTGAACCTATTGCAGCTGCTGCCAAATGAAAAAATAAATGCCATAATACCTATGAGTAAGGAATGCAAGCAGCAATACCTTGTAATGGCCACCAAAAGAGGTATTATTAAAAAGACAGAGCTGCAGCAATTTGAAAACACCAGAAAATCTGGTTTAATTGCCATAAGCTTACGGGAAGACGATGAATTAATCAGTGTTAGGGTGACGGATGAAAATCAAAATATTATATTTATAACATCTCATGGTATGTCTATTCAGTTTAAGCAAGAGGATGTCAGAGACATGGGTAGAAGTGCTATGGGGGTTAAGGGCATAAATCTCTCTCCTGATGATGAGGTTGTAGCTATGGAAATAACAGAGGATAATAAGGATTTAATGGTGGTAAGCGAAAAAGGCTTTGGCAAGAAAACAGATATACATGAATATAGAATACAGACTAGAGGCGGTAAAGGCATAAAGACTTACAATGTAAGCGATAAGACAGGCCGCCTGGTGGGTGCAAAAATGGTAAGCTCAGAGGAGGATATACTATTGATTAATAATGATGGAACAGTGATCAGATTAAGCATAGATGGTATTCCTAAAATGGGCAGAAGCACCAGAGGAGTAACCTTAATGAGAACTGATACAGAGCAAAAAATTGTATCAGTGGCACTGCTGCCTCAAAGTGAAGAAATAGATGAGTAATATAAAGAGCAAAGGCATGCCTTTGCTCTTTTAAATTTATTGATTAAAAAATTAATTATTGATAAATATTACTATTAATAATATGATATACATGCACATTAAAAAAAAGCCCAATGTAGCTAAAAAAAAGTATACAAGCATGTTTAAAGGCTTAAGCATGGGGTAAAAATTATTTTACAGAGTATTTATGAGGGGGTTATTATAATGTCTTTGGCTATCAAAAAAACCTTTATCGAGGAAGATAATCTATGGCGCATTGAACTGGCAGGTGAAGTTGATATTTATACAGCAGGCCAGTTAAAGGAGGCTTTTATAAAGATTATTGAGGAAAAGAAAGAAAGCATCAGGATAGATGCAGAAAAGCTGGAGTATATCGATAGTACTGGTTTAGGGGTTCTGATCGGTGCCCTAAAAAGACTTCGTCAAGAAAATAAAAACATCATAATATTTAATATCAAGCCTAGCATCAAGAAGCTATTGAATATCACTGGTTTAGATAAAATATTCGTCATCGAGGGGTGAATCTAAATAATATGTATAAGATAAAGGAGCAGGAAAAAATGAGTAGAATAAATGATAATATTAGTTTATCAATACCAAATAAGCCTGAGTATGTTAGTGTTATCAGATTAACTGTTACTGCTATTGCCAATAGGATGGGCTTCGATATTGAAAAAATTGAAGACATTAAGGTTGCAGTTGCAGAAGCATGCACCAATGCAATAACTCATGGTAAAAATGATACGGACAATTTTTTTGTTGAATTCTCAATTGATGAAGAAAAACTAGTGATAAAGGTATGCGATAGCGGAAAAGGCTGCGCAACAAATTGTATTAAAAACCCGGATTTAACTCTTTTAAATGAAGGAGGGTTAGGGGTATTTATTATTAAATCTTTAATGGATGACGTTAATATTAATTCAGATTTAGGTAAAGGTACAACAATAATTATGACAAAATTCTTGGGGGATGATATGTAATGAAACAAGTAGCAAAGGCTACCAACCCAATTAGCTCATTACAGAGATTAAAGCACTTATCGGAGAAGGAACTCTTTCGAGAGTATTCATTAAATAAAGATATAGAGATAAGAAATGAATTGGTTAACAGGTATCTTTATATAGCAGAAATTCTATCTAAAAAATATATCAATAAAGGTATTGATTATGAGGATATATATCAGGTGGCATCCTTAGGTCTAATTTACGCGATTGAAAGATTTGATATTGGTAAGGGCTTTGAGTTTTCCAGCTTTGCTACACCAACCATAATTGGGGAAATTAAGAAGCATTTCAGGGATAAGGGATGGTCCATACGGGTACCAAGACGAATACAAGAGCTTTCTAAAAGGGTAAATGCAGCTAAAATTACATTGCAGCAAAACCTCCAAAAAACACCAATGATAAAGGATATAGCAGAGTATCTGGAGTGTACGGAGGAAGAAGTTATGGAAGCGATGGAGGCAAGTCAGGTGTATACGCCAAAATCATTGGATTTAACCTACGATAACGATGGTGAAGACAAGGATATTCAACTTTTGGATTTAATAGGTGAGACAGATAAGAGCTTTGATGTCATAGAAAACAAGGATTTTCTTGAAAAGGCAATAGAAAAGCTTAACGAAGTAGAAAAGAAGGTTTTAAAGGATAGATTTTTTACACAAAAAACACAAATGCAGGTGGCCGATGAGCTTCAGGTTTCTCAAATGACCATATCTAGAATGGAAAAGAAAATAATAGAGAAGTTCAGAAAAGAGCTAAATAGAAGCTACGATTAATAAATACCTATAAAAGTGGTTGACAAAGGAAATGATCACTGGTACTATAAAAATCCGACTTGAAAAAGTCTGCATAATAGTATTAAAACACAAACATAATAGTAATGTTGAGGTATAATCAATGTAGAAGGCTGAAGAGAAATATAAAATACTAAAATAGTAATTGACACGATCAAATTATTGTGATATAGCATTTAAGTTGCCTCTTGAGGCGGACACAAATAAATAAGCCACAAAATGGAAACAAAAATATAGTTGACACAGTGGTTGAAAGATGATATAGTAAGTAAGTCGCCTCTGAGGGGCGAAGTTATTAAAAGCAAAGCAGGTCTTTGAAAACTGAACAGTATAGATATTAAGCCAGCATATAATTTTATCCATTTAGAAAAATG
>JAHDLO010000007.1 GCA_018432235.1 Clostridiaceae bacterium | reverse complement strand
GCATAACTGGTCCTACTGGCATAGCTGGTCCTACTGGCATAACTGGTCCTACTGGCATAGCTGGTCCTACTGGCATAACTGGTCCTACTGGCATAGCTGGTCCTACTGGCATAACTGGCCCTGCCGGCATAACTGGCCCTACTGGCATAGCTGGCCCTACTGGCATAGCTGGCCCTGCCGGCATAACTGGCCCTACTGGCATAGCTGGCCCTGCCGGCATAACTGGTCCTACTGGCATAACTGGTCCTACTGGCATAGCTGGCCCTGCCGGCATAACTGGTCCTACTGGCATAGTTGGCCCTACTGGCATAACTGGCCCTACTGGCATAACTGGTCCTACTGGCATAACTGGCCCTGCCGGCATAACTGGCCCTGCCGGCATAACTGGCCCTGCCGGCATAACTGGCCCTGCCGGCATAACTGGCCCTGCCGGCATAACTGGCCCTGCCGGCATAGCTGGCCCTACTGGCATAGCTGGCGCAGTTGGACCTACTGGTGCTACTGGCCCCATTGGTCACACTGGCCCAACAGGATCAAGTGGAAACCTACCTGTCTTAAGATACAACCAGGTCCCGGCAGAAATATCAATATATCCACCCTTAAATGATCTTGTCACCGTTGCTACAGTATCGGTAACCGCTGAAGCCCATGACTTGGTAAAGATAGACATGTCAGTATCCGTTGAACTGAGTACTTCAACCAGTTGGTCTGTAGAATTTCATGTTAGACTATATAGAGGCGATACAGAAATAAGCAGGAGAACAATTTTTAGCAATGGATCACGAAGCGGTTATCAAACCTATGTAATAGCCAACAACTATGTAGATGAAGCCCCCAGCACCGGAAGCATTACCTATACAATGAGAACCATTTTTGGCTTACCATCAAATGTGAATTCAGGTACAGCGTCAGTGCGAAACATTACTGCTACTGTTTACCCTCAATAAATTCTAAGAATAATCACCAAACTGAGGGAATTTTTCGCTTTGATGAACACCGTCATAAGTAAAAAAGAGGAGAATGAAATCTTCATTCTCCTCTTTTTTACTATCTTTTTACATATTAAACTTAAGGCGCACTTACTACGATGGGATAGGAATAATTTTATATTTCAAAAAATATTATTGGATTTTGCTTCCAAGTCCTCTGCTAATGCAAATAAGGACTGAACTGCAGCATAGGATTCATGAACTGCTTTGACCTGATCCCTGGATGTTATCTCAATGAGATGAGTTTTTGTTTCTATCTCGGAATTTGTCTTATTAATATCTTCAACAATCCTTTCAATATTCTCTACTGATTCCCGCGTAGAAATGGATAGCTTTCTGATTTCCTCTGCAACAACCTTAAATCCCTTGCCTGCCTCTCCTGATCTTGCCGCTTCAATAGATGCATTTAGTCCTAATAGATTTGTTTGTTGTGCTATTTTCTTAATGATATCAGTTATTTCTCCACTTCTCATCGTATGACTTAAAGCCAGCTTGGATAGCTCCCCAAGTCCCTCACCAACACAGGACAAATTTTCAGCATCAACATTGATTTGCTGTGAAGAGGACTGCAATTGCACTAACCCTGCTGTCAAAATTTCAGCCATTTGTTGAAGTTCAATTTGCTTTTTCAATGACTTCATAATTGCTACGCCACCAACAACTCTGTCGCCCTCTCTCAAGGGTGTAACCATAGCATAATACGGAATTCCATATAGCTCTCTTCTGCCATACAAGGGAATATTCTCCTGCATCGCCCTATATATAAAAGAATCCTTATTTACTGGTTCCCCTGCCTTTACAGGCATGCTTATTTCTCCTCCAGCAACAAATATCTCATAGCTTTCAGTGTTACATACCGCTATAGCAATATCATCACTGTATAAATCCTTTAAATACGGTACCATATCTAAGACACTTTGTATAATCCTATATTTCTCCATTAACATCATCCTACCTCGTTTAATAGACTCTATAGATTTAAAATACCTTAATATTGTCGTCCAAAATTAAACTCGCCTCTGTAGATTTCACTACTTCATCTACACTTGTGCCGGGTCCTATTTCTCTAAGCAGTAAACCTTCTGTCGTAACCTCAATAAGTGCCTTTTCTGTAATTATGAGATCTACCACATTCTTTCCAGTTAAGGGCAAATTACAATTCTTCAAAATTTTGGGCATACCATTTTTATCCGTATGCTCCATAGCCACAATCACCCTTTTAGCCCCAGTCACTAAATCCATGGCACCTCCCATGCCTGGTACTAGCTTACCTGGTATCATCCAATTAGCCAAGTTACCCTGTTGATCTACTTGCAAGGCACCTAGAACTGTAGCATCAACATGTCCGCCTCTAATAATTGCGAAGGACATAGCACTATCGAAAAAGGCACCGCCATTATTAATAGTTACATATTTGCCTCCAGCATTAGTTAAATTTTGGTTTTCTTCTCCAGGCAATGGCGCGGGGCCAAGACCTAGAAAACCATTTTCAGATTGCAGCGTAACCTCTACCTCTTCAGGTATATAATTTGCAACTAGGGTAGGAATTCCTATGCCTAAATTTACGACATCACCATCATTTAGCTCCTTTGCTACCCTTTTGGCAATAATTTCTTTAATCAGCTTGCTATCCATTGTTACGCCTCCCCTACAATGATATCGACAAATATGCCAGGCAGCATGACATAGTCTGGATCGATCTCACCAATATCTACTATCTCTTCAGCCTGTACGATAACTAAGTTTGCTGCGGTTGCCATTAACGGGTTAAAGTTCCTTGCAGACTGAGCAAACAACAGATTGCCTTTTAGGTCTGCTTTTTTAGCCTTAATCAGTGCGACATCTGCCCTTAAGGGTAGCTCCAGTAAATACTCATTGTTTTCAACTTTAATGAGCTCTTTATTATTTTGGACCAGGGTACCGACACCCGTGGGTGTCAAAATTCCCCCTAGCCCAGCTCCTGCCGCTCTTATTCGCTCAGCCAATGTGCCTTGGGGAACTAATTCGACTTCTATTTCCCCTTCGTTCATCTGTCTACCGGTTTCGGGATTCGTTCCAATATGTGAAGTGATTAATTTTGATAATTGCTTATTCACAACCAGTTTTCCGATACCTTTATCGACAAAAGCAGTATCATTGGCAATTATAGTTAAATTTTTGACATCATGCTCTACAAGCTTATTTATAAGCCCCTCTGGGGTACCTACACCTAAAAAGCCGCCGATCATTATCGTCATTCCATCTGTTATTTTTGCCATTGCTTCATCAATGCTCATTAATTTGTTCATAGTGGTCATACATCCTTCCTTATGACGTTCTTTAAGCCTTTCATTATCCATTTATAGGATCATAATTAAAAATTTACTTTTTCACTACCTTTTAGCCCAAGTATACTACGAGCCTCGTCTGGTGATGCTATTTCCAATCCAATCCGCTCTGCTATTTCTTTAATTTGTATGACCTGCTCTGCACTGCTTTTGGCTAATACTTTTGGCTTAAGATAAATGTTATCCTCTAACCCAACTCTTACATTTCCCCCCATACCTAAGGCTGCTGATGTTAATGGAAATTGACTTTTACCTGCTGCTGCTACTGACCAATTAAACTCACCGATTTGCTCCTTAGCTGTTTTAACCATAAAGGCTAAATTTTCAATGGTTGCTGGAATTCCTCCTAAAATACCCATAACAAACTGAATGTAGACGGGTCTTTGAATGACACCAGATTTTATAAAATATGCGATATTGTTAATCATGCCAATATCATAAACCTCGAACTCAGGTCTCGTATTGACTTTATTCATTGTATTTACATAGTATTCAATGCCCTTAAAGGTATTTGAAAAGATTAAATCCTTAGTTCCCTCAAGGTATGGCTTTTCCCAATCATACTTAGGCTTCAGATTTCTTGCTGCAGGCGCTAGAACAAAATTAATTGATCCTGCATTACATGAGGCAAGCTCAGGCTTCAATTCTGGAATTACAGCAATTCTTTCTTCAATGGACATTGCTACGCTTCCACCTGTTGTAATACAAATGACAACATCGGATTTTTTCTTAATACCGCCAGTGATCTCCCTTAAGAGATTGATATCTGATGATGGCCTCCCATCTTCTGGATTCCTCGCATGAATATGCACGACGGCTGCACCAGCTTCACTTGCTTTGACTGCATCATTTATGATTTCTTCCGGTGTGATTGGCAGGTATGGTGTCATACCGGGTGTATGCACCCCACCAGTAATTGCTGCTGTAATGATCACTTTGTTTGACATTTTATATTCCTCCTCATTTTGGTTTTCTATCATCAATATTGCTTCTCAATCCATTCGCTGTCCTATATAATCTGTTGTAAATTGGTTGATAGAATTGTTGACAGCTGCAGGAATTTTTTAATATTTGTTTGAAAATCAGGCACGACTTTATTATTTTCTGCTTCTTTAATTAGACTGACAATCAAATCGTTATATGGTGTTGCAACGCCACCTTCTTTTCCTTTACGGGATACAAAGCCATTAATATAATCTACCTCACAGGGGATCTCCTTTTCTAAATCTTGAAGCATGCTTGCTTTCGTTCCCCTATGCTTAGTCCATACCCTGTTATAAAACTCTAGCTTATCTGCCGGGGTTTCATTTTCCTTTATCTCTAAGAAGCCCATATCATTGCCTTGCATGTGTACCACCTTATGTCCATTGGCCTTAGCGGCTTTTATTGTTTCATCGGCGACATAGGCTAAGGCATACATTGCAATTTCATTGTCTAAAACATCTCCAAATGTACACCCTAATGCAGCCGACATACCACTAAAGGTGGCATTCATCAGAAGCTTGGTCCATCTGACATCCATTAAATCCGTCATAATTTCTGTATTGCCTACATGGTCTAATATTTCTTTAATTTTTTTAATTCGAGGTGTGATTGTCCCATCGATTTCTCCAATATCAAAAGCAAATTTTTGAATTGCTTCATAGGAGGATGACAGCATGGAAACACCAGGTGAAACCCATGTAGCACCAAATCCAACAGCACCGCCTACTGTTCTTTCTTTACCTACAAATGATGCGACTGATTCTTCTGGAATCCCATTTTGCAAAGTACATACGGTGCTGTCTTTGTGAAGATTTTTGAGTAGGTTGGTTAATGCTCCTTCATTAAAGGTCTGCTTAGTTAACAATAATACTAAGTCATAATGTCCTTCCATTTGGTCAGGAGTTACCGCCTTAACCGGTACATTCAGCTCTAAAGAGCCAACTATTTTAGCCCCATTACTGTTCAACGCCTCTACATGCGCTTTGTTTGTATCAATCAATTCAACAACATGCTGGTTCTGGGATTTCATTGTAATTAAAGCGCCAATTATCGTTCCCAAGGATCCTGCTCCCAATATTGCTATTCTCATAACTAATCCTCCTCATGACATATAGATTTTGTTAAAACTTATACTAATTGCTTTATTTTTTAGAGATATTCTAGCTTATTGATGCTATTGCGAGGTAAAATCACATATCATAGTTCGATTGCTAGAATATCTCTTTAAAATGCTTTATGCTAAATCAAGTCAAAGCTAATAGTAAAGAGTAGCTTTTGCCCTATAGGGTATAAGGCAGGTAAAATCATTAATGCTTATTTTCTGATGTTTTTTCATCCGCTTCTTTTCTGATTCTTTTGATAGTGGCTCTGGTAGAGTCACTAATTTCACTTTCAAAAAAGGCCTCATATGCCTCTAAAGGTGGTTTCTGTGTTGCAAATACTGCTATTAAGCATGCTACTAGAGATAATCCTGCACCAACAAGAAATGGAGGGATTGAAGTCACTGTTACTGTGGCGTAGATATAGGCACTCAAGCCTACAAAAATAGATGCGTATGCCCCTGCGCGATTCATTCGCTTCCAATATAATCCGAACCATACAGGCCAGAAGAAGGCTGCTCCGAAGCCACCATAGATATAAGTGAAGCCCATTGCCAATAGCACCGGTGGCTTAATAGCACTTAAGACTGCTAGAAATCCTAGTCCGAAAATAACATATCTTAATTGCTTAGTGGTTCTATTATCATCTTCAACGGTTTCGACTTCCTTAGAAAACAATTGTCTTTTAATATCATAAACCACTGAAGTACCACAATTCAGCAGCATGGAATTTGCTGTTGAAACCGCAGCAGCACAAATACCTACTAATGCTAATGCCCCTATTATCGGTGGTGCATATTGGGTAATAATCATAGGGAATAGATAGTCTGTTGTCCGTCCAACAGGTAAGCTTGGCAATAAAACCTTTGATCCTAGTCCAATAATGATTAAAGGTCCAAATATTGCAGTAAGACACAGCAAAGTAATTGTCATCTGTAAAGCAGCTGCTTTGGCATTCTTAGGCGCCATAAATCGTGTAATCCAGTGGGGAGCTACTGCTGCACCTAAAGAGTTTGATAAAAAGATTGAGATCAATGCCGATGCGCCAAAGGCACCGAATGGTGATATCATTAGTCCCGCTGTTTTAGGGGCGCCACCTTCAAATGTAGGTGCTGTAGTTGTGGATATAACCTTCATGATATTACTCCATCCGCCTGCATTGCTTAGAACAACCGCAGCAGCTACAACCACGCCTATAAAAATCAATACGGCATTTAATGTATCTGATGCAGCAACAGACCAAAACCCTCCCATACTTGTAAATAGCAGTATAATTAAAAAGAAGAATATTGCTATTTCATATCGCATACCGGTTATGGTTGAGAAAACAATACCAAAACCAACTACCTGTAGATGGGCAAATACGAAGTAGCCTACCAGCATTAAAACTGCGATAAGTAACTGGATATGGCTCTTTTTTTGAAATGGCTCATACCTTAATCTCATAAATTCCGGGAATGTTCTTGTAGGTGTTTCGGGTAGCCTGACTTTATAGGCTAGAATTGGCATCAAAGCTGTTGCGAGAAACCATCCAGTTACCCAGCCCGTAATAGCAGCAAAGCCTGTATTGTATAAATTGCCTGGAACACCCATGATGGATGCAACACTTAGCCAGGTGGCTAGAGAGGTTCCAACCCCTAAAAACAAGCCCATTCTATGTCCACCTGTGGTAAAGTCAGATAAGGATTCAACCTGCTTTAGGCTCTTTAGTGAGCTTATAATTAAAAATCCAAAATACACAACAAATACGACAGCATAAGTCAAAGACATCTTTATTCCCCCTATTCGTTAATATTTAAGAAGCTTGCCCGTTGCACCTAATCTCTTTAGCTTTGTTTTTTCAATTAAAGAGCAAATAAACAGACAAATACAGACCCCAATGACTAAAGTAGAAAACCATAATAACCAAACCATGCCGACACCTCCCTTGAAATTTAGTAGCATTAAACCTTATGGCTTTATAGTATTAATTAGCAATGATTGTGCCAAGTGTTGTATCTGTTGAAAATTCTATATTGTAAACGTTTTTATTTGATTCAAGTGTTATATATCATCTACAACTTTTAACAAGTTGTAGTTTTTCTACCACAGTTTGTAGCGATGAAGGAGCTCTGTTCAATATGTGCGTCACAAAAAAGGGAACTGTATTTTCACAGCCCCTATAATTGGTGTTCTCTAACTATATCAATTCATATTGCATGATGCTACCAAAGGATAAATACTTTCCCAGCAATCATTTATGTGGAAAAGCAGGTTTTGTATTCTGTGTGTTCATGAGATCGGACAGAGAAGGCGCCATCATTGTCGGTTCCTCCTCTCCAAAATTCAAGCTCAGGCGACTGCCATCAGAGATTGGCTCCCAATGGACTAAATCAGGACTATTGGGATTGCCTGAATGCGCAAAATTAACAATATAGTTTATCATATTATTTGAGATCCTATAATCAGTCTCATCAAATGGTCTCCAGTTTCTATTTAGGGTACCGAAGGCATACCAAAGGTCTGCGGCATGAAAAGCGCCAAACTCATTTTTCCCCGGAAGTTGTCGATCAAAGTAATACAGATACACAGGCGATTTCCCGGCCTTATCCTGTTCAATGCCATATTGTAAAGCTGAAGTATAAAGGGTATAGGGCCACATATCTTCACTCAAAACGCCGAATATACATGGCACATCGGCTGTTTTACTATGTCTCAATGCCTCCTTAACATTCATTGGCAAATCTACCCCATTGATAATAGGAGCTGTTGAAGCAATGGCATTTTCCGGAAGCTCTGCATAAGCCGTCAGCCAGGTGTCGAAAACTGTTTTTGCTGACAAATCCTTTAGTTCTGCTAAGCTATCGACAGACAGTTTCTCTTTTACACGATGCCATAACAATTCAACCTTATCCGGCGATGTTGGTGTCCCAAGGGAGGACAGGTCACCGCCGCCGCTCATCATGATGGCACCAGAAATCATCCCCTCTGACTGGGGAGATATAAGGATATTCTGTACACTTAAGGCACCCGCACTTTCTCCCATGATCGTTATCCTACTGGGATCACCGCCATAATCTTTTATGTTATCATATATCCATTGTATGGCTGTAATTTGATCCGTCAATTGATAACTGCCGGTATATCCATCGCCATAAATAGTCGCGAAGGGACCTAGACGATAATTGATTGAGACAAGGATAACCCCCTTGTCTGCATAAGCCTCTCCATCGATATATGAATCACTATTACCGCCATTAACAAAGCCACCGCCATGAATAAATATGATCACTGGGCTGTTTTCTGCATTGTTCGGCTTCCAAATATTTAAATTCAAACAGTCTTCGCTATACGCTACAGGAAAATGCACCGTAGCTTCATCATAATAAAACTTTGTTACATTACTATCCTCAGTATGATAAAATCCTTTGAATTGCCATGCCCACGCACCAAACTCCGTAGCATCGTATTCACCCTCCCAGCCAGTGACAATCTGTGCACGTTCCCAACGGTCTGCTGTTGCATATCTTATCCCCTTAAAAAGTTGATATCCTGGCATTTGCAAGCCTTTGATATTGCCACATGATGTATTAAGGTTGACAGCCTTCAAGGACAAGGGAGCTTCGATATTAGAGCTCTCATCTGAATCTGGAGGTGGAGGTGGATTTTGATTTTTAGATGACGTGCTGACTGAATCATTGCTATAACATGACATTAATCCAGATATCATGACCACCAACATGAATACTATCAATAATTTATGCATAACCCTTACTTCCTTTCTTTTATAGACCACTGTACATCGCCACCCATAGCTTAAATCATATGACGATTTAAATATTCACTTATTAATCTCATTTGATCTATAGTGTTATAGTTTAACATTTGGCTTTTATTTAAAGAGCCAGTCGTTACAGCTACGACTGGCTAACACTTAAGACAAAGTATGTACTAGTATTTGGCATTCTGAAGCGTAGCTGAAGCATCTCTTTTTTAAATATAAATGACAGATTCTCCGCTAAGCTCAGAATGACACGTAAAAGGGGGCATCTATCTGAATTTTTGGGAGCTTACGTTGCTACCTTCTCCACATTTATTTTCTTGCTGGCCTTCAAATTGCTATAACGCTGTAGAAGCTCTAGCCCTATTGCAATAAACAGGATAATACCTTTAATAACCATTTGCCAATAATCACTTACGCCTATAATGGTAAGTCCGTTGAACATGACATTGATGACTAATACCCCCAAGACCGTTTGTCCCATTGAACCTCTTCCACCGCCTAATGCAACACCACCAAGAACGCAGGCAGTGATACAATCAAAAGCATATGTTGCACTGGCTGTCCCTGCGCCGGCTGTCATCGTACGAGATAATAGGATAACAGCAGCAATTCCGACGAAGGAGCTGGCTACAGCATGGGTCGTGATATTTGATTTAACCACATTGATACCCGCCAGCCTCGCCGCTTCACGATTACTTCCCAGCGCGTAAATGTAGCGTCCAAAACGGGTTTTTGATAAAATAAAATGCGCTAATAGTGCACTCGCAACGAATACAAAGATAATACTCGGAACTTTGCCAAATACCAGTGTCTGGGAGATCACCTTGTATGAATCAGGTAACCCATATAAGGTTCTTGCCCCTATTGTTAGGTAACAGATACCAGTCCAAATATACATAGAAGCCATTGATACTACAAACATATTTGTCTGCAAAAGCTCTGCGATCACTGCGTTTAACGCTCCTGTTACTGCCGCAAATGCAATTGCAAAAACGACAACTACAGGGATTGGAATGCCAGCCAAAAGCATCTGAGCACATATGATTTGTGTAAAGGCTAGCCTTGAAGCAATTGATAAATCTATTCCTCCAGTTATTAGCTGCATCGTAACACAGCAGGATAATACACCGATAACACTAGCTTGTCTTAAAATATTATACATCGTTTTACTTGTAAAAAATGTTTTTGGAGAAGCCAGTGAAAATGCACCAACTAAAACTAAGAGCAAGGTTATCATTCCATATTTCTTCCAAAGATTAATAAACCTATCCATGGTTTCTTACTCCCCTTTCCTCTACTTCAATTCCTGAAGCTAATGTTAAAATTAGTTCTTGATCAAACTCATCACTTTCTAAAATACCCATTTGACGCCCTTCATGCAGGACCACAATCCTGTCGGAAAGACCAATGACCTCTCCCATTTCAGAGGATATCAGTAATACAGACTTTCCTTCACTGACCATTTTGCGAATAAGCTGGTACATTTCCTGCTTTGCTCCGACATCAATGCCTCTTGTTGGCTCGTCGAAAATCATAATCTCTGCATCTGTTGCCATAACCTTTGCCACCACTACCTTCTGTTGATTTCCTCCTGAAAGGTTCGTAACTAATTGATTAACACTTGGGGTTTTCACCTTTAGCTTTTCCACATATTCATTGGATAGATCAATTTCTTTTTGCTCATCAACAACAATGCCATACTTCATTAATTTTTTTCTAAGACAACCAATAGAATTATTCCACTTGATGGTCATATTTAAGAATGCACCGTTCCTTTTTCTATCTTCTGGGATTAAGCCAATCCCTTTACTAAGTGCATCTGTAGTGTTCTTCATCTCAATTTCCTGCTGATTTAAGAAAATCTTGCCAGAAGTCTTTTTTACAACCCCGTAAATTAATTGCATGGTTTCAGTTCGACCGCATCCTAGCAGGCCCGAAAAGCCTAAAATTTCGCCTTTATGCAAAGTGAAATTAATATTCGAGACACCATTGCCACTCAAATTTTCAACCCTCAGAACCTCCTCTCCAATAGGTGTCTGTCGTTGTGGATATGAATCGCTTAATTCACGACCTACCATATATTTAATTAATTCCTTCATGGTAGTCTCAGATGTATTCAGTGTCGTAATATACTGACCATCACGCATCACAGTAACACGATCCGTCAATTCAAAGAGCTCCTCCAGCCGATGTGAAATATAAATAATGGTAATCCCTTGCTCCTTTAAGCTATTGATGATTTTGAACAACTGCTCAGTTTCGCTTTTGGTCAAAGGGGCCGTTGGCTCATCCATAATAATTAGCTTAACCTCTTTAACAAGGGACCTCATTATCTCAACAATCTGTTGATGACCAACCGTCAGACCCCACACCAGCTTCTGTGGATCTATTCTCACGCCAATTCGCTCCATAGCCTTGCTTGTCTTTTCATTCATCTCTTTAAAATCAACAGTGAATCCTTTACCACTGTAATTTCCAAGAAAAACGTTTTCTGCCACCGAAAGGGCAGGGACCAAGTTGAACTCTTGATATATGACACCTATCCCAATCTCTTTTGACAATTGAGGGGTTAAATGGGTATATTCCTTTCCTTCAAACCGAATAATCCCGCCTTCTGGAGAAATTGCACCAGTAATTGTCTTAATCAATGTTGATTTGCCTGCCCCATTTTCTCCTATAATACCATGGACCTCTCCTTTTTTGATGCTGAAGCTGACGTTGTCTAAGGCTAGTACACCAGGGTAAACCTTTGTAATATTCTCTATCTCCAGGATATTTTGCATCATTATTGCCTCCTTTCTAATGAAATTCCTTAAGGACTGAGGATCGGTATCAAATAGATGAATATAGAATGTTCAGCATGCTGGGTAGTAATATTTGTGTCGGAGAACCAACGGTATGCTGAGCCACAAAATAGGCAATCCTGTTTTGTGGGTCAATTAAGTCCTGTACGCCACCCATGCCGCCCCAGTAAAAAGCATTTTCAGGGGCCAGCATATAGGAGTTAGCTGAATCCATAAAGGTAGCTACACCTAATCCATAGCCTATGCCTTTATTGGGCACCATTCTTCTGTAATCTTCTAGACACTTTCCACTCAATTGATTTCTGCTCATCAAATCAATTGTTCTTTTGGATAAAATCTTCTCCCCACTTTTTCCTACGCCACCACAGGCTAAGGCATCTGCAAATAATATATAATCCTCAGCTGTTGTTATAAGGCCACCGCCTCCGCTTTCGTGGTATGTGCCTACTGGAGCAAGGTTGTCATCGCTTATTCTCGTTACGGAGCAATTTTCTGCATTATATTGATATTGAGGTGCTAGCCTGTGGCGTTTTTCTTGTGGCAACGTAAATCCTGAGTCCTTCATACCAAGAGGGGCAAAAATACATTCATTCAGGTATTCCCCAAATTTTTTGCCTGATAAAACTTCTATTAGGGCAGCTAAAACATCATGGCAATAGCTATAGCTCCATCCGGTTCCAGGTTCAAACAAAAGGGGCTCTTCGGCAATTGCTTTAACAAGATCTCTTGTATTAAAGTCCCCCTTCGTTCTATCCATAAGCCTTTTCTTTTCTGGCGTATCCAGTTCATAGCTTATGCCCGCCGTCATTTGAAACAAATCAGCAATTTTAATCTGGTTTTGTGCCTGAGCTATGGAAAATCTCCCATATTTAACCTTCATATTTGAAAACTCTGGCAAATACTGAGATACCGGATCCCACAGTCTAAACAGACCTTTTTCAAACAATTGTAATGCAGCGACACATGTTATTATTTTGGTAGCAGAGTAAATATTATAGAGGGTTCCTGGAATTATAATAGATTTTTCCTCCACATTTTTATAGCCTGCCGCATAACGAAAAATCTCTTCATGGTTCTGGTAAATAATGCAGTCTATGCCAGATAGCCCCAGCTTTGGTATTGTTGTCTCCATATATGCCCTTAAATCCTTGAATCGGTCATTCATATAGTGTCCTCGCTTACTTTTTGTAATAGTTGCTTACGTTTTCAGGTGTAACAGTTACATAATAGCTTGCTAGAAGCTCTGCTAAAAAATCAAATTCATCCTTTTTAAATTCTAATAGCTCGCCTTGCTTTGCAGCACCCACCACGATAGGCACAAATTCAATTATTGCTTGCCCAGCCAGCTGGTGATCAATAAAGGAAGAGCCTTGTACATATCCATCTACACCATCCTGTGCCATTAGAGACATGACGGCTCCCGTTGCATCATATCCCCAGATACTCAGATATTCAGAGTTTGGATATACACCACTGTTTACTGTCTGATATGTACCTACAGCACTATTGTCAATCTGGGTTAAAATCACTTCAACATTCGGGTGAGCTGTCAACAAGGTTTCTGTTGCTGCAAGGCAAACAGCCTCACCATTGGCTTCAAACTCATCAATAAGTGAAAATCTGCCATCGGCTTTTAAAACATCCATGGCGCCTACAATTCTTTTATACTGTTCTGCTCCGGCTGAATTTTTATAAACCGCCACAGGAATGGTATCTAGGGTATCAAAATAATCCTTGTTTTTATCAACATAGTCTATAATAGATTCACCTAATACAGTACCTGCATGATAATAGGAGGTGCCCATGTAATAATGTCCGCTGCCTGTGTCAGGACTAAAGGCATATGAGATAATTGGAATGTTATAATTATCCCATACGATATCCAACATTGGTGTAATTGCTTGAGGGGTAATAGGATACAGTATGACGGCATCATATTTACCAGTTACCAATGCAGACTCCAATGTTGCAATTAGGCTCTCATCCGTGTAGTTTGGTGGTCCCAACAAATCAATCTTGATATTATGCTCTGCAAGCATCGGCTCCCATACTGCGTGAGAAGCCGGGAAGTATTCGGCAAAGGTTGTACAAACCAAGTACAAAATATTGATTTCATCCTGATAACGGAACTCGTCATAATTTGCTAGAAAATCAATCAAAGTGTAATCAAAGCCGGAAATTCCCTCTCCTTGTGGCACATCGTTACCAGATGGTGTTTCGTTACCTCCTGTAGAGCTACACCCTACCAATGTGAAAAGCATGATTAATACCATTGCAATTGCTAGTGCTTTTTTCATTTTCCTTCCCCTTTCATTTTTAACGTCGTGTTAATCTATTTAAATTTTTTAATAGATTACAAGCTAATCCGCCTTTAACGTTTTCAAAAACATAAAATACATACTTACATGATTAATAAGCAATTAGCATGCCAATTTATTATGCATTGCAAACAGTAAGTTTAGGTTCTTCTATGTATTCAGGATGTCATGTAACCTCTACAGTTTGTAGTCAACCTGTTGTTTTTTTACTACAGGCCAATTAAGTGATTTGTAGTTCATTCAAAATAAAAAATCTACCTAATGCCTTTTAATTATTTCTAATTAATTACCATAAGGTAGATTCTAACTTTAAATCGCTTTGTATTTCTACTTAGCTTCAAGATAGTACATGGATTATTATAAGCTAATATTATATTTTTTAAGTTTAGTATATAGAAAGCTTCGATCTATACCTAACATCTTAGCTGTTGCGGTTTTATTACCGTTTGTCTCTAATAGTGCTCTCATAATAATTTCCTTCTCTGTATGTGTTTTAGCTTCCACTAAGGTAGGACTTGAATTATTAAAAGCTGTACTTCTTGTATCATTGCTAAATTTCTTCATATAAAAACCAAAATCTTTTATTTCCAACTCCCCGGAACCCACAAGCACACATGCCCGTTCAATCACATTTCCTAACTCACGGACATTACCTGGCCAATTATATTTGTTGAACAGTTCGACAACATCTTCATTGACTTCATTTATCCCTAAACCATAGGACTTATTAGTTTTTTCTATGAAATAGTTGGCTAACAGCCGAATGTCCTCTAAGCGTTCTCTTAATGGCGGTATTCTTAATTCGACAACATTGATTCTATAATAAAGATCCTCTCTAAACTGGCCTTCTCTGATTAACTCCTCAATATCTTTATTTGTACTGCATATTATCCTGATATCAAGCTTGATGGTTTTATTGTCACCGATTCTCACAATCTCGTTTTCCTGTATTACCCTTAATAGCTTCGATTGTAAGGACATAGGCATTTCTCCAATTTCGTCAAGCAGTATGGAGCCGCCATTTGCCAATTCAAACTTACCAATTTTTCCTTCCTTTGATGCACCTGAAAATGCCCCCGGAGAATAACCAAACAGCTCTGATTCTATTAGCTCCTTTGGTATGGCTGCACAGTTTATTTTAACAAAGGGTTTTTCACTTCTATCACTCAAGCTGTGTATATAATTGGCAAATACCTCTTTACCCGTACCGGTTTCACCAGTAATAAGAACCCTTATAGGCGACTTTGATATTTTCTTTATCGTAGCTTTAATATCTATCATCGCTGCAGAAGCACCAATGACATGGTCAGCTGCATAAAATTCTTTTTTTAGCTCTTGCAATTTCTGTTTATACGTATGGTTCTCAGCTTCAAGAATTTCAACCTTTTTCTTAAGCTCCTCTATTTTATTCATGTTATAGAAGGTTGCAGCAGAAATGACGCCAATGACTGCGTTATTCTTATCTCTTATGGGAATACGATTGCAGATTACTTTCTTCCCATTATCTAATTCAAATATCGCCCCAATGTCCTCCTTCCCGGCTTTAAGCACATCAGGTATTTTGGTATTTGGTATAACATCCTTGATGTGTTTGCCCAAAACATCCTGTCCCTTCAACTCTAGCAGCTCCCTGTAATTTTTACTAATAAAGACAATACGACCTAAATCATCGGTAATTATTGTATAATACAAAGATTCGAGAGCCTGAAATAATATCTCATTGGATATAGCTTTAGTAAAATTCATTGTTATCATCTCCTAATAACGTCTACTGTCGGTTTGTTATACCTTCAAAGAATCTTTCTAGGGTGTGTCTGAATGCTCCGAAGGGAGCAGATTTTACTGAATTTTTGTTCCAATCAAGGCGCTTTTTTGAAGGCATACCAGATGTACGTCAAGGAAAAGCAACGCTGCGTGGGACAAAAAAGCGGTGAAAGATGCCCTTGAGTGGGTTTTCAGACACACCCTAAACTAGGTTGAAATCATTTTCAGAATTTTTCTTCTTTAGTTTCATTCTATATGATATAAAAAGTAGAATCAACCGAAAAATCAATGTATTAATTTACCATATACTCTCGACTTACTTCTTAACAGATAGGATAGACTATTGTACTTTTATAGAAAATTTGATAGAATAATCCACATATTTTCAAATCTTAGTAAACTAGTCCCTATAAGAAAGGAGGATGTATGATTAATGAAGCAACTGAATTTAAAAGACCTTAATCTAAATGATTATCCGATGAAATCCTATGACAAAATCAGGTATGGTGATACAGACCGTCAACACCATGTAAACAATGCAGTATTTTCAACTTTTCTTGAAACCGGAAGAGTAGAATTGTTAAATCCCCTCATAAGCTCTGGCGTATCCTTTGTTATTGTCAGCATGAAGCTGGATCTAGTATCAGAAATACTGTGGCCAGGCACCGTTGACATCGGCACCGCTGTTGTCCATATCGGCAATAGCTCCGTCCGATTTTTTCAAGGGCTTTTTCAGAATGGAAAAGCTGTTGCAAGGGCTGAAACCATTATCGTCCAGACAGATGAGCAAACAAGGCGTTCAAAGCCCTTGACTCAGGAGACGATAGATTTGTTAAAGCCTTACATGCTTAAGGGCTAGATTTAACATCACAAGCTTTTTCTGATTATTGGACATTTATTACCCTATGAACCTGCTTTTATTTCGTTGTTTTCTTATGCTCCATGGCGTTAGCTCATATTTTAGTGTGATGATGCACCACTTGATATTCCAAGCTTAGATTCGATTAAGCTATCAAAAACTAAAAATAATAATTGACAAAGCAAAATCTAACATATATAATTAAAGACAAATACAGTCTATAATATCTTTACGGAGGAGTTGCTATGAAATATACTAAAGCAACAAATTATGCCCTGCATATCATGGCGTACTTTGTTAAACAGGAAGGTAAAGATAATTTAAGTCTGCAGCCATTGGCCAGTCATATGAATATATCACCTACCTATCTGTCTAAGATACTCACTCAGCTGGTGAAGGCGAACCTTATTCAATCGACACCAGGAGTAAACGGAGGCTATAGTCTTAGAAAACTCAAGACCGAAATAAGCTTTTATGACGTCATTCAGGCTATTGAAGGTAGCGGAGCACTTTTCACCTGTGAAATGGACCATGCTTGTCACATTGAAAGGGTTATGAGAGACGCCGAAGAAAAAATGGTGAACTACCTTAAAGAAAAACTGATTTATGACATCGTGTAAAATATGAGGGAGTTATTCCAAGCAGTTAGGCAGCTGCTGGTTTTTGCGACACAATTATAGATATTTACAGTCTGTATTATATTCGATAGGAGGGTTTTTTATGAATCATATGCATCAGAACAACCAACAGGATCAAAAATTTTTAAACAAAATAGCCTTTTTAGATAGCAAGCAAAGGGAGAAGCTCATACCACCTGAAGTGCTTATTAGTCAAATGCCCATTCAGGAAAACCATACCCTACTAGATGTAGGTGCTGGCTCAGGTTTTTTTACAATTCCTATGGCAGAGCGCACATCTAGCAAAGTGTACGCCCTGGACCCTGATAGGCGTATGCTCAGTGTTATAGAAGAAAAGGCTAAGGATAAAGGACTCAACAATATTGAACTCATTCAGAATTACCTTGAGGACTTAAGTATTCAAAATGACAGTATCGATTTTGCTATGGCGTCCTTAATACTCCACGAAGTAAGCTCCCTCGCAAAAGCTCTCTCAAAGATACATGAGGTGCTAAAAGCGGGAGGACACTTATTGTGTCTAGAGTATGAAAATGACGAGAAGATTAAGGAAGGACCACCGATTGCAATTCGCATTGGCTCAGATGAGCTTGAAGGTGTTTTGATCCGCAATGGGTTCAAGATTGTGAAAAAAAGCAAAATAAACGATGCTATTTATACCATTTTAGCTAAAAAGGAGGCGTAAATTATGGAAACCAACAAGGAGACCCTCATATCAATGCCAGTGGGTAGACTTCTTCTCAAATTTTCCCTTCCTGCAATTGGTGGCATGATTGTTAATTCTTTATATAATCTTGTTGACAGAATCTTTGTTGGCAGAATTGGCGGTCTTGCCATGACAGGTATAGGCTTGAGCTTACCATTTATGATGCTGTTATCTGCAGTAAGCTCTTTAGTCGGCATAGGTGCCTCAGCACTCATATCTATAAAGCTGGGAGAAGATAAAAAGGAGGAAGCTCAGGGATTACTTGGCAATGCCATAACAATGATAATAGGCTTAATGCTCTTAATGACAGTTTTAGGTCTTCTCTTTAAGGTCCCTATACTTAAAGCCTTTGGTGCCAGTGATGCAACTCTGCCTTATGGGGTGGATTACATGACTGTCATTCTTTATGGTGCTATTTTCCAAGGTATTGGGACTGGACTAGTGAATGTCGTGAGAGCATCCGGTCATCCAGTAAAATCAATGATTATTATAATTGTCGGAACCCTAGTGAATATCATTTTAGATCCAATTCTCATATTCACGCTTAATATGGGTATTTCAGGGGCAGCATTAGCAACCGTAATCGCCCAGATCGTAACCACCATCCTCATCATAAGGCACTTTTTAAGTGAAAAGAGTCAGATAAAAATTGAAAAAGAAAAATTAAAGCTTCATGTCGTTAATATTAAGTCGATTCTAAGCATTGGATTTGCTCCATTTGCAATGCAGTTAGCTTCTGTGATGGTCAGCATTATTTCCAACAATGCCCTCAAAGCACATGGTGGGGATGTTGCAATAGGTGCAATGACAATAATTAACTCTGTAATGGTGTTATTCCTAATGTCAGCTATGGGTGTTACTCAAGGTGCTGCGCCAATCATCGGCTTTAATTATGGTGCTAAACGTTATGATAGGGTAAAAAAGGTTCTGAAGCTGGAACTGGCTGCGGTTACATCAATCTGTACAATAACCTTTATACTAGTACAAGCTTTTCCTGTAATGCTTTCCAGTATCTTTACCAGTGAACCGGATCTTATTTCTAAAGCAAGCTCAGGTATGCGTTTATTTTTATTAATGCTACCCCTCTTAAGTGCTCAAATAGTTGGAGCCAGCTACTTCCAATCTATAGGTGAAGCCAAGAAGGCAACCTTTTTAGGTCTTTTGAGACAAGTGTTTTTACTCATACCTCTGTTGCTTATTTTACCTTATTTCTTTGGATTAAACGGTGTATGGGGCGCAGCTACACTGTCTGACCTTATTTCCAGCATAATAGCCATCTTTGCTTTAAAATCCGCCTTCAATTACCTTAACAGGCTGGAAAATGAATATCCATCCGAAAAAGCAGCAACCTTGTCCTTGCTTGTAGAATAAAAAGTTATCACAATGATATTTATGTAATTTTTGAATAAATATTTATATACAAATCAAATCAGAGCTGTTGAACCTATCTCAGGCAAACCTACTGTCATTGATCCACATCCTACGATGGATGTGGATTATTTCAGTTATCTTCCATTTGAATTATTAAAATTTTTGAATTATATGCAAAATGAGTGTCAAGAGAACCTTCCCCGGTGACACATGCTTTACAAATTATTCTAGATGTAGCAGTATCTAACACCATAAATAGATGTCCTTTGGTTAAACTAAATAGGCATCATATTTCTTAAAGCATGGAGGTTTTATCCATGGTTTTGCTATATTTATTGTTAATTGCTGTCGTGATTCTTTTGGTGCTTTTGTTCATGGTAGCATCAAGAATCATATTGCATTTTGATTCTACATCGTCAGATTTGAATTTAACGTTGCTGTGGCTTTACCCTATTTTAAAATCAGTGATATCATCGGAAAATGACACTTTTACTTTAAGTATATTTATTTTTAGTAAAAGAATTTTTAAGAAACAACTGACAAACAATAAAACAAAGGGGAGAAATAAGAATCTACTTGGCAAGGTAAATCCAACTGATATTCATATCAATGCTCAGTACGGATTTGAGGACCCTTATTTCACAGGTCTAGCCTTCGCAGCAATCAACATGATTCCAAAATTTGTTTCATTGGAGTCTCTAGACCAAAGACCAGATTTTTTAGTAAGCAGTGATTTTATAAATATCAATGCCACTGCAAAGCTAAATCTTGGGCAATTTTTATTAAAGCTGGTATAAAAATAATAAAAGAGGAGGAACTAACATGGATGTAAACAACACAATGGAGCAAAATATTAGTACCTTGTTTTCTAATATTGAAAGCTTTACTCAAGAAGAGGGTACCCTTGGCAAACCCCTATCAGTAGAAAATAAGACCCTGATTCCGGTTATTTCAGTTTCTATCGGATACGGCGGCGGCAACTCTGCTGGTAAGCTTACTCAAAGCATGCAACCCAAATCTCAAGGCTCTGCGAATACAGGAATGGATGCACTAGGCTTGGGTGCAAAGATAACAACTGATGCTGTGTTGGTTTTAGATCAAGGCAACGTCACTACGATACCCATAAATTCTAATACTACCGGAGCTATAGGCCAACTGGTTAGTAAAATACCACAAATGATGGGTATGGGTCAAAGCCCTCAGCAACAGGGTCAACAGCAGCAAGGGCAAGGACAGCAAGCATCACAGCAAAACAAGCAACAGAATAAACCTCAAAATCAATAAGATGATTTAAATAAAATTGCTAGGCCTTAAGACATCCCATTATTAGGTGGATGTATCAGTGCCTAGCAATTCAATTTGCTGTCAATTTTAACATGCTTTCATGATTTTTATTCAGACTTAACAGTGAACTCTTCAATGAATTTCTTCACATATTCTACATCCTCATGATTCCCTGAGCCACTAATTTTTCTGATGACAGGAATATTATAAAGCTTGCTGATTTTATCTCCGGCTTTGCAGTAAAATGGACCATATTTTTTATTGCCATTCACTACGACACCAACGACATGCTCCTTATACTGCTCCAGAAACCTGATAGTCGTTTCAGGAATTTTCCCTAAGCCGACATTGCGTGTGACAAGGATGCAGGGCCCAGTTACCTTACCTTCAACGCTTTGTGTCAGATATCCCAAGGATTCTGAAAACTGCTTTCCTAATCCTGTTATGCTATCAAAAACAATGATCATAAATACATTTCCTCCCCAACAATATGAAATCGTATTGCGACAAGCTAATTAGTGTTAGTATTTTCTAACTTATAAACACTATTATACCTAATAGACAGATAAAAGCAAGCAGGTAGTAACTTCTTTATCCCCAAGAAAGCAATTGATTCTTTAGTATTTTTATCCCTTCTGAATTAGGGTGCTCCTTAGGATATACAAAATAATACTCAAGCGGGGGTAGTCGATAATCCTCAATTGTAATTGAATAAAGCTCCCCCTTTTCAATCAAAGGCCCTGCATAAGTCATGGGCAGAAATGTATATGCACCGTGCTGTATCACCAGTGGCACAATTCTTGAGGCAATATCAATGGACAGCCTATATGGATTCTGTTGGTAAAGCAAACCCTCAACATGACTTTCAAAGAGGCTTGAATGAAATATGTCCAGTGATTTCATTTGTCCGAAGGATATGCCATGTCGGTACCTCCTCTCCCGATCGGCTCCCACCAGCACCAGCTCATCAGCTTGCAAAAGAATAGAATCAAATCTATTGTAATAGCTTGGATGGTGGGCGATGCCACAGTCATATTTGCCGGTGATAACACCTTGAATGACCTCATGAGAATGCTTTAGAAACACCCTTAATATATAAGGGCGTTTTTTGCTCAAACCCTCACTGACAATGCTTTGAAGGTAAGAATCATAGTAAGCGTGAACAGCGCTAACCATAAGACATGGCTCGTTTGTTTTGGTCTGATTTAAAAGCAATTGTGCAGTAGTTTGTGCAGTAAGTATTTCTTCAGCGTATGCTATCAATTGCTTACCTGCTTCCGTCAGCTCCAAAGCACCATTCCCTCGAACAAAGAGCTGACAACCAAATATCTTTTCAAGCTCAATGATGCGATTACTTACTGTAGACTGTGACAAGTGAGATATTTGAGCAGTATGTGTAAAGCTCTTTGTTTGAACCACAGACAAAAATGTTCTCAAAAACTCAGTATTCATCTTTACCTCCCTATCAAAATTTTCGATGTCCATCATCGATTTGTTGCGTTTGCACAATGGGATATCGGCATATTATACTCTAGTCAAATAGGATAATTGAAAAATATTATCATTATTATACCACACACATATAAAGTATATCATTAGTAGGAGATGAGAAGAATGGAAGAAAAAAATCCAATCACACAGGGTCCATTAATGAAGACCTTTATCCTGTATTTTGTGCCCATATTTTTAGGCAGCCTCATACAGCAATCCTTCAGCCTGGTGGATGCTTTCATCATCGGTCGATATGCTGGTATATCCAGCTTGGCCGCCATCGACGCCACATACGGCTACACAAAGCTGCTTATTAATGTTTTTATCACGCTTTCCCTCGGGGGAACCGTCTTAATTTCTCAGTATTATGGCGCAAATAAGCTCAAGGAAGTCGATGATGCCGTACATACCTTAATGCTGTTTGCCATCATAGGAGGTCTGGTTATCGCTGTTGTAGGCTATAGCTGTTCCCCCTACTTTGCAGCTTTAATGAAGGTACCTCCGGATATTTATGAGATGGCCACCGCCTATTTGCGCATCTATTTATCAGGTGCGATGTTTGTTTTCATATTTAATATAGGTTCTGCAATACTCAAGGCAGTTGGGGATACTAGGTTTCCCTTTCACCTACTGCTGATGGCATCTGTCGGCAACCTTTTATTGGATGCACTATTCATTATGGGCTTCGGCTGGGGCATCCAAGGGGCTGCCTATGCAACTGTTTGCGCCCAGGGCTTTTCAAGCATTATGATGCTTATACGCCTGTCCCGGAGCAAAGGTCTTATTCAATTATCCCTTAACCGCTTGCGTATTAAAATGGATGTACTTTTGCCTATACTCAAGCTGGGCATTCCCCTTGGGACTCAATCTGCTCTCTATTCAATATCAAACATCTACATGCAGAGGGCCATCAATTCCTTTGGTACCGCCAGCATTGCAGCCTGGGCCATCAATGGCAAGCTTGACTTTATCATCTGGTTGATTATCGACGCCATCGGGATTACAACGACTACCTTTATCGCACAGAATTATGGTGCAAATCAGAGCAACCGTATGAAGGCTTCAGCTAGATTCAGCATGATAATGGGCATTACCATGGTGGGACTATTAAGTCTATTCATGTACTACGGTGTTAAGCCTTTGTCCAGTCTATTTACGAGCAATGACACTGTAATTGAATTGAGTGTGCAAATGTTTCGTATGATTTCACCCTTCTATGCGATTGCTATCGTTAGCGAAGTGTTTTCTGGAGCCATCAAGGGAATTGGTGATACATTTAAACCGATGGTGCTGACTTTAATCGGAACATGTGCCTTTAGAATTGCTTGGATTATCTATATGCTGCCTAAATCCCCCACAGTTATGACAGTCCTCCTTGGGTATCCTGTTTCATGGATGATTTCAACGCTGCTCTTCACCAGCTTATATTTTTTCATGCGTAGACGATTCTCCAGCTTTAAGGTGGATGCAGTCATGGAAAACAGGGTTGAAGGGATAACTTAAGCTCCTATTATGAAATAAAGAAAGCCCAGCACTCGGCGTATACTGTGAACACCAAAGAGCTGGGCCTTTAAGAGAAACTAAAAAGATCGTCCTTACTGCTACTGTTATGCTAAAGTCGTCAAGGCACTAGCGATTTTAAATTTCAAGCTGTGTTAGCTTTTCAGCTCCTCCACCATAACCTCATAGGGCTTCCCATTAACCTTTAAATGAAATTTTCTGCTATTGATAACTAGCCGCTCTTTGCCGGCACACTGATTTTTAAAGGCCTCAATTTTATTTTCCAGCTCTCTAAGTAGGCGATGGGCTTCCTCCAGAGCTACCTCTTTAAATACAATCTTATCTCCCGGCTTTGCCTGAGCAACCTTGGGCAAGTCAACAGTGACCACATTGCCTATCTTTGTATAGCCTCCCGTTGTTTGTCGGTCTGCCATCATAATAATGGGCTGACCATGGCTTGGAATCTGTATTGCCCCCATAGCAATACCATCGGAAATAATGTCTCCGCCTTTTTTATGCTGAATTTTTTCGCCTTCGAGTCTGTAGCCCATTCTGTCGCATTCGTTGGTGACTGCATATGCATTGCTAAAGAAGGTCTTCACTCCTGCTTCTGTAAAGGCATCCGCTTGTGGTCCCAAAACCACCCTTAGCTCTATGGTTTGATTGTATTCATACCAGCTTTCCCGAAGCTCTCTTCCAATCAAGAGATTCAAAGGCTTGCCAGGGTCTCCTATGGTCAGAATATCCCCAGTCTTTAAGGCCCTGCCCTCAAATCCACCAATGCTTCCTCTGGTAAAGGTGGCCTTGCTTCCCATCAGTATCGGCACCTGAATGCCACCGGAGAAGGCGACATAGCTTCTGCATCCGTTTTTGACGCCTCTAAACGCTAACCGATCTCCACTTTTTGCCAATATGCTTTTTCCCATAGCTACAGCATTGCCATTTAGCACTGGAAGCAAATCTCCCCCTGTAATGGCAACCACCATATCCTCTAAAAGCTCTATTTCCGGTCCCAGCATAGTGATCTCTAAAAGCCCTTCTCCTTCGTCATTTCCCACTAAAATATTTGCTAACCTAGCAGAAGCATTGTCCATAACCCCTGATACGGTAACCCCATACTGCTGATACCCGCTTCTGCCTAAATCCTGCACCGTCGTCAAAAGTCCTGGTTTGATGATTCTAATTTGTCCCATGCTCATCACCCCCATGTTTTTTAGGGTAGCTTTTACAATGATAAGCACCTTTTTTTGCAGCTATTTCTATTTCCATATATTCCTCTTCCCCTATGGCTTTAAAGACAATATAGTTCCCTGCCTTCAACAGGATAGGGGTTTCCCGCTGTGGATCATACAAAGGCACAGGGGTTCTGCCAATCAATTGCCAGCCGCCGGGACTATCTATAGGATAAATTCCCGTTTGTCCTCCGGCGATTCCCACAGAGCCTCCGGCGATTTTTGTTCTGGGGGATTCCAATCGAGGCGTGGCAATTCTTTCCTCCATCCCCCCCAAATAAGGAAACCCGGGAGTGAACCCCAGCATATAAATCAAATATTCTTTAGAGGTATGGATTTTTATTACCTCCTCCACCGTCAGCTGATTGTGTTTGGCAACATTTTCAATATCCGGCCCATAGTCTCCACCATATAGTGTGGGGATTTCGATTACCTGTGGTAAGGGCAGCTCGATGCTCCCTAACCGCTTTTCCACTTCCTCCAATGTATTTTTCAGTTGGTTGTAGCTGATTTTCAAAGGATTATAATGAATCATCAAGGAGCGATAGGTAGGGACGAATTCCACAATCTCCTTAATATTTTGTGCCTCTATGGCTGCCGTCATGGACCGAATTTTATTATTGATTTCTTCAGAAATGGCATTGCCAAACTCCATTACCAGCGCCCTATCTCCTGCCATCAGATATTTTGTTTTTTCATACATCAAGGCTACCTCCAGTAGAGGTGAACCTATTGGTCCACCCTGATATTTACTTTATTTAAAATAGGTTCTTAATATTTTGTAAGGATACCAAGCCGCCGTAGGCAGTCAGAATAACAACAATGATACCAAATACCAATAGCCAGGTGGGATGCTTGTACTCTCCCACGATATCCTTCCTCCTTGAAGCCATCAGAATAGTACCCAGGGTTACGGGTAAAATTAATCCATTTAACGATCCCGCCAAAACCAGCAGCTTTGCAGGCTGTCCTAGAAAGGTCATAATTACAGTTGATACTGCAATAAAGCCAATAATAAAGTAGTTTTCATGCTTCGCTATGGTTGTATTTAATGTCTTTAGGAAGGATACCGAAGTATAGGCGGCTCCTACGACAGAGGTTAATCCAGCTGCACATAATACAATCCCAAAGAATTTATAGCCAATATTGCCAGCACCGTGTAAAAAGGCTGATGCCGCTGGATTAGAAGGATCTAATGTCAATCCCTTTGTCACAACCCCCAGAATAGCTAAGAAAAGAAGGACCCTCATAATAGAAGCTAAGCCTATACCCATCAGAGAGCTTCTATTAACCTCACCTAAATTTTCCTCTCCTGTAATTCCGGCATCAATTAAACGATGACCTCCCGCAAAGGTGATATATCCGCCTACAGTTCCTCCTACGAGAGTGATGATAGGGAATATTAACATGTTTATCCCATCGGGAACAACGGTTTTTGCTACTGCCTCGCCAACAGGTGGGTTGGTAGAAAAGGTGACATAGGCCACCAGCAAAATCATCAGTCCGCCTAAAATCTTAGTAAACCTGTCCACAAGAGAGCGGGCATCCTTTGCTAAGAAAATGATGATCCCTATTATACCAGCAATAATAGTACCCAGCTTAATATCCATACCAAGAAGTACGTTAAGACCTAGCGCAGCACCACCAACGTTCCCGATATTAAAGGCCAGCCCGCCTAGAGCCACCAATGCTGCTATAAAATAGCCTAAGCCCGGAACCACCTTATTGGCAATGTCCTGTCCCCGCATGCCTGAAACCCCAATAATCCGCCATATATTCAGCTGTGTTCCAAAGGTTAAAATAATTGCAATTAAAATAACAAAGCCGAAATTCGCTCCATATCTTTCTGTAAAGGTAGCGGTTTGTGTTAAAAAGCCGGGACCGATAGCGGAGGTTGCCATTAGGAAGGCTGCCCCCAGCAACACACCAAAGTTTTTGCTTTTTCTTTCATTATTTATCATCTTTTCTCCACCTTCTCCCTATTATTTGATAAAGCTTGCCATAGAAACCACTTGAACATTTTCAGCTTCTAACGCCTTTCTTATTTCATTTACAAAGGCCACCGCCTTGGGGTTATCCCCGTGGACACAAATCGTATCCGCTTGAATCGCGACATCTTCTCCGTTCACGGCTTTTACCTTACCTTCCTTTACCATACGAATCACCCTTGCTATAGCCTGCTGGGTATCATGGATGACGGCTCCCTCCTGCTTTCTAGAGACCAGTGTCCCGTCAGGGTTATAGGCCCTATCGGCAAACACCTCATTAGCAACCTTTAGACCCGTTGCTGTCCCTGCCTTCATCAATTGGCTATTAGCAAGTCCTACCAAAATCATGTCTGCATCCACCTCATAAATGGCTTCTGCAATGGCCCTTGCCAGCATTTCATTCTTGGCTGCCATATTATACAGCGCACCGTGGGGCTTCACATGCTGTATTCTGACACCCTTGCTTTTTGCAAATGCCCATAAAGCGCCTATTTGGTATTTCATATAGGCCTTTGCTTCTTCCCCTGTTATCACCATCTCTCTTCTGCCAAAGCCCATCAGATCCAAAAATCCCGGGTGAGCCCCTATAGCTACCCCTTTTTTCGCCGCCACTTCAACGATTTTTTCCATGACTACAGGATCACCGGCATGCCATCCACAGGCAATGTTAGCGGAGGAGATGTGCTGAAGCACCTCTTCATCTAAGCCCAGCTTGTAATCGCCAAAGCTCTCACCTATATCGCTGTTTAAATCCACTTGAAACATCCTTGCACCCCTAAGTTTTTGTTTCTATAATTATTTGCAAGATTAATGCCAACCTTGCCAGCGTTGAAAATTGTGTATTTTCTGATAAATGATAGTTTGCACCCATCGTCATTCGTGCGGAATTCCACATAAATAGACTGTATAAACCTGTGACAAGCTGAAAATAGCCGCAACAGAACAAAAGTGGCTTCGCCACGTTTGTTTTCCAGAGAACCCATGCGTTCTCTAGGACGCTTCGCTGTACTCTCCTTTTTTTAATAAGGGGTGATGCCCCCCTTAACAACCCCCCCATATCATAGGGAAATAAAAGAACTTTCCTATGATATAAAAAAGAGCGATTTCGCACATGAATTGTGGAATCGCTCAAAATTATTCTAATGAATACTTTTCTATTTTTCTTTTTAAAGCAAATCTGCTTATTCCCAGAATTTCTGATGCCTTCGAGTAATTATTATTACAATGGGCTAGTGCCATTTTTATGTAGTACAGCTCGATTTCCTGGACCTCCTTCTCCAAAGAGAAGCCTGGATATAAAACCGTACCAGCATCCTTTTCATGCTTATCCCTTGGGATTATGTCAGACCCGTCATCGATACTATTGGAGATTTCAAGGGGTAGATCCTTTACGCCTATAAGCTCCCCCTCCTTTAGAATCACAATTCTTTCTATCACGTTTTTCAATTCCCGTACATTGCCCCTCCAAGGATAATTCAAAAGTACATGTTCAACCTCCCTGGAGAAGCCTCTTATCGGCTTATGAAACTTTTTATTGTATTCCTGCAAATAATAATCCGCCAGTAAAAGAATGTCCTTGCCCCTTTCTCTTAAAGGAGGCAATTGAATGGGCACTACATTTAAACGGTAATATAAATCCTCTCTAAATTCCTTTCTCTTTATGGCTTCCTCCAGATTTTTATTGGTTGCAGCAATTACCCTAATATCTACTTCAATGTCCTCCAAGCCACCAACCCTTTTAAATGTCCTTTCCTCAATAAATCTCAATAGCTTTGTCTGGACGCTTAAGGAAATTTCTCCTATTTCATCTAAAAAAACCGTTCCGCCATCGGCAATTTCTATTAAACCTTTTTTTCTGGCGGTGGCCCCTGTAAAGGCATTTTTTTCAAAGCCAAAAAGCTCGCTTTCTATTAGCTGCTGCGGGATCGCCCCACAATTGATTTTTAGCATGGGTCCATCTTTTCTGGCACTTTTTTCATGGATAGCAGCCGCCACCAGCTCTTTGCCAGTTCCTGTTTCCCCTCTTATCAGTACCGTTACGGCATCATTACTGGACAGGATATCAATTTTAGCCAGAATATCCTTCATGCTGGCATCCTCCCCCAGCATATATTCATTTTGAGACTTCTTTTCCTTCTCCAATAAATAAATTTTCTTTTGCAGCTTTAGATTTTTTATGACCCTTTCTATGATAATATCTATTTCTTCCAAATCAAAGGGCTTGTTGATATAGTCATAGGCACCTTCCTTGATGGCTTTAACAGCCGTTTGTATGTCGCCATAGGCTGTCATAATCACGACTTCGACTTCCTTGTCAATTTCCTTTATCCGAGGAATAAGTGCCAATCCATTTTCCTTTGCCAGCCTCATATCTAAAAAAACCACCTGTGGCTTAAAGCTTTTTATCTCTTCAAGGGCTGCAACACCGTTGCCGGCAGTAGCTACGCCATATCCCATATCCGTCAGACCTTCCTTCAGGGACAATCGTATGGTCTCTTCATCATCTACAATCAATATTCTTTTATTCATTGCTGTCACCTCCGTACATAGGAAACCTCACCTTAAATTTAGTGCCTACACCTACAGCACTGTGGACTTCGATTTCTCCTTGATTCCCCTTCACCAGCTCATACACCACCGATAAACCCAGACCAGTTCCTTCAGGGCTTGTGGTGAAAAAGGGGTTGAATATTTTTTCAAGATTTTCTGGTTCAATTCCCGCACCATTATCCCGGAACTCCAAGGAAGCAAAAGCACCTTTTTCTTCAAGATGGGTATTGATGATAATGCTTAGCTCCCCTTTTTGGTGAATTGCTTTTAAGGCATTCTTGATAATATTTAGAAAGACCTGCTCAATCTGGGCCTTATCCACAAAGATTAAGGGATTGTTACTGTGTTTAACAATATTGATTGCGATATCATTCTCTATAGCAGTCTTCTTCACCAAATCCAATGCGCGATTTAATATTTCCACTAAATCTGTTTTTTCATATTTTGGCGCTCTTGGCTTAGCAAAATTCAATATGTCAGTAATTAAATGATTAATTCTGTCGATTTCATATAATACGCCATTAAACAATTTCTCATTGGCAGCCCCATCTTCTTTGCATAATCTATTTTTCAGGACCTGAATACTGGTTTTCATGCCTGCCAATGGATTTCGGATTTCATGGGCAATCCCCGCCGCCAGCTGTCCAATAGAGGTCAATCGATCTAAGGTCTCCATATTGTTTTCTATCTTCTTTCTTTCACTAATATCGTTGAAATTGCAAATAGCGCCGCTAACCGCTCCTTTATCGGTTTTCAATAAAGCTGTGGTGGCATCCAAGTAAATTTTGCTACCCTCCTGAATATTATCAAAGGCATAGAAATTGTTAATGCTCTTGCCAGTATCTAAAGTTTCTCTAAGCTGTTGAAAAAGCTTTTCTTTGATGTCCTTACTAATGCTTTTTTCAGTACTGCCCTCCCATAAATCCTTTGCTGCTTGATTAATGGATAACACCTGACCCTGCTGATCTGTAGTAATAATCCCAGTTGAAATATTTCTTAGAATATCCTCATTTAACTGAGTCATCTTAATGAGCTTTGTTGTATTTTCCTGGAGCTGATACAGCATATTATTAAAGGCATTAGCCAGCATACCTATCTCATCTTTTCTTTTTATATTAATCTTATCATGGAAGCTTCCCTGAGCAATTTTATCGCATATATCCGCCAGCATTTTTATTGGCTTGGAGATGTTATGGGAGATAAAAATAGCTGCCTGCATGGAAAAAATCAGAGAAATAATCGCCAGTAAAAGCATATACTTTTGGTTTTCCAGTACGTCATAGAAAAAAATCCCCTTGCTCAGACGATAACCCAATATCCAGTCCCATTGGTCATAGGCTTTGTAGATAAAAAGATAGTTCTCTACAGATAAAGGCTGTTGATGATCAAACAGATTTTCCTCCCTTAATCTATGAAACCATGCCGCCTCTCCTTTAAAGCTGTTTAGCAGAAATTTTTCGCCCTCAAAAATGATTAAGCCTTCCTTTTCCAGTCTACCATAGTAGTCAATCACATATGCTTTTCCTTCCTCTTCTGTAAAAACGCCATCCTTCACCTGTTGATGGATACTTTCTATAAAAAATACCTTCTCCTCCAGGTTCTTCGTTAAATTCTTTACTTCATTCTCTAAAAGGGATTGATATCCATTCCAATAGGATACCGCCCCTAAGGTAAAAATTGATATGATTAATAAAATCATAAAGGGAATCAGAATTTTGTTTTCAATATCAAGCCGCACCGTTATCCCCTTCCTTTACCATCGTAATGTTTGCTGACAAAATAGAATGTTAGGGCAGAGACCACCACACCAGGTAAGGCAGGATGGACTACAGCATTTCTCTCAACAATAACATAATTTCTTATCATAAAGGCACTCATGGTTAAAAGACCTGCAATAAAGGATGCAGCTGCCCCCTCCTTTGTTGCCTTTTCCCAAAACAACCCGCCATATAAGGGTAAGAGGAAGGTCACTGAGAAAAAGCCCCAGATATACCCGCCATAAATCAATAGACTACCAGGTGGATTAATAGCCAAAAGCAGAGAAATCGTTCCGACTGCAAAGATAAATATTCTATTGAGATTTAGAAATTTGTCCTCCTGTATGCCAGGATTAAAAAGATTTTTATATAGGTCATAGGTAAAACCGCTGGCAGCAATAAGCAGCTGTGAATTTGCTGTGGAAATAGCCGCTGCGGTAATGCTGATGAGGATTAATCCGCTAAAGGCAGAATAAATCACATTGTTGATCATATAAGGAAATACCTCGTCCACAGAGTGAATCGATTGAATGGTGGGCTGCAATACTCTGCCTCCGATTCCGATGATCATCATGCCTAAATAGATAAATGCCAAGAAAAATACTGAATAGCAGATCATTTTTATTGCCGTTTTGGTATTTTTAGCTGAAATGATACGAACAGCATACTGAGGATTTGCCGCTAAGCCCAGGCCCCATCCGAAAAAGGAGGTAAAGGTCAAAAGCGGCGGCAATTCTCCCTTAGCAAAGGGATCAAGCAATGCGCCTTTTTCTGTTATATGGGGAAAGCTGGGAAACGGTCTGGTATTCACTAAGGCGGCTCCTTCGTGCATTAGGGTAATTCCCCCGATATCCCTTAAAACAATCACCGTTGCCAAAAGAGTTCCTATAAGAATTAATATAAAATTTAAGCCATCGGTTTTAGTTACTGATAACAGACCCCCAAAGGTTGTATAAATGACAAATAGGTATACTAACACAATGGCGAAAATATAGTTGATATCTAAAAGCTCCGAGATAACAATGCCAAAGCCTCTTACTTGAATAATCATGTAGAGAATGTAGGTAACCACAATCATAATCCCTGCCATGGCCTGCAGCCACTTGCTATCGTATCTTATAAAAAAATATTCAGGCACCGTTAAGATATCATGCTCCTTTAGTCTGGATGCCAGCACAACTAAAAAAGCAGCCCCTATAAACCACGGCACAATGGCATACAATACAGTATTATATCCATAAGCATATAGAGAGCCTGAGACCCCTTGCATAGAAGCGGCACTAAACCAGGTGGCACTAAAGGTAAATACGCTTGCCGCTAATCCCAGGCTGTTTCCGGCTACAAAAAAATCTCTGGCGTTTTTTGTTTGTTTAAATCCACTCTTGCCAAAAAACAATAAAAGAATTGTATAGAAGGTAAAGTAAAGCAGATATACAATAGTTTTATTCACTCTCTCCACCCCCTCCTGTGCTTTATAATAAGGGCTGTAATAGAAGGAGCCAGGGTGGAGATAACAAATAATCCCCCCACAATCACCAGGGTTTTCAAAGGCAATCCAAAAATAGACGTCATTTTTTGCTTTCTCCTTCCAAAAATATTTATTTGCTAAATATTCAATAAATTTTCGTGATTTCCTTTATTGGATTATTGGATTTAGGTGGTTATCATGAAGGATGCTTTTGAAAGGATAGGGATAAGGTTTTATACAGCTTTTTTATTTAATACGATTCTTCACTTCGTTTTTTTCTGTAATTTAAAAGAAGCCTTCCCATTACTAAATTCAGTATGAGAAGGCTAAACGGTTTCCACATCACAAATATACTTATTTCAAATTCTATATAAGTATATTTGTAAACATAAGAGATATTGAGCCCTATCCCTAATGAAGTAGTACTTCTATTAAATCTTTAATAATTTATTCATCGATTATGGTAACAAGCTTTAATACTAATTTTCCATAGCTCTCCTCAATAATAACCTTCTTTCCCGGCTTAAAACCCAGCTTTTCCAGCCAAATGCCTTGTATTCTTATTTGTGGCACCTGCTTGTCATTTGCGGTTATGCGTGATATTGTAGATAATCTTACTTTCATAGTTTAATGTCCTCCTGTTTTTTATGGAAAAACATTATTAACTTAATGCCTAAATCTATGACTTCAATTTTAATAATTTTTCCATTTTGATCTCAAAATAAATTTATACGAAAATTGCATAAATGTCAATATGCGTTTTTCGTATAAATTATAATAATTTTAGGTGATGCATATGTATAAAAATATCAGATATCTACGTGAAGACAGGGATTTAACGCAGAGGCAAATTGCAGAGCTCTTGAATGTATCTCAGGCAACCTATTCTCGTTATGAAAGTGGAGAGCTTGATATCCCAAGCTTAGCTCTGATTAAGTTGTCGAAATTTTATAATGTTAGTATTGATTATTTATTGGGGCAAAAAGATGATCCACGTCCATGATGGATGTGGATTAATATAGAGCTTAAACTCTGCTGATATCCAAGAAGCAAATTCAAAAGCAATATCAGAATAGGCAAAGGTTCCACCATAACGACCAGATTTAGAGACTATACCAATGGCATTCGTGTTTTCTATCCACTTCTGCGGCGATAGCGTAAAAGCATTATATCCAGCTTCTTTTTTAAACCTATCGAATTCGATAGGTTTAAAATCAGGATTGTGTAATTGCTCCCATAGCCCCAAAAACTCAATAGTATCTTTTCCCCGCATCCAATTGTTGATAACAATAAAGGGCTCATCACTTTTATATCGTGCGATATCTGTAAGGGATATAAACTCATTTTGAAAATCTTCTGTATAGATAGCAATATCCATACCTTTTGCGTGAATCGTTTCTTTAACAGGTTTCATTGACATTCATATCACCCCCGTATCCAATCATCATCACTCATAGAAATGAAAACATATAACATTCTGATTACCATATTTTCCTTATATCCTACAATTACTATTATAGCTTATATGATTCTCTAGAACAAGTGTTCTGTTTTTTGAATTTGATACCTAAATATTATAACCGCCTATATACCACCACTGTATTTGCAAATGCCACGACTTCTTTTTTGAAATCAGGCATATAAATTTCCTTCAATTCAACAGTTTCGCTTTCATACAACTTCATAATATCACTCTTTATATCATTTTCTATCAGTTATAACACTATTCTAACACTACAACTAAATTATGTTTGCTGGTAGTAATCACTGCCAACAGTAAAGCTCTTGAGTCAGCTAACTCCAGAGCTTAATCTTGACAGTAATATGTACAAGCCAGCAGGTGCCAGTTATGATACAACTTAAATCTGCTTCTGAACATACTTTTCAATAATTTCTTTACTGCTGAAAAATGTTTGTAAAAACTATAGCATTTAAAGATATGCAACCCCTGTACCTGGAATCAAAATAATAATTAGAGAAATAATAAAAAGGTTGCATGTACACATTCTATATTATCCTTCCTTTAAAAAAGAAGAACAAATCACTTTCAATTCTTTTGGCTTAATATCTGGCTCAAAAGCACGAACATAACTCAGCAAAGTTGCAAGTCCATCTTCAACATACTTCCTTTCCAATCCAGGAACACCATCAATAAGGAATAGCACATCGGTGGTTTCCTTCGTAATCCTTGTTCTTTCATCTTGACCATAGATAATACTCAAAATATAATCGTCTGTGTCTCTAAGACAAATATCATTCGGTTTTAATACAATATTGCGATTATTTGAACCCAACAAAGTTTCACCGCCTTGAGACATTTGTATGGTTAAAGGCAGATGGCATTTTTTCAAGTCATGCGCTGCAATTAAAAGCTGCGTCTTTAACTCCGCCAAAAATAGAATCTGCACCAAAGCTGTTTCCTCTGGAAATTTTTTTCCACTTAATACTGATTCCAGCTGCGGCAATACATGGTATGTCTTTTTGAACCTTTTGTAATAACGGACATAAGCATTTACAACATTATTTACTTCAATAAAGGCTTTTCTTTCATAATTTGCATGGATGGACCGAATATTGTTAAGTTCCTTTTGTACCAGTTGTTTAAACGCTTCTTTTCCGCTCGATTGCTCACAAAATTTTTCTAAAATAAGTATGCCAAAATAAGTTTTTGAATAGGACTCATCCATATTAGAATGTATCTTAATCATATTGAAACCTCCTGATTTTACTATATTGTTGTTCTATGATATAATTTATCATAAATCAGTGGTTCTTTTTAGTTCCAATTTTATAGTATTTTCATAGAACCACTTATAGGAGAAATGTTTATGCTGTATATCAATATTGATAGAAAATCTAAAAAACCTTTATCCCAACAAATATATCATTTTGTTAAAGCTTCTATACTTCAAGGTATATTAAAGCCAGGAGAAAAGTTGCCTTCAACAAGAGAGTTAGCAAAATATATGAATGTAGCAAGGAATGTTGTAATCGAAAGCTATGAGCAATTATTAGCTGAAGGATACGCTTATTCCCGAAATGGTTCTGGGACTTATGTTTGCGAAGGTGTTCAATTTTATCAAACGAACAGAAATAGTCTGTCGAAGCTGAAGGAAAATCTAGAAATACCAAATAACTATATTGTTTCTTTTAGGTCTGGTATTCCAGATTTAGAAGCAATCCCAATCAAAAAATGGGCACAAGTATATCAAAAAATTGCTTTGGACATAAAACCATCACAAATGGACTATCAAAACCCCTTCGGGGATTATGAATTAAGGACACAACTTTCCCTTTACTTGAACCGAGCAAGAGGCACACACACATCGCCAAAAAATATTATGATAACCAATGGGGCTGCTCAATCATTTAATTTATTGTGTCAACTAATAAACCGAAATGAGTATGCGTTAGTTGAAAACCCTTTGAGCTATGGAATACTTCATACATTGAAAGGGAATTCTGTGAAAATGAAGCCTATAAATCTTGATAATCTGGGATTAATGACATCAGAGTTGCCTGATACTCCGCCCAAACTTATCTTTACAACACCAAGCCATCAATTTCCAACAGGCGTAATTTTTCCAGTGAAAAGAAGAATTGAACTGATAAAATATGCAGAACAACATAATGCTTACATCGTCGAAGATGACTATGACAGTGAGTACCGCTTTGATGGTAGTCCAATACAATCAATGCAATGCTTAGACCCAGAGCGGGTTATTTATGTGGGGACTTTTTCCAAAACGCTCATGCCGGCATTACGCATTGGCTATATGGCTTTACCTGCATCCTTATGTGAGCAAATGAGGGAAATAAAATATGTGGCAGATTTTCATTCTCCCATTCTTGAACAACGAACATTAGCAAGTTTTATAGAGTCAGGTCTTTTTGAAAACCACATAAGGAAAATGCGAAAACTATATTTGAAAAAAAGAAATGTTTTAATAGACTGTCTTGATAAAGCGTTTGAAGAAGGAGTCAAAATTTCCGGTGCAGAAGCAGGGCTGCATTTTATAGCATCCTTTGATGATGTGTTTTTTGATCAGGAACTGCTTGAGAAGATAAAAGATAGCGGGGTGCAAATTTCTTCCATAAACAAACACTATTTATCTTCTGAAATAAATACATCATATGATAATTCGCTTATTTTGGGGTACGGTAATACGAAAATTGAAGATATGGAGAGAGGAATTGCAATTCTTTCGTCTATAATAAAACCATAAAAAGGCCTAACTAGGCCCTCTGATATAGAAAAGGCGGTTTTGATTTTTTTTTCAAAACCGCCTTTTGGCTATCTTTCACATATTGCACACACCCATCCGACCGCCACAACAACGGTTTTTATTACCGTTGAGCGATTTTCTAAGTCAAACATTCTGGAAGAAAATGAGTTTATGCTTCTCTTTTTATAGCATTTTTAGCTATGCAAAACGCTATAATTCCCAAAGCTCCAAACAGACCAATTGCTATTCCGTATTCAGTCCAATTCACATAACTATCGTTAATTAGATTCCTTAAACTGTCTATAGCATAGGTGAAGGGATTGATAGAAATGATAATACGGAATACTATAGGGGGGGCTTGTGCTTTTGCTATAAGTGCCGTACTCAAAAAGAATAGTGGCAATATAAAAGTATTGGCCATTGCGATAAATGCGTTTTCGTCCGGTATTACCATACTTAACGCATAGGATATACTTGCCACGAAGAATACAACGCAGAAAAGTAGAATTGTACTTAGCAGTAATCCCAGTAGACCGGTTGCCATACGAACGGACATAAGAAAGGCTATAGCTCCCAGCGCAGCTACTTGCATAAATGCAAGTGCGGCTACATCCAATATATGCCCTAAAACGATAGCGCCACGCTTGACAGGCGATATAACCATGCGGTAAAAAGACCCACCTGCCTTGTTAGAATATGTTGCAATGCCGCTTATACCTGCACCGGATAGCACATCCATTATCAATATACCCGGCAAAACAAAGGCAGTATAGTTTGCGCCGCCCTGGGAACTGTTCGCAAACAATGTACTAAAAATTACTAACCATATAAGTGGTTGTATCAGCGTCATAAAGATGGTAACAGGATTTTGAAAACGCCATTTTATATTACGGCTAAAGATATTTAATGCGCCCATAGTTATGCACTCCTTTCTTGTGTCAATGCCAGAAATACATCATCTAAATCGGGATGCACAATTCCAATGCCTGTTTGTGGGATATGACTATCCAATGCAATTCTGTTGATTTCCCGATAATCACGCTCAGTATCTTCAACTAAAACTGTAAGATTGCTTCCCTCCAAAAACGTATTATGAACAAAAGCTTCTTTAGAAAGCAGACCAGCAAATTCAGCGGCAGCCTTCGGGGTACTGCACAATATACGAATCTGCTGCTGCATGGTGTACCGTTTTAAATTGTCCGGCGTATCCTGTATGATTTGATGTCCCTTTTGCATAATACAAATGGTGTCACTTAACATATCAGCTTCTTCTAGATAATGGGTTGTCAAAAAAACAGTAGTGTGAAATTCTGAACGGATTTTACGTACAATATCCCACATAGCTCGCCTGCTTTCAATATCCATACCAACAGTGGGTTCATCAAGAAACAGAATTTTAGGGGAGGACATTAAACTCATAGCAATGTCCAGCCTACGTTTGACTCCACCTGAATAGGATGCTACTCTTTTAGCTGTATACTCCTGCAACCCAAAACTGCTTATGAGCAATTTCATTTTTTCTTCAATAGTAGCACTATCCATCTGATGGAGCCGCCCCTGAAACAGCATGTTTTCTCTTAATGTCAAGTGATTGTCAATCGAAACTTTTTGAGCCACACAAGCAATTTCCCTTCGCACTTTTGCAGCCTCTTTTTTTAGGTCGTGTCCGAGAATGCTCACACTACCTGACGTAGGGCTAAGAAATGTCGTCAGAATGTTTATCAGAGTGGATTTTCCCGCACCATTGGGACCTAACAGGGTGAACACTTCACCTTGACGAACGGAGAGAGATAACTCGTTTAACCCCTGCGTTTCGTCCTTGTATGTTTTTGATAGCTTGTCAATATAGATTGCTTCCACAATTACACCTCCTTTGTGATTTCCATGCTACAACCTCGTACAATGCGAGAGTCAAGGGGAAATTGAAAAAAATCAAAAAGAAATTGATGTAACAATCGTCTATACGCTACAATAGAAATAGGAGGTTGGTACAATGCTAAAGATAGGCCATTTTTCAATGCTTACAAAAATCAGTATTCACATGCTGCGTAATTATGATAAGATTGGGCTTCTTATTCCCGTTTATGTTGATGCAGAATCCGGTTATCGTTATTATTCAGAAAATCAGTTGACGGTTGCTAACCGCATACAAGCCCTAAAGTCTATGGGGCTTGGACTTGCGACTATCAAGGATATTTTATGCGAATACAAAGATAGTGAGAGCCTTGCAGCATATTTAAAAATACAGACTACATATAAGCAGGAAGAACTTGAACGGCTGCAACAACAAATCAGACAACTTGAAACAACAGTAGCGGCACTACGCAAAAATGAGAATATACTGCGATATAGTGTTGAAGTGAAACAAATACCCAGCAGAACTGTGGTGAGTATACGGGACACCATCCCTTTTTATGACAGAGAGGGGGACCTGTGGTCAATATTGTCAAGAACGTTAGAGCAACAACAGATACCGTTTGAAACCCCTGCATATGATATGGCAATATACCATAATGAAGGCTTTGTAGAAAGTGGCATTGATATTGAACTGCAAAGGGCAGTAGCCTGGAAAGGGAGGGATACAGACAACGTAATATTTAAGGAGGTCTCCTCTACGCTTGCCGCAGTATTGACTTATGAGGGGGAGTACCATCAGATATCGGAAATAGGCGAGCTGATTGCAAATTGGGCAAAAGACAATCATTATACATTTTGTGGTCAGCATTTTAACATTTACCATGTATCTCCAGCCACAGAAAAAAACGCTCAAAAAATGGTTACAGAGGTGGGGTTTCCAATCCAAAGCTTGTAGTTTATCTATCAGTCTCCTAACCCAGAGCTCTCTTGCAGCTAAAATTGAACGACTTTATTTGCTGTGTCCAAATATAAAACCTAAAAACAAAAAAGAACCCAGCAAGATCATAGGACTTTTTCGAATCCTAGTTTCAAGAGTTTCAGGGTTCTCTTTATTTTTAGTTCTTGGAGGCAAAATCAGCTATTTCCCGACAGCCTCTTTCACTCTATGGTAGTCATCCTTATTTAAAGTATTGATAGTATTTTGAACTATTCCATGAAAGTCTACGCCATGTTGTTCTCAGGCAGAGGTTTGGTTATTGCATTGAAAATTTCCTCCATTTTAGTATAATCACACAGGAATGATGTGGCACTTGCTTCAATCATTTGCTTGTCTGTCACCCGCGAAAAGTCAACGCTATAGCCTGCGTTTTCAGCCAAGTATTCAATAAAGAGTCTTTGTGCTCTACCGTTTCCTTCTCTGAAGGGGTGAAGGACATTGATTTCACTTAAATAGTATGCAAGTCGGAGTGGAATTTCATCTTTGGAAGCATCTTTCAAAAATTTCTCTTTTTTTAGCTTCTTGAAGATCGAATCTGCATTTGCTTCTATAAACTCATAGTTGCAAAACATATTGCCTTTTGCAATGTTTACCCATCTTATTTCGCCTGCCCATTCATAGATATCACCGAATATATACTTGTGAATTCTTCTTAAGTGGAGCAGATCAAAATCACCTTTTATAATTTTCATTTTTGCATTGGCTATTCTCAAAGAAGTTATTTCCCTTTCTGCTATGTGAAGCTTGTCTGCATCCTTGATACTCAGCCTATTTATAAGCACATCTGAATGAGGATAACAATACCTGTGATCCCACTCATAGCTGTAATCATAATTGTCGTTCATGGCTATAGTCCTTGACAGCAGTGTGTTTTTTTATGAGCTCTGCTATCGTTTCTTCAACAAGTTTATCATTACCTACACAACGTCTTATTCTATCTTTATCAGTCTGAGTAAGCGGCATGCCTTCTATTGACATTGAACCGTTAACTTCATCAATTAGTTTTTCTAAATCTCTCATATCAACACCACCTTATCTATTATTATACTATATTTCCACTAAAAACTCAAAAACTGGTGTCAACCTATACCCTACTCAACTAAAATTATATTATAATTTCAATCACCATTAAAATAATCGGTATCAATTTTCTTAATATAGTATGCATTTTCTATGGATACGCCCAAATTATGTTCAACCATAAGAGCAGCTAATGTTTTACCATCTATTAACACGATTTTGCATGCATGTTGCTTGCTGACATATTCTTTTGCTTCTTTGGTAAAGCTGGCGGTTGTGATGAAGGCACCTTTTGAAGCACCTTGTCCTGTTAATGCACCAACAAATTTCTGAAGCTCAGGTCTGCCTACAGTTCGATCAATGTCCCAACGCTTTGCCTGAATATAGATTTTATCAAACCCTAGCTTGTCTTCATTAATGACACCATCAATACCTTCGTCGCCAGACCTCCCAAGCACCTTGCTATTTTCAATCTTACTTCCACCATATCCCATGGTAACCAGTAAATCGACTACTAATTTTTCGAAGAAGCTCGGTGACTGATTCATAACTTCAATAAGCAGATCGCTGGTCAGAGTATTCGAAATAGTTTTGTACGCTCGTTCCAAAATATCTTGTGGTGAGTCATCACTGCCTAGTTGAGAAAGGTCATTATCAAACAAGGTGTCACCAGAATTACCATCAATAAAATCCTGAAAGTCTTCGAATTTCTTAAGAAAATTCTGATCAATGACCTGGGGATCTTCAGCAAGTACCTGTTGCCCTAGTTCAGTAATTCTATAACTAGCTCTGGCAGGCGAATCAATTAACTTTGCCTTTTTAAGATACGTCAACGCCCAGCCTACTCTATTATTAAAAAGGAGCTGTTTACCACTTGGTAGCCATTCTTGTAGCTCTGCTTCCGTTAATTGAAATTTGACTGCAAAATGCTGATACATTGCTATTCTTTTATAAACCTGATTATCACTTAAAAATTCTAATATTGGCTTCATAAACTCATAATATTTTGGTATTGCCATAGTCTTTCCCCCCTAGTGCTTTCATAATATTGTCAATATAAACCACCCCAATTACGCAGTGTTCTGTCATAGGCATACATATTACAATTTCTTGTTTCTGAAGTCAAATTTTGGCTTGCCAAATCCACTGCTTTCAGATGTCTTGATCTCTACCAACTCAACTTTCTCTTTCATTTGTTTAGCGTTTGGTTGCTGCTTACCCCTAAAATCAAATGCAGGCTCCAGACTCTTTTTTATTGGCTTCTGTTCATCTTTGCCATCAAACTGGCCAAATTCATTCGAGGACTTCTCTTCATCTTTTTCTTGAAAGTCATCAATTGTAGTATTTATTATAGAATCAATAACTGATACTTCAGTTTCCATTTGACTTGAAGGCACATGATCAACATCCGATACAAGTTCTGATTTGTCTATATCATCAACAGATACTATTATGGGCTCAATTATTTCTGAAATCTGTATTTGGTACTAGCTCCTATCTTAATGCATATATCTGCATCTATAATCATTTGTTTTAATTTCATAGACTATTCCTCCATGATGGCATCTAATTCTTCATCAGTTGGAGGATTATATGGATATTCTTCTCTAATTCCCATCTCATCTACAGTCTTTATTTTTTCAAAAAAGCCCCATACCTTGTCAGCCTACCATTGCCAATTTTTCTAATGAGCTTTTTTTCCTGCATTTCCTTGAGCATATTGACGGCATGAGTCGTACCAATCCCCAAAACTTCTTCTATATCAGAGCGAGTAATTTCTTTTTGGTTTTCGAATAATCCGAGTATAGGCAAGTACTTTTGATCTTCTGTACTTAATACTTTGGCATGTATATTAGGAAGAATAACTCGAAATGCCCCTTCTACATTTTCAAACTTCTTTTTTGTACCTTGGCTAACAGTTAGTTTTATGAAAAACCTCTTGCCTTCTTTCAACAAATCAATATTTGTAAACATAGAAACATCCGGACGAATACCATCTCTTAGAGCATTTGATATCTGTTGCATTACAAGGTCAGCATTATCAAGCCCAACAATTTCTCCGTTATCTTGTACCCCAATAAAGATTGCTCCACCGCTTGTATTTGCAAAGGCAATAATTTCTTTTTTTAAATCAGGCGTGTAGATTGCCTTCAATTCAACTGTTTCACTCTCATACAACTTCATAATACCGCTCCTTCTATCATTTTCTATCAACTCTAACACTATGCTGGCACAACGAGTGGTAGAAAGCAAGGAGAACCATCTGGCAATTTACGACAAGCATTCCTTGTTATAATCTCAGCGATACTGCTTTATACCATACTTTTCTTACTGTATATGGATGCATAGATTTTTCCTCCAAAATTAAATACAAGAACACCAAGAATAATAATCGTACCGCCAATCACTGTCGCCCGACCCGGAACCTCATCAGCAATTAGGAAGCCTAAAATACTTGTTAAAAAAGGCGTAACAAACATGTAGTTGCTTACCAATGATGTTTGTTTTGCCTTCGCGAAGGCTTTTGACCATGCAACATAGGCGATTGCACTTGAAAATACACCCAATACAGCAATATAGATCAATTGAATACCCGGAGCATATGATACCGCTTTGACAGAAGCGGGAAGAAATACAGCAAGTAATATCGTGCCAAAGAAAATGCTAAACGCAGAGGTCTGCAATGCAGTATACCTTTTTGTGAGCTTGCGTTGTAAAAGGTTATACATACTCAATGATAATGCTGCAAGGAGTAACCAGAGTAGTCCTCTATTGATGGAAAACACTCCATCCATCAAGGTTAAGACCAACACACCTATGAATTCAATTGCAATAGCTACCCATTGAAAACCGTATAATTTTTCTTTATACACAAACCGGGCCAACAGAGCGGTCATAACTGGAACTGTGGTAATAACAACACTGCTGGTGGAGGCTGTCACAGTTTCCGCACCCTTATTGAAAGCAATCATGTAAAAGAAGAATCCAACTGCACCAGCTGCCAAAAACCATGGAATATCAGCTTTTTGCGGAAGCTTCATCTTAGTTAGGACTGCAACGACCACTAGGGTACAGGACGCGGCAAAATATCTTAGGAAACCTAGTGAAAAGGCAGAAAAATACTGTAATGCCAGCCTAGTCAGCACATAGGCCAGTGACCAAAAAACAATTGTAGTTATTGCGTAAGGATGGAAGCTATCTTTCCATTTCATATTATTACCTCACTTTATATCGGTTTTCATTGCAAAATCCGATTGAACTACTTATAATTAAAGCATAAAAAATCGGTATACAAAAGTTCCAATTATATTGAAAATTAAATGAGCCGGTTAAAGGAGATGATATCGTGCTATACTTACAGCTTGACCGAACACGCCAGCGTTCTTTTTCAAAGCAGATCTACACTCAGATACGGGAGCAAATACTATCCGGTGAATTAAGCACTTGCAGCGCCCTCCCATCAACCCGATACCTTTCAAAAGAACTGTGTGTCGCACAGCTGGAGCTGTATTAACGAAGCAGTGGCATACTCCCTGTCAGCTTATTCACCTTCTTTTTAACGCCACAGATTGCAATCCCCAAATACTGTAGTTCGTTTTCCTGTACACCCGTCATCTTTTCAATAAAATCCTCATAAGTCTTGCAGCCCTGCGCCAAATCAGAAAAATCAACAACGGTCAAATCCCCATAATCCGGTTGATACATTTTCTCTCGGATATTTTTTATCAGTTCCCTGTTGCCTTTAAGAATAGGAACCGGAAATTCAATAATCCCCGGATGTAATTTACCGCTCCCATCTATAACGTCATCCCCCACCACTTCCGGCATTCTCATTCCCATAGTAATGCCAAGAATAGCTGCAGTATTGACAATAATGCCTAGCGGTAAATTTTCATCAATTACCATAACACATTTTTCATTCCGTAAATCCATTTCTGTTTTCCTCCTTTTCGTAGCAACTGCAATTTTTTATTTTTCATCATGCCCCACCCCGACATCTGTATCAACTTTCTTTTTCAAGAAAATATCCCGGTATATGCCAGGTGCAAGTCCAATAAACCGGTTAAAGAAATTTGTGAAGTGGCTCTGGTCAGAAAAACCTGTCTGTAAAGCTGCCTCAACAGGCGGCATCCCCTGCTCCAATAGTTTTTTCGCCTCATTAATACGGATTGCTTCTAGGTAGCGGTAAGGCGTTACTCCCTTTGATTTTACAAATGCCCGCAGCAAAGTAGATTTGCTCAAATGTGCATGTCTGCACAGCTCATCCAAATAAATTTTTTCAGCATAATTTTCCTGCAGGAATGAGCATACATTTTCAATTTCTTCCCTGCACTCTGGAATACAGCATTCAAAAGGCTGACCATACTTCTGTAATAATAAGGAAAGCATCAACAGCAGATGTTCTTCCTTTTCAAACTCATTGGAGCCGCTCATAATTAACTGGTGAAGTGGCTGCAAATAACAGGTTAACTCTTCATCAAATATTACATTCCGCGAAAATCCCGGTAATTCTTCCCTCCCTGTCAATTCCTTTACTAAATCCAACATAACATTCCGAGATATATTAAACCCGCGATAATCAAAGGTCCCTTCATCACTTTGTACACAAGCGTGGTTATCCCCCGGATTAAACAGGACTATATTTCCCCTCCGAATGTCATACTCTCTGTTTCTGCAGGATAGAATCCTTTGCCCGTCCTCGATAAATCCTACCACATAATATTCATGGAAATGGTTGGGGAAAGGCTGCACAATTCCTTTAAAATGATATGCTTCTATATGAAGCTCTTCATCATAGCATATCGTACGCACTTCCTTTTTCATGGCAGCATCCCTCCTAATCAGTTGTTTTTCCCATTTTATCATGCACAAGGGAGAAAGGCTTGCATAATATCTTCATTTTTTTAGAACTTATAAGCATTTTTAAAAATTGATAAGTTAAGATTCATTTAAAACCGTAGAACAGTTTCCAAAGAGCTTTTCAGGGTCTATTGCAGTTGCATCCTTGCCGCCAAACCGGACAACACCACTCTTCGGGGCGTAGAATCTGACTGTAAGTCGTAGCATTGTACTTTTGCCGCTGCCAGACGGACCGACAATGGCTGTCATTGTTCAGGGGGAAAACTTTATGCCTCTGCTTGTATATTTCCTACAAAAGAAATACAATTATTTTATGACGGTGCTATACGTGGGTATATAACAGCAAAAAAGCTGAGGCGAAAATTTGGGACTCTGCTGCACGGATTAAGGGAGCAAAAAAGGAAATACATGGTGATTTCGGTTGACTCCGAAAACCGACTGACAGACGATATAGGAGCAGTAGTGTAAAGGATGGTGATAACAAATGAAACGGATATTTTTAGTTGAAGACGATAAGGCAATCGCTAAAAACCTGATGCTTTTACTCCGCTCGGAAGGATTTACAGTCACCCACGCCCCTACGCGCCGTGATGCCCTGGCTGTGCTTGCCGAGAGTAAATTTGACTTGGCGTTGCTTGATATTTCTTTACCTGACGGCAATGGTTTTGCGGTTTGTACGGCAATTAAAGAGACGCAGGATATTCCCGTTATCTTTCTGACAGCCTCCGACGATGAGGCCAGCGTTGTTACCGGGCTCAACATGGGGGCGGACGATTATGTTACCAAGCCTTTTCGTCCCCGTGAATTGATCGCGCGAATTGGAACCGCCCTGCGGAAAAGCGGGCGTTCTGGGTCATTTTTTGAAATTCAGGGACTTCATGTTGATACGGCAAGCGGTATTGTCAAAAAAAACGGACATGAGGTTTTTCTTTCAGCATTAGAATACCGCTTGTTGTTGGTGTTTATTAGCAATCCCAAGAGTATTATCACGCGGGGCTGCCTACTTGACGAATTGTGGGACGCAGCGGGTGAATTTGTCAATGACAATACACTGACAGTATACATCAAACGCTTAAGGGAGAAGATAGAGAAGGACCCAGCAAGTCCGCAAATCATTCTGACTGTTCGAGGGACAGGGTATAGATTGGGGGATCAGTATGCTTCAAAATAGAGAGTTTCGGCAGTTTGCTATTTTATTCTCGTTTTTGGCTGCTGCCACTGTAATGCTGGGATTCGCAATAAATATAGCGGCAGGTATCCTTGCCATTGCTTCTACCGCTGTCTTTGGCACAGCGTTTTTTGTGTTTACTAAATCACGGTACAAAAGCATTGCATGGATTTCAAATCAAATCGACCTTGTGCTTCATAATGCTGATCATCTGTATATTGGTGAATTGGATGAGGGCGAGCTTTCCATTCTGCACAGCGAGATAACTAAAATGACGTTGCGTATTCGTGAGCAAAACGATGCACTGAAAAAAGAAAAAAAACATCTTGCCGATTCGCTGGCCGACATAGCCCATCAACTCCGCACTCCTCTCACATCTGTTAACCTCATTCTATCCTTGCTGGAGAATAACCCTGATGAAAATGAACGGAAGGCATTGATATGGGAAACAAAGGAATTGTTTGCACAGATGGATTGGCTGTTAACCTCCTTGTTGAAATTGTCGCGACTGGACGCAGGCATCGTAGTATTCCAAAGGGAGGAGATAGATGTCAACAGCTTGATATGTGCCTCACTTCGCCCATTCCTAATCTCAATGGAGCTGCACGATATTAAACCGCAAATAGACGTGCCGAAGGGGATAATCCTTCAGGGCGACTCCGGCTGGCTTTCGGAAGCAATTCAAAACATCCTCAAAAATTGCATAGAAAGCGTAGGTGAGAGAGGCAAGATTGAGATTGTCTGTACCGACACCCCACTGTTTACAGAGATTGCTATCCACGACAGTGGCACCGGCTTTGAGAAGGAAGATTTACCCTATCTGTTTGACCGGTTTTATCGTGGGAAAAATCAAAACGCTACAGGCTACGGGATTGGATTGGCTCTCTGCAAGATGATTATAACTCACCTGGGCGGAACAATTACAGCAAAAAATCACCCCCTGGACGGTGCTATATTCTCCATTCGTTTCCCAAAGTGACGAATCTCTCACCTGAAAGTCACAGAGATGTCAGTTGAAGGTTCTATTATATGAGTAAGACATTAGAAAGGAGACTCACATAATGGAGTTTTTAAAAATCGAAAATCTATGCAAGGCCTACGGCAAAGGCGAAAACCAGGTTACCGCACTGGACCATGTTTCTCTTACAATCGAGAAAGGGGGCTTTACCGCAATTATCGGCTCCTCCGGCTCCGGCAAATCCACATTGCTTCACATCATTGGCGGTGTGGACGTGCCCACAAGCGGTAAGGTGTATTTGAACGGACAGGATGTATATGCCCAAAGCAATGAAAAGCTGGCCATTTTCCGTCGGAGGCAGGTGGGATTGATTTACCAGTTTCATAACCTCATTCCCACCCTGAATGTAGTGGAAAACATCACCTTGCCTATCCTTATGGACAAGCGGCAGGTCAACAAGGAAAGGCTTGATGATCTTCTGGAAATGCTTGGGCTGCAAGAGCGCAAAACCCATTTACCCAATCAGCTTTCGGGTGGTCAGCAACAGCGTGTTTCCATAGGACGCGCTTTGATGAACGCCCCGGCGGTCATGCTTGCCGACGAACCCACCGGCAGCTTGGACAGCCGAAATGGACATGAAATCATCAAGCTATTGAAAGAAAGCAATAAAAAATATGGTCAAACCCTACTCCTCGTCACCCATGACGAAAATATCGCCTTACAAGCAGACCGCATTATAGGCATATCAGACGGCAAAGTAACGCGGGATGAGAGGATGGTGCGGCCATGAATGTATTTAACAAAATCACCCTGCAAAGCATGAAAAAAAGCCGCACACGAACAATTGTCACGGTGATTGGAGTTGTTCTGTCGGCCGCCATGATTACGGCAGTCGCCACCTTCGGAATTTCCCTGCTGAATTATATGGCAGAGGGCGCGACTCAGAAATACGGTGGTTGGCACGTCGAGTTTTTGGATGTTGATTCCTCTTTCGTACAGGAAAGAACTCTCGACGATGGAATTGCAAACACCGCGACAATCGAAAATATAGGCTATGCAGCAATTGAAGGGGGGAAAAATCCCAACAAGCCATATCTTTTTATAGCGGGATTTAGCAAGGAAGCCTTTGATACGCTGCCCATCAACCTGATCTCCGGCAGGCTACCGGAAAACAGCAGTGAGATTCTTATTTCCCATAGCGTCGCAGCAAATGGCGGTGTTAAATTCGCTGTTGGTGATACCCTCTCACTTACTGTTGGAAGCCGAATGCATGGCAACAGGAATCTCGGTCAACACGACCCTTACATTTCCGGTAAAGAAACCCTTGTGCCAAAAGGACAGAGCACCTACACAGTTGTGGGTATCTGCCAAAGACCCAGTTTTGAGGAGTATTCCGCACCGGGATATACTTTGATAACAAAAGCAGATACGCAAAACAAGGGGGACAGCTTCAGCATATTTGTTACGCTCAAAAACCCTCGAGGAGTCAAGGCGTTTGCAAGCAGCACAGCCGGGAATGAAACCTATGTCTTTAACGATAATGTGCTGCGCTTCATGGGACTTTCGGACGACAACATAATCAATGTGTTTCTGTACTCCCTTGGCGGCATTGTGGTGGCCATCATCATGATAGGCTCAATTTTTTTGATTTATAACGCATTCACCATATCGCTGAATGAACGGACACGGCAGTTTGGGATTCTTTCGTCTGTGGGAGCCACAGCAAAGCAGCTACGAAATTCGGTGCTGTTTGAAGGGTTGTGTATCGGTGTAATCGGTATACCTATTGGCGTTATCGTTGGCATCGTCAGCATCCAGCTTGTGATTTCCGTTGTCGCCAGTAATTTTGGCAACATTCTCTATACTGACGTCCCTTTAACCTTGACGATGTCCATCCCCGCAATTGTCTTTGCGGCGGCCGTCAGCATGGTGACGATTCTGATTTCGGCCTATATCCCGGCCAGAAAGGCCGCAAGTACTCCTGTTATGGAGAATATTCGCCAGACGAACGAGGTCAAAGTTGAATCCAAAGCTGTGAAAACGACAAAGCTTGCTCAGCGTATTTATGGTTTGGAGGGGACCCTTGCGCTAAAGAATTTTAAAAGAAACAAGAAACGTTACAACAGCATTGTATTATCACTTATTTTAAGCATAGTGCTATTTATATCCACCAGTGCCTTTGTAACGGATATGAAACAGGCCTCAGAGCGGGCAGTCGCCTTCACTACCTATGACATCGGTTTTGCCACTCAGGACATGAAGGATAGCGAAATGCTGTCTCTTTATGAAAAGCTAAAAACCGCCGACGAGGTTTATGAAAGCTCCTATCAGGCGCTTGTAAAGTATTCATGCATTGCCGAAGCAAGTGATCTTTCAGATGTTTACTGGGAATACGCAGGTTTAAATATACCGGATGAAGGGGTTAATCTGCCAATAGACATCCAGTTTATTGATGACGGTACCTATTTAAATATGATAAAAGACTTAGGCTTACCCTCAGAGGAATATATGGGACCAAATGCCAAACTGATTGCCGTTGCCAAAATGACAAATCACATGAAGGCCAATCGGCTTCAGGAGGTTGACGAAATTACTAATTTATTCAACAGTACTTCTATGAATTTCACCGTCGCTCCCGAGAAAAATGGTAAGTTGAACCTGGAACAGGGGCAAAACGTAAGCATCACGTTTGTCGAGACGGTACCGCCTGATACACTCCCGATCCAAGGATACTCAGGGTCAAATAATCCGATCTTTTTTAGAGTGATGGCTCCCTATTCTATCAAAGAGAAGTTTGATGCCTCCGATCCCCATGTGGCTGTAAAGGGCTTAACCTTTCTCTCAAATAATCCCACACAGTCTGCGACTGAAATGGAAAGGATGATTCAGGCTGCAGGGATTACAGCCGAACACCAACTGTACAATGTGTATGAAATGCTGGATGAGAGCCGCAATATAATATTCATTGTCAATGTGTTCGCTTATACTTTTATCATTATGATTTCTCTGATTGCCATTGCCAATGTTTTCAACACGATTTCCACCAATATCAAGCTGCGCCGGCGAGAGCTTGCCATGCTTCGCTCTGTGGGGATGTCAGAACGTGACTTCCAAAGGATGATGAATTTCGAGTGTGCTTTTTATGGGATGCGGGCTTTGCTCTATGGCCTTCCCATAGCAGTTATTTCTTCCTGGTTGATTTACAAAGGGATGTTCGTTGGCGGGGCAGACAATATCGATTTTGTGTTCCCATGGCGCAGCATTGGAATCAGCGTATTCAGCGTACTCTTTGTCGTATTCGTTACAATGCTGTATGCCATTAGCGAGATAAAGAAAGAAAATATCATTGACGCACTTCGGGACGACATGACTTGATTCAAATGCCTACCTTCACCTTTCTTTCAGCACGAGTATACGAATCGTTGAATTGAAAAAAACATATATTCTGTGGGCGTGGGAAACAGGCTTATATCATGGTCTAGTTTTCAATAGCTGTTGAAGAAATAGCTGCCTAACGGCATAATAAACATATGGCTCTAAATGCATTTAGGTCATATGTTTATTATGGTAAATTTTCCCTAAAAGAGCTTCTGCTGCTAAACCCTTTGCTCCTACATATCGTCTTGTTTTTCTGTACTTTTCATGAAACATTCCTTTCTTTGTTTAAGCTACGACATCAGACCTACTCATCCGATATATGGCACCTGTACAAATAACAGCAATGTATAACAAATTCATTATAATAAACAAAAGACTCTCGCTGAATGAAAGGCTTGTTTGACTTAGCACCCCCATCCCAATGGTCAATAATGAATGTGGAAAAAACAGCCCCAAATGTGCAACATACATGCCAAGACCAATGAAAGTAGCACATAATCCAATGCCAATTGGAGTAGCGAAACTGCGGATATGCATGGACAGTGCTAATTGCAGAGAGCTAATTGAAAGTGCCGCTATCCAACCTCGAAGTAGCCATCCAGCTAGTTCTCTAGGTAGATCAGCGGTTATACCTGCCAGTTTCCCGCCTAAAAAAAACAGTATAAAAAAGAATATCTGAACAGCAATCATTAGTATGCCGACTACTATTAATTTAGATAGAAAAATACTGGTGGTTGGTACGGGTGCGGTCATGATCATATTCCAGTTTTTATTATGATGCTCCAGTCTCCACATATATGCACAGCAAATAGCAATAAGAATGGGAAAGAAAAATTCCCCGTAAAACAAACCGACTTGCGACCATAGACTATACCACTCTTTTTTTAATACACCCTGGTTCATATAAAAGTTGACACTACCGATCAATACACTTATGATTGGGAGTATCATCAGTATCATCCATATATGAGAATCGCGCAATTTCATCCATTCAGCAGAAATACATCGTTTTAACATAATCAACCCTCCTTATACCTCTTGCCTTGACACATGGATGCTTCCAACCAGATATATACCAATTCCAGCTCCAATCAGCACCATCATCATAGGCAGTAATGAACTCATATCTCGTACAATAAACTGCATTTTTTCACTGGTATAGCTTTGGGTAATAGGACTTAAGCCCGTGTAGTAAGACCACACAAGGATTCTTCGCACTCCTGTCGGGAGCAAATCAGCTGCCATGCCAATGAAGCCCCCGATCATACCGATAGATAGTGCAAAAGCCTGGTTTTTTACTGCCATCGATACCCATTGCTGTAATGCTATAATGATCATAGTGGTTAAAGCAGTCCCAATAATAAATCGGGCCAGTAGAAATAATGTCACAGGCTGCTCAAAACCATTCATAATTCCAAACGTTGTTATGGCAATCACTTGCAGTAAACAGGCCACCAGCATGACGATAGATGCAACAGCATATTTTGCCGCATAAAGCGAACTCCGCCTTACAGATACGGTTAACAATAGCTTCCATGTGTTTCCTTTATGCTCCATGTCACAGATGCGGGATACGCATATAGCAGTAAGAATAGGTAAGAACAGGCCATTCATAGCAGATAGCATTGCAATAAGGGATTCCCATCCGGCATTATCTGGATTACGGGAAATTGACATACTGGTTGCCATGAATGCCCATCCGATTTCCACGAGTAAAATTAAAATTACCATAAAAAATAAATGCTTATGACGCAATTTATACAACTCAAGCCTAACTGCTTTCATTACAAGCTACGCTCCTTTCCTGTAATATCCAGAAAAATGCGTTCCAGGTTCTTCTTATGTTCTTCAATACGCATCACATCAATATTAGCTTCAACTAAGCTTCTATTTACGGCTGCTGTCTGGTGGTCTGTCAGGTTTTCAAATAATAGAGCATCTTCATTCTGCTGGGGGGAGAACCCTTTAGCTAATAGCAGCTTTTGTGCTAGCTTATTATTCTGTGTCTTTACCATAATCGTAGGACGGTTTTTGTTTTTCAGTGCCGTCATACTGCCCTGAAACATCATCATGCCATCGTTAATAATACCAACCGAGGTTGCCATCTGCTCAATTTCAGAAAGCAAATGACTGGAAATCAGTACCGTCATTTCATAACGTTGGGGTAAAGATTTAATAAGTTCCCTAATTTCACCAATACCGGCAGGATCAAGACCATTTGTAGGTTCATCCAAAATTAAAAGCTTTGGAAAGGATAAGATCGCCATTGCAATTCCTAAGCGCTGCTTCATCCCCAGAGAATACTGTCCCACTCTTTTATCTTTTTGATTCTCCAAACGTACAATTTTAAAGGCTTCCGTTACATTCTTATCTGGTACATCACGCAATTTTTGAATAACCCGCATATTTTCAAACCCTGTAAGATGCCCATAATATGATGGGGATTCGATGAGAGAGCCGATTTGACTTAAAATAAGACGGCGGTTTGCTCCAAAATTCTTTCCAAAGACCGTTACTTTGCCATCGGTCGGTCGGGTTAACCCTAAAATCATTTTTAACGTAGTAGATTTTCCCGCACCGTTGGGACCAAGAAAGCCATAAATATCCCCTTCATTTACTGATAAATTTACATCCTTCACACGATAGGTATCCCCATATCGTTTGGAAAGACCGTGTGTAGATACAATTTGATTCATATTATTTCCTCCAATCTGTTTAGCAGTGTTCTTAAGCAAGAGTATAGCAAGGCAACCTTTCTTCAAGCTGACAATAACCTTAAGCCAACCTTAAATCGAAAAAATAGGAATAATATATTGGTGAAATAAAATTATAAGTAATATATAATTGTTGTGGGTGATTTTATGGATGAAATAAAAAACAAAAAGCTACTCATAGTAGATGATGAGGACGAAATAAGAAATATGATAGATGGTTTCTTGCGTAAGGAAGGATTTGCGCGTATTTATCATGCCTCTAATTGTGTGGAGGCATTAGAGGTTTGTCGATCTGTAAAACCTGACATTGCTATTTTAGATGTCATGCTACCAGATGGGGACGGCTTCTCCCTTCTATCCAGCTTGCGTCAGATATCAAATATGCCCGTCCTTTTTTTATCGGCAAGGGGCGAGGATGAGGATCGTTTATTAGGGCTTGGGCTTGGTGCAGATGACTATATTGTAAAGCCGTTTTTGCCGCGGGAACTGATTCTCCGTCTAACGGCAATCCTCAGGCGAGTTTATTCACCACCAATGCAAGAACAACGTCCCGTATTTCAATTAGGAGGCCGCACGATTGATCTTGAAGGCGGTATTGTTGAGAATGATGGCACTGAATATCCTTTGACAGCAAAAGAATATGCATTGCTTTTTAAGCTTTATGAAAGCAGAAACCGCATCGTAACCAGCGATGCACTTTGTCAGGCTGCATGGGGAGATGATTATTATGGATATGAAAACACGCTTATGGTACATATCCGCCGTATCCGTGAAAAAATTGAAATTAATCCATCTAGTCCAGAATATTTGTTGACCATCAGAGGGCTTGGATACAAGTTAGTTGTCAAGGAGGTGTAGGATGGCAGGTACAGTACGAATCATAAGGCGCTTTATTAGTGCCACCATAGCAATTTCTATCCTTATGCTAGTTTTCAACTTTATACTGTTAGGTGTCTGGGTATTCAAGGGTATAAATGAGGGACACTCTCCCGGTATCGTTGTTCAAAAAGTGGCAAAGGGCTTACATCCATCCGCCAATACTTATTCCCTGGATTCCTCCTCAGCAGAATTGTTAAACCAGAATAATGCATGGGCAATGCTGATAGAAGATACAGGACATATAGCATGGAATTATATGCTCCCCGACGAGCTTCCTGAAATATATTCTAGAGCAGATGTGGCCAAATTTACTCGAAGCTACTTGATGGATTATCCTGTTTTTGTATGGGAACATGATGAAGGACTGATGGTTGTCGGGTATCCAAAAAAAAGCTTGGCAAAATATCAGCATATACTTCCAATCACTTGGGTTTCTTCTTTACCTCTAAGGGTCGCTTCTCTAGTCATTGGAAATATTGCACTGGCATTACTTTTATCCCTTTTCATAGGCTCAAAGCTGATTCGCTCTATCCGTCCGCTAGTTCAGGGCATTCAAGGCCTTGCTGAGGATAGGGAGGTATATGTAGAGCCTAAAGGCGTCTTAGCTAATCTTGCACAGAGCGTAAACCGTGCGTCTGATTTATTACAGCAAAGAAATAACAGCTTAAAAAACAGGGATGAAGCTCGCTCCAACTGGATTGCAGGTATTTCACACGATATTCGAACTCCTCTTTCAATGGTTCTTGGATATGCAAGTGACCTAGAGGAAAATATTGAAATTCCAATAGAACAAAGACATCAAGCGAGAATCATACGGCGACAGGCGGAAAAACTGCGCTCTCTTGTGAGTGACTTAAACCTTGTTTCAATGCTAGAATATGAAATGCAGCCTCTTAATAAAAATCCAATACGCCTATCAGCATTGGCAAGACAAATCGCCTCTGAGTTCCTAAATAACGGATTAGATGAACATTTCACGCTGGAGGTTGAGATTCTAGATGAAGGTGTTAAAGTCAATGGAGATGAGCAGCTGCTAACACGTGCCATTACCAATCTAATACAAAACAGTATTGTTCATAATCCTGATGGTTGCCAGATACGATTGCAAATATCTCTAGATGAAGAGTATAAGACCTGCAGTTTCGTCGTAGCTGATAATGGTATGGGAATTTATCAAAATCAGCTTCCCGATTTACTGGAGCTGCCTTATTCAGCTAAAAGAAAACATCCTCGCCAGAATGGCCACGGCCTGGGATTGCCGATGGTTGCAAGAATTGTCAAGGCACATCAAGGACATTTGATTTTATATAGTGATATTGAAAAAGGATTTAGTGCTGAAATTGTATTGCCCTCAATAATGTCCGATTAACCCTTCCATTAGCAAGAACAGATATTATCATTCTGACAAAGTCAAAATTAATATATAAAAAGCCTTATCCAGAATAAAATCAATGGCTAAGGCTATTTATATGGCATCCTTGCCATTATCTCTATCCAGGAAGCTCAGCTTAACATTACCAAAAGGGCTTCTTTTTAACATGAAGAATGCAATAATAAATGTGCTAACCTCAATAAATACAATTGTCAGCCATATGCCTTTATCTCCCCAAAATATTGGAAATAAAAATAATCCTAGGATAACTGCAACTAAACTTCTATATACCGTAATCATTGCCGATCTAACAGGATCATTTATAGCAGTGTAATAAGTCCCAACATTAATGTTAATACCAATAAAAATAAAAGAAACTGCATAGTATCTTAAAATATAAATAGCTAAGTTTATTACTTCTCTTTCTTTTACGAATATTGCAGCGAACTGCTTTCCAAATAAGAACAAGGTTATACACATTAGGATACCTAGAATAAAACTCACCTTTAACGACAGGTTTCTAAAATTTTCTACTCTTTTGTATTTTTCTGCCCCGAAGTTATAACTAACAGCTACTTGACTGCCTTCTGCAATACCATACCCTATGAAGGATGCAATTCCAGCAATTTGTAAAGCAACCGCATATGCTGCAATACCATTGCTGCCAACCTTCATCATGATAATATAATTAAATATTACTCCAGTTATCGAAAGAGCAATATTATTTAAAAACTCAGACAATCCATTAAAAAATATGCGTCCAACTTCATTTAGATAAAATCTGGGCATTTCAATTTTCCAACTAGATTTAAAAACTATGAATCCAAGAAAAATTAAAAAGGGTATAGCTTGTGATAAGCCTGTGGCTATAGCTGCGCCTTGAACACCCATTGCAAATTTTGCAATTAAGAGATAATCCAGCAGTATATTTGTTAATGTCCCACTTAACATAATAAGAACTACTATAACTGGTTTACCATCTAGCTTAAGGAAAAAACCCAAAGCAAAATTCAAAAGGAAGAAAGGCGTAAAATAGCTTATATAATTGGCATATGCTACGGTTTGGGTAAGAACTTCTCCTTTTGCACCTGTAAAATTAGCCATCAATGGCACCATCAAATAAATAGCTATCGCTCCAAGTACGCCTGAAATTAGCAGCAGGCTTGTTGTTACATTAAATAAATTATTGCTTTTTTTGATGTTTTCTGAGCCCTTTTCTATTCCGGCAAGAGTTGTTCCTCCAACAGCAATCATTGTACCAAAGCCTATCAGAAACATTATCAAAGGCATCACTAATGTTATTGCTGCCAAACCCTCTGCTCCTACATATCGTCCCACAAACACAGAATCGATTAAGCTAGCTGTTCCTTGTACAATCATCATAAATATAGAAGGTATAGCGTATGTCCAAAATAATTTATCAATTCTTGTCTTCCCCAAATCTAATTTAATATTTTCTTTCATCATAATCACCTCTTAACGTTTACGATTGCCAACTTATCTATTTGATTCAATTGACCACAAATGATATAATAAACCTTAAACTTAGTTCAATGTCAAGAGGGGATTTATACAATGAGAAAATATTTAACTATAGGTGAAGTAGCTAACCTCTTCAGCATTGCCACTTCACAAATTCGGTTTTATGAAAAAAAAGGATTACTAAATCCATTTTTAATTGATGATAATGGATATAGGCTTTTTTCATATGAAGAACTGAATATCCTAGAAATTATTATTACTTTTAGAAAACTTAATCTTTCTATTGCTGAAATCAAAGAAATCCTTCATCAAAAAGACGATTATGATTTTCTTGAGGTATTGGATAAAACAGAACAAAAAATTGATGAAGAAATGATGATGCTTAAAAGAAGCCTAGCCTCCATACGGAAGCTAAGAAAAAGCTATATCGACTTTAAGACAGATACTGAAAAAATTATACAGTTTCCAAAGCGAAATCTTTATATTGTTGACAGTGATATCAATATAGTCAAAAGCGAAAAAGAACTTTACGATTTTATTCAAAACTATAATTTAGACTATTTTGACAATAATTATTTATTTTATACAATTATCTCTGATCCTGTGAGTATTGGCTGCCTCTATACGCACAATGACGATGTAAAGCTAACAAATTTTCCCACTTATCAATTGGAAGAAGGACTTTATTTTTCTCATAATTTTAACACTGAGAGTAGTAACTATAGCGAGCTAGACAAAATACAACAGCTTATTCTTCAGAAGTGTAGAAATGCTGGATATGAGCCAATAGGTAATTGTATTATAATTGAAGATATCACTGCTTATTCATTTTCAAAATCAAAAATTCATATGACTTTACAAGTGAGAGTTAAAGCCAATGAATGAAGCTACTCAAGCCTTACTAATACGGATCTCATAGCCATATATTTACACGCAGAACCAATCTGATTCAGTAAATTTCAATAATGAAGCCCTAAATTGCAGTTTGAGGTGCATAAAACTCATGACAATGAATCTACTAACCTAAGTGCAGGAATATATATAGCCCAGTTTCCGTCTCTTTCGGAAAATCGTTTCAATTTTGAAATATCTCTATTATAATAGAAATATAAGCTTAAAAACCACAGCTGTCTATTAAAATTTCAACATAAGGAGCTGAGATGCTATCATGCAAGATTTTTTTAATAAGCAATTCCTATTTATCGTACCGGATGAAAGTGTATTGATAGCAGAAGCGAAAGAATATGACAGCTATATCTATAAAACCATTATCTCAAGACCCTGTGAATCCTTATTGATAGAAATTAACGAAATTATTAAATCAACTAAAATCTTTGGTATCATTACTAGAGGAAGTCTAGCTCATTATTTATACACAAATAATATTCCTGTCCCCATTTTTGATTTGAAATTTGAGCTGCCTAGCTTTCTAAAAATTTTGCATAAGTGTTCTTTAAAGGGATATAAAAAAATATGTATATTTGAAATAGATCACAACCCTAGCCAAGCATCTCAAAAGCTTCATTTACATTCTCGCATGGGTGATTATGAATTCATCTATTATAAAATGTTCAATAATATAGAAATCGAAACCACCATTGCTGAGCTTGTGAGTAATGGCAGCGTGGATGTGCTCCTTGGTGATATTGAGCCTACACGTATTGCATCTAAGTACAATCTTCCCTATGAAAATATTGTGGTAGATATTAATTCCTTTAAAAATACCATCTCCCAAGCTAGATACTCTACAGACATTACCCTCAAAGAAAAATCTAAGAATAACTTTATAGAAATAATTACTAATATTATCTCGGAAGCAGTATTTATTGTAGACAAGGAAGGCAGCATAAAGCGTTATAACCTACAGGCAAAAAATCTTTTTTATAAGGATGAAGCTTCTGATACTATTCAAGATGTTTTTGATAAAGACATAGCAGAGATTTTAACAATGCCCCCAAACTCAATCATGAATATTAGAGACAATAATTACGTCTTAAATTTAATCCCCGTAATACTTGATAATGAACAGCTTTATGCCATCATTATCAATGCTGTTAAGCATGTCGTAAATCTTGAGATGTCCATTAGAACTCAGAACAAAGAAAGAGGTCTAACAGCTAAGTCCTATTTTGAGGATATTATAGCTAAAGATAATAATACAATAAAAATAATTGAAACAGCACAAAAGTATGCTAAGTCAAAGGGCACGATTATAATTTATGGTGAGACTGGAACTGGAAAGGAAATATTTGCTTCTAGCATCCACAATGAAAGCTTGCGTGCAAATGGGCCTTTTGTAGCAATCAATTGCGCAACCTTCAATGAAAATTTAATGGAAAGCGAACTTTTTGGCTATGAGAAAGGCTCTTTTACCGGTGCTTTAAATACGGGCAAAAAAGGTCTATTTGAATTAGCCCATAGGGGCAGTATCTTTTTAGATGAAATAGGAGAACTGCCCTTAAACCTACAAGCGAAGCTTTTAAGAGTTATTCAAGAAAAAGAAATTATGAGAATTGGTGGCAATAAGATTATCCCCATAGATGTACGTATTATAGCCGCAACAAATAAGAATTTAAAGAAAATGGTCAATGAAAAATTATTTCGTGAAGATTTATATTACAGATTGGCCCTACTAGAGATCGAACTGCTTCCATTACGCCAAAGGCCGAAGGACATCATTCCTCTGCTAATCACTTTCTTGACAGAGATAGCCCAGGAAGAAAACAAATCTATCTATTGGAATGACACCTCTATTTTTAATTCCATACTAGACTACGAGTGGCCAGGGAATATAAGAGAGCTAAAAAATTTCGCTGAAAGAATCGTACTGCTTTCTAATAAAAATAAGCTCGATAAGGATTTTATAAATATAATGATAGGCGAAAAATATACCCTCGATACTACTGCTGAATATACCACCACCATAACCGATGATTTAAAGCAATTTGAAAGTGATTACATTAAATTTCTGCTGCAGAAATTTGGCGATGATAAAGAAAGACTTTGTCAATATTTAAATATAAGCAAAACAACCTTATGGAGGAAGTTAAACAAGCTATAGCCTGGTCAGCATTTAGAATACAACAAAGGTACCTTGAGGACTCTGCCTTCAAGGTACCTTTGTTTATTGTCCTCGGGGCTTGCCGCTGAAGGGAAAAAAGGTGAACAACTAGTTTTCCCTTCATCGCTTAAGCTGGCAATAACCCTTTAAACCTTTATAGGGATTTTTCCATTTTGGGGTAACCATATCTTTTTGCAACGAAGCTGGTTACAATCGGACAAAGTATAGCAGTTACAATTACTGCCGCTGCAACAGCTGCCGTTGCGGTTTCCACCTGACCCGCTAAAGTAGGATTCAGCTCTGCAAGTATTGCTGGAACAGCCACTGCATTACCTGCTGTTGTACAAATCGCCGCTCCGGCATAGCCTGGGCGTTTAAGGATGAATTTGTCTGCTGGTATCGTAAACAGTGCAGTTAAAAACACCACGACAATTCCCAATAGGATACCTGTTATGCCACCAGTAAAAACGTTCATTAAATTTAAACCTGTTCCTAAAGCAAATGCCAGAAATGGGAGTGTAAAGAGAATTCCCGGTTTTAAAAATTCTCTTATGTCATGGTCTAGGTTGCCTAAGATAACCCCTACGATCAACGTCCCTACAGATGCAAGAAGGGCTATTACATCAAAGGTTGCAAGTCCAGCCAAGCCCATCCCTATCAGCGTTAAAAAGGGTCCGTCATTGATGCCCAATAAGGATTGTGCGCCTAGGTCATTTTCATCTCCAAATTCGGTCATTAAGCCTAGGTACATACCACCGTTACTATTTGTAACACCTGCAAGAAGCATCAGCGGGGTAATTCCCAATACGCCCGTTGGTCCAAAAACCTTTGCAACAATAAGTGTTGGTAAAAAACCAGATAAAAATTTCGCACTCAATAACACAAAGCCTCTTTTCATAGGCTCCCCTATCTTAGTAATGGTGATTTGAGAACCAACGCTTAATAGGCTGGCACCAATAAAGGCACCTGCACCGGTTTTAAAGGTTGCCGTTGTTAAGCCTCCAATGCTTAATAAACCAGGGAATAGCAAGTTAGTAATAGCACCTAATAATAACGGTACCACCATAAGTCCTCCAGGTATTTTTTGAACAGTTTTTAAAATTTTCATCACTAACCCTCCTCCATTTTTTAACAGTAACTGCTTAGTTGATTAATAGCCATATCTGAAATTTCATGCTCCTCCGCCTTAACCCGCTCACCATTACATACATCCACAATATAATCTAACAGCTCTTCCCCCAGCTCTGTAATCGTTTTCACTCCGGTGATGCTTTCGCTGGTATCAAAATCTAGCATATCATTTAAACGAGTAAAGGTAGTATGATTCCCTGTAATTTTGATAACAGGGGCAATTGCATTGCCTACAGGAGTACCTACGCCTGTTGTAAATGCAATAATTTGAGCCCCCCCTGCAATTTTTGCTACTACAGAAGCAACATCGTAAGCTGTCGTATCCATAAACATTAGACCTTTTTGATCAATCATCTGTCCGTACTCATAAACACCATCAAAGGGCTTTGTCCCACTTTTGTGAATACATCCTATTGATTTTTCCTCTAACGTTGTAATGCCACTAGCCTTATTACCAGGGGATGGGTTTGTATTCCTAATGTCGTCCCCTGAATCCAAGTATGATTGCTCACACTTTATGACGATGTCGTAGAGCTTTTTACCTATTTCGGGGGTCCTCCCTCGTTTTTCTAGAATTCCCTCTGCTCCTATAGCCTCCGGTGTTTCACTTAATACTGCTGTACCGCCTAGCCCCACTAGTCTATCTGAGGTATTTCCAAGTACCGTATTAGCTGATAATCCTGATGTAGGATCAGAGCCGCCACACTCCATGCCAAGTATAATATCAGATAAGTCACATTCTACCCTCTCGCATTTACTTGCTTCCTCCATTAAAGCTGTAACGATTTTAATTCCCTTCTCAACAGTTTTCTGAATACCACCCTCCTCTTGAATGCTGATATACACAACGGGCTTATTGGTTTTCTTCTGAATTGCCTCAATATAAATATTTTTTTGTATTGTCTCGCAGCCAAGCCCTACGATTAAGGCCCCATACACATTGCCATTTGCTATCAACCCGGATAATATTTCTAAAGTCATTGAGGTATCTTTAGCATTTTGAGCGCATCCGTTTGGGTTATAAAGATATCTAGCATCCTCCACCTTGTCAGCAATTTTTTTGGCTACACTAGAGGAGCATATTACTCCTGGCAGCACAACGACATGATTACGTATACCCACATGCCCGTCTGAACGTTTATATCCATTAAACTTCATAATTCAAAACCCCCTTGTTATAATCTACTGCTTAAATTTTGGGTGTGTACATGCTCACCTTCTTTGATGTCAGCAGTGGCATATCCAATTTTTTCACCATATTTTAAAATTGCTTCTCCCTTTTCAATTGCCCTTACAGCCACCTTATGGTAAATAGGAACATTAGATATTGCCTTAATAACCATCGTTTTCCCATACATAATGAATGTAATATCATTCCCCAAGTATACCGCTGATGTCATTGTGGCTACCATATCATCGTTGTTTAATAGAACTGCATTAATCATTGAAAACCCTCCCTCTTAATAGTTTTTTTCACAATTCAAATCCTCCTTTGCTTTTACTTATAATCAAAAGAAACTCTTAATACGACATGCTTATCTGTAGTATTTACAAATTCCTTGTGTAATTCATGGCTTAAATAAGCTTGCAGCGTTTCTTCATTCTCTACATCCATTTCAATCATCATATCCATATTGGCATCTCGCTCAATGCAATTACTGAAAACACTAACATTTTTAACATTCAAGATCTGCTTTTCAATTTCCGAGAAAATTTCTTTTGTGTATCCAAGAATTTCTTCATTATAGAAACCTGGTCTAAACTTTAGCATAACATAGTGCTTCATTATGTGTTCTCCTTTTACCTTATTTGTAGGTTATTATTGCTTCTATTATTTAATAAGCAAATTCGTTGCCAATTTTGAAAAAAAGATTAAATAATCAAAAAATTCATTTTGATTTTAATTACCCTTCAGATTACATCAATAAAATACCACTGTTATAGCATCCTGCTAGCTGGCTAAGGTTAAGGAGGATTTAAAAGCCTTTTGAAATACCCACATTATATTTCATATTTGAAACCAATATTTCATTTATGAAACATGAACTTTTTAATGTCATATATGACTACAATTTTATAGGCATAGAATAAGTCAAAGATGTAATAGTTGCATGTGATGCAAAATTGAAAACTGCTCTCCTTAGTATCCAATGGCTTATCTTTATAAACAGGCTAATGAATGCGTCAGCCTCTTATAACTAAAAAATAAAGCCATATCACTACCCAGAGTAGCAAAATGGCTTTAAATATAAAGACTTAGCCCTGATCAGGACTTAATAGAAGGAATCTTTTGTAGTTTTTTTCTTATTTATCAGGTCAAAATCCAGGATTGCATTTACTTTTTCTTGAGGAATAATCTTCGTTCCCTCAATATACGTATTCATAAACCCAATACATCTATCAATCATTGTTCCTAAAATAAGGGCTGATACAAAGGTGCCTATATGGATGCCTTTTATCTCGCCAAACAAAACAATGCTTAAAACCAGTGAAATTGTGAAAGCACTTAAGTCGAAGCAGGTCTTGAATTTAGCGTAGTTAATATTTTTTATCCTAGTAATCTCTTTTACAAAGCTATCAAATGGCAAGATTGGATAATTGCTTATAATCAATGAAGCAATTCCTATCGCCACAGCTACACAGCCTACTAAAAATACAGCACTCCTGCCAATTAAAGTGCCTGCCTGTACTAGCTCTATAAGGGGATTTAGCAGATCAATGGTTACACCAAATAAAAAAGAGATCAAAAAGGACATTAAATATTTGATGGTCAGCATTCTAACAACTAAAACCAATAATAGGAGAACAAATCCATGGGCAATATAGTTCCACTGACCAAATGTAATACCAGTAAAATAAAGACTCAATACATACGGCGGAGATGTCGCCACCGAAACACCAAAATTAGCTTTAATTATCAGTAATACACCTATACTCAAGCTTACAAGTCCTAACATAAAGATAAATAAATTATATATCTTAATTTTTTTCATAAGTTTCCTGTCCTTTACTCATATTTCTATTCCTCTTTATAAGCTCTAGCTGCTTCTTCCTTCCTTATTACCCGTAGGATACCCAGCGCCAATGATTCCATTTCATTTTCACCCGGCATGATTTCAACAGGGGCTATAAAAGCGACTCTTTTTTTGATCCAAGAGGTCATCCTAGCCGAATAGGCAATTCCACCTGTTATGATAATTGCGTCAACGTTACCCTCCACCACGGTTGAAAGCTCACCTATTCCTTTAGCAATCTGATAGGCCATGGCTTCATAGATCAATCTTGCATTTTCATCACCAGCATCAATCATTTTTTCAACTTCCCTTGCATCTACAGTAGACAGATAGGCCTTTAGCCCACCATTCCCTCTTAATTTTTTATGCATAGCTTTTTTATCAAATTTCCCGGAATAGCATAAGTCTATCAGGTCTTTACATGGAACTCTTCCCGCTCGCTCTGGAGAAAAAGGTCCTTCATCATCAGCAATGATATCTACCATTCGGCCTTTTTCATGAAGGCTTAAGGATATTCCCCCTCCTAAGTGAGCCACAATCAGATTCATATCCGCATATTGCCTGTTATATTTTTTCCCAATCCTCATGGCCATGGCTCTGGCGTTGAGGGCATGACTAGTACTTGACCTTGCTATATCTGGCATACCAGATATACGGGCGATATCCTTTAATTCATCGACTCTGACAGAATCATATATATAGGCTGGTATACCAATGGGATTTGCGATTTCATAGGCAATAAGGGCTCCTAAGTTGGAAGCATGCTCTACAATGGGGTTGTTCTTTAATCTATTAATCATTGTTTCATTAACGTTGTATGCCCCTGATTTTACCGATGGCAGCATTCCTCCCCTTCCAACAACCGCAGAAAGCTCATTGACATCATACTTATTTTCTTCTAAAAATGCTAGTACAACCTTTTTCCTCATTTCAAACTGGTCTTGAATTTTATCATATTCCTCAAGCTCTTTGATGGAGTGCTTTAGCTCGCTACTAAATATTTCCTGCTCATTTTCATATAAAGCAATCTTTGTAGAAGTTGACCCTGGATTTATAGCTAATATTTTGAATACCATGATTTTAAATCCCTCCTCTAAAGTAATATGGATCTAATATTAAGCAGCCTACGGCATTATGCCTATCATACACTTCGTAGGTTTATGAAAAACCTACACATACTATAAAGCTGTAAGCATAGGTTTTTTATTTGCTATTTTCTGCTATGAAATTAGTGTATTGCTAAAATAGTACCTGCCCTTTTTTGATGGCCTCTAAATTTATGTCTACTAAGCTTGCCTTAATATTTTCTCTTGCAATTTTTTCCCAATCTATGTGTTCTAGACCCATTGTCTTTATTATAGCGCCTAATAATATGATGTTCATCACCTTAGAATTTCCTAATTGCTCAGCATGTCCTGCGGCATTAATCACGATCGTTTGCGCTTTACTAGACAGCTCATCAATGATGCCTTTAGGGTAGTCTATTTTTCCCGAGAGGATAGGCATAGAATTAATTTCATAGTCATTCACGATGACTTTTCCATCTAATTTTAAATAATCAATCCATCTCATGGCCTCCATTTTTTCGAAGGCTACTAATATATCTGCTCCTCCAGCTTCAATAACAGGAGATTCGACTTTTTCTCCATATCTGATCTGGGAGGATACGGAGCCCCCTCGCTGAGACATTCCATGGATTTCGCTCATTTTCACATCATATCCCGCCGCCATGAGTCCAATTGTTAAAAGCTTACTGGCAAGAATCGTTCCTTGTCCACCTACACCAACTAGAAGGATACTTTTTGTCATATTATGCTTCCACCTTTCCTATAGCTTTTACTGGACAAACCTGAAGACATACGCCGCAGCCTACACATTGTTCTTCTCTAATACTGACCTTTTTCTCATTTTTATCTAAGAATAAGGCCGGGCATCCGGTTCTAATACAAGCGCTACAGCCTATACATTTCTCCTTATCGACGACACATTTGCTTTGAAAAGCATGGCTGAACTCTTCATTATCCTGTTCAGAGAATTTCTTCAATAGACAGGGCCATCTTGTAATTATCACTGAAGCTTCCTCAAGGGCCAACGCCCAATCCAGTGCTTTTTTTACAGCCTTGAGATCGTTGGGGTTTATCGTTACGATGTGCTTAATTCCACATGCCTTGACAAGTCCTGCAATGTCTATTTCTACTGTTTTACTGCCTTGCAAAGTATAGCCTGTTCCTGGATTCTCTTGATGACCTGTCATTCCAGTAATTCTGTTATCCAATATCACATTGACTGTATTACTTTTATTGTAAGCAACTTCTAGAAGAGAATTGATGCCCGTGTGGAAAAATGTAGAGTCTCCTAGAACGGAAACAACCCTCATGGGATCGTCCTTCATATTGAAAACCTGCTGCACGCCATGACCTATACTGATGCTGGCCCCCATACACATATTTAAATCCATTGCATTGTAAGGTTCGGCAAATGCTAAGGAATAGCACCCAATATCCCCTGATATCATTATATTTTTTCTTTTTCCAAGTTCATAGAAGAAGCCACGATGGGGACATCCAGCGCAAAGGGTTGGTGGCCTAGGAACGACCTTATTTTTATCATACTCAATCGTTGCATTCGTTTTACCATATAAGGCTTTTCTAATGACATCAGGGGTTTTTTCTCCATATGGTGGGAAAAAGTTATTTCCATCGCAATCAAATCCTAAAATCCTAACCTGATCTTCAATGTAAGGATCATTTTCTTCCAGTACATAAACTTTTTCAACGCCTTCACAGAATTCCTTGATTTTATTAAGGGGCAATGGATTTGTAAATCCTAATTTTAAATATGAAGCAGTATCTCCAAAAACCTCTCTAGCAAAATAGTAGCAAGCCCCTGATGAAATTACTCCAATTTTTCTATTGTTCCATTGTATATAATTCAGCTCTGTACGATTTGAAAATTCCATTAGAGCTTTTGTTCGTTCCTCGATTTTAACTCTCATCTTCCTTGAAAAATCAGGAACTGCCATATACTTTTCAATATTTTTTACATACGCCTTTATGACAATTTCCTCTCTATCATTGCATTCTACAATGCTTTTGGAATGACATACCCTTGTTGTCATTCGAATTAAAGCAGGCGTATTATATGCTTCACTGATTTCCAAGGCAGTCTTAACCATGCTTTTAGCCTCCTGGCTGTCAGCAGGCTCCAGCATGGGGATTTTAGCAAATTTTGCATAATTACGATTGTCCTGTTCGTTCTGTGAGGAATGCTGCCCCGGTTCATCAGCGCTTATTAGGACCATTCCGCCATTAACGCCAGTATAAGCAAATGTAAACAGAGGATCTGCAGCAACATTTACGCCTACATGTTTCATGGCTGCCAATGACCTTGCTCCAGCAATAGATGCTCCAATAACAGCCTCTAGTGCCACCTTTTCATTAGGTGCCCATTCTGCTAAAATATCACCTTTGTAGTCTGCAAGATTCTGTAATATTTCTGTACTTGGCGTTCCTGGATAGGCGGAAGCAAATACAACACCTGCTTCATAAGCCCCTCTAGCAATCGCCTCATTCCCTGTCAATAATTTTTTCATGCTTTCACTCCTTTTAAGATAAAATTAGACTGCTTAATTTACTGCTGAGGCAGATAACACCAGAGATAAATATTTTTCTGATTTGGCACCCTTTGACGTTAATACGATTGGCACTTTTGCTCCAGCAATAAATCCTGCCATTTTAGCACCTGCTGAGTATAAGAGGGATTTCCCTAATATGTTTCCTGTCGTTATGTTAGGTATGTCACCTTCCTGATTCATTTTTTTCAATAGTGCTGCATCCATCGTTTCAGGCACGTTTGGGTTAATATTTTCTACTGCTGCAAGAATAGATATCTGCTGCTGTACTCTTTCAATTAATTGATCAAAGGTATTAATCATTTTATCTTTCCTCCTTTCTAATGGGTGTCATATTGTCTGACATATCCTATATGGACGACTATGGATTGTTTTCTTTTTACTTTGCAATTTTCATGCCAAATTTAATATGCATTTTATGATGGGCGTGTTTTGTACGCTCAAAAAACATATAATAAAAAGCCGCATAGAATGCGACTTTTAAATAATCGTGGATTTAATCCATTACTTCACAAGCTCTATAATTTCCATTATTGTAACTTGTTATGACTTCCTTTAAATTTTCTTTTGTATTTTTGTTTATAAAGAAATGCACTATCTAATCATGTTTCTTCAAAAGCATAGTCACACCTAAAATGTCATTTTCCAGTTCGTCACATTCAGCTAATTGACTTTTTAGATATTGATCAAATAAGTTAGCTTGGTTAGGATATCTCTCTTTCAATTCATTAGATCTTTTAGTTAAGCATGTCATCTGTTCATCCAAGACACCAGAAAGCTCAGATTCGTCAACAAGCAATTCATCAATCATTCGATATCCTGATTTTTCAATTATCTCTACCCATTGCTCCTTTGTAATAAAAATTTCGTTATCTTCAGATTTAGCATAGCCATCATCTATCATAACGTATCCACCTTTTTTTATTGTCGCAGCTAATTTATTAAGAGTTTCCTTTTGATTACCAAGCACCTCACCAACAGCTCCAAAAATGACAATGTCGTAGTCCTTTTCAATTTCTACAGATTGATTAATATCCCCTACTATAAACTGGCAAAGAGCTTCAACGTTGTATTCTTGAGCTTTTTTCTTTGCATCCTCAATAAACTCTGGTATTATATCAATCCCCTTTACCTTGCATCCAAATTTCTTAGCCACGTTAATGCTTACAGCTCCCTTTCCACATGCCAAGTCCAACACCTTTGTTTTCTCAGATATAATGATATTTTTAGAAATAAGGTGAACTACATCCTTCGGTGATGATCCAAGTTCCCATAAATCCTGGAGTAAATATGGAAGGTAAGGAATGAGTGCCACAGATTCTGCGGTTAATGATTTCGCTAATTTTTCCTCTACACTTGACATTTTAATGCCCCCCTTCAACTTAAAAAGCTAACATACTGCCAAACGATACGACTGTTTCACATTTCTTTTTCAATTCTTCGCAATTATTTAGCATTGCGTTCTATTCAAGCATAATTCACTTATGCTAAATCATCAATTTCTATGTCGACATGCTGGTCTTTCCATATATTAGTATATACGAAGAATCGACCAAAACCAATGAATTTATAAAATTTTCTGTGAAATCATTCTTTTCAAAACCTTTATCTTTTTACGGTAATGATGACGCAGCATATATGCTGTCAAGGTTCCCAAGACGGAATATACGGTCAGCAAAATTCTGATTGAAGAAAGTCTACCGTTTCTTGAAAAAGAGCTGTCGTTGTTTCCTCATATTAAGGTTATCATGCTCAGATATTTCTATTATGGTAAAATTGATTCAGCAGTAGCGAAACAAAAATTCTTAAAAAGCCTGACATATGTTGTCAGGCTTGAGACGATCGAAAAAATTCAAATAAAAAATTGAAATATGTCTTAGTGAAATATAGTTACTAATACCCGATTCGATTAATAAAACCATAGGTCCTAGTAAAAACGTTGAAATTTCTAAGGAAGTCATGAGTTTGGCTTAGGTCACTTTGCCCATTATTTTCATTTTGAAAAACATCTCCTGCATTAAAATAATCTATTGTATTACCAGCTACTGAGTATAGGTTATAAGGCACATCTATTTCTTTAGACCAACTTCTTTGCCCAACAATCATGACTCCTACTTCAGGATTAAAAATGTATTTATTTAGGAAATCATCAAAGGCTTCTGCTACTCCCCTTCCCCCTAAATATTGATTTATTAACAAGGTTATATCCAGTGTATTTACACTAGAGTTTTCCAATATAATTTGTCGACTTTTACCATCCATAGTTTTTATTAGTTTAATATCATGATACAATTTATTTTTCCAAAAAGATTCACCTTTTGGTACAGAAATTAGCCTAGACAATGTTCTTAAACCATCGGTTGCAGTAACCAAGTATTTTGATCCGTTATTTAAATTCTCAGCAGAATATTTTTGTTCCTTATAGAAAAATGTAAACCCTTTTGGTGGTACTAATTCAGGGTTGATCATTGTACTTGTATTGATAATACTTGCACTGTGCCACGCCCAATTCTCGTTATAACTTCCATTCATTCTACCTACTGAATCATCGTTATCTCTTTGAGAGGAATCAATATTACCAAGATTGTATTTTATAGCCAAGTTGTCAATTACCTCTTTTAAAGCAGTTCTTGCAGCTTCAGACATGTAGTGAAATTCAGCATCATAATATACCCAATCAAGTTGACTAAATGTGCCATCACTACTTTGTGTAACACCATATTTTTTAGCAATCTCAGCACCTTTAGCAATAGAAGCTCGTTGTGCTGCCCAAACTACACCTTCTCTCCTAAATATACAATAAGTATCTAACAGCATTTGTTTATTGTCCTCTATATTTGTACCCGATGTCCTATTTAAGGTAATATTATAATTTTTAAGAATTTCAAAACTTTCTTCAAAAACATTTTTAATATCATCTAAAGTTACGTTTCCTAAGTAATAACTATCAAATGTATCTCTCATTTTGCTAACTATAGTTGCTATCGTCTGGTTTTTCATTTCAAAAATATTATAAGTGTTGATTGGTAATGATAAGGCTTGAGTCTTTTTAATATCTGTATACCCTAGATACTGTATTTCATAGTCATTACTCTTATCAAAAATATCTTTAGAGTAATTAGTTTTAGAAACCTTACTTGTATTTTGTGTGGAGTCAATTTTAATTTGGTCGCAAACGTTACTATATTTTATGTTAGGATTAATACTTACAACTAAATTGCTCATATATACTACACACCCCCCATTTGAATATTAAACTTGTTTATTTAACATAGACCTGTGTTACCCATTTTTATTTCCCACTTGATATATCATTCTATTCCTAATATATTTATCGGCTAAAACCTTAACGTCATTATACTATTCAGAAATCTTAACAACTAAGTTTTCAAGATACTTCCTCTCGGACTTCTTCACTTTATGCAAAGCACATACTTTTTTGCACAAGCTCGCTGCTATAACTGCTTTTTATTGAATACGACTATAGACATAATCAATAATGCAGCCGACGTAAAGATCGAAACAATAAATGGTATGGTAAAATAGGAAGCTGTCACCGTGCCGGAAAGCAAATCAATATTTTTTGATACTAAAATAACCGGGCTATAACCTGCGGTTTGCTCAATCTGTTCCACTAATCCCATAATCACTGTTACTACCAGCAAAAATAGAATACTGGTAAATGCCTGCCTGAACAATACACAGCCGAGCATAAGGATACTCAAATATAGTAATCCTGCAGTCCACAGGGCAAAGGCTGCCAAAAAGACATGCGGCAGTGAAGCTCCAGGCCAAAGATAGGCTGTATAGCCGTAGGTAACACCAAAAGCCAACCAGTAGCTAACGGTTAAAATGACCGCAGCAGCCGAAAACTTTGACAGAACTACAGCGGGACGTGATAATCCTTTTGTCAACATGATGGTGAGTGTACCTTTGGCATATTCGCCCGACAAACAACTGCTGAAAAGGATGATTGTCAAGCTCAGGCCAAGTGACGAAACATTTTTGTAGAACTGCGTCCACGAATCTAATGCGGTGGGATTTTCAAATGCTTCTGCAAGATTCGGCATAAGGGCTTCCATAAGCTGCGGTGTGAATTTTGCCAACAATGGACTCATCAAACCAAAGATTAAGAAAATGGCGAGCATAATAAGCAGTCTGTAGTTCCGAATATTTTCTGTGATTTCCTTTTTTGAAAATGCAATAAATCCTCTCACATTACCACCTCCAAAAACAAATTTTCAAGGGACGACTCCATAATTTCCATTTTTGATGGACACAAACCGGTTTCTGCAAGTACAGAAATAACCACACGTTGAATATGGACGATATCCTTACCCTGCAAAATGATTTCTGTACCACTTTCTTCTGTTTGAGAAAGTAGCGGCTTTATTTTCTCACAAGCCTTGAACTGACTAACCTCTGACTTTTGGGAAAACTCTAGCAAAAGCCGCTCTTTACCGTGCATAGTCTTAATTTCGGAAAGCGTCCCGCTGATGGCGATGTTGCCATTGTGCAGCACAGCCACGCGGTCACAAATGCGTTCTACATCCGATAAAATATGTGTTGAAAAAATTACGGTTGTTGTGCCTTTGATTTTTTGAAGAATATCAAGTATTTCTTTGCGTCCGACAGGATCAAGGGCGCTTGTGGGTTCATCACAAATCAGCAGCTTGGGGCGTGACAACAAGGCTTGGGCTATACCAAGCCTTTGTTTCATGCCACGGGAAAAGCCACCAATACGTTTCTTTACACCATTAAGGCCCACAAGAGATAACAGCTCATCGCTTCGGTCTTTGGTGTTCGATTTGGACAGCCCTGCAATTTCGCCGCAAAGAGCAAGGTATTCAAGTGGTTTCATATAATTATAAAATTCGGGGACATCAGGTAAATACCCAATATGATGATTGTTTTTTGTCTGTCCATAACGCACGGCTTCACCGCAGACGGTAATCTCTCCACCATCAGCTTCCAGTAAGCCCAGCGTCATTTTCATGGTTGTTGTTTTACCCGCGCCATTTTGACCGATAAATCCGAAAATAGTACCTTCTGGCACAGAAAGGTCAAGATTATCTATGACCTTTTGAGTACCAAAACTTTTTGATAATCCTTTTATGGAAAGTACATCTTTCATTGATCTTCCCCCCTTCCAAAGACAAAATAGATAATCGGACCAATAATATTAACGAGCATTACGACGAACGCCCATATTATTTTGTTTCCGAAGCGGTAGTACGGGTGCCTCAACACATGAATGAGAGCAATCAAGCCAAAAGCAACTTGAACAACAATAAACGGTATTAAGATTGGCAAATTATCTAATAGCACATCCATCAAACAAACCTCCTCACGATTTTATGGTTTTTTTGTTTTGGGCTTTGCTATCAACGTAGCATTGATTCATAGCTTATCTTTTGAAATGAGCCATTCATCAAAATCCATGCAATCAGTGCCAACAAGGCGCCTAAGCCCAATAGAATCCAAATGTTTATAAGGATAATCCCCATAAACTGCCCAGCCACTAGAAAGATTACCGGCAAAACCAGAAGTGCGCTGCGCTGCTGGGATTCTTCCATGGTTTGCGCCCTGGCAGAGCCACGCACAATTAACGTTATTGCGATTAGGGACACAGCAGGCGAAAGAAGTAATAAGACCACAAGCCAACTGATATTCGGTAACAGCAGGCTGCCTGTTGTCAGAAATATTTCAATCTGTGTCACAAGTGTCATAATGGTGAAAGACAGGATGGAAACCAGTTCGCTCATGATAAACGAAGATAGTATTTTAGCCCTGAATATTTGCTTTAGAGAAAGCGGACAATATAAGAGCGTTTCCAGTGTCCGTTTTTCCTTCTCGCCGACGAAAGAACTGGCTGCCATAATCGATGCGGCCATAATGGGAATTATAATAAAGAACACTGGCATAATGTTGTTTAAGAGAAGAGATATAATCGCAGTATTCATATTATCCAGCTGAATGTCTATTGGCAACATACGGAGCATTGCATCGAAGTCGCTAAAGTCATTCGGCATAAAATGAATCAACATAATAAAAATTGAGGGCACAACAACTGTCAGCACTATGGGAACACTTATCATTGCTACCAGCAACTGCTTGTTGGCGGTGATGCCTCGTAAATCCTTTTTAATTAAAGCCGATTGCATTGTATTCATAACTATCTAACCTCCTTTTGCTCTTTTCGTTTCTCAATCAGAGAGAAGTATATTTCTTCCAACGATAATCTGTTTGCCATCACTTCATAGACATTGCCGCCAGCATCCACAATGCGCTTCACAATCGGTGGAATTTCATCCTCCGTCTGCACATTGATTTCAGCCCACTGTCCTTCAGTTTTCCTGAAAGATATTCCTTCCGGAAAGCGGTTTGACTTAATATGAACCTTCAGCCCGGAGAAAATCCTGCAGCGCAAAGCATCAAGGCTGCCTACCGCCAACAATGTCCCGTCATCGATCAGCCCATATGAGGAGCAGACCTCCTGAGCATAACGTAGCTGATGCGTACATAAGAAAACTGTGGTTCCTTTGTCGCTTGCCAATTCTTTAATCATATTGTTCACGCTTTGCGCACTCTCGGGATCTAAGCCGGAGGTAGGCTCATCCAAAAATAATATTTTGGGGGTATGGATCATTGCCCTCGCCAACGAAAGGCGTTGGCGCATACCGGTAGAATAGGTAGTCAGCTTTTTGTCTTTAGCGACAGTAAGATCCAATCGCTCTAGCAACGCGAGTGCTCGCTTAAGGCTTTCTTCTTTTGGAATTCCAAATAAAGTGCCATAAAACACAAGATTTTCCTGGCCTGTCAGATTTCCATACATTTGTGCATGCTCCGTAACCACGCCTGAGATAGCATGAACTTTCTCAGGACTGGACGAAGGATCTATACCAAAAACGTGGCAGGAGCCTTCTGATGGTGATATCATGCCATTTAAAAGCTTGACTGCAGTAGTCTTGCCAGCCCCATTGGGTCCCAAAAACCCGAAGACTTCGCCTTGGCTCAATTCAAAGCTGGCATTGTCCAATGCTTTTTTTTCGCCAGAGTATATCTTAGTAAGCCTTTCAGCAACAATTGCCTTCATCTATTTTCCTCCTTTTTGGATCCTACTATATTAAATTTTATTTTCAATATGATTATATTATCACGATGATAATATAATGTCAATAATAAAGCTCCTCTTACTGCATGGGCAATAAAAGGAGCTTTGAAGGATTTATTTACTATAATTTTCAGGTGGTGAAATAATCAAGCCTAAAGTTCGTAATTTTCTGTCTGGATTGGGCTGATTCTTATAAAGGGGCTGAATGATTTTCGCGTATTCAGCTATTGCGGATGCCAATTCTTCATCGCTGGCATAGATAGGCGCAAGGGAAAAGCCCGATTGATCTTTTAAAATATTGATATCCGGATTCTTGCAATACTCTTGAAACTGTTTAACAAAGCCAAAGACATACTGCATAAACATTTGCATATAAGCATCACCTGCGTTTTCACCAACTAACTCCTGCCCGCTGGAGTCTAATTCAATGGCAACTGCATAGGTTTTTTCCAACGTCCCCCTTACTTGGTTTTCCTCGACTACTTTCAAAATACCGTCATTTGTCATGCGTTTCAAGTAGCGGTATAGGGTTGCCTGTGGAATATCGTTATATATTTCTGAAAGCTCTTTGGCAGTTGCTTTTCCGGCAGAATACAGTTCTAATAACAGTTTGCATTTTATTGGGTGTGTAAAGCAATCCATAACTTTTTGATCCATAACATTCCCTCCTAACAGCACATGACAATATTATCACTTTGATAATGAAAAGTCAATCCAAATCATAATGCATAAATGTTATATCTTCATTATATCATTTTTTATTTTAGACTTATAAGAATAGGTAAAAAGGAACTACTTTGCGTTTTTCTACAGACAAGACAAAAAAGCCGGAGATTTTGGCGTACTTTTGGTCGCAGAGTCTTTGTTGATTTTCTGTTCTAAGAGTAAATCCACCAGTTGGTTTCGCTGATTATGAAGCTTGTTCATGTTGTCGTTTAGCTTTTTAATTTCATTTTCGTGCTCACGGTATTCAAGGCTTTTAGATAGGTTATCCAGAAGTTCGTCTATGATTTTTTCATTCTCTTTGCATAAAGCATTAAAGCCCTGACAAAGGATTGCTCCATGACTTCCTCTGGTATGGCTTTGGAATGGGGGCAGACCTACTTGCCTTTTTTCGCTGAGTGTTATGGCAGTACCAAACAAACTTTGAGTTCTTGCCTGAAGTCCATTATGATAGTGCCTCCGCAGTATTTGCACTTTATAATATTGCTGAAAGGGTAGTCCATGCTGTGGCGTTTGATTTTGCCGTCGTTGGTGCGTCTGCTTCTTTTTTCTCTGATTTCTTGAGCCTTAGTGAAAAGCTCTCTGGAGATAATGGGTTCATGGTGGTCTTTGATGTAGTACCTATCCTCCGTCAATATAATTGCAAATACTTATGACTTATACACATAGACCATTTTCGTCTTCCCACGAAAATGGTCAAAAAAAGTTATAAAGCATCCCTCGGATCTTCCCTCATCTGCTCAATCAATAGCCCAACATTCGATCCGATTTCTATTGCCATTCTTAAAATGTTTTGATCTAATGTCTTTTCTTGCTCAATTGCACGGTCAATGCCACCCTTTAGTTTATTAAAAAACGATCCCGATTTCGGATTAGTTCCTGATATTTCAGAAAATAAATTACTAGCAAAGGAATGTACCCTGCTCACTTTTTCATTATCAAACAATCTATCTTTATTCGGTACAACATACTTTTCAACAGCATCTTCATAATGCAAAATCAACCAAAGTTCAAAGCACGGGCTAGTCACCGTCAGAATATTGCCAACGCTTGCTTTTTCAACAAACTCAACATAGTCCTCTGATTTTTCATAGCTATCTCTGTCAAAGACTATTACAAATCTATCAATAGCCTTATCAAATTTTCCATCACGCTTTAAGGATTTTTTCTTTTCTTCAATCAACTCCAACAATTTAATTGGATGGCTGAAACTACTGATTTCACCTCCCTTATGAAGAATGACCAGTTCAATATGACTATTAATTCCAAGCTCTTTTCTGTTAGTATCGATGCCTTGAAAGTACTTTCTCTCTGTATTAGCACCTTCAAATATCAAATAATATCTTCTCAAAGGTTCAATCTTAATGTCTTCTTCATATCTAACCGTAAGTGACCTAAATTCTCTCAGCGGGCTCATTCGTCATCACCCACCTTATCTGAAAAGTTTTTCAGAACTGGCACTGCACCGTATCTGCCTTCCAAATATGCCTTGCTTAGTTTTTTATCATAGCGTTCTTTGAAGCGATCCAGTGAGTAAAGGTGTGAAACATTGTCTTTGTTTCTTTCCACAAACCAGATTTCATCTCGTCTTAAAAGCTCTTGATCCATAATGGTTGATTCATGGGTCGTAAAGATAAGCTGTGTATTATTTTCCTTAAGGTGCTCGAAGAAGAGTTCCAAGAACTTATAAGTCAGCTTTGGATGCAGGCTTCGCTCCAGCTCATCAATCACATAAATCTTGTTCTTTTCATTGCTGATTAAAATGTCCAGTAAGTCAAATAGCCTTCTTGTGCCATCCGACTCTTCCGAAAATTCAAAATCACTAAATGCATTACTATGCTCAAGCATGATGGTTGTAATAACTGGGTCTTCACCCTTAGATCCCTTTATATTATAAAACGCTGTATTGGTTCTTAGAGACATCATTGCATTCATATTATCTGCAGAGTCTTCGATCTTGTTTTTGAAGGATAGTAGAATGTCTTCAGCTATTTTAGTAGGTATTTTGTTTTTTAAGTCAGCCACTGTTATTTCTTCGATTTTGACTTTTGATATCCCTGTATCAAACAGTTCAATGATTTCATTAATTTTATCGCTACCACTGTCACCATAGAAGTATTCAAAGTCGGTAATGGGTTGGTCAGGGAATATCGTTACCAGATCCTCATCAAACCATTCAAAGACATCTCTGAAGAAGGTCAGTTTCGATTCCTTATTCATCTTTTTATTACGGTTCATTTCTCTAATAAACAGCCCAGTATTGTTATCTTCAAAGTCCAACTTATAGGTTTTAAAACGCATGGTGTCAATTTCATCAAGCATCAAATTCTCGCCAAGTTCAAGTCTATTGGTATCGGTCTCTCTTTCAAAAAGCATGGTCTGAGTATTTTTTGAAGGCAATAGTTCATACAGCCACTCAGACTTTATGATTTGCTCACTCATTAAAAGACTGAAACCATAGGCATAAAACTTACCGTTCTTGTAAATTTCAAAGTCAAATTTGCTTTCCTTTTCTTGATTTTCAGAGAAAACTCTACAATACATTTTACTGGCTTCCATAGGAATTTTCTTTGTAATCACATGCTTTGCGAAACGGATTGCATCAATAATATTCGTTTTACCCGAAGCATTCGCCCCATATATGGTTGCATTACGTAGAACAGAGACCTTATTTAATGGAATCACATGTTCTTTATTGGTTTTAAGTTTTTTAGCTGGAATCATGACAAGCTCTTGTCTATCATTAAAGGATTTGAAGTTTTCAACACTGAATCTTATAAGCATAGTTCATACCTCCTTAAGAGATTTTTTCTCTTTATCATTATTATACTCATTATAACCCTGTTTTATTCGGATGTCAAAGTTAGAGAGATTTTTTCTCTTTATTTTTATTTCAATCAATAAAAAATGACTTTTATGCACAACTAATCAAAAGTTTTGAGCATAAAAGTCATAATAACCACTTCGATTAAACTCACTCGGACTTCTTATTACTAAGCACGGCAGTAATTGCAACGGAACAAATACCCAACATAGTACCACCAACAGCTTTCACGACCTTGTCCCTGCTTTCTTTCCTTTTTTGCTTGCATAACAAACAATACTTACCTTCAATCGCAGGGTTATTACAGCCTTTTTTCTTGCATTTTTTTAATCCTTTATCATCCATTCGTCTTTTCCTCCAGATATATAGGCTTATCTTGATTTGTAGCATCTATAAAAATAGCGCAATTATTGACCAATTTAAGAGGTAAAGAATAAAATTCTTGTGGAACTGATTCGCTATTACCAGAGGAGCAAATCAAATCCCATGCTATATATTTGATTTTTTTGTACTCAATTTCTTTAAGCAATACTTGCTTAATAAAAGTTTCATGTTCTTTTACAACGGAAAGTTGCGCTTTTTGTTCACCCATTGCTTGAAATGAGTATAACGACACTTGAACTGCATTATTCATTCCAATAACTGCAGTATTAATATCAGACACCATTTTCTCCATATCTTTAGCTTTAGGTGATTTTTCTCCACCTAGTGCTATAATGTCAGATTTAATTTGAAAAGCGAGTTCAGCTCGAGCTAGATTTGCATCTCTAATAGCTTGAGTTAGCATTTGTCGTCGTAAATTTTCATCGGTTACAGCTAAAGCCTGTATATAACAACTTCTACTGCTTAATAGCTTTGCAAGGCGATCGTCTCTTTGCCCCTGAATCATTCTGCCAAAATTATACTCGCAGGCTTCTGATATTTCTCTAAGGCCATCGGCAATTTGATTTAATTGACTTTGCATAGATAGACACTGCATTGCTCCCATAACATCTGTGGGTACTTGCTTTGTACCGAGCGGAATATCCTTTAACTTCTTATGCATTCCATATTCTTTCCCGTTCACTATTAATCCTTTTACCGTTGTTCTAATCTGCAAAAAGAAAGCATCTGAAGCATCTTTGCATGGAATCATTTCTGCAGTACCATTTTGTAGCGCTTGTTTAATTTCATCCGAGAGCAAGTCAAGTCTTGGTATGTACTCAGTTTTTGATTTCAGATCTTCAGCTACATTTTGTAATGCAGGAACTGAATCAATGAATTGTTTGATTTTGCTTAGCAAGTTTTCTGATGTTCTATTATATATTGCAGGAGTTAATTCAAACACCGCACTGTCATAACTATATAGATTTTCATCTAATAAATCTATTTCTGAAGTTTCTCCTATTTCAAGAAATTGTAGGTTATCCATTGTGAACCTCCTATGTATCATAATCTAATAGTCATATCCTGCAGCTTTCTCTCCCTGTACGAGTATCTTCAGGTAAGGTATCAATTTCATTTTATAAACGTGCTTGTTCAAATCAACCTCTGTTCTGTAGAATCAACACCATCGATTAGTAGTGCTAATGTTTAATTTTGCCTTAAATATTTTAGAAAGCTCTTCAACTATTTCATGTCCATTCTCAAATGAATTATAGACCTCTCTAGCCCACCTATAAGCCATTTTGATATATTCTTCATCATTTGAAGTATTGTATACATCAACTACTGTGGTTTGTCCTCTTTTACCTAACATAGGTGGTACTATTCTTTCCTCTAACCGTGAAACTTTATACTCATTTACAACTTCACTAAGCAACGGGGATAATTTGTAGTTCCATTTTATATTTTCATTAAGAATTAAATTTAAACGTGTAAGATGAAAATGGTTGTTCCAGCGTCCATGTATTTCTGCATGCTGTAAGGCATGTGCATCAACACAAATAAAAATGGTCATTGATTTAATGCCCTCATCATGATTTAATTTGTGGGCGATATAATTTGAAATATCAACGCATTGTGAAATCCCATTAGTTAATTGAGCTTCGCACAACTGACATTTACCATTTTCTTTTATGTCCAAGTTATTTTTATGGGCTTGACTTCTCCACTCTTGCATTTAATCCCTCCTACTAGTAATCTTAAAATACTAAAATCCTACCATTTTTTTACATTGCTTATCAATAACTCTATCTGCTCCTTTTTTACTTTTAGTGCCAAAAGACGCTTAATTTCATCATAGTACCGTAGCGTGCGGGTGCTAACTCCCGCCAGCTTTCCTAGCTTATTGATACTATATTCCATATTTATCCCTTCTTATTTGTAAAATACCCGGACTGTTTTACTATATCTTCCCCATCAATGAAGGCTTTGGTCACTTCCGCAATCGTTTTGCCCGTTTTCCGTAAATAAGCTTGTATTGCATGATATCCTACTGAATAGCCTCCACAATAGGGGATACCCAGGGCTTCGCTCTCGGATAGCATCGGATGGTCACCAAAAATGTACTTGCGCACTTCCATAAAGCCTGCAACATCAAGATTCTTCCCGATAATACCCCGTGTCCTTTCTAGATCCGCTCCCTTAACGCCTGTCACCCATGGCCCGATAAAGCCTTCGCCATATAAGACTGATGCAAAGCTCTCCGCCATACCTTCAACGGCCAAATATTGGCTCAATGTTACATTCATAAAGTTCCACTTTACATTAAAAAATAGCACATTGTGGTGGAACTCATGGACAATACATGCAGGGAGTTTAGGAAGGTTTTGCGCGTTGGGCGCGATCATTATCTGAATATATCCCGGCATGGAACCAGCGCCGGTATAGCCTTCACTTTGTGCAAGTCTTACAGGGTCACCTAAAAAGATACCAAGCGTAATTTCTTCGGGCATTTTAATTCCAGCCTTTTGAAGATTTTTCATAGCAAATTCAATGGCCTTTTGGGCTTCACTCCATGCATTCACAGCTATGAGAGAATTGATCATATCTTTTGCGGAGTCATCCGCTCCTGATAACGCTAAGCAAGATAAAGCTTCAGGATTGCGGGGCATCCTTGTAAGTTCAAACATTGGGGCAAAAGACTGCAAAAACATTTCATCAAAAAAGGTACCCCGCTCATTATCAGGCAACGACAGCATCTCCAAATAGAGTTTACGTGTATCCAGAATATTAATCTTCATTTTCTTATCCTCCATCATAAAGTTTGTTTAAATCACTCATCGGCCTCTAAATGATCTCATATATAATATAAACTATTACGCTGCGTAAAGGTCAAGCTGTCAGAGTATAATAAATTTCCTTCTTGTTATCTTCCAAATGTTTTCCGTTTATAAATCCTTATTCTAATAACTAGGAAATTATTTTTGATATAGCTCCTTTTGTCATGTTTAAATCCTTTGATATAAATATCAAGTCCGTAATCGATTTTTCTCAATGTACTCAATACTCAATAACCTGAATTATTAGATGAAGTAATTGATGAGTAAATTCCCAGGAACGTGAGCTTTATATATACTTTACCATTAAATATGATTGGATTTTCAGGGGTTCCCTGCAGAATAGTTGTAGAAATAAAAGCTTTGTTAGCCTCGATGGCTTGAGTGGACAAAAAAGATGCCGTAACCCTCTGGCATCACTTGGGGGATGTTTATATCGGATAAAGTCGCCTGGATAGGCCTTTTCTATTGGATTTTGTGCCTGCTTTGGCATTACAATTCAAGTAAATGTAAAAATTTTATCAGCAAATTAGGTTAGCGTGATACAAGGTGCTTGGTGTATGGTTCTAGCAAAAACATAAGCTGCTCAGTAATTTCCTGAACATTGCAGGGCATAGAATTATTGATCCACCATTCCAATACACCAATAAACCCAGAAGCCAAAAAATGAGTAGTCACACCATTTGAAAATGCGTGGTTTTCTGACTTTTCACCGATAACCTCTGTCACTGTTTGAGTAATAATGGCATATAAGCGGCTACGGAAAAATCCAAATCCCTCATTGTTAAGAAGCAACTTGTAAACTGTGAAATTTTCCTCCAAATATTCAAATATGCTTTGAAATGCGCTTGCGTTTAGAGTGGTATCAGCACTATTGGCATAGGCAAAAGGCCTTGGAAGGTGAAAGAATGTGCTCTTCTGGTGTGTGGTGGTGGAACGGCTACACCAAAACCTTCTTTTTCAAATACCCTTCATTTAGCAAATGTATAGTCTTAAACATGCCTTGATAAAATACTGCATAATTGTTAAATACAGCTGGTACAGTCTTGGCTTTTTCTAGTGTATCGACTTCTATCAAACTTAAAGGGATATTATGATCTTTGCAATATTGTTCAATTTGCTGAATACAATTGGGGATGTAGGGACATTGTTTTGAATAATAAATGGTAAGGTCCCGGGACTCAATCTCTTGCTTACGTGCACACTCTGAGAAAACAGGTTTTTGTCCATCAAACGATAGGGCTAATAGCTCATAATCTCCTATTGAATCGACGACTTCAAATCCGTATTTCAACATATATTTTTTGTCAGTGAGAAAAGGTGTTTTTTTCTTTGAACTCATGACACATATACCAGATTTCTTTTGCTTTTTAGCATCTTCAATGCAATACTCTAACAAATCTTTGCCATTTCCCATGCTTTTGAAACTACCTGACACCCAGAAACAATAGATATAAATATAGTTTGCGCCATTAACAGGAACCCAAGCCGTTTCCAGCGGCGCATATTCTATAAAAACCTTTCCTTTTGCATCAAGTTTTCTAAAAACATGCCCTTCGGATATTCTTTCACATAACCAAGATTTCTTCACATCAACACCAATCTGGTGTTTCTTATCAGAAATCGCACAGCACAAATGTTCGTCAGCAATATTATTTACTTCTAAATTAATATAATTGCCACGCATCTATAAATCCTCCTTTGCAATAACGAGAAGGCATAGAAAGAAATCTATGCCGACACTGTAATTATGCTTTTTCCCAGCGTTTTAATGCAGGAAGGAATTCCTTCATCATATTTCTAGCTTCATCCTGACTCATCCCAGAATTTGCAGAAACCATGTGAGGAACACAAGCTTCAATCATTTCTTCCATAGAAATGTCTGAAGTAAATGCTCCCTCCATATAACAGTACTTACAATAGTCTTGATTCTTGCTTCCATCTAAATTTGTGCCATACATTTCATCCGTAGCTCCCATTGGCATAGCGCAAGATTGACAATACTTTTCCATCGTAACACCTCCCTTATCAGTTATACCTTCATTATAGATTATTTCATATGACAACAGCATGTCATATTAAGTATTTTTTTTTTGTATAAAACTCCTTATTTTTCCCCAGCTTTTTCAACAATCATGCCTACAGGTATTTTTCCGTCGCCCTCGCCAAACTCCACATTTACTTTGATATGTGTGTCAGCATTTCTGTGGGAAAGAAGTACACCCGTCTCAACAGTTATACTATTCGAAATCATATCCCCACAAACTATCATATTAAATCTTATTAAAGTAGATGATAGTTTTATGGAAGAATTAAAAACCTTTCTACTAATAAAATATAATTGAAAGTTAATATATACTTATGTGTAAGTTTGATCAATTTAACAATATCTGTAGTAACTGATCCTTCTACACTACATTCACAGATTTCAATTTCCTTACCATGTAATAAGGTTTCTTATATACATCGTATTTTCTCTTCTGAGACTTCACAATTTGACTCAATTATGTTATTAATTAATACTTTAAGCCACTCTCCCTTTAAACAATTCCATACTTTTTAAGAATATATTCTATCATTCCTTCATCTTGAATGATAACGGTCATTTCCTCTCTATCACCTTTTTTCTGTCCTTGTTTCGAGAGCCAGTTATGAGAACCGATAAGCAAATATTCGTTGTCAACAATAAGCGCTTTTGTATGGAGTGGTGGCCTATATTTTAGATTTTCGCCCATGACTTCTTTTAGATACACTAATTGTTTCATTTCCAATTCAAGATTTTTACCATATGCAAATTGATTATCCCTTTTAATGATTGAGCTTATTTCTTCATCAGAGTTTAATGTATCTTTTGAATTCTTATATCCAAACACGATATTATAATCCTTCTTTGCCGCTTTAAAATTCTTGATATTCTCAATAAATTCGTCTTTAATAACCGATTTTGTCACCCAAGGACAAACCACAGACACACTTGAATCTGCATTCTCAAATAAACTCATCAGTAGTAGATAGTGGTACTTATCTTCAAGAATGTTTACATCATTCAGATATGGCCTAAAGATCTTTTCAAATTTCGTATTCGCTCTCGGACTCAACTGATTCATTAGTTCAATAAATGAATTATATTGTGCATCGGTCAACTTATCAAGTGAGTCTGATTCATAAATTGAAAACAAAGTTCCGTGATTTTTCACAAACTCTCCTGCCTTATATAAATAGTTCGTACTCTCACAATTTTCTAAAACAGAGTAATTGCCTACAATAAAAAGTTGTTGTTTTGATCTTGTAAAAGCCACATTCAACATATTAGGTTTACTCCCGATAAATCGCTTGGCAAACATATCAGATTCAGACGATATATTCATAGACATAATGACAACTTCTTTGTCCTTCCCCTGGAAAGAGTGCACCGTTCCAACCTTCACAGAATTATTGTCAAGGGCTTCTTCAATAGCACGCACCTGATTTTTATAAGGCGCTATAACAGCAATATCTTCTTCCTTATAGAAATCCAGCAATTTTCTGACAAGAATTGCCACAGCTTTAACTTCCGAAAGGTTGGTGTTATTTGACTCCTTCACGCCTCTTATATCTATAAAGCATACATTACTTTCTAAGAATTCTTTGATTTCGTCTTCTTTAGGCACAATCATACGGTTATCATACACATATTTGTTGGAAAACTGAACAATAGATTTTTCACACCTTCTGTGTTCTTCCAACATAATACCTTCATATACAACGTTCCCTGATGATTTATTTTTTTCGTAAAAATCAGTTGCTAAGTTCGCTAAGCCTTGTGCTGTTGCTTTATTTGCATCTAAACTACCCGATAAAGTATCCACATATTTTTCAAATACTTTATTTTTAGCATCTCTAATAGGTTCAAGCTGCTTTTCATCCCCGACTATAACAGCATTTTTACATCTGTATAATGGTGCCAACAAATAATACGGCATAATTTGACCGGCTTCATCAACAAGCATATAGTCAAACAAGTTGTCCAGCATATGGAAGTTATCTCTACTGAAGGAATGAAGTGTTGTTGTAATAACCGGATAGCACATGCAAAATGTTTCCCAAATTTGGCGTATCGCATTTTCAATATTTTTATCATACTTATAATTGCTTCTAAAGAAGGACTGCATAACCTTACCTTCATCATCTAAAATAAAATTTAGGTTGTTCTTCACAGATGCTCTATTTTTTATTATATAAGCTTCATTAATAATAAGTGAAAGCTTGAACAGTCTGTGTCTAAGGATATACAACGGCTTTGCATTATAAAGCTTATACTCAAGCCTCTCACAAACAGTTGGAATATCTGTACCTATAATCTTTGAAAGATCATTAAACGCGTCAAAAAACACATTGAAACGTTCTACAATATCATTTTGTTTGACCTTATCTTGCTCAATTTCTTTAATTTTTTCATCTAAAGATTTTTGTTGTATTCTCAACTCATCAATATCGTTTTCAATCTCTTGAATATCATGTAATACCGATTTTAATCTAACTCTATTCCTCATAATTTCTGTTTCTATATGTACTATGTCACCATACATTTTGTTAATTATATAGTTTCCAAGACTACCAAATGTTTTAAATAAATTAATAAGCTTTGATGAAAAAAAACCCGCTCTCTTATTTAACCACAAGTCTAGTTCGTCTTCAGTGCTTCTTATAGTTTTTTCAAGTTTTCTACGTTCAGTCTCGCGTTCAGACTGAGTGTCAAGTTTTAGATTTATACTTTTCAGTACAGATAACGCATTTTCCATCTCAATTTTTATAGTTACTTCAAGATCAGAAATATAAATTTTAATCTTTTCGAGATATATGCTCATTTTTTCAATGGATAATTTGTCTTCTTCAAAGAATATAAGATTTAACTCATTCAAGGCTTTTCTTTTCTCCAGAAATGAAGCAATACATTTGTTTGTTTCATCAATCTTACTTATTTTATCCTGAAACTCCTCAATCTCCTTAGATACATCAATTCCATCAGTAAGTTCATCAAGATCTTTCATTAAAACAGTTAAATTATTTCTATAAAAATCAATACGATTGTCTTTCTTCCCAAGTTTTGCGCTAAAATCTAAATCCAGTTTCAAATGCAGTTCTCTTCTAAGATCTCTTATATCTTTTGTAATCTCTACACCAATATTATTAACTGCTTCATTGTTTGTCGAAGTGACCACAATAGACTCAAAATTCGCGCCTCCAAAGGGTGAACTATAGACGCCATTATCATTTTGTCTCCACAATTCCCAGTCTTTTTCCCATGCATCGATAAGGCGTCTAGTCCGATTTACTGATAAATCGGCAATAAGCTCTTTGAGTAGCGTGGTTTTCCCCGTACCAGGAGGTCCTGACACTGCCAGAATTTCAGATTGGTGCGTACCGCTGATAACTACCCACTGCTTTTCATTAACAGCAAATACATCCGTATACGACCCATAATGCGAATTAAGGTGTATCTCGCTAGCATCTTTTGACATATTCTCATTATGGAGAAGATACTTACTTAGAAGCTTGGAATCGTGTCTGTTATTTAGAGAACTTAAAAGCTTCATATCATCTTTAAAAGGCGGATAATAGAGTTCCGACAACCCTTCAAGTGATATTAAAACGAGACGTTTATATCCTTCATTCAACTGTTTTTTAATTAGAGGAAACATCTCTGTCAGTGTGCTCGATAGTGCATTCATAGCTTCGCAGTATGTATAAAATTTTAACTCATGAATATTACTAAAAACTTCTTGAGTGGCTTCAAAACCACCGAGAACCTCTTCAATTCCAAAACCAACTTCAGTAAGCATAAGCTTCTCAAGAACGCCACGGTTGATTCTAAACTCTTCAACCCTTAACACATCGTCTTCAATAAAACACTTAAATCCTATGAGATGCATGTTCTTCTCACCAATGCTGTATAAAGGTGAAAGAATCGTTATATACTTGTCCTTAATAAGCTCTATAACTCTGTTGATTCGACTTTCTGTTTGAGACGAAGTGCAAAGACCATGAGTTTTCAAAAGCTCTTCAAGATACTCTTTTGTCTGAAGATCATTTTCTTTTTCTATCTCAAAAAGAGCATCTAAAAATGATTTTCTTGCCTTACCATTTAAATATTTCATTTCATAATCAAAAATAAAAGTTATTTCCGATTTAACCTTAAGATTGATGTGATTCCTCAGTTTTTCTAAATTATTCACATACGAATAATCAAGTCCCATTGCATCTTTTGGTATTTCAACACTATTCAGTCTGTTATGAGACTCATACTCCATATAATACTGAATGGCTCTATCAATATTATTCATATAACTGCCCCTTCAATTTAATTATTTTAATCATCAAAAACTTCAAAATTTCTATTTCAAATTCTTTCAATCTCAATTAGCTCTTTAGAAAAAATCTCACTATCCGTTCTAAAAAGTATCTTCCAATACAGGAAGATACTTTTCAGGAGTTTTCTTTTCACTCTCAATCCAAATATTGATATTTTGTTTCTTGATTCCTAACAGTTTCATTCCCATTTCTTCCAGTGCCGTAATATGCTTGATAATCTTTTCCGTCAGAAGCAGTGTAGGCAAATTTTGCCCACACTGAACTTTTTTCAAGTTCAACTTCTTTAAAAATATTTCTTATATGTTCACCAATGCCACTTCTATCCCTCTGGAATAATTCAGCCATTTGATCAATAGAGAGCCAAACTGAATCATTTTCAAAAGTAGTTTCTATTTTTGCTAAACCATCTTCGGTCTGATACATTATGATTTCAGAGTTCATATTCATACTCCTTATAAGCTTTTCTTATATTATATACGTTTCATAAAAAGATTCCCAGTATTATACTAAAAAGAGACTAAGTTTATGTGCCATCTAATTGACTCATACTTAGCCTCTAGTACTATACGATTTTATTAAAAACTCATATAAATATTGATCTATTCAAAGATTTATATTAAATCTACTTTCTGAGCAATATTTTTTACGGAGATTTTTCCTTCACCTTCTCCAAACCCCACATTTACGTTGATATCTGTGTCTGCTTTTTTGTGGGAAAGAAGTACAACCGTCTCTACATGCCTTGAGTAGATAAAAATGATGCCGCCTTGAGCTGGTGGGGCCTTGGCAGCCATTCATCCATGCTGGGAGAGGATATCATTCTCCATTTTGAGTTGCTGAAGCTCCTTGCGCAGCTTGGTTAATTCCTATTCCTCCGGAGTTCTGTTATTATTGTTAAAGAAATGGATCGACACCTGATCATAGCACCATCTATAAAAATAGCGTTATTAAAAAGGTTAACAATATGAAAACCATCCCTGCCATTGCTACAAACAAAACTAACGGGATTTTTCTGCCTGCAAAACTATTAGTTAATGCCCCTTTCTTTGGACATACAACAATGCATTTTTGGCAGTTAAAACATTCAGCCGATATTACCTTCTTCATTTTATGCACCTCTAGATTTGAGGGACATTTCTTTGTACATAACGTGCAATTGATGCACTTATCTTCGCACCGGACGATACCACTGGGGCTAAACCGACCTGCAACTCCGGCGACAGCACCCTGTACGCAGATATATTTGCAGAAGAATCTATCAATAAAGAATGAGCCAATAATTGTTACAAATATCAACATAATACTTATCCAGGCTAATCCAGTCAATATTATGTCATATTGCTCAAACACATCGTCAACACTGACTTGTAGCAGTAACTTGCCGCCTGCAATGGATAATACTGCAAAACCTATAAGTATGATGTATTTCGCTGCTCTAAGATACTTATCGAGTGTTGCAGGAACTGTGACCCTTTTTTTTAAAACCTTGAATCCTATATATCCAACAACCCTTTGCAGCGCCCCCACCAAGCACAAAAAACCGCAAAAGCTTCTTTTAAAGATAATGGCAAACAAAATAAATATTATTGGAGCTGCTATAATGCTAAGTTGAACTGCATTTTCGAAAGTCGCCTCAATAAGGGATTGAAAAACAAACGGGAATATTGTTAGAAAAAAAGGAATGGCTGTTTTTGCTAATTTCTTAGTATTAAGAATGTCTGTTTTTTCTAATTTCTTAGTATTAATATTCATTACATACCTCCGTATATTTGGTTTGTTTATTTATGTGATAATAATATCAAATCACATTAAACAAACAGGAGGTATAAAGTTAAACAAATCCTAAACTCTCTTTTTTTCAATTTAATTAATAATTATAATTTGCTACTCTAACAAGCATTTCGAGCTTTTACTGCTATCTTCCTTATTTTTTTCCAAGAGGACACTTATCGAAGCCTCTATCTTCCATTGAATAACCTGATAACCATATAATTTTATCTTATCTATTCAACCGGTATCCCGCGCGCCATACTGTCTCTAAGATTTTTGGGTTTTTAGGGTCATCCTCAATTTTTTCACGAATACGATTAATATGCACCATAACCGTCGCACTATCCCCAACATAATCATATCCCCATATTTTCTCAAACAATTGTTCCTTCGAGAAAACGATATTGGGATTTTCAGCCATAAATTTTAATAGTTCAAATTCTCGGTTAGGAAAACGAATTTCTTGCTCACCCTTATAGACCTTCCATCCATGCAGAAGAACTCGAATATTACCTATTAGTATCTCATCGCCCTTCTCATCCAACTCTATCTGATTGGCTTCTTTTAATCGACTATACTGTCTTATATTTGCATTTACTCTTGCTACAAGCTCAGCGGGATCAAAAGGTTTAGTAATATAATCATCTGCACCAAGTCCCAGACCACAAATTTTATCAACCGATTCCGTCCTTGCCGTTACCATGAGAATTGGAATATTAAGTTCACCTCTTATCTCTTTGCATATCTTATAACCATTCTTCCCAGGAAGCATAAGATCCAGTAGTATTAAGTCAAAATTTTCCACATTCAGAAGTGGAAGTACTTTATCTCCATCACTTACAATGAATGTTTCAAACCCACTAGCTTCCAGATAAGCCTGTTCTATCATACTGATATCATCATCGTCTTCGACAATTAGAATTCTATATTTTGCATTCATCTAAATCACCTCATTCATCCAAGATTGGTAGTCTTATTCGAATAGTAAGACCGTTGCTGTTTTCTGCATCTACTGAGCCTCCCATAGCATTCACTAGATATTTTACAATATAAAGACCTAGACCATTCCCTTCTTTTATATTCCTTGACTCATCACCTCGAAAAAATTGTTCAAAAATATGGGGAATCTTATCTTCTGAAACTCCACAGCCATTATCAGAGATCTCAAGTACTACATATGCATGTTCTTCAAAAATATTAATGGTAATTTCAAGCTTATCTGTTTCTGCATATTTTTTACTGTTTTCCAGTATATTATCAAGTATTCGTTTCATTTGTTCTCGGTCAACATTTGAAAACAAGCCTTTTTTTACATCTTTCATTTTAATTTTTATAGATTCATTCTCTATCAATAATTCGTATCTTTTCACATAGGCTTCCAGATACTCACTCCACTCTGTCTTTTCAAATAACAGTGGCATATTACCTGTTTCAAGTTTTGAGAAATAAAATAACCTTTCCAAAAGTCGATCCATTTCTATTGTTCGTCTATAAGCTGTATCAAGAAATTTTTCTCTTAATTCAGGTGTTGTAGCAACCCCATCCTTGAGACCTTTTATTGTTCCTCTAATTGCCGTTAATGGAGTCCTTAAATCATGAGATATTCCCGCCACCATTTCAACTCTCACCTTTTCATAAGACTCCTTTTCCGCATTAGCTTCCATTATATGTTCCTGCATTTCATTAAATGCCTCACAGACATATTCAAATTCAATATCTCCCTTGTATTTAACAGGTTCAGAAAAATTTCCTTCTTTCATTCTTTTTGCTCCTTCTGACAATGCATCTAAAGGATTTGTGATATGTTCTATAAGTCTCTTAGTAAAAATCTGACTAATAATGAGTAATGCACCTATGCAAAATATACCATCAATCAGCAATAGTATAAGTATAGTAGTCAAATTATTTTTTTTAGACCAGAATCCATGATATTCTCCTGCAATTGCATACACTTTCATTTTCTCATTCATATCATATTGTGTTAGTACAGTCATATAGTCTTGTACATAAACATGTACCTTTCCATCTGTTTCAAAATAATCTCCAATATAATTTATAAGCTCACTCACAGGAAAATCAGTATTTGAGTAAATCACTTCACTATCGATTTCAACGCAAATAGAAAATCCATACCTATTCAGTTTTGTTGCAAGATTGTTTATCGCCTCTGCTTTTGGGGATGGATTCCAATCTGTCAGGATATTTCTTATTTGTTCGGTATTATCTGCTAACTCAGATGAATCAATCATGCTGTTTTTATATGTGCTCTCATATAAATTTACTACAAACATATTAACGAAAAGAAATAGACTTAAAGTTACAAGTACCATTCTGGTATTAGAAATAAAAATTCTGCGTTTCACCGTCTGCTTTTCCTTATTCATCGTCCTCCTCCTCGTAATAAGTGTCACAGAGAAAATCGTCAATTTTTCTTCTCTGTGACACACACTCTTTTAACTTTCTTCTTTTTCGTCCATCAAAGAATTTCCACATTACTACAGGATTTTGAACCAGCATTAACAGTTGTGTTACAGGTACATGTACTACAAATTTTGTAAAAAGGATTTCCACGGTTTTGACATTATTTCGCATCCTTTTTCTTTATATGACCACATGCCTCACATGTTCCTTTAACTATTGAGTATAGATACAATACAATATAGAAATCATATGATTCATGCTGACTTTGGCTTCCATTATCTTGCTCCATCTGTTTCTGATATTCTTCTAATTGCAGTTCCTGTTGCTTTTGTAAAGATCTTTTACTGTTTTTAAACCTGTTATTAAAATTATTATACAACAAAATTCTGATATAACATTAAAAATAAATCCCGTTATCAAAATTCCACAGTTGCTCTTTCTACATACCCTTCTAAATTGTAAACTGATTTAAAGGTATATCAATATATTTAAAATTGCGAAAATTTTCAATATGAATATTTTTAATGTACATCGCACTTCTCCTTTGTATTTCCAAGATATATAATTTTACCATATTGATTTGCTTTTTTACACTAAAAAGATCCATTATGGATTTGCCTAAATACCCGTAATGTACTCTCAAATTCCGTATTTACATTGATTGATCCTATTCAAAAGAAAAGACGTGAAAGTATCCTCTCACGTCAAAATATGTCACCATCTATGATTCTGTAAATCCGCTAATTCTTAGTGTTTTACCGTTGCAACAGGACTATGGATTCCACATGGGTTTTGATAGAAAAATGATACTACGCATTAAATCTAATTTTTGGTAAAGATGTACCCCCTATAATTAAGGGGGTCGTAAGTTCTGTTGTCATGCTCTTTTACGCAACAATATCATGCAGGTAGTATAATCATTGTTTATCTACTGCCCATGCATGTTTTGAATATGGAGCCCACTCTATCATTCAAATCAAAGTATCCAGAGTCCATTAATACTGTTGGCTTAACTTTGAGTGCATTGGGCCTTCCATTTTCTAAGCAGTCTTCATTTGCGTATGCAGCAACAATCTCACCTATAAACATTGTAAAATCAAATATAGGTATAGTTTGTATTACCTTGCAAAGGTAATTTACAGGGCATTCTTTTATCATTGGTGCATTTCCTGATTCATCATAAAACGATTCAAAAATCTCTGATTTATCTACCTTATTACCAGAAACAGTGCCACAATAATCAGTTTTTTCAACAGCCTCAGATGACGGAATATTTACAGAGAAAAAACCATTATCCAATACTCCAGCAGTTGTACAATGAGTATTTTTCAATGAAATATAAAGTACAGGTTTTTGACTTACAACTCCGTATGCTCCAATGGTCGTATAATTTGCTTTTCCATTAACAGTTGCCCCTGCTAAAACTGTAATATACGGACCAAATGGAATATTTGCTATCTTCTTCTTACTCATAATTTTCTCCTCTCATAATCTTTATTTGTCGCGACAATAGAAATTATAAGGTAAAAATAAATAGATTAATAGACTTTTTCTTTACCATGAGTTATCATGTAGATAGAGTATGCCCCTTACGAGGCATACTCTATTATTTTATATAAACTTGCTATGTATATTCTTTCTTAGTTATATTCAATTCCAGATTTTCTGCATATCCGAACTTTCAAGGATATCCGTTAGATACTTTTCATAGTTGTTAATATAATCAATGACTCGTACATCTATGCCACTGGATTGGAAGTTGCCAATAATTTTTGATTACTGATACACATACAAAATAGCTTCGTATACAAATTCTGCAAGTCCCGGTAAATTTTTGTCCAATGCTTCTTTGTTAACCAAATACGCCTGTGCGATTTTACGAAAAGCTGTATCATCGCATGGAAACAACATATTTATCATCTCTCTATATGCAATAACCGCCTCTTTTGCCGCTAAACTCTCCGGGCCATCCATGATGGCTTTACGAAACTTTTGTCTAACCTCCCCACTAAGAAAAATGAGTTCACCAAAATCCGTGTTTATTAGATTTGAGGCGTTTTTCACTACGGATATACTGCCCGGGAATATGCCGCTTTTTACTAATGGAAGAAAAAAACTGCTTTCCATTAACACTTGGATTTCCTTTGCATATGTTTTCATTGTTGATTTAATCCTATTTTTTTCAAAATCCTTTAACATAGAAATATCAAATTCGTCATTCAATATACTGTCAACTGATAGTATCATATTTTGTAATTGAGATTGTTTTTCCAAAAGAATTTGTTTGTGCTGTCGCAAGATCTCTATTTCCATTTCCTTTGGATTTTCAAGCAACAACTTGATGTCGTCAAGGGAAACACCAAGCTCTTTATAAAATAGAATGCTCCATAAGCGGCGCAAGCTCTCTTCATCATATTGACGGTAGCCCGATTCTTTTACCGCGCTTGGCGGTAATAAACCGATTTCATCATAATATTGCAAGGTGCGGCGGCTTATGCCGGAGAGCTTACTCACTTCATTTACACTTTTCATTGACTTTTTCTCCTATCTTGGAATTTTACTAATTTTTTTCAAAAAGCTCTTGACTCGAACGCAACGTTATAGTTTATGCTCTCATCATAAGCGAAAGGCGGCGCTTTGTAAAGTAAAAAAATGGACACAAGCGCCGAACAACACAAGGAGGGCTTTATATGTTAAAAATCATTAAACGTTTGTCACCCGGCACGATGACAGCGGCTATTGTCTTTCTGTTTGTTCAGGTGGGTAGCATGTTATATTTGCCAAATATTACGGCGGATATCGTCAACAATGGCGTGATGGCGGGAGATACTTCGTATGTCTGGACAAAAGGCTTTGTGATGGTTGGAATATCCATTTTATGTTTAGCTGGTACGGCGCTCAATATGTACCTTTTCTCAAAGCTATCCTATAAGCTGGGCACCGATTTGAGAGCGGATATTTATCGTAATACACTTCGCTTTTCAAAACATGAATTTGATAAGATTGGTACATCATCCCTTATAACCCGCAGTACAAACGATGTAGCCCAAGTACAAACCTTGGTGGAATTGAGCTGCAAAAATCTTATTCAAGCGACGGTAATACTCATAGGCGGGATATGTATGACCTATCTTCTTAGTCCCATATTATCCCTGATTTATCTGGGAATAATTCCGTTTTTAGCGATATCATTTTTTATGATTTACCGCTTCGCGAATCCTTTGTATGAAAAAATACAGAAGCTGCTGGACAGTCTGAACCTCTTTTTCAGAGAAGGGTTGACCGGAGTAAAGATTATCCGCGCATTTACCAAAGAGGAACAGGAGTATGAAAGATACAAGGCCGCGAATCGGGAATATACCCATACGTCCATCACTGCGGAAACGATTATGAGTGTATTCACTCCGCTCATAACAATGCTGATCAGCTTGACCGCCGTTATCATCACATGGGTTGCGGGGAAAGGTATCGAGGCTGGAACGATGGAAGTTGGCACTATTATTGGAGCAGTCGGTTATTCGCTGTACATTCTAAGAGGATTCGGAATGCTGACTACCGTGATTTTAGCTATCCCTCGCGGGTGGATTTCAGCTAAGAGGATCAATGAAGTCCTTGATATGCCGCTCAGTATTACAAATCCACTGTATGGCACAGAACACGCAATCTGTCACAGCAGTACGCTGACTTTTGAAAACGTCGATTTCAGATATCAGGGAGCAGAAAAAAAGACGTTGGATGGTATTGATTTCGATGTGCGTCAAGGGCAAACGCTGGCGATTATCGGCAGCACGGGCGCGGGAAAATCATCGCTTTGCAACCTGTTATCAAGATTGTATGACGTAGAGAAGGGCTGTATCCGGATCGGCGGAACAGATATACGCGAGTTCGGGCAAAAGGAGCTTCATAATCTAATCAGCTTTTCTCCGCAGAAGACTACGCTGTTTTTGGGTACTATCCGCTCCAATATGCTCATAGGCAAATCAGACGCCGCAGATGATGAAATTTGGGCGGCGCTGAACATGGCTCAGGCCACGGAGTTTGTCCGCGCATTGGATAAGGGTCTGGACAGCACGGTTGAAAAAGCCGGAGGGAATTTCTCCGGCGGACAAAAGCAGCGGCTTTGTATCGCAAGGACATTGCTCAAAAATGCCAGTATCTATGTATTTGACGATTCCTTTTCTGCCCTTGATTTCAAGACTGACGCAAGTGTAAGAGCCGCCATGCGGAGCAAACTGCGGCACGCCATTACCGTTATCGTTGCGCAAAGAATCAGCACGGTTATGAACGCAGATGTGATAGCTGTCCTTGATAATGGAAGGCTTGCAGGGCTTGGTACACATGAACAACTGAAAGAAACAAATTCTGTCTATCAGGAAATCATTGATTCTCAGGTTTATAAGGAGGATGTTGCGGTATGAGCGGAAATAAAAAAGTGCCGGTAGGCGTCCAAACGGCGCTGGCAGCAAAAAAGCCTCAAAATATGTGGGCAACCATAAAGCGGCTGGCAGGGTATATGAAAAAAAGCAGCCTGTTAATCGCGTTTACGATTATCACCGCAGTCGCGGGTACTGTCATGCAGGTATACAGTCCTAAAATGTTAGGAAGCGCAACAACCGTTATATTTGACGGCGTTCGGCAAAATACCGGTATCGACTTTAATCGATTGGGAACCATCCTGCTGATCGTCGCCGCTCTGTACGGCAGTGTGTTTATCGCAACCTTTTTACAACAACGGCTCATGGTGCTCGTTTCACAAAAAATCACATATGCCTTGCGAAACGAACTGAAGGCCAAAATGAATAAGGTTCCGGTTTCCTACTTTGATAAAAACACCAACGGCGCTCTCATGTCGGTGGCCGTCAATGATATTGAAAACATTGTAACAAATTTGCAGCAAAGCTTAACCGAGTTGATTTCGAGCGTCGTTCTCATCGCTGGTATTTCATGGATTATGTTTTCCATTAACCTAACGCTCGCCTTAGTGACTTGCGTAATGATCCCTTGCGGCTTCTTACTCATGAAGATATTTACGCCGGTTATCAAAAAAAATACTAAGTCATATTTCAAATTTATGAGTGAACTGAATGGACAGGTTGAGGAAACTTATCAAGGCATTTCGGTTGTAAAGAGCTTTAACGGCGAAGAATCGGCGACGCGGCAGTTCGCTCAAATCAATGCGGAAATGTATAAAACCGGCTGGATATCAAAGTTCTTCAGCGGCGTAATGTTCCACCTTATTGCATTTGTGTATAACATCATTTATGTCGTAATCGCTGTTATAGGGGCCGTTCATGTTATATCCGGCACGATTCTCATAGGGGATATGCAGGCGTTCCTTCAATATTCCACGCAGTTTTCTCTGCCGTTCACCAAATTTATGCAGCTTTGGGGCAACATACTTTCCGCTATTGCGTCGGCTGAGCGCGTGTTTGATATGCTTGACGCGGAAGAAATGGTGGAGTACAAAAATGAGTTTCCGAATAATGATGCAGATACCGCAAAGGTTGTTTTTGACCATATGAAATTCGGCTATACGGATGAACCGTTGATGAAGGATTTCAGCATGGAGGTTTCCGAAGGGCAAATGATCGCCATTGTTGGACACACTGGCGCGGGAAAGACAACACTGATCAATCTGCTTGAGCGGTTCTATGAGATACAGGATGGAGGCATTCGTATTGACGGGATAGACATCCGTAATACAGGCCGTCAAGCGTTGCGGCAAAGGATCGGAATGGTCTTGCAGGACGCATGGCTGTTCTCCGGCACGATTTACGATAATATCCGCTATGGGAATGAAAATGCGACGAAAGAACAGATATACACTGCTGCAAAAGCCGCCTACGCCGACGATTTTATCACGAAGCTCCCGGACGGCTACAGTACCATATTGAATGAGGACGCCGATAATATTTCTCAGGGACAGCGGCAGCTTATCACAATTGCGAGAGCTTTTGTTTCCAACCCGGAGATTCTTATTCTGGATGAAGCCACATCCAATGTGGACAGCCGCACGGAACTGATTATCCAAAGTGCGATGAAACGGCTGCTTAAAGGCCGCACAAGTTTTGTGGTGGCGCACCGGCTGTCTACCATATATGACGCCGACCGCATTTTGGTCATGGATCGCGGTGATATTGTGGAAACGGGGAATCACAAGGAGCTTCTGGCGATGGGCGGCGTTTATGCGGATATTTACAACAGTCAGTTTGCGCAGGCAAGTGCGTAAATTGACACCAAGGGTAAATCACTATAAAAAAGGAGCGAAACTTATGAATGTGTTTTCAAAACAAAAAAGCGGCAGTAACGCCGAGATACAACTGGATAGCCTCACAAAGAAATTTGGCGAGTATCGTGCTGTCAATAATGTTTCATTGGAGGTAAACAGAGGTGAGATATTCGGATTTGTCGGACTGAATGGAGCCGGGAAATCCACTACAATTCATATGATGCTGTCGCTATTAAAGCCCACCTCCGGCAACGTTTATTTGCTGGGGAAAAAGGTTGGCTTCGGAAGTTACGGGCTATGGAAAAAGGTTGGATTTTTGGAGGTAGCAAGCTATTATCCGGGGCTTACCGTGGAAGAAAATCTGGACATTGCTCGCCGTATGCAGATGCTTCCAGACAGACAATGTATCACTCGTATTATACGAAAACTTGGTCTGGAGGCTCATAAAAACAAAAAAGCAAAGAACCTTTCTCTGGGAAACAGGCAGCGTCTGGGACTGGCAAAGGCTATGATCCATAACCCTGAAATTTTGATTTTAGATGAACCTATCAATGGTCTTGACCCTGCTGGAGTTGTGGAAATCAGAGATACACTTTTAGATTTGTCCAAAAATTACGGTGTGACTGTTTTTCTTTCCAGCCATCTTCTTGAGGAACTTGCAAAATTGGCTGACCGAATTGGCATAATCCATGAAGGAAAGCTGGTGCAGGAAATCAATACGGCTTATCTGGAACAGTCGTTAAGAAAGCACTTGGTTCTCAGTGGCCGCGATAAAATCGCTATTAAGCGCATACTTTCGGAGCATGGGTATTGTTTTGAAGAAAACGCAGACGGACACCTTATCCTTTCAGAAGGCCATGTCACAGAAAAGCCTGAAAAACTTAATGAATTACTGGTGTGTTCAGGTCAGCCACCGACACAGCTAAACATAGTTGCTGAAGATTTGGAAGGTTATTTTTTAAGAACAATTCAAAGCACAAGGGGGGCATACTGATGAATATTTTATCTTTAGTTTACTGTGAAATTCGCAAAGTTTATAAGTCAAGCGTTTTTTGGGTTGTAATTGTCGCGCTTACCATCCTGCCGGTCGTCGCCCTTTTTAAATTCAGCGCCGCGGATGTAAACTGGAATATGTATTTTGCTGATACCCTGGAATTCTTCACTACATTTTTAGTGCTCGGATTTTCTTTTACTGCCTGTTGGAGTTTTGGGCAAGAGTATATGGATAAAACGATAAACGATTTATTGGTGAAGCCGGTTTCAAAACTCCGAATAGCGATAGCTAAATTCATTTTAATTTTCCTGTGGAATATTCTGATGGCCATTTTAATGTTTATCGTTGTATTTCTCATTGGCGCTTACATGGGTCTTGCTGGCGGCACGGCCGCACTCATCCTCCATTACTTTTTCGTGTTTATGGCAGTTTCACTACTCTCTACGATTGTCAGTACAGTTACTTCATTTCTTGCCGTCATCACGAGAGGATATCTGGCGCCTACGGGCTTCATTTTCCTCATCATAGTTATCATAAGTATCATTGGAGATGAAGGATTTTACGCTTACTTTCCGTGGACAATACCGGGACTACTTATATCCAATGGAACTCTCAGTCCTATTAGCATTTTGATACTTGCAATAACAGGAATAATAGGCTTCGTCGGAACAGTTGCATGGTTGAGATTTGCTGAACAACAATAGATTATAAGCAGATAGTTTATGCGTTCAATTATTCAGACACTTGATTTAAAAAATAAAACAATGGGATTAGCGTTAAAAGAGCTTTTTACCCATTTTTTCTTTTCCTATAATCATCAAGCTCTTTTTTCTCTGCTGCTTTAATTTTATCAAATTCTTTACCTAGGGCACTGTCTGGTACGCTTTGTTCATCTATAAAAGTTTGGTGTAATATGTTCCAATATTTAAACCGTATATTTCTAAGCTCTGGATCTTTTATTCTACTTATTTCTTCATTATTAAGTATTTCTTTAAATTGTTCTGGTTCATCAGGGGTATCTAAACCATATGTTCCATCGCGATATTTTGATTTTCTAAATTTCCCCTCCCATTTATTTACTACTTTATCGTTTATTCCAAATCGTTTATTCCAAACTTCTCGATAAAGCTACCTCTGATTCTTGTAGTACAGCTATTTATTGCAATCAATCGCATTACTGCAGATAGTACGGAGGCATTAAAGGAGTACTAAAAAAAATGTTGTGATGTTGTTATAACTAAAAAATTAAGCATAACCGAAAATACCGGTACGCCTCATACCAAGTTTGGCGGACACAGAATCGTGACTATATAATAAAGTCATGAAAGGGTGTTGAAAATGTCAAGTAATAACAATAGGTACGATGATGAATTTAAAGCAAGTGCTGTAAAAATGGTAGTAGAAAAAGGTAGACCAATTAGTGCTGTAGCAAAGGTTCTTGGAGTATCAGAGCCTGCCCTTTTAGTAGATGGGTGAAAGCCAGTACAGAACCAGAAGATCCTTCTTCTAAGAGATTGGCTGAACTAGAAGCCAATTATTCCAATCATTTTCACTCTGGAACCATGGTATTTCTTGTGTTCTGTGATAGAATTAATGGACTTGATTTCAAATATGATAAATTCATTTCCTGTATTTGTATTTAAATCCCCTGAATCATTTTGACTACCGCTTCATTTTCATTAGGCAAATTTTTTCCATTGTTGGTCTACCTTCAAAATTAGTTATTAGGTAGAGAAATAACCCGCCTTTTAATATAAGGTTATTTTGATATTCTGAATTACTTAGCCTTCTTAAAAATTCCTCCTGGCAAAATAATTGTAAAACAGTTGAAATGATAATCCTGATTTTTTTGCTTTATTCTTTAGTTTCTGCAGTACTGATTTTGCAATATCCATCACAGCCACATCCCAATCATTGTTCTTACTTTATCCTCTGGCCTCATTTTCTTTGCATACTTCAATAGATTTGAAGTATTTTTTTGAGGATCATTTACATAGTTTTTAATAGCCTGATTAACAATCTCTTTCTCTATTTTATTTACATTCCTAACTAAGTCACAGATGGTTCTGTCTCGATTAAAAATATTTATTTCTTGGCCCTCATATATATCTTTAATCATACCAATACTCATGTACTTTTCATGAATATAATATGGCTTAATTTTAGGATATTCTATGTCGAATCTTAGTCTTGCACTTCCTCTAGGAACTGCTAAACTCCATTCATTTGGGGTACGGTCAATATATCCGTATATAAATAGAGCTGATAACAAGTAAATCACGGCATCAGGAAACAGCCTTGAAATGATGGTTGCATCTGAAACAAATCCATCATTTTGCCACTCATAATAGCCACGCTTTATTTTTGAAATAATTCCCTGATCCGCAAGTTCCTTGAGAAACTTATGGTGATATCCAGCTGCTTGAAATACAGAAGTCTTAATTATGCCATTGTGCTTATCAAATATTTTTTTATACTTATCATATTCACTTATTCAAAACTATCTCCTTTTTTACTATTTAGTGTATAGTTATGAATTGATTATTGTATAATTGGACTATTATGTCAATCAGTAGTATCTACAACTAACTATATGTGTAGATGTTTTTGATGTGAGTCCCTAAAAAGGGCATAAAAAAGCGAGGTATCTTCGTTAGAAAACACTTCGCTAATTTTCAGGAAGTAAGCGAATTCTTCCATCAGAATTTTTTTCTTAATCTTAACTATAAAGAATTGTTAATTGACTATTCAGTCATATGGATGTTTCTTCCCTCATGTGACCGCAGATCATTATGCTTTACTTTATGCTAAATACGGTTCAAGCCTTCTTTTTCTTATAGAAACGACAATTCAGTTCGTGCAAGGCAAGCAGCGGACCCTGACTATATGTTTCATCAGGATACAGCTTTTTCATTTCATAGTACCTGTCCAGCATCCAGGGAATAACACCTTCTTCCCCTCTGAAGCCAAGAACCAGACAAATTAATGATTGTGCATAAGGGCTTCGTATTTGTGTAAATCTCTCTTTCAGCACAGGAGTATGGTCTTTATTACATTTAGCAAGAATATCTATTGAATTTTCGATAAAGATATCATGACAACTGCGCATCAGCTTTTCTACCACCATAGGAAGGAGGACTTCTTCATACTTCAGCGCTTTCTTAATCAATACACCTTGATTGGCCATCGCTGTTTTTTTTCGCAAGAGCTGAAATATCATCTCAGAGTTTTCTTCTGCCTGAATCATTTCCTTTTCATGAGTGATATGATCAAGACGTTCATCACTTAATAACCCTTGTTTTATCACTATTTCATCGGCTATGTCTTCCAATCCTTCATATAAAAGAGTGCTGTAGATAAAACGCTGAACCGAGTTCTCCAAATATGGATTGTCCGAAAAAAATTTATTCGTTAGTAGTTTCTTGTACATTTTCAAACCTCACATTTTTAATTACGAAATATATTTACCTTTTTATTGTTAAAAATATTGTATCATATTGTACGCCAAGTTTCTAATATCTTTTCCATTGTTCAGGGGTGCGGGGATGTTCAATTCCTGTAGCATGTCATCAAATTTAATTTCTACATCCGTAAAAAATATCCATTCGCATTTTTGTATTTCCTAACTGCTGGATTTTTCCATAGATTATTTTCTCATCTAAAATCATAATAAGATGGATATCCGCCCCTTCCTTTCCTGAATTAAGCTTGTATACCGTATTCCATGCATATAACTGAATATCGGAATGTAATAAATCGAATTCTAAACCGGAAGCGAAGCTCTTATCTATAGATGTTGGTGTAGTGTCCATACTGCCAATATGGCAGGCATTTTGTGGAATCTCTATTTGTTTTATCTTTTTTACCTCATTTTTTCGCTCGGAATTCTGCAAGATTCCATACATTGTATTTGCTAAATCAAGTGTTGGCTTGGCTGAAATAAAAGCACTAACCATCATATCCCCTACACCATAATCCTGATGAAAAACTTCATTTAAGCTTTCTAACTTGATAACAACAGGTATATCTATTTCCTTTCCCAGAGGGCAAAAGAATTTATTAGGGGTAACCGAAATAGAATCTATTTTTACTTTATTCATGTAGTTAAATATTACTACTATCAAAGATAAGGCTATCGCAATAGAGAATGTTATTGCAAATACTTTAATTGATAATACTTTTTTAGAATCCAATCCATCATTCATAGTAAATTTTAATTTCCTCCACTTGCTTCTATTCTCAAATTCAAATTTGTTTATCAGCATCTTTAAAACTCTTTCCTATTATATCCTACAAAGGCTCCCAGCTGGATCTACAATATCATTGTTATCTGTAACTTTTTGATAGAACATACGCTCAGATTCACGAATTTCACGAATTCTGACAAGCTGTTCTTCAAAATACTGATTCGTCAATTTGTGACCGAGTTTAAACCGTTCATCATCCATAACAAAGCCTTTTATTGTATAATCTTTTGCAATTGTGATGATCCATTTACGAAATTGTATAGCTCTTTGATCATCAACCTTGAATCCAACAGCAATGACAGCCTGTAATGCATAGAATTTCACTTTATATATTTTTTCGTCACTAGCAGTATAATTTTTCTGCTGTCTTTTGAAATAGTTTCATATAATCTCCTTTTGTATCGATGGAGTATGTTTACTCCCATATCCCATCCGCTGTTTTTTAATATCATTGATTCATCTATTTTTTCATTCCATATATCACCAATTCCTTGCGGAATGCACTTCGTCTGGAATACTCATTTCTATATTTCTCCATAATATGCGCCTTAGCATCAGGAATACCAAGAGACTCCTGTACTTCTCCAAATGCAGCGATAAAGGAAGCACACTCCCCATAATAGTTTCTATGATTTCCTTCCATAATCCCAGTCACTCTGCCGGCAATCCATTTTTCAATTTTCCCTAACCATTTCTTTGATTCTTCTATTGTTAGTTGTACTTCATTCTTCCATGAATTGAAAAGCTGTGAAAACAATTCATTATCCGATAGTTTAGAATTAATTTCCGTTCCCCGATAAAACTTATCAGCGGATATTTCGCAGACAGACTTTGCCCTGCTTTGCATTGCCTTCATACCTTCCGGAAATTTTTCTCCTTGAAACAGAAGCAAAAACATAAATGCCAGTCCCTGCTTCATAAACGTTGATGACCAACCAAGGGCATTCTTTTCATGCATACCCACAGAATACATCCTTTCAAACTGTTCTTCAAAAAACAGCATAGTACAATAACTCTCTTGATAAAGATAATTTTCCCTCTCGGCATTCATATCGTAAGAAAGACTTTTTTCTCGATTTTTCGTTTTCTGATAAGTCTGATCTATAATAAATTTAAGCTCCTGTTCCCAGTGTTTCCAATTATTAGAGCAGATTCTTATTCGCATATAGTTAATTACTGTAGTTTCAGAACGAAATGCTTCAATCCAGCATTTTTCCATCTTCTCATGATCATTCAATTTTACTGCATACTCTGCTGTAAGAAGTGCTATTTCGCTCCTGATTAGATAAGAAGATGGGATTTTCTCCATTGCTTCTATCCCAATTTGAAACATGCTATCACTTTCATCAGAATTTAGTTTTATCTCTAAAAACTGCTGATACAAGGAAGGATGCTCCGTCACATATTTTCTTGCATTTTCCAATAGAGAGCTTTCATCCTGAATCATGGATTGAGCTTCTCTTAATAATTTGTTCGATGATTTACTTTTTTGTGCACCAAGGTATCCTATCCACATCGGTAGAAAGGCATCAAACTGTGGTAGTTCATTATTTCCAGATTGCATGATATCCTCAAGCTTCACATCATAACACCTAAAATTTCCCATCATGCAATATATTTCATCTGCTCTGTCTTCAAGCTGGGTTCCCATATAGGTAAGATATAAACATTCCTTTACAAACGGAATATACGTATGCCCTAATAAATTATACTGATCTAACTCATACATATATAAAGGGGAGCCATTATAATCGCAATAATCCCCTTCCGAAGAAACCTCCAATACAGATAGAATTTCTGAAAGCTCATATCCCTCTTTATATAACTCCCTATCAACGCAGGTATGAATTAATTCCATTGCTTCATTAATATCCTTTAAAATTCCCTTTGGGTCAGTGAAGAGAACCTCATCTACATCACTATTGTTCCAGTCATCCCACTCTTCATTATATTCACTTTCTAAAAGACGACCTGCGGAGTTGATTTGTGTTAATCTCTCTTTAATGCTTTCTATGCTAAGTATTATTTGAGATATTCCATCATCAATGCACTTCTGGTAGGATTCGCTCTCTGATATATTTTCATAAGATCTCATTAATTGCAGCAAATTGTTTCTTCTATTTTCAGGCCACGTTCTTGCTATCTCGTGGATCAGCATTTCCATATTTTCATGGCTTAATTTCTTTGAAAGTGCATCCACTTCTTTGAGAAATTTAGGCAACTTCATGCGCTCATTATTCATTATTCATTTTTTTCCTTCCATCATTTCATTTTTTTTGCATTTATCTTTAAAAACCTACGAATTTCTATCATTTGCGACCGCTGTCCGCAAAATCCGTTCAGCTCGAAAGCTTCTGATTTCACTCTGAAGATGGCAAAATCCAGACCGTATACATTAACTGTTCCAATAGGGCATTTCATAAGGGGCAATCATTCAAAACTCTACATACTCTAAACTACCTCTTAACATAGGCGCTTACAGTTTCCTTCAGCTCATCACTGAACTCGGCCAGATCCTGAAAGTTAATTGCACCGTCATTTATAAGTGAAACAATGTTATAAATAAGGTTCGACCGGCTCATTTCTAGTTGAACACCAGTTTTCTTCCTATCTGCCTTTATTCTCTTGTCCAGCCTCCAAAATTTTTCTGATGGCTTTGCATCTTCACTTAGTAATTCTATATATTCCTTACTGAGCTTATTCATATAGGCTTCCTGCCAATCAGCAATTTTATTTTTGAAAAGCGTCCAATCCACTTTTGTAAATCTATTCGCTTGCAAAGCTCAAGCCTCCCATTAATTTCAGATTTTCATTCTATTTCAGTTATTAAGTTTTTCTTTATAATACAAAAACAGACCTCCTGAACATTCTACAGAATTCCGGGAGTCAATACTTCTTCAACATATCTTATGCATTTGCTTTGATAACATCTGTTTTAAGATGTATATCTTTTTTGGTATCGACAGAAATTCAATCCACTATCTTAAAATAATAACAATTACTTCAAAATTAATTTTTAGTAGCTACCTTCTTTTATTTTACCTTATAGAGGATATAACGTATATTATTATTTGCTATTTTATGAGACATATTTCGACACAAATCTCACAATACCTTGTTTCTGCAATTCTGATGACCATCATACCCGATACCCCATTGGCGTTAGGGTATATTTCCGAAAAAGCATTCCCAGATTGAGTGGTTGTGAGGGCTGATGCACAAGGTTATATTTTCGACATTTTGGAACCACATGATCCTAGCCGCAAAGACAATTACCCTAAAGCAGTGGGCTTAGCAAAGTTTGCAGAGAAGCACTGGGATAAATTTGGCAGAATTCAACTTATCCGCATAAAAAAGGGTGTATGATGGTCGTGAGCATTTCTATCGACTAGATATTGAAAAAACAACGGTTAGGAACAAGGTTCGTGGCATTACATCTAATGAGGAACTTGATAGGATCAACAACTGGAAACCCTTTATTTATGGGCATTTTCAGCCCTTCTAATTATCCACTCTTGACATCAATACCACGCACTCAACATGCCTTGAGTAGACAAAAATGATGTCGTATAAATCTGGTATCCCCTTGGAGGGAACGGGGTTTTGTTGGAATCAAACACGGATGCGGCTGGTAAAAACTAAAACAGCCAATACACCAAAGATAAAAAAGTCGGAAGTCATGGCAAACAGTTCTTTTTTTCCTTTCCCCATCCGGAACAGATGCATACACCCTGCCAGCCCGAAATATAAACCACCAGCGACAGCAGCGGCTAAGCGAAATTCCGACAGGAAGAAGGATAACAGACCTATCGCACCGAAGCTAATATTGGCAAGTCCAATTTCCCGAACGACAGGGAAACACCCTCATCATTTAACTTGAACACTTCTTTTGTTGTAAATGTGGGATCAATAATCTGCTTTAAACCTGCGGTTAACAAACGCAATCCAACACTTGAAAATACGAACCATTTCAATATCAATTCACCGATTTTGAGGTCAGGCTGCAAATCATAAATCTCAATTATTATTCCAGCAGTCGGAAGATTAAAGAAAAAAGTTATGACCGACAGCTCATATAAACCTATATTTTTCTTCAATAATCAAGACTCCCTTCTCTGAAATTTCCCTCTTCAATAACAAACCCCGCTGTATGACGCCGTTGCCCTTGAGAAAGTGTTGTAAGCCATTCTCAACATACGGTTAATAATATAGATGCTATCCGGTGTTTGCTTCATAGGCATTTTAGGCAGCTCTTTATGATTATGGATATTCTTTGGGCTAGTGCATAAACCGATTTTCTAAAAATTGTAAGTTGCAGCCGTGTTTTTTATCAAATCAACCTTGCCATAGTCGCCTGCCACATGAGCGTGAATATCAATTATCATAAGAATCCTCCTCGAATAAACATAATAATTTACGAAATATATCCCCATTATACTCCAAATAAACTTTAATTAAATATCCAATTATATAATTCACTCTATCTTATATAAAGCTTAATCCAGTTGACATGTTTCCACATATAAAAAACCACCGAATGTCATCTATGCACTCAGTGGTTTAAACCATTGATTTTACTCGCTATTATCGTTGTTCCAGCTTCACGACCGCTTCAACATGCCTTGAGTGCGTAAAAAGATGTCGCACCCCTCTGGTATCCCCTTGGCGGCAGGATATCTTATAATCAACATTGATATATAATTTGATAGAGGAACAATAGAAAATCTCATTATAGTAAGTTATGGTCATGTAAAGAATTAATAAATATCTTGACAAATTTATGTTATGAGTTTTCAATATTTTTTTGAGGCTTTTTATTCATAATTACTTTCATTAAAATATAGTAGATGAACCCACCATGTTTTTGCTTTCTTTCATTAGATAAAATCAATTTTAAGCAGCTCTTAACTCTTAAGTATGATGAAAGAATTCCACTTGCCAAAATTGGGTATAGTAGAAAATTAATCAAGTTTTCCGCAATACCTGGTATTAGAATCCGAAAAATACAGGCTGCACCGGGAACTACAAAAAACATGGCAGACACAATTCTTCCAACCTTATCAAATATAAAAACATTCTTATTTAATAAATATTTGTGCCTTATTGTAAAATTTGACGTCATTATAAATTCTACAAACTTTAAAATTATAAACCCTAAAAACCACGGCGGTAAAATTCTAAGGCTTATTAGTGTTATATTTGAAACCACTATAAAAAATAAATCTGCTGTAACATCAAGTTTAGCCCCAGTTACAGAAGTACAGCGAATTTTCCTTGCGATTTTTCCATCTATTAAGTCTGTAAGGCAAATAGTCGAAAATATCACAATAAGGTTCATAAATTTATTTTTTCCGTATGAAAATTGCCCTATCACATTTGTTATAAATATAATCGTTAAGCCTATTCTTGATATTGTAATGCTATTGGGGATATATTTAACTAGCTTTTTCATGATTCATCCTTTTCCGTGCCAGTTTTCTTTTAGAGCAAAATACAATATAACCACTGCTTCAGCTCAAACTACTAAATCAAATGATGGGATATGGACTGCATTACGGGCAGATATGAAATTCGCCCTTGCACTTATTTTGTGTAGAAATTACTCTTTAGAACCAGGGTTGTAAGCCACAACACAAGACCTAAAATGACGACTATCCCTGCTAATAATGAGTATATATGCATCTTTAATCCAACCATATACACAATCGTAGCTGCTCCTGTCACGAATATAGCTCCTAATATCAGCCAGGATGGAACATTACGGATTACGGCTATACCAACAGTTAATAAAAACAGTCCACCGACCAGAAACGACATAAAATTTGGGTCCATCAGGTTAACAGAGTATTGTCCGCCACCCCAAATACATGTAATAACACCTAATACAATCAATACATATCCTAAAATTGTTAATCCCGACATAATGCGCCTCCCCTCCTTGATAAGATTTTCCTGAAAGCTTTTGTCAACCTTAACCAATTGATCAAGAGATAGATTAAAGATCTCTGACAGCTTTATGATTTTTTCAATATCCGGGTAGCTGCTTCCGGTTTCCCATTTAGAAATTGCCTGGCGTGAGATATCCATTTTCTGTGCCAAATCATCCTGTGACATATTTAATTTTTCACGCTCATTTTTTATTCTCTTTCCCAAGTCCATAATTATTCTCCTTTCACCATTTGCATATTTAAAGTTTAGCCACAAGTACCTGAAAAGTAAAGAACTTAATTGATGCATGCTTCGCAACTATCAGTTGCATATGAATTATTGTAACCAAAGCACGGTATTATTTGAATTGTGTTGTCTTCCAATCTTTTTGAGTTATCAGTATTTAAAGGAAATAAAAAAGGGCTATGCTTTTCCTTTCGGAAAAACAGAACTCACCTAATTTTATTCAGCGCCGGAAGACACTTCGTATATAACCTGTATGTAAAAACAAAGGCATATAGATTTTCTGTCTCGATGCCTTTGAACTTACCTATATGAAATTCCCGTTTTGGAGGTCATATCCCCTTAACGACCCTTTGTCATCTATGAAAACGGCCAAAAAAAATGGGCCAAAATTTGCACTTTTTTGCTACGATTTTTGCCCATTTTCCACTCCAAAACCACTACATATAGTGGTTAACCCGTCTTATTTTTCCTTTAAACCACTATTCGTCATCAGAACCACGCACTCAACGTGTGCCGTATGCGGAAACATATCCACCGGCTGCACCTCCACAGTCCTATACCCCTTCTCCTCCAAGTAGGCCAAATCCCTTGCCAGTGTGGCCGGATTACAGGATACATACACAATCCGCTCCGGCTGCATGTTGGCTATGGTATCTAATACAATCTCCTCACAGCCCTTTCTTGGCGGGTCCACCACCACTACATCGGCCTTTATGCCCTTTTCATATAGCTTTGGTACTACTACCTCTGCCTCTCCTGCATAGAATTCTGTGTTGTTGAGATTATTGAGGGCTGCATTTTCCTTTGCATCCTTTATGGCCTCTTCTACCACCTCTACACCGTATACCTTCTTAGCTTTTTGAGCTAGAAACAGGGATATGGTGCCAATGCCGCAATAGATGTCAAATACCGTTTCCTCCCCCCTTAGGCCTGCATACTCTAGGGCCTTGTCATATAGCACCTTTGTCTGCAGGGGGTTCACCTGAAAAAAGGATTGGGCAGATATGTTGAATTTTAAATCTCCTATGTAGTCTACTATTTTATCTGCTCCATAGAGGGTTTTTGTTTCTCTGCCAAATATGATATTGGTATTTCTCTCATTTACATTTTGTATGATGCTCTTTAATCCCTGTACATTTTCCTTTAGAGCATCTATTAGCTCCTGCTGATGGGGCAGGCTTTTTCCGTTGGTGATCAGCACTACCATCACCTCTCCAGTGGTATAGCCCACCTTGGTGACCAGGTGACGTATTAGGCCCTTGCCGCTTTTTTCGTCATATACGCTTACGCCGTAGCGGGTGATATAGTCCTTTATTACATTAACGATATTTACATTTATGGGATGCTGTATATGGCAGTAGGGAGTGTCTACGATTTGATGGCTGCCCTTTTCATAGAAGCCCATTAATGCCTTTCCCTTCACCAGTCCAACAGGGAATTGGGCCTTGTTTCTATATTCATAGGGCTTTTCCATACCAAGAGTAGTGTGGATAATAGGCTCCAGCTTGCCTATTCTTTTTATAGTTTCTGCTACCCGCTTTTCTTTTATTTTCAATTGGGCCAGATAGTCCATATGCATGATCTGGCAGCCCCCACAGCGATGGGCGATAGGACAGGGTGCCGCTATTCTGCTGGGGGCTGGGGCTATTACCTCTAGTAGCTTACCTATGGCGTAATTCTTTTTCACCTGTGTTATCTTTATTTTTAGAAGATCCTCCGGCAGGCCTCCCTCTACAAATACGGTAAAGCCCTCTATTTTTCCTACACCTTCGCCGCTGTGACCCATGTCATCTATCTTAATTTCGTAGACCTTGTTATTTTCTACCATAAAAACTTCTCCTCTCAAATCGCTATTTTGTGACCTCAGGGAACCTCCATTGCCACCTTGCTATGTCATTCGACATATTTCGACATTTATTGTTGAGCGATTATCATTTACCAATGCCTTACAATATTTTATAATAAATATATAAATAGGACAAGCATAGGGAGTTGATTAAATGAAAGCAATACGGAACTTGGTTTTGTTGTTAATACTTAGTATTACCGCATCCGGCATTCCTTTGTATGCCGATTCCTTTGATTTTGATTCCTTAGCCACACCCTCCGCTGCTTCTGTAGCAATTGAGGCCAGTACAATCGACAATGCTTCAGATAATATTGGTGTTGAGGTTATTCTTACCACCACCGATAAACATATTCCAGTTATCTTCAATGAAAGACCTTTACTATTGGATATCTATTCCGATGACAAATTGGTAAAATCTATTAACTATGACGATGCTGCTCAAATCACTCCCCAGCTAGAGACCTTTATTACCCCAAACACGCCGGTTAAATTTTATCTTGAGCTGAATCAGGAAAAGCTTGATCTTTCGAATGGCAGCTATACCCTTATGATTAAAACCGTTAGTGATCTTTTGACTCTTGGGACGATATCGGTACCACTTCATTTTGATACTGATTTCAGCTATAAGCCTGCATTACAGAATATTGACAGAAGAGAAAGTGCTCTTTTATTATACTTCCCAGATAATGAGTATGATTATCTGATACCGATAACAAGAGTTGTCCCTTATACGACTACACCTTTAAGAAAAACCGTAGATGAGCTTTTAAAAGGACCTGATAGGTCTCTTGGCATTCCTACCGGAACCTTTATTCCGACTCCTCAGCTGGGCTTAAATGGCCGAACTGCAAATATATACTTGCCTGCGGACATTGGTGTTTTTCAGACTCAGTCTACTACCTCTAGAATTGCCTATGAAACCTTTGTAAACTCCTTGACCTCAATTAATGAAGTGGATAAGGTTCAATTTTATTTTAATCGAAAAATAGTCGAGGCGGGCTTCCACGATTTATATGTGAAGGACCCGGTTGCTTCGCCAGAAGGGCCAAGGCTGTATTTAGGTAGCCTTACTGAAAATGGCAGACTGCTGCTTACACCTGATTTTGTTGGCAGCATTGGTGTAACTATAGATAAGCTTTTTGATATGCTGAAGGTTGGTGGACATAATGCTTATCGCTTTAGCAGAATAGCGGCTGTGCCGCAGGAGGTACAGCTGATTAGCCATCGGATGGAGGACACCACCCTTGTGCTGACCTTGAACGAAGCCTTTGCCACCATATATCAGGACAAGCCAGCTCATAGGGATTTTATGCTGGAGGCCATGCTCTATTCCTTTAGTTCCCTAGATGGTGTTGAAGTAGTGCAATTTGAGCTGGAGGGGGTTACCGATTATACTGGTCATAATATACCTTTAGGTACACCGATAATTCCTTCCAAATATATAAATCCTGAAAAATAACGATGAGGGTCCCTTGAGGGGCTCTTCTTTTTTATATCAGCCTTATTTTCGTAGGAAAAAGTTCGTTTTATTTCCTATGATTTGTGGGGTTGTTAGAGGATACTGCCCAATAGGGCAGATGCAGTGAAGCGTCCTAGGTCCAGTAGTGCCACGGATAAATGGCGCTGTGTTTGAGTGCCTCCTAGTCGGTGAGGTGGCAGCATGACGCATAAAAAAGCACAAAAAAAGCGAGCACCAAAATGGTGCTCTAAATATTCTAGAATCAGTTTGCCTTCACTTGCCTTTTTCAAAACTATTTAAGATTATGCTACAAAATTTGAAAATATATACATTTTTTTCTAATTATTTACCTAAAAATCCTACTGCCTCATCCAACATCTCCCTGATTGGCAAATCGTAGGGACAGCGCTTTTCACAGACACCACATTTTATACAGTCTGAGGCCCTTTTAGGCAGTGCCTGATATCTTGCCATTGCCCACTCCTGCAAATCATATCTTGTAAAATAGCCCACCATTAAAAATTGTGTCGGTATATCTATTTCCTGTGGACAGGGTAAACAATAACCACAGCGTCTGCAGAATCTGGAGCCCAGCGCCTCCTTGATTTTCTTTATTTCCTGATGCTCTGCCTCTGTTAGTGGCTTCATTTCTTTACCTATTGAAGCATTTTCCTTTACCTGCTTCAGCTCATCTATGCCGGGAATCACCACACTGATATTGGGGTTTTCCAGTATAAAACGAAGCGCCAGATTACCATTGGTTATGGCCCCTCCTGCCAATGGCTTCATTACGATGACACCGACATTCTTTTCCTTTGCTTTTTTAAAGGCTGCTTCCGCCTGCTGCTCCACTGCATTGTAGGGGAATTGGACGGTTGCAAAATGTCCTTCCTCTATTGCCAGCTCCAGTATGTCTACACTATGGGTGGTTAGTCCAATTTCTTTTATCTTGCCCTCTGCCTTTGCCTCCAGCAACGCTTTATAGGCTCCGTCCGCACCCATTATCTGATCATATTGCTCCTTGGTTTTTACCAGGTGAAATTGGTATAGATCGATGGTTCCGCAGTTTAGATTACTTAAGCTGGTTTCTACATCCTGCTTCATTGCCTCATAGGTTCTTGCCATTGTCTTTGTCGCAATTGTCCAATGTGCTCTATTCCCCTGTATGCCAAGACCTATCAGTCTTTCACTATCACCATAGGCTCGAGCTGTATCTATAAAATTCATGCCTTCGGCTGCTGCCTGCTTTATGATATCTACTGCTGTCTCCTCTGACAGCCTTTGAATAGGTATGCCGCCAAAGCCTATTACTCCCACTTCAAAATTGGCTTTTCCCAATCGTCTTGTCTCCACAATTTATCCTCCTTGTACGCTATCTCCTATAAATAAATTTAAAGGTTCCCTCCTCCAGCATGTATCTCAGCCTGCCCTTAACATATCGTTTTATTATTTCTCTGGTATAGGGAATCACTAATATAAAGCCGGTTAGGTCAGTAATAAGTCCTGGTGTCAGCAGACAAGCGCCACCCAGTAGAACGCATAGTCCGTTCACCAGCTCATCACCCGGCATTCTCCCCTGACTCATCTCATACCTTATGTTTCTGATAATTCCTTTGCCCTCACTTTTTGCCAAATATGCACCTACAACGCCCGTAGTCAATACAATCAATAGGGTATAACCTAGGCCTATGTAATTGTTTAGCTTTAGTAATAATGCCAGCTCTAAAATAGGAACTACAGTAAAGAGCATAATGAGCTTAAATAACATGGCTACACCTCACTTATTATTTTTGTTAGGGCCTCATATAGTTCAGGATAATGCTTTTTTAAATTGGTAGGCTTAAAGTCGCTGTCCACAAAGGCATGTGTGGTGGTTCCTTCCGCCAGCAGCCTTTGATCTGACTTTCTATATAGCTGGTAATGATATGTAATTCTCACACCCTTTAATGCCTTTAAGGTGGTTTTAATCTGTATCTCGTCATCGTATTTTGCCGACTCTTTGTAGTCGCAGCCTACATTCACAACCGGCAGCATGATACCCTTCTTTTCCAGCTCACTATAGGAATACCCCAGCTGCCGAAGGAAGCCGGTTCTGCCTATTTCAAACCAGGTAAAATAGTTGCCATGATATACGACGCCCATTTGGTCCGTCTCTGCGTACCTAACTCTAATCTCACTGATATTTTCTTTCATCATTTCCTCCTATGCTTAGTATATATTTTTAGATGTATATGAATTTTTTAGTCAATAAATAAGACCTTTTCATACATTAAAGAAATTATTATCCTTTTATTTTACCACATTAATTGGATTCCCTGCCAAAAATGCCTTTAAATTCTCCACCGCTATATCCATCAATCTTTTTCTTGCCTCTATAGGCGCCCATGCTATATGGGGAGTAATAATGCAATTTTTTGCCTTCAGCAGTGGATTATCCTCTTTTATGGGCTCGGAGGAAACAACATCCAGCGCAGCAGCAGCCACCTTTCCGCTATTCAGCGCCAATGCCAAATCTTCCTCCACGATCAATGGACCCCTGGAGGTATTTATGAGGATCACGCCATCCTTCATCAGCTTAATGGATTCTCTATTGATGATTCCTCTGGTGCTTTCAAACAGAGGACAATGGAGGCTTATGACATCGGATTTTTCGAATAGCGTCTCCAGTGCTACGAATTTCAGATATTCATTCTCCAGACTGTGATCCGGATTTCTATTGTAGGCCAATACCTTCATTCCCATTGCCTGTGCGATTCGCCCCACCGCTGCTCCTATTCTGCCATAGCCTATGATGCCAATGGTTTTACCCGCCAGCTCTATTAGAGGATAATTCCAGAAGCACCAATCCTTGTTTGTTGTCCAGGCGCCTTTTCTTACCTCCTGGCTATGATGTCCTACATGATGGCATATTTCCAGCAGCAAAGCTATGGTCATTTGGGCTACAGCTGCGGTGCCATAGGTTGGAATATTGGTTACAACAATACCTCTGTCTCTGGCCGCCGCCACATCTACTACATTGTAGCCGGTGGCCAGCACCCCTATATATTTAAGCCTCGTGGCTTTTTCCAATGCCTCTGCCGTTATAGGCGTCTTGTTGGTAAATACAATGTCCGCCTCCTGAATCCTTTCCTTTACCCTATGCTGCCCCTCTAGGTCATAGGCGGTTCTGTCATAGACCTTTAGGCTGCCAAGGCCCTCAAGCCCCTCCCAGCTTAAATCTCCGGGATTCAGGGTATATCCGTCTAAAATTACAATATTCATGTGGAACCTCCTCTTACCAGCTCATTATTAAGAAAGTTGCACAATACAATGAGAGGTTATATATATTCTAGCTTATACAAAGCTAAAAGCTTATTGCTCAGTGCCTACTAGTGCCTTGATTTAGTTTTCAAATTACTCAAATTAGACCGTGGGGCACTAAGCAGGAAGCTTTTGACTTTGTATACATACCATTCATTTTTATTATGCAATTTCCTGTATTATTATTTCTATTATATAGCTTTTCACTAAAAAAAGAAAAGAACTTACTGACGTAAGTTCTTCTACTAAGGCCTAAAACTATATAAAAATCAATATATAAAGGGGGAATATTGATTTCATATTTTTATTATATGAAACAGTAGGGTGATATGTGTTAACAGTATATTAAAGTTTTGTAAATTCCGTTATTCAAAGGAATTATAGGACTCTGGTCTTACCGCTGTATATCAAGCCTGTGGCAGCATCCACCGTTATGATATCGCCGGTTTTTAATATTGCTGTTGCATCACTTGCCCCAACTACGGTAGGGATACCATAGTGCAGGCCTACTATTGCAGCATGGCTGGTTAAACCACCCTCTTCGGTTATAATGCCTCCTGCCATTTCAATCAATGGTACTAGCTCCTTGTCGGTGGCAACCGACACCAAAATATCGCCTTCCTTAAAGCCCTCTGCTGCTCCATTTTCATCCACAATAAAGACTCGCCCCGTAACTGCTTTTTTACCGACGCCTGAGCCTGATACCAACACATCGCCAACAATATGAACCTTAATCAGGTTTGTTGTACCTACCACACCAACGGGAACGCCAGCGGTGATAACCACAAGGTCACCCCTCTTTATCAGCTTACTATCCAATGCCCTTTCCACCGACATATCTATAACATCGTCTGTGGATTGCAGCTGCTGCGTCAGTACCGTTTCAACTCCCCAGCTTAAGCACAGCCTTCTTCTGATTCTTTCACTTACGGTTGCTGCAATGATTGGTGCCTGTGGCTTAAACTTTGACACCATTCTAGCTGTGTAGCCTGATGAAGTTGCAGTTATAATGGCTGATGCACCTAAATCCAATGCGGTGTTGCAGGTAGCGTGGCTGATGGCATCCGTCACCGAAACCTGCTTATCCATGAGCTTTGAGTTCAATAGTGCCTTATAATCTATTGCTGACTCTGTTCTTTTCGCTATCTGAGCCATCATTCTTACGGAGTCTACAGGATATTTACCTGCAGCTGTCTCTCCTGAAAGCATTATGGCATCTGTCCCATCGAATATGGCATTGGCTACGTCTGTCACCTCTGCTCTGGTGGGCCTTGGATTTCTCATCATAGAATCCAGCATTTGTGTTGCTGTAATTACCGGCTTGCCTGCGATATTACAAAGCCTAATCATTCGCTTCTGAACCAATGGAATTTCCTCAGGTGGTATCTCAACCCCAAGGTCACCCCTTGCCACCATGATACCATCGGATATTTCTATGATTTCTTCAAGATTGTCCACACCCTCTTGATTTTCAATCTTAGAGATAATCTGAATATGCTCTGCATTATTATCCTCTAATATCTTTTTAATCTCCAGTACATCGCTGGCCTTTCTTACAAAGGAGGCGGCTATAAAATCGATGTCCATTCTAATACCAAATTCGATATCCCCTTTATCCTTTTCGGTAATGGCAGGAAGGTTGATTTTTACTCCTGGGATATTTATCCCCTTGTTATTCTTTACAACTCCGGGATTTTCTACCTTACATAGGATATCGGTGTCGCTGATAATTTTTTCTACCTTAAGACCGATAAGCCCATCATCAATCAGAATTTGATCCCCTTCCTTTACATCCCCTGCTATTCCGGCGTAGCTAACATTACATACTGTGTTATCCCCTAGAATATCTCTTGTGGTTATTGTAAAGTCTTGTCCTTCAACCAAATGCACCTCTGGGTCCTTAAACTTTCCTGTTCTGATTTCTGGTCCTTTAGTATCTAAAAGTATTGCGATAGGAGTATTTAGCTCCTCTCTTACTGCCTTAATTGTCTCGATTCTCTTTTGGTGCTCCTCATGGCTGCCATGGGAAAAATTTAAACGGGCAACGTTCAAGCCGTTTTTCACCAAGGCTTTAAACAGCTCCTTCTCCTCACAAGCAGGACCAATGGTACACACTATCTTCGTTTTTCTCATTTTCCTCGCCTCCTTAAATAGATAATATATTAGCTAAATCATATGTGTCCATGTCAAATTCCTTCTCCTGATTAAACACCCTATCGTATTCAACCTCAATCAAATCCATGCCGCTTGAGCCTAAGGCCAAACCGCTTTTGCCCTCCAGCAGCAAATCCACTGCTCTTGCTCCCATCTTGCTGGCCAAAAGCCTATCCTGGAAGGTTGGACTTCCTCCTCTTTGCAGATGTCCAAGGATAGTTACCCTTGTGTCTATACCGGTCATTTCTTTTATGTGGTCCCCCAGCTCCATAGCACCGCCTACACCTTCAGCAAGAATTATGATGCTATGCAGCTTTCCTCTGTTTCTTCCCTTTATCAGCTTATTACAAACCTGATTGATATCAAAGCCTACCTCGGGAACTATGATACTTTCAGCACCTCCCGCTAGGCCTGAATACAGGGCAATATCTCCGCAATGTCTTCCCATAACCTCTATGATATTGGCTCTACCATGCGAGGTGGATGTATCTCTGATTTTACCTATGGCATCCATAACCGTGTTAACTGCAGTATCAAAGCCGATGGTATAATCGGTATATCTTAGGTCATTATCTATTGTTCCTGGAATTCCTATTGTGGGCACACCCAATTCTGTCAGCTTTTGCGCTCCCTTGAAGGAACCATCCCCACCGATAACGACAAGACCATCAACATTAAAAATCTTGAGGGCATAAAGGGCCTTTTTTCGTCCCTCTTCTGTCATGAATTCCTCACTTCTAGCGGTTTGAAGAATTGTCCCTCCTCTATGTATGATATCGGCAACAGAAGAAAGATTCATTTCCGTCATATTTCCGCGAATTAGTCCATGATAGCCCTGCTTTATTCCAATAATTCTACAGCCCTTGTATATTCCGTTTCTTACCACCGCCCTTATGGCAGCATTCATTCCCGGTGCATCTCCGCCACTAGTAAGTACTGCTATGGTTTTCATACAACTTCCTCCTTTTTTGACCACGTAGGACAAATAATGTCCCGCTTATTGTATTATTCATTATTACTATCTTTAAACAGGAAAACCCTTCCATTTAAAGGTTTGCCTGTTGTTATTGCTTATAGCACTAATACCCCTGCTGCATCAATATATTGTGGGCTTCCTCCACCTCTGATCTTGGTACAAGTACCTCGTTTATCCCCTCTTCATTGCTCTTGCTTATAGGTTTTACCTTAACTAAGAAGCCTTCTTCCACCAGTATCTTCTGGATTACTTCCGCATCTTGCTTAGTATTTGCCATATACACGACTGTCCACATATCCATAGGCCTCCTCTATATCAGTTTCTATATAATTTATCGTCAATATTGTAATGTGCTAAGTAAAATTTGTTTATGATCTAAGGAAATTAAATCATACCATGGGATTTCTACATATATTCTATTTTATACAAGGTTAAAGGCTTATCGCGCATTGCCTAGGGTAATAACATCTTAAATTCAATAAATTAGCCCGTGGGGCACTAAGCAGGAAACTTTTGACTTTGTATAAACATGCCACTCATCTTAATAATGCAATTTCCTTATCATTTTATTGTTCCCAATTCAAATCTATTTCATATTATAACATATACCTGCTTTTTTTATCTATATTATATTACAAACGGAGGGATGAAATTTGAAAAAATTTGTTATTCAACTTATGTCTGACAGAGGTGTGTCACTGGAGGATATCGCTCAGCTGGTTCATACCCTGCAATCCAACTACGGACCTCTTAGCCTTGAAGACTGCCTGGACAGCGTCGACAAGGTTCTTGCCAAACGAGAGGTTCAAAATGCAATTCTAACCGGTGTTGTTCTTGACATGTATGCTGAAAATAAGCTGCTACCTGAGCCTTTGCAAAAAATTCTGGAAAATGATGAGTCACTGTATGGAATAGACGAAATTCTTGCCCTCAGTATCACCAATGTGTATGGGAGTATAGGCCTGACTAACTTCGGCTATCTCGACAAAGAGAAAATCGGCATTTTAGAGAAGCTGAACAATTCTGAGGAACAGGTACATACCTTTTTAGACGATCTGGTGGCAGGAATCGCGGCAGCCGCCTCCGCCAGAATTGCCCACTCTAAATTTAACATTGATTAACCCTTACATTATCTTCTCCAAAAACACCCTTTAAATTATCTATAAGCTCATCATTTAATCGAATCCATAAATCTCTTTCTGCCCTGAGCCTTTTTTTGCGATGCTCCAGCAGAATATATATCGGCACATTGCCTGGATACTGGCGAAGTGTCGGTTTTATTTTCTCCACCAAAGCAATATCCTTATCATTTTTTATGCTTATGCTGATGGCAGTTGTCTGCTCCTTCACCAAGGGCCTGATGGCATTGACCAAGAGCTTGGTATTTTCCTCCTCCTTCATGTTTACGGTACCCTCCAGCAATATAGCTGAATCCTTCTCCAAAAGCGCTGAGTGCCTTGTAAAGGTTTGAGGGAATATAATACACTCTACGGTACCATACAAATCCTCTATTGTAATAAAGGCCATCATCTGATTATTTTTGGTGGTCTTCGTTATCTTGTCTACTATTATTCCGCCAACCCGAACACGATCTCCGTCCCTAAGCTTTATTTCCTCCGACTCTTCATTGATCATAAAATCATGGCTATAGGCTGTAACATACCGCTTCAGCTCCGCCTCAAATTCCGAAAGGGGGTGTCCGCTTACATACAGGCCCAAGACCTCCTTTTCCATGCTTAGCTTCAGCTTCTCACTGAACTCCTTTATGTTGGGCAACATGTCCTCCATCATCAGGCTTGCAGAATCCTCTGCTATTTCGAAGAAGCCCAGTTGTCCCTCTATATTTCTTCTTCTATTATGATTTACGCCCTCCATGACCTTGTCATATATTGCTAGAAGCTGTGCCCTATAAGCTTTAAGGCAATCAAAGGCACCACATTTTATTAGGCTTTCTACGGCTCTTTTATTTAAATCCTTGCCATCGGTTTTGGTGCAGAAATCATTGAAGCTGGTGAATAAACCCTTTTCCTGCCTTGCCCTGACTATGGATTCTATCATATTCCATCCGACATTTTTAACCGCCGCCAGTCCAAAGCGTATCCTTCCAGCATCCACAGTGAATTTTCCGAAGCTCTTGTTGATATCCGGCTGTAGCACCTCTATACCAAGCCTCTTGCAATCCTGAATGTATTGGGCCACCTTTGAGGTGTTCCCCATCACACTGGTCATAAGGGCCGCCATAAATTCCACCGGATAATAGCTTTTTAAATAGGCCGTCTGATAAGCCAGCACTGCATAGGCCGCTGCATGAGATTTATTGAAGGCATAGTTGGCAAAGTCTATCATTTCATCGTATATTTCATTGGCAATTTTTACGGGAACGCCATTTCTTACACAGCCCGGCAGCTCTATTTCGCCCTTGTCATTCAGCTTACCGTGTATAAAGTAGTTTCGTTCCTCCTCCATGACATCCATCTTCTTTTTACTCATGGCCCTTCGTACCAAATCGCTTCTGCCATAGCTATAGCCCGCCAAGTCCCTTACGACCCTCATTACCTGCTCTTGATACACCATACAGCCGTAGGTAACGTTTAATATCGGCTCCAGCAGCTGATGCTTGTATTTGATTTTATGAGGATTATTCTTATACGCAATATACTTTGGAATTGAGTCCATCGGTCCTGGTCTGTATAGGGATATGCCGGCAATAATGTCCTCAAAGCAGTTGGGCTTCAGCTCCTTCATAAACTGTATCATCCCTGCACTCTCCAGCTGAAATACCCCCAGGGTGTCTCCCTTGCTAATCAGCTCATAGACATTTATATCCTCATAATCCGTGGTTGAGAAATCAATATGAACCCCATGATCCTGCTGTATCAGCTCCAGGGCATCTCTTATTACCGTAAGGGTTCTCAGACCAAGGAAATCCATCTTTAAAAGCCCCAGCTCCTCCAGTGCCCCCATAGTAAATTGTGTGGTCATACTGTTGTCGTGCATATAGAGGGGAACATGGTCATCCAGCTCTTTTTTAGCTATTACCACCCCTGCCGCATGGGTGGAGGCATGTCTCGGCATCCCCTCCAGCTTTCTTGCCATATCTATTAAATATTTGGCATTATCGTCTCCATTGTACATACCCTTCAGCACCGGATTCATTTCTAGGGCCTTGTTGATGGTCATGCCTATGGCAAAGGGTACCTGCTTGGCAATTTGATCTACTTCGTTGTAGGGCATGTTTACAACCCTACCCACATCACGAATTGCTGCTCTGGCGGCCATAGTACCGAAGGTGATGATTTGAGCCACCTTTTCCTCTCCGTACTTGGCCTTTACGTAATCTATAACCTCTTCACGTCTTTCATAGCAAAAATCGATATCAATATCCGGCATGGAAATACGCTCAGGATTTAGAAACCGCTCAAAAATCAAATGATATTTTATAGGGTCTATGTCGGTTATGCCCAAAGTATAGGCCACTATACTTCCAGCCGCACTTCCCCGTCCGGGACCAACAGCTATGTTATTGTCCTTGGCGTATTTTATAAAATCCCATACGATAAGGAAGTATTCCGTATAGCCCATCTTCTCTATGGTCCCCAGCTCATACTCCAGTCGGTCCTTTAGCTCCTCAGCTGCCTCGCCATAGCGTTTAATCAATCCCTCCAAGCATAGCCGTCGGAGGTACTGATTAACTGACTCACCCACCGGTGCTTGATATTCTGGAAGATGTATGGTGTTGAAATCAAATTCCACATGACATCTTTCAGCTATTTTTACTGTATTCGATAGGGCCTCCTCCGCATAGGGAAATAGCGCCGCCATTTCCTCCTGTGATTTTAAATAGAATTGGTCATTGGGAAATTTCAGCCGATCCTTATCCTCCAAGATCTTTCCGGTTTGAATACATAACAATATATCATGAGCATCAGAGTCCTCCCTGTCCACATAATGACAGTCATTGGTAGCAACAAGGGGAATTCCTGTCTCTCTGCTGAGCTTCACCAATTGCGGGTTTATTTGTTTTTGCTCCATAATGCCATGATCCTGCAGCTCGATATAAAAGTTTCCCTCACCGAAGATTTCCTGAAGCATCAAAGCTGTAGACCTGGCCTGCTGATACTGTCCCGCCAGCAGCTGCTGCTGGATATCGCCTGCCAAACAGCCGCTCAGGGCGATGATACCCTTGCTATGCTTCTTAATTTCCTCATAGTCCACCCTTGGCTTATAATAAAAGCCCTCTATGTATCCCTTTGAAACCAGCTTTATCAGATTTTGATAGCCCTCGTTGGTTTCAGCCAACAGCACCAAATGACCTTGGTTCTTATCCTTGACAGGGTCCTTGTCCCTAAGGCCCCTGGCGGCAGTATATACCTCACAGCCTATGATGGGCTTTATGTTTTTCTTCTTTGCTGCCTTATAAAACTCCACTACACCAAACATAGAGCCGTGGTCAGTAATGGCGACGGCATCCATTCCCAGCGACTTAACTCGTTCCATTGTCTTTGCAATGGTAGCGAAGCCATCCAATAGACTATATTCTGTATGTAAATGTAAATGAACGAAGCCTGCCATTTTTCTCACCCCTTTTTTTCAGTACGCTTTATATAACTATATCAACTGCCTCTATAATTCTCAAGGGCTTAAAATTTCCTTTTTAGTGGTTATTATCGTCAATAGCCGCTATTAGCCTCTGATAGCTCTCCATAGAGTCAATATCCTCCAACATTGCAATGTCATCCATCGCAACAAAGGCTATTCTCTCCTTCTGGGTTGAGATGATACGCCTTCCACCCTCATCCCCCTCGATGGTTAAAAGCGCAGCTTTGTAGGAAGCGTCAAATAACACAGGGCTAGTATTCTTGCTCTTATAAGTGGGTACTACAATACGTGCTTTCCCTTCTCTATAGACCGCAATAAGCCTGTCTATAATCTCCGGTTTTATATAGGGCTGATCCCCCACCATAAACAAATATGCCTTGGTTTCCTGGTCTACTGCCTTTATGCCTGTTTTCATGGCTTCGCTCTGGCCAAGGTGGGCATTGGGATTAAAGACTGCCTTTATGCCATGCTGCTCCGCCAGCAGCTTTACCTGGGGATTACGGTATACCAGTATTACCTCCCCAAGGCATGATGCCTTTGCCGCCTTAATCACAGCCTCCACCATCGGCGTCTCACCTATTTTCATCAGCAGCTTTTCCTGCTGCATTCGTCTGGAAAAGCCTGATGCCATTATTATTCCACTAATCAATGATATCCCTCCATTTGCCTATACTATTTTTGCTATAGGAGGTGATTAATATTTCCCGCAGGTATCCTTCAAGCCCCTTAAGCGATTTTAGCTCCTTTAGCTGATTTTCTCCTATCAAATCCAGCTTGTTTAATATCAGATATCTGTCGGCACCGATGGGAGTGGCTTTAAAGAGTCCCTGAGGATGTCGTATCAGAGCCTTCAGCATCTCTCCGTCTATAGCAGCATTCAGCTGCGCCCCCACTACCTCGGCAAATAGCGGTGCTCTATGAACCAGCTCCTGGGTTATTCTACCCCCAAGAGCCTCCAGACCTATTACACCAATGACATCACTGGTCATCTCTGGTATTACAGGCTCATGCGTTGCCGGAGCCTTAATCGGCCTTTTCTTTGCCCCGTCAGCTTCTACCAAAATCACATCAAAGCTCCCTTTCAGATACAGGAAATTCGCCATAGCACGATTAACACCCAGCAGCTTTCCTTCTTCATTGATACATCTGCCAACCACCGTAATTCCAGGCATACCGCCCTGGCAATTATCATTGAAAGCGGCTTTGTCCTCTGTGAGGATCAATTTATCATATTGACGAGCCTCAGGCTGATATATTGCAGTGGTGGTGGTAACCAAAACCGATTTACCAGCGTCTTTGTATTCCGAAGCCAGTTTAAAGAGGGTAGTGGTTTTTCCACCGCCCCCCACCAGAGCAATCAACCTTCTTTTATTCAGTTTCAGTCCCAGAGCATCTCGCAGCAGCATACGCATACCTCAGTCCTCATAATTTAATATGCTTATATTATATAGTTTTTGTAGACAGATTCAAACCCATAAAATCTAATAAAAAAGAGAAGTAAGCATCTACTTCTCCGTCAACAATTCAACTGCTATTCACTTAATAAGGTCACCCTATCGGCATCCATGGAAGCCTCAAGCTCGCCCTCCCAGCTGTCGGATGGATAAGTAATAGCCTGCTTGTAGATGCCATCCTCGTCAGGATAGGACTTGCTATATAAAACCTTTAGCTCACCGTTATTCATCCTAACTTCCTTTATTCTTATCCTATAGCCGGAATTTGGTTTCTCCCCCCAAAAGACAGTAACCTTCACCTTATTGTCGGAAAGCTTTGACAGCTGATAGGTTACCTCGGGATTTTCATATTCCCTTTTATCTAAATACCTGTACATACTTCATCCCCCCTTAAATATTCATTCAAAGACTATCTGCTGTAGCATATATTATAAGTGTCATATTATTATTATTTGAGGAAATTGATATTAGCATGGGAGCATCTATATCCTTGTTTTTATATTGCAGCAAGCCATTCTCCATTTTATCTGTTCCTTCAATTCATTATATGTCAATTAGGCAAAATATAACATTAATTTAATAAAAACTTTCAAAAAATAAAATAGGTGAAAAGTGCAATTTCCTTAAGTATTTATCCCAGCAAAAACAAAAAAGCCCAGGTCCAAAGCCTGAGCTAATTCTTCTTATTCCTCTACGTCCTCTTCATGGTCGTGCTCTACGAAATCTACAGATTCCAGAAAGGTCTTTGAAACTGCTTCAAATTCCTCATCGTCCTCGATATTTAATAATTGGACGCCTGCCTCGTCCTCCTTGAACTGGTACAGGAAGACCTCCTCTTCACCCTCGGGAACAATAGCGATGTACTCCTTGTCACCTACTGCAAACATATCCACTACTAAGCAAGCAACCTCCTTGCCGTCATCCATTGTAACATATATCATTTTTTGCTCGTGGTCATGGTCGTGGTCGTGATGATCATGACCGCAGCCGCAGCCGTGCTCGTGATTACTCATTTTATCTTCTCCTTTGTATGTAAATTTTATTGCAAGCTCTCAATTAATCGCTCTTTTTTGAAGAAGCTTTAAAATATCCACCTCATAGTTCTCCTTAACCCTACTTAATAATTCTATACCATTTTTACAATAAACACCAATGTTTTCAGATAAATAATCCTTAAAAAAATGATGTAATGCCTTATTATTATTCATTCTTGCCTTAATATCGGCTTTTATTCTAAAGGTCAAGCCAATTTCGTAGGGGCTTTTGAGGCGTCTACTCAGTTCCTCCGCCCGCTTCAGGCAATGATAGCCCTCTCTGTATTCCCCATCACCTATGAGCAATAAGGCCATATAGGCCTCTGCTACAGAACGACCCCAAACGATATCGTATTGGTTGTATTGAGTCAGGGCCTTTCGGAAATATTGCTTTGCCCGCTCATAATCTCCCATCTCAAAGGCGGTTCTGCCTGCATTGGTGTTAAAAATCGTCAGGCCCCTTAGAAAGCTCTTTTGACGACAAATGCTAATGGCCTCATCATAGTAGTTCAGGGCTCTTGAAAACTTCATGCTGTATCTTCTGATTTCACCTAAATAATTGTATATCGCCGCGATATTGGAGGCATATTTATCCTCCTGTCGATTTAGCCCGGTAAAAATGTTGAGGGCCTGCTTCAGAAGCTCCTCCGCCTCATCATATTTCCCCATCATTATCTTACTTACCCCCTGCAGCCTTAGTAGAAAGCCAAACTCCCTTTGATAGCCCCTTGCTCTGGCTATTACAAAGCTCTTGTCCACATACTCCTTTATCAGCTCCACATTGTGGGTTTGAATGCTGTAGTAGATCATTTGTCGATAGGCCTTAAGGGTATAATAATCCTCCTTCTGCTCTATTGAGGCCTCTATCAGCCGACTGATGACCTCTACACCGCAGTCATACTCTCCCTCCTTGATATGGTACCTGCCCTTTATAAGGTAATAGTAAAGCTCCAGTGGCTTTAGCTCCTCTGCAGCACCACTACTGCTCTTTATCCTTCGAATCAATGCCTCTGCTTCCTGTATATACACCAGTGCCTGCTCCTTTGGCAAGTACAAATTCTTTTCCTTCAGTCGAGGATTGTCCACCAGCACAGGGAAGAGCTCATGGGTATAGTCTAGATACAAGTCAGCATTTCGAATATGGTATTTCAAAGCCGCCAGATAATTGCCGCCATTAGAGAAATGATAAATCAGGCTTGGATATATCCAGTAATCACTGACCTCATGCCTAAGCTGCTGCTCCAGCAGCGTTCCTGCCTTTTGATGAAGTATTTGTCTCATGGCGGCAGATTGCTGATGGTATATAAACTCCCGAAGCTTTTGGTGGGTAAAGCTGTAAAAAATCTCACCGCCCTCCAGTCCCTCGGCTATAATTCTCTTATTAGTCAGCTCCTCGACATTCCCTACAACCTCCAATTCATCCTTCTGCAGCATTCGAGCCAGAAGTCTTAGTGAAATATGATCAAAGAATATGGATATGATATTCAGCAGCTTCCTAGCCTCCTGCGACAATCCCATGAACCTGCTCTTTAATACCTCCTGCATGGTGTTGGACATTTCCTTTCGATTTCTTCTTTCCTTAGCCGCATTCACATACTCTGCTAAAAAGAAGCTGTTGCCCTCCGTCTCCCTGTAGATATAGTCAATTGCGTCATCGGTGAATTTATATTTCGGCAGGGCATTTATGACAAACTCCCGAACCTCTGCTATGTTAAATCTTCTAAGCTCCAGCCTCTCCATCAGGCTATGCTTTTGAAGGACTGCCATTATATTATCCAGCCTTTCATTGTATTCGTCTCTGCAGGTGGCTACCACGAAGCATCCATGGCTTTCCTGATGAAGAATAATGCAATTTAAGAGGGACAGACTCATTTTATCCATCCAATTGATATCTTCAAATACGATAATTACCTTTTTTATTTCCCCCAGACGCTTGAATAGACCTAATAGAACCTCCTCCACCAGCTGATACTGAATGGACTCAGTACGATCTGCGAGTCCTCCTTCCGCCACACCTTCAAAGGCAAAGACGGGAGAAATATAGGCTAGAATGCTTCTCCAGCTGCTGGGGATATCGATTGCATTTTGATTAATCAGCTCCGCCAGCTTAACAAAAATACTATTCCATGGCCTTAAATAAAAGCTCTCCTCCGCCTGATAGCAGTTGGCCTGAAATATATATAGGGGCTGATCCTCAAGCTCCCTTAAAAAATGCTCCTTCAATAGGGTTTTTCCTATCCCTGCCTCACCAAATATGAATAATGCTTTGTAGCCATCGCCATTTATAAAGCTGTTGTAATGGTTTCTTAGTCGCATCAGCTCCTGATATCTTCCAAACAATAGGCTGGGGCCTTGCTGTGATGACGCTTTCTCCAGTAGGCTTCTTTTCTGCAGCAGCTCTTTGTACAATGCTTGAGCTTCGTTATCCGGTTCAATCCCCAGCTCCCTTTGCAGTATTTCAGCCAGCCTTTTATAATACGCCACACCCTTGTTAAAGGCACCGGCATTAATACAGCCCTTTAATAGGATTTTGTAGGCTCTTTCATCATAGGGATCTTCAGCTATCAAAAGCCTGCATAAGTACTCAATCGTCTCAATTTTATTTTCCTTTGAAGCCTCCTCCAACTGGCTATACAGTATAGCGATGTAGCTATTTTTATAGTCCTCGCGGGCAGTCTGCAGCCATTCATCAAATTCTCTGCAGCCCTTGACATAAAAGCCCTGCAGAAACTCTCCGCTATAGGCTGTGGTACTATTCTTATCTCCCTTTAAAAAGCTGTACAGATCGCAGTCAATATTTATTTCTGGATTCAGCATAACAATAGATTTACCGGGTGTCTGAAGAATATTCTCATTAAATGCCCTACGGATATTATATAGGGCATTTCTGAGGTTTTTCTTTGCCGTTCCCTCCTCCTCTTCACTCCATAGCAAATAAACCAGCTGGTCCCTGCTGGCCTGTTTCTTCACTAATAGATAATAAAATAAAGCCTCGGCTTTTTTCGTTCGAAAGCTTAAGGTCTTACCATTAACCTGTACGGTAGGAGCACTGAAAAGTCTTACTGATATATTATCCATAGCAGCATCACCTCAAAATATTGACATTACTTTTATTATACAGTAAAGGAGATGAAAGTTGAAGGTCGATGGGGCAACCAACTAAAAAAGCCAGGGTTAGCTTTCTGCTGCTCCCTGGCCCTTATACCATATATCACCTTATACTATTTTGCTTTAACCTCAGTCCATATTCTATCGTAAATGCTTGCAGAGCTGGACAGATCTTCAAATACCTCGCTATTCACCAAATCCTCTATTGTTGGATATGCTGCTTCATCTTCTAAAAGCTCAGGCTCCAGCTGGCCTTTTGCCTCTGTATGCGGTGTGGAATATCCAATGTAGTCGGTATTCTTAAATGCGATGTCTGTTCTGGTCATAAAGTTGATAAACTGCTCTGCCAATTCCTTGTTTTTACTGGTCTTCGGAATTACCATAGCATCAAACCAGAGATTACTGCCTTCATCCGGAATCGTATAGGCCAGATCAGGATTTTGCCTCATCATATACACGGCATCACCTGACCAAACCACTGCCAGAGCAGCCTCACCGGAAATCATCTTATCCTTTACCTCATCCCCTACATAGGCTAAAACCAAGGGTTTTTGTGCTATCAAAGCCTCCTTGGCCTCCTCCAGCTCCTGAGGATTTTTTGTGTTCAACGAATATCCCAGCATCTTTAGGGTGATACCAATTGAATCCCTCTGGCTATCCAGCATAAGTATTTGCTTGCTATATTTTTCATTCCATAGGATTTTCCAGCTGTCTACTGTGTCATCCACCATTGTCTTATTATATAAAATTCCCACCGTTCCCCACATATAGGGGACTGAATATGCATTATTTGGGTCATAGCCAAGCCCTTTGAACTGCTCATCAATGTATTTATAATTTGGTATATTATCAAAGTTTATTGTGTGCAGTAAATCCTCGTCTATCATCCGCTTAATCATATAATCCGATGGAATTGCAACATCGTAATTACCGCCTCCGGCATTGATTTTGACATACATGTCCTCATTAGTGGCAAATTCGTCATATACGACTCTCACACCAAACTCCTCTTCAAACTCACTGATAACATCCTCATCGATGTAGTCTCCCCAGTTGTACACTGTAAGTGTTGGTTTGCTGCTGCCACATCCTGACAGTATCATCACTGCCACCAAAAGAAATAATACAAGCTTTGCTAATTTTTTCAATTATCTCCCTCCTTTGAATTATCCATCCTTTTATTTACTATAATCAGTAAAAAAAGAACGCTTAGAAACATGATTGTAGATAATGCATTTATTTTAGGGTTGATACCCCTTCTTGCCATAGAATAGATTGTTATCGATAAATTGGCTACCCCTGAGCCGGTAGTGAAAAAGCTAATAACAAAGTCGTCGATGGACAGGGTGAAGGCCAGCAAAAGCCCCGTAATAATCCCCGGCTTTATTTCGGGAATTATGATATTCCTTAGGGCATACATAGGGCTTGCTCCCAAATCCAGCGCTGCTTCGTAAAGGTGCTTGTTAAGCTGCTTTAGCTTCGGCATAACCGATAATATCACATAGGGTATATTAAAGGTAATATGGGCCAGCAGCAGCGATGTAAAGCCTAGCTGTAGCTTTAGGAATATTAAGAGCAGCATCAGGGATATACCGGTAACGATATCTGCATTGAGAACCGGCAAATAGGTTAGATTCATTACAATGCCCTTATTCAGCCTGTTCATATTGTAAATGCCTATGGCGGCGGCAGTGCCTATGATAGTTGCAATGATAGAGGAAAGCACCGCTATCGCCAGAGTGACATACAAAGCCGACATTATCTGCCTATCCTGGAACATTTCAACATACCAGTTAAGCGTAAAGCCATCCCAGCTGCCTCTGGATTTAGAGCTGTTAAAGGAAAATATAATAAGTACTACGATTGGCGCATACAGAAAAAGAAAGATTAAAAAGGTATAAAACCGCTTAATAAATCTTACCATAATCCTCCTCCCTCCTGTTCCTTCTCGTATTTACCCATAATTCCCATGCTTATAAGGATTAGAAGCAGCATTATAACCGATACCGCGGAGCCGAAGCCCCAATCCCCCACAAAGAGGAATTGCTGCTCAATCAGATTGCCTATTAGGGTAAACTGACCTCCCCCCAGCAATCTGGGTATAACAAAGGTGGTTACGGCAGGCATAAATACCATAGTGATTCCCGATAACACGCCAGGAAGACTTAAGGGGAATATGACCTTTCTGAAGATCGTTGGCACATTTGCCCCCAGATCCCCCGCAGCCTCTATTAGGCTCTTGTCTATTTTAATAAGCACCGAATATATTGGCAATACCATAAAGGGCAGGAAGTTGTATACCATACCCAGTATGACCGCCCCTTCATTATACAGAAAATCCATATGAGACAGTCCCAACAGCCCTAGGAAGGAATTTAAAATACCATTCCGCTCAAGCAATGTCATCCATGCGTAGGTTCTTAAAAGAAAGTTCATCCACATAGGTATAACAAATAACAGCACCATGACATTTCTCTTCTTTATATCCTTACCGGCAAGTATCATCGCCATAGGGTAACCCATTAGCAGGCATACCCCCGTACTGGTCAGCGCCAGCTTTAAGGACCGCCAAAGCACATTGATATATATGGGTTCAAAGAATCTCTGAAAATATTCTAAGGTAAAGCCGATGCCTTCATTAGTGCTATAGGTAACGCTATAGAACAATATAAGGAAAATAGGCAGCAGGATAAATATAACCATCCAAATAATGTAGGGATAGGAGATCCATTTCAGCTTCATCAGATCACCCTCTTCATTATATGAATATCATTGGGCAGTATGTTGAGGCCCACATTGCTGTCCACCTGCTCCATTGCAGTGCTATGAACCATCCAATCTACACCCATGCTGGTTATCATCATTTCATAGTGAACACCCTTAAAGATAACGGATTTAACCTTACCCTTAAGCATTCCCTTACCTTCCTCTACTATCTTAATATCCTCCGGACGAATGACAATGTCCACCGCTTCATTTACACCAAAGCCCTTGTCTACACAGTCGAAAACTCTGTCGGCAAAGGATACCTTAAGGTCTTCAATATATTTACCCTCTACAATATTACTCTCACCTATAAAGTCTGCAACGAAGGCATTCTTAGGCTCATTATAAATATCCTCAGGGCTGCCTATTTGTTGTATAACCCCGTCCTTCATAACGACAATCGTATCGGACATGGTCAGGGCTTCCTCCTGATCATGAGTAACGTATATAAAGGTAATGCCTAGATGCTGCTGAATCTTTTTAAGCTCCAGCTGCATGTCCTTCCTCAGCTTAAGGTCTAAGGCCCCCAGTGGCTCGTCCAGCAAAAGCACCTCAGGCTCGTTAACAATAGCCCTCGCGATCGCTATCCTTTGCTGCTGACCGCCACTCAGGGAGTTCACAGATCGCTTCTCATATCCCGCAAGATTCACCAGTGCAAGAACGCTTTTAACCTTTTCCTTTATTTCACCTTCAGCAATCCCCTTAATCCTTAGACCAAAGGATATGTTTTCAGCTACATTCATATGGGGAAACAAGGCATACTTTTGAAATACAGTGTTTACCCTTCTTTTATATGGGGGAACGTCGGTGATGTCCTTACCTTCAAAGAGCACCCGTCCTGAATTAGGCATTTCAAAGCCACCTATAATTCTCAGGGTGGTGGTCTTTCCACATCCACTTGGGCCCAATAGAGTCAAGAACTCATTTTTACGAATATATAAATTCATATTCTTTAAAGCTTCACTTCCCTCGTAGCTCTTGGATATATCCACTAGATTAATAATTTGATCCTCCATTGGCTTCCCCCCATTTATATTTATTTTTTTAAGACTTACAAACAGCTAGTACCTCGTCGCAACTAAAGCCTTAATATCCTTGGTTAAACCGCCATATAGCTACCTAGTCGTTAGTCGTATGTTACCCGTTGAGACTTCCGCCTCACTTTCCTATGTAAAATTTTCCCTCATGGCTTAACCTAAGTTTTAACTGTGACGAGGCATCAGCACCTTGTCAACCTTAATGCTTAGTTCATGGTTATTAAAGTTTTCAAAGTACTAAGCCACCCTCAAAATAGTCAGGCGCTCCGGTCCAACTACATAAAAAAACAGCCCCCATTTATTCCGTCGATGGCTACATTATAATTGAAATATTTTTTTAAGTAATTCTAGTAATAACATATTAGAACTTCAATGTCAATAACCTGATAAATATTTCCAGGAATTATGTCATATTTTAATACCGTGTCCGACCTCTAGTCCCTTTCGTATTTAAGTACTTGGGTAACACCACATATCATGCCGCTGTTGCTTTAATGTCAACAGCACAATATTTTCTCATATTGTCTCCTCCACTTGCTATAGCCTCTGGGTTTTCTTAACCTTAAAATGGCGCAGGGCATTAACTTAAATACATCAAAAGAGGGCTTAACTTAAAGCCCTCTAGTTTATTTTATTCTGTCTTATTGGGTTAAGCTTTTAATCTCATCACCAAAGGCGTCGATAGAACCTCCACTTGTCATCTAATGATTGCCACCCAAATAAGCTGCACTAATATCATCACTTTTTGCAAGCTCCTTGGCATCCCCAGAAAGAACAATATTGCCTGTTTCCAGCACATATCCTACATTAGCGATCGAAAGAGCCATATGGGCATTTTGCTCAACCAGCAGTATAGTGGTGCCTGCCTTGTTTAAATCCTTAATGATGGAAAAAATCTCTTGAACAAGTAATGGGGCAAGACCCATAGATGGCTCATCCAGCAACAATAGCTTTGGGCGTGACATTAAGGCTCTGCCCATTGCCAGCATTTGCTGCTCACCACCGCTTAGGGTGCCGGATAACTGATGCTTTCTCTCCAAAAGACGAGGGAAACGCTCAAATACCATGTCCATGTCCTTTTTAATACCATCCTTATCCTTTCTTAGGTAAGCACCAAGGGTTAGGTTATCTAAAACAGATAGGTTTGCAAAGACTCTACGCCCCTCAGGCACCTGAGAAACACCTAATGGTACGATATTTTGCGCAGGAACAGTATGAATATCCTTGCCTAAAAAGGTGATTTTACCTTCCTTTGCTTTATTTAAACCAGATATTGTTCTTAAAATGGTGGTTTTTCCTGCTCCATTTGCACCAATTAAAGTAACGATCTGACCTTCTTCAACCTCCAGAGAAATTCCTTTAATCGCATGGATTGCCCCATAATATACATGTAGGTTTTCAATTTTCAGCACTTAGGTCAACCTCCTCTCCCAGATAAGCCTCGATTACCTTAGGATTTGTTCTGATGTCTTCCGGACAACCATGGGCAATAATCTTACCATAGTCCAATACATAAATTCTTTCACATACATTCATAACTAAAGACATATCATGCTCGATTAAAAGAATCGTTAATTTGAATTGATCTCGAATCCAACGGATCATCTCCATAAGATCATGGGTTTCCTGTGGATTCATACCGGCTGCCGGCTCATCCAGTAGAAGCACCTTAGGATTCGTAGCAAGGGCTCTGGCTATTTCCAGACGCCGCTGCTCTCCATAGGGCAGATTTTTAGATAACTCATTTTTTTTATGATCTAAGTTAAATATTTTTAAAAGCGCTACAGCCTTTTGCTGAATTTCTGCTTCTTCATCTACATATTGCTTGGTTTGCAAAATCCCCGTTGCAACCCCATATTTTACATTTTGATGATACGCAATCTTAACATTGTCTACTACTGTTAAATCCTTAAACAAACGTATATTTTGGAAGGTTCTTGCTATACCCTTCTGTGTAATCTCATAGGGTTTTTGACCAACAATGCTTTCTCCCATCAGCTTAATTGAACCGGAGGATGGTCTGTAAACACCGGTTAACATATTGAATGCAGTTGTTTTTCCTGCACCATTAGGGCCAATTAATCCGATTAATTCACCCTCATTCAGGTAAATATCAAACTTACTAACAGCCGTTAGTCCACCAAAGGTTTTAACAAGATTACTTGTCTCTAGAATCGCCATCTCCGCCTCACCTCTCTGCCTTTTCTGCTTTTTTAGTAAATTTACTAAACATATCTAATGAAAATTCTCGTGTTCCCAGTAGACCCTGTGGTCTAAAAAGCATAATAACGATCAACATTAGAGAGTAAATAATCATTCTTAGGTCACTGAATTGTCGCAAAGCTTCTGTTAAACCGGTTAGAAAAACAGCAGCAGCTATAGACCCGGTAATACTACCAAGACCGCCTAAAACAACCATCAGTAAAATTTCAACAGATACCATGAAGGTGAAGGAGTTTGGATGCAGCAGACGAATTAAATGTCCGAATATTCCACCTGCAACTCCAGCAAAAAAGGCCCCGATAACAAATGCCATAACCTTGTATTTGGTAGTGTTGATGCCCATTGTTTCAGCCGCAATTTCATCCTCCCGAATAGAAATACACGCACGGCCGTGAGAGGATTTAATAAAGTTCACTATGATTAAAATTGAAAAAACAGCAATAACATAGGTCCAGAGAAAATTTGTATATCCGGGAATCCCCTTCATTCCTGCTGCCGCTCCAACATACTTCCAGTTTACAAACATTACACGTATAATTTCTCCAAGGCCTAAGGTCGCTATAGCCAGATAATCGCCACGAAGTCTAAGGGTAGGTAATCCAACTAGGAAGCCTGCTGCTGCAGCCACTAAACCACCAAAAAGCAAGCTCAATGGAAACATAAGAAAATTCGGTAATGGTAAAGCCAGTTTAGTTGTAAGAATCGCTGAAAAATAACCACCAAGGGCCATAAAACCTGCATGACCCAATGAAAACTGTCCGGTAATACCATTAATTAGGTTTAAGCTGGTTGCCAGAATAGCATACATACTCATTAAAGTGAGTATTTGTGCAAAATAAGGGTTAATCACGCCAGAGGAAATTAAGAGTTGAACCACAACCCCTACTGCAACAGCACCGGTGATAAATATTAGCTTCTTCTTATTCATGATTACACCTTCTCTCTGGTATTTTTACCCAATATTCCTGCTGGTTTGAAAATTAAAATGATAATTAAAATTGCAAAAGCAACAGCATCTCTAAAGGTTGAGTATCCGATGGCACTGACACCTGTTTCAGCAAGCCCTAGGAATAAGCCCCCCAGCATAGCCCCCGGAAGGATTCCTATTCCACCCAAAACCGCTGCAACGAAGGCCTTTAAGCCATATAGGGTACCCATTAACGGATTAACAACACCATAGTACTGCCCAACCAGCACGCCGGCGGCACCTGCTAAGGCAGAACCAATGGCAAAGGTAAAGGATATCGTATTATTGACGTTGATTCCCATAAGCATTGCTGCATCACGATCAAAGGAAACAGCCCGCATAGCCTTACCCATTTTTGTTTTTTGAACAATAAAATGTAATGCAATCATCAATACTACCGCAGTCGCTAATATCAGTACTTGTCGACTACTGATGTTAACACCAAATACATTCCAGTTGACAGGAGCACTTCTTGGGAATGCCTTAGGCTGTGCACCAATCCTATACACGGTAAAATTTTGAAAAAATAATGAAAGTCCAACAGCAGTCATCAATGATGCTACACGGTGTGAATTTCTTAAGGGCTTATATGCTATTCTTTCCATCACGACACCTAATGCTGCGCAAATGACCATCGAAACAATCAAAGCTGGATAAAAGGATAGTCCAAACATCGTAATAGCAAAATAGCCAAAAACAGCACCAAGCATAAAAACATCACCATGGGCGAAATTTATCAGCTTGATAATACCATAGACCATGGTATATCCCAGTGCCACAAGTGCATATACGCTTCCAAGAGAAATTCCATTGATTAGCTGCTGTAAGAACTCAATTGTCTTTGCAGATAAGTCCACTGAGTCTCACTCCTTAATATGTTGTATTTTATCTGTTGAAAATAAATCAATATCAAAGCATTTTATGCTTTTCTCCCAGAGAAATCATTAATGTCATCCTCTGTTAAAAACTTGAGTATAGCGCAATTAACAAAATATTCCTATACAATTAATAAGCAGTAAAGAGGGGTATGGAGACACCCCTCAATTACCACTTTATAAATTATATGAACTTAGTTAGGTTCAACTGTGCTGTAGTATGTTTGTGCACCGCCATCAATTTTGATAACAACCGCACTCTTAACAGGGTCTCTCTTCTCGTTAAGCTTAATGTTACCACTTACACCTTCAAGCTGAACTGCCGCAATAGCATCTCTTAATGCAGCTGCATCAGTTGTTCCTGCTGATTCAATAGCTGCTGCGATCATGTATGCAGCATCATATGCAGTAGCAGCAAGGGCATCTGGTATAGCACCATTGAATTTAGCCTTGTATGATGCAATGAAATCTTTTACAATTGCAGAGTCTGCGTCTGGAGAATAGTGATTACTGAAGTAGGTTCCATTCGCACTATCTCCGGCTAAATCAAATAATGTAGGTGAATCCCATCCATCTGTTCCTAAGAACACGATATCACTTGAGAAACCAACGTTATTTTTAGCTTGATCAAGAATAAGTCCTACGGAATCATAGTATCCAGGAATAAACACAACCTCTGGACCAGCATTTTTAACAGATGTTAATATAGAGTTAAAATCTGTGTCACCGCTAACGTAAGCAACCTCTGATACGATTTTTCCGCCGGCAGCTGTGAAGGCTTCCTTAAATACTTCAGTTAAACCGATGGAATAGTCACTATTGTTGTCTGTCATGATAGCTGCAGTCTTAGCACCCAGGTTTTCAATAGCAAACTTTGACATTACCACGCCTTGGAATGGATCAATGAAGCAGGATCTAAAGATATAGTCTCCAACTTCAGTTACAGCTGGGTTAGTGGAGCTTGGTGAAATCAAAGGTATTTTAGCATCCTGTGCAATAGGTGCAGCGGCTAAGGTATTTGAGCTGGCAACAGCACCAAGAATTGCAGCAACACCATTTTGTTGGATAAGCTTCTGGGCTGCAGTAGCTGACTCAACCTGAATACTCTTATTGTCCTCAAGAACAAACTCGATCTGCTTTCCTAAAACACCACCCTTAGCATTGATTTCTTCAAACGCTAAGACAATACCATTTCTTGAAGATTGACCAAAGCTGGCAATATTACCTGTCATTTCAAGAATACCACCGATTTTGATTGTTTCTCCTGTAGGCTTATCCCCTCCGTTATTTACCGGAGCAGGATCCTTGCTAGTGCAAGCCGATAAAACTAAACTTGCAACCATCAATAAGGCAATAATTAAAAATAATTTTCTCTTCATTTACAGTCCCCCCATATCTTACTAATTGTTTTAATATTTATACGTAAATATAAATAAATATACAGTTATCTGTCATATTATTTTTCTTATATGAATAATAATATTAACTGACCATTACTGTATTTATCAACATTTACTATAACGCTTATTATAGCCCCAGAAAGGTGGGCTGTCAATATGTAGTTTTAATTTTTGGTTGCATATATACACTGGCCTGACCATCGGAAAACGATGCCAATGTTTAAATTTAAATATTCTGAAAACTTAAAATTTTTTATAATTTGGTGTATACATTTTACTTAATTGCTTATTTTTTGACAATCTTTTCTCCATATATTCCCTAAAATGTCAGTAGACTCCCTGCATCAGTGCCCTATAGCGCATAGTATCACTTATTTCAAATACTACTCACTACCCATTTACTAATGAGGTGAGTCCCCTTCACCCCCTTATCACAGGAAATAAACGAGCTTTCCTCCTAAATAAGACTAGTTTCATTCCACATGGTGTTTTAAATCATGACTGTTTCCTATATTTAAAGTAAAATGAATTCGCCTCATTGTTTTCCAGATAAACCATGTGTTCCTTTAACATTCTACTGTATCTCCCTAATTTTAATAAAGGAGGACGTTCCCTTAATCCCCCTATATCAGGGAATAAATGAGCTTTCCTCGTAAATAAGGCTAGTTTCATTCCACTTGGTGTTCTTACCCTATGACTGTTTGAGACGATAAAATAAAGGAGTTGCACCAGCAACCCCTTTATATAATGATACTTTCAATATTCTATTCACCTGCATCCGCCTCATGATTAGCCAAAATACAGACTTCTCCATTGAGTCCTCCTACTTATTTTGGGTAATTCCAGTTGAAGAATACATTCAAAATATTTGATTTTACTACATTTTTTTGAGAATTATCGTTTTTTTTGAGTTATTTATAAGTATTCAGTCCCATAAGCTACGAAAGATGCCACGGGGACGCTTTGTTTGGCACGTTAGCGTGCCAAACAAAGCGTCCCCGTGGCACGTTCTTGAAGGACTTAGGTCGCCTCTTGCGGGTATGTCAAATACTCTAGGGATTTTTCTGAGTCCATATCAAACAAATGAATTTTTGAAAAATCCAGGCTCACATCAAGGACTTGACCAATATGAAAAGAGCTGGCGATTGTCACCTTACCAATGCATCGGGTTCCGGCTATAGTGAAATGAATGTTGGTTTCATCACCCAAATTTTCTACATAATCCACCGGAACCTGAAGGGTATGCTCTTTCTTGGCTTCAGCAGTCCCCTGATTCAGTTGTATATCTGAGGGACGTATCCCCATCATAACTTTGCGATCAAGATATCCCGCTTCGATTAAAGGCAGTGACCATTTATCCTCCAGCATAAAGCACTGACCCCCTATCGCTAGACAAACTCCGGAATCATTGTATACTGGCGTTGTCTCTATAAAATTCATTTCGGGGGAACCGATAAAGCTGGCTACAAACATATTGGCAGGATGATGGTAAATTTGATGCGGCGTATCCACCTGCTGAATTTCTCCATTACGCATTACTACAATTCGGGTGCCTAGAGTCATGGCCTCTGTTTGGTCATGGGTAACAAAAATAAAGGTGGTTTTTAGCTGTCGATGGAGCCTTGCGATTTCCGAACGCATTTGGACCCTCAGCTTTGCATCGAGATTTGATAAGGGCTCATCCATCAAAAAAAGCTTTGGCTCTCTGACAATTGCCCTAGCCATAGCCACCCGCTGTCGTTCTCCTCCCGAAAGCAGCTTAGGTCTTCTGTCTAGCAAATGAGAGATTTTCAGCATATTGGCAGCATCCGTTACCCGTTGCTGTATCTCAGCCTTCGGCACCCTTCTAAGCTTCAGTCCTAAGGTTATATTTTTGTAGACTGTCATATGGGGATAAAGGGCATAATTCTGAAAAACCATGGCGATATCCCTATCCTTCGGGTCTACCTTATTCATATTTTTATCATCAATCAGCAATTCTCCTGAGGTAATCTCTTCAAGCCCGGCAATCATCCGAAGCAAAGTCGTTTTTCCGCAGCCAGAGGGTCCGACAAATATGATAAATTCGTCGCCTTCAATCTCCAAGCTCACATTTTTTACCGCCTCTACGCCATTGGAATAAACCTTTTGTATCTCCTTTAAGCTTAAGCTTGCCATTTTTCTCCCTCCCCTTCCCATGCTGCAATCTTAGACCTGATGAATCGATATAGCTTGATAATCAAAATGATTTCTATTAATAAGAATATCGTGTTAAGCAAAAGCTGATACCCATATAACCTGCCATAGATCGATGGGGTAATCCCAAAATTGAGATTTTTACTTTGGAGCCTCTCCATTATGATATCTCTATAGAAGGCAAACTGAAGCAGACCCTCCGACGGGATATATTTTGGCGGAATATATAGGTTAAAGGCCGCCAATCGATAAAGCAGAAAAATTCCCGTCAGCGAAATTATTATGTATAGCATTAAAATCAGATAGCCACCAAGATCCTCCTGTATAATCTCCTTGAAGGTAAGCATCTGCAGCTTTTCCCTGATTTCAACCCCCTTTGTCCTAAAGATTTTCAGAATCAATCGACATAAACATAGCATCAACATAGTGGCAGCTATGAAGCCGGTTATCTGAGGGAACTGTCTGAGGATAATCCTTCCCTTAGTATAATCCCTCACCTCGTAGCTACCAACACCGTTGCTAACTCGTTGAAGGTCTCTGGTAATCTTTTCTTTAATAAATTCATCTCTGCTATCTCCATTTACATCAATCAGCACCCGTTGAATTCCTTTGTTTCTTGCATTTTCCCTATGAAAATCACTATTATTGGGTATATAAATAGTTTCTCTCCCATTGGAGGTTAAAGCCGTAACCAAGGGATTCTTTTTGTAAACCCCTACTATGCTATAGGTTTGATGATTGATTTGAATTGTCTCTTTGACCACCTGTGGGGTATTGAATAGCTGTAATGCTAAATCCTCGCTAATCACCGCAGCATTCAGCCCCAATTCAGCAGCCCTTTCAGTAAAAAACGCCCCTTGGATTAGTTCATCCCCTATAAAATTCCCATAGCTTCCATTGGTGATGATAATATTCATCGGCTGCTCCATAATATATCCTGTGGCTTCCACATGATAAGTGACGTTATATCCCGTCATTCTTTCTAATTCAGAAGGCTGCAGAGCCTGGCTGCTTTCTAAATTGTAATTCAAGCTCAGCACCTCAACCCTAGGAGGCCTTTTTGTAAATCCGCCTATGAGCATCAGCTGTATCATCAGCATTATAGCCAATAGCAGCAATGGCATCAAAAATCCACGTAATTTCTTCATAGCCCCAACCTCACCCTTTGCCCTTCCTTCAAGGGCTTGGTAGCATATCGTACAATCAGATGTCGCTCACTAATATTGCCAGAAACAGCTACGCCAAATTCGTCCTCCTCCAATACGGCTACCATTAGTTTTTGAATCGTTTGCTGCTTCCCAGTAACGGCGTCCATAGCTTGAACATAATAAACAAAGGCCTCTCCCCCATCATAGAACAAGCATTCACGAGGCAAAACCCTGTTAAAGCTTCCCAGCGAATAGGCGAACCTCACCTGACAGTGCTGACCATTATATACTGTAGTCGCTTCTTCCATTAGCTGGCATATATACCTCATTTCCTGTGCCTCTGGGTTAAATTCCTTATCGATTACCACCGCTCTGACCCTAGTTGTCCCCTCCAAAAACGTCACCTCAAGAGAATCCCCCAATTGAAGCAGCTTTTCCTTTTCCATGTTAAGGGTAAAGGACACATTACCCTCCGTAATGACCGCATTTTTATTGATATTAATTTGCAGCTCATTCTGTATTGCACTTGTGGTAACCACTTCAGGGGTCATAAGATCATTTATCCTACTACCGATTAAAGTAAAAAAAAGCATGATGACAAAGAAAATGCCGATGACGCGAAGTACTTTTTCTTTTTTTAGTTTCAAATTAATCCCCCACTTTACTTTATACTTCCTAAGGATATTCCTTCTACCAAATCCTCATATCCCAGCAGATAAATCAGCAATGGTAGAATGACAAAAATTGTTCCGCCTGCATATAAGGAGGTGGTAATCCGCCCTAGATAAACCGATAGGGGCAGCTTCGAGGGATCGCTGATAAAAATCATAGGCTGTTCAATCATGGACCAGCTTTCAATAAACAAAAGAATAAATAGAGAGGCAATCGCCGGTTTAGACAGAGGAATAATGATATGTAGGAAAATAGAAAAATCTGACATGCCGTCCATTTTGGCAGCATCGATCATCTCATTATCTATCCCCCGCATAAACTGTGTCATTAAAAATGCCCCAAAGGCACTAAATCCATTGGGCAGTATGATAGCTGTGGTTTTGCCCAAAAGCTCCAGCTTCTTCAATGTGATATATTGAGGAACTAGAGTTGCCTGGAAGGGCATGAGCATGACGATGATATATAGAAAAAATAACGCATCCCTAAAGGGAAACTTGAACTTGGAAAAGCCATAGGCAGCCATTAAGCTTAGTGGAATGGCGATGACCAAGGTTGCAAAGGATACCTTCACTGAATTCCAAAACCACACCAGATATTGAGGGCTTCTTAATAGAATCTCTTCAAACTGATTTAGGGTAAAGCTGTAGGGAGAAAAGGACAATGCTCCCCTAACCTCATCATAGCTGAAAAAGGAACTGGATATCGTGATGATAACTGGAATCAGACAAAATATGGAGAATATAACAATAATAATTCTGACTAATATTTTCCGGCCCATTAAAAACACCCCTTTTACATATCGGACATATATTTGTTCTGTGCCTTCATAAAAAACCATATTAATATGAAAATAACTGTAGTCAACAGAAAAGCCGCGGAGGATAGTCGCTGATAATTTAGCTTCAAAAAGTTGTTATTCATAAAATGCTGCAGCATATAAATGCTTTTCGGCACATTTTCCCCATAGAGGGCATGAATCTCTCGAAAGACCTTAAAGCTGTTCATAATGGATATGATTAAAGCAAAAAAGGCCATTGGCGTAATCAAGGGCAATACCACTGTTCCAGCATATAAGACACGGGACTTTGATTCCAAACGAAAGACCTCCTGATATTCCCGCGGAATTACTGAAATGGCACTGGTAAAGATCACCACCAAATAACCGATATTCTTCCAAACAAACATCATAATAATCACAGCCATGGCGTGCCTTTCCCCCCAAAAGTCAATCAGACGAAAGCCAAAGCCTCCTAAAAATCCGTTGATCACCCTATCAAATAAAAACTGCCAGCCAATGATGACGGTGGAAATCGGAACCATCAGAGGGGTTAGAAGCGCCCATCTTTCGAGAACAAATTTGCTGCTCATCATCAATAGGCTTAACGAAAGGGAAATAACAAAGACTAAGGGTACGCCAATACCTATAAAAATAGCTGTGTTTTTTACCGCCAGGGTAAAGGTGGGATTACCTAGAAGATCAGTAAAGTTCGCAAGCCCCACAAAGGAAACCTCGGTGATCCCCTGGGTAAAGGAATAATAGATACTCCTAAAAAAGGGTGCGATAATAAATGCCACAATCCCCATCAGGCTTGGCAGTATAAACAACAGACCCGTCATTGCTTTCTTATTTGATTCCATAACATCAGTCCTTTATAATATCTCTGCTGCACATCACCGAAGCAATATTCCCTTCTTTTATTTGCTCATAATGCCATTAAAGACCACTGGCCTCCGCTGCGTCCTGATAGAGAAACAGCTCTTGATAAATGACATTTTCTTCTATCAGCTGGTCATGGGTTCCTTGCGCTTGAACCCGCCCCTCATCCATTACGAATATTTTGTCACTGTTTAATATGGCATTAACCCTATGGCTAATAAAAATCACAATTTTATTCTCAGAGAGCTTTTTTATCATTTGAACAATTTCTTTTTCGGATTTCCCATCTAAATCCGAGGTAATTTCATCAAATAAAACCACCTGAGAGTCTCGTAAAATTGCCCTTGCAAGGCTGATTTTTTGTTTTTGTCCACTGGACAGATTACCGGCATTTTCTTCAAGCATTGTGTTATAGCCCTCCGGCAGCCCTTCTATAAATTCATGGATATTTAATGCTTTACATAACGTCATAACTTTCTCGTCGCCGGCAGTAGCATCCCCCAGTCTAATGTTATTTAGGAGGGTATCCTTCATGAAGAAGGCCTCCTTTTGTACATAAGTAATATTTTTTCTTAAACGGTTGAGACCAACCTCATATAGCCCAGCATCATCGAAGGAAATAACTCCAGAATGACTGTCATAAAAGCCCATAATTAATTTTGCCAGGGTGCTTTTTCCGCATCCATTTCTACCCACTATGGCATAGAAGCCCGGCTTGCAAAATGAAAGAGAGAGATCATCCAACACCAGTTTTTGACGATATCCAAAGCTAATGTTTGATATTTGAATGCTACCAAAGGTACTATCACCTTTTTCCATCCCTTCATATAAGGGCGTTTCATCAAAGGCCTCCTCCAAATGCTGAATCCGTTCCATTGAGACCAATATGCCCTGAAAATTCATGTTCAAGGAAAGCAGCCTTGATATCGAGCTAAATAGCTTATCGATGTAAGCATTAAAGGCAACCATGCTGCCGATGGTCAATACACCTTCCATAATGTATTGTGCTGAAAAATAAATCATTAGAAGATAAAGCCCAGACTGGAGGCTTTGATTTAAGGTGGCAATCGTATTCTCCAGCCTTTTACCATATCTTAAAAGCTGCGTCCTCTCCTCAACAAATCGACCAAACCGACTCTCCATCATATCTTCAACCTGGTAAGCCCTAATCCCCTTTATGTTTGCAAATGATGCTTGAATAAAGCTAAAATACTTATCGCCATAAGCCTTTTCTTTTCTTCCCAGCAGCCGCAGCTTTTTTCTGAATAGTATGTTAACCATCAAGGATGCAGGAATAAAGAACAAGGCCACATAGGACAAAGACCGGGAGATTTTAAAGATGAAATAGAGAGAAACCATTAGATTAAACAGGATTAATATCACACTGGTGGCAACTTCAATATAGAAGGCTACAATTCTTTCAGCATCAGAATCCAGGCGGGACATCAGCTCCCCCACAGAATAAGTCTCCAAGCCTTGAAGCCGCATCCTCATGATTTTTCTGTATATGTTTTTTTTAACATTACTGCTAATAAAATGAGTAGCCAGTGTCCCAATATACCCTTCTGCAAGCCCTAATACCAGTGCCAGCAGAGAAATAGCAAAATAAATGAATATGTAGCTCTTTACCGCCACCAGATTGCCACTGGTAATAAAGTCTAAAATTCCACCATAAATAATAGGACTTAAATTTCCTGCCACAACCCCCAAAATAATAATTATAATGAGAGAAATTATGTAGATTATTTTTGAGCTAAAATAACTTTTATAAAATATCCAGAACCTATTTTTATCTGAATTGTTCAATATCATCATCTCCACAGACCTCTGGCGGTATTTGAAAAATAAGGCATCTGCTATTCGTTAAGTCTAAGCCAAACATTATGCTCTGCTTTTTCAATGGCAGCTTCTAAGGAAGTTTCTCCATTAAAATACGCCGTCACAGGCACCATGATATCTTCTTTGTAATAGCTCATATCATACATAAAATCCACCTGTCGGATAATTTGATCATGCTCCTGGGCTCGCTGCCCGGTAATGCCATAATGTGCTCGTAGCTTCTCCTCAGCCTTAAGATTTACGGGATGGGCATTCAGACCAGTCAAGCATTGAACATCGCTCTTCATTAAAAAGCTTAGAAAGTCCCACGCCCCCTCCTTTTGCTTTGAGCTGTTGCTGATGGAGTACATCACCACAGGGAAGGCAATCGTGCTACGGCTTTTTTCACCAGAGAAAATTGGCAGGTGAACAACCTCAGATGTGGCCGCGGAATTATCCATCGCCTCGCCAGAAAAATTACCCCTCAGGTTATTGAAGTAAAACAAAGCGTTATCACCGGTTAGATTGCTCCCATCATAGGGTCTATAGGTCATAAAGGTGGATAGCATAGAGGCAGCTTTAAAGTCTGTTAAGAGATCCAAAAACCACCCTTGCTTTAAATCAACCTTCTTATTTTCAATATCAATTAAATCAGGCATATTAGCTTGAAGCATTAGCGTAAAATAGGTCTCAAAGCCATTTTCCTGCGTACTAAAAACACTTAGTCCTGCCCCCTGCTTTTCCAGCTGAAGGGCCAGCTTTAGGATTTCGCTCCACTTCATTGGGTTTATCTCAGGATTTAATCCCAGACTCTCCCCTAAGGCTTTGTTATAGATCAACCTATAATAAGCAGCGCCTATGGGCAGCCCCTTCAAATGTCCATTTAAGGTAAGTCCCTTCAAAACAGCAGAATTTTGTTCATGATAGCTTTCTTCTCCTGCAATCAATTCCGATAAATCCATAAAGGCATCGGTTCGCAGTACATCGTAATAATTTAGACCATTTCCTCCAGTGGCCACAATGTCCCCTACATCGTTGGTCATAATCCTCAGGGCTAGCTTTTCGCCTGCCTCAACATCATGATTCATAAACTCATCATAGCTGCCATAGGCTGCATCCAGCACCACCTTATATTTTTCACTTTGAATGTTATAAATGCCAATAGCTGTAGCTATAAAATCCTGTTCATAGGCAGCTGTCAATACAATTTCCTCCTTTGGAGCCTCCGGAGGCTTACTGCCGCTTTTTCTTGCTAATTGATAGAGCTGAGTATTTTTTTCCGCTCTGCCATTGGCTAAAAGATAGCAATTGCCCTCATTATCCCATAGGATATTATCTAAGCTGCCTCCCATTCCGGGAATTTCAATATCATTGAATCTACCGAAGACCAAAGATACGTCAGCAGCAAACTCCAGCTCCTTTTTCAACAGGCTGCCGGATTGATCAAATTGGTACAGAAATTTCCCATCGGTGGTGTAAATTAAATCATCCCCTCTGCCATATTTCACGACATTCTGTATGGGAATCGGTAAATCAACGGCAAATACCTGCTTATTAGTCCCGCTCTCTAGTTTCACCAGACGATGCACCCCAGGGGATACGATTAAGAAGTATAAGTTCCCCTCATTATCCATATCCACGCTTCTGATACCCTGCAAATCAATATTGTCATTGGTTAGTCTACCATCCGGGGTATGAACCTGAAAATTAAGATCATAATCCAATATGTATAATTTCCCATTGTAAAAATTCATATATTTGATTTCTGTAAGGTCACCCTCCAAAGGAATATCTTCCTTCACCAGATTCCCCTTTCTGTCATAAATATTCATGGCCTCTTTACCTCTGAAAACCCCATACAATACATAGAGATTACCCTCTTGGTCCATGGTAAAGCCTTTAACCTCCAAGTCCTTTCGCACTGCAGTGACATCAGGTGAAATTGCCTTTTGCTTGTCGCCTAATCCCCTGTAAACGAAGCATCCCTCAGGGGTATCCACCATGTAGATTGGTTGATTTTCTTTGTCCGCCAGCATAGTATAAAAGAGCTTTTCCCCACCGGGGAAGGTCATGGGTTCCGACAAAACATAGTGATAATCTCCCCCCACAAAATTGACTGAATTAGCACCTCCTGTATTCTTTTTGGAAAGAAAGAAACCTCCGACTAATAAAACCACTGTCATTGCAGCTAACACAAAAACCTTTATTTTCTTATCCATAGCAGCACCTCTTTTAGTTTTAATAGGGCGTAATTGCCTTTTTTTCTATATAATAACATATACAGGAATTATTTACATCATAAATTCCTGTATATGTTGAATGAATCCAATCATTAGCCTATTAAATTATATTGCTTATTCATGATTTGTTGGCTGTGCATACATGCCAATTCCTGTTCTACAGGTGCTTGCGCAGGTATAGTCACAAGTGCCTGAACATGTGCCTGTGCAGCCTTTACATGTACCATAACATGATTCACAGCCTACACCAACAGCAAGTGTAGTCAGGTCCTTGTTAATTTTACTATCGTACATGATAAATCCCCCTTTCTCGATCAATTGTTACTATATTCTTCCTCTCTTAATTCCAAGAGAATTATTTAAAAATCTGCGCGTGCACGAACACAGTTTTTTAGTAATTGAACTCCTTGAATCAAAAGGGTAGTAACCACAGGAAATTTACGCAGATTCCAAAATCACTTCATTTGTGTCAAAGTCTATACGCCAATGCTGACCTTCCCAACTATATTTTCGACTTGTTCTAGCCCACCAATTTTGAAATTCTGATAGCGCCTTACCATAGTCAGCTACAAACTTGTTATAGAGCTTCTCATTATCAGGATTTAGAAGATTCGAAAGATTTTCTAAAGCAATTTTGCGTTCATACAAATTTAAAATTTCTACCTTTTCTTCTTCAGTTAGCTTCCAAATTACCTTGCTCATATCGATTCCTCCTTTATTTTTCATAGGCATAGTAGCCAGCAAAGCTTCCTATATACGCCTCAGCAAACCCCATAGCCTCTTTGTATTCAGTTTTTTCAACAATTCTGCCACCAAAGGCATTTTCCACCTCCAATTGAAGCAATCTGGATACTTCTCTTTCTATAAAGCTCTTTCTGCACTGATATGAGGGTGATACATTCACCTCATTGGTTTTCTTAAGATTAAGGTGAACGCAATTTATGCATTGAAGCGCATCACATAAGCTACAAAGTCCGCTGTTAGCTGCTTTATAAAGTTCTGGCTTTTTTAAGCCTGTAATACCCTCTACGACATCCCCGATATGCCTTGCTTTATCAGTATCATAAAAGGCACCGCATACATAGATTTTACCATTGGGTCCGTAGGCTAGAGATCGATCTCCTGCCTTGCAATGATTATGATCATGGAGAAAGTATATGTCCGTCATAAGATTAATTTCCTTAAGTTTTCCAGTTTTTCTATAGGTTTCCACCAGCAAGCTCTTGATTTTCATCAGCTGTTTTTCATATTCTGTGGCATCAAAGTTACTGGATAAGTTCTGTATATTAATATTAACCCGATCAGCAGCAAATAAAATTTGCATAACATAGCTAAACAGATTAGGAATATCTGTCTGATCAACGTTCAGCATACAATTCGCCATGGACTCGGATAGCTGGTCAAGATTATTCTTATCAAACACCAAAATATAATTTTTTAAGGCTTTTGCCTCTTCAGTAAATTCTGCAGGAATCAGATGAAGAATTTTATACCCCTGATAGTCATCCCTGTTTTTGAAGTTAAACTGACTTTTGGCATGCAGGAAAACAGGCTCATAAAAATTCTGATGGGCATATCTTAAACCCTTCAATATCTCCGCCTCACCCATAGGTCTGTAGACTGTTGCCCGATTGCCATGCTGACAATAGTCAACGTAATCATCGGATAAAAGAAAGTACATTCTTTTGTTGTCACGGGCCGTTGGTGTCTTACTGATTCCATATCGGTTGTACAGCTTGGCAAAATAGTAGTTATTTGCCCTCACCCTGGCCTTGTGCATCTTGCAAATATACTTTGCCCGGTGGAAATTAGTAGGTGCTTCCGAAACATCATAGTTAAAGCCCTGACAATAGCTACATCCGCTGGCCACCTCACAATTCAGACACTCCTCATCGCTTTGCAGGGAATACATGGCCGTCATAAAGGGGCGAACCTTTTCCATATCAATACCATCTCTTACATTGCCTATGGTCCATTCCTGCTCATGATTCAAGGAATAGTCCTTGTAGCGAATACAGGGATAGAGATTCCCCTCGGGACCCACCGCCAGCATTTTCCCACTGCCGCAGCTGGTTTTCTTTAAATCCTCCTTGGTATAGAACTGACCGATATTCTCGTCAAATAGAGAGCAATGGTGACGATCAAAAATCTGATGGTCTAGTATATAATCCGCTAACGCCTTAAGCTGGTTTTCAAAGAGAACGTCATCATCCTCTTTCCAAACATCTTCGAATACAACATTAGCCGAAATGTCTGTAATGCCATTCTCCCACAGAGAAAGAATGCTGTCCTTTAAATATTTTAAATCATCACTGGCAAAGGTCACCTTTGTTGCCGCTGGAAACTGCTTTATCCACAGCTTCATATTCTCGCTAATCACATCATAAGAGCCTTCGCCGTCGGGGAAAACCCTCTGTAAATCGTGCTTTTCCTTAGTACCATCTATGGTAATGGTTAAAGAAAGCTTTCCATCATTCTTTTTGATAAATTGTTGTATCGCTGCATCCGAATAATTTACCCCATTGGTACAGATGCTGATGCGATAGTTCCAATACCAGTCTGAATCGGTTTCCAAGGCCTTCAGCTTGAAATAATCACAGATTTCGTCAATCAATTGAATTTCCATAAAGGGCTCTCCCCCGATAAACTCCAGAATCACCGCCTCATCCCGCTTGAATCGATCCGACAGAATGTAATCAATGAATGTCTTTGCAGTTTCATAGTTCATTCGCTTATTAGAGGCTTTATGGGTGATGTAGCAGTATTTGCATCTCAGGTTACAATCCTCCGTAACAATAAAGGTAATGGTTTGGGCCTTGCCTTCCTTCCACGAGGGTGCTACTTTTCCCACCTTATATGATTGTGTTGACATTTCCTCCGCTCCCTTCCCCCTTAAACAGGTTTATCTATCGTAAATTGTGGTGATATAACCGACAAATAATACCATTAAGCAAACTAAAGAATGCCTGTCCATTGAAATCACAATTTCAAAGCCATTAAAAGCCATTATAAGTAACGATTAATATGTTAGTTGAATATTCCGTTGCGATGAAATCGCAGTTCCGGACAAGTGGAAATCACCTGTCCAGAACAGGAAATCATCTATCTCTTACTCACTAAGTGACTTGTCTAGCCCATACACCTCACGCATGGATATGTCTTTTGATGGATC
>JAHDLO010000003.1 GCA_018432235.1 Clostridiaceae bacterium | reverse complement strand
GCAGCAATTCACAGCGAAGGAGAAGCCTAAGGGCGTTAAGAAAGCTGCATGTTTGAGGGCACCGAGTTTGCAGCTTTTAGACCTTGGGCTTCGTATGAGCATAGAATTGCCTGTTTTTGAAACCGGTCAGAAAAGCCTCGGGGACTTCCAGCCTAATCCACTATCTTACTTAGAACATCTAAGAAACTAAACCCTTAAAGAAAAGGCTGGTTGCTCTCGAAGATTCGTAAGCCTTTAAAAAAAGTTTTCCACCGGGGCTTACGCCTATAAAAAACTAATTATAAATAGAAGGAGTCAGCTAGCTGACTCCTTCACATTTTAGCTTATCTTCTCAATTCTTACACCAGTAACCTTAAGTCCGGGGGTCTTGCTGAGCTTATCCAGTACGTCCCCATTGGTTAGAACATTGGCACCATCAGCCCAGTGGAAGGGCATGAAGACAACATTATCCTCAATGGTATCCGTAACACGGGCCGCAACCTCAACATGACCTCTCCTGGAATGAACCCTTACCACCTCACCATCAGCAATATCTAAAGATTCCGCAAGACTGCCGCTGATTTCCATGAAATTGTCAGGCGCAATTTTATTGATGCCTTCAGTTTTATTAGTCATGCTTCTGGTATGGTAATGATATAAAATACGTCCGGTGGTCATGATAACAGGGAATTCCTCACTTACAAGCTCCTCTGACATGACATATTCCACAGGCTTGAATAGCCCCAGCCCTCTTGAAGGCTTACCGACATGCAGAGTAGGCGTTCCGGGATGCTCTTCATTAGGACAAGGCCACTGAATACCATTGGACTCAATACGCTTATAGCTGATGCCGGCATATTGAGGCGTAACCTGACGAATTTCATCATGGATTTCCTCAATATTGTTGTACACCTTATTGTAGCCAAGGCGATTCATAAGCTCCATGATTATTACCCAGTCTGGCTTTGCAACCCCTGGCGCATCTACGGCCTTGCGAACTCTTTGAACCCTTCTTTCAGTGTTAGAGAAGGTTCCGTCCTTTTCTGCATAGGATGCAGCCGGCAGGACAACATCTGCCAATTCAGCGGTTTCAGTTAGGAAGATATCCTGAACCACCAGGAATGCCTTCTTTAATGCTGTTTCCACATGATGCTGATCTGGGTCTGAGACCATAGGATTCTCACCAAAAATGTACAGCATCTTAACCTCGTCAGCTTCAACAGCATGTATTGCCTCTGGTACTGTTTTACCAGGCTTATTAGAAAGCTCAACCTCCCAAGCAGCTTCAAATTTCTTGATAACGGCTTCATTGTTTACAGCCTGATATCCTGTAAACACGTTTGGTAGAGCCCCCATGTCGCAGGCACCTTGAACATTATTTTGACCCCTTAGTGGGTTAACGCCTGACCCCTCCTTGCCAAGATTTCCTGTTACCAGAGCAAGATTAGACAGGCTCATGACGTTCTCTGTACCATTATGATGCTGAGTGATACCCATGCAATACAGTATGCTGGCTACACCGGCACCACCATAGAGTCTAGCCGCTTTACGAATATCCTCTGCAGCAACGCCGCATATTTCAGCAGCAGCCTCAGGGGTGTATTTTGCAACTACCTCCTTCAATTGGTCAAAGCCTTCTGTATTATTTTCAATGTATTCTTTATTTTCTAGTCCCTCTTCAAGAATGACATTAATCATAGCATTAGATAAAGCTACACTGGTTCCAGGCTTAATCTGTAAGAATAGCTCTGCATCTCTGACAAGAGGAATTTCCCTTGGGTCAGCGACAATCAGCTTTGTACCATTCTTAACCGCCTGTCGAATTTGAGCCCCCATGACAGGATGATTTTCAGTTGTATTGGAACCTGTTAAAAATATAACATCAGCTTTTTTTACATCTCCAATGCTATTTGTCATAGCACCACTGCCTAATGTGATTGCAAGACCTGCAACCGTAGAGCTGTGTCAGAGGCGGGCACAGTGATCGATGTTATTGGTACCGATAACTCCCCTCATAAGCTTTTGCATTAAATAGTTTTCTTCATTCAAGCCCCTTGCAGAAGAGAAGCCCGCTATAGCGTCCGGCCCGAATTCCCCCTTGATTTCATTAACCTTGCTGACAATTAAGTCGTAGGCTTCATCCCAGCTAGCCTCCACCAGCTCACCATCTTTTCTAATCAATGGTGTTTTTAATCTATCAGGATGACCAACAAAGTTATAGGCAAATCTGCCTTTTACACAGAGTAGCCCATGATTTGATGGCCCATCTGCCGGCAATACCTCAACAATTTTATTATCCTTCACCAAAAGGTCCATTTGACATCCTACTCCGCAGTAGGAGCAGGTGGTCCTTACCGGCTTGGTTTCCCAATATCTGAATTTTGTCTTGCTCTTTGGTACCAATGCACCAACAGGACAGACAGCTACACAGTTTCCACAAGAAACACAGGTGGAATGCTCCAGACCCTTATCGAAGGGTGTAGCAATATGAGTAGTAAAGCCTCTTTCAGCAAAGCCTATTGCTTCAGTGCCCTGTAGCTGGGAGCATACATAAACACACTTACCACAAAGAATACACTTGCTTTGATCGCTGTAGTAAAAGGGATTGGAATCATCTATCTCATATTCCTTTCTCTCACCCTCAAAGGAGCTTTCCTTAATATCATATCTATAGCATAAATCCTGCAGTGTACATCTTCCAGCCTTTTGACAGGTCAAGCAATCCAGTGGATGGTTAGCTAGGATTAAGTCAAGCACACCTTTTCTTGATTCAACGACAACATCACTTTCAGTAGTTACCTTCATCCCCTGTGCTGCAGGAGTCGTACAGGAAGCCTGCAGGTTTCGTGCTCCCTCCACCTCGACAACACATATTCTACAGGATCCATGGGGCACAAGCCGTGGATCATGGCAGAAGGTCGGTATATCAATGCCAATTTTTTTAGCAGCCTGAAGTATCGTAGTGCCTTCTTCTACCTGTACCTCGAGACCATTTATAGTTAAGGTAATCATCCTTCATCCTCCTTTTCGATATCGTAGGCTTATGCCTTCTCTATCCCTTCTTTATTGCTTTGAATGGACAAGCCCCCATACAAGCGCCACATTTAATACATCTGTCTTGATTGATAAAGTATACTTCCTTACCTTTAACACCATCTATACAGCCAACAGGGCATTTAGTCGCACAGATACCACATTTTTTACATATATCAGCAATCACTATATATTCCAGCAATGCTTGACAGGCACCTGCAGGACATTTTTTATGGATAACATGTGCCTCATACTCATGTCTAAAGTACTTTAATGTTGAGAGCACAGGGTTAGGGGCAGTTTGTCCCAGACCACACAAGGAAGCTGATTTAATGGTCTTTGCAAGCTTCTCCAGCTTATCTATATCCTCCAAGGTGCCTCTTCCGTTCGTAATTTCCTCCAGGATCTCAAGCATTCGCTTTGTGCCCTCACGACAAGGAGTACACTTACCGCAGGATTCATCAACTGTAAAATCCAAGAAGAATCTGGCAATATCCACCATGCAGTTGTCCTCGTCCATAACAATCATACCGCCTGAACCCATCATTGAACCCAAAGATATGAGATTATCGTAATCGATTTCAGTATCTAAATAATCAGCGGGTATACAGCCTCCAGAGGGGCCACCTGTCTGTACAGCCTTAAATGCCTTACCCTTTGGTATCCCTCCCCCGATTTCATATATTACATCTCGGAGCTTGGTCCCCATAGGAATTTCCACTAATCCAGTATTATTTATTTTTCCACCTAGGGCGAACACCTTCGTTCCCTTTGATCTTTCAGTTCCGATGCTGGAATACCATTCAGCACCCTTTAATATAATCTGAGGGATATTGGCATAGGTCTCTACGTTATTAAGCACTGTAGGCTTGTTCCAGATACCCTTATGAGCAGGGAATGGCGGTCTTGGCCTTGGCATACCACGCTTTCCTTCAATGGAATTGATGAGGGCAGTCTCTTCACCACATACAAAGGCACCTGCACCTAATCTAATCTCTAAATCAAAATTAAAATCTGTTCCGAAGATATTTTTCCCCAACAGCCCGTGTTTCTTGGCATCGTTGATGGCAATTTGCAGTCGGCTTACTGCAATTGGATACTCAGCTCTAATGTAAACGTATCCCATATCTGCACCAATGGCATAGCCCGCTATAGCCATGGCCTCAACTATGGCATGGGGATCACCCTCCAGAACTGAACGATCCATAAAGGCACCGGGATCACCCTCGTCGGCATTACAGGCTACATATTTTTGATCCCCTTGAGCCTTAGCCGTAAATTCCCATTTCATCCCGGTTGGGAAGCCTCCGCCACCACGCCCCCTAAGACCAGAGCGTTTTAAAACATCAATAACCGCCTCGGGCTTCATTTCAGTAAGTACCTTTGCCAGAGCACTGTATCCGTCAAATGCCACATATTCCTCAATCGATTCCGGATTTATAATACCACAGTTTCTTAAAGCGATTCTTTGCTGCTTCTTATAGAAGGTAACTTGCTCAATTGACTTAATCTTGTCAGCCTCCACTGAATCCTTAAACAAAAGGTCAGTAACGATACGTCCCTTCAGCAAATGCTCCTCTGCTATTCTTTCAACATCTTCAGGCTTTACACGGCTATAGAAGGCGCCTTCTGGATAAACAATCACTATCGGCCCTGCTTCACACAGACCGAAGCAACCAGTTTTGACAACCTGTACCTCCTTTTCCAGCTCATGCTTTTTTAGCTCTTCACCTAGCTTTTCAACTATCTTTAAGCATCCCGACGAGGTACAGCCGGTGCCTCCGCATACTAATACATGCGATCTGTATAACTCCATTATTAACCCCCCTTTAACATCCATAGGTTTATTCAGTCTTATTTTTCATAGGCGCCAATCGTATATTCATATACAACCTTACCATTAACTATGTGATCCAATAGTATTTTTTTGACCTTTTCAGCCGTCACCTCAACATAGGTAGTCTTTTCTTCCCCCTCCTTGTACACCTCTATCATAGGCTCTAAACGGCATACGCCTATACATCCTGTTTGAGTCACGGTGACATCCTCAAGTCCTCTTTTTTTGACCTCCTCCAGCAATGCCATCAACACAGGCCTTGCACCTGCTGATATGCCACAGGTAGCCATGCCGACAACTATTCTGGTGCCTTTTCTATCCCTGCGCAGGTTAACCTTTTCAAGTGTCTCCTGCCGCATTTTCTCCAGTTCTTGAATGGATTTCATTACGATACCCCCTCTATTCAATATTTACTTACAATTCCCGGTATATCGCCAACCGCTAATCTGCCATAAACATCTTCATTTACCGTAAGTACTGGTGCAAGTCCACAGGCACCAATACAACGGGTTGCTTCTAAGGTAAATTTACCATCCTCAGAGGTTTTGCCCACCTTGGTACCGGTAAGCTCACTTACCTTGTCGATAATCGCCTGTGAGCCCTTCACATAACAGGCAGTTCCCAGACATACCCCTATGATGTAGTCCCCTCTGGATTCCAGAGTAAACTGTGAATAAAAGGTGACTACCCCGTATATTTCACTCATAGGAACCTTCAATTCATCTGATATCCTTTTTTGGACCTCCAGCGGAACACACCCAAAAATTTTCTGAGCCTCATGTAAAATCGGCATCAGTGCACCTTTAACGTTACGATTTTCGTCAATTGCCAATTGCAATTTATCAAAATTTTCGTCTGTTAAAATGTTCTTCGCCATGCTTTCCCTCCTTTATATTTTAATCCAATTGTGTACTAGATGGCCTTAGCCATCAAAATGATACCTTAAATAATTTTATAAGTTTTTTATATTATATAATATTTATCAAAATATTGTATGTTATTTTTTTATCTTTTTACGATTGTTACTGGTTACAAATTATGTGTTTTCAATGTTCGCCCTAATCAGCCTTCAATTTGAAACTACTTTTTCAAAGGGATAGAAGTGAATAAATATATATTTATCAAAGTTTTTTAGGGAGTTGTTTGGTAATAGTTTAACGAATAACTGTTTCTAGAATAAAATTTTCTTTTTTTTCTGTAAAATAAAACACAGTGCCAACTATTGTGCACTGTGTTTTGAGTCGAAGCTTATTAATACTTATCTCTTGCAGTATAATGGGTATGGAGCAGCTCATGGGCTTTATGGCTATTTGGCTTACCCAGGAAGTTATCATATATTTCCTTTATCAGAGGATTTTCATGGGATTTTCTATACTGCATTTGGGTATCCTCTTCATACAACGCCTTAGCTCTTTCTATACGGATGTCGCAATCCATCTTAACCTTTGCAGGTACATGGGGTTGCCCACCTCCGGTAACACAGCCGCCGCTGCAGCCCATAATCTCGACAAAGTGATATTGCTTTTCTCCGCTTTTTATCATATCTAAAAGCTTTGCTGCCATTGCTGTACCATGGGCAACTGCCAGCTTGATGGTTTTGCCACCAACGGTTACCTCAGCCTCCTTGATGCCTTCCACTCCTCTGACCATGTGATAGTCAATCGCTTCAATCGACTTTCCTTCCAGCACCTCTGCCACAGTTCTCAGAGCAGCCTCCATAACACCACCGGTGGCACCGAAAATAACACCTGCACCAGTGTAATGGCCTAATGCCGGGTCAAATTCTGCATCCTCAAGACGGTTAAAGTCAATTCTTGCCTGCTTAATCATCTTGGCCAGCTCTCTGGTGGTCAATACAGCATCTACATCCTTCATGCCTTTAACCGCCAATTCTGGTCTAGCAGACTCTGATTTCTTAGAGGTACATGGCATTACGGATACCACAAAAATCTTCTTCGGATCGATATTGTGCTTTTCTGCATAATAGCTCTTTACAACAGCCCCCATCATTTGATGCGGAGATTTGCAGCTGGAAAGGTTAGGCAGAAATTCAGGATAATTAAATTCACAGTATCTTACCCACCCAGGAGAGCAGGAGGTAATTAACGGTAAGACGCCGCCCTCTTGAATCCTATGCAGCAGCTCATGGCCCTCCTCCATAATGGTAAGGTCAGCGGCATAATTGGTATCAAATACCTTGTCAAAGCCTAATCGCTTCAGGGCAGCCACCATTTTTCCGGTAACTCTGGTGCCTATCGGGTGACCAAACTCTTCCCCAAGAGCAGCTCTAACAGCAGGTGCCGTTTGAACCACCACATGCAGATCCTTATCCTCAATAGCATCCCAAACTCTTTCAATATCTTCCTTCTCCCGTAAGGCAGCCACTGGACAGGCTACAATACATTGACCACAATAGATACAAGGGGCATCCTTCATGCTCTTTCCGAAAGCAGGTGAAACCTCAGTTTCAAAGCCTCTATTGGTGAAATCCAGAATACCTATACCCTGTACGTTTTTACATACATTCACACAGCGTCCGCATAATATACATTTACTGGAGTCTCTTACTATGGATGGGGACTCCTGATCAATTGTTGTTTCAGTCCTTTCGCCTACAAAGGGAACTGAGCTAATGTTTAGCTCCTCCGACAAGCTTTGAAGCTCACAGCTCTTATTTCTAGCACAGGTTAGACATTCTCTATTGTGGTTCGAAAGTATTAATTCCACTGTAGCTTTTCTAGCCTCTCTTACCTTCTTGGTATTGGTTTTTACAACCATGCCCTCCGCTACAGGAAACACGCAGGAGGCCTGTAAATTTCTATTGCCCTCCACCTCTACGACACACACTCTACAGGCTCCAATCTCATTGACCTTTTTCATATAGCAGAGGGTAGGTACATCGACACCTGCAGTCTTAGCAGCTTCAAGCACTGTATAGTTACTGGGTACTTCTACTTTTATATTGTCTATGGTTAAGGTTATTTTATCCAAGTCAAACTCTCCTTTCAATAGTGAGGAATGCTATTACATTTTAACAATGGCTTTAAACGGACATTTACTTAGGCAAGCACCACATTTAATACACTTTTCTGTATCTATTGAGTGCACTGCCTTTCTTTCTCCAGCAATTGCATTAACAGGACATTCCTTCACACATAAAGTACAGCCTTTACAGCCGTCGGTTATCACATAGTTAAGCAGTGCTTGACATGCGCCTGCAGGACATCTCTTTTCGTGAATATGAGCTTCGTATTCATGTCTAAAATAATGAAGCGTTGACAATACCGGATTTGGTGCTGTTTGCCCAAGACCACATAGGGATGATGCCTTGATGCTTTCAGCCAGCCTTTGAAGGTTATCAATATCCTCTGGTACGCCCTTACCTTCCGTAATCCTGTTTAGTATTTCCAGCATTCTCTTGGTACCTATTCTACAGGGAGGACATTTACCACAGGATTCCTCAACAGTGAAATCCAGGAAGAAACGGGCTATGTCCACCATACAGTTGTCCTCGTCCATAACGATCATACCGCCAGAGCCCATCATAGAGCCCAGTGATATCAGATTATCGTAATCAATTTCAGTGTCAAGATGTGCTTTTGGAATACATCCGCCAGAAGGACCCCCGGTTTGAACCGCTTTAAAATCCTTACCATTTGGGATTCCGCCACCGATTTCATAAATAACCTCTCTCAAGGTAGTCCCCATTGGTATTTCTACAAGGCCTGTATTATTAATTTTGCCACCCAGTGCAAACACCTTAGTTCCTTTTGATTTTTCAGTTCCTATGTTGGAATACCAGTCTGCACCCTTCAGTATTATCTGTGGGATATTAGCATAGGTCTCAACGTTGTTCAAAAGGGTTGGTTTATTCCAAATTCCCTTATGAGCAGGGAATGGCGGTCTTGGTCTTGGCATACCCCTTTTACCCTCAATGGAATTGATCAGCGCGGTTTCTTCACCACAGACGAAGGCACCGGCCCCCAGCCTTATTTCAAGATCAAAATTAAAATCTGTACCAAAGATATTCTTTCCTAATAGGCCTGCTTCCTTTGCCTGATCTATTGCAATCTGCAATCTGCTTACAGCAATTGGATACTCAGCTCTGATATAAACATATCCCATATCAGAACCAATGGCATAGCCTGCAATTGCCATCGCCTCTACCACAGCATGAGGGTCTCCTTCCAGGATAGATCTATCCATAAAGGCACCTGGGTCTCCTTCATCGGCGTTACAGGCAACATATTTTTGATCCCCCTGAGCCTTTGCGGTAAACTCCCATTTCATACCAGTTGTAAAGCCTCCGCCACCACGACCTCTAAGGCCTGATTTTTTCAGCAGCTCGATAACCTCCATTGGCTGCATTTCGGTCAATACCTTTGCCAGTGCTCTGTAACCATCAAAGGCAATATATTCTTCTATTACTTCAGGGTTGATAACCCCACAGTTTCTCAAAGCGATTCTTTGCTGCTTTTTATAGAAATTAACCTGATCAATTGACTTTATTTGACCTTCCTTAACGGCATCCTTATATAGAAGGTCCTTTACGATTCTACCCTTTAATATATGCTCTTCCGTAATTCTCTCTACATCCTCTGGCTTTATATGACTGTAGAAGGCTCCCTCTGGATAAACGATAATGATTGGTCCTGCTTCACATAGACCAAAGCACCCAGTTTTAACCACCTTTACTTCTTTATCCAGCTGATGCTTTTCCAATTCTTCATTTAGCTTTTCAACAATTTTTAAGCAGCCTGAAGAGGTGCATCCTGTTCCTCCACATACCAATACATGGGATCTATATAATTCCATATTATAACCTCCTTATGTTTGACTGAGTGTAAATACTATTTCTCGTAGGCTCCAATTGTATATTCATCCACCACTCTACCATTCACTACATGCTCCAGTATAATTCTTCTAGCCTTTTCAGCCGTAAGCTCAACATAGGTGGTCTTTTCCTCACCCTCTTTGTAAACCTCTATCATCGGCTCCAGTCGGCATACCCCAATACATCCCGTCTGAGTTACAACGACATCCTCCAAGCCTCTTGCCTTTACTTCCTCTAATAATGCCATCATTACCGGTCGCGCGCCTGCAGAGATACCACAGGTTGCCATGCCGACAACGATTCTAGTTCCCTTTCGATCCTTTCTCAAATTGACCTTTTCCAGGGCCTCCTGACGGATTCTTTCCAGTTCTTGAATGGATTTCATTTTATGGCCTCCTCATGCTATACTTAATATTTTTTAACAATTTCTGGTATGTCAGCAACAACTAGTCTTCCGTATACATCCTCATTCACCGTCAACACCGGTGCCAAGCCACAGGCACCTATACATCTGGTGGCCTCTAAAGTGAATTTGCCATCAGCGGAGGTTTTGCCCACCTTTGTTCCCGTAAGCTCACTGATCTTGTCTATAATCGGCTGAGCCCCCTTTACATAACAGGCAGTACCTAAGCAAACACCTATGACAAATTCTCCCCTTGACTCTAGGGTAAACTGTGAGTAAAAGGTTACCACCCCATAGATCTCACTTAAAGGTACCGAAAGCTCCTCTGAAATCCTTTTCTGTACCTCCAGTGGAATACAGCCGAATATTTTTTGAGCCTCGTGCAGTACAGGCATTAGCGCACCCTTTTTATTACGGTTTTCATTAATTGCAGCCTGCAGCTTTTCAAAATTCTCTTCATTCAAAATGTTTTTTACCATAATGAGCCTCCTTCAATAATAGCTACTTATTTAATTGTTAAATTTTAGTCATTTTCAATTACTAAATCAGATATATTTTGAATTTTCAAAATCGTTTATGAATATTTCTGAGTATAAATCATGGGTATTGTTAAATATATAACACTAAAAATAATCAAAAAAAATACATTGGATGTCATATTAGTAAGATGTACTATAGATTAGCAAAAGTTGTAAGAATTATTATTGTTTAATATTGATGATTAGCTGCCATTTCTAATTACATTATACACATAATAATAGATTTGAGCAATTATTTTTTTAGTAATATTATTTTTTGTGTTTTTTTGTAAAAAAAAGGGCATGTCCGAATAGAGGATGCCCTTATTGAAAAATTTTAACATTGCTAAATTTTTATCCATTATTATTCATCATATGATTTGTTAATCGTTTATCAAATTCCTTAGCTGCATGGTAGCCCATTTCCTTTTGACGATAATTTCTTGCCGCAACCTCAATTAATAGTGCAACATTTCTTGCAGGTTTAATCGGGAGTACCACTTCGCTAATCTTCATGCCTAGTATTTCTCTATATTTTTCGTCTAGTCCCAATCGATCATAATTCTTGTCTGGCTCCCATTCCTCCAGATGAATCACTAAATCAATATAGGTGCTGATTTTAATAGCCCCAACCCCATATATGGACTTTATATCGATGATGCCGATACCTCTAACCTCCATCATATGACGAATAATCTCTGGCGCATAGCCCAACAGAACCTCCTGCCCGATTTTTTTCACCTCGACAGCGTCATCTGCCACCAACAAATGCCCTCTCTTAATCAGTTCAACACCGGTCTCGCTTTTCCCTATACCGCTCTTACCTGTAATTAGTACGCCCACACCATAAATATCCATTAGGACACCATGCATGGTTATGGTTGGAGCCAGCTCCGTCTCAAGATAATTTACCAGCTTACTGACCAGCTTTGTCGTATTTCTGTTGCTACGGAGTATCTTCCTTTGATACTTTTCTGCTGCGATTAAAAGCTCATCATATATAGGAAGGTTTCTACTGACTATAATGCAGGGTATGTCATAGGACAGCAATCGATCCAAGCGTTCCAGTCTTTGCTCAGATGTAAGGGTGCTCATATATTTGTATTCCACCTTACCGATCAATTGTATTCTCTCATAAGCAAAATAATCAAAGAAGCCTGCTATCTGAATCCCCGGTCTGTTAATCTCCGTTGTTGTTATATGCTTCTTATCATTTTCAGGAAAATTAATTTCCTCCAGCTTTAAATCCTCCACCATTTTTCTTACGGTTATATATCTCATGCCTTCCCCTCCTATTATTTATCTCCGCTTCTATTTTCATAAGGATACATGCTTTTATACACATATGTTGTGAAACTATTATTTATCTAGTCTTATTAATGCTTCTCATCTGCGGATATATGGAAATGTTGATGGATTTTCTCTGCAATCCTTTGATTAATTCCGTCAACCATTAGCAGTTCCTCAACGGATGCTGTCTTAATCTTGTCAATGTTTTTGAAATGCTTTAATAACGCTCTTCTGCGGGCCTCCCCTACGCCATGAATCTCCTCCAGCTGAGACTGGAGCATATCCTTCTTTCTCAAGGTTTTATGGTATTCTATCGCAAATCGATGAACCTCGTCCTGCAGCTTGCTTACAAGCCGATATAACCTTGTGGACCTATCCAATATGATTTCTTCTCCATTGTATATCAGACCCTTAGTCCTATGCTTTTCATCCTTCACCATCCCACATACCGGGATGGCAATCGACAGCTCTGCCAGTACCCTTTGAGCCACATTAACCTGTCCGATACCGCCATCCATCATGATAAGATTTGGAAATACTGAGAATTTACCCTCCTGAAGCCCGGTCCTCCCATCTAATATTTCCTGTACCTCTGCCAGTCCTCTTTTAAATCGTCTTGTCATGATTTCCTCAAGGCTGCCATAATCATTTGGTCCCTCTATCGTCTTGACTTTAAAGCGACGGTAATCCTTGTAGCTGGGCTTGGCAGCCTCAAAGACCACCATTGAACCAACCGACTGCAGACCTTGAATATTGGAAATATCGTAAGCCTCAAGTCGAAGAGGATAATCCTCCAGCTGTAGCAGCTGTTGTAGCTCCAGCAGCACCTCTTCTCTTTCCGCTTCAGCCTCCTTAGCTCTTGTATTTTGAGCCAACACCATTTCTGCATTCTTAACCACCATCGCCATCATTTGCTTTTTATCACCTCTTACGGGTGTTTTCAATTTTACCCTGCTGCCCTTCTTGCTGCTTAGCCATTCCTCTATAATCCCCTGATCCTCAGGCTCCCTTTCAATATATACTTCCTTTGGAATAAAGGCGGCTGCCATATAATACTGCTTTACAAAGGAAGACAATATTTCTTCCTTGCTCTCCTCCTGTGTAGTCAGTATAAAATGCTCTCGATGCACCAGCTTACCCTCACGTACCATAAAGACCTGAACACAGGTTATACCCTCTCCTATTGCCGCAGCTATGACATCCTGGTCCAGCATACTGGTAGATACTATTTTCTGCTTTTCTAGGGTATTTTCTAGAGCCTGAAGCTGATCTCTATAATAGGCCGCTCTTTCGAAATCCAGTTTTCCTGCAGCAGCCTTCATATTTTCCTTTATTCGCTTCATCAGCTCCTCCTCTTTACCATTTAAGAGGAGTATTATTTCCTGTATCATCTGGAGGTATTGTGCTTTATTCTCAATGCCTCTGCAGGGACCCATGCACTTTTTTATATGATAGTTGAGGCAGGGTCTTTCGCCCCGTTCAATCATTTTAGTAATATTCTTCTTACAGGTTCTTATGGGGTACATTTGATGTATGATGTCCAAGGTTTCATTCAAGGCACCTATGTTTGTGTAGGGTCCAAAGTATTTACCCTTGTCCTTATTCACCCGACGGGTTTTTATGATTCTGGGATACTCCTCCTCTAACGTTACCTTTATATAGGGATAGGTTTTGTCATCTCGCAGCAAAATATTGTACTTAGGTCTGTATTTTTTTATCAAATTACATTCCAATATCAGAGCCTCCAGCTCAGAATCCGTAAGAATGTATTCAAAGCTCTTTATATTAACCACCATCGCCCTCACCTTAGGAGGATGATTTTTGGATGATTGAAAATATTGCCGCACTCTGTTTTTAAGGGATATGGCCTTACCGACATAGATCACCTTATCTTCCGAGTCCTTCATTATATATACCCCTGGTGAATCGGGCAATAGCTTAAGCTGCTCCTTAATATCAAACATTGCAAACCTCCTTTCTGTCACTAGATTCTGTATATATTTTACTATAATTTGGCCTTTTTTAATAAGCTTATTTTAAATATCTATGCCAACTCTTTAGTATAAAACCTATGGCTTCAGTCTATACTCCTAATAGAAAAAAATTAGGAGGGACTATTAAATGCTTAAAAGAATGATATCATATCTATTATTACTATTTATATTTGCTGGCTCTACAATAGCGTGGGCCGCTGAAGGCTTTGAGGATATAAGAATATATTACAGCCCTTTGAAAATTCTGCTGGATGACAAAGAAATTATCAAGGAGGAAGCCCCCTTCATCTATCAAAATCGAATTTACGTATCCCTGAGGGCGGCGGCAGAGGCTCTCGGCTATGAGGTCCTCTGGGATGACCATAGTAAAGCGGCAACCCTTTCATCCGCTACGGTGAGCTTAATCGAAGCATGTGATCCCTTTAAGGGCGAATACTTCGTGTACGGCCAAATTTTATCAATAGATTACGTTGACGAGACTATCAATATTGACCAGCATCTTGATGATAACAGCAGAGAGGTATATACCCAGCTTCCTCTTTATCGTAATGCAATTATCGTGCTTCAAAGGGGGTCAAAGCAGTTTTTGGTCGATTTCTCTGATGTAAAAGCCGGGGACACTGTCAGCCTTATTATAACCAAGGAAAATACAATACGCAGTATGATTATTGACATTTAGTTTTGCATATTAAATTTAAAAAGAAGGAAGCAGGTTATTACCTTGCCGCCTTCTTTTTTCTTTTTACCTGAAGCCTTGTACAATATGAGATGATCTTTTGCCTGTCGGATTCATCCAATCCAATAAATTCACAGCCCAAATCTCTACTGCTATCATCTGGATTTTCTGTATTTCTTACAACCTTTGCAGTTAATACCATAGGACTTTTGTTGATATCCAGCTCAAAAACGAAAAGCGTTTCCAGTGGAAGACTGATATTGGCACTAATTAGAAGTCCGCCTCCACTTAAATCCTTTATCGTAGCAGGAAAGAACTTATTTTCCGCCAATTGAACGAATTGATCATTGACCAAAAAACACCTTATGGGGATGTCTGTATTGACTCTTAAATATTCTCTTCTCTGGAGTACCGAAACCTTATCCTCTTTTGGGGTCATCAAAACAATTATATTGTTGGCGGCTTCCTTTATATAAGTCTCAAATACATAAATCTTTGATGCCATAGCTACAGTGCACTTAACCTGCTTTACCTCCAGCTGAGCATAGATGCCATCTATTTTAACTCTAATTTCTTCCTCGGATGAATCCTGTATTTTCCCCCAAATAGACAGGTGTGGCTGAGCGGAGTCAATTTCCAGCTTTATGGCATTACCTCCACTAAAATAACTACCCATCCTTATCCTCCTTAATATTAAACGTCTTAATATTATTTTAGCGGAGGAAAGGCCTTCTGACTATAGTGTATTATGCTTATTTATCCTAGAACTATAACAGTATTTTTTTAAGAAATTGCCCCGTATAAGATGCTTTAACCTTTACAACCTCCTCCGGGGTTCCCTTTGCAACAATCCTGCCGCCATCATTGCCGCCTTCGGGTCCAAGGTCAATAATATAATCCGCCGTCTTAATTACCTCAAGATTATGCTCTATAATAAGGACAGTATTTCCGGTGTCCACTAGCTTCTGAATCACATCTATTAATCTATGGACATCTGCAAAATGCAGGCCTGTAGTTGGCTCGTCCAGTATATATAGGGTTCTTCCAGTGCTTCTTTTACTTAGCTCCGTTGCCAGCTTAATTCTCTGGGCCTCGCCCCCTGAAAGCTGAGTAGATGGTTGCCCCAGCTTTATATAGCCTAGCCCCACCTCATATAGGGTCTCCATTTTTCTTTTTATTTTGGGGATATTTTCAAAGAAGGACAATGCCTCCTCCACATTCATCTCCAGTACATCAGCAATAGACTTGCCTTTATACTTTATCTCCAGAGTTTCTCTATTGTATCGCTTGCCCTTACAAATATCGCAGGGTACATACACGTCGGGAAGGAAGTGCATCTCAATTCTGATTATACCGTCACCACTGCAGGCTTCACAACGGCCCCCCTTAAGATTAAAGCTGAATCGTCCTTTTTGATAGCCCCTCATCTTTGATTGTGCTGTTTGTGCGAAAACATCCCTTATGTCATCAAAAACACCTGTATAGGTAGCGGGATTTGATCTAGGGGTCCTGCCTATGGGAGATTGATCGATATCTATTACCTTGTCAATATGCTCAAGACCTGTAATTTCCTTATGAAGACCAGGTTTAGACTTGGCCCTGTTAATTTCCTGTGCAACCTTCTTATAAAGTATATCATTGATAAGCGTACTCTTCCCTGAGCCCGAAACTCCCGTAACGCAGGTTAATACCCCCATTGGAAAATCCACCTGAATGTTCTTCAAATTATTTTCCTGAGCCCCTATTACCTTAATCCACTTTCCATTAGGCTTTCTTCTTTGAGTCGGCACATCAATTTTTCGTTCTCCGCTTAGATACTGTCCAGTAATAGATTCACTGCACTTCATAATTTCCTCAGCAGTTCCTTCAGCTACTACCTCACCGCCATGAATCCCTGCGCCTGGGCCGATATCTATAATGTGATCCGCTTCAAACATTGTATCCTCATCATGCTCTACTACTATAACTGTATTGCCAATGTTGGTCAAATGCCTCAGGGTTTTCAGCAGCCTGTCATTATCCCTTTGATGCAGACCTATACTTGGTTCATCCAGTATGTATAGCACCCCTACCAGACTGGAGCCGATTTGAGTGGCAAGACGAATACGCTGCGCCTCTCCTCCCGACAAGGTGCCTGCAGTTCTGGAGAGGGTTAGGTAGTCCAGTCCGACATCCATAAGGAAGCTCAGTCTTCCTTTTATTTCCTTGATGATTTGATGGGCTATGATCGTATTTCTTTCACTTAGCTTCAGTTCATCTATGAATTTGATGGCATCCTTTACGGCCATTTCTGAAACCTGATGAATGTTTTTCCCTCCCACCGTAACCGACAGCACCGTCGGTTTCAGTCTGGAGCCCTTGCAGGCTTGACATGGACTCTCACTCATATATTCCTCGATCTTTTCCCTCATGTATTCTGAGGCAGTTTCCTTATATCTTCTTTCAAGATTTGGGATAACACCTTCAAAGGTAGAGGAGTAGGTTCTGTTGCCGCCATATTTTGACTCATACTCAAAGTTAATGACTTTACCGGAGCCATAAAGCACAGCCTGAATGAATTTCTCCGGCAGCTGGCTAAAGGGCAGGTCTACACTGACGCCGAACTCCTCTGCGATGGCTTCAATCATTCTAAAATAGTAGGTATTATCAGAGGTGCCATTTGTACCAGACCACGGCGCTATGGCTCCCTGACGAATGCTAAGGCTATCATCCGGGATCACCAAGTCTCTGTCCACCACCTTCATATGGCCTATACCATTACATTCAGGACAGGCTCCGAAGGGGTTATTAAAGGAGAACATTCTAGGCGTTAGATCCTCAATACCGATACCATGCTCCGGACATGCAAATTTTGTGGAGAACTGCAGCTCCTCCTGTCCTATCACATCCACCAGCACCAAACCATCCGTCAGCTTAAGCACCGTCTCTATTGAGTCGGCCATCCGCTGCTCTGAGCCCTCCTTTACCACGATTCTGTCAACAACCACCTCTATATTATGCTTTTTCGTCTTTGCCAGCTTTATCTCTTCACCTATATCTCTGACTTCACCATCAATACGCACCCTGACAAAGCCCTCTTTTTTAATGTCATCTAGGACCTTCTGGTGCTCTCCCTTCTTGCCTCTGATTACGGGAGCCAGTATCTGAAGCCTCGTCCCCTCTTTTAGCTCCATTATCTTGTCTACAATCTGCTCCACAGTCATCTGGCTTATTTCAATGCCGCATTCGGGACAATGGGGCGTACCGACTCTGGCAAACAGCAGTCTGAGATAATCGTATATTTCAGTAACCGTACCAACTGTGGAACGGGGATTTTTACTTGTGGTCTTTTGATCAATGGATATTGCAGGGGATAACCCCTCTATATATTCCACATCCGGCTTCTCCATCTGGCCTAAAAACTGCCTTGCATAGGAGGATAGGCTCTCTATATATCGTCTTTGTCCCTCTGCATATATGGTATCAAAGGCCAGTGAGGATTTTCCCGACCCAGACAGACCGGTTAAAACTACAAATTTGTCTCTAGGAATCTCAAGGCTGATATTTTTCAAATTATGCTCCTTGGCACCCCTTATAATAATTTTATCTCTTGACACGTCTGCACCTTCTTCTCTATAGTGAATTTTCCTTCCGTATACGCTTTATACTATCCCTCAGCTGGGCGGCCTTTTCAAATTCCAGGTCCTCGGCGGCCTTCAGCATTTCTGCCTCCATTTCCGCCAAACGCTTCATCACATCAGCCACATCTGAAGGTGCCTTTGCAGCAGCAGTGGTGTAGTCTTCTGCCTCTTCAGCAACCCTGGTGGCTTCAATAAGATTTCTTACCCTCTTCTCTACAGATTTTGGTGTAATCCCATTTTCGATATTATGCTCCGCCTGCAGCCTTCTTCTTCTTTCGGTTTCACCTATGGCCCGCTGCATGGAATCGGTTATTTTGTCGGCGTACATAACGACCTTACCCTCAAGATTACGGGCAGCTCGCCCAATCGTCTGAATTAAAGATGTTTCAGAACGAAGGAAGCCCTCCTTGTCGGCATCCAATATTGCCACCAACGACACCTCTGGAAGATCCAGACCCTCCCTCAAGAGGTTTATACCCACCAGAACATCAAATACACCTAGCCTCAAATCCCTTATAATTTCCAACCGCTCAAGAGTAACAACATCTGAGTGCAGATATCTTACGGCTATGTCCATCTCCTTCAGATACTTCGTTAAATCCTCAGCCATTTTTTTAGTCAGTGTAGTGACAAGAACTCTATTTTTCTTTTCGATATGCTTATGGATTTCACTTACCAGATTGTCGATCTGACCCTTGACTGGCCGCACCTCTACTGGTGGATCCAGCAAACCAGTTGGTCTGATAATCTGTTCAACCATATAATTGCTTTTCTCCTTCTCATAAGCACCAGGGGTGGCACTGACGTACATCATCTGGTTAACCAGCCCTTCAAATTCGTGAAATTGTAGAGGTCGGTTATCAAAGGCAGAGGGCAGTCTGAAGCCATAATTAATTAAGGATTCCTTTCTGGAGCGGTCGCCATGATACATCCCTCTTATCTGGGGTATTGATACATGGGATTCATCTGCAATAATGAGATAATCCTCCGGAAAATAATCCAATAGGGTGTAGGGTCTGCTGCCGGCTTCTCTGCCGGTTAAATGTCTCGAATAATTCTCTATCCCCTGACAGAAGCCTACCTCTCTCAGCATTTCGATGTCATACATGGTCCTCTGCTGTATTCTCTGGGCTTCGATCAGCTTATCATTCTCCTTAAAAAACCTAACCCTTTCCTCTAGCTCCGCCTCGATACCCTTAATGGCCAACTCTATTTTATCCATGCCAGTGGCATAGTGGGAGGCCGGAAATATAGATACATGAGTTCTTCTGCCTACAATTTCTCCTGTTAAACCATTGACCTCCAGGATTCGCTCTATTTCATCGCCAAAAAAATCAATCCTTATGACATTCTCAGAGGAGGAAGCGGGGAATATCTCGACAACATCTCCTCTAACTCTAAAGGTACCACGTACGAAGTTAATGTCATTCCGTTCATACTGAATATCCACCAGCTGTCTAAGAACAGTATCTCTGTCCTTCTGCATTCCTTCTCGAAGGGATACCGTCAGCTTTTTATATTCATCAGGGTCCCCCAAGCCGTATATACAGGAAACGCTGGCAACAATGATCACATCTCTTCTTTCAAAGAGGGCTGATGTTGCAGAGTGCCTCAGCTTATCAATTTCATCGTTAATAGAGGCATCCTTTTCAATATAGGTGTCGCTATGTACCACATAGGCCTCCGGCTGGTAATAGTCGTAATAGCTTACAAAATATTCTACAGCATTTTCAGGAAAAAACTCCTTAAACTCACTGCAAAGCTGTGCCGCAAGAGTTTTGTTATGGGCGATAACCAAAGTAGGCTTTTGGATATTCTCTATGACATTGGCCATAGTAAAGGTCTTACCGGAACCCGTTACCCCCAGCAATGTCTGGTGTTGACTACCCTTCAGTATGCCTTCCGTTAAACCAGCAATAGCCTTGGGCTGGTCACCGGTGGGTCTATAATCAGAGTGTATTTTAAATTTATTCATGATGTTACCTCTCATATAAAAAATTTTCTCATATAATTATACCACAATAGGTTGACATAAAACAAAATTCCCTGTAGAATATATTGCCATATCATTTTGAAGAACGTTTGTTCGAATAAATTATATCCCTACTGTATATAAATGTCAACAGATATAAAGAAAAATATCCCCATTTAACGAGGATATTTTTCTAATCATCATTCACTGTACACTTTTACTAATTCCCAATCATTTCTTTGATTTCCTCTAATGCCCGCTTTAGCTGTGTGTCCTGTTCTCTTTCCACCGTTACAGCCTCCTTCAGCTCCTCCGGCAGCTCCACCACTACATTTGGCTCAATGCCGATGCCATGGATATTGCTTCCGTTTGGTGTAAAGTACTGGGATACGGTATACTTAAAGCCGGTGTCATCATTTAAGGGCTTAACCTGCTGTACCAATCCCTTGCCGAAGGTTGTCGTACCTAGAATTATTCCCTGACCGCCGTCCTGAACAGCCCCTGCCAGGATTTCAGAAGCACTGGCGCTGCCTTCATTTACGATTAACACCAGTGGATAATTAACGCCTGCCTTATCAGACTTTTCTATCTCTCTATTGCCATTTCTATCCTCTGTATATACAATCACCTGCTCACCCAAAAGCACATCTGCTATCTCAACACATTGACTCAACAGACCGCCGGGATTATTTCTCAGGTCAATCACGAGCCCTTCAATTTTTTTCTTTTCCAGCTCCTTCAGCTGTGCTTTAAAATCAGCTGCCGTCTTTTCATCAAACATTGAAATCCGTATATATCCGATATTATTTTCCATAACCTCTGATTTAACTGTTTTTAGACGTATTTCCTCCCGTTTTATTTCAACCTCAAGCGGATCAGTACCCTCACGGCCTATGGTGAGCTTCACCTTAGTTCCGGGATCACCCTTCATTTTATCTACGGCTAAATCCAATTTATCTGCATATACCCTTTCTCCGTCCACATGGGTAATCTTGTCGCCAGTTCTAAGACCAGCCCTTTCTCCGGGAGTATCCTCTATAGGTGATACTACTGTTACAAAGCCATCCTCTCCGGGGGTAACTATTACACCAATGCCGCCGTAGGTTCCCTGAGTTCTGGTCATAAGATCGTTGAATTCCTTTTTGTTCATATAGACCGTATAGGGGTCCTCTATGCTTTCAAACATTCCTCTGATGGCACCCTCCATCAGCACCTCATCATCCAGCTCCTTATAATAATTACTGGATAAATACTCTTTAAGCATCAGCAGCTTTCCATGCTGATTGTTTACACTTTTATAATAATCGTAGGTTTCCTTCGTTATCACTACCTTTTGTCCAAGCTGCAATGCAACTAAATTACCTACAGATACTGTAAGCACAGTGGTTAAAAGAACAATTATTATCGCTCCGACTATTGCTTTTCTTTTACTAATCATTTTGTTCTCCCCTTTGACTAAGACTCTACCTTTTATATTACGGCTATTTAAATTACATTATACCTCATAAGCCTAAACTTTTCAAAAGCATATAGATTTATTATTACTAAGCCTTCATTAAAAAATACAAAGGCCGGAGATTTCTCTCCGGCTCAGCACTATTTACCTTTGACATATGGAATTGGGTCTACGTATTTTCCGTCCTTACGAACCTCAAAGTGAAGATGCGGTCCGGTTGAAAGACCTGTGCTTCCAATTTCAGCGATTTTGTCACCCTTTTTGACAGAATCACCAACCGACACCACCAGCTTGGAATTATGCGCGTATAATGTCATTATCCCACCGCCATGGTCCAATATAATAACCTTACCATAGCTTCCCAGCGTTCCGGAGTGAACCACCTTTCCCGGTCCTGCAGCTGCCACCTTAACGCCGCTTGGGGCAGGGATATCTATACCGGAGTGGAATCTTTGGGTTTTAAGTATTGGATGAATTCTATTGCCGTATGGCGATGAAATTCTAGTGTAGCCTGTTACCGGCCATTGCATAACACCACCAATATAGGCACCACTGGATTGCAGCTTCCTCAGCTCGGACTCCAGCGCATTGGCCTCCTTCTCCAGCTGATCCAACTGCTTGGCCAAGGCCTTATGATCCTGCTGAAGCTCAGTCTTCAGACGCTCCTGATGTCCTCTGGTGACCTGAAGATTCTGCTGCTTTGATTCCATACTGGTTTTCAGATTAAGCAGCTGCTTCTTCTGATTCTCCAGTTGAATTTTCTTGTTCTCTATTTCATCCCTTTGCTGCTGTAAAAACTTCAACAGCTCAACATCATGGTCCACTACCTTTTTTACCATGTCTAGATTAGACAATAGCTCAGGAAAGCTCTTGGAGCTTAAAAGTACCTCCAGATAGCCGATGTTGCCATTTTTATACATTACATTTATTCTGGAGCCTAAAAGGTCTTTTTTCCCGTCGATGTTTTCCTCTGCCTCCACCAGTTCAGTGGTGGTTTTCGTTATTTGCTTCTCAGATGAGGCGATATCCTTTGTCAGCTTCTCAATTTCATTCTCTGCAGTCTCTATCGCCTTATCCAGCTTTAATAGCTCTGCATTGATGTTCTTAGTCTGTGTTTCCAGCTTTTTCATCTCATTCGTTACAGCTTTTTGATTATTTGCGTTATTCTGCAGCTGATTGTTGATTTTGCTGGCATCAGTTGCGAAGACCGTGAATGTAGAAACGCCCAATGTTACGGCTACAATCAAAGCAACCGACGTCTTCCTTAGCATCATGTGTTTGCCCCCCTTAACATTTGCTATACTCTTAGGTGCTTTCTAAGGGAAATGAAGCTTCCCAATGCACCGACACCTGCTCCCAATACCGAGAACATCGATATGGTTGTATGCATCATGGCCCTTGTCCCTATCATATAGGCACTGACCATAACAGTAAATCTATCGGAAATAATCTGGAAGGTATATTGATAACCGAAGTAAACCACCAATACCGCTATTAAGGCTCCGCTTAAGCCAAGGGCCATACCCTCCAGCACAAAGGGCCATCGGATAAACCAGTTGGTGGCACCAACATACTTCATAATGTTTATTTCCTGTCTTCTGGCGTTTAATGTTAGCTTTATGGTGTTTGAGATTATAAACATAGCCACTAATATTAAAATCAGTATCAATACTAATCCTACTGTTCTAATAAAGCCCGCTATCTTAAGTAGATTTTCAATTATTTCCTTGTAATATTTGATTTCGTCAATACCCTCCAGCTTCTGAAGCTCAGCCACAATGCCGTCGGCATCCTCTAAGGTCTCCATGCTAATGATAAAGGAATTTGGCAATGGATTGTTCTCAAGGTATTCCAGTAAATATCCCTGCTCACCCCATCGCTCCTTCATGTTCTTTAGGGCCTGCTCTTTGGATTCATACTCCACCAGCTGAACGCCGTCAATGGATCCTATCCTTTGACCAATTTCTTGAACTTCATTTTGATCTAGACCTTCATTCAAATACACTTGAATTGAATCAAATTGCATTTGTGTCAGCTCTGCTACGTTATTAATGTTCAATACCAGAGTTATGATTAAACCTAAAACCACAAGAGAAGCTGCCACAGAGCCAATTGATGCGACACTCATACCTCTGTTTCGCCATAGTCCCACTAGTCCCTGTCTAAACATATATTTTACAGTTCTAATCTTCATAGCCGTATGCACCCCTTTGCTGATCTCTAACGATTTTGCCTCGTTCCAGGGCGATTACCCGCTGCTGCATAACATCTACAATTTCCTTGGCGTGGGTGGCCATTAAGACGGTTGTACCTCTTCTATTAATCTGTCGCAGGACCTTCATAATCTCCCAGGCGGTTTCAGGGTCAAGATTTCCTGTTGGTTCATCTGCAATCAATATTGATGGATTGTTTACTATAGCTCTTGCAATTGAAACTCTTTGTCGTTCTCCCCCCGACAGCTGATGCGGATATTGTGAGGCTCTATCACTGAGGCCCACCATCCCTAATACCATTGGCACCTGCCTTCGTATATCCTTCGAGGAGGCTTCTATAATTTGCATTGCAAAAGCAACATTTTCAAAAACCGTTTTATTAGGGAGTAATCTGAAATCTTGAAATATAACCCCTATATTTCTTCTTAGGTAGGGAACCTTACGACGGGAGAGATTTGTAATGTCCTGACTGTCGATGTTTATTTGACCCTCTGTCGGCTCCTCTTCCTTAAGTAAGAGCTTAATGAATGTAGATTTCCCAGCACCGCTGGGACCAACTAGAAATACAAATTCACCCTTTTCTATCTTAAGATTTATATTAGCAAGGGCTTGTACACCTTTTTGATATACCTTATTGACACCTTTCATTTCTATCAATTTGATCAACTCCTGTATACAAATATTATAATTTCGACATCCGATGCTTAATTCCTGCAAAAAACACGATAAAATTGTGGTAAAAAATACCTATATTTTTAAGCAAGCAGTTTTTTTTTCAAAAAGTCTCACGAAGGCTTTTTTTACTGCAGGCTTATACAAAATAATTATACCCTTACTTCTGGGTTATTTTCAATTGAATTGATTTCCAAAATTCTGTTAAAATAGAAGGAAGACCAGTATTTTAGAGGAGGAGACACCATGAAAAAAGTTTTACGGGAGGCCTTGATCAACAAAAGAAGCAGCTTATCAAAGGAGAAGGCGGCCTTGAAGAGTCGCCAAATTTTTACAGAATTAAGAGCCACTACTTTATATAAGGAAGCGGAACGGGTGATGTTATATATTGCCTTTAGAAACGAGGTGCACACAGAGGAAATTATTGATGACCTACTTCAGCGGGGCAAGAGAGTCTTTATCCCGATTACCGTCCACAGCACAAAAGCTATCATAGTGTCAGAGCTGAAAAATCCCATTGAGGATTTACAACCCGGCAATTTTGGCGTCTTAGAGCCGAAGCCGGAGGCGGTCAGAGAGGTGGATCCGAGTCTATTGGATCTCGTCTTAGTGCCGGGTGTGGGCTTTGACAAGAAAGGCTATAGAATAGGCTACGGAGCCGGCTATTATGACCGTTTTTTACCCAGGCTTTCACCTGATACACCTACAGTCGGGCTTGCCTATCAGCTGCAGCTGGTTGATGAGCTGCCGATTGATCAATACGATTATCCGCTGCAGTACATTATTACAGAGGAGGGCATTAGAGATAATCGTGGTCTGTACGGTATTGGCTCAGATATTGAATGAGTAAATCTAATTTCAAAAAACTAAAGGAGCCGATTTATTGATGTGACCCCCATTAGTTAGATTTTTAGGTCTAACTTATGGAGGTCAATTCATATTTCGGCCCTATTTTTTATTCCTTATTCTCTTTCTTATTCGCTTCCTTTTCCTCGTCTTTGATTAAGCTCTTAAGCTTTTCTCTCACCATATAGGATATGGACCCCTTTGGATACTCACCCTTTTCCTTTTTACCTGCCTGGATTCCTGTGAGAATTTCAATACCCTCATCCACATGCCCTATAGCATATATATGGAATTCATTTTTCCTCACAGCCTCTATTACCTCCTGCTTTAGCATTAGGTTTTTGACATTTTGCTTAGGTATCATAACCCCCTGCCGGCCTGTTAGCCCCTTTAGCCTGCAGACATCGAAGAAGCCTTCAATCTTCTCATTTACACCGCCTATAGGCTGTATTTCACCTTTTTGGTTGACAGACCCGGTTACGGCTATATATTGCTTAATAGGCACCTCTGCTATACTGGAAAGGATCGCATACAGCTCTGTACTAGAGGCACTGTCACCATCGATCATGGAATAGTTTTGCTCAAAGCTGATGCTTACAGATAGCGACATAGGCTCCTCCTGTGCGAATTTTTCACCTAGATATCCGCTTAGTATCAGCACGCCCTTGTCATGGATGCTGCCGCTCTTTCTGACCTCCCGCTCAATGTTTATGATACCTGATTTACCCTTATAGGTTGATACGGTAATCCTGCTGGGCTTACCGAAGCTGTGCTCTCCGGTACCCATTACAACCAAGCCGTTGATTTGCCCTATCTTTTCACCCTCTACATCCATCAGCAGTGTTCCTTCATCGAACATTTCATTTAGCTTTTCCTCGTATTTACTGTTTCTATAAATTTTCTGCTGTATGGCCTTTTCTACATGCTCCTTAGCAACTATATTTGCCTCTGCCTGTTCAGCCCATGCATCCGCCTCATATAGTATTTCCACTATCTGATTGAAGCGAGAGCTCAGCCTTTCCTGATCATCCGCAAGCCTTGAGCTGTATTCTATTACCCTCGCCACTGCACTCTTGTCAAAGTTCATAAGCCCTTCCTTCTGGCAATGGGTTGCTATAAACTTGGCCATTTTATAGATATTTTCTTTATCCTTCTTCATTTCTACATCAAAATCCGCCATTATTTTGAATAGCTTTCTGAAATCCTCATCCATGTTGTATAATGCATGATAGATTTCCGAATCCCCGATCAATAGCACCTTAATATTTAGAGGTATCGGCTCAGGCTTTAGCGTAGATGTAACAAGATAGCCCATCATTTTATTGGTGGATTCTATATTGATCTCACCGGTTTTCAGCGCTCTTTTCAGAGTTTCCCAGGCATAGGGCTGTGTCAATATCTCCTTGACATTTAATATTAAAAAGCCGCCATTAGCTGAATGCAGTGCCCCTGGCTTGATCTGCATAAAATCTGTTTTGTATACGCCCATCTCATTTTTATACTCAATTGTCCCTATCAGATTATAGAAGGTAGGATTGGATTCATTTATAATCGGTGCTTTATCAAGATCCGAATTATTGATAAATAGATTCACCATATATCTGTTCAGAAATCCCTCATCGGATTTCATCGGCATCATCAGAATATTAGGTACATTTTCCTCCTCAGTGGTTTTTTTAAATCGATCAATATTGTGAACAATGTCCTCCTCCAGCTCATTAATATATTCAATGATATTCTCTCTGTGTCCATATCTTTGTATTAGCCTATTAATATAGTAGTTTATCACGCCATAGCCGACGGTCTCATCCAGCTTTTTAATCCTTTCCCTCAGCTGCTCCTCCAACTGCTTTAGGCTGTTGAATATTTCAAGCGTGTCTATACTCAGCTCATTGGAATTTTCACGTAGAACCGCCATTTCCTCTGGAGAAAGCTCCCCGTATTCCTCCTGCGTCATTGGTCTTCCAGCCTTCAACGGTATTGTTACCAAGCCATGCTCTGACTGCTTGAACATAAAGCTATGTTTTTGAGCTACTTGATTAAGCTGAGTCAATAGATCCTGGTTTTTTTGCTGAAATTCCCTAAAGACTTCATTTCGTTTAGTCTCATAATCAGTCCCCCCAAAGACCACCGGAATTTCATTCAATAGCTGATCTATCATATCCTCTATATCCTTTTTAAACTGTGCCCCCAACCCCGGCTCCATACATAAAGCCTTCGGACGATCCGCATTTTTAAAATTGTAGACATACACCCAATCGTTGGGCTTGGGCATTTCCTCCGCCAGCTTTTCTGTAATAGAATTGGAATAACTGCTGCGGCCTGTTCCACTTAACCCGGCTATGTATATGTTGTAGCCCTTCTTTTTCATTCTTAGACCAAAATTAAGAGCCTCAACAGCTCTTTCTTGTCCAATTATTCCCTTCAAAGGTGTTAAATCCGAGGTAGTTTCAAAGTCAAAGTCACTGATATTACATGGGCTTGTCAGTTCCTCCGGTTTAAGTCGATTTTTTTCCTGCATGCATAAACCCCCCTAAAATTTTATTTATAACATATATACCTATTTTTCTTTATTCTAACAAAAAAAATGCCAAAACCTCTGGCATTTTTTAAAATAGTATGAAAACTTATAAAGATTTATGATAAGAATTAAGCTTTATCAGCAGCTATAGCAATAGTTGAAATTTTTACCTGCCTGCCGCCTGTTTTATTTTAGCCTGATGACTGGTATCCACCAAGCCATCCTTATGCCTGGTGCTGTTTAAAAAGTGAATATCTGAATGTCCGTTAAAATTATTGCTTGTTATGCTTTGGATATCATGGGGCATTGAGCTGGCAGATGCTGCAATTTTTCTGTTATCCACTTCAATAATAACTGCTCTGATGCTCCAGCTATAGCTGCCACCCCACACCTGCTTCATAATGGCTGCATCATTGCTGGTTAAGGGCTCGCAATCGGCATGGTTGGCCCCTATTGTCCGCTTCATTTTCCAACGCTTGCCGGTGGCAAAATCCACCACAGTAAATTCTTTTCCTATTGGTACAACATATTGGGCCTCTGTCCACCAATCCAGCAGCTCTCCGTATTGAGGACCCGGCGTTGACTTTATAGCTATTTGATAGACTGGTATCGTCAGCTTATCACCGATATTAATCACATGGCTCTCCTTTAGTCCATTAACCGATAGCAGCTCCTGAAAGGGTATACCGTGTTGGATGGATATTTTCCATAAATCATCTCCTCTTGCAACCGTGTGGGTTTTGAAGGTCTTTTTATTACCATTGGCTTCCGCTGCATTGCCACTGCTCTGTACAGGCACTGAAGAGGCAGGCAAGGATAATACCTGTCCTACATAAATAATATCTTCTGATTTTAATCCATTGGCCTTCATTAGATCACTTAAGGGTATATTGTGCCTGTTGCTAATCAACCATGGCGTATCTCCCTTTACAACGGTATATGGCTTAAGTGAAGCTGATTGCAGCGGAGGAATTTTCAGCACCTGCCCGGGATATATCTCACTGTTTTTTGTCAGGCCATTAAGCGACAGCAATGCAGTTAAATCTACACCCTGACGATTACTGATGAGCCAAGGGGTATCACCCTTTTTTACGCTATATGTAGTGGCAGGTATAATTATTTTATCCCCTATATTCAATTTGGAAACTGATTTTATTTGAGGATTCAGCTTCTGCAGCTGCTCCAGAGTAATATTGTATCGCTGAGAAAGCTTCCACAGGGTGTCCCCGGATATTGCTGTATGTATGCTTTGGCTGCCATAAGCACCTATTACTGAAGTTGTTAAAACCGTAATGACTAAGGTGGAGCCTGCCACCCACCTTGAAAACCTACTGGCCATTGTATCGCCTCCCTTTAATTTTAAACTCTTTAATAATTTCTTTACTTTTTCTTAATTTCCTTGATGTAAATATTGGAATACTAATGGCTTAACGCCCCCCATTTCATAGGATATCAACGAACTTCCCTGCAATAAAAAATCCACCCCATAGAGTGGATTCCTTATGGGATGGATTTGATTATTGAAATAATGATTTAAGTTGATAGGTTACCTCTGTATCTGTAATGTTGAATTCTACATACTTGAAGGCTTCCAAAGGCTCTTTGCTGCTGTCGCCCTTGTAGCTGCCGGTGCCGATATATCTGACACCATTTATAGCCTCGGCTTTAACCTCTCCTTCACCATACACCACAAAGACCTTCTTGCCCTTTTCTGTTAACTCTGTCAGCATTTCAGCAAATAAATCGGCCTCCATAGTGTCTGAAAAGCCATTTGACCCCCAAATAGGTTTTGGTAGCACTACGATGACATTTTCAGTATCGGACTTCTCAACCTCGTATTTCAGCCATGCATACTGACGATAATTGGTTTGACGAATACCCTTGTTTCTATTGTCCATTTGAACAAAAATTGTGTTTTTGTATTCAGTGTACTTAAAGCCAGACATGCCGTTAACAAATGGCTTCTTAATTCCTGCCGTGATGCTGCTGTCAACTACCTCTGTGAAGAGTGCATACTCGTATTGACTGTTTATTAGGCTGCTCAAGCGATTTGACACTATTCTATCCAGTAGAGTGCTGCCTTTTTTCATTCCTGTATAAGCCATTATTTTAGTACCTTCTACCTCAGGCTGCCTGTTTAAGGGATCCATCGCCTTTTGTCCCTCTAATGTAAGGGGCTGTGCTGCCATGGCTTTAAGGCCTTGAAGATCATCAAATATCAGCTTGCCCTTATACTTTAGTGCTTCAACCGTCTCCACAACATAAATCCTATCCACTGCAATAGGGTAAGCCAATCCCTGAGGCAATTGAGCCTCTAGGTACTTCCAACCTGTCCAATTGACCCCCTGGCTGAAATCTACAACATGCTCTTGACCATTGGCATCCTTCACCCTGGCCCTGATCCAAGCAGTGGAGGTTTCAGTTGCATATACTGAAAGGCCTAATTTTTCCTGTTTTTCAGTGATTTTTATACCTCCGTTGCCATATACCATATAGGCTGCTCTTGAGGCATCTGTAGTAGTAAAATCGAACTCCAGACCAGCACCCTTTCCTGTTTGGCCTGCGGCCTCATGGGTTACCTTTCCTGTAACCTCCGCAGGGAAGCTTAAAAATGATACATTCAGGCTCTCAAAGTTGTCAATTGTAGTTTGATTTAATCCCACCGTCACAGCAGCGTAGGCCTTAATATCACCATAGCTGGCCTCTAAAACAGTATTTCCACCCACATTACCGGCGGTGTATACACCATCCTTAAAGGTTCCTAAGCCCTGCATATCTCTCCATTGTAGACTGCTATTGGCCAGTGGCACCCGAAAACCATTTGGGTCCACACCCACTACATTTAACCGGGTACTTCTTCCAAAGCCCAATTGAATTTGATTTGGATTGATTTCTATTCCCGCCAGCTTTTCGTATACCTTTAGATTAACCTCTGTTGTTACTCCTCTGTAATCCACACCAATGACAATATCTCCGGTGGATTCAGGGGTAAATAGATTTCCGTTGAAGCTGCCTTTTCCGGAAATTAGACTGTATTTTAATTCATTGGGATTTACCGTTACTGGATTATAATATTGATCATGGGCCTTAACACTTATCTCCCTGGCTAAACCAGCAAAGGTAGCAGGAAAATCCGTTTCTGCCACTAATCCGCTAAGACTGCCGGGGGCAGCCTTTGAAACCACTGATAAACCATTGATTATCCTTCTTTCAGAACCATCGGAGGGGTAATTGACTAGCGTTGGTATAAAGGTTCCAAGGCTTCTAGACACCATTGTAGTGGAGCCACCGCCGTCCATTATTACGGCCTCATTGCTGCCCAGCTCTATCATCAGCTTAGCCATCTGCTGTCCGTCCATTCCCTTAAAGAACTGATTTCTACCGTCTACTGCCACCATGATAAGCTGAGTACCATCCTTTGAGACACCTACCGCCGTTCTTGGATGATTACCGGTAACCGTCTGTGTGAAGGGAACAATCTGACCATTTTTAACCAGCTGAGTTCCGCCCCCCATAGCCAGTTTGATATTCTCTACATCTGGCGTATAGGCCAGCTCTATTTCGTCGCCTACTTCAAGGGTATTAAAGATACCCTGCCCCTTTGTTCCTACAGCAAATAGCACATATCCGTTTTCCGGAATTTCCACAGCCGGTTGTCCTACTCTAATTTCTACAACAATGTTATCCATTATAACTGCTTCTACGATATCCTGTCGTGTTTCAGTTGCTCCCGGCGAGGTCATACCCCAATTTCTGTCCACCAGGGTGGTCATCCTGTATTCCCAGGTCAATTTATTCACTGCATCAATCGGAAGACTTGTCCCCTTTGTCCTGTTGCTTAAAGAGACCTGAAGCTTCATATAATCAGTGAAGGCAGTATTTGTATTATATACAAAAAGACTGGCAAAATTCTGGTCAATCACAGAACTGCTGACCATCCTCCCATCCTGTACCATGATCCCCATTGGAGAATCCGGTGTGGTCAAATGAAAGAAATCCCCATTAATTGCTCCGATTACATTATTATGTACCTTAGCCATGGTTGAAAGAGTTTCCCTCGTCTGTAATCCATTGGAGCTCTGCAATAGCTGTAGTCCCGTAGTAGAGTCCTTTAAATCCACGTAAAGTACATTGATATTAGCCCATCCGTTTTCTGTAAACTTTACAATATGCTGTTGAGTTACACCACTGGATAGCTTTTCAGTATTTATTTTTTGATGTATTAGCTCTTCGCCATAAACCAAACCTGTCATTGAAGTAAATAGCAGTGCTGTTGATAGTAATGTGGCAGCTATTTTTCTTTTAAGCATTGGCATCCTTTCGTCCTCCTTGTTGTTAGCTTTGTGGAAGCATTGATTACACCTAATTATATAATATCTCCTACAAAATACCATTACAGGGAGATTACAATTTGATGAAGTTTTCTTCTTTATTATTATTTATCAAAACCCAATAAAAATGACATACCTTATTTAGGATATGTCATTAATAATTACTATTTGTAGGTTACCTGAAGATCAATCTTTTTAGGAAGCTCCTTTAAATCAGTTTTTACAATGATGTATGGATATGAAGGCACCTGCGGAACCAGCTCCTCAGGCTTGGGGTCTGTAAAAATCGCATGGACCACCAGCTTTGTTTCATCATTATCCTTCTCCACTACAATTTTATCTATATCAACCATATAGCCGCCTGTAAGCTTCTCACCTCTGGTGACGATAACGTACACCTGATCTTCAACCTTTGCTGCCAATGCTCTTTCCAGCATTTTATATCTTGGCAAAATCTGTACAATTTTTTCCGGAACCTCAGCTTCTTCTAATACAGCATAGCTTACCTGCTTATCTCCTCCTGAAATAAGTCTTGGTACATATCTTACCAGTAATGCAACAGCTACTATTATTACAATAACCATAATTAGTAGCTTCAAATTAATTCTTGGAAATTTGGGCATTTTACCTTTCATTTTCCTTCCCCCCTTACTTTGAAAAATACGATTCTTGCTATATGTTTATTCAGTACAAGGGGGAAATATTCAAGACAAGGTCAGATATGTTAAAAATAAAGCCAATTGTCATCGGGGACGGTTCTGGCTGACAATGTCATCGGGGACGGTTCTGGCTGACAATATAGTGAATAATCTCTTATTTCTCCAATTTACCCTTAATTCAATCATTTCCTGCAGTACTTCATCCAGTACTTTAACATCAAAGCTTAGCTCTGTATGACTTCCCGTCTGGTCTAGCCTCCAATGTCCGCTGCTAATAAACTTATTGTGGGCTAACACCATAGCCCTTTGTATATCTTCAATTTCATCTGTTGTCTTCTCCGGCAGACTTCTGAAAAACCTGTTATAGGGCATTTTGTTATGATACCCTATCTTGTTGAAGACTAGGGAAGACTAAAGGACGTTTCATTTGTCTTGCGAAGTCAATCTAAAACCCCATAGAGGTAAGTATATCCCTACCTCTATGGGGCAATAGTATTTCATATTATACTAAGCTGCTATATAGCTCGCCGACATAATCCCAATTCACAACATGCCACCATGCTTGAATATAGTCCGGCCGCTTATTTTGATACTTCAGATAGTAGGCATGCTCCCAAACGTCCAGGCCTAAAAGAATCTTATTGCCCTCCATCAAAGGATTATCCTGATTAGGGGTTGAAACCACCTCCAGCTGATTATCCTTATTGAGAATCAACCAAGCCCAGCCACTGCCAAAGCGGGTTGCCGCTGCCTTGTTGAAGGTCTCCTTAAAAGCGTCAAAGCTGCCAAAGCTTGCATTGATTGCCTCTAAAAGCTCACCCTTAGGCTCTCCGCCACCGTTTGCTGATAGTAGCCTCCAGAATAGGCTGTGGTTATAATGTCCTCCGCCATTATTCCTTACTGCCCAATAAATCTCTTGAGGCAGGTCATCTAGTGAACTTAATAGCTCCTTCAGTTCCTTTTCTCTTAAATCTTCATATTTCTCAAGGGCTGCATTTAAATTATTGATATAGGCTTGATGATGCTTTGAATGGTGTATTTCCATTGTTTCCTTATCGATATGGGGCTCAAGAGCATCATATGCGTATTCTAAGTTTGGTAATTTGTATGTCATCGTATATACCTCCTAAGGTTTATTTCGTTTTTCCTTAGTAGATATATGCCCATTAAAGATAATGATAATCATTTTTATTTAACTTTTTATAATTATGATCAATGTATCATTTTTAAAAAAATAGAGAATAGTCCTATAAAATTGCAAAGTTCAAACTGCTATTAGAATTCAGTGAGATAGCATCAAGGTTTATAGGTGTCAAAGGTGTCAAACAAAACGTCCCCGTGGCACACCCGTGGCACAAAAAAAGAACCCGGCAAGATCATAGGACTTTCAAAGCCTAGAATCCTGGAGGTTCTCTTTATTTTTAGTTCTTAGAGGCAAAATCAAGCTATTTCCCGACAGCCCCTTCCCAGTTAATTATAGCCAAGATTTACGTGCCAAACAAAACGTCCCCGTGGCACGGTTTATTTCTTTTGCTTAAGGACTTCCCTGACTGCCTCTGCTATTGCTGCTGCTGTCAGATTGTATTTTGTCAGTAGCTCTTCGGGCTTTCCTGATTCTCCGAAGGTATCCATTGTACCTACCTTTCTCATCGGCACAGGGCTGCTTTCTACTACTACCTCTGCTACGGCTGAGCCTAGACCACCAACAACATTATGCTCCTCGGCGGTTACGATAGCACCGGTTTTTTTAGCTGTGGCAGCTATCAGCTCCTTATCTATCGGCTTAATGGTATGGATGTTGACCACCTCGGCATTGATGCCCTCTGCTGCTAATGCTTCTGCAGCCTCCAGGGCCTTGCTGACCATAATGCCTGTTGCCACTATAGTAACATCCTTGCCCTCTTTAAGCACAACGCCCTTGCCTATTTCAAACTTATAGCTATTTTCATCATTTATGGTAGGCACTGCTGATCTGCCTAATCTCACATAAACAGGACCATGATACTCTGCTATAGCATGTATTGCAGCCTTTGTCTCTACACCATCTGCCGGCACAATTACCGTCATATTAGGGATTGCCCTCATGCAGGCGATATCCTCAAGGGACTGATGTGAAGCGCCGTCTTCTCCCACCGTGATGCCGGCGTGGGTAGCACATACCTTAACATTCAGCTTTGGATATGCCAGTGAGTTCCTGATGATCTCGAAGGCCCTGCCGGAGGCAAACATGGCAAAGGTGCTGGCAAAGGGAATTTTCCCTGAAGCTGCCAAGCCTGCTGAAATACCAATTAAATTTTGCTCTGCAATTCCGACATTAAAAAATCGTTCGGGATATGTCTTGCTAAAATCATAGGTTTTAGTCGATTTTGAAAGGTCTGCATCTAAAACCACCACATTGTCATATTTTTTGCCTACCTCCAGCAACGCTTCTCCGTAGGCGTCTCTTGTTGCTACTGCCTTTGTCATTATCTTGCACCTCCCAGCTCAGCTAATGCCTTATCTGCATCTTCCTTCTTTGGCGCATTGCCATGCCAGCCCACTGCATTCTCCATGAAGGATACGCCCTTGCCCTTTACTGTATGGGCCAGAATTAGTGTCGGCTTAAGCTTTGTTTCCTTTGCCTTTTCTATTGCCGCTACGATTTCCTCCAGCTTATGTCCATCGATTTCAACAACATGCCAACCGAAGGCTCTGAATTTGTCTGCTACAGGAGCAACCCCCATAACCACCTCATTAGGTCCGTCAATTTGTAAACCATTTAAGTCGATAAAGGCTGTTAAATTATCCAGCTTGAAGTGAGCCGCCGCCATAGCAGCCTCCCATACCAAGCCCTCCTGCAATTCTCCATCACCTAGAAGGGTATACACCCTTGATGCCTTGTGGTCTAGCTTTGCAGCAAGTGCCATACCCAGCGAAGCTGAGAAGCCCTGTCCAAGAGAACCAGTGGACATTTCTACCCCGGGAGTTCCCTTCATATCAGGATGCCCCTGAAGCATTGCATCAACCTTTCTAAGCTTGCCAAGTTCCGCCTTTGGAAAGAAGCCCTTTTCTGCCAATGCTGCATATAACACTGGAGCAGCATGACCCTTGGATAGTACAAATCGGTCCCGATCCTCCCATTTTGGATTTTGGGGGTCTATCTTCATTTCGTGGAAATAAAGCACCGTCAATATGTCTGCAGCCGACAAGGACCCGCCTGGATGACCTGAACCTGCAGCATGTAGCATCTCAATAATATCTCTACGGATGGTTGTAGCGATATCCTGTAAAGCCTTATAATCTACCATAGCTTATTCCTCCTAGAATTTATTTTATTTCCTTAAAGCCCTCACCTAAAACCTCATGGACGGTTGTCACCATGATGAAGGCTTTTTTATCAACGTTATACACCAGCTCCTTCAGCTTTGCCACCTGCACGCGATTTACCACACATAGCAGAACATCACGCCTACTGCCGGTATAGAGTCCCCTTCCCTCCAGAACGGTAACTCCCCTGCCTATTTCATTCAATATATGCCTGCCAATCTCCTCTGATTTAGCAGAAATAATATAAAAGGCCTTACCATAGCCCAGACCTTCAACGATAAAATCCGCCAGCTTAACTAATATGTATAATGTAATCACCGAATATAGCGAGGTTTCCACCTTTCTCTCAACCAATCCCGCCAATGCCACGATCACCAGGTCCAGCCCCATCATCAGCTTTGATGTGCTGATATTGGGGAAGTATTTATTAAGAATGGCCCCTGCTAAATCTGTACCACCGGTGGTGCCGCCATATCTAAAAACAAAGCCCAATCCCAATCCCATTATAACACCGCCATATATGGCAGCCAATAGGATGTCTCCAGTTACCGCTACGCCGTCGCCAAAAAAAATAATAAACAAACGAATAAAGGCTGAAAGCACCAGCGTTGCATAGGCGGTCTTTACTCCAAATACTCTACCCAGCACCAAAATTCCCGTTATGAAGAGGGGAATGTTAATAGCAAGGTTTGTAATATCTATCGGTATTCCCGTTAGCTTTTGTACAATTATAGCCAAACCCGTTACGCCGCCGGGAGCAATGGTATTAGGCTCGAGAAAAAAATACAGGCTGAAGGCCATCAAACCACAGCCCAAGGTTATCCAAAGATATTCAAAAAACTTTTGCTTACCCTTACTCATACTGCTACCTCCACAATGTCCCCTTTTTTATCAGTATACTAGCCCTTAAAAATAAAATGCACTAAGAACTTAGGCAACACCAGCATTCTTTTAAATCGCTTCGGCTCCTGAGTCAGGCGATAAAACCACTCCATGCCGATTTTCTGATAGAATACCGGTGCTCGTTTTAATGTGCCAGCATAAATGTCAACCGCGCCGCCGACACCCATGGCGATCTTGCATTTTAGCCTATCCTTATACTTATCTATCCAAAGCTCCTGTTTGGGAGAACCAAGACACACGAATAAAGCATCTGCCCCTGAGCTGTTAATTTCCTCTAAAATAGCCTCCTCATCGGCCTCTGAAAAATAGCCGTGATGAAACCCAGCTATTTCTATACCCCTATGCTGTGCTTCAATCCGCTTACAGGCCAATGGTGCAACCTCCGGCTTGCCGCCTAAAATGAAGAAGGATTTACCTGTCTCCCCACAATAGCTCAATATGCTATCCATTAAATCTATTCCGGTAACCCTTTCATTTATACCCAGTCCCTTTAGCTTTGAAGCAACCACTATCCCTATGCCATCGGCTATAACCAAATCAGCAGCCTCCAAAGCCGCCATCAGCTTCGGGTTATCCTGTGCCAGCATGACGATTTCAGGATTAGGAGTATAGATTTTTTTCAAGCCCTCCTGCTGTAAAAAGCCCTTAGCTTTATTAAAGGCGCCATCATTTGTAATAGCGTCGAAGGGTACCCTCATAACACTTATTTTTTTCAATGTACGCCACCCTCTTCAACAAATTCCTTAAATATCTCAACATTCCTTTTGGATTTATTCACCATGCTTTTACTTACCTCTGTCAGCTCTCTTTGATATTTCGCCCTGTTTTGAAGCACCTCATCTATCATGGTCCATAGATGTATCATATCCAGGCCCTCTGCTTTGCCGCCGCTTTTCTGATTTACCAGCTTCAAAAAGCTCTTTATTTTATCCTCATATTCAATGCCTATCATTGGTACATTTGCAATTGCTGCAAAGACCAGTGAATGCAGCCTCATGCCTATCAATAGATGCAGCTTTTCGATAAGGCCTAGTATCTGCTGTGGACTATATTGCTCCTCAATGACAGCTGCATTTGTCTCCATCATTGCAATAATATCCTTTGAAATGGCATAATCGTCGGGGTATTGCATAGGTATAAAAAGCACCTGAAAGCCTCTCTTTACCAGGTAGTCTGCTGTCTTGGCCATGATGCCCTTGTAACCCTCCTGACCCTTCCATCTTCTAATGGATATGCCTATGATGGGCTTCTGAAGATCAAGTCCCTCCTTTTCTATAAGGGCATCAACCTGCTGCTCTGAAGACCCCTCCATAGAGAATACAACATCTGCTGTAACGGTTATGTTCTTTTTAATACCCAGAGACTGCATAAACTCCTTGGAGTAATGATCTCTAACGGTGATGGCATCCACCCCGTTGATAATACCCTTAGCCAGCCTTTTATTCAGGGTGTTTGTTATTGGCCCAAAGCCATTGCCATAAAACATAACCTTTTTTCCGAATTTTTTAGCCAAATATATAATAGCCAGATAATATAAGAGCGATCTGCTGCTGGTGGCATCCTGTAAAATTGACCCGCCGCCGCTGATTACTGCATCAGAGCTGCGAATAACCTTAATCAGCTCTCTAAAATCATTTCTACTGATGGCCCTTATGCCAAACCTTTCTGAGGTTTCCTTTGCCTTATAGGTTAATGCTGTTATGTCTGCATTGGGTATAACACTTCTTATCTGCTGCACAATTGTTTGAAGTATGGCTTCGTCTCCGGTATTTCTAAAGCCATAATACCCAAATATGAAAATATTTTTCATAAATCTCTTCCTCTCTCCCAGAGTCATCATTCCCTTGAATGAGCCTGACAAAGCTACTCATTAGGAATTCTACATTTGCTTCTATATTTATTAACTAAATTGAAAAGTGCATCTAAAGCTACAATTCCTATAACACCAATTACAAGACCTATACCTGCTGCATACACAGACCGAATGATAGATAGGTAGAGGGGAGTTCTCAAATGACTAAAGGTATTGATCATAGAAGCCAAACCAACGGTTGCTGCAAGACCAGTGATGAAAACCAACTGCTTGAAGCCTTTTTGAGCAAAATAGAAGCCTATTATAAGCGCTGGGAAACCGATTAAGAATTCCTTGTTCCTAGGTCTCGCCATTAGTCTTTCCTCCAAAAGATTTCTAAGCATAATTTCCAGACTTGATGGCTGAATATTGGTTTCATGTCCTGTTCTGGAAATATATATGACGCCTGCCACAACGATGACAGATCCGATAATGACATGAATCAGTTTGATATTTTCTACTAAAAGTTTTTTTACTTCCGCCAGTCTCAGCTCCGGTTCTTTACTGGCATCTCGTCTGTCATATCCGAAATAGGCCAAATATATCAATACATAGCTTACCATTGGCACCAGTTGACTGAGCTTAACGCCTCTAAAGATGTCTATTTCTAAAAGATATCTGATATCAGAAAGAATTGATGCAATAAACAATGCCCCAATGCCTGCGATAAGCAACGAAATCATCATGTCCTTGGTTGCTAATAGTATTTTTCTTGTTAATGACATATTTACTCTGGTATTATCTACATAGTGTTTACTTCTGCTAAAGTAATACACTATACCCAAGGAGGCAAATATAATGCCTGCTGCCAAAGCCAATACCTTTTGCGCTAATGAAGGCATTACAAATAAAGCGCCTGTTACGCCTATTATGCCTAAAGCCAACAAGATCATCTCGTGCTTTTTATTCAGCCTTATAAAGACTTTTAACAGCAATAGACCTGCTGCTACGAGACCATAGGCCATCAGCAGCATATAACGTACTCTTATTCTGTTGGGGGCAAGGGTACTTGAGGCACCAAGGGCCATACCATGCTCTGCGATTCTGCCTTCAAAGCGTTGAAACATCTTTTGGTATTCCAAAATATCTGTAACATACGCGGTTTTGTTCCACTTAAAGGGTTTAAAATATACTAATCTGATATTTCTTTCTGTTACAGCTCTATACAAGGTGTTTTCTATTTCCTCAGCACCCTCATAGCCATAGTATTTAAATCTTTCCTGAATAAATTCCCAAACTGAAAAAATCCTTACTGCATTATAGTCCAGATATTCCGCCAGCTCAATTAAGCCCGTTTGCTTAAGATGCTCTCTTTGAACGGAATCTTCAATCATACCCAGCTTGATATTATTGTCCCTCATATAGTCCACTGTTTCACCGATCAGCTCCGGATAACCCAGAACCCTGTCCCCATCAAAGATGAAAACCTCAGGTACAATATCATAGGCTTCGTATTGCTGAAGGGTTGTCTGAAGGAACTGTTCATCTATCCAGCCCTGATAGTTATATGGTCGCGGCATAACCTTCAGACCTGCATCCTTTATGAGTTTAACCTTGTCGGGGTCAATGCCTAAACTTAGCCTTGTCAGCTTAGAGGATTGCAGTCTCGTTTCAGCTCTAAAGACCTTTCCGTCTTCATCCACTGAATTTATTGCCTGTGAAAATAATGCATCGTTAACTGTGCCATGAATAATCACAGCAGAAATCTCATCTCCCTCTAGCAATTCAAAGCGGTCCTGAGGATATCTGCTAGTCAATCCCTTTGATATGAAATCAAAGGTTTCGGGAGAACTGGTAACTGCTACAACATCATAGTCACCAATGCCATTGACTTCAATATGACTTACCAATTGCTCTGGATATTCCTTTCTCCAGTTCACTTCATTCATCATATTTCTGCCCATTTCAATTTTTACGGACTCACCATCTCTTTGAAGCGAATAGAGATTTTCCTCCTGTATTGCCACATGCCTGACACCCAAAGCCTTAAGCTCCTGAAGCCACCAGGACAGCTCCTTATCCGACTGCTTGGCCATCTCCTCAAACTCTCTATACTCCAATACAAAGTCCACAGTCTTGTTGTTTGCCTCTGCTAGAGATCTTTGTCCTGCCATGACTCCTGCCATCAAAATTCCCAAGGCCAGTATTATTAGTAACACTCTATTATTCTTTATCATTTAGCCACACCCTTATAATAGTAATAATTAACAACTGCACTTATAATAATATTATTTATATCTACACCTGTAAAGCCATCTTTTGATTAAACTAAAGCATCCTATTTCTTAGTTTATCCAATATTAGAAAATTTTTTCTCAATACTCAATAAATAAGACTTCCAAGGATATGTGCAAGGAAGTCTATTTTAAATTTCTGCTATTATTCCACTCTATAGGAACCCCTTACTATTAGAACAACGTCATTCTCCGCCTTTACGCCTCTACCGTCGTCCCGAGGAACAATCAATAGATGATTAGGCGGCACCACTTCATTCATTCGTAGGTCTCTTGCGGCGGTTACATTTGCTAAGCCCCCCTGAGGGTTATCTATAACAAGTGCCTTGCCGCCTCGTAGGATGATTTCTGTCCCCTGCCCTGCGATTAGTTTTTGTCCGGGCTTCAGTTCAACCACCACCAGCTGATTGTCCCCACCTCCGCCTCCGTTAGAGGGAGTTATGGCTGCCAGCTTTTCATCTATATAAAACTTCAATTGTTCTATTCTCTGTTCCACAAAGGATAGGGTTACAAGCGGATCATCATTTGTTCCCGGTTCCTTGTTAATGGCATAAACTACTTGTCCAACAATAAGCATGCTTACTAAAACGATTAGAGTGGTAACGGTTATTTTTTTCTTTCCCTGCATTTGTCAGCCCCCTTTACATTTGCAATTCATAACTATTATACTATAAAGCTGGTGCCTTTCAAACTAAATATTATATCCCATTATATTACAAAAAGATTAAAAGACCTAAGAATTGTTTATCTTAAGTCTCTTAAAAATCTATCAGTCCAAGGCTTATTAGAAGGGCATCATTGACCTTGCCCATCATGTCTTCATCTAAATGACCTATTTTTTCCTCTAGGCGTCTCTTATCCACCGTCCGTATCTGCTCCAGCAATATTACTGAATCCTTTGGCAGCCCATATTCCGAGGCAATGATTTCTATATGAGTGGGCAGCTTAGCCTTATTAATTTGAGATGTTATAGCAGCAATAATCACCGTTGGGCTATAGCGATTTCCTATATCGTTCTGTACCACTAAAACAGGGCGCACTCCACCCTGTTCGGAACCTATCACAGGGCTTAAATCTGCGTAGTATATATCTCCTCTTTTAACATTCACTTTATTCACACTCCGCCATTTTTACCTCATAATTTTCTAAGGAGGATAAATCTAGACTTAAACCAAGCTCAGCCAGCGACAGATTGATGGATGCCATTTCCTGATAGCCCTTTTTCATGCTTTCTCTTATTTCCAGCTTGCTCTTTTCACGAATATACAGCTTCATCGCATTTCGAATAAATTCACTTCGATTCGTATTCTCTGTCATTACAATGCTGTCAATTTCTTTCAATAGACTATCGGGAAGGCTGATCATTATTCTCTTAGAGTCCGCCATTTTGCACCTCCTAAATTTACAAGGAAAAAATTTAATCCTGCTTTTTTTATTATTCATAATTATATTTATTCATTCTAAGTGTGTCAATATGACCACTAAATTATACCATAAAAACTAATTCTTTATATTTAAAGATGCTTAAATCTCCAACCATGGCAGCAGCATTTATTCTTTAGTGTAATAATCTGCACACATATTGCCATTATAAAAATCGTCTTCATTACATTATTCTAACAAAGAATCTCTTACGTGTAAAAGCGTATTATTTTCCAAATATACTCTTGGCACCCTTCTCCCCACCATACACACAATTTCGTAGTTTATTGTATTCAGCTTTTTGGCTATATCGTCTACCGTAATTTCTGAATCGGGACTGCTGCTGAAGAGGGTTACCTCATCCCCTCTCTTCACCTCCAGACCGGTTGCATCAGCCATACACTGATCCATGCAAATCCTACCCACTATAGGAATCCTTTGACCCTTAACCATCACCTCCGCCTTATCGGTAAGCATTCGTGTGAAGCCGTCGGCATAGCCAACTGGCAAAGTAATTATTTGACTTTCTCCCTGAGTCCTGTACCTCAGCCCATAGCTTATGCCGCTGCCGGCAGGCAGCTGCTTTACATGAGATACTCTGGCCTTTAACGCCATAACCTGCTTCAGCTGAACAGCCTCATGGCTGACCTCCTCCGATGGATATAACCCATAGAGCATTATTCCCGCTCTTACCATGTCCAGATTCATTTCCGGTAGGTCAATGATTGCCGCACTATTGGAGACATGCTTGATTGGTATTTTGTAGCCCGCCTTCTCTACCTCATTAACAACATACATAAATTCCTCGAATTGCTTATACGTAAAGGCTTTATTCGTTTCATCGGCCATAGCAAAATGGGTGAAAATCCCCTCTACTATTAAGCCAGGCAACTCAATAATCCGCTTTATTTCATCAATCGTTCCTGCGTTGACGGCAAACCCAAGTCTGGACATTCCAGTATCTAGCTTAAGATGAACCTTGATCCTTCCCTTTCCCGCCTCAGCGATCCTGGAAAAGGCCTCAGCCTGCTGGATTGAATATATGGTCTGTATAATATTCTTCTCCAACACCTGCTGTGCCTGCTCCTCCGGTGTATATCCCAGAACCATAAGAGGGATTTCTCTATAGCCTTTATTTCTTAGCTCCACCGCCTCGGTCAGTGTGGCTACGGCTATTCTGTCGGCCCCATTCTCCAGTAGGGTCTTGGCAATTACCGATGCCCCATGACCATAGCCGTCGGCCTTTATAACAGCCGCCACCTGTGTTCCTTTTTTTACAACCCTTCTAACCTCCTGTATATTGTGTTTAAGATAATCCAGATTAATTTCAGCCCATACAGGCCTTATATCAGCTCTGCTAATCATATGCCATCCCCTTTACCCCTTGTTTATGCCCTTCTATTCATCTGCTGATTTTAGATAAAACATTTCATCCTCCAGCTGGGGGTTATACTTAAAATCCTCATAATATACCCTAAAGCGGACAATTCCCCGTTGGTCAATGATATGCATTTGATAGGGCTCAAGCGCATCCGTATCCACCCATAGCTGCTGTCTATCAAAATACCGATTTCCACCTGGAATTGGTGTTTCAATTATAATATAGCTTTTTCCTTCAAGCCTTTGTCTTGAAATGACAGAAGTCTCAGTATTGAAGAGATTTTGCATAAAGTAGCCTATAAAAATCATTTGCTCCTGGGATTGCTCAAAGCTATCCATGCGCCAGGTTTGGTTTATGGCAGGATGCTGCATCCAAGCCTTTTTTCCATTGGATATGGTTAAATTTCCCGCCAACCCTTCAGGAGAGATTACCTCCAAACGATAGCTGCTGGGTATCTTAAATGATTGCAGGAAAACGTACTTATTTTCAGTGTTATCGCTATTGACATATATTATTGCCTTACAGCTGTAGCTCTCCAGCTGTCCTAGCTTCCTTTGTACCTCATAATACAGCTCCTGATCTGTAGGCTGGCTACAGGCCATCAGTGAAAAAATCAGCAGACAAATAACCATGCCCGGCATAATTTTCTTCACTCTAATCCCTCCCTATCTATCAACGCCTCTATTATTGATAAATATTCCGTGGAGGGGCTATTTATTCTATCGATTGCTTCCGCTCTACTGCTATTGCCTGCGCTACTGCATTTTCCCTGCTATGGGATATTGATAATAATATTTCACCAATATTGCTGCTGTATGCAATTTCTTTGGCATTATTATGCAGAATGATATAGGGCCTGCCAAGACCGTCATTGCATATTTCAATATCCCGCCACTGCATTCCCCTTAAGCCTGTTCCCAATGCCTTCAGGCAGGCCTCCTTTGCAGCAAAAAATCCGGCTATGCTGGAAGCGTTATTACCCTTTCCCTTCAGCAGCTCTATTTCTGAAGGATTAAAAATTTTGGTCATAAAGCCCTCATTTTTTTCTATTGCAGCCTCTATTCTCTTTATTTCAATGATGTCTATCCCTATCCCTCTTATCAACTTAACCACCTCGTTTATATAGATATCCTATCATGTTTTTTTTGTTTTTTAAAGGACAAATGATGAGCAACTGCCCCTTTATTTGTCCTTTAAAAAATGGATATCCAGTTTTTCAATTTCCTCGTGGCCTATCATAGAATGAATGAAGGTATAAAGCGCCTGTTCCTTTTTCTCTCTGTCCTCCTTTTCAATTCTTAAAACATTCAGCCTCTCTCTAATTCTGTTTATCTCCTCATTTACCCTTCCGAGATCTTCATGGTTGTCAATAAACTCACCGTAGGCAACCCTTAGGGATTCCTTTAATAGCTCTAGGTTTACCCGCACTATCTCCTCAGGGTATTCCTCTACAATCTTAAGCAGTCCCTCCATTTCAGCATTTAGTGTATTTATTTCGGCAGTACATTTTTCCAGCTCACTTAAGGCATTTTCCTCGCCCTTTGAATTAACTAAGTCTGATATGGTCAAAATTTTAGCCATCAGCTGCTGCTTTCTGTCACGCCTTAGCTTCAGCTGTTTATTATTTTCAGCCTCCTCAGTCAGAAGCTTTTGCAGTTGTTTTATAAGTCCCTCCATTGTTCTGTTAATTTTTTGTGAAAATACCTTTTTCCAATAGTTGTCACGAATCAGTATAGGAATTCGCTTTTTCTTAATGATATTTTGATCCAATAACTCATCCAGTTCCTTTTTCTTTAACACAATGGCTTCCCTCTTTTCTACGTCCTGTATACTAATCCTTAATATATATATCGTAAAAAAACTCATTTTTATTAACTGAGGCAATTGCATATTTCCGTGAGAGCACATATATATTTTCGTCTAGACAAAGTTAAAAGTTTATCGCGCATTGCCTAGGGCTAATCACATTTAAAAATTCAATAAATTAGCCCGTGGGTACTAAGCAGGAAGCTTTTGACTTTGTATATACACACTACTATCTATGTCATGCAATTCCTCAACTCTTTAAATATTTCAATAAATAAGTCTAATTTCCTGCCAGTACTCAGGTAGGAATTCATAACGCTTTCTTTAAAAAACTAAATCTCTTTATTTTTTAAATCCAGTAATTATTTTAATAATAATGGAAAAAATATTGTGGAGGTGATACAAATGACGAATTCCTATTTAAAGAAAATAACATCTTTAATTTTAATCTTTATCATACTTATAGGATGTAGCCCCAGTCTACAAAAACCCCCGCAGGAGGAGAGCGATTCTAAAACTCCGGAGGTGCCTAAGGTGCTGGAGGAAATGGAAACTCGACTTTTAGAAGTTATGTATGCTATCGATAGTATGCCCGGAATAGAAAAATCAATCGTAGAAAAGGAAACGGCCAAGCAGGAGGAGGAAATAGAAACCGAGGTAGATCAGAAGAAGGAGGAAAAGGAGGAAGCTGCAAAAAAAAACATAGATGTTGAAATGCTAATAGAAGAAAATGCAGTTATTATTCCCCTATTAAAAGAAATTGAAATAGAAAATACAGTAATCGATATTACGGAACCGCCAGATACCACCGATAAGCATTGGTACGATATCAATGGCACTGTAAATGATATCCATAGGAACTGGAATGCACTGGAACCTCTGCTTCAGGAGGTGAAGGTCTCCAAATCCCTGACGGAGGAATTTGAAAGCCATCTGGATGATACCACTGATATTATAGCCAGTAAAAGCATAGAGGAAAGTCTAATGGGTTTAAACCTTCTAACAAGCTATATGGCTGACTTTCGAAGCTATTTTAAATCAAAGGTTCCTGGAGAGGTATATAAAGCCCAGTATCTTATCCGGGAGGCCGTCCTATATGCTTCAGCCGACGAATTCGATAGAGCAATGACATCCACAAATAAGGCTAAGGAGCTGGGAGATGGTCTACGGCCTAGAATCATAGAAATGAAGGGTGAGGATGTTGCCCATAAATATCAGCTTTCCATAGAGGATTTACAGCAGCAGCTGAAAAACAGTAATTTTCCTATAACAAAGGTTAAGGGGGCTATCGTGGTGAAGAATACTACCTTAATGGTGGATTTGTTTGAGTCCAGTATCAAATAAAGAACAACGGCAGACTCTAAGGTCTGCCGTTTTAATTTTAACGCCTTTCACTATTCACTATTCATTATTCGTTATTAACTATTCACTATCCTTAAACAATCCCCGATACCAGCAGCACACCAAGAATTCCCGTCAATATCACCGCATATATAAACACATCACCCAGTATCATGGGCTTTTCATAGCGTTGAACACAGACATTCGGAAATTCCTCACATATTTGTGTTACAGGTCTGTAGATTAGTCTTTCGGCATTCATCCACTTTGGTAGATGGGCGTGGAATAGATGGAACTTCATTCCTATGAAGAATATTGCTGCCCCTCCCATGTAGACATACAGCATGCCTAAAAGCTCCTTCTGAGTAAAGAAATCAAGGTTCACAATATATTTGTTTATAAAATATGGATCATAGCTGAAGGACTGAACAGCAGGCACCAGCAGCTTATCCATGAATAGTCCTGGGAATAGTCCGATGACCACCACCAATGCTCCCAGCACCGACATAGCCCCCAGCATTTTTCCTTCTCTAACCTTTACCTCCTTGAATTTATCAGGGCATTTGCCAAGGAAGATAAAGCCTACAAATTTTATAAAGGAGCAAACAGTACCGGCACTTACTACTTTAAAGATCATCTCTGCATATCTAAAGCTTGGATGCCCATATTCATAGGCCTCGATTATGGCATGATGAAGAATAGATTTGCTGGCAAAGCCGTTAAAGCCAGGCATTCCTGTGATTCCCAATGCTGCAATTATGGCAAGAACCGCAACAGCAGGCATTTTTCTCCATAGTCCCCCCAGCTGATACATATCCATTTCCTTTGTGTTCATATAAACAATACCCGCCACCATAAACAACAGAGCCTTAAATATCCCATGATTCACAATATGATAAATGCTGCCAACAAAGCCCATGGCCCCTTGATAGCCAAGATATGCGGCAACACCGATGCCCATGATGATATAGCCCATTTGGCTGACACTGTGGTAGGCCAGCATCTTCTTCATATTTCCCTCCAGAAGAGCTAAAAATACACCAACCACCATGGTTGCCAGCCCCAACCAGATGATGACTGAGCCCATTCTCTGGGAGGTAAGCCATACGTCCGGTGACGCTGTAGAGGCTACGGTTGCATTAACAGAAAACATTACACTGACAACCCTTAAAATGCCGTAGGCACCAACCTTGGTTAAAATCCCGGAGGAAAGTGCATTCATGCTGGTGGGGGCTTCTCTATAGATTCTTGGCATCCAAAAGTGGAAGGGCACCATTCCCGCTTTAACACCAAAGCCAAATACAAAGAAGGCACCTATCAAATATCTCATATAGCCTATGCTATTTAGCTCCTGAGCCAAATAGGTCCATTCAAAGCTCTGGGTAAAGGCCGACAGCAGCATAATTCCGCTCAATATGCTTAAGCCGCCAATAATACTCATATAAATGTATACGTTTCCAGCCTCTAGCACCTCATCACCTCTGTAATGCACCATTAAGGCATAGGAGCTAAAGGTCATAATTTCAAAGAATAGGAAAAAGCTCAATAAATCTCCTGCCATTATTGTTCCCAGGGTGGCTACATAGGTAATAACGTAGAAAAAGTTAAACATTCTCTCCCGTCCATGACCACGAATATCTTCAATGCTATACAGACTTACCAGCATAAAAATAATTCCCGCAAAAATCATGAATATAAAGGATAATAAATCCACCTTGAAAAATATACCCTGACCAAAGATTCTACCGAATTGATATAGGATGGGGGCCTCTAAGACGTAATTGTAGGAGGCTGCAATTAATAGGGTAGTTAGTAGAATAAGTGCATTAACAGTAACTCTTCTCAACAGCTTGTGTTTACCGCCTAAAAAAGGAATGATCAAAACCTCCATCAGGCCCGTTAAGATAATAATGGTTGGCAACCAAACAAGAATAAGCATTTTAAAGCTCATGAATTGTCCCCCTTAATATCATTTTCACTTTTAAACCGCAAGTCATTATTTATTAAAAACCCTCCAATTCATAGGAGATGACACGAACCTTCATATGATAACGAGTCATTACTTATTAATAATCTTTATTTGCAGTCATTTGTTTTATGTTATATTAATTTAATATATGTGTCAAGAAGAATGGGGTAACTTACAATAATTACTGCTAATTTTACTAATATTGACCAAGCATGCCTTTTTTTAGGCTCTGAGCTTCAGCTATGCGATAGGCAGCCAAACCAAGGGCTAAATATAAAGTAGATATCCCCACCAAGTAAAAATAATCCACTGAGGAAAAGCCTAGCAGACCTTTCCCTTCTCGCATTATACTCATTATCATATGTCTGGTGTAGGTAAATGGTAGCAATTTTACAAGGGGAGCTTCTACAGATGGAATTATCATTATGCCTATAAGTATGAATTGTGTTGCACCCAGAAGACTCTGCACCTTTTTAAATACCAAGCCGATACCAGCTAAAACTAATCCTATGCCATACAAGCTAAATAGACCGATAAAAAGGGTTATGAAGATACTTATTGCATCAATATTTAAGGATATTCCGGTAAATAGCATTTGAACATTGATTATTAAGAAAAAAATTACAATATAGATAAGGGTTGAGATGATATTCTTGCTTATCAGCAGCCAGGTGAAGGGTATTTCCGTCATATACAGCTGCTCCAGTGTTCCCTTTCTGGCCTCATCCACTATTGAGTTTGCGGTGTCAGACATGGCCCCCATAGCCATAAACCAAAGGGCATAGCCTATTAAAAAGCCCTCCATGCTTTCACCCAGCGCAAAGTTATTTTGACCTATATACTGAGCTCCGGTAAATATCGATATAAATACGATCATATAAATAATAAGGCCGATGATACTGTTGAACCAATAACGCTTCCACTCAATCCATTCCTTCATGCACATCGCTAAAAAGCTATATAGATATTTCATCGCCCTCCGCCTCTCGAATCAGATTCATGAAGATTTCCTCAAAGCTCATATTTAACCTGTCCAGAGCTAAAAGCCCCAGTGCCTCCTGCTGCAGGAGACTTAATATTCCAAATAACTCATTAGGGCTCTGTAGACTAAGCCTCAACTCTACCTCCTCTTCATTGATATCAGAATTTATATAGTGCTTAAGCTCAGACCTTGCCTTTGGCGTTAGATTCTTGTCCAGCACAATTCTGTATATAAGCTGATTGAAGAGTTTCTTTAGATTCTCCATTGTATCGTAGGCGACTACCTTGCCCTTGTTAATAATAACAAGTCTATCGCAGGTCTCCTCCACCACCTTCATATCATGGGTACTGAGCAGAATGGTTTTACCCTCCTCCTTTGCTATTTTCCTCAATATAATCCGCATCTCTTGACTCATGCCGACATCCAGCCCCAGAGTAGGCTCGTCCAACAGAATAATATCCTTGTCAGTAATTAGAGAAATCGCAATGGCTACCTTCTGCTTCATCCCCCTTGAGAGATGATTTACTATTTTATTTCTTTCCTCCGTCAGCTGAAATGCCTCCAGCAGATACGCCATTCTATTGGCTATAGACCGTTTTGACAAGCCGTTTATGCCAGCAAAAAAGTTTAAATTCTCAGACACCGTCATCCGCCAATAAATATTTCTGTTACCCTCCAGTACGGCACTGATATGCCTTAGTCCCTTTGACCTGTTTTCTTTGATGGAATTGTCCTTGATAAATATTTCCCCCTCCTCGAATTTTAGGAGGCCGCATATGCATTTAATGGTGCTGGTCTTACCTGCACCGTTTGGGCCTAAAAGGCCGAAAATCTCACCTTTATTGACGGTAAATGAAACATTGTCCACCGCCCTTTTCAGCCCTTCCTTCCCCTTATACAGCTTTGTCAGGCCCTCAAGCCTCAGTATCTCTGTCATACCCTATACACCCCTTCAAAAAAGCCTACCCTTAGGTAGGCTACAGACTTGTATTTGTCATTATGCAACATAGCTGAAAAATCTCTCAACCTTAAGAAAGAAAGAGCATTCGCTAAGACTCTGGATGACATAGCTAACCATAAAATCAAGAATAGCATTAAGAGATTTTTAAGGGCTTACTCATTATTGGCATAGGATCTAATAATATCTCTTCTGCTTATGATTCCGACCAGCTTGCCATCCTTTAACACCGGCAGACGGTTAACCTTTTTATCCGTCATGATTGAGGCGGCTCTTTCAATGCTGTCCTCCTCATCCAGGGTGATTACCTTTACAGTCATGACATCCTCTACTCGATAGCCTACCATCTTTCTAATCTGATCCTCCATACCCTTGGGGCTCTCCAGGAAAATATAGCCGTCTAAAATCGTAAAATATGAGGGCAGCTTCAGCTCCTTGCTTCTATATATCAAGTCCCCCTCCGTAACAATGCCAACGACACGATTTTCGTCGTCCACAACCGGGAGACCACTGATATTATGCGCCATTAGCAGCTTGATAACCTCCTCCACCGTTTGCTCTCGTTTTACAGTGATGACTTCCCTAACCATGATATCCTTTGCCTTCATCTCTATCCCTCTTTTCTTTTTTATTTCTTACCCTTAAGATACCCATTTTGACTAATTGATAAAAGTGTCCATGCAAAATAATTATTTAGACCTAATCCAAAGCCACTGCCCTTCCAATTGAGAACAAATATAGAATTTTTTCCTTTACGGCCTTGCCTGTAATTTTTGTCAATGCCTCATGATATAGCTGTAGCTGGGGTCTGTATTTATTTATAATCAGCTCCAGCCCCTCCTCAGGTACGAAATCACTCTTGTAGTCCAGCAGCACCAATCCTGATGCTTCTTCAAAATAGCAATCTATTACCCCTTGAATCAGAAGCGCCTCATCGCAGTCCTCCAAATTTTCCAGCACCTCCACTGCAGGCTTTTTAAGATTGAAGGCTGTCTCCCTATAGACCTTTTTTGCTCGAAGCATCCGAATGCCGATATCGCTTTCAAAGAAGGTCAGAATTTTTTCAATTTCTACTATCTCCGCCTCTGGCTGAGTTAGAAGCTCCCTTTCCAGCATGGATGCCACCTGCCCTTGTATTTGTGTTAAGTCACTGACCGCCGACAGATCCAAATGCTGTAGAACAAAGTGCAATATTGTTCCCCTTTCGGCAGGCGTAAATGCCTTGGTTCCCTCTATAAACTTCGGCAGCTTCACCAAAGGAGGTATTTTGTGGCTCAGCTCCTCCACCTTTCTGTATTGTCCCTGCTTTATCTCAGTTACCGATACCTTGGAGGGTATCAGGGCTGACTGACGATGGGGATATTGCCATTGGAGCCTTTCCTCTATGACACCCCTATAGGGAGTAATAATATCATCCGTATAGTTTTCAAGCCTTTCTCGATATTCCTGCCTTTCCTTCTGCTGCTGAAGCTTCTCCCTCATCAATTCCCTGCGATCCGTCAGATTAATCCGCCAGCGGCTTTCCTCCTGTTTAGGTGCCTCAATAAACTGCAGCTGTACTATTTCCCTCAGTGCCTCGCCATCGGGATGCTTCATTAATGCACTGCCTATCCAATCCAGATAGCTTTTTGCACTGAGCAGATTAAAGGTATTCAAACCCCTGCACCATCGCTTGCAATGTCTTGGTAGATTTCTGAGGGATCCCAATAATATCAGCTTGTCCTTTGGTCTGGTTAAGGCAACATAGAGCACCCTCATTTCTTCAGAAAGGCTCTCTATTTTTATCCTTTCCTTCACGGCCAGCTTTGCTATGGAATCTCTATAAAAGCGCTTTTCATGGTCCACATAGTTAGGGCCCAGGCCCAGGCTTTTATGGAGTATGACAGCATTGTTGATGTCGGTTAGATTGAAGTTTTTGCCCATACCGGCCACAATAACTATAGGGAATTCCAGACCCTTACTCTTATGAATGCTCATAATCCTAACGACATTGTCATTTTCACTCAGTATCTTGGCAGAGCCCATATCTCCCCTGCTGCTCTGAAGCTTTTCGATAAATAGTATAAAGTTGAAGAGTCCCTTAATGGAGGTCCTTTGAAATTGAGTGGCCCTATCCATGAGGATTCTGAGATTAGCCTGTCTTTGCAGTCCTCCCGGCATAGCACCTACATAGTGATAATAGCCGCTTTCCATCAGCAGCTTCCAAATAAACTCATCCAATGGCATGTATCTTGCTTCCTCGCTCCAGCCTTCAAGCCTTTGCAGAAATGTCACCAGATTATCTCGCAAACCTCCCTGAGCCTCCTCACAATAGGTCATCAGGGCTTCATAGAAGCTACCCTTTCGGTTTGCCAACCGGATTTCGATCAGCTCCTCCACCTTAAATCGGCCTATTGGCGACCGCATAAGGCTGATGAGGGGAATATCCTGACGCTTGTTGTCCAGCACCCTTAAGAAATTCATAAAGAGGTTTATTTCCAGTGCTTGAAAATATCCTGTATTGGCATCAGCATAGGTCGGTATCCCCTCCTTAACCAGAGTCTCTAAAAATACCGGTGCCCAGTTTTGAGTTGTCCTCAAAAGAATGACGATATCCTTGAATTCTACTTTTCTATAGTCCCCAAGCCTCACATCAAAGATCTGAGTATTTAAAAGCCCCTTGATTCTGGAGGCTGCAATTTTAGCCTCTACCTCAATGTCCTCCAGCTCCTCAATTTCCTCCTCCAGCTCATCCTCCTCAGCAGTATAATCCTTCTCAATGATGGTAACCTCTATGTCGGTATCTTCCATAGGCTGGAAATCAGCACCATAGTAAAGGTAAGCCTCCTCCGTATAATCAATCTCCCCTAAATGCTTAGTCATAAGGTTCTTAAAGAGATAGTTTACCCCTTCTAAAATCTCCCTTCTGCTTCTGAAATTTCTTGAAAGGTCAATCCTTCTGTGTATCCCCTCTGCTGAAAAGGCCTCATACTTCTCTATAAAGAGTGAAGGGTCCGCCAAACGGAAGCGATAGATGCTCTGCTTGACATCCCCCACCATAAAGACATTATTATCTCTTTTTATGCTGTTGATAATGGTCTCCTGCACAATATTGCTGTCCTGGTATTCATCAATAAATATATATTGAAACCTTTCACGGTAATCCTTAGCCACCAGTGGATTTTCCAATATTTCAAGGGCATAATGCTCTAGGTCGTTGAAGTCCACAATACCCTTTTCCAGCTTTCTGGCCTTAAAACCCTCTCCAAACGCCGCCACCAGCTTTGAAAGATGGCTCATCGAAGGATAAAGGGCATTTAGATCCTTGAGATATTCCTCTGGGGATAGAGAAAAATAATCCTCTTGAAGCTTTTTAATGATGCCCTTTGCCTGATCCCTAAGGGCTTTGGCCTCCTCCTTCAAGACTTCGTCGCAATCCTTTACCGGCTTTAGATTGACATGCTTCAAGCCCTGTAAAGCTGAGTAAAAGGCATCGATACCCTCCTGCAGGGCCATTTGAAGGGCCTTAATCAGTACTGTGTCAGAGTCGATGGCTGTCATATAGGCAGCAGGTCCATCGGGCTTTTCGCAGATTATTTTTGCCTCTGCTAGAAGCAGCAGTGCCTCCCTTAACCGTATATCAATGCTTTCCTTAATGGTTTTCATCCATTGGCTTTCCTCAAAGTCCTCCGTGGTCATCTGAAAGTCCAGAATTTTTTCCTCTAACCAGCTTAAGGGATGAGGCTGGCTTTGAATAAAGCTGTAGAGGTTTAATATCATATTTTGAAGGGGAAGGTCCTCCCTGGAGCCGCCGTAGGATTCCACCAGCTCCAGAAACAGTGGATTTTCCTCTCTATAGCCCTCTTCAAACAGCTCCTCCATGACCTCCATTTGCATAATGGCAGTTTCTGTTGTGTCACCAATTCTAAAGCCAGGATCAATATCTATAATATGAAAATGCTTTCGTACCACCTCTATGCAAAAGGCATGGAGGGTCATGATAGATGCCTTGCTCAATAGCGTCAGCTGCTTTCTAATATGGGCCTCCTTGGGCCCCTTATTCTCAAGCTCCTTTGCTATAGCATTGGCTATCCTCTCCCTCATTTCCCCTGCTGCCGCGTTGGTGAAGGTAACGATCAGCAATCGATCGATATCCACCTCATCCTGAATTATAAGCTGGAGGATTCTCTCCACCAATACAGCAGTCTTACCAGAGCCTGCCGCTGCTGCCACCAGTAAGTTACTGCCTCTGGCTTTTATAGCCTTTTCCTGATCAACTGTCCAGCTGGGCATCTTCCTCCGCCTCCTCTGCCTTTATTTTCTCTAAAATTTCTTCATTTTTTGCTTCTGCAATATGCTTAAATCTGTTATTTTCCAGCACGCCGTCAAATTGGCAGATGGCGGAGTATCGACAATATTGGCAGGAGGTTTGCTTTCCTATTTTGCATGGCTCAATCAACACCTTGCCCTTCAGCATCTCCTTTGATATTTCCTTAATCAGAATACGTACATGCTTAATCACCCTCCGGAAGTCTGCCTCCTCCAGCACAGAGGATTGCTTGGATATTTGCTCATCCTTATTAATGCTTACGGGAAGCACTTCAGAGTACCTCTCCAGCTTATTGTCCATCTCTCTGATAATTCTGACGTCCTTTACCGCCATACCCTTCAGCTTGAGCTTTTTATTAATCTCCCGTTCAATATCCTCTGCCTCCGGCTGATTATTTTTAATCATTGGGTCATCTATTTTAAAATAGAAAATACCTGCAGGATGGAGCTTAACTGCAGCCGAATCATCCCTGTGGGTTAAAATTGCCTCAAGGTATACGATTAGCTGTAGCTGTAGACCGTAATAAACCTCCGACAGACTGAAGTCCTGATTACCGGATTTATAATCAATAATCTTGACATAGGTGCCATCCTCTGCCTCCAGGATATCGACCCTATCGATTCTTCCCTCGATGAGCAGCTCCTCGCCATCCTCCAGCTGAACCACAATAGGAGGAAGCTCCTCGCCAATACCAAATTTCACCTCATGGCCCATCGGCTTAAAGCTGCCTCGCTTCAAATGCTCAGTAAGTGTCCATAGGGCCCTGCGGCTAATACGCTTCAATCTTTTTATCAGGTACTGATACCTGTGGGTACTATATAGCAGCCCATGCTCAAAACCCTCCGCCAGCTTATCCACAACCGTATCCACCAGCTGGTCGCAGGTGCTTCTCTCCAGATGCCGCCAGTCTAAATTATTGAGCCTAAGCGCCTCCTCAAAGCTCTCCAGTGTATTGTGAAAGAGCTTTCCGATATCCGGAGCCTTTAGCTGATATTCCTTCCGCTCCTCCGGTTTTAAGCCATAGGCAACAAAATGAGAGAAGGGACAGTTGGCAAAGCGCTCAAGCCTAGAAATACTGGTCCTTATCGGTGATTGATACAGCTCCCTTGCACGCCTTTGGGGAATATAATCAATCTGATTTTCATGGAACAAGCCGTCAATAATCAACTGCAGCCTTGAGGCCCAGCTGCTTTGGCTGTGATACCAGCCATATACCTCCCACCAAATATCCGCTATAGGCTTTTCATCTATATTCAGCCTGATATTCTCCACCAGGTATTTAAAGCTGCTGTTGGGGGTTGCTATAAGGCTCAGCTGCTGGTCTAGGGTATTAATAATATCACTGTCAGCCTCAATATTGAATATCCGCTTAAAGCGGTCTATCAGAATCGACGGTCTCAGGGCCTTACCCTCCTGATCCGCCAGAGAATAGCTAAGCCATAGGTATTTGCTAGGCTTAGTCAGCATGCTGTATATCAAAAACTTTTCCTCATACATCTGGCTTTCACTATCAAAGCCTAGCTCCACTCCGGAGGCCTTTAGCATCAGCCTTTCATGGTCCAGCAGTATCCCGTCGGAGCTGTTTGTGGAAGGCAGAACACCATCATTTACCCCCAGCACAAATAATGCCTTGATATCCTGACTTCTGGATCTTGAAAGATTTCCCACCAGCACCTGATCGACAGTTGAAGGTATTACCCCTATTTCGCAGGCTGCAAAGCCTGCTTCCAGAATGTAAATATAATCCTTCAGACTCACCTTATTATCGCCTAGTATTTCCACCATCTGATCAAATATAGCCATCACGGTATTCCATATCTGTGTATTTTCATTGACATAGTCCAGCTTGCCACTGCTTTTGAGGCTGCTGATCCACGCCTCCAGCTTATCCTCTATATTTAACTCTTGCATAAACACAAAAACAGCCTTTGTCATTTCGGCAATGGTCCTGTCCCCCTGTAGCTTGCCCTGCAGTCTTTTCAAGGGTGTAATATAGCTGAGTCGACTTTTATTCAGTGACTCCAGCCTTGCCTCCTCCGGCTTGTCAAATGCCTTAAACCAGCTTTCACGCTTTATGCCAAACTGAAGCACATAGTTCTCCAGCTCCTCTATCTCTCCTCGGCTTAAATCCCCTAGCCCGGTCTTTAACAATCGAAAGACATCTTCATATAGATAGCCCCTACGGATGCATTGTAGGGCCGATAAAATCAGTTCTATAACAGGATGCTCCATAATGCTTCTCTTTTCGTCCATAAAGTAAGGTATCCCATAATCCTGAAATACCCGTTTTATCAACATACCATAGCTTTCCATATTACCGGCTATTACCGCTATGTCTCTCCAGCGATATTGCTTGTCCCTGACAAGGCTGGTGATCTGAGCTGCTGCATTTTCAACCTCAGTATATAAATTTGTAGCAGCAAAAATCCTGATGTTCTCCGTTTCTCCTCTATATTGCCAGTAGGGATAAGCATATAGCTCTTTTTCTAAATGCACCAGCTCCTGAGACCTCTCTACAGGATTTTCCTGAAGCTTGACCTCCAGCAGCTCCTCCTGCAGACCTAAGGTTTCCACCAGCTTCTTTATTCTATTAAAGGTTCTTTGAGAAAGTCTAAAAAGATCCCCCTCTCGTTCCTCTGCTATAGGGTCCAGTGTAAAGGTCAGATTGACCTCCCTGCATTTTTCCATAAGCCTTGAAAGTATTTTTTGGGTTAGGGGTGTAAACCTATGGAAGCCATCTACCCAAATTATGGCGCCGTCTAAAAAGGCAGCCTGCTGTATTTTTTCCACCAGCAGGTTCATATGGTCCTCTGTATCTATGTATCTACTTTCTAGATATTTATTGAAGGCCTCATATACGATAGCGACATCCGAGAGCTTCATCCTTAGTAGACTGCTGTCCTGTAGTTTTCCCACCTGCATATTTAACATTTGCGGGGTTATGTTTTGCTGCTTTAGCTCCGTAATCAACTCATTGACCTTGGCAACGAAGCCCTCCTGCCCGGAGCTTTTTTTATATATGGTCAGGTCTGCCTTTACCTCCTCCAGAACACGTCTAAGCACCATATTTTTACCAATATCATTGATATGGATTTTCGACAAGCCCCCCACCTCATTAAAAACATAATGAGCCAGACGGGTAAAGCTTAACACTTCAACATCTATAATACCCTCAAGCCTTAGCTTTTGGATAAGATCTCTTTCTGCCTGAAGGGTAAATTGCTCCGGGACCAGGAGTATCAGTTTGCTTCCCTGATTTTTCTCCAGCTGTTTTTTTATTTCTGTGTAAACGTAGTGGCTTTTACCAGCGCCCCCACGTCCTACGATATATTTGATACTCATCCCTTCACCTCCCTTTTATATGATATCATCAGACTCCCCTTCTGTAATAATCCGTACCCATATTCCAGAGCTTTCCTGTAAAGCTGTCGGAATTATCCTCCTGCTGCTGCATAAAGGACAATATGCTTTCAATATCCCCCGACATCTTGTCAGCATGGTGCAATATTTGTGCCTCCACTGTCTTAGGCAACACCGGGGAGCCAAATTCCAGCTTTCCATGATGAGACAATAGGCCGTTTAATATAATCAGCTTGTCCTCCTCATCGAAGCCCTTTATTTCATTCATGATATTCAGTGCGGTATGGGCTCCGAGAAAAATATGCCCCAGCATAGTGCCGGCGTCGGTAAAGCCAATGGCAGGCAGGGGAGTATATTCAATGATCTTTGCCCAATCATGCAGCAGCCCCATAACAATCAGCCTGTCCTGCTGACGGTCGGTAAGCTTCTTGGTGGTGGCTACTGTTATAGCATACTTCAATACCTCCAGCGTATGCTGCAGCAGACCGTTATAAAAATTATGGTGAACCTGCCGTGCAGCAGGATAGGTGCAGTATTTATCAAAAAAGGCCTCATTAAATATCATTCTGCTGACCAATTCCCTCATCTGGGGGTTTTTTATCTTATCATAGAAAAATTGCAGACCTTTTTGTAGTGTTTCTGCCCCCCAATCACTAACAGGTATCAGCGTTTCCATTTTTATCTCTGCTTCCTCTGCCTTCTGGAGCTGTTTTATCGTCAGCTGCAGCTGGCCCTGATACTCACCAACAATACCTCTTAACATCACCACAGCATTGGCTTCAAGACTTGATAAAAGACCCTCATGGTCATCATAGTCCCAGCATTTGACCTCCATCCGTTTGGAGGCATCCTGAATCACCATATCGGCATAGCGTTTTTCGTTTTTAGAAGTCTTTACCTTTACCTCCAGTAGCATTGCCATGGCCTCTATCATTTGATTCACATGATTTTTGGATATATCCTTTAATTGATTCACCCTCATAAAATAATCCTCCTAAATAACATAAAAACGTATTAATTCCATTGCAATTGCAATAGCGAAAACCACAGCCGTCCTCAGAAAATTCCACAGCTGCTTGTTCATTCTATCCAGCTTACCCTTTCGCAGCTGTTGTATATCTTTTTTGTCGTAAACCTTGTCTTTTTTTGCTGTAATCATGGCTAACTCCTCCACTGGAACGATGGTATAAAAAAGCATAAGCATACCCACTATATAAATGCCATTGTTTATGGCATTGGCTATTCCACCTTTGATTAAGCCATAGAACAAGCCCCCCAAAGCCCCTATAGCAGTCCACTGCAGGCCTGAATATAAAATTCTGAATAGCTTCGTAGTAGTTTTCACCTGCTCTATGTTGTTATTGCTTTCCTTTTTCATCAATGTCTCCCCCTTGGCATCCATAGTTATTCTATATTGATATATACCCTATCATGGATTTATTTAGCTTATATCTTAATTCTAGTTGAAATTTAAAATTCCTTTATGTATTATTTAAATTGGTTTGTTTATCAATTGAAGTGGGGGGTATGTATATTCACGGAGATTGATTAATAAGTATCATAGATATTGAAAGGGGATTTTACGATGAATGAAATGACCGCATCAAATTTAAAATCAGCATTCGGCGGAGAGAGCATGGCGCACATGAGATATCTTTGTTGGGGAGAAGCAGCCGTTAAGGAGGGCTATCCAAATGTAGGAAACCTTTTTGAAGCAGTTGCTTATGCTGAAAGAGTACATGCTGGCAATCACTTTAGAGAGCTAAGAAAAGAGGTAGGCGATGCTTCTGTAACTGCCGGTGCTGGCTTTGGTATGACCACCACCTCAGAAAACCTTCAAGGTGCTATCGACGGTGAAAACCATGAGGTTATGCAAATGTATCCTGCCTTCATCGCTGTAGCAGATTTACAGCAGGAAAAGGGCAGCATCCGTTCCTTCCAATTTGCATTAGAGGCAGAAAAAACCCATGCAGCTTTATTTGCAAAGGCTAAGGAAAATGTCGATGCTAAGAAGGACTTTGATGAGGATACCGTGCATGTCTGTGATATCTGCGGCTATACAATCGTTGGTGCATTAGAAGAGGATTGCCCAATCTGTAAGGCTAGAGTTGAGATGTTTACTACCTTTGTGACAGCAGAATAACAAAGCATAGTAATAACCCGCCAAATGGTGGGTTATTTTTTTTCATGATTTAATTAGTATAGGAAATTCCTTACATCATTATCTATCGTCATTTATTGAATATCAGCCTTTGATCCTCCAGTTATTACTCTCTCAAAAAAATAACGTTTGAGAAAAAAGTATTTTAGCACTGCCTACTTTGTTTTGTACCTTTAATCCACCGTTTGGCCTCTCCAAAGCAACGACTGTAAACCCATAAGTACGTGCAGTCGCAATCAACCAAGGATCTGCTATTCTTTATACTCAAATCACTCTACCCTAATTCCAATCCGTTCCCCCATCAGCACCTTGGTTTCAATCCCTGCTTCTGTATTTTTAAGAATATCCCCGTCTACCTTTAGGACACCTTTTTTAGCAAATAGTATCGTCGTGGAGCCTCCGAATTTAAAATACCCCTTTTCATCACCCTTTTTTACCGATGCACCCACCTCATAGGTCTGAACAATCGAGCCCACACCAGTGGCCCCCACCTCCATCAGCACCATATCTCCAAAGGTCTCGGTTTTGAACAGCGTATATTCTCTTTTATTTCGGCAGTAGATATTGGCTACCCTCCCTAGGGCAATGGGACTGACGGAGTAATACTGCCCCTTGATGGCTATACTTTTCTCCGCTTTGCCATCGACAGGAAAATGGAAGCGATGATAGTCGGCCGGACATAGCCTTACGACTATGCAGACTCCCCCTTGATACGCCCTAGCCAATGCTTCATCTTGAAACAGCTCTGCCAGCGAATAGACAAAGCCCTTTACCTGTATCAGCTGCTCTATATCAATTTTTTCATAGGCCAGTACCCTGCCGTCGGCAGGAGATATCAAGCTGTCGGAATTGGCATCTATCTGTCTTGCCTCTGCCTTCAGCCTTCGGGCGAAGAAATCATTAAAGCTTTTGTATTCATGATGGCCTTCCCTGTCAGCCTCCTTCATATCCAGCTGAAGCTCCTCCACAAAGGAGGTAATTCTACTTTTACTGATGGGCAGCTCCATATAGGCCCCCATTAAGGAAGAAAAAAGCTTTCTTTTGACTAACAGCTCCAAAGCAGACTTACCTAATCCAGTTCCGTAGCACCAGTTCAGCAGCCTGCCGCCTGCAACCGTCTCCTTAATCCGCTTTCCAGTTTTTCTATCTATAAAATAAATATCCATAGCATCATCCCTCATTATGTAATAAAACCATTATACTATAAACCTAAAATATCGCATATATGCCTTCTATTCAAAGGTGCCCCTAACCAAGAGGGAGCCTCCCTCCAGCATGATCCTTCCCTTTGCTATTACCGTATCTATCTCCAGCCTGTCGGGGCTGATCAAAACCAGGTCGCCATCCATGCCTGCTGCCAGTCTACCTTTATCCTTCAGCTTCAGAATTCTAGCGGGATTTTCAGTTATCACCCTTATAGCATCCCCAAAGGCGATATCATCATCAATAATGGCATCCCGTACTTCTGTGAAGAGGGTTTTTGTGGAGCCAATACCTATACCAACAAGCTCCTTCTTTTCATTAAACATAGGTAGACTTCCCTGACCATCAGAGCTAAAGCTTATTTGCCCAATATTGATTCCTGCCTCTAATAGCAGCCGAAGACCTTTGCTGGCCTTTACCTCATCCTTCTTTAAATTATGAGGATCATAGCTGGTGGTCAAGTCTACATAGCCTCCCTGCCTGGCAAAGTCAATCCCTGCTTTAAACAAATCGATGCTGCGGTTGATATGGGTAGGCAGCAGCTGAGTTATGGGAATCTCCGTGGTGGCAACAATCTCCATCAAAGCCTTTAGCCTTCCTTCACCGTCACCCACATGTATGTTAACAATTCCACCCTTGCCCGACAGTATTCCGCCAACCCTGGCATCAGCAATCGTTCGCTTCAGCTCATCAATCGTAGGCTGTGATGAACGATGATCCGCTACTGCAATTTCACCAACACCTATGATTTTGTCGATTATTATGATATCCTCCTTAACAGAGCTTAACAAGCCTTTTACCGGAACCTCGTAGGAGCCTGTGTAGCAAAAGGTGCTTATCCCCTCCTCCTCCAGCCCTCTGGCCTTAGCCATTAGGGCTGCCATCGATCTGGTGACACCGTCAGTACCAAGACAGCCAACGACGGTTGTTATTCCGCTGCTGGTTAATTGACTCAGCTGAATCTCCGGCGTTCTGGTAGAATAGCCGCCTTCACCACCGCCACCCAGCAGGTGGACATGGGAATCTATAAAGCCAGGCGCTACATAATAGTCCTCTGCATCCACTATTTTGACATCTAAGCCTCTGCCCTCTATTGTAATCTCCTCTGCTATTGCTTCTATTTTTCCTCCTGCAATCAAAATATCCTTTTTTCCCAGATATTCCGGGCTATATACGATACCACCCTTTATTAACAGCATTTTAATACCTCCTTTAGGCAAATATATCAAAATTGATTTATCATTCCACTATAAAAGTACGCTAAAGACTATTTTTTTCCTTTATTTATTATTAGCTTCAGCAAATTTTTTTAGGAATATAATATTTTATTCCCTCATAGCTTGAAACAAAAAGCAAAAGGAGTGGCATTTATGGCAAAGGTAATAGGGGTTGGACCCGATGGGTATCCCACAATAGGTGAAGCAATTTTAGCAGCTTCTGACTTTGATATCATTAAGGTAGCATCCGGCAGCTATAATGAGATATTAATCATCAACAAAAGCATAACACTGCTGGGGGCAGCCTCTGGAATAAATCCATTGCATAAGGATCGTCATGCCCATGAGGAGACTTTGCTTTCTGCTGCCTCCCCCATAGGCATAGTACAGCTTTTGGCTCCCAATATAGTGATTGATGGATTTACCATAGAGGGTAATGTAGAGGGACCGGGTATTTTTACATCATTTCAATACTCTGGCTACTTAATATTAAATAATATCATTAAGGAAAATGCCTACGGTATTCATCTGAATACAAAGGGTGACCTCTATACACATGTTAAGCAAAATATCCTTCATAAGAATAACCGCCCCGGGCAGATTAGCGGTAATGGTGTATATACTGACGAGGCCTCCTCCAATATCCATTTATCCAATAATTTATTTACCGGGCATCAGCCGGCGGCTTCAATCAATCTAATCGGTAAAGCCCCAGCTTCCGGCCCCTCTAACATCCTCATTACCAATAATGAAATGCTTTTTGATAACTCCATATTGCTGACCAACACACGAAATGTTGCCATTATCCATAATAAAATCAGCAATACTCTGGGCAGCGCCATTTTTATAGGCGGAGGAACCAATAATACCATTATAGAAAGTAATGCCATAGTAAGAAGCCTTACCAATGGTATCTATATCAATGACTTCTTCAGCAGCAGTCCCAATGAGGGCCTTCGTATTATCAACAACAGTATTATTGGTAACCAAACAGCGGGTCTAAATATTACCTCAGGTGCCTATAGGGTAAATGCGGATGAGGGGAAGCTTCAAGCCTGCCTCAACTGGTGGCTTAGCGCTAAGGGACCGGTCTTTGGTAGCGATGCCAATAGCCTCCTTGATCCCGACGGCCTTGTTGATGTCAGCCCATATCTGACGGAGGCACCAGTCCATGCTATGGATGCAAAGCAGCAAATTAACCCTTCTATACGTCTTTGCAGCAGTCCGTTGACAACAATCGTTGCTGATGATAAAGAGACGGCGGTTATGAGCCGTCTTGGTCTAAGCAAGTTGGGTCGGTCACCGGTTAAAATAAATAATCTGCCTAAAACCTGGCCGGAGCTGAGGGACTATATCGCTCCAAATAATGCATTATTTAAGGGTGAACCTGACTTTATCTGGCCGCAGCTAAGTAGCATCGGTGGAGAAAGGAAATATTTCTCGACAAAATATGATTTTCTCTCCCAAGAAGCGCATATCATTTTTATATCCACCTTCGCCGACAACTGCCACAGACTTTTTCTGGAGGAACGGAACAGAAAAACAGGTAAGTTAATAAAGTATATCACCCCTGCTGAGGGACTAACGGCAGGAGATATGCAGCCTAATGCCGGTACCTCCTCCGATACTGAGGCACCCTACAGCTGGCAAAGGGTTTGCCAATTTTCAAACGTGTTTACTCCTTCCTCCGTTGAAAGTACGCTGGTGGCTACCTTCGAGGTTGTGAATTATTATGCCTATAGTAAATTTAACCCTGCTGCTTTAGCCTTTACAATGGATGTTTATTCAATAGGAATCAGTGATTAACCCCTTGCAAAGTGAAGGATTTTGGTTGCGTTGACATTAATTTAAGCGCATTATATGAGTTAATCAATTTCCCTTTAAAACATAAAACGCAAACGAGGTTCGTCCCCGTTTGCGTACATTTTTAAAGTGTGCCCATATGCCATCTTTCTAAGCGATAGGCTATAAACTGGCTGGTATATAGTGTTCCCCTATCGATATCTATGAGGTAGGTATATTTCAACTCCTTCAGCTGAGTCAGCTGCTCTACATCTACATAATATAACCTTCCGTGGGTTCTACCCTTGCTGAAGAATGCCTTAAGCTGCTTTTCATTATCCCATTGTATCGGGTGGCCTATGGGATACTCTCCCTTTACTGCATGGAATTCCTCCACAGCAGCCTTGACCTCCTGGTATGCAGCCTTGTATTTAGCATAGGTGTAATCCTCATACCTAAAGTATAAGGGCAATATCGCAGCAGCTACAAAAACAAGTAAAAAGGTGAAAAGCAATCTCCCATTTGTATGCTTTGTCTGTTTTACAGTAAAAAGCTCCTCAAACCTCTCTGACAATCTAATTCCCATAATCCCATCCCCCTTCATTGCATAATAATTGATGAAATTGCATAATGTTACGAAGGCACATGAATATTCTAGTCTATACAAATAAAAGCTTATCCCTCATTACCCAGTACCTTGACAGCTTTAAAAATACCCATTGCTAAACTACGAATTAAGGTTGTCAGGTACTAGGGCCAATAACCATAGCAAATTAGCCCGGAGGACCACTAAGCAGGAGACTCTTAGCTTTGTATCAACTCGTCACCAAATTTTATTATGCAATTGCCCCAACTGTATTATCTTTTTAACTATTATACAGTATTTATCTAAGGTTGGAGCTTACAATTTCGTAACATTTTCCAAATATTTCAACAATTCTTGCATTTTTTATGTCTGTCTAATCAACGCTGCTGGACAAGCATTAAAAAGCCGGTATTCTCCAATACCGGCCCTTACAATTATATGCTTATTGCCTCTACCTTATCAAGATCAATACCTGACTTCAGTATTTCCACCATTACCGCGGCGGTATCCAATGAGGTAAATACCTTTATTGAAGCCTCCACTGCCGCTCTTCTAATCTTAAAGCCGTCTCTGTTGCTATCCTTGCCCTTCGTTGGCGTATTGATCACCAGCTCCACTTTTCGGCCTCTTATGGCATCCAGAATATTGGGCTGTGGCTCCCTTACCTTATTAATTTCCTCCACCTCAATGCCATGACTCCTCAGGAAATCTGCGGTTCCCTTAGATGCTATTAGGTTGTAGCCCAAGGTCACCAGCTCCTTTGCCTGTGGCAGAAACTCCTCCTTATCGCTATCCTTCAAGGATACCAATATGCTGCCACCCTTCTTCGGCAGCTTCAGATTCGCCGCTACAAAGCCCTTATACATAGCCTCTATATAGCTTTTTGCAACCCCTAATACCTCCCCGGTTGACTTCATTTCCGGTCCAAGGCTTATCTCTGCCATGGGTAGCTTCTCTGTAGAGAATATCGGTACCTTCACCGCCACCAGCTCTGATCTACTGCTGATGCCAGTGCCATAGCCCATATCATCTAGTTTCTTACCCAGCATAGCTCCTGTGGCCAACGAGATAATCGGCACCTTTGTTACCTTACTGATGTAGGGAACCGTACGACTGGAGCGTGGATTTACCTCTATGACATATAGCTCGCCCTTGTACTCTATAAACTGTATGTTGATCATACCTACAACCTTTAATGCCAGAGCTATTCTTCTGGTATAGTCCACCAGCTTATCCTCTATTTCCTTTGATATGTTCTGGCTTGGGTAAATGGTGATACTATCACCGGAATGTATGCCTGCTCTTTCTAAATGCTCCATGATACCGGGTATCAGTATATCCTCCCCATCACAGATGGCATCCACCTCTATTTCTCTGCCCACCAGATACCTATCTATAAGCACAGGATTCTTTTTGTCCCTTATAAAGGCATTTTTCAGATAGCCCTTAAGCTGTTCCTCGTTATAGGTGATTTCCATCCCGAAGCCCCCCAGTACATAGGAGGGTCTCACCAGTACAGGGTAACCTATCAGCTCCGCCTCCTTCAGACCCTCCTCTATATGCCAGATGGCCTTACCCTTTGGTCTAGGTATTTGAAGCGCCTCCATCAAGTCGTCAAACTTTTCCCTATCCTCTGCGACGTCTATTTGCTGTGGCTTTGTTCCCAATATCGGAATGCCCATTTTATCGAAGAAGTTGGCCAGCTTAATCGCTGTTTGACCGCCAAATTGCAGTATGACACCTGCCGGCTGCTCCTTTTCTATTATGTTTAGTACATCCTCCTCCGTAAGTGGCTCGAAATATAGCTTATCAGAGATATTAAAGTCTGTGCTTACGGTTTCAGGATTGTTATTTACAATGATGGTTTCTATGCCCATTTTCTTCAAGGCCAGAACGCTGTGAACGGAGCAGTAGTCAAACTCAATTCCCTGGCCGATTCTTATCGGACCGGAGCCCACCACCAGCACCTTTTTATTCTCCGATACCTCCACCTCATCAAATTCGTCGTAGGTAGAGTAATAGTAGGGAGATACGGCATCAAACTCTCCGCCACAGGTGTCTACCATTTTGTATACCGCTTGTAGCTTGTAATCCTGACGAAGCTGATATATTTCTGTTGCCGAAAGTCCCATCAAATCCGCTATGCCCTTATCAGAGAAGCCCTTTTTCTTAAGGCCATGAAGCTTTTCTTTCGTCAGCGACTCTTTCTGGGTCTGCTTCAACTCCTCCTCCAGTACCACCAATTCTTTAATTTTCTCAAGGAAATATACATCCATCCCAGTGATCTGAGACAGCATGTCTATTCTATAATTTCTCCTCAGCATTTCAGCTATGTCAAATAATCTTTCGTCATCAGGTGTCTTTACACTCTGCTTTAGCTCCTCAAGGCTTTTTATCTTGGATGCGCCTCTTTCCAGGGTATATTGTCCTATTTCCAAGGAACGTATCCCCTTTAATAAAGCTGCCTCAAAGCTATTGGCTATTGCCATGGTTTCTCCTGTGGCCATCATCTTTGTTCCCAGGCTTTTGCTTACCCCGGTAAATTTTTCAAAGGGCCATTTAGGCAGCTTTACCACCACATAGTCCAATGTCGGCTCAAAGCAAGCATAGGTCTTTCCTGTCACTGCATTAAGTATCTCGTCGAGACTATATCCCAAAGCTATTTTTGCTGCCACCTTGGCTATCGGATAGCCGGTAACCTTTGAAGCCAGTGCAGAGGATCGGCTTACCCTTGGATTAATCTCTATAACTGCATATTCCAAGCTTTCAGGATGCAATGCAAACTGAACGTTGCAGCCACCCTCGATTTTTATGGCATTGATGATGTCAATAGCTGCACTTCTCAGCATTTGGTACTCTTTATCATTTAAGGTCTGAGAGGGCGCCACCACGATGCTGTCACCAGTATGGACTCCTACAGGGTCAATGTTCTCCATATTACATACGGTAATGCAGGTACCCTTGCTATCCCTCATAACCTCATATTCGATTTCCTTCCAGCCCTTTATACATTTTTCTATCAGCACCTGCCCCACCGGACTCAGCTGAAGTCCCTGGGTCAAAATCTCCGCCAGGGACTCCTTGTTCTCAGCTATTCCGCCACCAGTGCCACCTAAGGTATAGGCTGGTCTAACCACCACAGGATATCCTATAGTATCTGCGAAGCTTAGGCCCTCCTCCAAACCGGTGACTATCTTCCCTTCTATGGTTGGCTGCTGTATACGCTTCATTAGGCTTTGGAAAAGCTCTCTGTCCTCTCCCTCCTTGATGGCTTCAACAGGTGTGCCGATTATTCTTACGCCATATTTCTTCAGGATTCCCTTGTCATGGAGCTCCACCGCCAGATTCAGGCCGGTTTGCCCCCCCATTCCCGCCAGCAGACTATCGGGCTTTTCCTTCTGAATTATTTTCTCTATAAATTCTATAGTTAAGGGCTCTATATAAATCTTATCCGCAATTTCCTGATCCGTCATTATTGTGGCGGGGTTGCTGTTGATTAATACAACCTCCAGGCCTTCCTCCTTAAGGGTTTGGCAGGCCTGTGTCCCTGCATAATCAAATTCTGCTGCCTGACCTATGACAATTGGCCCAGAGCCGATGACTAGTACCTTTTTTATGCGATAATCTCTTGGCATTTTTTGTCTCCCTCCATCATTTTTAAGAATCTGTCAAATAAATAAGCATTTTCCTTTGGTCCCGGTGATGCTTCGGGATGGAACTGCACACTGAAGGCAGGAAGATCCTTATGCTGTAGTCCCTCTATTGTACCGTCATTCAGGTTTATATGGGTGGCAAAGGCCTCCTTGGGAAGGCTATCCTGCTTAACTACATAGCCGTGATTTTGAGAGGTGATATACACTCTTTTATTCAGTAAATCCTTTACAGGATGATTACAGCCCCTATGACCGAACTTAAGCTTTTCGGTATCTCCACCCAGACTTAAGGCCAGCAGCTGGTGTCCCAGGCATATACCGAAAATAGGCTTTTTACCCAGCAATCCTTTTATGGTATCCACTACAGTAGGCAGGTCCTTAGGGTCGCCAGGGCCATTGGACAGCAGTACGCCGTCTGGTGCCGCCGCCAGTATTTCCTCCGCTGAGGTTAGGGCAGGGAAAACCGTGATATGACAATCCCTTTCCTGCAATGATCTTAATATGTTTTGCTTTACGCCGAAATCCAGCACAGCAACCCTTTTACCCTTTCCTGGTATTTCATAGCTTACAGCAGTGGTCACCTGCTTAACCGCATTGATATTATGAAAGGTCTTAAAATGATGCTCTATTTGAGCCGGTGACAGCTCTCTTACAGTTATAATCCCCTTCAGGGTACCGCTGTTTCTGATTATTTTAGTCAGGGCTCTTGTATCAATTCCCTCCAGCCCCATAATTTTATGCTGCTTCAGAAAGCCGTCAAGATCCATTTCGCATTGCCAATGGCTGGGCTTTTTTGCGCCCTCTCTAACGATAAAGCCCTTGACCTTAGCCGATCCAGATTCCATTGATTCCAAATTTATACCATAGTTTCCGATTAGGGGGTAGGTCATTACCACCATTTGCCCATAGTAGGAGGGATCAGTTAGCACCTCTTGATATCCCGTCATTCCCGTGTTAAAAACCACCTCTCCTACAGTATCCTTTATATGACCAAAAGCAGTGCCATTAAATACGGTTCCATTTTCTAAAATTAGCTTTGCCTTCATCTTCTCCACCCTTTCCTACATAGCTATAATAACGTTTGTGCAACTTTATAATTCATAATGTATATTTATGCATCAAAATCCAAAATATAACCTGAGCATGCATCATGGCCTTAAAAAAGAGAGCTTCAATCTCTTTAAAAGCCATTAGGCACCATCAGGAAGGTTAGCCGACAGCAGTATATTAGCCACTTCTACCCTCTCCCCCTCCTAAAATACCATTAAAAGTCGGTATACAAGAGTATACACAAAAAGGACAACCTATAGCAGACTAATGAAGGCCGCTCCTATTTGTCCTATGGTAATTTAAGAAAAAGAATCTGTGTTTAGCTAATAGTCTCATTTTTTTCATCTTCATCATCCTTTCTGGTCTCTCTGGACCACTTTAAAGGTAATTATTCATTTAATGTATTCTAGCATAAAATTCTTTAATATGTCAACGGATTTTTTGTATTTTTATACTTATGGGGCTTATTTCCTCCTAAGAAAACTCATCTCCTCATTGAAGTTTATATTTCTAAGCTTGATATACACGCCACTTTGGGCTATATCAATCAGTTGATTCATGTTGGCAATGCTTAAATCATTGTCCCCTAAAAACAAAACACTGCCCATCGGAATGCCACCTGCCGCTATATTTTTCAGCAAAGGCTCTAAATCCCTTACCCTATTGCCTGTGAGATTCACCAGCTTAAGCCTGTGAAGCCCCTCAAGGGGAGTTAAATCCTCTATATAATTGTAATTGAGATATAGCTCCTCCAGATTAGTAAAATGCTGCAAGCCCTCAAGGCTCCTGATACCCTTTTGAATCATTATCAAGGCCTTTATATTAGCGATTTCATCCTTGTAGACATTCTCTTCTCGGCTTTTTTTCAAGACCCTTTTGATCTGGTCTCCAAGGGCCACATCCTCAAAGGCTATCAGCTTGGAATTATAGAAGGGAATTACCTTCATATGCATCATCCTATCTTTAAGTTCTTAATAATAGGATGTCCCATAACAGGCATACTATTCTTGTCACGTTGTCAGCGGGGACGGTTCTTGTCAGCGGGGACGGTTCCGTTGTCAACGGGGACGGTTCTAACTGCCAAGATTGCCAGTTAGAACAACCATGACAAAGCTTGACACAGTAGAATGGATGAAAACAGAGCAGCATATAAAAGATTTACCAGAGAATGATAGTTGCTATATAATAACACTGTAGGACGAAGCCGAGGGACGGTTTGGAGATAGATATATACTC
>JAHDLO010000013.1 GCA_018432235.1 Clostridiaceae bacterium | reverse complement strand
GAGAACGTTTACGTGTTTGCGACGTCCCTGAACCGGACCTCCTTGATCTTGCCTCTTGGTGGAGCTGCGCTCCCGGTGAAGGGATGTGGTGCGCTGACCTTTCCCTAGAAACTTGCTTCAAGCACTCTTGCGCAAACACTTTGTTCTCCGATTCCATACGACCCCTTACTCTGAGGGCGACAGGACGTCGACCCCTTAAACATATCATTTGAACAGTACAGTACAATATAAGAATGATGTGCAACTTCCAGTACTTAAGCTTATACCAATTATCTCAACTAAACAATTTGACTATGCTTTCTATACCCCTTACTTTGTTTCCTCAATGAATCTTTTAATTGCTTCTGAAACCGCATTGCCATGTCCTGATATTAGGTGCCCACCAGTTTCAAATATAGCTGTTTTAGCATTTGTCCTCGATATAAATTTTTCTATATTTTCATATTTTGCCATTGGGTCGTCTTTTGCATGAACCACTAAAATAGGGACAGTAATTTTCTCAACTAGATAATCATCAAAATGAATGTCCATATCTATATTTGTTATTGTCTCATCCACATTAATTCCTTTTTTTCTGGGTCCTACAGGAAGCATTGTATTGTATAAAGAATTGTCTATTTCGGATTTAAACATAGATTTGAAAACAAAGCCAAAATATTTTGTTGAAAGCCACATTGGAAAATCGTTGAGGAGTTGTGGAGGTGGCCCCATCATGCCTGTTATTTCTTCACGTGTCTTTTTTATTACAGGAACTCCAGAGGAAAGCAAAATTAATCCTTTGACACGTTCAGAGTGTTCAATAGCAAACGTAATTCCTGCTGCACCCCCAGCAGATGTAGTTATCACATATGCCTTTTGAACAGATAATTTATCCAACAAATTCAAAAATGCCTTTGCTTGATTCTTCGGTGTTGCTTCAGATGGTAAATCTGAACCAGGATAACCAAAACGTGATGGAGCAATTTTTCGATAATCATCTCCTACAAGGCTTTTTAAGGACTCAATTGCCTGGTCATACCCTCCAAAGATTCCGTGGAATATAAGTACAGCATCACCAGAGCCTTCATCCAAATAACTCAATTTACCAAATTCAGTATCAATGGCTTTAACATCATACTGACTAAGCCTTTTATATGCAGTATGATTGTCAATTGAATATTGTAAAGTTACTGAAATTCCTAGTACTATTACTATTAACAAAATAAATGCCCACACGTTTTTATACCACCTTTTTGTTAGTTTCAATTTATTCCCCCCCTATAAAATGTAAATAAACTACGCTCACACTTTTCTACAAAGGCGAGTTAGATATCGCTTAAAATATCCTGCAACAATCCGCGGCAGGACGCCGCGACTTTTACGTATGGTTTCGGAGAACGT
>JAHDLO010000027.1 GCA_018432235.1 Clostridiaceae bacterium | reverse complement strand
CTAGAGAAAAAGACAGACTTTGAGACCTTTTTTGCTGAAGCGCCCCAGTTGCATCCCTCCCGGGCATTAATCAAAGGCGTGATTTGTGGCATTCGAGTGGAGGATATTGAGGAACCAACAATGCGGGAGATTAGATACTTGAACAAACTAGTCGATGAGCTGGCAAAGGGAAAGGCAATGGAAAAGATATTGCGCAAATGAATGAATTTTAAAAAGCACTGACTCAATAAGCTTGAATCAGTGTTTTTTGTTGCTGCAACTTTAGCGCTTTTCCTCCCACCAGCCAAAGGCAACCTCAGCATTAGCAAGCTGCGTAACTGGAGAATATAAGAAAACAAGAAATGACCCACCAGGAGGAATTATGATTTTTCCATAGTAATTGCCAACTGTGGTAGAATTCGCCTCGACGACTCTACTGAATATACTTACGCCATCTGTAAGTGTTCCATTGACATTGCCATACATTACAAAGGTTTTAGGTTTTAGTAAAGGAATCGTTGTATTCGAGGGGGATACAAAAGGGGAGGTCATTCCAGTGATGGGTGAATTTAACCACAGCTGTGCTCGTAAGGAGGTAGTGGAATAGTTTGACACTGTAAAGGTATTAACATACAAATTTACGCCAGAGCCTGGTGGGTTAATTAATCCTCCCCAAGCGTTTGTTTTTCCGCACATAGTCAGGAGAGGAGTATGCCCCATAAAGTACTTCCCCTCAAAGGCTTTATTTACTCGATATTCTAGACTGACGACTTCACATCTGTCTTCCATATGATCACTCCTCATATCTTATTTTATTATAGTTTATGTGGTTTATTAATGAAGGTGATTTAGCTTTTAAAAAAATGCTAGCCTGGTTAAATGTATCATATGATAGAAGACGGGCGTGAAAGGAATAATCAAATATTGTCGAATTAAATGAAGGGGCAGTCCCTCAAACGATGGAAATATCACTGGTAGACAGCCTCTTTTTCTTAGGACGAGGCTTTGTATAGTCCATGTCCTATCATTAATATGCTAGGGACAAAAGTGTTCATTATTGTATGTAAGGACTATACAAAAGTGTACTATAGCATAGAAATTGCCTCAGCTTCTGTCTCTAAAATTAAAGCAATCAGAGGGGGAGATGAAATGAAAAAAAGTATTAATGCAATGTATTTTAGTGCTACCGGCACAACTAAAACGATTGTCTGTTGTATAGCCGATACTATGCTTAAAAGCTTAGGTTTAAGAGAGCTTGGAAAAAATATTGACTTTACACTGCCTATTGCAAGGGAAGCCGCCGTAAGCTTTTCCCAGGAAGATATCGTTATTGTAGGGGTTCCGGTTTATGCAGGCAGAGTGCCTAATGTATTGTTAGCATTTTTAAATCGCCTAAATGGCAATGGCGCCTGGGCAATTCCTGTGGTGGTTTATGGCAACAGAGATTATGACGATGCTTTAATCGAATTAAGAGATATATTAATAGCCAGAGGCTTTACAGCTATTGCTGGGGCGGCATTTATAGGTGAGCACTCTTTCTCGAAGGTCCTGGCAGAAAACAGGCCGGATGGAAAGGACATGGATATCGCAAGAGTTTTTGCAAACCAAATATGCAGGAAAATATAATCTGTGGATGAATTGGATAATATACAAGTGGAAGGCAATATACCCTATAGAGGCTATTATATGCCTAAGGATGAAGCTGGTAAGGCTGTAGATATCAGAAGAGTGAAGCCAAGGACGAATCAGCACTGTACTGATTGCAAGCTGTGTGTTAGTGTATGCCCTATGGGCTCTATAAATAATGAGGATGTTGCTATGCTGAAGGGCATATGCATAAAATGTGGCGCATGTATAAAAAAATGCCCAGCAAATGCAAAGTATTATGATAATGAGGATTATCTAAGACATAAGCATGAGCTGGAGGTGGCATTTTGCCATAGGAAAGAGCCACAATTGTTTATATAGATGATAAAATAAGCTGATGCTTTACTTGAATAGTATTAAGTTTCATTTAATGTTTTGTCTGGGTAGAGAAAATGCAGGAGGTCCCCCAAAACACAAAGAAATCCCTTTTTCAAGGGATTTCTAAATAGCCGCTAACAACCTCAAGTGTAGTCAATACCACACCCAAAACCATTATATCATCGGTATATAGGTTTTCACATCATATACATGGAAGTCTATAGGTAAATTATCAGTAACGATTTTTGCTTGTAGGGCTCTATTTCCGATTTTAAGCTTCAAGGTCTCAAAGTCCGTATTAGACAGCATCATACTATCACTCTCGTTAAGTGCTGTGGTTGCAACGATACCAAGCTTTCCTGTTACAGGACACTCAACCCTAATCAGCCCCTGTTCATCTATAAGCATGTTGCCGAAAATGTTTTCTTTACTACCAGTTTCACCAAAAAATATACTGCCGTCTCTTAATAATAAATATCCCTTCATTTCAGAATACCTCCTTAAATTTGCTGAACTCAACAAACCAATAATATATGTTTATGCAAACTAGCGAATAAATATACGTTTATACTAATAATTATACCATGTTATTTCTCAATTTCAATAGTAATTTATAAATAAGTCACAGGGACGCTTTGTTTGTCACGCTAGCTTTCCCAATAAACAAAATCAAACGAAAATAATAAAAATAAGCGGGCGCCAAAACCAGTCAAACAAAGCTGCCAGAGAAACGTGCCAAACAAAACGTCCCCTTGACACTTCAGTGAAACGTGCCAAACAAAGCGTCCCTATGGCACCTACTGCAAGTTAGGCCTGTTGCACTAAGTTAGAAGTTATCTCATCAACAAAAAATTTCAAACAAAGGAAAAATACCTTTAATGTGGAAATATATTACTACGGTGACAGACAGATAGGGGAGGGTAAATTTATGGCGTTAGGGGATAAAGTCCAAGGGCTATTAAAAAGCCAGAGGGACATTTTAACGGAGTATGAAAAATTATTCCAGGAAATTAATATGGAAGATCCGATAAATGAAAATATTGAGATTAAAAAGGAAATGGCAGATATAAAGAAAAATCTCACAGAGGCAGAAAATAGAATCGAAAGGCTTCAGCAGGAAAACCTTACTTTACGGGCCTCTTTAAAGGAACAGATGATTAACGAAAGAGCGGCTATTCTCAATGGGGCTAAGCAGAAGATGGAAATTTATTTCAGCAATGAGGAAAAAAAGGGTATAAATAGGCTTCAGGCTTTGGAAAACTCAGCAAGGATTAAAATTAATAAATTAAGCAATATGGCCTCCAAGGAGTTTAGGGAAACGAATGAAGAAATAAGCAGGGCAATTAATCATGTTAAATTGGAAATAGACGAAAAAATCCGTGAACAAAGGGAAGGGCTAAAGGCGGCAAAGGAAAAGGGTATAGATGAGATGAAGGCGGCGTATGACCTTTTACTAGACGAGGAAATCAGTGAAGAGACCCTGGCGAAAAAGCAGAAGCACAATGATATAGAGGTCAAAATTGGTCTTAACTGGATTAATAAGGCAGGCATTATTTTATTGCTTTTAGGTGTTGCGACTGCCATGCGATATACTTATTCTCTATGGTTTAATGATTACATGAAGGGCATTTCCGGCTTCCTTTTAGGTGGCGGACTACTGGCTGTAGGGGAATGGTTTAATAAAAAGGATAAAAATCTATTTGCTCTGGGCCTATGCGGCGGCGGTATCGGTGTCTTGTATCTTACGGTTTTCAGCAGCTACTTCTTCTTAAATATACTGAGTCTGCCAGTTAGTATTATAGTTTCTGTTCTCATAACCATGGGGTCAATTGTGCTTTCACAAAGATATGCCTCCATGACCATTGCGGGGATATCCTTGTTTGGAGGATACCTACCCTTCTTTAGCTTTGCACTTATTGAGGGCATAAGCGGCTCACAGATGTACATTGCAATGGGGTATTTACTGATATTGAATCTTTTGGTGCTGGCGATATCCCTTGAAAGAAGATGGATTTACATCAACTATCTGAGCTTTTTATTAAATATGCCCTGCTTAATATACCTAAGCAATAGTGCCAACAATAATTATATTGGAATAGCCTATGGCATACTAACCTTTATGATGTATTTAGGCATAACCCTGACGTATCCAATCAGGAAGAATATGAAGCTTAGAAGGCCGGATTTAGTGCTGCTGGGGTTAAATACCATAATCAATTGCCTATTGGTGTATGGGCTGTTTGAGTCAGCAGGGCTTCACGATTATAGGGGCTTCCTGGCACTGGCCTATGCGATCAGTTATTTTGCCTTAAGTAGTCTGACATCAAAACGAACCTCTCAGGAGCCACATGTACAGGCTTTGTTTAGTATAACGGCATTGACTTTTAGCATACTGATGATTCCTTTTCAATTTGGCATCAGATGGGCAGCTATGGGCTGGCTAATTGAAGCTGTTCTAATGCTTGCCTTTGCCAAGAAAAGAAATGCAGAAAAGCTGGAATTAGGGGGCTGGGCAATCCTTGGCATTTGTACCCTAGGTTTTTTCCTGTATGATTTTACGCTGGGCTGGAGGGTTAGCTACTTTGCCCTGAAGTACTCCTTTTTGACTATAGGACTAATCTATGTCTTTACCTTATATGCGCCTGACTATATGCAGAATCAATTAATTAAATACACGAAAAAAGGTAAGGTCTTTAGTGGCTTTAAGTATTTTACTATCCTTAATTCCTGGGTCTACCTATTAAGAATGTTCCACAGGCTATATGACCAATACTTGGCGGGTAAAATACCTTACCCATACACCAGCTTTTATGAATTAATGATTACAGCAGGGATAACGATACTCTTCGCCTACGGTATATTAAGAATAAAGGCTATAAGGGATAAGGTGGTGGTAGGCATTTCCACTGCATTACTGATATTTTCCAATGTCTTATGCATCGCCTTAAGTGCCTTTAGGGTAGGTGGCTATTATGATACTTCCCTAAGATGGATGGCCATCACAACACTGGTCATATATCATGTGCTAGTCTTTATCAGCGTAAAGGATTTAACTATCCAGCTGATTAAAAGAAGAAGCCTCAGTGTTGAATATTATCCCTTAGCAATGGCAATTTATCTTTTAGGCGTCACCACATTATTCTTAACCCAACAATTTAATCTGGCAAATATCAGTTTAATTATAAGCATCATTTATATAGCCATGTCCTTCCTATGTATTGCCTTTGGCTTTAGGAAAAACTATCTGCTGGTACGACGATTTGGCTTGGGTCTGTCGATTTTTTCAACGGGTAAGCTATTTATCTTTGACCTATATTATTTAAGCGGTGGAGGTAAGATTTTAGCATACTTCTGCTTTGGTATCATTCTAATAGGGATATCCTTCATTTATCAAAGGCTAAGAACGAATATGGAGGAGGCTAAATAGTATGCGAAGGCTTATAATTTGAATATTATCTGTATTAGTGGCTTTAATTTCACTAACTAATGATAGCTTTGCCGATGGGCAATGGCAATATGCTAAGGCAATTACTTTTGAAAATCAGGAGGAAGTCAAGGCCATTTATTTAGATGAGGATGTATATCGATTGGCAAAGGTGGATTTATCCGATTTAAGGCTGGTCGACGAAAATCAAAATTACATCCCCTACTATGTTTATAATCGCTTTCTTAGCTCAAGTAAGGCAGAGTATGCTGAATATAGCGGAAAAGAAGTACTTTCCTTTATGAAGGATAACGACTATTACATTGATTTTGAAATAATTCCCCAGAGGGAAAATACAGATGTATTGGGCAACTTGATTAGACTTGAGGTGTCAAAGGATAGCTTCTATAAAGAGGTGCAAATACTAGGCAGCTATGATAATAAAAGCTGGGAAGACATCAAGAGAGATACGGTTTTTAGGGTTAATGGCATAGATAAATTAACTATTTCCTTAGAGGATAGCTACAAGTATCTTTACTTCAGAATCGTTTCAGATAATGATACCTCTGGTGTCGCTATTAATGGCCTAAGTCTGATATATGATGTTAATGAAGCAATATATGATGAATATAAAGGGCTTAAGCAGGTGGAACATAGAGTAGAGGTAAACAAGGAAAGCAATGAGACGATTGTAAATATACATAATAAAGATCGACTCAAAATAGAAAGTATTCGCCTAGTCACAGAGGGAGATTTTAATAGGAGCTATATCCTCTATAGCTCAAATGAACAGGGAGAGACGCTTCAGGTGGTTGGGACAGGAGAGATATACAGCTTTAATCTTGGACAGTTTAAGGCGGAGAATACCAGCTTATCCATAGGAGGAACCTCAGATAGCTTTATTACATCGGAATATCTGCAGCTGGCAATAAAGGATAGGGATGATTATCCTATAAGCATCAAGGGTGTGGAAATTAGCTATTATATCGATAAGCTGGTGTTCAAATCCAGTACCGATGATAAAATTCATATGATTTTCGGCAATGAAGCAGCTACTAAGCCATATTATGATATCAATGCTTATATCGAGGAAATGGAAGCGGTGAAACAGGAGAGGGCCACCTTAGGAAATTTGGTCATCAATGCAATGGAGGAAAAGGTGCCGGAAAAGCCCTTTGATTTTAAGTGGGTGTTGAATATTTCAGTTGTGTTGATTTCAGGACTCCTTTTTATAGTGATTATACGGAAAAGCAATTTTACTAAGGGCTAGAGGTGCTTCAATGAAAAAAGGTATAATTTCATTTATTATAGCCTTCGTTGCTGTCTATATCTTACTTGGTTATTTATCAGGCTTCAGGATTAAGCTGCACGCACCACCAATGGAATACTTTATTGAAAGTATAAAGCATATGGTGTTTTTTAAATCCGGCATAGCTACTTTCTTTGCCTTATTGGCATCAGGTATACCAACGCTTATTCAAAGACTAAGAAAGTAAACGTGCCACGGGGACGCTTTGTTTGGCACGCAAATGAATATTAGCATGGCTTCGACCCGACCACCTATAAGAAAGGAGACTAGTATGGACTTTTATATAATAGCTAAGGAGCTTCTTACACAGTATTATATTATTAATCCGGAAATTAAATTTATAAGGCATAATGAAAACATCACTTATAAAATAACGGATAGTGAGAGTAACAAGAGTTATTTATTACGTGTACATAAACCTAGTCTAGAAGGTCTATTTGGTATACAACACACCTTAAAGGGTATTAGATCTGAAATCGAGATTCTTCAAAAGCTTAAGCATAAAGGTTTACTTCATTTTCAAAAACCAGTAACCAATAAACTAGGAGAGTATGTAACGGAATACAAGCTGGATAATTATAACCATCCGTGCTATGCCACAGTTCTAGAGTGGATAGAAGGTGATACCCTCACCCTCAAGGAGAATGATGTTAATAAAATCGCTTATAATTTGGGACAGAACCTCGCATTATTTCACACTAGCTTAAAGGAATTCAAGCCGTCAGAAGATTTCCTAAGGCCGAACTATGATGCAGATAGAATCGATATTGTTATTGATGAATTAAAATATTGTGTAGAAGTTAATCTTTTTAGCATAGAGCATTATGACATTATTAAAAAAGTTCTAATTACAGTGAAAAATCAAATTAATGAGCTTAATACAAGACCAAATACATTTGGAATCATTCATGCAGATATGCAATTAGGAAATATTGTGCTAAACAATGGCAATCCCTGCATAATAGATTTTGCATTTTGCGGATTTGGATACTACTTCTTCGACTTAGGTAGTGCTGTGACTGTTTTTCCTAGTGAGTTAAGACAAACTTTTTTACAGGGATATTCATCTAAAGCTTCTTTTACTTTTGATGATGTGAGATTTATAGAAGGACAAATATTCATGGATATTTTTATAAGTTATCCATTGTTCATGAAAGATCCTAAAAGGAATACATGGATTAGAGATAGTGCAATGAGAGTATGTGACACTCTTTGCCAAGATTTTTTAGAAGGCAAGGAAGTATTATACTTACTTTAATAAAATCGAATAAACGTGCCACGGGGACGCTTTGTTTGGCACGTTTTTACTTAATTTTGGCTTTAACTTAATGTACTTTATTAATAAAGGTAAGCGTATAGACTGTCTTGATAAGTCAAATGCTTTATAAATAAGGATGCTTCTTGCAAAATTAGGCACAATACTACATTGAGGATCTTTATAAAAAAAAACAGAATGTGATAAAAGTTGAGGTTCAGTTGATTTTAGAATGATAAAGTAAAATGAAATATTCAAGATTCTTTTAAGGATTAGGCGATAAGAACGTAAATAGAGGTGAATTTATGTTTAATATTTTAGTGGTGGAAGATGACATGAATACACAAAAGCTGATATGTGCTGTCCTTAAACGTGGAAATTACAATGCTTTTACAGCAAGAGACGGCCTTGATGCTTTAAGTATGATGGAAAGAGCGCATTTTGACTTGATTATCTTAGATTTGATGATGCCTAGGATGGACGGCTATCAGCTTTGTAAAGATTTGCGTGATGTAGGAGAAAAAATTCCTATATTGATGATTACGGCACAACATGAAATAAAGGATAAACACAAAGGCTTCCTTGTAGGAACAGACGATTATATGACAAAGCCCTTTGACGAGCAGGAGATGCTATTTCGGATAAAGGCATTACTACGTCGAGCACAAATTGTAAATGAGCAAAAATTAACAATTGGCGGCACTACTTTGGACTATAATACACTTTCCGTCACTCATGGTGAAGATATAATTACACTTCCACAAAAAGAATTTTATTTACTTTTTAAATTGATGAGTTATCCTGATAAGATTTTTACACGTATTCAATTAATGGATGAAATATGGGGTCCCGATACAGAAACGGATGAGCATACTCTAAATGTCCATATTGCTAGGCTACGGGAGAGATTTAAAAACAACTCTGATTTTGAGATCATAACTGTGCGTGGACTGGGGTATAAGGCGGTGAAGCATGTATGAAAAAAAGAATGAGTCTTGCTGTTTCGCTGGTTGTATTTGTCTTTTTTGTTATGGTTTTATCGGTTGTAATTGGAAGATTATGTACATATCTATTGGGCTTTGTTGTGGACGATAGATTTTGGGAAAATGGTCTTTTAGGTTTTTTTGCTTTGCTATTTACAAGTGTGTTTATTGGAACTTCTATCACTGCTCTCCTTAGCAGATGGATGCTGAAGCCTGTCCGAAATCTGATTGAGGCCATTGAGAATGTAGCTAAAGGTGATTTTTTGGTCTCAGTTAAAGGTAGCAATATTCCAGAGCTTGAGAGCCTTGCTGCAAGCTTTAATAAAATGGTGCGGGAGCTTGCAGGCATTGAAATGTTACGTTCTGATTTTATCAATAATTTTTCGCATGAGTTTAAAACGCCTATTGTTTCTATTAAGGGCTTTGCAAAGCTTTTAAAGGAAGATGGGTTAACCAGTGTAGAAGCGCAGGAGTATTTAGATATTATCATTCAGGAATCCCAAAGATTAGCTGACCTTTCCACAAATGTACTGAATTTATCAAAGGTTGAAAGTACGGAAATCATTAGTGATAAAGAGGTTTATGCCCTGGATGAGCAAATTCGCCGGGCTTTACTTATAATGGAACCGAAATGGAGCGCCAAAAATCTGCTAATAGATGTGGATTTGGAGAGAATAAATATTTATAATAATGCAGCCCTAGTCCAACATATATGGGTAAATCTACTGGATAACGCTATCAAATTCACGGATAGCGGTGGAGAATTACAGGTCAGCTTAAGGCGTATCAATTCATCGGCACGGTTTTGCTTACGGGATAATGGACAGGGAATGAATGAGGAAACAAAACAGCATATCTTTGACAAGTTTTATCAGGGTGATACATCACACACAGTTATTGGAAATGGCCTCGGTCTGACGTTGGTGAAAAAAATTATTAGGCTTTGCAACGGATACATAGAAGTAGAAAGTAGTGTAGGAAAAGGCAGCGCCTTTACTGTTGTCCTACCTCTAGGGTCAGCGATGGAAGACGTTAAATAAGTGTTTGCAGATGGATTGGTTATGCCATTTGTAAGCACTTATTTCGTTTGGTTGCTAATATAAATGAAAGTCCTCAAAAAAGTCTAATTATTGGTTAATTAGATATTAAGGCCGATGAACCATGCTTCGAAAAATAGAAAGTACCCACATACGGTGTAGTCGCACCAATAGTCTCAAGCGCTTTAAAAAATTCGGTTCTAAAATTTATAAAAATAGCTAAAAGTTGAGATTGAGTTGATATGACATTGTTAGAATAAATCAACTACAAAATGAGGAGTTGATGACAATGAATATATTCTCAAGGCAAAAAAACAGCGGAACTGCTGCAATTAAAATTGAGGGATTACACAAAAATTTTGGTGATTATAAGGCCTTGAACAATCTGACGTTGGAGGTGAGACGAGGAGAGATTTTTGGATTTCTAGGATTGAATGGCGCAGGAAAGACAACAACCATAAAAGCACTTCTGGGGATGCTTCGACCAAATTCAGGTCAGATATACATGCTGGGCGAAAAGGTCGACGCGGGAAACTATAAATTATGGGATAAAGTCGGATATTTGGAGGAAGCTACTTTTTATCCTGATTTAACCGTATTCGAAAATCTTGTCATAGCACGCTGTATGCAAGGGGTATCTGACAAAGAATCCGTAAATAGTGTTATTTCCAAGTTGGGGCTAGAGACGCACAAAAAGAAAAAGGCAAAGAATCTTTCACTAGGAAACAAACAGCGTTTAGGACTGGCAAAAGCTATGATACACAATCCCGAAATCTTGATTCTGGATGAGCCGATAAATGGTCTTGACCCGGCAGGCGTAGCAGAAATTCGTAATATGTTATATGATTTAGCAAAAAATTACGGTGTAACGATTTTTATATCCAGCCATCTGTTAGAAGAGCTCGCAAAGGTTGCCACACGCATTGGGATTATTCACAACGGTAATCTTATCCAAAATATCGAAATGAATAAGCTGGAACAATCGTTGCAGAAAAATCTAGTGTTAGATGGACGTGATAAAAACGCTATTAAGAATGTACTCAAAGCGCATGGCTATGGATTTGAGGAAACAATGGATGGGCATATCAAATTAATAGATGGGCACGTAGCAGAGAAGCCAGAAGGCTTAGCAGAACTACTCGTTAAATCTAATCAACCCCCAACACTGCTTCGAGTTATTACAGAAGACTTGGAAGGCTATTTTCTTCGTACAATTGGCATGGGAAGGGGGAATGCTTAATGAATATGTTCTCTATTCTGCATTGTGAGCTTCGTAAGATCATCCGTGCTAATGTGTTTTGGCTGGTTTTTTTGGTTTTCGCATTTGGGCCAATTATGATGGGAGCGGGTATTATTCTATCTAGTAATACCGGTGATCTCAATTGGCAAATATATTTAACGGAATTGCTTAATAATCTTGCTGCACTGGGACTTATCGGATATACATTTATTGCGGCATGGGTATTTGGTAGAGAGTTTACAGATAGGACGATTAAGGATTTGCTTGCAAAGCCCATATCCAGGTCTCAAATTGTAATGTCTAAAATGCTAATAATTTTAGTGTGGAATGTATTGCTTTCAATGTATATGTTTGCCATCGGCCTCGCTGTAGGCAGTGTTTTAGGGCTTACAGGGTGGTCAGGTGATTTTATTTTGAATACTTTTTTTAGATTTGTTATTACATCACTACTGTTTATTGCTGTTACTACACCAGGCACCTTGCTAGCAAATATTAGTAAAGGATACTTGGCGCCATTAGGGCTCATTCTGGTAATCGTTATTTTCTCAAGTGTAATGGCCTCGTTGGGATTTGCCCCATATTTTCCGTGGACAATCCCTTCGGTTTTTCTAAGTACAGGGTTTCTTAATCTGAACAGCATAATTATACTTGCTTCTACAGGATTAGCAGGAATAGTTGGCACATTTGCTTGGTGGAGATTTGCTGAGCTGCAATAAATGCAATGATATATGTCCGTAGACGGTTTGCTGTTGTGCAATCAGCTATACTGCTGATGAACAATATTGACCAATCATACCGATTGTTATTGTACGAATGATTCGATTCATTAAGGAATATAAAAAAAGTCCTCAGTAGGTTACAATTGATATGCTCCTACTTGCCATAAACAGTTTTATTATTTTGACTGTCCACCACAATTAGAGCATATCAATTTACTGAGGGATTTATTTTAAAAGCTTACACATCTGATGTATTTACATAACTCTAAATTAGAGCTTAAGTAAAAAAATGAAATTATTTTATGGGGATATATATGTCAAATTCTCCATTTCTCATAAATCTATCATCATATAATTCCAGTTGAGGTCTACAGTCTAGTTCATAGCCACCAGCTGGAATCCACTGTGTAAAGATTTTTTCGTAGAATTCACCTAAATCCTTTATAGAACCGCTATAGGTATATACAACATATTTACCGGCTTCAACGAACTTAGTTTCCATATTTTCAGGTACACCTTCAAAGCTGTCTACTTCTGCACATGCAGTGTAGTGAAATTTACCCTCCGAGTCCACATTACTATCACAAATACCATAGCATCTCATGGACTTACTCTTGTGCTGTATTTCTGAGTATTGTCTGTTAAATGCCTCCCACAGACTGGGAATTTCTCCCTTTTGGTTGTCTCCAAAGTAGGTTATACCAACAGCCTTTAATTCATTGATATTAGCGACCTTTCCTTCCATTTTACCAACGCCTCCTTGTACTTGATTACTTACAGTATATCAAGTAATTCTTGCCAACAGCATGTCAGGAATTTATTTAGGATTATATAAAACTAAAATTTTTTCGCATTTTTTTAAAATGAAGTTTCTTAGCTCAAGGGGTTCTAAAACCTCCAGCCTATCACTTAAGGGAAATATCACATTACAAGCGGTTTGAAAGCTGATCATATCGATATCATAAACCCAGGCATTACCTTCCTTACAAGAACCATGGACATAGAAACCATCTAGAAGCTGCTTCTTTGCTTCATAGGATCTAATCTTAACTGGATATAATTCTTGCGGGGCTTTAACAGAGGCTTGCTTGACGAACTGTTTTTTGCTGGCTTCCCAGAAGCCTTCAAGTGAAAAATTCTCTGGGATGGTAAAGCCATCATTTAAAATTTCAATACTCTGTATCCTATTGCACATAAAAACTCTAATCGATTTTTTAAGTTCGCAAAAGGCGATTAGATACCAATCTGAGTTTTTAACCACAACACCATAGGGTCTCAGTACTCTTTCTGATATTTCTCCCTTATACTTTCGATAGTTTACTCTTAGCTTTCTTAAATTTAGTACCGAGCTCTTAATTATATCTAAATTTGTATTCTGAACCCTTCTACCCCACCATGGCTCTGAATCAATAAAAAACCTTTCCTTAGCCTTTATGATTTCTTCTCTATGCTCTGTTGATACACTGTTTTCAAGCTTAATTAAGGCATTCTTTAACTGTTGGCTCATTTCAGTATTTTTTTCTGGTCTAACACCCATACCTGAAAGTAATAGATGAAGTGCATCTCCACTTTCCAGGGAATTTGAATTTACTTTATATCCCTCCATAAAGGAAAAACCACCATTGGGCCCTGAAATTGAAGCTATAGGAATGCCTGCCTCACATAATATATCAATATCCCTATATATTGTTCTTTCAGAGGTTTCAAGTATCTTTGCTAGATTTTTAGCTGGCATTATGCCGCGTGAATCAAGGAGCATAATAATTCCTAAAAGTCTGTGAAGCCTCATCTATTTGCACCCCTATCCTAATACTTTAATAATCTGCCACCTATAAAATTTTTCTGGAAAAGATTGCAGCATCCATGGGTCTAATGACTGATATCTTTAATATTACCGCAAATAATAAGTAAAAGTCTAGAGGATAGAAAGATGAGGGTTGTTGTGCCAAGGGGTGCCAAGGGGATGCCAAGGGGACGCTTTGTTTGTCACGTCAGTAAGTAGGATAATAGCTTGAAACGGTATTTGAGGTAAGTGCGAGTGAAAACGTGCCAAACAAAACGTCCCCGTGACTTATTTTTCTGTTCTCCAGGTTCTTTCTTTTTGTATGTGGACAGGAACGCCTTTATAGTAATATACTCTAGGAACACGATAGGTAATCATGGAAGGGATTTCTTGAGGAACGCTTTCAATATGGTTTGCCAGGTCCTCCAGAGTTATTTTATGACCATTGTTTTCTCCTATTAAGGTCACCTTGGTGCCTGCTGGATAAGGCCTTGGGAGCTTTATCATTAATTGGTCCATGCAAATCCTACCGACGATGGGGGCAATTTCTCCCTCCACCAACAGATAAAAGCCCTGAAAGCACCTGAACCATCCATCGCCATAGCCTACTGGGATGGTGGCAATCCATTGGTCTTCTGTTGCTGTGTATGCTTGGTCGTATCCTATTTTTTCACCCTTCAGTATTTTTTTCACCTGTAATATTCTTGAATGAAAGGACAGTGCTGTGTTTAAATGTACAGAAGTCCCCTCTTGAATCTCTTTAGAAGGATAAATGCCGAACATGCCTACGCCTATCCTCACCATGTCCAATATATCTTCAGGATACTTTAGCGCAGCAGCTGTATTGCTGCAATGAAAGGTCTTAATCGGAATTTCCCTCTCCTTCGTCCAATTCATCATTTTGACAAATTGCTGATACTGGCTTTTATAGCAGGAAGGGTCATCATGATTTGCTGTGGCAAAGTGGGTATACATGCCTTCCATGGTGATGCTTTCATTCTTAATTAAATCGGTTATCTCCTCAAGCTCACCAATGCTTCTTAAGCCTATTCTGCCTAAACCAGTATCTATTTTTATATGGACTTTTAAATTACCCTTTAGTCTGCGATAAAGTCTCATTTCCTCTATCCATGATGCTTGTATAAGAGTGACTGAAAGATCATTAGCTATGGCTAAGTCTACATCATAGGGGTTAATAGGGGTTAATATCAAAATCTGTGCGGTTATGCCATTACTACGAAGATAAAGGGCTTCCTCCAGTATGGATACCACCAGAGCATTGGCCCCAGCCTCAAGAGCAATTCGAGCTACCGCTAGAGTGCCGTGGCCATAGGCATCGGCCTTTACCGCAGCCATCAATCCCGTTGTTGCTGGCAGAAGGTTTTTTAATTGATGGATATTGTCCTCGATTTTATCTAGATAAATCTCTACCCAAGTATTTCGGTGTAATTGAGGGACTTCTAATGGCGAATCTGGCCCTTGTGTCCAAACCTCCTCAATGATAGTGTTCATCCCTGTTGATTGCTTCGTTAACTTTGTCATTAGTTCATCCCTTCCTTTGCTTTAGTTTTATGGTACTAGTCTATCGCATTAAATCTGTAAAAAAACTAGGATAGTACTAAAGAATTCATTAATATTTTATTAAGGTAAAAAAAGTGGAGGGTTAATTGCCTATATGAGGGATAATGCAAACTGATTTTTAAGGGAGTAGAAGGCATCCGGTTTTAATGTAAGCAGGATTTTATTATCATCCATTGAATAGTAGTATTAAGTAAAGTCGAACCTACAAGGGATGCGATAATTGCGAGGAGGATATACATGAAGCACTATGAAACATCAAGATTAGTAACAGGTCAAGATATGAATCATCACGATACTTTATTTGCTGGGAGAATGGCTGAATGGTTTGCAGAAGCCTCTTTTTTAGGGGCCTCAAATCTATATGGAAAGTATGGTGAGACGGATCATTTGGTTGCAATTGAGATACACTCCTTGAAATATCTAGGGCCAGCATTTAATGGCGACATGATAAGATTTGTATCAACAGGCATTAAAGCAGGCAAGACTAGCCTTACCGTCTATACCAAGGCCCTTAGAAACAATACAGATATTAAGGTAGCAGAGGGCTTTGTAACCTTTGTTTGCATCGATGCCAGCAAGCAAAAAATTCCACATCATATTGTATTAGATGAACCTACAACAGAAGAAGAGAGGGAAATCCTAGAAAGGTTTAATAAAATAGGTAAATAACTAAAACCTCACATAAAAAGATATAACTAAGAGACTTGAAAATATAATAGGGTTTGACGATAAAAGAGCAGGAAACCCAACGTTTTTAGCATAATTGCACAAAACAACATTATTAGGAGGAAAAAACATGATCTATGTAGCTTTACTGCGAGGGATAAATGTTGGTGGTAAAAATAAGGTAGACATGAAGATACTCAAAGAAACCTTTTTACGAGTAGGAATGAAATCGGTGGTTACGTATATTAATTCAGGAAATGTTGTTTTCGTTGAGGAAGGACACACAAGGGCTCAAATATCCTCACTTTTAGAGAAGGCAATATTTGACGATTTTCAATTAGAAATAAAGGTGTTGATACGCAGCATAGAGGATTTTGAAGTAATAATGAAGACCTTGCCGGATTTTTGGAAAAATGATAAAGATATGAAAAGTGATGTACTTTTCCTATGGGAGGAAATTGATAAGGAGACAATTAATACTAGCCTAACGATTAAGCAGGACATTGATATGGTTTTATTCACATCGGGTGAGGTTTTATGGTCTGTCGGCAAAGAGAATGTGACTAGGAGTGGCTTAGTGAAGGTTGTTGGTACAGGTTTATATAAAAAGATGACTGTTAGAAATGTCAATACTACCAGAAAAATTTATGAAATTATGAAAGAACTAGAAGATCTTACTTAAGGGATTTCGTGTCCCGACAATCTACGAAGAGCTGGGACAATTAACCCGTTGTCTCCTAAGGAGTGGTTTACATTGAAGGAAAGAAGAGAAAAAAGCATAGCCTTTATTGGAATAACATATTTGTTAACTATATTATTTCATTTTATATTGCAAATACAGGGAGGGCACTCGAATCCAGTAAGCCTTGACCTACTTGGTATACCTATGCTATTTCCTTTTATTGCGGTAATAATATTACAAAAGAGCTTTTTAAAAGAAGGGCTTAAATCAGATATTAAATTATCTCTTCAGCATAATAGATGGCTTTTATATGCGCTGCTAATACCTATATTAATGTCATTGCTTTTAAATATGATGGGCATTATTTTATTTGAAAATCAAGTCGTTGGTATAAATGAAGCTTTAAAAATATTAGGAATAAATATTGCTGTAGGTATATCAATTGCATCCATCTCTGCCTTTTTGAAGAAGTGGGATGGAGAGGCTTTTTATATACGCAACTAAAGGATTTGGGCATTGCAAAATCTTCAATACTAACTGGTATTGCATGGGGTGTATGGCATATTCCGGTTGCGGCATGGTACAAGTATATAGATAATCCCGTAAAAGGTTCAATAATTAACACTTTACAACTGATGATACTTTCTCTAATTATTAGCTACATTAGATACAAGTCTAGGTCTGTTATTGCTGCTACACTAATACATGGGCTGATGAATACACTATTTCTTTCTTCCGCGGCTATATTTTTTACCACTACAAATATCTTTCATATTGAGTGGGTCAGAATCCTAATAGGAATTGTAACCTTGCTTGGTATTCTCTTATATGAGTATAATAAGCAAAGACGAGAAAATAGAGACATTATTTTTAGTGAAGGGAAGGAATGTCTTTCTTATATAAAAACCGCAGCTAAGAGATAGGTTAATCCTACTACAGTTAGCTGCGGTTTTTCTTATGGCTAATCTCTCCTTCTATACTGCAAATACTCCAAAAATCCCTTAGCAGCAATCGAAAGTAATTTCTTATCCCGCATAGCAACACCGATATTTCTAAAGGCCGGAGCCTCAAGCTCCTTTGCTATTATATTGTAGGGATTGCGCTGCAAAATCAATTTTGGCAATATACTGATACCCAGACCATTTTCCACCATTGACATGATTGAATAGTCATCCCAGGTTGTAAAATGAATACGGGGTGAAATATTGTGCTGCTGAAATATCTCGGAAATTTCAGCATTTGTCCCCTTTTCCAGCAGCATAAAGGGACTATTCAATAATTCCCCTATGGGAAATCTATCGCAGGCTGCTAGGGGATGGTCCAGAGGAAGCACCACCAGAAATGGGTCCTGCTCCAAAAATATGGATTCCAGCTTTACCTCTGTGGGAAGCCTTAAAAACCCGAAATCTACACGTCCTTCTAAAATCCAGCCCTCAATCTCTGCATAATCCCCCAGCAGAAGCTCAAAACTAATCTGAGGATAGTTTTTCTGAAAAATCTTTATCATATTGGGCAGCCAATGGGTTGCAACACTGGAGAAGGTGCCGATACGAATTAGACCGGATTCCATACCATGCAGCTCTTCGATTTGTGTCATTAGAATATCATGCTCATTGCAGATTCGTTGCAGCTGCGGCAATAGCTTTAGGCCATCGGAGGTTAAGCTGACCCCGGCCCTGCCTCGTTCAAGAAGGCATACGCCCCATTCTGTTTCCAAATCGTTGATCATACGGCTGATGCCGGATTGTGTGTAGTTTAAAGCCTCTGCAGCCTTTGTAAAGCTGCCATGCTCCACAGATTTAACAAATGCCATATATTTTTGAATATTCATAGCACTATTCCTTCCATGAATGTTTGTCATATATACCATGACAAACATTTGTTTTTGTAATATATGCTATTATGATATACTATCATCATTAAATGTTCAAGTATAGAAAGGAATAGGTATAGAAGGATGATTTTTGTAAGTGACATTATAAAAAAAGCACCTGACTGCTATAAGTCTCCCCTGCATGAAATGGTTTATGAAGCTTTGGAAGAGCTACAGATTCCCTTTGAAAGGGTTGATACAGCTGAGGCAATTACTATGGAGGATTGTATCAGCATCAGCCATAAATTAGATGCCAAGGTGGTAAAAACGCTATTTCTCTGTAATAGCCAAAAGACAGAGTTTTATTTACTCGTAACTACTGCAGATAAGCCCTTCAGGACAAAGGATTTTAGCAGGACGCTTGGCATTTCACGGGTTTCATTTGCTCCTGCAGAGCTGTTGGAAAGCATTTTGGGGGTAAAAATCGGAGCCGCAACAATATTTGGAGTTTTAAAGGATAAGGGCAATCGAGTGAGGGTTATTCTCGATAAGGACGTACTATTGGAAGAGTGGTATGGATGTAGCGATGGAACTACAACCGGGTATATGAAGGTGGAAACAAATCAGATTCTCAATAACCTTTTACCCTATACAAAACACATTCCGACAGTGATTGAAATTTAAATGCGGAAAAGGAATGGTGTGTAAAATGAAAAAAGCATATTTCAAATATATTGTTTCATTGCTGTTGTTTGGCTCAAATGGAATTGTTGCAAGTTATATTTTACTGAACAGCTATGAAATCGTATTTTTAAGAACCTTGATTGGCAGCCTTTTTTTGATTTTGCTGTTTGCATTCTCTAAGCAAAAGCCACGGTTTTGGAAAAACAAAGCCCACTCCTTATATTTAGTTGCCTCAGGTATGGCTATGGGTGCGGGATGGATATTTTTATATGAGGCGTACCAGCTAATCGGTGTAAGTATCGCTACCCTTGCATATTATTGTGGCCCCATGATTGTAATGGTACTTTCTCCCCTTTTATTTAAGGAAAAGATGTCCAGTGTCAAGCTAACGGGATTTCTTGCTGTAATAATAGGAATGATGCTTGTAAATGGACAGTTTTTTTCACAGGGAGGAATGTCAGGGGGAATTATATGTGGAATAATGGCAGCTATCTTGTATGCTGTAATGGTAATATCCAATAAAAAGGCTGCTAGTATTACAGGACTGGAAAATGCCATGTGGCAGCTAATAGCAAGCTTTGTAACTGTAGCAATTTTTATAGGCCTGAAGCAAGGCTTTTCAATCAACCTTTCTCAGGGCAAGCTACTACCCATACTGTTATTAGGGGTAGTAAATACAGGAATTGGCTGCTACTTTTATTTTTCCGCCATTGGAAATCTGCAGATACAGTCGGTGTCAATCTGTGGCTACATAGAGCCCTTCTCTGCATTGCTCTTTTCAGCAGCAATTTTAGGAGAAAAGCTAAGTCTTCTGCAGATAGCCGGTGCTGCGCTAATTTTAGGTGGCGCTGCATTTGGAGAATTAGTTCGTCCTAGAAAAAAACAGCTGTGGCAAGAAGAAGAGCTACTATTAGGTTAATGCATGTTTATCGTTAGGATGTCGCCTTATATAGGGAGTTTTTGGAATGTACATACAATAACATTACAATTAACTAAAAAACGATACAATTATTAATATTGTATTGATAAATCGCTGCAAAAATGGCATAATAGTCATGTTAAACCAATACAATAAATAAAATTGTATCTATATTGTAAGTACATAAAACCAAACAAGGGGGTATCATAATGAATAACAGATATGAACTGAACAAAAATCTTGCTCAGATGTTAAAGGGTGGCGTAATCATGGATGTAACGACACCAGAGGAGGCAATAATCGCTGAAGAAGCAGGGGCCTGCGCTGTGATGGCTCTTGAAAGAGTGCCGGCTGATATCAGAAGGGATGGTGGAGTTGCAAGGGCTTCAGATCCACAAATGATTAAAAAAATTCAAGCATCAGTCTCTATTCCTGTTATGGCTAAAGTGAGGATTGGACATTTCGTAGAAGCTCAAATCTTAGAAGCCATTAATGTGGATTATATTGATGAAAGTGAAGTGTTAACACCTGCCGACCCAGTACTGCATATAGATAAAAAGACCTTCAGGGTACCATTTGTATGCGGTGCTAAAAATCTCGGCGAAGCCTTAAGAAGAATTGGTGAAGGTGCTTCAATGATCAGAACGAAGGGTGAGCCAGGTACGGGTGATGTTATAGAAGCAGTAAAGCATATGAGAATAATGAATTCTGAAATAAGAAGAATAAAAGGTCTATCTAAAGAAGAGCTAATGAACGCTGCTAAAGAGCTGCAAGCCCCTATTCATTTAGTTGAATATGTTCATGAAAATGGAAGGCTTCCCGTTGTGAACTTTGCCGCTGGTGGTATTGCAACCCCTGCAGATGCGGCGATGATGATGCAGCTTGGCTGTGATGGTGTATTTGTTGGCTCCGGGATTTTTAAGTCTGGTGACCCTAGAAAAAGAGCCGCTGCAATAGTTAAAGCGGTTACGAACTACAAGGATGCGGCGATATTAGCAGAGGTCTCTGAAAATCTTGGAGAAGCAATGGTTGGAATTAATGTGTATTCAATAGATAAGCAAGATAGAATGGCTGATAGGGGCTATTAATATGAAAAGAGTAGGTGTGTTGGCTCTTCAAGGTGCATTTAAAGAGCATATAGAAAAAATTATATCACTAGGACACGAGGCTATAGAGATAAGGAATGTCAAGCAGTTGGATAGCCTGGATGGGATTATTTTGCCGGGCGGTGAAAGTACAGCTATTGGTAAGCTGCTTAAGGATTCTAAAATCAAGGAGGTCTTAGCAAATAAAATCAATAATGGACTACCCGTTTGGGGAACTTGTGCAGGTATGATTTTACTGGCCAAAGAGCTTGATGGTAATGAAGATGGTCATCTGAAGGTTATGGACATTAAAGTAAGACGAAATGCATATGGTGCTCAACTGGATAGCTTTGTCACTACAGAAGTGATTGAAGGGATAGCGGACAAAGAAATACCAATGGTTTTTATAAGGGCACCCTATATTGTTGAAGCGGGTGAAAAAGTGGATATACTTCATAGGGTAGACGGAAATATTGTAGCTGCACGGCAGAAAAATATACTGGCAACCTCCTTTCATCCTGAGTTAACTGACAATTATATTTTCCATGAGTACTTTATTAACATGATAAAATAATCTAAGTAGAATACTCTTATAGACTCCGAAGGGAATGTTCCTTCAGGGTCTTTTGATTTGAAAAAGAAACTCAGCTATAATGATATAGTGAACCTTATCATAAGTAATGGTGATGTGCATAAGGGAAAAATTTCAATATACAAAGAGTTTTTAGATAAAGATATACTCGTAATAAAGCAAGCAATTAAAGAATGAGCTGGCAAAAATAATAGGGGGAATAACTATGCTGACAATCGACTGGAAGCCGGATAATAATCTGCCGACATCCTTATATAAGCAAATTGCAGATTATATAAAAAAACGAATAGCGATTGGTGAATGGGGAATTGGAAGCAAATTACCGACACAGAGAGAATTAGCAAGGATTTTTAATGTGAATAGAAGCACCATTGTAGAGGCCTTAGATGAGCTTAAAGCTGAAGGCTTGATTGAAGGAAAGGGTAATGGGGGTACAGTTGTAATAAATAATACATGGTCACTGCTAGCATCCACATCACCTCTAAATTGGTATAATTATATCAAAAGCGGCATATACAAACCTAACCGAGCAACCATTCAAAGTATTAATAAACTAGAGTATGAAAAAGATATCATTCGCTTAGGAACAGGTGAGCTTTCTCCAGAATTATACCCCAAAGAAATGATGAAAACCGTATTAAGCAATATTTCAAATAGAGTAGCTTCACTAGGATATGAAGAGCCAAAAGGATTATTATTTTTAAGGGAAACCATTGCTCAATATCTTAAAAAATTCAACATAAATGTCTCGCCAGCAGCCATACTAATTGTTTCAGGCTCACTACAAGCATTACAACTAGTTGCAATGGGAATATTACAGTCAGGTTCAACTGTTTTAGTAGAAAATCCATCTTATTTGAAATCTCTTTATATATTTGAATCATATGGAATGAAGCTTAAAGGTATAAGTATGGATGATAATGGAATTAAGCCAGATGAAATGGTTAAAAATTCAAGTCATAATGCGACAACTCTCTTATATACTATTCCAACTCTTCACAATCCAACAGGTAGAGTAATGCCTTTAGTCAGACGAAAACAAATTCTCGAAATATGTGAGAAAAATAGATTGCCTATTATAGAGGATGATGCTTACAGGGAATTGTGGCTGGATGAAGAACCTCCCATGCCGCTTAAGGCCATAGATAAGCAAGGCATTGTATTATATATGGGAACCATATCAAAAACCTTAGCTCCTGGACTGAGGATTGGATGGATAGTTGGACCAGAGTCAGTTATTGAACGATTAGGAGATGTAAAAATGCAAACGGATTACGGTGCCAGCTCCCTTTCTCAGTGGGTTGTGGCAGAATGGATTTCCAGTGGCTTATATGAAAGCTATCTTCTAAAGCTGAGGGAAGATTTAAAGGTTCGAAGAAAAACGGCTTTAGATATTTTACAAAACCACTTTTTAAAAATAGCCGAATGGCATATACCAACGGGAGGATTTTATATCTGGCTCAAGCTAAAAAAACAACTTTCTCTGGATAGATTATTTGAAATTTCCGCCATGGAGAGAATCTTAATTAACCCTGGAAATATATATGATTTTTCAAAAAATCCCAGCATTAGAATTTCATATGCCTACGCTTCCTTGGCGGATTTAGAGAGGGGACTAGTAAGATTAGCCCAGCTCATAAAGGAATGTGATTGAACAGCCATTGACCTTTCAATGGCTTTTTGGTTGGGCTTTTTTTATTGTGGTTGGTTGGAGACTTTCATAAAACTAGCAAGTATAATAGTTATGAATAGCTTGAATGTTCTAAGGAGGAAGGATAATGTCTAACTATTTTGCTAAAGGTTTTATGTTGGGGGTAGCATATGTTGCACCTATAGGAATACAAAATTTATATGTAATCAATACTGCTACCAAAAGAAGTAAATTAAGAGCGTATCAAGTGGCATTTATAACAACTTTTTTTGATATTTCCTTAGCACTGGCCTGTTTTTTTGGTATAGGTGCTTTAATGGAAAAATCGAAAATACTGGAACAACTAATTCTATTGATGGGATCTATTGTAGTAGTCTATATAGGTATTCAATTGATGAGAAGTACAATAGATGTTAATGATGAGGTAAACGTGAATAAATCAACATTTCAAGTTATAATAACTTGTTTTATGGTAACATGGGCAAATCCTCAAGCATTAATTGATGGGTCCTTGCTTTTAGGCGGTTTTAAAGCCTCGTTGCCAGATGAAGGAGCGACATTATTTATTCTAGGGGTATGTACAGCCTCACTTTTTTGGTTTTTAGGGCTAGCGACGGCCGTTTCCACTTTTAAGCGCAATTTTAGCAATAAATTATTGAGGTCAATCAATATAATCTGTGGTGGTATTATAGTTTATTATGGACTTAAATTAGGCTACAGCTTTATTCAAATGTTAGCCAGATAGCGTCGTTATAATATCGAAAATTTTTTACTCTTCTTAAGGGGCATAATCATTCTTGGTGGATAATTTAGAATAAATAGAGCAAGGTCAAATCAATAATTTCATATTGATTGTACTCTGCATAATAGCTATATGAGAAGCTTCAAAATCCTACTGGGTCTTCCGGCCTTACCAACTATTTTTTTACCAACCACCTCTATATAGCCGGCCTGTTCAAGTCTTTCAATTATTCTATTCATGCTTCTTAGGGAATTACCAAATTCTTCAGACAGCTCTAAGCTGGTGAAGGTGGCCTTTTTATATATGTCCATTATACATTTTAGCTGATAAATGTTGTTAATGCTGACGCCGCTTTTTTCTGAGACATCTTTAAAGGAGAGATCCAGGGGTGAAATATTGCCGGTGCCTTTATCCAGTGGTGTAATTCTCTCCATTCGGTTTCTATCGTAGACTACAAAGCATTGATTTCCACCCATCTTCAGCGCCTTAGTCTTTCCAATGACTGCGTTTGACTTGGCTTCCCTGGCTGTGATGCCAAAGCCAATACCAACACTAACGGTGTTGTTGGTTTTATTTTTTATGGAGCTTAAAATGGAAAGCTCCCTCAAATTTTTTGTTTCAAATTCAACGATTTGCTTTGTTGTAAAAAGCAGGTAATTTTTTTCTGATTCTATAACAGCTGCTTGAATGCGCTGTGTGAACTTATATACCTCTTCTGTTATTCTTGATTTCTGAAGCATTATACTGTACTCATTTTCTGATATGAGGTCATATTCATTATTGACATCAATTTCTATGGAAATTACCACAATCTGACTAACGCTCATGTTTTCAAGCTTAATTTTTTCCAGAATATCATATAGCTTATTCTTGATCGCATTTTCGTTTGGAGTTAAAAGCAGGCTGGGTACCTGATGGACTTGCAGCATTCTATAGACAGAGGAAATCCCTGTAATGCTTATTAAGTCAGGCTGTATTAAATGATTATTTCGATGAAACTTGTATAAATCATCTATAAGGGTCTCGCTAAAAATATCAAGTGTTGATACATAAGCCGAATATTGACTAGGGCTTAGTCCAAAATCTTCATATAGAGCCTTTACAGTATCCTCCGAATAAGAGTCAATGCTTATCTGTGTGATGTCCAAATTATGCTTAAGACGGGCCTCCAACAATATTCGCTGTAATTGACTTTCATCGTTTTCGATAAATACCCAGGGGTTTTGTGAATGCATGTTGTGGTTCATAATATCATAAAGAATTTTTCCAGTAAAAATGATGCCATCAAAATCATTAATATGCTCCTTAAGATAATTGACGGTTGTTTGGATGTGGCTCATTTCATTGGTTTCAATGGCATAACCATCAATATTGGGAAAGCTTTTATCTATCACATGCTGAATTCGTTTGATGTTGTCCGTATGGCCTACAATACCGATTCTTTTCATGCTGGCACCCTGTATAATTAGGGCATAGATGCCCTATTATCCTTTCTTTTATGGTTGTTTTTAGAAAATGAGATAGACGTAAAATCCCTGTCGGCTTAAAAATGATTTATTCCCGAGGAAATATATAGCTTAGCAAATTAAAGCAAAGCTGTATCCGTCAGATTGATATGGCTACGACTGGTATATAAAATTTAACCAAGTATAATCTACAGTATTGAACGGCAGACTAGTACTATGGCGGATTTTATAACATTAATTTTATTTTAGAGCATAACATAATTAAAGTCAAATTAAAGACACTATAAGGCTTAATATATATATGCTAAGCTTTAATCAATAAATCTGAAGGGGGTATTTAAGTGATCAAATATGTTGCGGAACCTTTTAAGATCAAAATGGTGGAGCCACTGAAAATGACAACAAGGGCGGAAAGAGAAGAAAAGCTAAAGGCAGCTAATTACAATCTTTTTGGCATTGAGTCAGACGATGTTTATATCGACTTACTGACAGACAGCGGTACCGGTGCTATGAGTGATGCTCAGTGGGCGGGTATTATGACTGGCGATGAGTCATACGCCGGAGCAAGAGGCTATAAAAGGCTTCAAAATACAGTTAAGGATATATTCAACTATAAGTACTGCCAGCCGGTACACCAGGGTAGAGCAGCGGAGCAGGTATTGCTGCCATGTCTGCTTAAGAAGGGGCAAAAATGTATATCCAATATGCATTTTGATACCACAAGAGGCCATGTAGGGCTTGTTGGTGCTAGAGCAGTGGACATTGTTGTACCAGAAGCAAAGGACACTCAAACCTATGTACCATTTAAAGGCAACATGGATATCGAAAGATTAGATGCCTATATCAAAGAGGTTGGTGCTGAAAACGTTGGCCTTATTATTGTGACCATAACCAACAACTCTGCTGGTGGACAGCCGGTTTCTATGGCTAACATTAAGGCGACAAGAGAAATTGCAGATAAGTATGGTATTACAATGATCATCGATGCTGCTAGATATGCTGAAAATGCTTATTTCATAAAGCAAAGAGAAGAAGGCTATGCTGATGTTGAAATTATAGACATTGTTCGAGAAATGTTCAGCTATGCTGATGCCTTTACAATGAGCGCTAAAAAAGATGCTATTGTCAACATGGGCGGGCTTATCGGTGTTAGAGAATCTGAAGAGCTATATACTAAGGTAAAGGGTCTGACGATTCCGTACGAAGGCTTTGTAACATATGGGGGCCTTGCGGGCAGAGATATTGAGGCGCTTAGCATTGGATTATATGAAGGCTTAGATAAAGATTATCTAAGATACAGAATAGGACAGGTTGAATACATTGGTGCAAAGCTTAAGGAAGAAGGAATTGCCTTCCAATACCCAGTAGGTGGTCATGCAGTATTCTTAGATGCCAAAGCTTTATTGCCGCATATTCCATACTTCCAGTTCCCAGGCCATGCTTTAGCCTGCGAGCTATACCTTGAAGCAGGTATCAGATCCTGTGATATCGGTTCATATCTTCTGGATTTAGACCCAGAGACAGGTGAACAGCTGGAGGCAGAAATGGAGTTTACACGTCTGGCTATTCCAAGAAGAGTGTATACTCAAGCGCATTTTGATGTTGTTGTTGAAGCGTTAATCAACATCAAGAAAAGAGCAAGCGAAATCAAAGGCTATGAAATTTTATGGCAACCACCGGTATTAAGACACTTCACAGCAAAGCTAAAACCGGTTGAATAAGTAAATATTGGCTTTTATAAAAGATTGAAATAAAAACCCCCGATTTGGTATGATAAAGTTAATTTGGACTTAATCATATCCAACGGGGGATTTTTACTTAGTATAACTGATTTTTAAATGTAAGACCTTCTACATCAATATCGATTGTGGTAAAATAGGTTTCTATTTTTTGTTTAGCCCCCAATAAAAGAACCTTAGCCAATGCCATTTTTTCCTCTGAAGCACGGAAGGTGGGGATACTGATACTAAGAGCAGCAATTGTTTTATCCCTATTATTTAGAGGAATGGCCAGGCATCTGAGATGCTCTGTCACCTCTTCTACCTCCTGAGCGATATACGTGTCACCTATTTGATATAGCTGGTCAGCTAAAACCTCAAAATTTGTGATGGTATTTTTGGTATAGGCCTTTAATCCATCAGGATAAAGCAGCCTTAGCGCTTCTATATCAAAATGATACAATAAAGCCTTGCCTAAAGCAGTGCAGTAGGCAGGCAGCCGCTTACCCACATGAGAAATGAGTCGAATGTCTATCTTTTTATCGGGGTCCACCTTTAGAACATATAATACTTGTCCACCATCCAAAATACCCATTTGACAGGTTTCATCGATTTCATTAACGATATATTTAATTTCATTATTGATAAATTCGAGGACATTTTTGTTGCTGGAATATGAGGCGCCCACACAAAAGGAAGCAATGCCGACGGTGTATTTTAAGGTTGGTTTATCTAAATAGATAAATCTACGATCCAGCATAGTTTGAATGATAGGGAAAATAGTACTTTTAGGTGCACTAATAGCCTCGGCTATGCCTGTTAGTGTAAGACCATCCGGGTGAGCAGACAATAGCTCTAAAATATTGAGCACTCTTTCAGTCGGTTTATGTATGCTTTTGTTCATTATAATACCTCCGTCGAAAAATATAACACCAGTATCTTTATAATAGCAGATAACAATAACCATATCAAATTAAAGAGAGAGTAGAAAGAATTGAGATAAAATTTAGAAATATTTGATTTAAAATATTGACTCTCTAAAAAGGCTATGATATTATTTACACAGGGTTTGTAATTACAAACAACGTTTGTATATACGAACACAATAAAAATGGCCATTTGAATTTTATTATGAAGGGGGAGCTTAGCCGATCAATTTAGTGAAGCATTGGCAGCAGGGGCAGGTCACTTTAATTTCAGGGGCACAGTAGCTTAGGGAAAAAGTCTATATGCCTTATTTTTTCAAAAATTGGGCAAACGATTTCTATCTAAGGAAAATAGTGCTGTTTAAAAGAAATCATAATAAATTAGAGGGGGAAAATTAAATGCTACCAGGTACATTTTTACTTATCTTAGTATGTTCTGTAGTATGCTTAATGACTTTAATACTGAAGCTCAAAATGAACCCAGTTTTGTCTATATTGTTGGTAACCATCCCCATGGCAATATTATTGGGGAACTCACCTACAGAGGCCATTACAGCGATTAACAATGGCTTTGGTGCGACTCTAACCTCCATAGGTATCGTAATTATTCTAGGAAGCATCATAGCAGTTATTGTTCAGGATACAGGAGCGGCAATACCGATAGCAAATTTCTTTGTCAAGCTTGTTCATGGTAAAAACGTTGAGCTAGGTCCATCAATGGCCAGCTACATTCTTTCCATACCGGTATTTGGCGATATCACAACTCTCCTCATGGCACCAATAGCCAGCAACCTTTCTCAAAAACATAAAATAAGCATGGCAAAGATGGCGGTATTTATATGTGCAGCACTAAATATCACTCACGTACTGGTGCCTCCAACACCGGGGATATTGGCAATTACCCTTGAAATGGGGGCTGATCTAGGTAAGGTAATTCTTTTTGGTTCTGTTATTGGTATTATTGGATTCTTTATATTCTACTTCCTTCTTAGAGATTGGGCAGGCAAGGAAATGATTGAGCCTATTGCTGAATATAGACAGAGCTCAGAGGAATTGGCCTATAATGAGCAGGCCGCTGCAGGTGAAGGCTGGAATCAAAACCTACCTTCAACGATTCACTCCTTTTTACCTTTATTCCTACCTGTTGTATTGATAACGGTAGCATCATTTATGAAGGTATCCTTTGACCCTAATAGTACGGCATATCAGATAATTACTTTCCTGGGTGACAGGGTGGTGGCATTATTAATAGGTGTAGCAGCAGCTATGACTTTGGTTATAGGAAGAACAGATAAAATTAAAGAAATTGCCATAAAAAATGATCCCAAGCTAAAGAAGGATGCCACAATCCTAGAGTGCATTTTTGGCTCATGGGTAACAAGAGCGTTGCAGATGGCTGTAATACCACTGTTAGTAACAGGAATGGGCGGAGCTTTTGGTAAGGTCCTTTCAGCAGCACCTGCAGCAAAAGATTTAGCAAACATTATAGCAGGCCTTGGAATACCAGCATTAGCAATCCCTTGGCTAATTTCAATGGCAATGATGGCCTGTCTAGGCTCCATGACTATGGCTCAAATGACAGCAACCGCGTTAGTATTGCCGCTATTACCAAACCTCGGCTTGTCTCCGCTGGCAGCTGTATTAGCTATCGGAGCAGGGGCAATAGGACCTAACCATGTAAATAACAGTGGATTTTGGGTTTTCAGCGGCTTCTATAATTTAAATCCGAAGCAGGCATTAAAATACATAACCTTCCCTAGTTTAATTATAAGCGTAATACTATTTGCACTGGTGTTTGCATTTAATGGCATCGGACTTCTAGGGTAAAAAACAAGCTATATTAGCAAGCTGGACAATAATACATTTATTGTCTGGCTTGTGCTATAAAAATTGATAGAAAAGGAGATTTGGAAAATGGGAGACATAAAACAGAAAAGTGCTTCTGAAAGATTATTGTGGGCACAGTTTGATGCATTGCAGCTGGGTACTGGATGGGATGAGGAAGATATCAAAAAACCACAAATATTAGTTGAAGATGTGTTTGGAGACAGTCATCCCGGCAGCGTTCATCTGAATCAGCTTACTGAACAGGTTAAATATGGTGTCTTTGAGACAGGTGGATTCCCTGCACAGTTCCATGCCACAGATATATGTGACGGCTGCGCTCAGGGTCACGATGGAATGAATTATATACTCGCTTCTCGGGAAGCCCTATGTGATATGGTGGAGGTCCATGGGTCGGTTTGCTCGTGGGATGGCATGATTTTAGCCTCCTCCTGTGATAAATCTATACCAGCCCATTTAAAGGCGGCTGCCAGATTAGATATACCAACCATCTTCATTCCCGGCGGAAGCATGCGGGTAGGTCCCAATATGACCACCTCCTTAGTAGCAGGAGATATATCTTTACGTCAAAAAAGAAAGGGCGAGATAACCGATCAGGAGGTCAGAGATTATAAAATAACTGGATGCCCCTCTGCGGGAGCCTGTACCTTTTTAGGTACAGCCAGTACAATGCAATGTATGTCAGAGGCCCTGGGTCTTGCACTTCCTGGATCAGCTCTGATGCCGGCAACTATGACAGACATACTACGCAATTCTCGTAAGGCAGGAAGAAAAATAATGGCGTTGGTAGAAAAGGATATTACACCAAGCAAAATATTGACCAAAGAGGCCTTTGTCAATGCCATTATTGTTCACGCTGCTATTGGTGGTTCAACAAATGCGACAATTCATCTTCCGTCTATAGCGTTGGAGCTGGGTATTGAATTAACACCTGAGCTATTTGACGAGATTAACCATAAAATACCTCACATTGCAAACATCAATCCTTCAGGTAAGCACTTGACGGAGTCCTTTTGGTTTGCAGGAGGAATACCAATGGTTCAGCTTATGCTGAAGGATTATTTAAATTTGGATGTTATGACGGTTACAGGTAAAACTCTAGGTGAAAACCTTGAAGATTTAGAGAAGGAAAACTTCTTTGAAAGAAACCTGGGCTATCTGGCCAATTACGGATTGAAAAGGGAGGATGTCATATTTCCACTAGATAAAGTCACGGAAATTGGATCTATTGCAATTCTTAGAGGAAATCTTGCGCCGGAGGGCTCTGTTGTCAAATACTCAGCCTGCAGTGAAAAAATGTTTGCTCACAAGGGCATTGCAAGGGTATATAATTCTGAAGAAGATGCCTATAATGCAGTGGTCAACGGAGATATCAATCCAGGGGAAATAATTGTCATTCGTTATGAAGGTCCAAGGGGCAATGGTATGCCTGAAATGCTGATGACCACAGAAGCCATTGTATGTGATAAGCGTTTAAATGGAACAGTATCTCTTGTAACGGATGGTCGATTCTCCGGAGCTACCCGTGGTGCCGCCATAGGCCATGTTTCACCAGAGGCTGCATCAGGAGGGCCATTAGCATGGATTGCTACAGGTGATATTATAGAATACGACATCATGGATCGAAAATTAAATGTTGTTGGTATCAATGGCGTGGAGATGTCCCTTGAGGAGGTTGAGGAAATCCTACAGGAAAGGGCAAAGGCGGGTGTTATCCCAAGGCCTCCAAGGAAGGGTTTGTTCAAGCGATATACAACCTCTGCACTATCAGCAATGAAGGGTGCAGGCTACTAAGCTGTTATACGAAAATATAGGGATAGATCGGGAAAAAATAACTTTAAGGTGGACTGATAATATGTTTAAAGGAATTTACACACCAATTATTACAATTTTTGATGGAGCAGGTGGGTTTGATTGGGAAAGCAATGCTAAACTAATCGATAAACTAGTACAGGATGGGGTAGACGGCATTGTTTTAATGGGGAGTATTGGAGAGTTTTTTACTCTAGCCTTGGAAGCCAAGAAGACCTATTTAAAATTTGCCATCGAGGCCGTAGGAAAAAGAACAAAGGTTATGGTAGGAACAGGGTCAAATAATGTAGAAGAGGTTATTGAGCTAAACCAATATGCATACCAGCTGGGGGCTGATGCAGCCTTAGTCCTGTGCCCATACTTCTTCTCCTTAGGTGAGGATGCCCTTTACGAATATTATAAAAAAATCGCTGATGAGTCACCATTGCCAATATTGCTATACAATTTCCCGGAACGGACCTCGGTTAATATGTCAGCACAATTGGTAAGTCGTCTTGCTAAGGACTTTGACAATATTGTAGGCATAAAGGATTCTACGGTACAGTTCGGAAACACAAGAAAATATATTGAAGCAGTTAAAGCAGTTAAGCCTGATTTTTGTGTGTTTTCTGGGTTTGATGAGTGCCTGCTGCCAAACCTGCTGTCTGGTGGCGCAGGAATTATAGGCGGTCTCAGCAATTTTGCAGCAAAGCTCTTTATTGATACACATCGCGCTTTTAACGAAGGAGATTTGCAGAAGCTTACAGCTTATCAGGTGAAGATTAATCAACTGATGCACATTTATGACCTATCCAATCCTTTTATTTTAGCGATGAAGGAGGCAGTAAGCATGAGTCTGGATCGTGAATTTAATACAAGCTTGAAGGGCTCTGACTTAAAGCTGGACAATGACCAGAAGCCTGTGATTAAGGCGCTTATTCAGGATTATATATAAGTTGGGCTTCCGGCAGGGAAAATTTTTAAAAAAAATTCTGTTTTACTAAGGGGGGACTGCTGTTGAGGTTTATTTCTTTTATAAAGGATAATATACCAGGAGTAGGGATTTACAATAGGAATATGGATGGCATTTATGATATCAACACCCTTGGACTATCTGAATATTATTCTGATATGAATCATCTAATTAAAAGCATGGATTCGGCGGATTTTAATATTTTGCTGCAAATATACAATGAGGCTGGTGATAAGCCAAAAGGGTACAAATTAGGGGAAGTCACTATATGTGCACCAATTATTGAGCCTCGTCACGACATTATTTGCTTGGGATTAAATTATAAAGAGCATGTGGGGGAGACCTCTAGAGGATTTAATCAGGAAATTCAATTGCCGAAGCATCCAGTGTATTTTTCTAAACGAGCCGATCGGGCTGTAGGACCCGACGGTATAGTTAACAGCCATATAGGGGTCACCCACATGCTGGATTATGAGGTCGAGCTTGCTGTAATTATAGGCAAAGAAGGTATTAATATATCAAAGGAGCAGGCGGAGGACTATATCTTCGGCTATACGATAATGAATGATATATCTGCCCGTGATCTTCAAACTAGGCATTTACAATGGTTTCGGGGAAAAAGCTTAAATAGCTTTACCGCAATGGGACCCTATATACTTCATAAAAGCCAGCTGCCCTTACCCTTTGAGTTAAGCCTTTGTAGCAGGGTAAATGGAGAAACGAGACAGAAATCAAATACCAGGGAATTCATTTTTGACATTCCAACAATAATCCATGATTTGTCTCAGGGCATGACACTGAAGCCAGGTGATATTATTGCAACAGGAACTCCCAGTGGTGTTGGTATGGGCTTTAATCCACCAAGGTATTTGCAAAGCGGTGATGTCGTTGAGTGTGAGATAGCGCAGCTGGGGATACTAAGAAATACAGTCATGGATTAGGATAGTGAGTCATAAGGACAAGTTTAATTCCCGAAATGGACGGGGCAATGTAGTAGGGGGACAGCGCATAGATCTGTCCCCTTTCCTTTTAGCTAGACATTTTGATTTCCTTGAAGGTCAAATGTTGCGTCAGGGAAATTTTTTGCAAATGGGCAAGCGTCAATACACTTGTCCTGCTTACCAGTTAGTGGAATAGCCACAAAACGAAGTATTTCTCTTGCTCATCATTGACTTTTATTCAAAAACATTTTATAATGAGTATAAACTCAATGAGTTGGAGGTTATCGAGTGAAATCAAAACGACAAATACAGAAAGAAAATACTAAGATAAAAATATTTGAAACAGCTTATAAAATATATTCGGAATATGGTTTTACTGCAACAACTGCTATGATTGCAAAAGAAGCGGGAGTATCCCATGGCACAATATTTGTTCACTTTTCATCGGTCAATGAATTATTAACCTGTTTAATAGAAAGCTTCGGTGCTGATTTAGCGCTTGAAATACATGATTTAACAGAAAAAAATGATAGCATTAAAAAGTTGCTTGAAACCCATTTGAATATTTTGAGCAAGCATGAAAATTTTTATATCCATCTTATAAGTGAAAAAAGTTTGTTGCCTGAAGATGTACGGATGACCCTTGTAAATATACAATTCAATTTTGCTTTTCACTTTAACAGAATAATTGAAGGAGAAATTCAAAATCATACTGTTAAAAGCATACCTGTGTATATGGTGTTTAATACATGGATTGGTTTAATCCATTACTATTTACTCAATAAAGATTTATTTTCACCTGATGAACCCCTTTTGAAACGGTATAGTTTAGAATTAATAGCAACCTTATTGGAATTAATAAAAAAATAGACTGGAGATGACTTAAATGAAAACATGTATTGCTTGTGGTATGCCAATGAAGGAAGCATCAGATTTTGCTAGTGAAGACACCAGTAAAGATTATTGTGTTCATTGCGCTCGTCCTGATGGATCAATGCAATCTTTTGAGGAAAGAAAAGCAAATATGATTAACTTTATCATAAAAACGCAAGGCTTTGATGAAAAAGTTGCAACTAAAATAGCTGAAAGCAATATGAAAAAGCTTCCCGCTTGGAAGGCGTATTTTAATAAGCAATCTGCTAATATGTCAAGATAAACTTATTATACGAGGGGTATTAATATGTGCAAATTATCTGAACTACCTAATGTTGGTAAGGTTATTGAAAGACGATTGAACGCTATTGGAATTTATACATCGGAAGAGCTTATAAATACTGGAAGCAAAGACGCATTCTTCCGTATTAATATGTTTGATAATACTGCCTGTTTACACATGCTGTATGCATTACAAGGTGCAATTGAGGGTAAACGCTATACACAGCTTTCGGAAAGCACTAAAGAAGATCTGAAACAATTTTTTATCAAATTATAAAGGAGTGTTTAATTATGAAAGTAAGCAAATCGTATCAATTATTTGAACAGGAAGCACCAATGGTACATAAAGCCTGGATGGAAACGGCGCATGCATTGGAAGGTGCAAGTGCATTGGATAAGAAGACACAAGAACTTGCTTATCTTGCAGTTATGGCGGCAGCTCGTCTTGATAGTGGACTACCTTTCCATGTGAAAATGGCAAAATCTTTTGGAGCAACAAGAGATGAAGTTATAAGTAGTATCTTGGTTGGCCTTCCTGCTGTTGGCAATGTAGTTATTCAATCATTACCCATAGTGGTAGCTGCCTATGATGAATCAACTGAACAAGACAATCAATAAATGACCGAATACACATGGATTTTATGAGTCTGGTTGAAAACATATTTAGCTGTATATGTTTTACAGACACAACTATCCTGTTGATAGAGAATTCTTTTTTTATATGTAGAGATTAATCTTATAATGTCGAATAATCAGTAACATGGCGGCACCTCCGATACCGCCGTTGTATACATAGAAAGGTACTTTTGATATACTCTCGGCTATTCTTTTATCCACTCTAATAACTCTTTTTTTACTTGTTCTAAAGTAAATTGACCTATGCTTTCGTCACCATCTGCACCAATCAAAGTACAATTTAATGTGCATATATTCCGAAATGTACTAATAGAAAGCTGAAAGTCAGGCGGGCGCCGATAGGTTCCCGTCAAATAGCATTTTTTGATAAAACAGTCTTGAAAATACAGCTTTTCGTGGTCGATTATTCCCATATTGGTATAGGAAACAGGGAGCAAATGATAGCCTTTCATAATTGCTTTCTTCAATATAAAACGCGGCGTTTTATGAAAAGCAAAGTTAAGCAGCCGCATATCCGCAAAGCAACGGCAACGGTCTTGTTGAAGTTTCATTTCAATACAAACTTGTGATAAGGTTTCGGCGAACGTATGCTGTGGATTGATTTCTACAACAATTTTTTTATAAACTCCGGTCATGTTTGCTATGGTTAGATGATCCTGCTTTGGTTGAAATCGACGTAAATCAGCCGGACAGGGCAAAACTATCTTATCTGTATTTTGTAAACGGGCGATGACACGGGCATAGGCTGCTATAAAAGCATGGTTGAGTGTTGCACCGCTTTTCTTTGCTTTCATATGAATGGCAGTCAAATCATTTGCAGCGATTGTACTGTTCAAACAGAAAAACCGTGTACCATTGTTAAAAGACCGTAAGGGAACGACAACAATTCGTCTGCCGTATTTTGATTGTTCTGTTGGCGGTTGAACACGAATATTCTTCAAAAGAGGAGAAATATCCCTTTTGTTCTGTAATTTGTCGCCCAGAGAGGCGCCGTTGTAAAGCGCCGCCAGCAAATAGAGATATTGCAAAAATCCCATTCCATCTGTCAAAATATGACTCATTCCAATAACAATAGTATTTTGTTGTTCTTCCTTGCAGATAGCGATTTGAAGCTGTGCATTCTTACTTATATCCCACTGCAAGGCTGTCTCATCGTCAAAATCGGTGATGATAACTGCATTATCAGCAGTTAAACCCCGATTGACAAAGCCCGCTATCTTAAAGTCATAAGTATAAAGAATTTCAGGGACATATTGGCTGGATAGATTAACTGCGTTTTTCAATTTTTCAATGTCAAGATTCCCTTGTATAGCCATTCGGCAATATATCAACGGATATACTTTATTGCTATGAACCGCTTCAACAAAATCCAAACTTTCACATTTTGTCGTATTGTTGTGGTTGTGTACACCCTTTATTTTTCTGCGGCAAAGGTCTATTCCTAAAATTCCAGTAATGATAAAAACAATCAAAGACAATTTCCAATCCTCTGATAATCGCTGAAAGCAGAGCAGTAGTATGATTGTCAGCCCAATGACAAGGCCAGAGAATAAAATGCAGAAAGCAATTACATGTCTGCGAGTTTTTTTGTCCATAGGCCTATTCTCCGCTACCCAAATTTGTTTCTCGCAAAGAAATTTCATAAACAAATTCAAGCTTCCTGTGATAATCCAGCTCCACAAAATCTGTGGGCTTTACATGAGCGGCGTTATTCTCATAGCCATTATCCAAAGTCGAGTATGAGTTTTGGAAATACTCGTCTGTAAGACTTCCGTTGTTAATATAGGAAAATGACCTATACCAGGGCATCAATATCAAAAGAAAAGTGCGCTGTTTCATCGTATTACCTCTATATGCCCGTTGTTTGTTTCTACCTTAACGGTTATGGTCGGATTATCGCCGACAACCCCACTTGTCGTGCGTCCGTTAACAGTAATGTGTTGTTGGAAGTTTGTAGATACCGAACCATTTTTGGTTGTAGCCTCAAATTTAAACTCTAAATTTTTCGGCAGGGTGAGGGTAATGCTGTCATTTTTGTTGAAGAAAGAAAGATTGCCGTTTACTTCAGTATATACGACATTCAAACTGCCGGAATTGTTTGCTTTGTAGCTGCCGGAACCAATAGCGGATTTTATATCTGCGTTTCCGCTGGTAGAGGTATATGTTACATTCCCGCTTAATTCAGTACAGTTAACGCTACCGCAGGTTGTTTCCAGCCTGATTTTATTTGCTTTAATGCTTCCTAAATCTAAAGTACCACGGGTAGAAGATAAGTGAATGTCAGAAGCAATCGCATTATCCAATATGATAGTCCCAGATGAGTTATCAACACGAAGCATGGATAAGTCTAAGCTCACACTGGAAAAATCAATATCTCCATTCGTTGAAGTAACGGTGAGGTTTTCATGGTACGATTCCGGCAAATAAACTTCAATATAACGGGTAAACCCATCCTTAAATAACGGTTTGCTGCCCTCACTTATCTGGATACTTTCATTGCGTTCCGTTACCTTTGCATAATAGCTGCTATTGTTTTCCGTCATGTATTCTTTGATTACAAGTTCGTCACTGTCACTTTTAAAGAAGGTGATTTTTTCTTCATCGTAAGAAATGGTTAAGGCCGATATGCCATCAAGGGAAAATCGAAGTTCATTCGCCATTTGAGAGGACTTAGAATTGGAGCAGCCAGCAAATGCGAATAAAGATAAAATAAGAGCTATGCCTAACGTAATAGTTTTTTTCATTTTATTTACCTCACTTTCTATAAATGAATAATTCATTCATATTTTTAGCAAAAATTAGAGGGCTATCATGCCCTGAAAATTTTAGTTTTTATATGCTGACACGATATTGTCCATACAGATTTTTTTTGCCAACGCCAAGGGAATATCTGAGGTTTCAAAAGAAGTATACCGTCTATCCATAGCCCACCAAGTAAGCGTTTCCATGATAAGGGTAGTGGTTAACTCTAAATGTTCCATTGGCCGTACTGTTCCCCTTTTAATGAAAATTGTTAAATACCCTGACATCGTATCAAGAAACTTCCTGCGGTATGCCTTGTAATGTTCCGCCAGGTGCGGAAACTCAAATTGGTTTTTTTCAATAAATAAACAGTCTACAGCATATCGGGCAAGAATATCAAATGTGTCTGAAATTAAATCTTCAAAGCTATAACCGGCAGCGGCGTTTTCAAGGTGTTTTGCAAAGTCGTTTTGTGACTGTTCAAGCAAAGCTACAATTTCATTTTCCACATCTGAGAATAAATTATCTGTAATAGGTCTTTCAAATTCCTTATTTATGAAGTCCGGATCAATCGTGCATTTCAAAACAAAATGCATAATTTCTTTTTTTCCTGCAAAGTCATGGTAAATGGTTCCTACAGAAACACCTATGGCGTTTGCGATATGGGTAATTTGCGTTCTGGCATAACCTTGACGTAAGAATAATAGCGTTGCAGCCTCAGCTGTTGCTTTAATACGCGCGTCCAATGGTCTATCCCTCCTCCACATGAATGAATTATTCATTTTTATAATACGCCACGAATACGCTATTGTCAATTATGAACTGCACATTGGAAAAGCAAATATATAAAGACGAGATGAGATACATGGAAAAGAGAAAAGGAAAAAACCAAAAAATATATTGACACTACAATAATTGCATAATACAATTACTTTAAGGGGTGAGGTGACATGGTAAAGGATATTAAAGCTAAAGAACAAAGCTGTGGGTCTACCGAATGCTGCATAGAGGAAGTCGGCGTAATGGTTAGACGGCTTGTAAGAGTAATGCAAATTTTTGAACGGGATGAATTAAGACCCTTTGGCTTTACTACATCACAATGCTATACTCTGTTGGAGCTAAAAAAGACAAGCGGACTTACTATGAATGAGCTGAGTGAGAAGATGAATCTAAACACCAGTACCATGACCAGAATAATTAACAATTTAGTAAGGGATGGCTATGTTCAGAGGTCAAGAGAAGAAGGCGACAGGAGAATTGTACTGGTAGGGCTTACAGAAAGTGGGATTATGGCAGCAGGTCAGCTTGAGCTGTCTATTATGGATTATTATAGGAAGATACTTATTAACTTACCAGAAGGCCAAATAGAAGATGTACTTAAGGCAGTAGCTCTATTAATTGAGGCCTTTGATAAGGCCAATCCTAACTGCTGTTAAGCTATGATGCTCTGAGGTATATATTAAAGGTGGAGAAGAAATGTCAACAAAGAAATTATCTTTAATAGAGCTATACAGAATAGCTAAGGGCAAGGATGTAGCCTGCTGCAACCAAGAGGAACCAAAAACAACCAATAGCAATAGCTGTTGTGATAATTCTATGAAAAAAACCGATTAATTTTCTAAAAAACTTGTATTATACAAATTTTGCATAAAGCAAATAATTGCCTCTGCCCCCATTGAATTAAGTAGTTAATCTAGAATGCTAAAGTGTTAAGGCGTGGTTTGAAATGTACAATGAGATAGTTTATATATTAGATTTTGTTATGAAGGCGGTTAAAGGTATAGCTCTAACCTATGGTTTATTTGGTAGGGATTTGGCTATGGCAAGGCTGATAGCTACACTGGTAATCGGACTCATAGCAAGATACACGACACTGTATCTTACGAAGAAGGGGTTCCTTGACAATCAAATACTAAGGGATTATCAAGATAAATCGGGTAAAAATATGGCAATAGGAGAGGACATAGAGGCCAAGCTTGAAAAAAGAGAATTACTAGGGCTTTAATCCACCAAGGTATTTGCAAAGCGGTGATGTCGTTGAGTGTGAGATAGCGCAGCTGGGGATACTAAGAAATACAGTCATGGATTAGGATAGTGAGTCGTAAGGACAAGTTTAATCCCCGAAATGGACGGGGCAATGTAGTAGGGGGACAGCGCATAGATCTGTCCCCTTTCCGTTTAGCTAGACATTTTGATTTCCTTGAAGGTCAAATATAGCAAGCGTGGTTCCAACAGGTGCAGAGTCGCTAAACCCTACTGGGAACTCTGGATCTACAGTATCGGTGGCACTGCCATATCCATTAGGAAAATCGAAGGTATTGGTGTACACTTGGATTTGTCCATCGGAGGGTATGAAGGTACCGCCACCTGTGAAATATACGGCTAGTCTGGTGGGAAATATATTAGTAATTTCATTGGATTGAACAAGAATATCCGTGATTTGGGCGTAATTTGGGCGGGCAAAGAAAATAATGGAGCTTCCGGAACGATCCTCATGGTCTACGATGTTGTCTTCAATCAATATGCTCACAGCAGCCATCGCCTCAAGATGAGGGAAGAAATTTACAAACTGGGTAAAGCGGGTGACCGTATTTCCAGTAATGTTGATATTACCGGCCAGTGTATAGGATACTAGATTTGGTTCAAATACTATGGCGCCCAAGCTTGTTGAATTTCCTAGAAAAGTATTGTTCGATATATTAGTGTCACCGCGAAGCATTTGGAATCGGAGACTTTGAGTATTAGAAGCATTATGAATAAATGAGTTGTCTTCAAAGGTAATGTCTTCTGCCCATACATAGGCACTTCGCTGAGAACCTTCAATGATAGAGGATTGAATAACGATATTATGGTAAAGGTCAGCTAGTGTCTGAAGCTCAACGCGAATAATCGCATTATCAGCCGTCAGAGAACGATAACTTATTAAATGAAGATTATCGATGGTTACATCATCAGCTTCAATTACAAGAGCATTGAGGGTATTCGCTGGATCAAAAATAACTTGAGGCGGAGGATTGCCTTCACCAAGCAGGGTTAATGACTTATCGATAATAATTTGAGTTGCTACATTATAGGTTCCCTGTAGGATGTGGACAGTACCTCCCTCATCGACAGCTGCTATGCCCTCCTCAATCGTACCAAAGGGATTAGCCATGCTTCCATCTCCATCTATCGCATCGGCAAGCACATAGATGTTTTCAGGATCAACAACAGTGGCGACGAAATAATCTAGGGCTTCTTGAAGTCCCTCGAAATCTAGATAACCTATATCAGGACGATTGTTGATCAGCATTTGGGCAACGTCGTCCTGTGCCTGCTGGCTTAGAAGGAAATACTGGGTCAGGTCTAAGTCAAGGTCTGGGTCCTCAATAGCTGTTTGCATTTCCTCGACGGTGCTTGCATCATTAACTGCCTCCAGTGCAGGAGATAATGCTGGAGTAGCCGAGATCCTTATGGCTATAACTGAAGCATTGGTTATTATTTCAAGACCGCCAACAGTAACTCCTAGGTTTACCGCATCAGCACTTGTATGGTTTCTGACAGTCAAGATATCTCCTGCCTCTGCAGATAAAATTACTTCAGCAGGATTTGAATGGTTAGGATTTTCAGTACCATATATAGAACCAGGGACTAGGGTATCATTGTGAAATAGTGCAAATTGATTGGCCTCTTCTGCATTAACGGTAAACCATATTGCATAAATGCCGGGGGTGCTTATAATAAGCTGAGATGTTCCTACGAAATGCTGTATGCCAAATAAAGCGCCGTTTGAGTTGAAAATAATTGATGCGTCAACGGGAATAGTCTGAGCACCTTGATTGTAAACATAGGAAAAGTCTGTAAATTCAATGGTGCCGGTAGGTCCAGTGGCGCCAGTAGGTCCAGTAACACCAGTAGGTCCAGTAACACCAGTAGGTCCAGTAACACCAGTAGGTCCAGTAACACCAGTAGGTCCAGTAACACCAGTAGGTCCAGTAACACCAGTAGGTCCAGTAACACCAGTAGGTCCAGTGGCCCCAGTAGGGCCAGTAACACCAGTAGGGCCAGTAACACCAGTAGGTCCGGTGGCTCCAGTGGCACCAGTGGTCCCAGTAGGTCCGGTAGCTCCAGTGGCTCCAGTGGCTCCAGTGGCTCCGGTAGCGCCAGTAGTTCCAGTGGCTCCAGTAGACCCAGTGGCTCCAGTAGGCCCGGCAGTACCAGTAGGTCCAATGGCTCCGGTAGACCCAGTGGCTCCAGTAGGCCCGGCAGTACCAGTAGGTCCAATGGCTCCGGTAGACCCAGTGGCCCCGGTAGCACCAGTAGGTCCGGTAGCACCAGTAGGCCCAGTAACACCAGTAGGTCCGGTAGCACCAGTAGGTCCGGTAGCGCCAGTAGGTCCGGTAGCGCCAGTAGGTCCGGTAGCGCCAGTAGGTCCGGTAGCACCAGTAGGTCCGGTAGCGCCAGTGGCGCCAGTTGCTCCAGTAGGCCCAGTAACACCAGTAGGTCCAGTTGCTCCGGTAGGTCCGGTGGCCCCGGTAGGTCCAGTAGTTCCAGTTGCGCCAGTTGCTCCAGTAGGCCCGGTAGCGCCAGAAGGTCCAGTGGCCCCGGCAGGTCCAGTAGCGCCAGTAGGCCCGGTAGCGCCAGTGGCTCCAGTGGCACCAGTAGGTCCGGTAGCACCAGTAGGCCCAGTAAGACCAGTAGGTCCGGTAGCGCCAGTAGGTCCGGTAGCACCAGTAGGTCCAGTGGCTCCGGTAGGTCCGGTGGCCCCGGTAGGTCCAGTGGCTCCGGTAGGTCCAGTGGCTCCGGTAGGTCCAGTTGCTCCGGTAGGTCCGGTGGCCCCGGTAGTTCCAGTAGTTCCAGTTGCGCCAGTTGCTCCAGTAGGCCCGGTAGCGCCAGAAGGTCCAGTAGGTCCAGTGGCCCCGGCAGGTCCGGTGGCCCCGGTAGGTCCGGTAGCGCCAGTAGGCCCGGTAGTTCTAGTTCCTATCCCAACTGCTGCTAATAGAGATACATCGTCAACAACGATATCAGCGCTACCAGCCAGCGATAACTTATTTACAAGGACAAGTGCCTGTGTGGCACCAACAGGTGAAATGCTTGTGGTTTGATAGACCTCAATCCAATCCCTCTCATTTACATCTGGAAGGGCATCGACTGGCATATTTGTAATGAGTCCATATCCGAGAAAATTGAAGGCATTGTCATAATATCCGATAGATAGTGATATAGGAGGACTGGGTGCTGGTCCAATTTTGGCTAAAGATACAAGAAATTCGTAAGCTTCTCCAGAATCAACAGGGACAAATTGAAAAATAAAGGCATTCACTGTGCCACCTGTTAATCTTGCAGCATAAAACCCTGAATGCCTAAATTGAGCTATGATTGCTCCATTTGATGCAGTCCATGGAGGAAAAGCACCAGTTTCGAAACCACCATTAACAATAAGTTGATTAAAAGACATTTTACTACACCTCTTTTTACTTAGTAAAGATTTACAACGAACAATTT
>JAHDLO010000006.1 GCA_018432235.1 Clostridiaceae bacterium | reverse complement strand
CATAGCATGAGCCTCCGTTTGGTTGATTTGTTTTGTGGTGATTCAATTATACCAAAACTAAGAGGCTTCATGCTTTTTTATTGTCAAATTCTATTGAATTTTCAAAGATCATAGTTTGAAATTAATCTGCGAAGTTTAAGTTATAAAATTATCAATAGAGAAGGTAGAGTTTTAGATAAAAGCATATAGCCTATAGAAGTATGAATGTGGTATATTGAATAGTATATATTTATAAGTAACAGTCTAGTTAACGTAAATATATTATGTTAACTCATTTGCAGAATGGACCGCAGGAGGGGATTTTATGGAGAGCTATAGGCTGAAAAATGGAAATAAAATGATTATTAGAGGGGCAACAGCAGCAGATGCCGAAGAGATGCTGAATTATCTGGAGCAGGTAGGGGGAGAATCAGATTTTTTAACCTTCGGTCCAGGAGAGATAAAAATGACGCTGGAGGATGAACGCAGCTTCTTAAACTCAATATCTAAGGCAGATAATAAGCTTTTTATAGTAGCGGTGGTGGCGGACAAAATTATAGGAAACCTAAGCTATACAGGCGGAATGAGGCCTAGAGTGCGGCATACAGGGGAGTTCGGCGTAAGTGTTCTAAAGGAGTACTGGGGTCAGGGTGTAGGTAAGATTCTAATTCAATACCTAATAGCGTGGAGCAAAGCCTCCGGGACAGTCAGGAAGATAAACCTTAGAGTAAGAAGTGATAATACAGCAGGGATTTACCTTTATGAGGCTCTGGGCTTTGTTGAGGAAGGCAGGCAAAGCAGAGAATTTTGCATAAATGGAATATTCTACGACAGCATAATAATGGGATTGGAAATAGACTAAGGAAATAATACGGAATTTTGGAGGCATAAGGATGAAGGAATTTATAGACTTGATGATACAGTCAGGTGAGACGGGAGTTAATATATCCCTGTACTCACTGCTGCCTGTAATGGTAATAATGATGGCCTTTATGAGGACCCTGGAGGATCGGGGAATACTACAAAAAATAGCGGTTAAGATATCGCCGCTATTAATTATATTCGGTCTGCCAGGACTTGGCGCCTTTGCAATTATACAAATACTATTCATTAATTTTGCAGCACCAATAGTTACACTCAAGCTTATGGAAAATAATGAGGGGATAACAAAAAGCATGATAGCTGCAACTCTGGCAGCCATACTCGTAATGTCCCAGGCCAACGCCACCTTTCCATTAATGGTGGCAGGGTTAAATTTTCCGATTACAGTCATCACCTCCTTGGTAGGAGGGCTTACAGCCGGGTTTATAGCCTATAGGCTGGCCCGTAAGGAGGAAAGCAATGATGCTATAGCGGAGAATAGTGCAGCGCTAGGAGCTGCTTCACTGGAGACCGCCGCTGCCAAAGAAAGGAAAAGCCTATTACAGCTTCTCTTCAGTGGTGGTGAAGAGGGGATGCAGATCGTATTAAAGTCCATTCCACCCCTCATATTAGCCTTATTTTTAGTAAATGTATTTAGAAAAATTGGAGTTATAAATATAATAGAACAGGTGATGTCGCCGGTACTGACAAGGATAGGAATTCCGGGAGTTGCTGTGTTGCCAATAGTCACCAAGTATTTGGCGGGTGGCACGGCAATGCTGGCGGTTACCATGGATTTAGTAAATAAGGGGCTACTAAGCGTGGTAGAGCTTAACAGAATAGCTGGCTTTACTATGAATCCCCTGGATCCGGTGGGAGTAGCCATATTGGTTTCAGCCGGACCAAGGACGGCGTCGGTAATAAAGCCTGCCATCAAGGCCGCTATTATAGGTATCGTGTTAAGAAGTATCCTACATTTAATTATATTTCGATAAAATAAGAAAGCTCATGCATGGCGATAACTTCATGCATGAGCTTTTTGATTTAGCAGCCTATGGTACGGCGATACCCGACAACGCAAGGTCGTTGCAAAATAATCTGCATTATAAGCATGTTATAATTTGTAAAAATTAAAGGATATTGGTAGAACGTGTAGAAAATACAATAAGGTATCAAATGAGGCATTCCTTTGCTACGCCTACATGCAAGCTCAAAGACGACAGAACTATATACACATGTAAGCAAAGCTGAGATAACAAAAATTAAAAAAGTTCTCATTCACAAGGAGGCGTAGATATTGAAGTTTAAAAAAGTTGATTATATTATTTCTTTTATTATATTTTTTTCGCTTTATATCTTACAACATAATGCAACTGTTGTAGATACAAGTATTAGAGAGAGCATTCAATCTCCATTAAGTTTTCAATTATTGATATTGTCATCAATAATGGCATTCATGGGTTCGTTAATAGTAGGCACTATAACTAATTTAATCAGAAAATTAATTGTTATAATTAAGGGTAGGTGGACGATTGATAATTTATAGTAGGAGGATTAAGCGAAACAACACTTTATGTATTAAGGGGGCTAATTATGAAATGTCCATGTTGTAATCAAGAAATGGAAGCAGGTTATTTGCAAACAGGAACAAGAATTGCTTGGACGAGGGAATTACATAAATTCTCTTTACTTCCAAGGAAAGGTGAAGTAATCCTGGAAAATAATGTATTTAAGGGTGTTGATTTTCACGCACAAATTTGTAAGCACTGTAAAAAAGTAGTACTTGACTATTCGGATAAAAATTATGAAGAAGGCTAAAATCTAAAACCTCGGCGTCCTGCTGCGGATTGTATAAGAGGATATTAATATCTAATCAAATTTTATAGTATATTATGAAGTACAGAAAAGTATTATTGATCGGAAAGGCATAATGATAAGCAACAAAAAATTGGTCTTAGGTGAATTCTGGGAGGGATTGTCAATGAGCATGATTAAGATTAGGAACGAAGAAGAATCAGATTATATGAAAGTGGAAGAAATCACAAGGAAAGCTTTTTGGAATCTATACATCCCGGGGTGCATCGAACATTATTTGGTTCATGTTATGCGACCCCATAAAGATTTTTTGCCGGAGCTGGATTTTGTGATTGAAGTGGATAATCAAATTATAGGGAATATCATGTATACTAGAACAAAACTAATTGATGAATGTGGTGAAGAAAAAGACATCCTTACTTTCGGTCCACTGTGCATCTTGCCTGAATATCAGAGAAGTGGATATGGAAAAAAGCTAATGGAGCATTCCTTTGAACAGGCGGTTGCACTTGGCTATGATGTTATTGTAATATTTGGAAATCCTGGCAATTATGTAAGCCGGGGTTTTAAAAGCTGTAAAAAGCACAATGTCTGTCTTGAGAACGGAACATACCCGGCAGCAATGATGGTAAAGGAGCTTAAACCGGAGGTCTTGGACGGAAGGAAATGGGTGTATCATCAAAGTCCTGTATTTGAGATAGACGAAAAAGAAGCCCAGCGCTTTGACGAGGGTTTGGAACGCTTAGAGAAAAAATACCTGCCAAGCCAGGAAGAATTTTATATTCACAGCCATTCTATTATACAAAGCTCACTTTAGTGCCCAAGGATAAATTTTAAATTTATCTTTGACATATACACAGCACCACCCTCTCACTGGGAGAGTACCGCCACCAAAGAGAGGGCCAAGCTGATCTGGCTAATATTAAAATTATTTAATATAAATGGAGGAGAAGATGGAAATTGAAGAAATGATAGAGAGGGATTTTAGTGGTTGTATTTCTGTAGTTAAAGATGGAACTGTAATTTTTGAAAAAAACTATGGCTATGCTGATTTGCCCAATAAAATTCCTAATAAACTAAATACCAAATTTGCTACTGCTTCAGCAGGAAAAGTTTTTATTGCAGTTGCCATTTTACAGCTAATAGAAAGTGGGAAATTAAGGTTTGATGATGACATAGGAAATCTGCTTGATTTTGATTTAAAAGAAATTGATAGGAGAATTACAATTAGACAGCTGTTGTGTCATACCTCTGGAATTCCAGACTACTTTGATGAAAGTATAATGAGTGAATATGATGAATTATGGAGAGATTATCCTAACTATAAAATTAGGAAGTCATCTGATTTAATACCTCTTTTTATTAATAAGCCTATGATGTATCCACCAGGAGAAAGATTTCAATACAATAATACTGGCTTTGTTATACTAGGTTTAATTATTGAAAAGTTGACAGGAGAATTATTTGATACATACCTAAAGACGAATGTTTTTGACCCTTGTAGTATGTTTGATACTGGTTACTATGAATTGGATAGATTACCTGAAAATTGTGCTAACTCGTATATATATGACAAACAACGTGGAGAATATTATACTAATATTTATAGTGTAGATGTTAAAGGAACAGGTGCAGGAGGAGCATTCACTACAGTTTTAGATATAAATAAGTTTTGGTCAAATTTATTAAGTGAAAAACTTATTTCTAATAAAATGTTGGCACAGATGCTAATTGTTCAAAGCAGCAGTATTTCAGAATACTATGGATATGGCATTTGGCTTAGTAAGATAGACGATAATACATATATGCCATATTTTCAAGGTTGCGACCCAGGCGTAAGCTTTGTATCGAGTTATGATACAGTTAACAATACTGGAATTACAGCAGTAAGTAATTTTGGATGTAATGTATGGCAGTTAAGAAGGAATATATCTAGTTCCTTTTTCAGCCAATAATTATCCAGAGATGACAGGATTGCCTTGAAATATAAAAAAAACAGTTAAAGTCAGTAAATATAATCATGACCCTATTTATGAAAAATAATAATGCATTTGCTTTTAACATTTAAAAAAGGTAGTGATGGCAAAATGTTTAAACAATGGGATGTCGGAATATTGCTGTTTAACGAGGTAGAAGTTTTAGATTTTGCTGGACCATTTGAAGTGCTTTCTATTACAACTTATCCGGAGTCAAATATAAGACCGTTTAAGGTAACAACAGTTGCTCAAACAAAAGAGTTAATAACTGCTCGAAACGGACTAAAAGTTCAGCCAGATTACGGTTTTTATAATGCGCCACATTTTGATATCTTAATGATCCCTGGTGGATACGGAGCGGAAAAAATTGAAATACATAATCAGAAAGTTATAAATTGGATTAGAGAACGAATGAATACTGTTGATTTAATGGCATCTATATGTACTGGCGCATTTCTACTAGCCAAAGCGGGTTTATTAAATGGCAAGAAAGCAACTACACATTGGATGGATATAGAAAGACTGGAAAAAGAATATCCTAAAGTTAGAGTTGAGCGCAATGTCAAATATGTTGATGGTGGTTCAATTATTACTTCGGGAGGTATATCTGCAGGAATTAATATGTCATTTCATATTGTTAAAAAACTTTTGGGAGAAGAGGTAGCAAGGTATACTGCAAAAAGAATGGCATATGACATTAGTATCTAACATGGAAGCTGTCACCCCTCCCTTGTAACAATGCTTTTCATAATATATATTAAGATAATTCACATCTATAAGTAACTGAGAACTACAGATTTTTTCATAATAGGGGGCGAATTGAATGCTTAACGAATATTTGCAAAATTTCAAAAATAAACTTAAAGATCCAGATATAATAATGCTTTATAGACTTAAATGGGCGCAATTAGAAAGACATATTGAAACTAAGAACTTGAAAATTCTTGATTTTGGGAGTGGTTTTGGGACAACAGCAAATTATTTGGCAAAAAATAACGAAGTTATCGCAATTGACCCCAACAATGATATGGTTGAGGAACGTGAATGCGAAAATAAGTACACACAGATAATCGGGAAATATGAAAAATTAAATGATTTTGTTGATGATACGTTTGATGTTATTGTATGTCATAATGTATTAGAGTTCGTCTCGGAACGAGCGGATATTGTGAAACAATTTTCACGTATACTTAAAAGTGGTGGAGTTTTATCTATAGTGAAAAATAATAACGACGGTAGAATTATGTCCAAAGCTATTGCTAATGACATAGATGGGGCTGTTGATTTACTTGAAGGTGGACACATTTCAAACACTTTTGGCACAGTACATGTATATAATCCCGAGGAGTTAACAAAGTGGAGTTGCAATCTTAAAATCGAGAAATTATTAGGCCTACAGACGTTTTTTGGTTTGCAGAGCAACAAAGATAAAAAAAACGAGCCCCAATGGATGGATAAAGTGTTTGATATTGAAATGAGAGTATCAGATCTAGAGCCATACAAAAGCATTTCACTTTTTAATCACGTTCTGCTGAGGAAATTATAGTTGATGCGTTAATCACTAAGTGAAAAGAGATAAGCATAGAATTTAGTTCAGTTTACTTAGGGGTCTGGGAACATTTACCTCTTTATTGAAGTCAATATTGGTAAGGTGATACGTTTAAAGGACGTTGCAAACACTATGACGTAATTTGAAATTCGGATTTTTTTAGAGCAGCATCTTACCATGAACAGAAATATGACAATAAATTTTATTAAGTAAGAGGTGGATTAAATGGGGATGGAGAATAAAGGCAAAAAAATAGCAATTGGTGTGCTATGCACTATTTTACTAATATTAGTGATAGTTCCAATGCTATTTTTTAATGAAATTAGAAGTCTGGCTACATTAAAAGTTGTTGACGATTATCCCATGTATCAAATGACTTACCATGGGGATTATGGATTTGATGAATTTTTACAGGTAGGAGCTAATAGTGACCGCGATATTGAGAAGTTTGTCATTAAGAGATTGCTAAAGGGAGTGCCCATAGATATAAATGTAACCGGAGCTGGCTGTACGGCATTTGTTATAAAAAATGATGAGGGAGATACTATTTTTGCAAGAAATTTTGATTTTACATACTCACCGTCACTGCAGGTATGGACCACCCCTAAAAACGGATATGCTTCTATATCGACTGTAAATTTAACTTTTGCAGGATATTCAAAGGATAACTTGCCAACACCAAGAGGAATAGATAGTTTCTTAACTCTGGCAGCACCATTCCTGCCATTTGATGGCATGAATGAAAAAGGGGTTTCTATAGCGCTTTTAGCGGTACCTGAAGCTCATATGAGCATAGATGAAAACAAAATCACGTTAAATACAACAACCGCAATTCGACTTGTTTTAGATAAGGCTGCCACAGTGGATGAGGCTGTTGAAATACTAAGAGGATATAATATCTATTTTTCGGGAGATATCAAATGCCATTATCTAATCGCAGATGCAGAAGGCAAATCAGTTATTGTTGAATATTGGGATGGCGGATTGCAGGTTGTTAACCCTGAAGAGACATACCAGATTGCCTCAAATTTTATAGCATATAATGGGCTGAATATTGGTGAGGGATATGATGAATTTAACCGATATAATACTGTCAAAGCATCAATTGAAGAGAACCAAGGAAAATTGACAAGAGAGAAAACCATAGATTTACTTACACAAATTGGTATATATGGATCTGATGGTGAAGATAGATTACAGTGGTCAGTAGTTTACAATCTGACCGACTTAAAAGGATATGGTTTTGCACACCGAAATAAAGAAAACGTAAAAGATTTTATACTGAAATAATGAGTATATGTCGGCATGTAGTGGCAAGAGGTATGTTTCGTTTGCTAAAAAACAGCTACATTGCATTTTTTATAGCTCTTTAGAAGCTATTCTGCTGAAGCAAGCTGAAACTATGGATTTTTATAAATAAATAATCATAGAGAGGATGCATTAGCGTGAAAAAACTTATACTATTCTTCTTAGGTCTAATTCCATTTGCATTAGGCTTTGCTATGAATGCAATAATGATGCAAAACCAAAACTATACTTTACCTTATAGGCTAATAGGGATAATGTGGATTCTTATATGGCTGTTTATTGGCTATAAGACCTGTACGTTGGGTAAAACACCAACTGAATCAGCCATAATAGCAAATCTCCCTGCCCTTTTAGTGCTTTTACTCAATCTATATCAGGAAATTATATTAAGACAATATTGGCCCAATATATTTGGTATTGCAACCCAGTTTTATTATTTGACACTTATTAATTTATCTTCTCTTTTTACTTTTTGGTCCCCTTATTTATGGACAGTGTATATAGTGGCATTTTTACTGATGTTTGCTTCATATACTGCAGGGGCCTATTTTAGAAAACGCGGTACCCTGTAATTTATAATAGCTGATAAATCTGATGTTTTAAAAATGCTATTAAGGATGTACTCAATGAATAAATTAATGCTGCTTTTTTAAAGCCAGAAATTTGGAGGTGAATCATGTGTCTAATATAAGCATAAGGACTTGCAGAAATGAAGATTTAGCATCTGTTATTAGCTTAATGCAGGAGTTAACTGAGGTAACCAGCTCATGCAACTTTCAAAGTGAGAGCATAATTGATATATTCGATGAGATGATAATGAAACCCGATATTTACTTAAATATAGTTGCGGAAACTAATGGCATCATCGTAGGGTTTATTTCAGTAATTTTCTATAAAACACTTTATCACAAAGGGGGTACTGCTTTAATAAATGAGCTGATTGTAAGCTTTACGCATAGAGGAAAAGGTATAGGTAAGCTATTGCTAGAAGCCGTTAGATTAGAAGCTTTAAAAAGAGGGATGGATGAGCTAGAGGTAGGCACAGAGATAAGTAATATAAGTGCTCAGTCCTTTTATAAAAAGTGTGGATTTGATGAAGAATTTGTGTTGTTAGGTATGGCGTTTTAAGGAATAATCACATCTAAGAAAAAATATGCATAGTTAGTTGCAAAGCATAGAGGTAAGGAAATGATTATGAACTTAAATAGTGGAGGATGAAATATGGAATATAAAGATTTCTTAAGCAAATTATCTAATCCAGCAAGAAGCGCACTTGAATATGAGGGCATCGACAGCTTTGAAAAATTGGCATCGTTGAGTAAAAAAGAATTGCTTTCAATACATGGCATTGGTCCCAAAACACTGCCGATAGTTATTGAATGGTTAAATAATGTTGGAATGGCATTGAGAGAATAGCAAAATATATGTTGGGTGAACAGCTCCACCAAGGGGTAAGGTAGTTTGTAGCTCTGGAATGTTATAAATACGAGAATGATATTGGATTTATGTGCTGGTATAATCAAAAGAACTATCATTCCAAGGGGGAATACTAATGCGCTTTAATATTATAAATTATGAGGACAAACTTTGGAATCAGTCAATTGAATATGCTAAAGCTTGTACATGGAAGGCTGGGCCCTTTCTCGCAAAACTTATGATGGAGAATAGACTGCAGGACTGGGAGAGGGTTGTTGTTGCGATAGATAATAACAGTATTGTAGGCTTTTGTACTGTTACAAAGGAAGATTGCCTTCCAAATACCACCTATTCACCATATATAGGATTTATGTTTGTCGATGAAAATTATAGGGGAAATAGGATAAGTGAAAAATTAATTTTTAATGCAATATCCTATATTAAGGAACTAAATTTTGAAAAAGTATATCTTATTAGTGATCATATCAATTTGTACGAGAAGTATGGCTTTATTAAGATTGATGAACAAATAGATTCTGCTGGCAATAGTCAAACTATATTTGCTAAACAATTATAATGCAACCGAAAGATAGTATTAAGAAAGGCTATTTAGAGCGGGTCTGCAGATGACAAATCCACAAGGATAAGGCAAAGGACAAATTGAATTACGTCAATTATTTGAGCAGATGAGATTCGTGTTTTTAAAAGTCATGCTATTATATTTTTAAATAGATAGGGGAATAACAGTGTTTAAATTTCAAGCTATTACAGAAGATATGCTGGGGCTTGTATTGGAAATAGTTAATTCGAATACTGATTATAATATGCTGGAAAATGGGAATGCACACAGGACATTGGAAGAAGTTAGGCGTATGTTTCTCAATCAAACCACAGACAGCTATATTATAGTATTAAATAATAAATATATTGGTCTTGTCGATTTCTTAAAAACTAATCCTAAGGACAACACGCCATGGATAGGCTTGTTCATGATTCATGGGAATCATCATTCAAAAGGATATGGGAAGAGGGCATACACTTCTTTTGAGGAAGAATTAAAAAAGCAATGCTTTGCTAAAGTTCGGATTGGTATATTATCAAAAAATATCTCAGCTAAAAAGTATTGGACATCGATGGGATTTGCATTTTACGCCATAAGTCAATGGGAAGGACAGCCGATTGAATGCTTTGAAAAATCATTATTATAAAAGGACCTTAGCCAGAAAATTGGGTCTTGGGATGACGATGAATAATTTGCATGAAGAGGAGGCATAGCACGTGAGATATAAGTACAGAGATTTATTAATTAGTCTTATACCTTCAGTAGTCTTTATAACAGTTTATAGGATTTACTCCTTCAAGCTTGCAGTGATCGTTGGGTTTGGCATTGGTATAGCCTTATATTTGCACAAATATATTACGGATAAGCACTTGAGTTCTGTGAATATTTTAGGCATTGTAGGGCTTGTTCTTCAAACTATAATCAGTTTATTTGCAGAAAATCCGAAGATGTATTTTATCTACCCAATAATAAGCAGTTGTATTTATACATTAGCATTTGGTGTATCTATACTGCTTAAGAAAGATATAATCTCGATTCTTGCTAAAAATATGACTAAAGGCGAAGAAATATTTGAACTACTAAAGCCGACATACAGAAAATTAACGATAATGTGGTTTGGATTTTTTGCTTTTAAGACGGTGGTCAAATTGTTAGGTGTAAGTCAGCTTTCGTTTGAAATATTATATAGCATCAATTGGGTGCTGGGTACACCTGTAACTATGGCACTTATGTGGTTTAGCTACTGGTATCCTCAAAAAGCTTTGGAAAGAATGAGGTTAGGCAAAGTAATAAGTTGATTAAGATATTTTTCTAAAAATCAGTAGAGGTAATTTAACTGTGTTACCACTAAGCTGACCTGACCTTACAAAGTGTAGACAAGGGAGGAAAAACCAATGAATAAGCTGCAGCCGATTATCTTTATAATTGCATTAAGTCTATTACTATCAGCCTGTAATAATAGGCCTAATGATGCTGAGACGCCCAATGATTTTAATTTCATTCTAGAATATGGAATCCTTAACAGTGGAAGTTCTAACAATACTATCAATACATATGATAACATCTTTGAATTTGATACAGAAGAGGGTATAGCTAGAATAGATTTACGTTTAACAAGCAAAGATATCGAAAAAATATACCAAAAAATAGATGAATTACAATTAATAAATTATTCAACAAATGTAGATAGAAGCTCTAAATATCCAAGCATGGATATTGGGCATGGTCACAACGGGTATTGGAAGTTGAAGGTTAATTATGATGGTGTTGAGAAAACATTTTACTGGACAACTAAAACTTTCCCGCTAGTAACAACAAAAGAAATAAATAAGGCAATTGAAAAAGGACAAACAATTAGAGATTTTATGCTTGAAGAAAGTGAATATGATGAGCAGCTAATAAAGCTATATAATTTAAGCGATATTGCCAATTATATTATCGATATAATCGAAGGATATGAAGAAATGAAAGAGTTACCCCCTAAGAAACTTTATCTCTAATATCAAGAGACTAGATGTCCTCAAAAAATACATGTAAGAATTAACGAAGGGGAAAAAATGGAAAAAATCAAAGTAATCAGCGTATTTGGCACAAGACCGGAAGCTTCAAAAATGTGTCCTGTTATAAAGGTATTGGAGAAATCGCCGCATATTTCCTCATCAGTGGTTGTCACAGCACAACATCGTTCAATGCTGGATCAAATGCTGGCTGTTTTTAAAGTTTCGCCTGATTTTGATTTAAATATTATGACTCCCCGTCAGACTTTGGAATCTGTAATGCTAAAGTCACTTGATGGACTTTGTAAAATATTAAAAAGTGAAAGACCAGATTTGCTACTTGTTCACGGAGATACTACGACAACCTTTGCAGCAGCCCTGGCAGCATTTTATTGTGGTATAAAGGTTGGACACATTGAAGCAGGGTTAAGGAGTTTTAACAAATATGAACCATATCCAGAGGAAATGAACCGAGCTTTGGTTACCAGATTAGCAGATATCAATTTTGCGCCGACAGCTCTTTCAAAAGCAAATTTGATTAAAGAAAATGTTGATGAAAATTCTGTTTATGTTACAGGAAACACAGCTGTGGATTGCTTAAAATATTCACTTAAAGAAAATTATGAGTTTGAAAATGAACTTTTACGAAGGATTGATTTTAATAATAAAAAAGTAATTACAATGACGGCACATAGAGGAGAAAATCTAGGAGAGCCACTGGTAAATATATGCAGAGCAGTTAAAAAGATTATTCAGGCGCATAAGAATGTTGAGGTTGTTTATGCTGTTCATTTGAACCCAGTAGTTCAAGAAACTGCCAGAAAAATTTTAGGAAACATTAAAAACCTTCATTTAATTGATCCTCCCAATATGGTTGAAATGCACAATTTAATGAGAAGAAGTACATTGATTTTAACAGATTCCGGAGGTTTACAGGAAGAGGCACCATCAATGAAAAAACCAGTTGTTGTTTTAAGGAATGTGACAGAAAGGCCAGAAGGGCTTTCTGCTGGAACATTAGTTTTGGCTGGAACAGATGAAAAAAGAATTTTTAACGTCGTGTCAGAGCTTATCACAAACGAGGATACATACAACAAGATGGCAAATGCCAAGAATCCCTATGGAGACGGTAATGCATCTGAAAGAATACTGGATGCTATCTTATACTACTTTGGCGTTTCGAATAAAAGACCTATTGATTTTGAGTAAAGATCGGCTAAGAAGGTATAGCTGCAGATTGTTCTGGAATTTCATTATGTGTTGATATGATGGATAGTTTACAATAAGTTATCAAAGAAAAAATCATGAGATCAATTTCAACTAATAAGGAGGCACTGAAAATGAAAAAAGTACTATTAGTATATAAATCTAATACAGGATTTACAAAAAAATATGCCAATTGGATAAAGGAAGAGCTAAGTTGCACATCTGTAGAATTAAAAGATGTACAGTTTGATGATCTAAGCAAGTATGACATCATAATTTTCGGTGGTGGCATGCATGCAAACAAAATTAATGGCATTAAGTTCATAAAAAGCAATCTGGAATTATTTAAAAATAAACATATAATTGTATTTGCTACAGGGGCCACGCCTGCTTCAGCTGTAGAAGTAGTGAGAAAATTCGAAGATTCCAATATTCCTGAAGGGTCTAATATCCCGTTTTTTTATTTTCAGAGCGGCATGAATTATAAAGACATGAGAGTTAACGATAAGATGATGATGAACTGTCTAAAGCTAGTACTAAAAGCTAAGAAGGATAAGGATTCAGTTGAGCAAGGAACAATGGATGCAATTAGCAATTCATATGATAATTCAGATCGAATTTTTATAAAGCCATTGATAGACCATGTTCGTGGGTTATTAGCCTAGTTTTTTGATAAGAAAACTTGAATAATCGAAGCAAGCACAAATTTAGCTTATAGGGGGGCGGTACTGAATGAAAGAGCAGCTGGAGCATGTAAAAGCGACCTATAATCATCACAATGCTGTAAAGAAATATGTTTCCGACATTGATAAAATCGGATTATGGGAATCAGAAAGAATCATATTTGAAAAGTATATTGCAAAGAATTCTTCTATCATAGATATTGGCTGTGGCGCTGGGAGAACGACCTTTGGATTATATGAGCTAGGCTACACCAATATAGTTGGTATGGACTTGTCAGAAAACCTCATAGACAATGCTATAGCAATAGCAAAAGAAAGAGGCATATTGATAGATTTTGAGAAGGGAAATGCGCTACAGTTGAAGTGGCAGAATTGTAGCTTCGACAATGCTTTCTTCTCCTTTAATGGCATCATGCACATACCATTAATAAGAAATCGTATAAAAGCAATGAATGAAATAAAGCGAATACTTAAACCAAAGGGTAGATTTATTTTTACTACTCATGAGGATAGGGATAGTGTCGCTGCGTTTAAAGAATTTTGGTTGGATTATAAAAAAACATGGGATGAAGGAAAACAGGACAAAAGACTATTAGAATATGGCGATTCAATTTTTATAAAGGATGATCTAGAACACTATATTCACTTTGCAACCAAGGAGGAAATCATGCAGACCATCACTGAAGCAGGCTTGAATTTAACTGAAACAATGCTGAGATCTGAAATATGCGATGAAAATGAGAGGATTAATGCGTATTCAGTTGATTGCCGATTTTGGGTAGTTGAGAAAAATTAGTGCTTATATAGTCATAAGGCTTAAATGATATCGAGATGGGGTGACTGTGTGGAAAATAGAATTCTGCCCAAACGGATTCAAAAGCATCTTAAGGATATGAGGGCAGTAAAAGATACGATTGGATGCTCCGACGCTTCAATATACCATTACACAAAGGACGACGCGGAATTATATTTAAAGATAGAAAAAGCAAACGTAGAATTTGAACATGAGCAAATAATAATGCAATGGCTGCAGAACAAATTGCCGGTGCCTCAGATAATTGCGCAAGCTAAAGGAGCTGGCTATGACTATCTACTAATGACTAAGGCCGTAGGCGAGATGTCATGCTCAGACTATTTTCTGAAGAAGCCCGAAGAACTCGTAGGCTTATTAGCTAAAGGGATTGTAATGCTACAGGCAGTTAATATCTCAGATTGTCCTTATGAATGCACGCTAGAAATGAAGCTAAATAAAGCAAAGGAAAGAATTAGCCTTGGGTTAATTGATACAAGTGATTGGGAAGCCGATACACCCTTTAAAACACCTGAAGATCTGTATGATTACCTAGTTAATCATCGTCATAGTGAAGAATTGGTATTTTCTCACGGCGACTATTGTCTTCCTAACATATTTTTCAGTGATAATGAGGTCACTGGATTTATAGACCTAGGAAGGGCTGGGATAGGAGATAAATGGCAAGATATAGCCCTATGCGTGCGATCAATAAAACACAATCTAAAAGAGGATAGGTATGTAGATATGTTTTTTCAGCATCTAAAAATACAGCCAAATCATGAAAAGATTAGATATTATATATTATTAGATGAGCTTTTCTAGTACCATGTCTACATAGGAGAGAAGGGGGTGTATAGTATGATTTTAGAACTACTTAAGAAAAGATGCAGTGTAAGACAATTCCAAAATAAACCAATACCTGATGAGGCTATAGCCTTAATTTTAGAAGCAGGGAGACTATCACCTTCAGGTGGTAATGAGCAAGCTTGGAAATTCGGGGTTATAAATGATAAAGCGCTAATAAGTCAAATTGCTTCTATATCATACAATCAACTTTGGATTAAGTCCTCGCCATTGTTAATTGTATTGTGTACAGAGATTGTTGAGGACAAGCGTGGCGGGAGGGACATTCAAAAAAATCGATTTCCACGCTATGCAGAAGAGATAAATGAGTTGGATAAGGACCTTTATTCATATTTGAATTCAGAAGAGCATCAAACCAAGATTACAGGTACCCATATGATATTATGCGCTCTGGAAAAAGGTATCTATTCCACATGGATATCATGCTTTGATGTCGAGAAGGTGGCTAAATTACTGAAATTACCTAAGCATTGTATACCATCAGAGATAATAGCATTTGGGTATCCAGAAAACGAAACTAAGGTTAAAGATAAAAAAAGCATAAGTGAGCTAGTATTTTACAACACTTTTGAAGAATGAAGGGTCGTTAATTTATTGATAGTTCTATATAAGAGAGCCACATAGAAGAAAAAATAATGAAAGAAAGAAGAGAGCATCATATATCTTGAAGAAGCAACAAAAACAGCGTGATTATATAGCTGTATAAAAAGTTGATTAATTAAGCAAAGTCATATGTCAAAATACGAAAGGGGATATTTATGATAAGCTTACTAAATATAGGCAGTTTAATACTTGGAATAATCGCCTGGGCAATTCCGATTATTAGTATCATAAACAAGAAAAGAGCGAAAGAAAGCAATTGGGCAGTATTTTCATTAACGAGTATTGGTGCCTGTGGGATTTCATTGTTCTTTCAAATACTTTACAACCATCATTTGGTTGAGATTCAAGACTGGTCTGCCCTTATGGATACAAGTAGAGCTCTGACCTTTGCATCAATTGTTTTACTTGCCATTACTATGATACTGAATATACTTAATTTCAATATATATCGAAGTACAGCAATCTAGCTCTACGCATTATGAAAGGCAAAAATAATTTTGTGTGATAGCGCAAGGGCTTAGCTCTAAGACCAACATGAATCACTTGATAGTATATGGAGGGATAGTCATGAAAGAAGAGAAAATCAATAAGTTCATTCGAAATTGGAGCAAATGCAGACAAGAGGGTAAGGATAAGTACATTTTTAAAAGAAGTTTATACGCTGCTTTGGGTGCTCTGCTGGGCAGCTCTATTGCTTGGTTACTTAAAGGTCAATTCATTTTTTTTGATTTTGCAAATCTATTTTTAATGTTTACTATAGCTTTTGTATCTACTTGTATCGGCGCAACAAGAACATGGAATAAAAGCGAAACGAAGTATAAAGCTTTGATGGATGATAATGAGGTTTAAAAACGATACTTTCCACCTCTGCCTTGTAACATGAGATCTCATCGGGTTTTATGTAATACTTAAGTTGCGGTGGTACAGTACTGTTTGGATTTGGAGAATATTGCTATAAAGGGGACATCAAATATGCTACTACCAGATTGTATATTTACTGAAAGATTGATTATTCGTAACATGTCACTTGATGATGTTGATGAGGTTTGGCATATATGGCGTAATAGTGACAATGAAAAATATATGAAGGACCCTGTTGAATCTGTAGAAGAGATTATAACCATATGTCTGAATAGTAAAAATAGTAATGGGTATTTAACAGTCGTATCCTTAAAGGGTACTGATGAGATTATTGGCACCTGTTGTTTTGGGCCTACAAATAATAAAAATGAGTGGGGATTTGGCTATTCAATTAAGCAAAGCTTCTGGGGTAGCGGCTATGCCACTGAAATCGTAAGAGCAGTTATCAACTATGGGTCCAGTCTTGAAATTACAGATTTTATTTCCGCTTGTGCTATAGAAAATTCTGCATCCGGAAAGGTTTTAGAAAAAATCGGAATGCAAGTTGATCATAAAAGTAGCTTTAAACAGCCTAAAACAAATGTTGTCTATGAATCACATATTTATAGGTTGCATGTGGATTAAAAACGCAAATAAGTAAGATCAAGCGTAGCGACAATCTATAGCTTTATTGAAGATAGCAGAGATAAAATACTGTTTTAGAGGTCTATCAGTATATTTCAGATAAGAGCTACTAGTTTACTATAGGATTATGATGGAGAAATTAGAAAACGCAAGGGGGATTACTATGAGAGACTATCTTAGCATTTTTGATGAAGTAGTTGAGATTATAGTAAATGATTATGCAGGGAAGGATGAAAAAATTGCTTGGGGGAAGCCAGAAAATTTTAGAAATCTACTAAATGAGCATATAGCTTCTAATAGTCTTAATGATGAAGTGTTTTATGATTTAGTAGAAGATTATCTCGCAGACTATAAAGATGGTCATATAATTTGGTTAGCAAATGCTAGAGTCCCAAAGAATTGTGGTTTTAAGGTTAGGCGGTTTGAAAATGCCCTGTATGTAACAGAAGTATTAGTTGAAGCTGTAGAGGTGAACAAGGGCTGGAGGATTGTTGAAATAGATGGAGTTGATATAGAGGCAATAGGGAAAGAAAAGCTTAGCAAGCTAAAAAGTAATATAACAGAAAGACAAAGATGGAACGGCGTAATATCCAACGCAAATACGCTTACATTTCAGCTAGCTAATGGAGAAAAACTCAAATATACAGTGAAAGACTATACAGTTGGTAGGAAAGAGCCCAAATACGAGATGAGAATGTTAAATGATAATATATTATATATGCGCTTTGAAGATTTTGCTGATCCAGATGCTATTGCGGAACTTGTTAATTATAATAAGCATCTTATTGATGAGACACCATACTGGATTATTGATGTAAGAAATAATGCAGGTGGTATGGATTATTCCTATTATCCTTTATTACCATACATATTTTCTGCTGGAGAAAAAAGAAAGGAAGATATCTTGTATTATTTAATGACTGAAAGAAATTGTGATACTCGTATAGCTCTACTCAATGCGTACAGCGCAAATTTAGAGTCAAAGGATGAAATAGAAAAAGACATAAGAATGATGGAAAAGAATCGTGGCAGAGGATTTGTCAGGATAGAATCTGAATCAAATGGTGAAATGGCATTTTTCAATGAAACTAAATTAAACCCGAAGCACATAGTTATCATGACTGATACCTATTGCGGTAGCTCGGGGGATCAGTTTATATATGAAGCTAAAGGAGCAAAGAAGGTGACTGTGATTGGAAGGGCAACAGCAGGTGTATTAGATTATAGCAATCTGACCTCAGTTACCTTTTCTGATGCATTTCAGCTGATGTATCCCATATCTAAAAGTGAGAATGTAATTAATAACAGCTTAACCTACAATGGTATAGAGCCAGACATATACCTGCCATGGACTCCAGAGAACATTAATGATGATTTGGATTTGAAGGAGGCTTTGAAGATTATAGCATTATATACTTAGATTAGATGAAGGTCTGCTTTAGAGTACAATACTAAGCATATAACGAGGAGGAATTTAAGTGCTACAATTACAATTTAACCCATTTCCTTTTATAGAAACAGATAGATTAATATTAAGATCGATTAATAGTAATGATGTTGACGATTTATTCGAAGTTTTAAGTGATCCAGCAGTTGCAGAGTACGATTATTTTTATCCAGTTGAGACAAAAGAAAAAGTGAGTGTTTTTATTGAAAGGTACAAAAGAGAGATAGCTTCTAACGAAGAAATAACTTGGGGAATAGCTTTAAAAGAAAATCAGAAGCTTATTGGCACATGTTGTTTGGGGAGTTTCGACACAGGAGCAAAAAGAGCAGAAGTTGGATATGCTTTATCAAAAGCTCAATGGGGAAAAGGATTTGCTACAGAGGCTGTTAAAGGGATAGTAGCTTATGGTTTTAATAATATAAAATTAAATAGGATAGAAGCCACCATTACACCTGATAATATAGCCTCAATAAGAGTGTTGGAAAAACTGAAATTCCAAAAAGAGGGTATAGTACGGCAAAGAGATCTAATTAAGGGTAAATTAGAGGATGGCGTCATAATGGGCTTGTTAGAATCTGAATTTGACAATAATTGAATCCTTCAATCCTCATTAGAGATCTCAGTTCTAGCAAAATGTGTTAAGTTAATGCTGCATAGGAAGTTTTAACTAGCCAGTTTATTACAAATTAGCTTCCAGAGGTGAAAAATGTTGGACCAAAGTGAGGTATTACCGATCATAAAGAGATTAAAAGATAATAAAATATCCTATGCACTAGGTGGTAGTGGATTATTATATTATTTAGGCATATGTGATTCAGTAAACGATTGGGACATTACTGTCGACTGCTCGAAAGACAAACTTATCAGCGCAATAAGCGGATACGATTGGGCGGAGAAAAAAAGTGGCGACTATCCCTTTGCAAGTCAATATCGAATAAGCATTGATTCATTGATAATAGATTTCATTGGCTATTTTGCATTTCAATATAAAGAGGAAGTTATTAATATACCAATATATCCTTGTGAAAAATGGGGTAGCATTAATGTATCGAGTCCTGAAGTTTGGTATGTGGCCTATTATTTAATGGGAAGAAAAGAAAAAGCTGACTTAATCTTAAATTATCTTAAATCAAATAAAAAGAAAATTAATAAGGATTTTATAGAGGATCTGGTCAAGCAAAAAGGTTTGATTAGTAGCGAAATCATACAAAATATGAGAACGCTGGTTTGATAGTGAGCTGTATATTCAAGCATTTGTACTGATATTACTAGGGCGTACCTTAATAGTATGGCACATATTCTTTAAAAAAACCTATAAAATCATATAACTAGGGGGTTGAGGATGTGGAGATTTTAAAAATAAAAATGGAAGATGTTCCAGCAAAACATAAAAATGAGCATGAGGGCTATGAATACTATAAACGAGAGTTAGTTCCTAGAGGACATGCCCAGCAATGCGTTGCAGCCCTTTATGAAATACCACCAGGGAAATCAGCATATCCATACCATTATCATACGAAGAATGAAGAGATATTCTACATTATAAAGGGGATTGGCTCCTTGAAAACACCAACAGGAAATCAAGAGGTATCAGCCGGTGATTTTTTATTTTTTCCTGCAAATGAAAAGGGCGCTCATAAGCTAACCAATATTTCAGATACAGAGTCTCTTATATATTTAGATTTCGATACACATAACGATATTGATGTTTCCTTTTACCCAGACTCCGGGAAAATAGGGGTTTGGGGTAAGAATATTAATCAGCTGTATAACATCAGCACACAGACGGAATATTACGACGGAGAATAGGAGTTTTAGTACCTAGGCATGTATAATCAGAATACAGATTAATGTAGCTTGTTAGAGAGGAGCTTTCAATATGGCGATAGTAGTAGTTCATAAAGCAACTGGAAGGCATTATATATTAATTGGTACGGGATATTCCTTCTATAAGGATTCAAGACCTAGCTTTTTGGGAGGTGTGCTGTTTCCCCATGAGGATGAGGGTGAGGCCATGTGTGCTGCTATATGTGATGAGAAGGGAACCATCAGCTGGGCTCAGACATCAGAATTAGAAGTGATAGAGGTGAACGGGGTAAAGGTAAGGGAGATATTAAGCTCATATATAAATGACGTCGATAGTATAAATAAAGACAATTTAGAAGAAGAGAATTGTCCCGCCTGTGGAACAAGAGCTGCAATAATTAATAAGCATTGTCCCGGATGTGGTATAAAACTAGCGGATTAAATGAACCTTAGAATCAAGAACAAGGAGCTGAAGATTTTGAAGATTACCTTACTACAAGCTGAGCTAGATGATGCCGAGCTCATCCATTCTATGCAGGTAACATCGTTTTTGCCTCTATTGGAGAAATACCAGGATTTTGATACAAGTCCTGCAAATGAGGACATAGGTCGGATAATTACAAGACTCAATCAATCCTTTACAGACTACTATATCATTCGCCACAATGAAGTTCCTGTAGGGGGCATTAGAATTATAAGGAAGAACAATAATACTTATCGCGTTAGCCCTATTTTTATTTTACCTGAGTATCAGGGCAAGGGGATTGCACAAGTAGTCTTTAAAATGATTGAAGAAATATACAAGGATGCAATTAGGTGGGAGCTGGACACTATATTGCAGGAGGAAGGCCATTGCCATTTATACGAAAAGCTAGGTTATAAAAGAACGGGAAAAACAGAGGTAATAAATGAGAAAATGACTATTGTATTCTATGAAAAGCCCTGATAATAAGATTCTTTGACATTCATAGTATTTTAACTAGAAACTTATATTAATGTCATCTACTATAGAATAATGGAGGTACTGGGGTATGAGGTTTAATGATATTCTAGAGCAAAAAGGGATAATATACCGCAATATAACAAATGGCGGCCCCCAATTACGTCAACAATGGGAGCTTGTGTTTGTAAGCCATTTAAATAATCAGGAAAAGGAGGAAATCTTCCTCCATGATGAAGATGGTATTTGCGGTTATCTCTGGCATGCTTTTAGCTATAAAAAAGTGGATTGCCTGGAGGCAGCTGCAGCAGAAAAGGCCTTCAATGATGTGAGTAAAGATCACTGCTATGTTTTTTATCAGCATTTAGATAATGTGTTTCTTCTTGAGAAGCCTTCTAGCCTTAAGGCAGAGGATTTTTATTCAGAAGAGGACATTTACATCGTAGACAAGGAATTTAAATGGACCTATGTTAAAACACATGAAGACGGATGGTGTGGTCCGTATTTCTGTTCTAAGAAATAGTGTATTAATAAGCTTAAGCATAAGTGTTTAAGCTTATTTTTTTTGAGGGTAATTGCCGCATTTCTATAAATTGTTAAAAATAAAGGAATTTGCCACTTGGTGTAGAAAATAAATTTAAGGAATCTTGCCAATTAGGAGGACAAAATGAAACCTGTTAAGAGAAGCAATATGCGGATAAAGCTAGGTAAGCTTTACTTTACCATGAAGAGGTATCTTGAATGGTATTTTGGTAAGAAAGCCTATGCCAGCAATATAATGAAAGCTCATCTGGATCACTTAGTATTTAGCCATAAAACGCCACTTCTTAGAGAGCTGAAGAATGTAGATATGTGGATGCAGCATAACAAAATTGAGAACTTAAAAATTGCCATAAAAAATCTTAATGGTATAGTTCTTCAACCGGGTGAAACCTTTTCTTATTGGCGATTAATAGGCAATCCCACAGCGACAAAGGGCTATAAGGAGGGAATGGTTTTATCCTATGGCGAGGTGAAAAAGGGTGTGGGTGGGGGTCTGTGTCAGCTATCCAATCTGATTTACTGGATGACATTACATACGCCATTAACCGTAACTGAAAGATATCGCCATAGCTATGATGTTTTCCCTGATTCAAACAGAAAGCTACCCTTCGGCAGCGGCGCCACCTGCTCCTACAATTACCTGGATTTACAGATAAACAACGACACAGCATACCCCTATCAGCTGATACTATACCTCACAGAAAATGATTTAGTCGGGGAGTGGCGATCAGCGATTAAAGAGAACCACCACTATGAAGTGTATGAGGATAAGCACTGGTTTAGCCATGAATATTGGGGTGGATATGTCAGGCATAACATTTTGCGCAGAAGAGTTTTTAGTAATACTGACGAGCTTATTGATGACCAATACATTACTGAGAATCATGCTATTATGATGTATCACCCATATCTTAGTGACGGTAGGCAACAAGGGCAGTAACGCCTATTTAGTGCAGCTACATACATTTTAATCGAAGGGGGACAAAAATGAAGATAGTTAACGGTGATGACAGACGAGAGGTATTTGCAGTTGATTCAAATGAAAATGTATTAGGAAAGGGCTTTATTAATGAATTTATGGATGCAGATATATATGAGGGGAAAAGGGTGAATTATTTCATAGAGGCTTCTGCAGTACAGGATGATAGCGATTATACAATAAGGAAATTTATCGTAGGGGAATTAATAAATAGAGCAAAGAACCAGCGAAAGTCCTACCCCCATTATGCTGCGAGGGTTTATAATTGTTGCTTTGCGGATGAGGTCGAAAACATATCGTTTTTTAAAAGCATAGAAGGCTTTAAGCATGACGAGGGGATGCACATTTTAACCTGTGATCTAAAGGATTATCAGATTCAGGATTTAGAGGATAAAGAATATGCGATAAAGGATAATTTAAAAACAAATTTTGAAATTGAGGAATTCATAGCCGAACATCGGAAGATTTTTGGAAACGCATATAGCACAGAAAAAATTAACAAGCTAAAGGAGCAGGAAGGCTTTAAGAGCATAGGCGTATACGACAACGGAAAAATAATTGCCAACATACTGCTTTTTACGGTAGAGGAGGAAGGCATTAAATTTGGTTGTCTGGAGGATATGTATGTTGCATCGGCATATAGAAAGAAAGGGCTGGGAGAAAGACTGGTAAAGCAAGGTCTAGCACACTTTAAGGCCTTGGGACTAAGGGAATCAAGGGTTGAGGTTTGGAGTGCTAATGTCCGTGCAACTAGCTTGTATTATAAGCATGGCTATAAATATATGAAGGAAACAGAAGCATCGATTGGGATGGCTATTTAGTCAAAAGAGCTAAATCTAGGGTTGAAAAATCCTCTTCATAATGCATACAAGGAGGAAGTAAAATGAAGATAATTGAGGAAAAGGTAACTAATGATAATATAGAAATTCAATATATTAAGGGCTTATCCGAAGCAAAGAATAGCGTTCCACTCATTATAATTCCCGGCTTGACTGAGGGGGCAGAGGATTACATAGAGATTATGGAAAAAATTAATCATAGCTGTATCGCTATATCCTTAAGAGGCCGAGGAAAAAGTACATCACCCTTAAAGGGCTATGCTTTAGAGGATCATATTAGCGACATAGAGGCTGTAATTAATAAGGAAAGCATTGAGAAATGTATCTTGTATGGGTTTTCAAGGGGAACCTCCTATATGCTAGGCTTTGCATTGCGTTTTCCAGATAAGGTGAAGGGAATTGTAATAGGTGATTATCCAGCAGTTCATACGAGATTACCTGAAAAATGGGTAGAATGGTTTGCTGGATTGGCACCATGGAGAGGAAAGGCAACATTGGATAGAATGCTGAAGCATGCTTTGGTAGGAATACAGCAAGAGTCACAGGAAAAAGAGTTTTGGGCGGATTTGAAAGCCATAAATTGTCCTGTTCTCATAATTGGAGGAAAGCAAGCTGGCGCTGTTTTAACGGATGAAATGATTAGTTTATATAAAAAATCAATGGATCATTGTGAGGTTGTCATATTTGAAGATTCAAACCATAATCTATATGAGCCTAACGCTGATCGATTTGTGGAGACAATATGTCGGTTTATAGAATGAGTAATCCGGAGCAAAATACATCACCTGTCCGGATTTAGGAAATCAAGTTTCCGTTGTAATGGAAATCAGCATTCCAATCAATCGGAAATCATTTGTTACAAACCTTATAATGAAGATATGCACCAAATGGTGTAAAT
>JAHDLO010000032.1 GCA_018432235.1 Clostridiaceae bacterium | reverse complement strand
CCAGTTATGCCAGTAGGACCAGCTATGCCAGTAGGACCAGTTATGCCAGTAGGACCAGCTATGCCAGTAGGACCAGTTATGCCAGTAGGACCAGCTATGCCAGTAGGACCAGTTATGCCAGTAGGACCAGCTATGCCAGTAGGACCAGTTATGCCGGCAGGGCCAGCTATGCCAGTAGGGCCAGCTATGCCAGTAGGACCAGTTATGCCGGCAGGGCCAGCTATGCCAGTAGGGCCAGCTATGCCAGTAGGACCAGTTATGCCAGTAGGACCAGCTATGCCAGTAGGACCAGTTATGCCGGCAGGGCCAGCTATGCCAGTAGGACCAGCTATGCCAGTAGGACCAGTTATGCCAGTAGGACCAGCTATGCCAGTAGGACCAGTTATGCCAGTAGGACCAGCTATGCCTGTAGGACCAGTTATGCCAGTAGGACCAGCTATGCCAGTAGGACCAGTTATGCCAGTAGGACCAGTTATGCCGGCAGGGCCAGCTATGCCAGTAGGGCCAGCTATGCCAGTAGGACCAGTTATGCCGGCAGGGCCAGCTATGCCAGTAGGACCAGTTATGCCGGCAGGGCCAGTAGCTCCAGCAGGGCCAGTCGTACCAGTAGCCCCAATAGGTCCTGTAGCGCCAGTGGGACCAGTTGTACCAATAGGTCCAGTAGCCCCAGTAGGGCCAGTAACTCCGATGGGACCAGCTACACCTGCAGGGCCAGCAGGACCAGCTATGCCAACAGACCCAGTAGCACCAGTGGGGCCAGTCACGCCAGCAGGTCCGGTAGCACCAACAGGTCCAACAGCTCCAATAGCTCCAATAGAACCAGTCACGCCAATAGGGCCAGTCGTACCAGCAGGACCAGCCATGCCAGTAGGTCCAGTTATACCAACAGGGCCAATAGGTCCAGCAGCACCAGTAGCACCTATGGGGCCAGTCACGCCAGCCGAGCCAGTCGTACCAGCAGGTCCAGTAGCTCCAGTAGCTCCAGTAGCTCCAGCCGGGCCAGTCGTACCAGTAGCCCCAATAGGTCCAGTAGCCCCAGTGGGACCAGTTGTACCAATAGGGCCAGTAGGGCCAGCTATGCCAGTAGGACCAGTTATGCCGGCAGGGCCAGCAGGACCAGCTATGCCAACAGGTCCAACAGCTCCAATAGAACCAGTCACGCCAATAGGGCCAGTCGTACCAGCAGGACCAGCCATGCCAGTAGGTCCAGCAGCACCAGTAGCACCTATGGGGCCAGTCACGCCAGCCGAGCCAGTCGTACCAGCAGGTCCAGTAGCTCCAGTCGTACCAGCAGGTCCAGTAGCTCCAGTCGTACCAGTAGCCCCAATAGGTCCAGTAGCCCCAGTGGGACCAGTTGTACCAATAGGGCCAGTAGCCCCAGTAGGGCCAGAAACACCACTTAAATTTAAGCTTAACAATGAAACATCATCAAGAACAATATCAACGCTGCCTTCTTGAGATAGCTTGATGATTAAAACCAGAGCTTGAGTTGCCCCTAGGGGCACTGCATCAGCGATTTTGTAGATTTCTAACCAGGTTCCTTGCAGAACATCCGGTAGCATTGGAGTAGAGACATTGGCAATAAGACCGTAGCCATAAAAATTTAGATCAGCATCATAATACGCTATAGATATTGAAATAGGCGGACTGATGCCGTCTCCGACTTTGGCTAAGGAAAGGATTAATTGATATACTTCTCCTGATTTTACTGGGACGAATTGATATGTGAAGGAATTAATTGGCCCGCCTGCTAGCTGGGCTGCATAATAGCCAGAGTGCTTGTATCGCAGGGTAATACCGGCATTAACAGCGCCCCATGGCGGGAAGTCCTCAGTTTCAAATCCACCATTAATAATCAGATCATTTAAGGCCATTTGCTTCACCACCTTAGATAATAAGTTTGTACACAAATTAAGATTCCGTTATATAATTATCATATGATGCTTAAGCTATATTGCCTTCTTTCTGCTTTTTATTTCTTCTAATAAACTCCTATTAAAATTGATAAATTTTCATAAAATACCTCTGAAAGAGAATTAATTCTAAAAAGCACTTTTATACCTATGACGGTGTTCATCAAAGCGAAAATTTCCCTCGGATTAGTGATTTTTTTTGAGTACACTGGCAGGTTTGCGCTGGACTTGTTTCTATTCGTTTAAGCGTATATAATTATAATTGGCAGATTATATAATGTTCTGATTAAATAGAAAGGAAACGATAGATATGGATTATATTTCAACACAGCAGGCGGCTGATAAATGGGGCATTTCCAGCAGGCGAGTACAACAGCTATGCGAACAAGGACGTGTCGTGGGCGCCATTCGTTTTAGCCGAGTTTGGGCAATCCCCAAGGAGGCTCCAAAGCCTCAGGACCCACGCTTGAAGCAAAGCAAAGAAAACAACGGAGGTACACAATGAAAAAAACGATTTTGATATTGGAAGATGATGAAAACTTAAACCGTGGCATTGCATTTACTTTAGAGAGAGACGGTTATCAGGCTGTTTCGGCAAGCTCTATCAAAGAAGGGAAACGGCTCATGGCGCAGCACAAAGCTGACCTTATCATACTGGATTTGGGGTTGCCGGATGGCAATGGAATGGACTTGTGCAAAGAAATCAGGTCATATTCAAACGTCCCAATTATTATGCTTACGGTTTGCGATTTGGAAACCGACGAGGTATCGGGCTTACTGGCAGGTGCGGACGATTATATTACCAAGCCGTTTTCGCTCTCCATCCTCAGGGCAAGAGTGGAAGCATTGTTGCGCCGCACAGAAGGGGAAAGCCGACATATCATCAGCTCCGGCCAATACAGACTGGATAAGGACACATGCAAATTTTATCGCGGTGAAGAAGAAATTTCTATCAGCGTTACAGAATTCAAGCTGCTTGTTTTTCTTATGACGAATGCCGGACAAGTGCTTTCAAAAGAACAAATCCTCTCTGCGCTATGGGACAACGCCGGAAATTTCGTGGATGAAAATACCTTGCCCGTTAATATCAGCCGCCTACGTGCAAAGCTGGAGGAGGATCCCAAAAATCCTTATATCATTAAGACGATCCACGGCATAGGCTACATTTGGAACGGAGGGGTGTAAGGATGGCGCTTATAGTTACTATTGTTATTGCTGTCATTTTGTGCAGCTTGACCATCCTTTTCAGCTATCGTTTTGTAAATGGAACCTTCGATTCTATTGATCGGGTTTTGGATAGTATATTATCCAGAAATGCAGAGCTGTCATTGGAGGCAGCGGCAGACAGCAGACTTTCCAAGCTGACACATAAAGCCATTAAAATCATTCAGATGAATGTAATGGATATCTCTCAAACCAAGCAGGAGAAAAAAATGATACAAAGCTTTATATCAGATATGTCCCATCAGATGAAAACACCCCTATCCGGTGTCGCCATGTATACAAACCTGCTGCTTGAGGGAAGCCTTGAGGAAGCCCAGCGCCAGGAATTTTTATCGCGCATCAAAACGGGAACGGAAAAGCTGCAATGGATGATGGACAGCCTTGTAAAAATGTCAAGGCTGGAGGTAGGAGCTATTGAATTATCTCCTATTCCCGTAGGTATCAAACAAACCATTTCCGACAGCATCAGTACCGTATATGGGGCGGCGACTAAGAAAAACATATCCATTCAAACAGCGTATTTTGAGGATGTTTTATTGCTGCATGACCGCAAATGGACAAGCGAGGCAATCACAAATATTCTGGAAAATGCGATCAAATACTCCTCATCGGACAATGAAATCAATATATTCGTTGAAGCTCTGCCCATTTACACAAAAATCAGCATTACCGATTATGGCATCGGCATTGCCCCCGATGAATGGAATTCCATCTTTAAGCGGTTTTATCGGGGACGGAACGCTAAGGATGTGGAGGGGGTTGGCTTAGGGCTTTATCTGGCATCCTTGATATTTGAAAAACAGGCGGGCTATATTCTTGTGGATTCCAAGCCTGGGCAGTATACAACTTTCTCAATGTTCTTACAAAGCTGTAAGAAATAAATCGTGTTTTGTTAGGAGCCTGTAAGAATTACAGTTTATGATAAAAGCATAAGCGAAGGGAGGGTGAAGAAATGCCGATCTTATTAACGCAGGGACTTACAAAACACTATGGAAAGGAACCGAATATTGTCCGCGCCCTTGATGGTGTTGATATAGCTGTGGCAGCCGGAGAGTTTGTGGCAGTTGTAGGAACCTCCGGCTCCGGGAAAAGTACGCTTCTGCATATGCTGGGAGGTCTTGACAAGCCGACGGACGGGAAAGTGATGGTTGCTGGACACGAGCTTGCTAAAATGTCGGATGAGCAGCTAACCATATTTCGTAGGCGCAATGTAGGATTTGTGTTCCAGAGCTATAATCTCGTACCGATTTTAAGTGTATATGAAAATATTGTGCTTCCGATTGAACTGGACGGCAACACGGCAGACAAAACATTTATAAACGAAATCATTAACACGTTAGGGCTTGACGAGAAACGTCATAATCTGCCCAACATGCTTTCTGGCGGTCAGCAGCAGCGCGTAGCGATTGCCCGCGCACTTGCAACGAAACCGTCTATTTTGCTTGCGGACGAGCCTACCGGCAATTTAGACACGAAAACCAGTCAGGATGTCTTAGGACTACTGAAAATGACCTCAAGCAAGTATCATCAAACAATGGTGATGATTACCCACAATGAGCAGATTGCCCAGCTTGCCGATCGGGTGATTCGTATTGAGGACGGCAAAATTAAAAACGAGGGCGAGGACTGTTGAGCATGAGAAATAATAATTCTGCAGTGATTCGACGACTTGCTCTAAAGCACCTAAAGGCAAATAGGCTTCGTAATGGGTTTGCAATGTCTGCAATTGTTTTAATCTGTATATTGTTTACCACGGTTTTTACAATGACAAAAGGTATCGGTGATGTCATGCAAGCTGAATTGATCCAAGCAGCCGGTTCTGATTTTCACGCAGCTTTTGAACATGTCAGTGATACACAAATCCAGCATCTTAGTCAACATGCATCAATAAAGGAATACAGTGTTGCGACAACCTATTATCCTACAGATGGCAGTGAAATCAGATATATGAAAGTAGATGATGTGTTTTTGAAACACATTGTAAGAAGCGAGGAGCCAAACTCTCCGTTTTCCAATATTGAGTTTGTCGGCGCTGACTTTGAAGAAGAGGGCACGGATATTGCTTCTTATAACCAGCTTTACATCGTTTTTGACAATCCCTATTTTCTCAATATGAAAATGAAGAAAATTATGAGTGATACAGACGTTAAGGCAGATTTTTTTATTAACAACGCTTATATGGTTTCTCTCTTTGAAGAACCCTCATCTTTATTGCTGCTTATATTACCATTGCTGTTGATTGTAGCTTGTGGCTATCTTTTTATTTATAATATTTTTTGTATTTCTACTGTAAATGATGTGAAAACATATGGATTGCTTAAAACAATTGGCGCAACAGGCAAGCAACTAAGAAAAATTGTTTTTATCTCTATAAGCATCCTCTATTTGATTGCACTTCCCATCGGATTGCTTTTAGGTCATTTCATTGGAAATTTGGTACTTACACCGCTGCTTCTATCTCTATCCGGCATTGACGTTATAGTGAAATCGGGACCGCTCCCATTTCTATTTACCGCTGTCTTTGCCTACATCACACTAATGATAAGCATTATTAAACCTCAAAAAATTGTGGGAAATGTCGCTCCTGTCGCCGCCATACGTTATACCAACCCATCAGCATTGCTTCCACAGTCAGGGTTAAAGCGCAAAGCAAGAAAATCCAATATCAGGAATTTAGCATGGTGCAATCTTTTTAGAAACAAAGGGCGAACTGTTTTTTCTATAATATCGATGACGATTAGCATCATCATTTTTGCGATTTTGTTTAACCTCTTTTCAAATTTCAGCTTTGATGCATATATAAATAAGTATTTTGGCGGGCGCATTACCGTTGATTACACGGATCCGGCAAACATATATGATGACAATTCCCGTTTAAGTGAAAACCTCATAGCGAGCGCTCAAAAGCTAGAAGGGGTGACTTCGGTGGATAAAATATATCTAAATTTATATAATCCCATAAATGACGATAGCTGGGGAGCAAACGTTATTGATGTATATGGTATGCCCGACAAGCTCAACGGTGTATTGGAGGAAAGTCAAAAAGGCATTATATCCGGGAAATTTGACTTGGATAAGTGGAAAAGTGGGAATTATGTCATTGTTTCACAACCACTGTACCCTCCGTCGAAGTCTTACAAGGCGGGTGAAATGATAGACATAGGCAATTTGTCAGGCAAGCAGTATGAAATCATGCTGGTGACTGAAAAACAGATTTACTTTGCCTCCTCCATCTATGGAAGCCAGTTTAAAGCCTATATTCCCGAAGATGAGTTTACGGACAACTATCTCTCCAATTCACCAGATAAGACAATTTGTAAGCTGGTTGTTGATACAGATGGTCGCTCCGATGCACTTGTTAAAGCGGAGCTTGTAAATATATTTACAAAGGATAAGGGCTTTAATGTGCGATTAAGAAGTGACAAATTAAGCGATTTGCAAAAAACATCCTTTGTTATGCGAACGGTGGGATACTGCATGACCCTTATCATTGCTTTCATTGGCCTATTAAATTATGTAAATACCTTTTTAGCGGGTGTTTTTTCAAGGAAAATTGAGTTTGCTATGCTGCAAAGCATTGGAATGTCAGGCAAGCAATTGAAGAGGATGCTTTTGGTGGAGGGGGGCTACTGCGGAGGCATTATTGTTGTAACGTCATTTGTATTAGGCAGTATTTTAAGTAAAACGGTGGTTAGAATCGCCGCGCAAAACCTTGATTTTTTTACAATAGGCGTTAACTATTGGTGGGTCATATATACGGCGTTGATATTAATTTGTTCACTGTATGTTTTAACCATTGCAGTTTATAAAGTTATTTCACCCAAAAGCCTTGTGGAAAGGCTAAAAGAAGTAGAGTAATGAACAAGAGGCAACAACATCCTTTGTTCCGGCAGCAAGGGACCTACGCGGTGTGCCTATCCCTTTATCTCTGTGGTCGTAGGGTACAGCTTCAAAAGCGAAGTAGAAGAACTTATTTGGCTAATAACAACGAAAGGGCTTAAGGAATCAAAAAAGACATCCCTTTGATTAGTCGGTAGCTAATAATATCCCACCCTTCGAAACCGCTGCCACTGTACATCGGCTCTGGTCAAAGCAGCAGGGCCTCTTTTTACCAGCCCCCAGCATGGAACAGGCGACTTCAATTCTTTTTTCAGCTGTGGCAGGATTATGGGTGAATCGAATCCAACGTATCCATTCCCAACGGGCCTTGGTGGTGATGGCATGCCATTGCTCCATTAAACCAGCAGCCTTTAATGCGCCCTCTAAATCTAATGGGATTTCTGGTTCTAGCCAGGCTTTCATTGGTTCTATTATCAGAGACACTGTATCGCCAATATCAGCCTTTATTGATTCAGACAAAGCATCGCTTACTCTGAACCAGTGGCTTCCCATGCCATCGGGCTCAAGGGCTGTCTCAAAATATATGTCATTAATAGTTCCTTGAATCATGACCATGCCACGAGATGGAAGCCCTTCGCTGTATTGCTTTGGAAAGCGGAGAATTCGCCATTTATTGATTTCGTACAATTTTGCTTTAAAGCTGATTTTATCCATTATGTCCACTCCTTTATAAAAAAATATTTTGATCATTATTACTTAGAACCATAGATATCAATAATATACCCAGCCAATAAAAATATTAACTACCTCTGGCTGATGGGGTCAGTAGCATGTAAAGCATGTGTTAAAAAAATAAATTATATTAGAAGGTAAATATTAGCACACATAGAAATAATTAATAATAGTACCATGTGGTGATGGATTTAGCTATTGATTTTCGCTGAGCTTAGTAGAGCAGTTAACTGAGGGGGGCTATTATTTAGGCCCTCGCTAGAAATGGAGGTGTTATAATGCTTTTACTATTTTGTGTGGTGATTTTTCTTTTACTGATATGCCATGGCCTATCTAAGCAATATGAAAAGAAGGTCGAAAAGGTCTGCATAGCAATTATAGTCATTAGTATTTTGAATTTTTTACATTTATTGATGCTACATATCGGCCCCCATGGTGACTTTTACTATTATCTGGGGATAATTAAGATAAGCTACAAGGTCTCATTTTTTCTTATGGGCTCCTCTATATTTGTTGCTGCGGCCGCCTTGGTGAACTACGTTTATCATGATAGCTATTATTAAAGTCAATGTAAGCTACAGTCCTTTTAAAATAGTAAAAGCGTGCCAAGGGGACGCTTTGTTTGGCACGGATATCATAGAAGCAATCAATCATTTTGTCTGCTTTGACTATATGCTAGTCCATGCGGATGAGTCGCTGACAGAGAAATGATTAAGGAGGAAGTCTGACAGTACATTGATAAATATGAGGGACGTGAAGCGGGTGTCTGTGTGAAAATATTATATTTTTCATGGGTGCCCTTATTTATTGGAGATATTACATTGTACTCCTACCCGTTATTCTGTTAAAATAATTGTATTAAGTATACATATACAGAATATTCGTAAATCGATATGAAAAAGGAGGAGTAGCAATGAAGGTATTTAAAATAGCATCTATTCCCGGTGACGGTATTGGTCCAGAGGTACTGGAGCAGGGTATTCGTGTTTTGGAGCGGGTAGCAGAGCTGGAGGGAGGATTCTCATTTTCCTTTACCCATTTTCCCTGGGGCTGTGAATATTATTTAAAGCATAATAAAATGATGGATGAGGACGGAATGGCACAATTAGCACAGCATGATGCTATTTATTTGGGTGCAGTGGGTTTTCCGGGTGTGCCGGACCATATCTCACTTTGGGGATTGCTTTTAAAAATTCGTAAAGGCTTTGATCAATATGTTAATCTCCGTCCTGTCCAGCTGCTGAAGGGAGCCCCTTGTCCCCTGAAGGATGTAGGCACTGAGGATATTGATATGCTAGTAATACGTGAAAACAGCGAGGGGGAATACGCTGGAGCAGGAGACAGGCTTTTTCAAGGACAGCCTAATGAAGTCGTATTGCAAACCGGGGTTTTTTCTCGAAAGGGCACTGAACGTATTATTCGATATGCCTATGAGGTGGCAAGAAAAGAGGGTAAGACCCTAAGCAGCATCAGCAAGGCCAATGCCCTAAACTACTCCATGGTATTCTGGGATGAAATTTTTCAAGAGGTGGGAAAGGAATATCCGGATATTACCACCTACAGCTATTTAGTGGATGCCGCCAGTATGTTTTTTGTCAAGGACCCCAAGCGCTTTCAAATTGTAGTTACCTCTAATCTTTTTGGCGATATTCTTACAGACTTAGGTGCCGCTATAGCGGGCGGTATGGGGCTTGCAGCGGGGGCCAACATCAATCCTGAAGGCAAATATCCATCAATGTTTGAGCCGATTCATGGCTCTGCACCGGATATAGCAGGACAGAACAAATCCAATCCTTTGGCGGCGATATGGTCTGCCAGTCAAATGCTGGATCATCTTGGATATCCCCAGTGGGGCAGGAAGGTATTAGCTGCCATCGAGGCCCTTATGGTTGAAGGGGCGGTTTTAACGCCGGATATGGGAGGCAATGGGACTACCTATGAGGTGGGCAGTGAAATTATAAAATTACTTGAAAAAATGTAATAATTATTGATCTTCCTAATAACAATCAATAAGCCAATATAGAGCAACGTCAATAAGCTCTGATATCACAATTATTTAACAATAAGGGAAAGTGACAATAGACTAAGGGAGCTGAAGGATCAAAATGACAAATCAAAAGCATTTTTGTAGCTGCAGGGACACCAGCTGCAAATTAAATCCCAATAATCATGATTTAGGCTGTGATCCCTGCATACAGAAGAACCTAAAGGCCGGTGAGGTGCCAAGCTGCTTTTTCCATCTCATTGATGAGGATATATCTCATCTAAAGGAATTTACCATCGACAGCTTTGTTAGGTTCTATTTAAACAAAAAACAATAATATTTGCTTCAGGCTTTAGTAGTCTTAGGCTTCAAGTATTCTTTTTTTCCCTCAAGTGAATCCCTTGGGGGAATTTTTTTAAAACTCAATTGTGTATGCTATAATGTAAAATATAAATTAAAAATCTATGAAGTAGGCAGAGGATGAAGGAAAACCTCAGAAGAAAGGCAGAAAATGGATAATATGTCGTTAATAAATATACAGAATGATGAAGGATTTACAAAAAAATTACTGATTTGGTATGAAGAAAAGGCCCGAGACCTACCTTGGCGAAAAAATACCGACCCCTACAGAGTTTGGTTGTCGGAGATCATGCTGCAGCAGACTCAGGTGGAGACGGTTATCGACTATTTTAATCGATTTCTGGATGCCTTCCCTACAATTGAAGCGTTGGCCCATGCCGATGAAGAAAAAGTTATGAAGCTTTGGGAAGGACTAGGCTATTATTCAAGGGCGAGAAATCTCCATAAGACAGCAAAAATCATAGGGACCCAATATGGCGGCATATTTCCCAACACCAAGGAGGCGCTATTAAAGCTGCCGGGTATCGGTGCCTATACTGCCGGTGCCATTTTGTCCATCAGCTTCAATCAGCCGGTGGCGGCAGTGGATGGCAATGTGCTGAGGGTAATATCCAGAGTTACAGAGGATTATCGCTGCATAGACCAAGAAAGCATTAAAAGGGAAATGGCAAAGCATCTAGAGGCCATCTATCCTGAAAATCGCTGTGGGGACTTTACCCAGAGCCTTATGGAGCTGGGGGCTACTGTATGCTTGCCTAAGGGGACACCCCTTTGCCACCAATGTCCGGTTATGACCGTATGCAGGGCCTACAAGTCCGATACCTACAGTGCATTGCCTGTACGGAAGGAAAAGAAGTCACGAAGGCTACGGCAGCTCACCATCTTTGTATATCGCTGCCAAGGGAGAATCGCCCTTCAGAAGCGTACCGAAAAGGGGGTTCTTGAGGGGATGTGGCAGCTGCCTAATATTGATGGCAACATGGATAGCAAAGCAGTACTTGCTCACCTCAAGGAGCAGGGGAATTTAGGGGCGAGGATTGAAAGTTTCAAGGAGGCCAATCATATTTTTACCCATATACAATGGCAAATGGTATGCTACTATATATCCTGCGAGAATACCTTTGGCGACTATATTTGGGTAGATTCTAAAGAAATGGAGAGGGAATATGCCATTCCTACAGCTTTTAAAAAGTTTTTAGGCTGGAGGGATATGCCGTAGACATATTACCACACAATCTTTCGCTTATTTCACATCCTTGAGATTCTATTGACTCTACCGTTAGGGAATTCACTATACTATATTTAAAACATTAGTCTAGGGGGATTGGATGAACCAATTGGTAAAGATTAGAGATGTTGAGAAGACAAGAAGGGAAGGTTGAAACTATGGAATTTTGGGTATCGGTATGGGCACAGCTGCGGAAGGATGAAATAATTCATCCGCCTGAAGATTTTCCAATACACAAGGTATATCTAAAACAAATGGGAAAAACGGATTTTGTGTCTGTTTTTCGGGAAATTCATTTATTGTTTACAAAAATATATGAGGGTATAGCCAAATCTCCTGAAGCATATGGAATGCCGCTGTATGAAATAAAAAAATATCGTACCTATTCTCCCCAATGGCGAAATTCAGCACAAGCACCCTACCAGCCAATCAAGCTATTGTTCTATCTCCTATCTACCTGTGAAGCATTGCAGTCAGGGGCCTATAGAATTTCAGTGGATAAATTTAAAGCTATCAATACCGTTAAAAACACGCATGTTGTCTTTCAAGTACTTGAAAATCATGGCTTCCATTTTGAGGGGTTGAAAAATCATAAATTAACACACAGTGACATCATTATGACCTATGGCGACAATATCCATATGCTGGATGTTTTGAAACTGATGGCGGAAAAATCCCATCTAACCGATAGACTCAATGATTTTTTGTGCTGCCATTTCAAACTATTGCAAGATGATATTAATACAGCAAATTATGGTTTTAGCGCGGATTATCTTGCCGACAGATTAAACAGAGAGGATGAAAAGGCTTTCGTGTATAAAATGGATGAAACATTGACAAATATGGGCATGTTCCGTAAGGCATATGAAGGCTTTGAGGGGCGGGGACTTATGTACTATAATTCTCAAAAGGAAATGGACACAAAAAAGCCCTGTCTTTATCACGTTGTTTCCAGGAGCACCGACATTATACATAATGTTTTTGACCAAAAAAAGATGATATTGATGCTTCGTATCAGAAATGTTGAAAGATGCAAAGAATATATAAGTAATTGTCCCGATTCTATAAAAGAAATATTTACAGCAGGAGATAGCGGATGTGCCAACCGGCCATGTGTCCACGGAGTAGCCTATGAGCTGGAGGGGAAACATTACTGGAGATGTGGCTGCTATGCTCCCACATTACGATTCTATCCCAAAATCGAAGATATACCACATTATATCAACTTAATTGCATTGGGTGCTAAAAGATAAGATTTATGTGCCAAGGGTGCCAAGGGGACGTTTTGTTTGGCACGTTTTACTGACCTTTGTAGAATTCAATACCTATTAATTATAGTAAAAAAGAGCCTATATCCCTCAATCTTAAGATATAGGCTCTTCTTCACATATAGGGACTGAATTTTCTTGGTAGTTCAAATGATGTCTTCCTTTAGGTACAATAAAGGGGCTGCCTGACACCGGATCAGGTATAACGGTGCAGTCCAGATCAAAGACTTGCTTAATCAAGCCATCTGTAATGATGTCAGCTGGGGTACCCTCTGCAATAAGGTTTCCTTGACGAACTGCAAAAATATAATCGGCATATCGCGCAGATAAATTGATATCATGCAGTACCATGACGATGGTGGTGCCTCGTTTTCTGTTCAAATCCGTCAACAAGTCCAATATTTCAACCTGATACGAAATATCAAGGAAGGTAGTAGGCTCATCCAGCAGTAAAATATCTGTTTGCTGTGCCAAAGCCATAGCAATCCAGACCCGCTGTCTTTGTCCGCCGGAAAGCTCGTCAACACTACGATTAGCCAGCTCTGTGATGCCCATTAGTGCTAAAGCCTCCTCTACTGCCTCATAATCCTTCTTACTCAGACCCTTAAAAAAGGATTGGTAAGGGAATCTACCCCGACCGACCAGATCAGCTACAGTAATACCTTCAGGTACTACAGGAGACTGGGGCAGAAGGCCAAGAACCCTAGCCAATTGCTTCGGCGCCATGCTAGTGAGCTTTTTGCCATCCAGCAGAATTTCGCCATAGGTAGGCTGAATCAATCGGGCTAGGGTTTTTAGTAAGGTTGATTTTCCGCAGGCATTAGCACCGATGATCACACTGATTTTATTCTCCGGAATCGTAATATTCACCTTATTCAGGATGGTTTTCTTATCGTATCCGGCAACGATATTATTTGATTTTAATACATGTGCAGTGTTCATGCAGCTCCTCCTGTTCTATTCATACGAATGAGTAGAAAAATTAAATAAGGTGCCCCCAGGATACCGGTGATAACACCGACGGGTAATCGGATACCAAGGGCAAATTGACCGATTAAATCCGCTCCAAGTACTAAAATAGCACCTACCAGACCTGAGGGCAGTTCGTTGGGCGCCCCAATGCCAACAAGCTTAGAAGCAATTGGACCGGAAAGAAATGCGACAAAGGCTACCGGCCCTGTAATAGCAGTGGCAAAGGCAATAAGAAATACAGCACTCAAAATTAACAGTAGGCGAATCAGATTTGTTCTGACCCCAAGGGTAATGGCTGATTGATCACCTAATTCCAGGATTTTAAGATATCTTCCCAGTAGGATAATTATTATACCGAAGCATAGGACAACTAACGTTAGCGTAGGTATAGAAGTCAAACGAATGCCGTTTAAGCTACCACTGAGCCATCTAAGTGCACCGGGCACATCATATTGTGATGCCTTAAGCAATAGGTACGAGATAACGGCCTTTAGCATAGACTGTATACCGATACCTATCAGGATTAGCTTACCGCCGGAGAAATTACCGCCACTGGATAGGAGATAAATAAGAGCTGCCACCATTAGTCCTGCGATAACTGCCGTGATGGATACAATACTCCCACTGGCCTTAAGCACAAGTATACAGAAAACGGCTGCAACACTGGAACCGGAAGTAATGCCTATAATGTCAGGGCTGGCTAAAGGGTTCCTAAGCATTGTCTGAAAGGTGCTGCCAGCCATACCGAAGGCAATTCCAACAAGAAGCCCCGCCAGCATTCTGGGTAATCTTAAGGTGGCAATAGCAAAGGTAGCCCCCTGTATCTGTTCCCCTAAAAGAACCCGGATAACCGTACCCAATGGATAAAAGGTGTTGCCTAGCAAAAGTGCCAACGTACATAGGGTTAATGTCAAAGCAACCAGTAAAAGGGTCACTATAGCCCAGCGAAGGCGTCTGCGTTGATATCCCATACGGACAATGTTTGTATTATTCTCTATCATAATGCACGCACCTTCGCTCTCATTGCAATAATTATAAGAATAGGGGCTCCTATGAAGGCAGTAACGATTCCTGCCTCAAGCTCGCTGGGACTACCGATAATTCGTCCTAATACATCAGATAGTGTTAAGAGAATACCGCCACCGATTGCTGACATTGGAATCATGAGCTTCAGATTGGGTCCACAGATCATACGCATAATATGAGGAATCATAAGTCCTATAAAGCCTATAGGTCCGGCAAGGGCAGTAGTTGCACCGCATAGCATAACGCCAGCAACCCAAGCCACAATACGAACAACCCCCGTACGAACCCCTAAGCCTTTGGCGATGTCTTCCCCCATGGCAAGGGCATCTAAAGCAGGACTAATCAATACACCCGCCAAAAGCCCTACAAAAAGAAAAGGTAGTACTGTCCATATCCCTTCCCAGGTAGCACCGCTTATACTGCCTACCTGCCAGAAGCGGAAGGCGTGCATCGCCTTAGCGTTGGGGAGGATTATAGCACTGACGATTGAGGATAAGGCTGCACTGATGGCGGCACCGGCTAAGGCCAGCTTAATAGGTGTTGCACCCCCATGACCCATGGAACCAATGCTGTATACAAAAATGGAGGTGACTGCGGCCCCCACTAATGCAAACCAAATGTATTGATTGGCTGTACCTATATTAAAAAAGGTAATACCGCTGACCACAAATAATGAGGCACCGGTATTAACACCAAGAATACTTGGATCTGCTATTGGATTACGGGTAACGGATTGCATTAGAGCACCGGATACCCCAAGGGCAGCTCCGGCTAATATGCCGAAGACAGTTCTTGGGATCCTTTCATAAACAACAATTTCGTTTAGGCTTTCTTTGCTTGAATTAAGCAAAATACTGATAACCTCATTGAAGCTGATGAAGCGTGCTCCGAAGGCCAAGGAGGCCAAAATGCATAGGGTTAAAATAAGTAGACTGCCGATTAGCAGTGCAAGTATCTTTGAATATTTCATTACTCTGCCTTAGTAGCAGCCTCTCCTATAATGCGAAGATATTCATCAATCGTCGCTGGTATGGAAAGTGCGCTTGGTGTTCCGGATGCAGCCAGTGGTGTACCATCTTCTATTAGTGCGACAGAGCCTTTTTTTATTGCAGGCATAGTTCCCAGTAAAGCATCTGACTGTAATGCTGGCAGTAATGAGTCAGAACCATAGGCAACAATAACGTCGATGTCCTGAAGTAAATCTACATTTTCTGCACTTAGCTCTATAGCAAAGCTATCGGAGCCTGCGGCCAGTTTATTGACACTTTCAGGGAAGGCCATTCCCAAGTCTGTTAGATAAGCGGCACGAGGATCAGTTGGAAGATAAACGTAAAATTTACCTAAATCAGCAGGGTTAAAATAGAAGAATGCAGCAGATTTTCCTGCCAGTTGTGGATATTCACCAACCTTTTCTTCAATTAAGGCCTCTAATTCATCAACCAATGCCTCACCCTCAGCCTGCATACCTATTGCTGTTGCGTTCATTAAGATTTGATCACGCCAGAAGGTTTGCCAAGGATTTGTAGGATATGCAACCACAGGAGCGATTTCACTCAATAAATTGTACTCCTCCTGGGTAATACCTGAATATGCAGCTAGAATGATATCCGGCTGAGCATCGCTGATGGCTTCGAAATTCAGCTCAGTAATATCGTTAAATAGCACAGGATTTTCTACACCTAATTCCTTAAACTTCGCTGCTGTCCAAGGTAAAAGATTACTGCCTTCAAGAACGCCATAGTTAGCCATTGATATTCCTACAGGAATTACGCCTAATGCGAGAGGCAGATCCTGATTACCCCAAGAGATGGTGGCAATGCGCTCAGGCTTGCTTTCAATCACTGTTTCTCCAAAAGCGTGCTTAATAGTTAGTGGATATATTGTTTCAGCTTCGTTATTACCCTCAACATTTGCGGGTCTTTCGTTAGCATCAGGTGCTGTTGGCGTATTGCTGCAGCCTGTTAAAATAAGGGATAATGCGATTGCAGCTACGATAATGCTTTTAAATTTCATAAAATTTCCACTCCTTTTGTTAATTGATTTGATATTATGTAAGTTAGATTAGCTAACCAACTAAATGAATATTATAATCATTCTCAATAAAAGTCAAGAGTTTTGGGGAAAATAAATATTTCTGATTATGGTAGTTGCCTTGAGATACAAGGTTATAAAGCTTCAAAAAGGCACCATAAACATTGGTTTATCCTATTAATTAAAATAATCACAAGCAGAGGGTGTACTATTAAAGGAAATAAAAGTTATTTAATAGCGTCTTGAGCAATAATGGCAGAGTAACCTCATAACCATACTTTTTTATAAAAAAATTCAGAGGAATTTCTCCCTCTGATGCTTTTTCCATTTATTGTGTTGATTCTTTAGCTTTTAAAAATTGTTTTATATGCCGCTTGGTAGTAGGCTAGCACAGCTATTCTAAAATGATCTACTTAAACCCACCATAATCCGCTGACATTCTACTATACAGCTCTTGTCCCAAAAGAAAAAAAGTGCTCGTATAACCTGAAATGGACTGAGCTTAGCCGATCCCACGTTTAGAGCCAATATGGCAAAAACAAATGTCATTATAATCAGTAGCATAATTAAAATGCTTTTTTTTCTAGTGAATCCCTTATACAGCTTGGTATTAGATACCCCTTCAATATTATGTAATTCTTGCATCAAAGTTATATCAGTCCTTTTTTAAAATTTCTACTTTAAACATGCCAGTATATCCATGCAGTCTTTGAGCGGATGATTTCTTCCACCATCCCAGCTTCAGAAATTTCCTTAAGGTACGCTTTTATGGACTTGTTTTGCTCCTCCGTCAATGGGGCATGAGTTCTTATACAGGAGCAATAATAGTTAAAGGCTTCCTCCTCTGTACGGGTTCTAATCCATTCAGAATCAACATAAGTAACATTGGGATAATACCCCATAAGCCAAAGGATATTTATAATACTGTAGACGCCTATTCCAGTAAAGCTATGGCCTTTTTGTCTTAAAACTTGATTTGTAATACAATCCTTAACTGAATCTGTACGGGAAGCAAAGCTTGTTAAAAAGCAGTATTTTCTACTGGCATCGATCATTTTCTGGAGGGTGTCTAAGTTTCTAATGCCAGGACAATTAATAGCCGTGACTAAATCAAATTTTTTATACCAATTTTCTTCCGCGAGGATGACGTTTTCCCAATCTGACTTTTTAAACTGGAGATTCTGTAGATTATATGCTATTGCACCCTTCGCAGCATGCTCTAGCATTCTATCAGATAGATCAATACCTATAGCGAGATTAGCTTTTTTAGCAAACTCTCTTGAAAAGTAACCGGGTCCACAACCAATATCGAGAACATCACTATCCTTTGAAAGCATGTTTGTCTCAAGGAGAAATGCAAGAATTTTATCCACTCTTTCCCTTGTGCTATTTGAGTGTGCCGATTTACTAAAATAATCAGCACGATTATTCCAATAGCCTTCTGCTGGTACGTCAGAAGGCCTTCCTTCAGACCATAAATCTTCAAAATATTGCATATCCATTACTTCCACCCTCTATCGTAGGCTTTAAAGCAATCAATACAAACCTTCTTATCATCCTGAAGTCTAATTTTATGCTCTGGCGCACCTTCACCACAGCTTTCACAAACAATTGTTGTGAACAGCCTTGCCTGTTCTGGCAGCTGAAAGCTTGGTTCACCGAAGCTGAAAACCTCCTCTATGGGTGCACTAAGAATGTAATCCTGCCGTTGTTGGCGGTCCATATCTTGCTTAGAAGGCTTAGCAATTAAACGAAGACTTTCACCCGTTTTTCGATTAAAAAAGCTAAAGGCCATTTTTCCAGTTCCACGATAAATAAGGTTACCTTTTCCAAAGGTGCAACCGGTAATAACCTGTACTGCATCGACACCGCAGGCGTCATTCTCCGTAACACATACAACCTCTTCATCAGTAGAAAATTGCAAGCCTAACTTTTCCTTCACTGCCTCACATGCCCTAAATCCAATTGCTAGACCAGGACATTCATGTCCATGAAAATCTACTGATTTTTTCCAAAGATTACTGTTCATTTTACTTCCTCCTTTGATAAAAAAATAAGACCATAAAGTGAGCCGTTTCTTTCGGCATTCCCTTCATGGTCTGTTTTGTTAAATAATATACTGATGTGGTATTTTACTCAATAGCCTTCTTGGCTAAATTGATGTATTAATTATATCATTTATAGAATAATAAGGTCAATATTTATAGGTATGTCAGAAGGAGGGTCTGAGGTTTTTTTCGCCATTCTTGCATCGTTGACGGTTCTAAGATATCCTAGTAAAATTGAAGATGTTGAGCTGCATAAATTAATTCACCAAGGCTCAGGTGAGGTATATCAATTTATATAGCGATAATATATATTGCACATAGAAAAAAGGAGTTGTTTAATCATTGAAATTATATTTTGCACCGATGGAGGGTCTGACGGGATACATTTATAGAAATGCCCACAATGCTTTTTTTAACAATATCGATAAATATTTTTCTCCCTTTATAAGCACCAACCAGCATTTAAGCATTAAAGCAAAGGATTTAAAGGATATATTACCAGAAAATAATGCAGGCTTGGTATTGATTCCACAGCTTTTAAGCAATAATGCTTCTGATTTTGTTGAAACCGCAAAGCAGATACAGTATCTAGGCTATGATGAGCTTAATTTAAATCTGGGCTGCCCTTCCGGCACCGTCGTCTCAAAGGGCAAGGGCTCCGGATTTCTTGCTAAAACTGAAGAGCTGGATAGATTTTTAGATGCGATTTATTCTAAAGCAGTCACAAAAATATCTGTTAAAACAAGGCTGGGGAAGGATAATCCAGAGGAGTTTTATCGATTGATGGAGATTTATAATCAATATCCCATCCATGAGCTGATCATACACCCACGCATACAGAAGGACTTTTATAAAAACAAGCCTAAGCTGGAGATATTTGAAAAGGCTCTGAGCAGTAGTAAAAATCCTGTTTGCTATAATGGGGATATATTTAAAACTAAGGACTATGAGGAGCTTGCTACAAGGTTTCCCGAGGTAAACACCTTCATGCTGGGAAGAGGCCTGCTGGCGAACCCTAACCTGACGGGGGCTATTAAGGAAAACAGCAAGGTGGAGAAGGCATTGCTGAAGGATTTTCATGATAAGCTGTATCATGATTATAAGGCAGTATTGTTCGGCGATAGAAATGTATTATTTAAGATGAAGGGCATATGGAGCTATATGATTGCCATATTTGCTGACAGTGAAAGATTCTCTAAGAAGATAAAGAAGACCGAAAGACTAGCGGATTATGAGGCGGTGGTGGCCAGTCTGTTTAGAGAGCGGGATATTGTAGAGGATTATGAGGGCAGCTTCTTTTTTAAAGCGTAAATCTGAAGGATACAGCGAAGCGTCCTAAGGAACATAGGGGTTCCTTGGAAAACAAACGTGGCGAAGCCACTTTTGTTTTTATGGCATAGTTCATTTTTCTATGATTTACACTAATCTGGTGCAAGGATAAGCAAATATTATACTATTGCTTATCATAAAGGCTAGGGTTGTGCAGCTTTGTTTTCTTAAATACATCAAATTGCTTTTTTATGTCAGGATTATTTACAAAGAATTGTAATAAAGCGCTTATTTGGGTCATGGTAGAAAAGGTAAGAGAATGCTCAATCAACTCAACTTCTTTTAGAGGGTCAATATTTCCCAGCAAGTCAAAAAAATGATATAGAGTATTATGACGCTGAACAAAATAACTGCCGGTGGTTTTGCCCTTCTCAGTTAGAATAATACTCTCATATGGATCGTATTTCAGATAACCAAGCGCTACCAGCTTGGTTATCATTTTAGATGCAGAGGATGGACGTACATTTAAAAGCTCTGAAAGCTTGCCGACACGTGTATAGCCATTCTCTATGCATAATTTGTAAGCCATCTCAAGATAATCCTCCATAGCAGGTGTGAGCTTATTCTGTTGGTGGTTAGCGATTTGATAACCTCGTATGGTTCGATATGGAGAGTTGTGCTTCTTATTCATTTAATCAGCTCCTTCTATAAAGTATATTTGTAACACTTTTACCTTATGAGCCATATATTAGTCGAAGGAAACATTATTTCTCGGTCCTAACGAAAAACTAAAGTGAACCTATCGATATGAAGGCCCAATAACTCTTGAGCTTGATGGAAAACGGGTTCAGATAAGTTATAAGGCTGCATGCCAGATTTATGTTGATTAGGATTTAAGGTTGGAAAAGTAAATAATTGCATTAAGATTAGGAGGTTTTCGTATGAGTTATAAAGTTAAGGGCTTGTTTGTTGTGGTAATGAGTTTGATACTTATGCTGACTGGTTGTCGGCAGCCTGTGACGAATCTGGATGCTGCAAAGGATAAATTAAATGTTGTGGCAACAACAACCATGCTTGCGGATCTGTCAAGAATTATCGGAGGGGAGAAGGTTTCTGTCAATGGGCTAATGGGTCCCGGAATAGACCCACATCTTTATCAAACAAGTGCAGGCGATGTAACGTTAATGCAGAATGCAGATATCGTGGTATATAACGGCTTACATCTTGAAGGTAAGATGGGTGAAATATTTAAAAATCTAAATGGTCAGAGGGTTTTTGTCATATGCATTGAGAAAGATCTGGATAAATCAGTGCTGCTGATGTCTGAAGATGATGAAAGCGTGCATGATCCCCACATCTGGTTTGATGCTGCAATTTGGAAGCAGGCTGCACAAATTGTGGCGGATGGCTTTGTTCATGCTGACCCGGATGGTACAGATTTATACAAGGCGAATTTGGAACAATACCTACTGGAGCTTGATGAACTGGATGCCTATATAAAACAACGTGTCTCTGAGCTGCCTGAAGGCCAACGGGTTCTGATTACTGCCCATGATGCATTTCAATACTTTGGCAAGGCCTATGGCTTTGAGGTTCATGGACTCCAGGGCATCAGTACAGATGCGGAGGCAGGTACAGCAGATATCAGTGCTCTTTCAGACTTTATCGTGGAACGGCAGATTAAGGCAATTTTTGTGGAATCCTCTGTGCCACCTAAAACCATAGAAGCGCTTCAAGCTGCGGTTAGGGCGAGGGGTTTCAATGTAGCAATCGGTGGAGAGCTGTACTCTGATTCATTGGGGGGAGAAGGCTCCGGAGCAGAAACGTATATTTTAACCTTTCAATCTAACATAGACACCATCGTAAATGCTTTAAAATGATCGGAGGGATCGGAATGAATAATAACGCGACAAGCTATGCAGTTGAAGTGGAGGACCTCACTGTTGCTTATGATATGAAACCAGTTTTATGGGATATTGATCTGAAAATCCCCAAAGGAAAGCTGATGGCAGTAGTTGGACCAAATGGTGCAGGCAAAACAACCTTGATAAAGGCTATGCTTGGGCTGCTGACTCCTGTTTCTGGAGCCGTCCACTTTACAAACGAAAGTGAAGACTTGAGGGCCTTTAAAAATCGTATTGGTTACGTTCCTCAAAGCGGCAGTGTGGATTGGGATTTTCCAGCAACGGTTCAGGATGTTGTATTAATGGGCTGCTATGGAAAGCTTGGTTGGGTTAAGCGACCTCGTAAGGCTGATATGGCGCTGGCTCAGCAAATGCTGAAAAAGGTCGGAATGCTGGAATATGCTACACGTCAGATTAGTCAGCTCTCAGGAGGGCAGCAGCAGCGGGTATTTTTGGCCCGGGCGTTGGTACAGGAGGCGGATGTCTACTTTATGGATGAACCCTTTAAAGGTGTTGATGCACAGACGGAAAAAGCCATTGTTCTGCTTTTGAAGGAGCTTAAAGAGAATGGGAAAACCGTAGTGGTAGTACACCATGACCTACAGACGGTGGCGGACTATTTCGATTGGGTGACGTTGATTAATTTATGTGTGGTGGCCAGTGGCCCGGTGAATGAGGTTTTCCATGAAGAAAACCTGAAGAAAACATATCGAAGCACCGGAGGGCTATTAAGGAGTGTGGTGTGATATGACTACCTTTATAGCTTTATTAAGGGACTACACCTTCCAGACTGTGGCTCTGGGCTCTGCTCTTTTAGGGCTGATAAGTGGGGTGATGGGGAGCTTTGCGGTATTGAGAAAGCAAAGCCTCTTGGGGGATGGCGTTTCTCATTCGGCATTGCCAGGCGTAGTCATGGCTTTTATCCTGCTGGGCAATAAAAACACAGAAATCCTGCTGTTGGGAGCATTAGTCTCCGGTTTGCTGGCAACCTTTTTTATCATCAGTATTGTTCGAAACTCACGGGTTAAGTTTGATAGCGCTCTAGCTCTGGTGATGTCTGTGTTTTTCGGGTTGGGACTGGTGCTTCTGACTTATGTGCAAAAAATACCAAACTCGAATCAAGCAGGTCTAAATCGCTTTATCTTCGGGCAAGCTGCAACGCTGCTGAAGCGAGACATAATGTTGATGGCTATCTGTGGCTCAGTGCTGCTGGCACTTATCCTTTTGTTTTGGAAGGAGTTTAAGCTCTTTACCTTTGATAGTGATTTTGCCCAAAGTCTTGGATTTTCGACAAAGAAGCTGAATCTGATGCTGTCCTTCATGATTGTTGTGGCCATTATCATAGGTCTTCAGACCGTCGGTGTTATCTTAATGAGTGCCATGCTGATTAGTCCGGCGGTGGCTGCCCGGCAATGGACAAATAAGCTATGGGTGATGGTTCTACTCTCTTCAATTTTTGGAGCGGCTTCTGGGGTTGTAGGGACAGCTGCAAGCTCTATGGTTTCCAAGCTGCCTACAGGGCCTGCGATTGTGGTGTGTATCAGCACGATTGTTATGGTTAGCGTGCTCTTTGCTCCAGGAAGAGGTATACTTCATCGGCTGTATCGACGAAAAAGAAATAAGCTTCTATTCAAAATGGAAGGAGGTGCTCCAAATGTCCCCTCAGCTTGAAATACAATTGATTGCTGTCATCGTGGCAGTTGCCTGCGCCCTGCCCGGCGTGTTTCTGGTTTTACGACGGATGTCCATGATGTCCGATTCAATCACCCATACGATTCTGTTGGGTATTGTGCTTGGTTTTTTTGTAACCCATGATCTTTCTTCCCCCTTGCTAATCGTAGGCGCAGCTCTTATGGGGGTTGTAACCGTATGGCTGACGGAAATGCTCAGTCGAACAAGGCTGTTGGCAGAGGATGCAGCAATCGGTATTGTATTTCCGTTGCTCTTTTCCATAGCGATTATTCTCATTTCTCGCTTTGCAGGCTCGATTCATTTGGATACCGATTCTGTGCTTTTGGGTGAGCTTGCTTTCGCACCCTTCGATCGGATGGTTATCGGAGGTGTGGACATAGGGGCAAAATCCATCTACATTACAGGCGTACTGCTACTCATCAATCTAACTGCCATCATCATTTTCTTTAAGGAACTGAAAGTCGCTACCTTTGATCCGATGCTGGCAGCTGTATTGGGTTTTACACCTGCATTGGTACATTATGGCCTGATGACGTTAGTTTCTCTTACAGCAGTGGGTGCATTTCAGGCGGTGGGTTCCATTTTGGTGGTGGCCTTTATGGTAGGCCCTCCGGTTACGGCCTATCTATTGACGGATGATCTAAAACAGATGCTGCTCTTAAGCGGACTCTTGGGAGCTGTAAATGGCATCTTGGGCTATCAAACCGCTGCTCTGCTGGACGTGTCAATTGCGGGGAGTATGGCTGTGGTGACAGGAATAGTTTTTCTGCTGGTCTTTATCTTTGCTCCCCATAGAGGACTGGTCAGCAGTCTCCTCAGAAAAAGGAATCAGAGAATTCAGTTTGCAAAAATAAATCTTTTGCTGCATCTCCATAATCATGAGGGCACCGATGAGGAGGCAAGTGAGTCAGGAATTAATGACATACAGACTCATTTGCGCTGGGATACGGTCTTCACAAAGAATATCTTAGAGCGCCTAAGAGAAGAAAATTGCATAAGGTTTGATGATGGTGTGGTTAAACTGACGGATCAAGGCAGGAAAACCAGCGTTGACAATTATAAAATATTTTTTTCAGAATTTTAATAAGGGGGACACCCCCCTTAACAACCCTCCATTTCATAGGAAAAAAACGAACTTTTCTATGAAATATAAAAGTGGCTCTCTCCGATAAGAGGGCCGCTTTTTAATGTTTCGAATATTAGCTATGGTATGAGGCAATAGGGCTAAGGTCACTAAGCAAAGATTGAATGTCTCTATAACTTAACCCCTTGTCTGTATTCTCGTGGTGTGCATCTATAAAAACGTTTAAACATTTGAGAAAAGTTGCTGGGGCTATCAAAGCCGCATAGTCTTGAAATTTCTGAAATACTGCTGCTCCGGTTACTCAAAAGCATTGAGGCCCCTTGGGTTATTCTATACTTTAGCAGATACTGCATTGGTGAAATTTGAATCGCACGACGAAAGCAGCGTAAGCACTCGCGTTCTCCAATAGTCCCTGCCTTTGCGATATGAGACAAGGATGGGTTTTCTGTGTAATGTGCATGTATAAAATCCATCATTTTTCTGAGACGTAAGGTGTCATGGTCAGGCTCAATAATATTCTCGCTTATTTCTGCAGCATACTGTTGATAGAGAGAAAGGCATAGGTGTGATAGGTTTTCTCTTACTGCAAATTCGTATCCCAGCGGTTTGTTGAGCATAGCTTCAAAGGCCTTGATGATACAATTTGTCATTTCCATCAGCCAACGATTATCAGAGCTGAATAGACAATAAGCAAGCCCCTGCACATTTGTCAGTGGATAGATATATTTTTGTGCAAAAATCGAATTATCTGCCCCGATAAGACTAGGGTGAAATACCAAGGAATGTATCACACAATAATCTTGAGCCTCAGCGTAATGTAGTATTTTAGAATTTATAAAAATACCTTCCCCTTTTTTTAAGTATAAGGTATTTCCAGGCACCATCAGCCTTAGGGCCCCCTTTTTTATATAGATAACCTCCATTTCCTCATGCCAATGCCAAGGAATTTCATTCTTTACACTGCCGGTATATTCTAAAGAAAAGGCAGCGCATGGAAAATCAGGGGTCCCATGGGGCTGTAACTCCCTACGATCTCTGTTCAAGTTGAGATCACACTTCTGAAAAATCATGTAAATCCCCCTTTTGTCGTTTTAATTATAGTATAGGTCTATATTTGAATTGTTTCAAGAAAGAAAGGGCGTTATTCTTATATTATATGGATAAGGATAAATGAAGGAATAGATGGAGGAGGGCAGGGTATCTTATAGGCTTAGATAATCTTATAAATGGGGATGTGATCTTAATGAAAGGCATGATTGATTTACATTTACACTCTTACTATAGTGATGACGGTGAGTTTACGCCTGAGGAGCTGGTTAACAAATGTATGCATCGTAATATAAAGATGATGGCTATTGCTGACCATAATTGTGTAAGGGCAAATGAAGCGGCACAAAAAAAGGCATTGGCGGTGGGTATTATTTATATACCTGCAATCGAGATTGATTGCACCTTCAATGGAATTAATCTTCATGTGTTGGGTTATGGCATTGACTACAAAAGTCCTGATTTTGAGGGAATTGAAAATAATATTTCTGAGCAAAGCGCTGAAGCCTCTGACAGAATGCTGCTTGCTACTCAAGGATTAGGCTTTGACATAAACGAAGAGGATATGACTGCCCTTGCAGAAAATATGTATTGGGATAATCGATGGACAGGTGAAATGTTTGCAGAGGTTTTGCTTAATAAACCGGAATATAGTGACCATAGCTTACTTCAACCCTACAGGAAGGGTGGCAACAGAAGCGATAATCCCTATGTGAACTTCTACTGGGATTTTTACTCTCAAGGAAAGCCCTGCTATGTAGAAATGGTTTATCCTTCCTTGGAGGAAATTATTGAAATCATCCATAGAAATGGAGGAAAGGCGATTCTTGCCCATCCGGGTGTTAATCTAAAGGACGATAATCAATTACTGAAGGAGATTATTCTGAAAGGAGTTGATGGCATAGAAGCCTTCAGCAGCTACCATTCTCCATCCCAATCCTTTTATTTCTACAAGGAAGCAAGAAATAGCAATATGCTTGTTACCTGTGGCAGTGATTTCCATGGAAAAACTAAGCCTTCAATTGAAATAGGGCAGCATGGCTGTTTAATCTCAGATGATGAGATGCAAGCATTTGTAACTGACATGCTTCAAAGAACTAAAGCATCGCAATGATCTTTTGGATGCTTCTAACGGTTGATTCAACGCATATATACCTACAATATAGATATATATAAATAGGGGAGCCAAGAGATCCCCTATTTTTTATATACGCATACCTTCTAAAATTACAAAACACTGGGGAGTATTGTATTATAAGAAGGGCAAAGGTATAATTATGGCAGATAAAGTTTCAGCGTAGTTGGTGAGCAATCACATTTATCTGTGTTTTGATATTAACTGTATTATTAGGGCAAGAATTATGATATCAGGTAACTTAAAGTGCAGTCCAGAAGCTAAATAATACTATAATGAATATAGCTATTGTCTGAAATGGCTGAGGGGACTTATGTACTTTTTTGTTTCAATAAAACTGAGCAAAGGAGCTGAGAATATGAGCAAGATATATTTTATTAGAAATTCCGGCACGGATTATGAAGAACTAGGGAAGGAAGCTCTAAAGCTATTGGGAAAAGTAGTAGATGAAACCCGACATGAGTTTGAGAAGGAAGTGCCGATAAAAGTTCATTTTGGGGAAAAAGGCAATAAAACCTTTATACCGGCTATCTGTTATGAGGAAACAATTAAATATCTTACAAAAAACGGTGTATCACCCTCATACATTGAAACCAATGTACTGTACAGGGGTTCAAGGACCACTACAGAAAGCCATATTCAAACTGCAAGAAGCCACGGCTTTACACAATTGCCAATTGTAATAGCAGATGGTGACGTAGGTACAGAGTACAATGAAATAGAAATCAATAAGGACTACATAGACAAATGCAAGATAGGTAAGGCCTATGGCAATTATAAGCAATTTATTGTAATGAGCCACTTTAAGGGACATATAGAGGCAGGCTTTGGTGGGGCCATAAAGCAATTGGGCATGGGATTTGCGGCAAGGGGCGGAAAACTCGCGCAGCATTCAGGCATTTCTCCCGTTGTAAGTGAAAAAAAGTGTATCGCCTGTGGACTTTGTGTAGACAAATGTGATTTTGATGCCATTTCAATTGATGGTACTGCTGTTATAGATGATAACAAATGTGTGGGCTGTGCCGGATGTATTGCCGTCTGTCCTGTTGGTGCCATCAGAAATACCTGGGGAGGCTCTAATTTCCTTGAAAAGCTGGCTGAATACGCCTATGGTGCAGCTAAGGATAAGGATATTATCTATATCACCTTCCTCCATAATATCACCAGTGATTGTGATTGTATGGGCAAGGAAATGCACCCCATTGCAAAAAACATAGGTATACTTGCAGGAAAGGACCCGGTAGCTCTAGATACTGCCTGTTTGGATTTAGTGCAGAAAGACAGTGGAGAAAAGCTGTTTGAAAATGGCAGAGTATCCCTGAAGCATGCCGAAAAAATAGGCTTAGGGACTATGCAATATCAGCTGGTAGAGATCCAGTAAAGCTAGTGAAGTGACAGGGGGACGCTTTGTTTGGCATAAACGTGTCAAACAAAGCGTCCCCCTGTCACTTCTGACAAAATATTTGATTAGTAAAAAATTATTATGATAAACTTAAACAAAGGAGTCTAAGGGGGGAGTTTATTGAAAGATAGGGATGGTACCAATAAAGAATCTCATATTTTCCAGCATGTATACGTTTTTAAATTCATTTTCTTCAGTATTATGGGTGTGTTAATATTCTTTGTCCCTTTTACAATAAGCGGAAGTCGCACAATTCCGTTAGATCACTTGACCACGTATATAACAAAAACAGTTCCTAGCTTTGCTCCTGCATTCACACTTTTAATGTGTATTGCTGGTGGTATATTGCCCTTTATTAATAAAACCTGGAAAAAGAACACCACCAATGCTATTTTTTCTATTCTGAAATTTCTAGGCATTTTTGCTGGGTTGATGGCATATTTAAAGATAGGGCCAGACTGGCTGCTACAGGAGGATATGTTACCATTCCTATTCATAAGAGTGGTCATTCCTGTTACCTTGGTAATTCCTTTGGGAGCCCTATTTCTTACCTGTCTAACAGACTATGGCTTGATGGAGTTTTTGGGGGTATTAATGCGACCTATTATGAGGCCAGTATGGCACGTGCCAGGTAAGGCTGCCATCAATGCAGTAACGTCCTTTGTAGGCAACTTCTCTGTTGGTATTTTTATGACAAACAGATTATTAAAGGAGGGGAAATTTACCCTTAAGGAGGCATCTATTATCATGACAGGCTTTTCTACAGTTTCAGCCGCGTTCATGGTCATAGTCGCCAGAACCCTTGGGTTGATGGAGATGTGGAATACCTTCTTCTGGTCAACGCTAATTATAACTTTTTTAATTACAGCGGTTACAGTACGTTTGAAGCCCCTAAGGTCGATTGAGGATGTGTATATAACAGAGGAAGGTGATCCTGAGCCAGAGTATGATGGCAGTATCGTTAAAAACGCCTTGAAGGAAGGGTTAGGGGTTGCAAAGCAGGCGAAGCCCTTAAGAGAAAATATGCGGCGTAACTTCAAAGATGGCGTTGCAATGTGTATGAGTTTGGCTCCCACCATCATATCCATTGGACTCATATCCCTTATTTTGGTCAAGAAAACACCGATATTTGATTTTCTAGCATATGTCTACTACCCCTTTGCATTACTGTTGGGAGTTAGCGATCCTATGCAGGTGGCTCAGGCGAGTGCAGTTGTGGGGGCTGAAATGTTTATACCCTCTGCTTTGGTTGCAGGCACCAATGCTGCTCTAGCATCAAAATATGTTGTGGGGGTTGTCTCCATATCTGCAATCCTGTTTTTCTCAGGATCAATACCCTGCATTATAGCTACTGAGGCTAAGCTTTCCATGAAAAACCTGGTTATTATCCTTATCGAAAGAACAGTTTTAGCGATTATCTTTGCAGCTCTTTTTTCTAAAATAGTATTCTAGAGGTGCTCTTTTAAGAAAGGATATTGAAAAAATGGTGAATATTTTAAGGGATTAAGCCTTTTCAAAGGGATGATTAATATTCTAAATGAAGGGAAGTAATAAAATATGAATCAAAAAGAACGGATGCTGGCTGGCTTACCCTACAAGGCGTGGCTAGACGGCTTGAGACAGGAAAATATGGCAAATAAGCTGAAAATTCATGAATACAATGCCTTATCGCCTGATAGAGAGGATGAGCTGGAGGAATTAATCAGGCGAATATTGGGAAAGGCAGGCAAAAATATACGGATAGAACAGCCCTTTCGTTGTGATTATGGGAAGAATATCGAGGTGGGGGATAATTTCTTTGCAAATTATAATTGCGTCATTCTTGATGTTGCCAAGGTAACCATAGGAAATAATGTTATGCTGGCACCAAATGTATCTATTTTTACTGCAGGACATCCCATACATCCTAGCTCAAGAAACTCAGGCTACGAATATGGTATGTCCATAATCATAGGTGATAATGTTTGGATTGGCGGCAATGTGGTAATTAATCCCGGTGTTACAATAGGAAATAATGTTGTAATTGGCGCAGGTAGTATAGTCACTAAAGATATACCAGATAATATGATAGCTGTAGGTAGCCCCTGCAGGGTGGTCAGAGAAATCACTGAAGAGGACCGTAAGTATTATTATAAGGAGAGAGAATTTGATGTCGAGGATTATATTTAATTCAGGAAAATACTTGGCAATAAGGCATAAAATCACAAATTTTGGCAGTTAGGAGGTGATACTAAAATGAATGAGAGAATTATGGTGATTGAAGACGAGCAAAAAATTGCAGATGCCATTGCCTATGCCCTAAGACGGGAGGGCTACTCGGTGGAGACTGTCTATAATGGTGGGGCTGCAATAGAAAGGCTAAAGCAATTTTCGCCAAATGCCATTATTTTAGATGTCATGCTGCCGGAGCTGGATGGATATGAGATATTAAAAAGACTGCCCAATAAAGGTGCTATAGGGGTGATCATGCTGACGGCTAAGGAGGATATTGTCAATAAAATCCTGGGCTTGGAGCTGGGGGCAGACGATTATATCACCAAGCCCTTTGATATGCGGGAGCTGCTGGCACGGTTGAGGTCGTTGCTGAGGCGCATACAAGCGGCAGGAGAGAAGCAGACAGTCGATGTCATTGAGCTCAAGGGGGTAGAGCTGCATTTGGGCAAAAGAACCGCCTATGCAGGAGAGCGATTGCTGGAGCTTACCCCAAAGGAATACGATTTATTGGCCCTTCTGGTGTCTAATCCCGATAGAGTTTATTCCAGAGAGCAGCTTTTGGATATGATATGGGGAATGGCGTACATCGGAGGTACCCGTACAGTGGATATACATATACAGCGGCTTAGAAAAAAGCTGGGTGCAGAATTTAGTGAGCTAATACAGACCCTTCATGGTGTGGGCTATAAGGCCCTGGGAGGTTAAAGTGAGAATAAGTATAAAAATTAAGTTCAGTATTTTTTTAGGTGGACTATTGCTGCTGACAGTATATATTTTAAGCCTTTTAGGTCTTAGGGGGATAGAGGCAAATCAACAGGCTGAATATGAGGCCTATTTGGCTCAGCAGGCGCAGCGGGCCAATATATACTTCATGCAGACAATTTTATCAGAGGAGAACAAGGTACCTCAAAGCTTTCTGGCGACAAAGGGTGAGACCTTTGGGGAGGAGCTGTCATTGATCAGCGGACAACCCTTGGTCCTGTATGATGCTGAGGGCAATTTAGTCAGCAAAAAAATAGCCCATATGGACTCCACAGATATCAGAAGGACATTGGCATATGCACTAACCAATAAAACGGCATATTTGCTGGAGGGGGATGCCCTGTATTACCTGGCCCCCTTAAGGGTAGCCAATGAGCAGGTGGGGGTTGTTCAGTTCTATTATTCATTGGAGGATGAGCTTCAGTTTTATCATCGCATACAACGGCTCTTTATTAATATAGGAGGCGCAGTATTTCTTCTTAGCTTTATCTTAGCCTATTTCTATTTCAATTCCTTCGCCAATGGTATCATACAGCTTCAAAAAATGGTGGAGGGGATTGGCGATGGCCATTATGACACCTATGCACTTTCACGGAAGGATGAAATCGGAAGCCTGAGTAAAGGGATTCACAGCATGAGCGAGAGAATCAGCAAAAATATTCATGACATGAAGGAGGAGCAACAGAAGCTTAATTTAGCCATAAATAAGCTGTCGTTGCTGGATCAGCAGCAAAAGCAGTTCATAGGCAATGTCACCCATGAATTTAAAACGCCCCTTACCTCAATAAAGGCCTATGTTGATCTGCTGGAGATGTATCCTGATGATGAGGTGCTGCTGGAAAAGGCAAAGGCAGACATTAAAAGTGAGACTCAGAGGCTTTATGAAATGGTGGAAAAGGTTCTGCAGCTTTCTGCCATGGAAAAATATGAGTTTGAGTATCATAAGGAAAGGCTGGAGCTTAGTCAGGTGATTGAAGGGGTAATCAATAGCTTAAGGGGAAAAATTGAAAAATTTAGTCTAGCGCTAGAAACTAACTTAACAGAGGCCTATGTGGAGGCCGATAGAGATAGCCTAGTTATTGTACTGGTAAACCTATTGGACAATGCCATCAAATATAATCATCCTAGAGGGCGTATCAGCGTGAAGAATTATCAAAAGGATTCTCAGGTGGTGGTTGAGATAGAAAATACAGGGCTTGGTATCCCAGAAGAAGCTGCCCAAAGAATTTTTGAGCCCTTCTATACCGTAGATAAAAATCGATCCAGAGAAAAGGGAGGAACAGGATTGGGGCTGTCGCTGGCAAAGAGATATGTTGAAGCCCATGGAGGCTCTATTGCATTAGTTCCGAAGGATTCAAATATCATCGTCTTTAGAATAATTCTGCCCGGCACTGAAGCATCAGAATAATTTGCAGACCTGAAGCATTTGTTTACATTATTGAAACAACTGGATATTCAATAGAAATATTCCCTTGATAAGATATATATATCGAGGAGGCGATATAAAATGAAAAAAAACAAAGCTAAAAAAATCATATTAGCAATGACGGTATTATTAGCATTAACCGCTTGCAACAAGGCAGTTGAAGAGGATAGGGAGATCATAAAGGAGCCGGGAAAAACTATAACCATTATTGATGACAAGGATAATAACGCAGGTGATACGGTCGTATCGGTGGTAAAAATTGATCGTTATGAGGGTATGTCAATTACGGATTGGCTTGACGAGGACACAGTTGTTGTATCAAAGGAAAATACCTCATTGGAAAAAATGAGCCTGCCGGAGCTGGCGGATTCCCACCCTAGAAACCTGTACCTCTACAGTATAGCTTCTAAGGAGCTTCATCTATTAAAGGAAAAGGCTAATACTCATATGGGGGAGGCCACTTTATCCAAGGACAAGAAGAGTCTGTTATACTATGAATTTACCTTAGGGGACCCAGCCTTCTATGTCATGAATATGGATACCCTAGAGAGCTTTGGCATAAAGGGCGCCAACATAGCGGGAGCCATGAGTGCAAAGTGGAGCGATGATGAAACCATAGTTGGGGCAGCCTATATCGGTGGTGCTTACTCAGCTAATATCACCGGTCAGACAAAAATAATAGAAGGCTTAGAGGGAAAATCCCTGGTTATCGTGGATAAAATAAAGGATAACGTATACTTCAATACAAATTCTGATGGCAGCCTGTGGCGGATGGATGTGACCACAAAGGAAGCAGAGAATTTAAACCTGAAGAATGTTCATCGTATATTCCCATCTCCCGACGAAAATAAAATGCTGGTGGTTCAAGGCATTGGGGCTAAGCAAAGCTTGGTGCTATGTGATACCAATGGTGTCAGCATCAAAACAATTGCTGAGGGTTTAGAGATAAGCGGCGTATCCTGGTCCAAGGATCAAAGGATGATTGCCTATAATATGAAGGCAGATGTCGGTGGCAGCACAGTCAATAGTCTTTATATTTATGACACCCTAAAGGGAGAATCCACACAGGTCGCCGTTGGTTTGCAGTACCCCATTACCAGCTGGAGCCCTTCAAATGATGCCTTAGCTTTTACAGAATGGGACGGTATCAGACATAATAGCAGTATTGTATATCTCAAATATTCTCTAGAGAAATAAAAAAAATAAGTCAAGGGGACGTTTTGTTTGGCACGCCCGTGCCAAACAAAACGTCCCCTTGACTTATTGCTTCTAATTAGCGTTTGGATTGTTGAAGCTTGGCGGCTGTGGATTGTTTGCGTTAAAATGCTGACCTCCGGGTGTTGAAAGATCAAAATACAGCTTAGAGTCTTGGGTTACTCCCCAGTCCTTTAAGGAGCCTGTATCCTGTAGCTTATTAAAGGCTTCTCTAAACATTGTATTATGTGCCTCCTCACGGTTTAGCAGGAAATCAATGGTTTCTCTTACACCCTTATCATTGATTTGCCGATGAAGATATTCATAAACCACCTTTGCTCTTTGCTCCGCCGCGATATTAGATAATATGTCTGCCGCTAGGTCACCAGTTACGTTAACATAGGCTGCTGTCCACAGCTGCCCAGAGGCATTGGTCAGCATAGGGGATAAACCAGTAAGCACATGGGCTTCAATACTGCCGATTGTAGCGTTTTGTGCCTGCAGCTCATGGCCGTTTAGCAAATTGATGGTGGTAGCCACCATTTCCATATGGCTTAGCTCTTCAGCAGCAATGTCTAAGAAAAGGTCTTTTATTTCTGGGTCCTTTATACGAAAGCTCTGTGAAAGATACTGAAGGGCTGCCTTCAGCTCACCCTGTGGACCGCCTAATTGCTCCAGCAGCATGGCAGCATAATTAGGATTTGGTGCATCAACTCGTACCTCATGTAAAAGCGCTTTATCGTGCTTAAACATATAATCAGCTCCTTTTAATTTAATCTACAATAGGATTTGTAATTATTTAAAAAATATCCCTAGATCGCATCTATACTTGTGCATACGCATGAATATAAGAAGAATTATTCAGAATTTATTGACGGCTAACATTCATTAGCTTATAATAAAGATAACAAATGTTAGCTGATGAGGAGAAGAACAATGAGTCAAGCAAAGGCTTTGTCCACCAAGCAAAAAATTATATATGCTTCAATAGATTTGTTTGCCCAAAAGGGCTTTAAAGAGGTTTCGGTTCGAGAGCTTGCGGCCGCAGTGGGAATAAAGGCCAGCTCCCTATACAAGCATTTTGAAAGCAAAGAGGATATACTTGATCATATCTTCATCATGTTTAAAGAGAGGATGGCTCAGACGGTTTTAGAAAAGGAAAAGCTAAAGGGGGATATCGATATGATTTCCCCTGAGAATTTTTTCCAGGCATCCTTTGAAAGGTTTAAGCTGGTGATGTGGCAGCCTGAGATTGTAAAAATATCGAAGATCATAACCATTGAACAGCAGCGAAACCATACAGTCAGACAGTTTTTTATAGGAGAGCTCATTGAAAAGCCCATTCTAATTCTAAAGCATGCCTTTGACCTTATGATGGAAAATGGTGTAATTGACCCAGTGGATACGAGAGCTTTAGCAGAGGAGTACAATGGCTATGTGGTCTTCCTATATTTTGAGCAAAATTTTCTCAGGGAGGCTCTGGACCTTGATGAAATTGAAAGAAAAATGAAGCAGCACAATGATTTTTATGCCCACCATGTTCTCATTAGGAAGGGAGAGCGGAAAAAATGAAGGTATTAGCCATTATTGGGAGCCCTCGAAGGAAGGGCAACACCTATCAAGTGGTTGAAGAAGTAAAGAGTAAAATTTTAAACTACGACAGGAATATTGATTTCCAATATCTTTTCCTGAAGGACCATCATATTATGATGTGTACCGGCTGCTTTGTATGTATTGCTCAAGGGGAGGATAAATGCCCTCTGAAGGATGATTGCAAGCTTATTGCAGACAAAATGAGGGACGCTCAGGGGATCATCTTTGCTGCGCCAACCTATGCCATGGGAGTGCCTGGACTTATGAAAAACTTCATAGACCGGTTTGCCTATACCTGTCATCGACCGGCATTCTTTGATAAAACGATTATGGCGGTCTCAACAGTTGGTGGGGTTAAAGGGGTGAAGCAGACATTGGAGCAGCTTTCAATATTGGCTGGCGGTGGAAGGCTTGCCTATAAGCTGGGTGTATCCTCACCTCCGATTCCAATGGGAGTGTCCGAAAGGAAGGCAAAGAGGGATATTGAAAAGGCTTCAAAGGCCTTCTATCTCTCTTTAATAAGGCGAGAGAAAAAGCTTCCGGGACCAGCAGATTGGGCCTGGTTTCATTCCTTCAAGACGTTATGCGGCTACAAGTCTTATCAGAGGGTATGTCCTGCAGATCATTCATACTATAATGAAAAGGCAGAATACTTTTATCCGGTAGAAGGACACCCCTTGCGACGGCTTCTGGGTAAGGCTTTTAAGACCATAATGAAGCTAAGCTTTGGATTTATGATCGATCCCGATGATAGACAGTAATTATTAATTGGGTATCGGAAGCAAGGAAGTCAAGGGAAAAAGAAGTCAAGGGGACGTTTTGTTTGGCACGCCCGTGCCAAACAAAACGTCAGATCGTGTGGTAATTAATAATTTAAAAAGAGTAAATCTCCATAAAGATTTAGAGAAACCTTGTTAACCAAATTTTCTATTAATCGAATGGTAATTAGTGTGAAACCAGCCTCTTATACGAGT
>JAHDLO010000050.1 GCA_018432235.1 Clostridiaceae bacterium | reverse complement strand
CCAAGGATTGACCAGAGCAGAGGCCTCCACAGTTATAGTAAGAGTATTTGATGAGGCAGAGAGGATATTGCCGCCAGTGCCTGTAGCAACCAGTGAAACCAAGAAAATAGAGGAGGCTATAAGCAACCCTTCTGCTATAGGCCAGAGTTTCAAAATAACTAATGCACAAATTTTTACTAACGACCCATATGGAATGGAAATTTATAAAGGACAGGTAACTACTTTTATACGAGTTAAAGGATTAAACAATATTTATATCATTAAGGATGGAAATATTATTAAAGTAATGAATAATTCGCCTAATCCTGATGGCTATATATATCATGTAATTCCTGACGATGTAAAACTCGATGAAATAGACCATTTTGGTAATGTAGAATATCGTAACGACACCATGATAATCATTCCAAACCCATTTAAATAGAGGTGACAATGTGAAAAAGCTGGCTTTTTTATTAATAATATTGATGCTTATACCCGGTACCGCTTTAGCCAGCGGTATCGGCCCCCAGCAGTATGAAACCCATTATCGGCTGGATACAGGGGTAATATTTATCTGGAAGAACTCTGCGGGGGCATGGCAGGATGGCAGGCCGGGGGAATACTTTTCCTCCGGATATAACTTAAATCTGGCCAGAAATCTTAATCCTGCAGATATATATGATGTTAAGGTATATCATTACAATCCCAATGAGTTTTCATTTAATACTGATAATTTTTTATGGTTTCCAACAGTATATGCTGCTAATCAAGCTGACTATGACATGAGGTATCATGCAACCTCCTCTAATGACATAAATATAAAATCAGCAATATACAATAGTCAAACCGGTAGCCTACAGGTACAGTATGAAGCTTTACTTACACCAGTGGAAAGACTTTTTGATGTAAAAACTACCTTAGATAATCCCAACGGCGAACAAATAATCTACAACTACATGGGCTTAACACCTGAAACGGCTCCTGCGGACCTTAAAGCAGCATTGGAGGAGGTTAAGACCTTCCACCCCAATGTAGAAGGCTACCTCTACTTTGTCCCAACAATAATTGAATACAAGGTCAAAAAAACCATCGACATAGCAGCTATGAATGATATTCGCTATCTTTTCTCCACCTTCAACGACTATACCATCAACCGGACTGCCAATACGAAAAATCATACCTTCTGGATGCTGGCCCCTGAATATCCCAGCGGGGTTACGGATGAATTTCTGGTGGAGGTAAGAAGCCATGTGATTAATACTGATACAGGAATACTGGAGCGAAGAGTTAATCCCATTACCCATATTGAGTTTAATGAAAATCAGGTTGTGCAGACAGTTGATTTTATAGCCGACGGCACTCCCATAGATGCCACCATATGGCGGAAGGGGATAGAGAGAACTGATTTATCAGAGGTTTTTAAGCAGCAGTTCTTCAGGGGCTATACAAAGGAGCATAATGGCGAAACCTATTACTTTTATCAATATTATCAATCAGCAGCAGATGGAGAAATGTATCCGATAAAAAAAGCCTTTGAAAATGTGCCATCAGCCAATACACAGAGCTTTATAGGGAGATATGGTTTTACAAATATAGACGATTATGAATATAGGGTTCTGAATCCCTAGACATAAAAAGATTTAGCTATAGGTAGAAGTCAGTAGATATAAAAAAGGAGGACTCATAATGAATAAAAAGTATGCTGTTATATTATTGGGATTAGTGTTATTAAGCACCTGCTTCTCCAATGCATTGAATGTATCAGATGTCATTGAAATCAACAACGAAACTCAAATGCATGTAGAGAACACCATCAATAGCTTCAAGGATGTTTCATCAAACGAGTGGTATATCAGCAAGGTGGCAAAGCTTGTAGCCCTTGGGGGGATAGACGGCTACACCGATGGTACCTTTAGACCCAATAACTCGATAACACAAGGGGAGTTTATAAAGATAGTGGTGGCAGTCTTTAATGGCGAAGAAGCTGCAGTCCCCTCAGGTCAACATTGGGCAATG
>JAHDLO010000033.1 GCA_018432235.1 Clostridiaceae bacterium | reverse complement strand
ACTTATGAATGCATTTTTAACAACCCTGCCTAAAGGGCTGAAGGAAAGGCTCGCTTTGTGTGCATAGAGTCAATTTATCTTATTGTCAAATGTTGAATTTTCAAAGATCATAGAGCTGCTTTTATATGCGAAGTTTAAATTTATAACTTATAAAGGAACCATTTACAGGTATCCACCTCATAGCTCAGCTCAAAAAGTCTTTGCGTTCCATTTATACAGCTTTCACAGGTATATTTCAGCATCTTGTTTCCTGCAAATTTATCGATATCCCGCTTAATGATTTTATCTACCTTAATAACTGCATTTTCCTCATCCTCATTTAATAATTTAAATCTCATTGGTCTTGAATTTCCGTCACCATCAAAGCTGGCGACTACCGCTATAGGTTTTCTCAATAGCTTCATTTATATCAACTCCTAAAGTATACTGCTCATCATCAAATAATCATCATTGCCTACGCCTCCGGATATGGGTGAAACCTCTCCATCGGTAAAAATCCCTCTTATAACTGAGTGCTTGCCATATCTTTCACGTATTGTGTCAATTGTATTGTCCAGGCTGCGGCTTTTTTCCAGATTCCCTTCATCAAAAATAGAGGCTTGAATACATTCGTCACTGCATAGATCCGATACCCGTACCCCTAAATGCCTTATTTTTTCTCCTTGCCAGCATTCGTCAAAGAGCGCCTTTATGGTTTTATAGATGGTGTTGGTAATATTAGTAGGAGAATATATTTTTCTTTGATGGGAGTAGGTCTGCAGCTCTGAATTTCTTATAGAAACACTGATAACACTACAGCAGCAGCCGGCCTCCCTTAGCCTAGCACCTACTGATTCTGTTAAGGACAGTAGAATTTTGTAGGCTGTTTTTTTATCCGCCACATCGAAGCGAATGGTGGTGCTGTTGCCTATACCCTTCATGGGTACATGTGACCCATTGACCACCTGCGATTCCTCTATACCGTTGGCGTAGCACCATATTAGATTACCAAAGGACTTCAGCTTGAACTTCAAAAGATTGGTGTCTGCTGTAGCCAACTCTCCTATGGTATGTATATTCAATGCCTTAAGCTTTCTCTCAGTTTTTCTTCCCACCATAAAAAGCTCCCCCACCGGCAAAGGCCACATTTTTTCCTTTACCTCATGGGGCCAGAGGGTATGGACTAAATCCGGCTTCCTTAGCTCCCCTGCCATCTTTGCCAAAAGCTTATTGCTGCTAATCCCCACATTAACCGTAAAGCCCATCTCTCTTTTTATTCTGTCCTTTATGACATGGGCAGCCTCTAGAGGTTCTCCGAAATGCACCTCCATTCCCGTATAATCCAGAAAAAATTCATCTACTGAAAATCGCTGTATTGCGGGGAAATATTCCTGCAGCAGCTGGTATAGCCCATTACTAGCCTTCATATATAGCTGATAATTTGGAGGCACCACCACCAGCTCCGGGCATTTTTGCTTTGCCTGCCATATCACCTCACCGGTGTTAATCCCATATTTTTTTGCGGGAATACTTTTGGCCAGTACAATGCCGTGGCGGTCTGCTATGGAGCCGCCAACTACTGATGCTACTTCTCTTAAATCTAAGCTGCTGCCCTGCTGCAGCTCATATACCGCCTGCCATGACAGATAGGCTGAATTGACGTCAATATGCATGATTACTCTTTTATCGGCATAGGACCCCATATTTACATCACGCTACCCTTCTTTATTTTAGAACATATGTTCTGTTGTTATTATATCACCATTAGTGATAATTTAAAACAAGAAATAAATAGCAATTTTAAACAAAAAAACCGATATTAGTAAGCATACCAACACCGATTTTCCTTATATGTTTTCACTTTTTTATAATCTAAGACCTTGATTCTCTATTTACGAGTGCTGTTCTAATCACTATTAGTTATTATTTAACCTCTGCTCTCTATCTCCTCCAGAAGCTCGGTTAAATACATCCATCGCTCCATGGTATACTCCAGCTTTTCCTGCTTCTCTTGCTGCTTTTTCAGATATTCCTGCAGCAGCTCGTAATTACTGCCGGCCTTGTCAATTTCAATTTGTAGGGCCTCCAGCTCTGCCTCTAATGAAGCTATCACTGAATCTATTTCGTCAAATTCCTTCTGCTCCTTAAAGGAGAGCTTCTTTTTGGGTCTGTCGCCAGATGACCTGTTGCTTTGCTTTTCTTCTTTGGATTCAGATGACTTTGCCTCCTCCTTAAGGAGCTGGTTCCGCCTTTCGGCATAATCAGAATAGCTGCCGTGAAAGTCAAGGATTTTCCCTTCTCCTTCAAATATAAACAGGTGGTCCACTGTTCGGTCAAGGAAATAGCGGTCATGGGATACGATTATAACTGAGCCGGGAAACACCTCCAAATAGTCCTCTAAAATTGTCAGCGTATGAATATCTAAATCGTTGGTGGGCTCATCCATAATCAAAAGATTTGGTTCCTCCATTAGCTTTCTTAACAAGTATAGTCTTCGACGTTCTCCACCGGATAAGGAGCCTATAGGAGTCCACTGTACATTTGAGGGAAACAGAAATCTCTCCAGCATCTGGGAGGCGGTTATTCTGGCACCGTCATTGGTTTTGACAAATTCTGCCCCCTCCTTGATATAGTCGATTACCCTCATGCTTTCATCCATTTCGCTGCTTTCCTGATCGTAGTATGAAAGCTTTACCGTTTGTCCCTGCTCTATTTCTCCGAAATCTGGTGCTATTCGTCCAGCCAGCATATTCAGTAGGGTGGATTTTCCTATGCCGTTTCGCCCTACTATCCCAACCCTTTCCCCAGGCGTCATTATGTGGGTGAAATCCTTAATCAGCGGCTTTCCTCCAAAGGATTTACTAATATTTTTAATCTCCAGCACCTTCTTGCCCAGTCGCTGTGAGGCGGCCACTGATATATCCAGCCTATTGTCCTGCTGGTTGAAGTCCATATCCTGCAGCTTCTCCACTCTTTGTATTCTGGCCTTTTGCTTTGTGGTTCTGGCCTTGGCACCTCTCTTCAGCCATGCCAGCTCATTCCTCAAGAGTCCCGCATGCTTTCTCTCCATAGCCGACATAAGCTCTTCTCGTTCTGCCTTTTTCTCTAAAAAGGTCTCGTAGTTGCCCACGTAGCTATAGAGATTGCCATTATCCAGCTCTATGATTTTATTGACTACTCTATTTAAAAAGTACCTGTCATGGGTGATCAGCAAAAGTGCCCCCTTCCACCTTTTCAAATAATCCTCCAGCCATTCCACAGTTTCATTGTCGATATGGTTGGTGGGTTCGTCCAGTATCAATAAATCTGATGGCTGTATCAAAGCCCTTGCCATAGCTATTCGCTTTCTTTGTCCGCCCGACAGCTGACCCACCTGAGCCGTAAAATCTGTAATACCCAGCCTAGTTAGCACTGCCTTGGCATTAGCCTCCAGCTCCCAGGCCCCCTGCTGCTCCATTTGTTGTGTCAGCTCCCCAACCTGTTTCTGGAGCTCTAGGTCACCTGGTTTTTTCTGTAGCTTGCTTAAAGCCTGGTGGTAATCATGGACCACCTGCATTATAGGGGAGGTACCTCTAAATACCTGCTGAAGCACAGTGGAATCATTGTCAAATTCAGGGTTTTGAAACAAATATTCCACCCTTGCCTGTCCATTGGCTATCCTTCGACCGTCATCAGGCGCCACCAGTCCTGCTATTATCTTGAGGAAGGTGGTTTTTCCCGTTCCATTTACCCCGATAAAGCCAATCCTGTCGTCATCCTGTATGCCAAAGGTTATATTGCTGAAAAGCATCTTATCACCATAGGTTTTACTTATATTTTCAACTGTTACCAAATTCATTTGAATACCTGCCTGTCCTATTTTTTAGTGAATAGTTAATAGTGTATAGTGAATAGTGTTTTAAAACCATGTTTTCGTTATGCACTATTCTCTATTCATTATTCACTATTCTTTATTCTCTATCTTATACATTTCTTTATTATTATACTTCAATTTTACCAATTTTTAAATATACTTTGTCATACGCTATATGACATGCTCCTCCGCCTACCAGCGGGTAATTTTTCTATAGGACTTCACCCGAATTTTAACTGAGGCAAAGCATTAGAGTGTTGATGCCTAAAAAAAGCCCCTGCAGGGATGTTTTCAGAGCCAATCGGCAACACCACTACAAGAACTTTTTTACTGCTCACTATTCGTTATACACTATTCACTAATCCTTTTCATTCCCTATATCAGCTTTTCATTGTATATGTTTAAAAGATTTAATCTCTCTATCTTCTTTTTTAACGCCTCCGTATCAGTTGTATAGAGGTTCAGCTTTTTCATTCTCTTAAAATAATCTGAGCCTGCAAAGGTATATCTGTTTTTTAAGCCCTCTTCCTTTAAAATCTCCTCATTGGCATAGGCTATCAAATCTCCTGTGGACAGATTTCTTGGCAGTTCTAAAAGCGGCATTCCCAAGCTAAGTCTGACGCTATTGTGACCTGCCAGGCTGCCGGTAACTATCGCTTCTGTATGGCCGACAAAAAGTCCTGATTTTTCTCCAGCACAAAGCAGATTATCCACTGAATCCACCTTCATGCGATTGTTCCGTGGTGCTATAGATAAATATCTGATGGAATTTCCCATTCCACCAGCATATGGGTCTTCGTAGCGGGCATTTTCAAAGCCCTTAAGCTTCCTTAGCTTATCTAAGGGATAAAAGGGTGCCATAAGCTTTGCATGGCCTGTATCCAGCAGTATAATATTTTCTGCATATTCCTTAAGGGCATATTGCTGACAAACCTTCATATCCAGCTTACCCCAGTTTATTTCCTCCTTAGCCAGCGGCAGTATATATACTCCCGTTTCATTCAGCTCTTTAACGATTTCCTCTGACAGAGAATCCTTGTTCAGCTTGCAGGAGCCGCTAAAGGCGCCATAGGAGCCGTTTGCCCTTTGACCCAATATATCCTCTACTCCCGCCTTCTGGCTTAAGCTGACCCTTGGTCCGAAGGAGGGACATCTCAATATACACATAGAGCAGCCGTTGCCATACTTCAAGCAATTTCCCATAGGTCCTGTTGATCCGGTTGTTTCTATAAATATATCTCCTTCAATAACCTGGTCATCGTGGAGCTTTATGGCGGTTATTTTTTGCTCAGTTTTCATAACATCTACTACCCTATGCTGAAAAAACACATTGACACCAATTTTTTCCAGTAACCGTCGTACCTCTGGTTCTATTTTGGTTACATCATATAAACTGGCATGCTGATGTCCGGGAAATTCTATATTCTTATGTCTTGCGCATTTGTCAGTGATTTCAAAGAGCTCATTGGCTCCCAGGAGGATTGTTTCCTCTGCTGCAGTGTATCTTCCGTTATTCCGCATAATGCCCCCAACATTCCCCAATCCCAGCAGCATATCGGTCCTCTCATACAGAAATACATCTCCACCTGCTTTTTTTGCTGCAATCGCTGCGGCGCATCCCGCCCAGCCTCCACCAACAATTACTATCTTCGCCAATTTAGATCATCCTCCTCACTATTGATGTTTGATTTGTGTTTTACAGGAACGTATGGGTATACCATCGGCATCATAAACGGTGCAAGCCCCACAAACACCTTCACCACAGCAAATCTCCTTATTATTGGTTAGGACAATCCTATATTTATCCTTATCCGAAATCAACTCCAGGAGATTTTGATGAAGATAATCCGAGCCGCCTATAAATATCAGCTCATAATTTCCAATATTTAAATAATGCCTGAGGAGCTCTTTACCCTCCTTGCTGTAAAAATCACAATTATCATTCAATATTTCAGCATTACAATAGTCCTGTATTAAATTATATTGAGTTGTGCTTCTATCTATTAACAGCTTTACATCATTTTTGTTTTTCATTAAATATTTTACTGCAAGAACTGCAGGCGCTTGTGCAATACCTCTTGCTAATACAAGACAGCTGGCATTCTTGGTTTTCTTCATTTCCTCAATGCCAAATATCCCATTCCAATAGGGTCCTTTAATCAGCAAGGTGTCCTCGACGTTTTTTATCGATTGTGTTTTCACACCATGAATTTCTACGGCAATTTTTATGACCCCTTCCGTATGATCTGCATACATTATAGAAATGGGCATATCAAAAAACTGTTCCAGTCTACTGTTTCTTATAAATATATAAGAACCCGGCTGCTTAAGCTGTCTAGCTAAGCTTTGGGGCACTTTTAAAGTAAAAATGATTGCATTTTTTCCTATAAATTCTCTCTCTATGATGCTGACCTCCTGATATTGCCTTATATCTCGCTTTTTATTGTTCAAAAAATAATATTCCTGGTAAATACATACACCACGCCATGTACAGTCGCAATATTCCTTTCCTTTTAGTCTGGTGCAGGTTATGCAATTATTCATTTCAGCTAGATAACAAGGGCAATATTCACTGCCGGCATCTATGCATCTATCCCCCTCAATTGCCATGCTTTCACTCCTCTCTCGCCTAATAAAACCTCTCTTATTAGCATATTTTTATGGCTGGATATTGTTACAAGGAATTCATTTGTGGTCTAATAGATTTAAATTTATCTCAGTACAAATTTTGCCTATTACCCTTCACCAACTTCAGCTATGTTGAATAGTATAGAGTAGATCAAAATAGTGAGGTGAAATATATGATTCCAGTTATTGCTTCATGTCCATCGGGTACTAAGCCATATGTGATTAAAGCCGGGGACACTTTTTACAACATAGCCTACCGTTTTAATACAACAGTTCAAGCTTTAATTGCTGCAAACCCTACGGTTAATCCCAATATGCTAATGATAGGTCAACAGATTTGCGTACCAACACAGCCAGTACCACACTGTCCTGTTGGAACTGCTTATACAATTAAAGCAGGAGATACCTTCTATGCGATTGCTATGGCTCATGGTGTATCTGTAGAGGAATTGATGCGCTTTAACCCAGGTGTTGACCCAAATAGACTGTACATTGGCCAAGTAATATGTATACCACCAGCACCGGTTCCATTGCCTACGCCTACTTGCCCAAGTGGCACATTACCGTATACAATCCAGGCTGGTGATACCTTCTTCTCAATAGCTCAAAGGTATGGTGTTACTGTGGAAGCATTACTAAGGGCTAATCCCAATGTTAATCCAAATGCATTGTATGTAGGTCAGATCATATGCATTCCAGTGAGACCGACACCGCCACCACCGCCACCAACTGCTTGTCCAAGCGGGACCTTCCCACATACAGTAGTCAGCGGTGACACTTATTTCAGACTGGCACAAAGATACAATACAACAGTTGAGGCTATCAGAGCCGCTAACCCCGGTGTTAATCCCGATGCATTACAGATAGGTCAAATTATCTGTATCCCTCGCACACCAACGCCACCACCGCCACCGCCAAGCACCTGCCCAAGCGGAACCTTTCCACATACAGTGGTAAGCGGTGACACTTATTTCAGACTGGCACAAAGATACAATACAACAGTTGAGGCTATCAGAGCCGCTAACCCCGGTGTTAATCCTGATAATCTCCAGATAGGTCAGGTTATCTGTATCCCTGGTACACCGACGCCACCGCCGCCAAGCACCTGCCCAAGCGGAACCTTTCCACATACAGTGGTAAGCGGTGACACCTATTTCAGACTGGCACAAAGATACAATACAACTGTTGAGGCTATCAGAGCCGCTAATCCCGGTGTTAATCCTGATAATCTCCAGATAGGCCAAAGAATTTGTATTCCTGGTACACCGACGCCACCGCCAAGCACCTGCCCAGCAGGCACCTTTGCATATACCATTGTGAGCGGTGACACCTATTACAGATTAGCCATCAGATATAACACTACTGTAGATGCCATCAGAGCCGCTAACCCCGGTGTTAATCCTGATAATTTAAGAGTAGGTCAGGTCATTTGTATTCCTAGAACCTAGCAAATAAAGAACACTTTCTAATTAAAAATTCCCGAAGTAGATTGTCTACTCGGGAATTTTTTTATGTATCAAAGCAAGTTATTCATTTTTAATCAAAAAGCCAAGGCTATAGCACCTTCTCCATAACAATAGCCCTTCCAAATTCTACAGATTCAACTGCCTTTAGCCTCATATAGCCAATCCTTTCATAGAAGGGATAAGCCGTCAGACTGGCGTCTAGAGTCGTATGCCTATGTCCTTTTGAAAGAGCAAGAGCCTCCAGCTCCTTCATAATTAGCTTCCCCAATCCAAGTCCATGACAATTAGGGTCTACAAATACCGTATGAATACTATTTTCCTCCAGCCCCCCTACTGCCTTCACAATCCCTGCTACCTCGATCACATAAAAAGACCTTTTTTCAGATAGCTTGATTAGATTCTCTTTGCTATAATGCTTTAGCATTGCAGCAATTACCTCTTCAGGATAATCCTTACTGTTTACCTCCAGCAAATTCCTCCTTATAACGCCAGCAGCCCCTTCTGCATGGCCTATAGAGAAGGGCATTAGAATATATTCTGTTTTATTCATAAATCTCAGTCCTTTGTCTATTAAATGTAAAAGCTTTAATTGCCAGCTGGCCGCAGCTCTGTGGCCCTCTGCTGCCATTCCTCTGACAATATGCCATATACGATATGGCTGACAAAATGGTCATAGAGCCATTCTGCATCCCGTATAATGCCTTCTTCCCTAAAGCCTAAGCCTGTGGGTATAGCTCTGCTTTTGCTGTTGCCTTCTGCGCACCGTATTTCCACTCTATGCAAGCTTAAATGATAAATAGCATAATCCACCATAGCCTTGGTTGCCCTTCTCATAATACCCTTTCCCTGATATTCCTCCGCCAGCCAATAGCCTATTGTAGTAGCTTTATTTCTCCAGTTTATGGAATGGTAGCCTATTATGCCCGTCAGCCTGCCGTTATACATAATCGCTGCTTGAAAGCCGTTATTGGATATGTACTGATTTTTCCCCGTTTGAATAAACATCTCTACTTCATTTATACTAGCGGTTTCATCCACCCATGGCAGCCACCTTCTCAAATGTATTCTATTCCCTTCTACTAGTCTGTATAGCTCCCTGGTGTGACAAAAATCCAACAGCACCAGCTCCAGCTCATCATCGATTTTGAAATGAAACATCCTTATCAACTCCATTTACTTTTTATAGCTATTTATCTGGCATAGTTGCCTCTTCAAGGGCGATTAAATACTTAAAGGCCTCCTGCGAAGTCTCTCCACACATTTCCGCTGAGGGCATAAGGAAACTGCAGACCCTTGGTCGACTTGGTTCTCCAAACAATTTGCATCTATTCTCTTTAGACAATTGTATACATCTAACTCCCGCCGCCTTACCCATCGGCATTCCTGGAATGGGACTTGAGATAGAGGGTGCTATACAACAGGCTCCGCAGCCTGCACGACATTTAATCATTGAAATTACTCCATTTCTCGCCGCTGCTGTGCCTTCTTAATTTCCTCCAAGGTGGCCTGCAGCTCTTCCATTTTTTCATCCAGCAGTTGCAAACGCTGGGGAATTTCTCGGGTGACAACCACCAAAGCATATAAAACAAAGAAAAACATGGCTATACCTAGTATTTGCACAAGCATCTGTTTTCCTCCTTAAAAATCGTATTTTTTTCTTCTGTCTTTATTTAACCTCTGATCTAGTGTAAAACCAAATAAAATCCCGATAAAATAACATAGGATGTCACGCCATAGAAATCCAAAGCCAAGGACTAGACCTCCGATAATAGTATTTCTAAGAGCATTAATCCAATCAGCCTGATAGAGCTGACTGAGCTCAATTGAGGTTGAAAAAAGCATTGCTGCTGCAGCAATGTGGAGACTGGGCCTTTTATTAAAAATAAATGCAATAATCAGAAACACCATCAGTCCCCAGAGGGTGTCCCCGGCATATTGACCTATGAATGCTGGTAGAAAATGTGCATGTTTTCGAGAGGCCAGCCCCAATGCTATAACAAAAATTGCAAGTATAGAATACAGTACTCTGCTTCTGTCTTTTTTATGCATTATATCTATCCTTTTATGTAAGTTTTAATCTTTAAGACGGGGATAAATAGCCCCGGACAAACAATAGACGATGTAGCCCAAACCACCGCCGATGGTATTTAGAATAATATCATCAATATCAAAGCTGCCTACCATTAGGACCAGCTGCAATAGCTCAACAGTTAAGCTTAGCAGCATTGTTAAAAGCAGAATTTTGAAAATGCTTCTGTAACCTTTAGATATAACAGAGGGCAATATACCTACGGGCATAAAGACAATGATATTGCCCAATAGATTCGTCGCCCATATTTCTAAACCAAAAGCCCTTAGGTTTCTCATATACATACCTATCGTCTTGAAGGGAATCAGATTGTAGCTGGGAGACCTAGCGACTCTATTATAATAGGAGCTGATAAAAAGCACGTATATCATAAACCCGGTATAAATTAATAACAGTCCCCAGCTTATGTAAATCATTTTACTTCTTTTATTGGAGGTCATAGCAGTACCCCCTTAATTAACCCCTATTGGAGATTAGCATAAAAGCATATAAGATCAGCTTAGAAATAAGGCCTATCGTTGCAACAAATATCATAGGCTTTTCATTTGTTTTTTTATAATAAAAGATACTGGCTATAAAAAATAGGGGATACATCAGCTCTTGAAAGGTCAGTTTTCCTACTGCTCCTATGTTAGGGTTTGTACTAATTATTCCAGCAAGAGTTACATTAACTGTAACAAATAGCGCCTGTAAAGCTAGTATAATGATAATTGCATTTAATATTGTCTTAAAAACCTTCATATGCACGCTCCTCTTTTTAATTATTCTATTGTTTCTTTTCTCTAGCTTTCGCAGCTTCGAGACTCAAAAGCTTCAGCTCCTCAAACAATTCCTCTTTAAACTCATGTACGACCTCTTTTACTGCCATTTTAACAGCAGCTGCTATAATAACAAACAGTATTAAACAGCCGATTAATGAAAAAACTATAATTTCCAATTCATCACTTCCCTTTAACTGTTTAATCCTCAACCATTGCAATTGCCCTTACGGGTGAGCCGTCTGCATTTTTAATCTTCAACGGAAGACAAGAGAATAAAAAGCTATCTCTCCCAATGACCTTCAAATTAGTCAGATTTTCAATTACTATCATTTCCCTGTTAAAAAGCTTGTAATGTATGGAAAATTTTTTTGTTTCCATAGCATCAATTGAAATCGCATCAATCCCTATACCCTTTAGCTTATATTGAAGCAGCCAATCGCAGGCGGCTTCTGACAGGGCAGGAAAGCCTTCAAAGTATTCACTGCTTCCCCAAAGCCTGCTCCAGCCGGTATGGAGAATTAGAAAATCCGCCTCTTTTATCAGCGTCTCGTATGGCTTAAGCTGCTGCAATGAAATCTCTCCCTTTGCCTCAGTTGCATCCACCAGTACAGCTCTGCCAACAAAATCTTCAGCTGCATAGCTAGTTAAGGGCCTGCCCTTTTTAAGCATATGAGCCGGTACATCGATATGGGTTCCCGTATGGGTGTACATGGTCATTTTAAGCTCGGCAAAGCCATGCTCCTCTACAGTATTGGCCTTATTCAGCCTTGGTACCTCCGTCCCCGGAAAAACTGGCATATTTTCCTCTATAGTCTGTGTTAAATCAATGATTTTCATGATAGTAATCCTCCCTTGCGCCGCTAAAATATCAAATATTTATAATAGGCAAAAAACTCCCTGAATACTGAATAGATATCTCTTATAAAGAAATCCTTTGCATGAGCGCTATAAATTTCTGTTAAACCCTGCTGCTTAAAGGCCAATTTGCTTCTGGAGATATGAAAAAACTGCGAAATGATCATAAGGGATTCAAAGCCCTGTTCCACCATAATCTGTTTGGTGTTTTCAGCCGTTAAGGCAGTGTTATAGCCATTACTGTCGATTATGATTATATCGTGGGGGATGCCCCTTTCCACTAAAAATTCCTTCATAACAAAGGCCTCGTCATGGCCCTCCTTACCTACGCCACCACTGACTATTATACTGTCAAAATAACCGCTCTGATAGAGCTCTACAGTTCTCTCCAGCCTTCCCTTTAAGGCCGGTGAAGGAACACCGCTTACCTCCACCTTATTGCCCAATACGACTGCGACATCCGTCTTATGCAGCTCGTCTCTTAAGCCGTCGACAGTGATAGCTGTGGCATGTATGGCAAACCATACTATAAACGCTGCTAACCCATATAAAACAATACTCTTGGCACCTCCTGGAAGCACCTTTAAGCCCATTCTTCTTTTACTTCTTCTAGCTCTTGTAATCATGTCATCTACCTCCAGTGTCATTGATAGCCCATATGTCTTCTAGTTTCCTCTGCATGTGCCTTAGAGGTTAGGGTTTCCAGCAGCTTAAAAGCCACTTCTACAGCTGTTGAGGGACCCCATGAGGTAATGATATTATCCGCCACCACAATCGATTCATCAGTAACCAGACTACAGCCAAAATCCGCCAGCTGCTTTTGCTTTTTACCTCCGGCCAAATTATAGGTAGTGGCTTTTTTGCCCCCTAATACCCCGCTTTTTCCGATGGGCAAAGCCCCTACACAGACGGATGCAATGGGCTTTTTGTGCCTATGGAATTTCACTATAAGCTCTAAAAGCCGCTCATTATAGGCATCCTCATAAAAGCCATATTCGCCAAAGCCTCCCGGGATTGCCAGAGCATCGTAATCCTCAACCCTTACCTCCTCCAGCAGCAGGTCCACCTTAAGGGGAACATTGAAGCTGCTTATGATTTCCTTCATAAAGCCGCAGGTTACAACCGCCACACTTCCTCTATTGTAGTGCCTGTCCCAGCCAAATACATCAATGAAGCCGCTTGCTTCAATCAGCTCCACGCCCTTTGCTAAAAACAATAATAGCTTCATCCTATGCCTCCTTCAACATTTACATATATATTTTACCATATATTTATAGTCACATATCAATTTTCTCATACAAAAAAGCCCATATAAATGGACTTTTCACAGTGACAATAAAAATTCAAAGCGGATGTGATATTCAACGAAGACTTACTATTCTTTATTTATTCTAAAAAATCGATATATTTTATCTCTAAGGGTTATCTTTTCAACGCCTTCCTCTGTGTATATATTGGTGCTATTTATAAGCTCACCATCCAAATAGGTATTTATTTTTCCTATATTTTGTCCCTTAATAATTGGCGCATCTATACTTTCTGGGTATTCTATTTTAGTAATGACTTTATCCAGTTCCTCCTCCTTGAGGGGAATAACGATATCCCTGGCGGCCATAAGGTTTACATTGTCCTTTAGTCCATTGGCTATTGCTATACTTCCTACGAGATCGCCTGCATTGTATATGACATGGGGCATATAAATGCTGAAGCTTTTGTCCAGTAGCTCCTTGGTGGTGTTGAACCAATTGCCGTCATTTAGAGTAACGGCTATAAACTGCATGTTATCTCTAGTGGCAGAAGCTACTAAACAACGTCCAGCGTTGATGGTATATCCGGTTTTAACTCCGTCTCCGCCCTCTACAATGGTTAGAATTTTGTTCTTGTTGACGAAGTAGTTATATTCATTATTTCTTTCTGCTTTCCAATACTTAGACCTTGAGATTTCCTTAAAGGATGGGTTGTGCATTGCTGCCCTCGTAATTATAGCCAGATCATAGGCTGTTGTGTAATGCTGCTGATGGGTGAGTCCATGAGGGTTCATAAAGCTTGTATTATTTGCCCCTAGCTCTTTAGCTCTGGCATTCATTCGCTCTGCAAAGGCCTCAACTGAGCCTGAAACCTCTATGGCTATTGCCTCAGCTGCATCATTCCCTGATCTAAGCATCAAGCCGTAGAGTAAATCTATCATTTTAATTTTTTCATTAGGCTTTAAGTATATTGATGAGCCCTCCACGCCAACTGCCTCCGGGTCTACCGTTACATATTTATCCAGAGGGACATTTTCAAGAGCCAACAAAGCTGTCATAATCTTTGTAGTACTGGCCATAGGCATTTTCTGATGTATGTTTTTTTCGTATAATATCCTTCCTGTGGCGGTATCTATAACTATTGCAGCCTCTCCTGACACCGGATGCTCAAAGCCATTGTCTCCATAAACAAAGCCTATACTGCTTATACAAATGACTAAAATGAAAATCAATAAGAGCTTCTTTTTCACTTATTTCACCTCATATGACTTTATTTAATGCTATAGCTTATTATCTGCAATTAAAATTTCAGTCATACTGGATTTAATTAGTAGTTATAATAAAGTTTCGTCAAATAACAAAGATGCGCTTTATATTATTCTTCATCACTTTCTCGGATGATCTCACAGCCAAACTCCTTAGCTATCTTTTCTGCCTCCTGAACATCCTCCTCGCTCCATATGGACCAGCCGCCCTTTAATGCACCATCCACGAAGATTTCCACCTTATCGTTCTTCAGTATCATAATTTTGTTATGTCGCTTCCTCATCTGCTCCACCTGCTTGATAACTGCCTCTTCGGGGTCCACATCCAATACCTTCATTGCTATAAATAAACAGGACATCGCATCCTGTAGCTCTCGTTTTGCTTTATTGACATTGCCCTTCATTAACTCCTTCAAGGACTCTGCCACCTCTTCATTTAAGTGACTTATCGCAGTCTTGGGATCATTTGTACTATACTTTCGATTATTCCATATCAACTCTATTGCTTCCTTTATATCCATAAGCTCCCCCCCATCTTTAACAATATACTTCTATTATAGCTTTCTTTGCTCTAAGTATCAAATATCCCTTTATTAAAATTCCATAAAAAAAGAGGACTATGTGGTCCTCTAATCATAACTAATAATATCTTGTTCAAAGCTTCTGCCCTTTGCGCCCCTCTTGTTAACCATTGCCTGCAGCTTGTTAATTACCTCCGGTGTCATATTGATCAAGTTATCAATCATATTAGCTCTTTGGTCAACAGGCATTAACTTGATATGTCCATTACCAACAACCATAAAGGCCACCGGCTGCACAGAAACTCCTGCTCCTGCACCACCCGCAAAGGGGAATTTTGCCTGTGGCTTATCCTGCTCATCTCCGTTATCCTTGCCTTCCTTTTTATCCTTATCCTCCTTATCCTTTGCATAGTCTCCACCGCCGGAGGCAAAGCCAAAGGAAACCTTAGAAATTGGGATTATAACAGTTCCGTCAGGTGTTTCAACAGGATCTCCTACTATTGTATTGACATCCACCATTTCCTTTATGCTTTCCATTGTTGTCTTCATTAAAGCCTCAATAGGATGATTAGCCATTTTTTTCACCAACCTTATCTATTTAATTTTAAACAAAATTTTCAAGCCTGCAATAATAATATGGACGATTTTCAAGGTTATTATACAGTCCAGTGAGGTATTAAATTTATCTGCACCATAGTAGGGTTGAACATTGACATGGTAGCTTTTTAAGGATAGCTTTTTTATCAAAAGAGCAATTATATTTGATTTTAAAGCCCAAAATACCCCTGTGGTTATGGCAGTAGCAGCAGCATCTGATACCCCAACCTCTGTGGTCCAGGATATATCCTCCATTATCAGCCTTTTGTTTATATAGCGAATGCCTGTGCCGAATCTTTTATACATCTGCCTTGCTTGATTATAAAAGCTCTCCAATTCCCTCCAACCGATATCCTTGTTATTGTGCTGTTTCACCGTTTCTTGATTGGAAATCTCTATGTCAGAGTTTATCTCAGTTGCAGCGACTGGCTGCGTTTTATTCATTAACTCAACAAAGGGTATTTCCATACGATATTTAATAAGGCCATAAAGGGCATAGAAATGAAATACAACCTCCTCACAGCTATTATCCTTTAGAAGCCTTACCTTTATTTTGATACTGGAGAGGGATACCAGCAATAATATGACTATGAATATGATAGAAATATACAAAAGCAGCATGATATCACCCTTTGAAATATAATATTACTTATTTTTTCCAAAAATAGTTGATATTAGACACACATCTATCTTTATACGAACATTATTAATCTGAAATAATTCTTTTGACGGTTTTTAGGAAAAACATATTGACTTTTTTTAAAAAATCATTATATTTAATATAGGTAAACAGAAAGTTTACTGTTAGGAAATAAAATTTACCGTTACTTAGCTTTATCGAAGCTTTGAGTATCAACCGGTGAGGTGTTAGCTTGGACATTGGTAGTAAAATTAAACGATTAAGAATATTAAATGAATTGACGCAAGAGGAGCTTGCTCAGCGATGTGACTTGACCAAGGGCTTTATATCTAAGATTGAAAGGGACATTACCTCTCCTTCTATAGCCACTCTGATGGATATATTGGAGGCCTTGGGCACAGATGTTAAAAAATTCTTCAATGAGGATGTACAGGATAAAATTGTATTTACAAAGGAGGATATCTATACCTCCACTAACGAAGACAGCCTGCATAAGGTCTCATGGCTAATACCTAATGCCCAGAAAAATGCTATGGAGCCTATACTGATAGAGCTGGTACCCAACGGAAAAAGTAATATAGAGGACCCCCACAAGGGTGAGGAATTCGGATATGTGCTTAAGGGGGCGGTAACCCTTCATTTCGGCAACAAGAGATTCAAAATAAAGAAGGGGGAAAGCTTTTATTTTAAGTCCAGTCAAGCCCATTTTCTTGAGAATACCGGCGTTAAAAATGCTGAGGTTCTGTGGGTTTCAAGTCCACCGTCCTTTTAAACCTGCTGTATAGACATAAAATATCGTATTGTTGTATAATAACTACCTGAAGGTTGTATAATATCTATGTTTAAAGAATTTTCGCATAGTATATCAAGGGGGCCTTTGTGCTTTCTTGATTTTTTACTGTAAAAATTAAGGGTATAATTTTGAATACATACATAATAAGGAGGAATTTAAAATGGAATTATGGTACACAGAGGAACAAACGGATAATGTTCGCCTTTCACTTAAGGTAAAGCAGCACTTATTTTCTGATCACAGCGATTTTCAACAGGTTGATGTATTTGAAACAGCAGAATACGGAAGATTGATGACTTTGGATGGTCTGGTAATGGTTACTGAAAAGGACGAGTTCGTATATCACGATATGATAACCCACGTGGCTATGGCAGTAAATCCTGAAATTAAAAATGTGTTAATCATCGGTGGTGGAGATGGCGGGACTGCCAGAGAGGTATTAAGATACCCACAGATTCAACATGTTGACATGGTTGAAATCGATAAAATGGTTTGTGATGTAGCTAAGGAGTTCTTCCCAACTATCTCAAATGAACTAGAAAATCCTAAGCTGGCTTTATACTATGAGGACGGGGTTGCCTATATGAAGGGTAAAAATAGTGTGTATGATTTAATTATTATTGATTCCACAGACCCGGTTGGCCCTGGCGAAGGCTTGTTTACGACCGAGTTCTATACCGATTGCTTCAATGCCCTTACTGAAAATGGTATTTTGATTAACCAAAATGAAAGTCCTGTTTACGAGCAATTTGCTAAGGAGGCCGTTCGTGCCAATAGCAAGCTGAAGAAAATTTTCCCTGAGGTGCATGTCTATCAAGCTCAAATTCCGACGTATCCATCCGGCTACTGGCTGTTTGGCTTTGCCTCTAAAAAATTCCATCCAACAAAGGATGTTAAGGCTGATGTATGGAATAAGCTAGGTTTAAAGACTAAATATTATAACACCGAGCTACATTTAGGCGCCTTTGCTTTGCCAAACTACGTGAAGGAGTTTTTCAACAATGGAAATGTTTAATCAATATCGTTTCATTGGCTGCGATGCAGAGCTGGAAGAATCAAAGGTTGTATTATTTGGTGCCCCCTACGACGGTACCAGCTCCTTTAGACCCGGCTCTCGCTTTGCTGCCAGCAAAATCAGAATAGATTCCTATGGTCTTGAGACCTACAGCCCCTATTTAGATATCGAGCTGGAGGAAAATAAGGTTTATGATGCCGGTGATTTAAGCTTTAGCTTTGGCAATCGTGATCTGGTATTAAAAACAATAGGCGACTTTGTGGCTTCAGTTACTGAAGCAGGTAAAAAGCCCTGCATGATTGGTGGGGAGCATCTTGTTTCCCTACCGGCGATTGAGGTGCTGCACAGAAAATATCCTGATTTAATGGTTATACATTTTGATGCCCACACAGACCTTAGAGCAGATTATATGGGTGAGCCTTTATCTCATGCGACTGTTATAAAAAGAATCTGGGATTTTCTTGGGGACGGTCGTATCTTCCAATTCGGCATTCGTTCCGGACTGAAGGAGGAATTTGATTGGGCCGATGCAGGACATACCTTTATGAACAAATTCGGCTATGACAAGCTGGATGAAGCAATAGCAATCATAAAGGACAAGCCGGTGTATCTAACGATAGATTTGGATATCCTGGACCCTTCCATCTTCCCCGGAACAGGAACACCTGAGCCCGGTGGCATATCCTTCAGTGATATGATGCAGATTATCAGGAAGATATCAGGCTTAAATATCGTAGGTGCCGACATCGTGGAGCTGGCTCCCGACTATGACCCCACGGGGGTTTCAACCGCAGTTGCGTCAAAGATTATTCGAGAAGTAATGCTGATATTATAGTAAAAGTCACGGGGACGCTTTGTTTGGCTTCAAAACGTGCCAAACAAAGCGTCCCCGTGACTTCTTTAATAAATTGTCTACTTCCAATCTATATCACCGTGATTTACAGTCTCCCCATAAAGTATTTCCTTTTCTGCTATAGTTAGCTTCTCTCTTTCAGATTTCGTTAACTTAGTATAATCACTGTCCCATGCCAATACCAGTCTTTTAATTAATTCAAATGCCAGCTGTTGTTCCTGTTCAGGTAACATATCTATCATATCTACTATCTTCTTTGATGCTGTGGACATACCTATCTCTCCTTTACTTATAAATATCACCACGGGAACCTATATCCTTAATCATTATGATTTCTTCTCCATTATTGTTTATATACTCATATAATACACGATATTTTCCTATTCGTAAACGGAAAAGAGATTGATTAGAGCCTTGTATTATTTTAATATCGCCCCTTGGTGGAATTTTGATTAGTCCTTCGATGCCATATTTTATCCGTAGCTTTGTAGCTTGATCAAAAGAATGTATTGCTTTTACAGCAGACTTCGAATATTTGATCTGCATTTCTTTCACCACCTAGATATGTATGCTTGCTTTAATTGTATTTTATATACAGATTAATTACATTCTATATTAATGAATATTACAAATATTGGAACATTGCATTTAGCTATATATAGTATATAAAATATTTTAAATTAATTTCACACAGTCTGACGCTTTGTTTGGCTTCAAAACGTGCCAAACAAAGCGTCCCCGTGACTTCTTTTCTTTATTTAAAATACATATCCTTCAATGCCTCTTCGTCCTCGCCCAGCAGCTGAAAATCGTTGATTTCCGGCAGGTCCTCCAGGGATTTTAGTCCGAAGGTCTTTAGGAAGCTTATGTTTGTACCATAAAGAATGGGCCGTCCGGTTTTCTCCAGTCTTCCCTTCTCCTCTATGACTCCCTTTTCCAACAGGGTGCTTATGGCCTTATCACATTTTACACCTCTTATGGACTCTATTTCAGCCTTTGTTATAGGCTGTCGGTAGGCGATGATTGCCAGAGTCTCCAGTGCTGCCTGAGTTAAGCCCTTATTTTGCTTTGGCTCCAGTAGCCGCTGTACATATTCGTAGTACTCAGACTTTGTTGCCAGCTGATAGTATTCATTCATCTTAATGATCTGAATACCTCTTTTATTATAGCTGAAGTCATCCATCATTTCCTTCAAAATTCCCTCTAATTCCTTTACCTCTACCTCCACTACCTTACTTAATTCCTTTATGGACAAGGGGTCTGACCAGGCAAATAATACTGCTTCTACTATAGATTTTACTTCTTCTCTGTTCATGGTACACCTCAACCTAGTAGTTTATTATTTTTTCTATAGAAATATCGGTAAAGCATTCCTCCTGCTTTACTGATATACGCTTAAGCTTTATGAGCTCCAGCAGAGCTAAAAAGGTGGTGATAATCTCATTTCTCGTGCTAATATTATGAAAAAGCCTGTTAAATGAAAGCTTAGGACTTGAATCCAGCATTTCCAGCAGGGTGTTGATCTTCTCCTCTATCGTAAAGGAGTCTCTTTGAAGCTGTCTGATGCTGGTATTTATAGTATTTCCCTGATGCTTACCCTTTAGGGCCTTCTGTAATGCCGCTATAAGGTCCTGCATTTCCATATTTTCTAGCAGCTTATCATAATCTTCAGTATCTGGAATAAACTCCTCTCGGGGCTTGAAATACAGCCTGCTGGAGAAATCCTCACGATCCTTGAAGGCTTCTGCCGCCAGCTTATATTTTTTATATTCTAAAAGCTTTCTCACCAGCTCACTTCTGGGGTCTATATCCTCAAACTCCAGCTGCTGGTCCTCCACTACCTCTACCGGCAGCAGCATCTTAGATTTGATCTCCAATAGTGTAGCCGCCATGACCAAAAACTCGCTGGTAACCTCCAAATCCAGCTCCTCCAGCGATTTAATATAGGCGATGTACTGCTCCGTTACCTCATTTATCGGTATGTCATAGATATCTATTTCATTTTTTTCAATCAAATGAAACAGCAGGTCAAAGGGACCTTCAAAGGCTTGAAGTTTAATATTGTAAGCCATAATAACCCCCTACATGATTACATTTAGTAGTATATTTAAGAGTGATAAAATAAAGTTAATTGCTGGATACAGTATGATATCTAAAACATTAAAAAACAACAAGGCAAATAGCAGCATATAGGAATACCGTTGATACTTATAGTAATGGTACTCCGCCTGTTGCGGAAGGAAGGCCAAAATTACCTTAGAGCCGTCCAACGGTGGAATTGGTAGAAGATTGAATATTGCAAAGCCAACATTTATGACTATAGCATTGGATATGATACTCTCCAGAATGGCCATTGTGCCGTATTTGTATTGTATTGCCAGTAGTACCGTTAGAATCATGGCCAATATAATGTTCATGGTTACTCCCGCCAGCGATACCAGTAAATTGCCCAGCTTTCTATTGGAAAAATAGTTGGGATTTATCGGTACCGGCTTTGCCCAGCCAAAGCCTGCTACCAGCAGCATTAAAAACCCTGCTATATCTATATGGGCAAAGGGATTCAAGGTTAAGCGTCCGTAATGCTCTGAGGTGGGGTCTCCAAATTTGTAGGCTACATAGGCATGAGCAAACTCATGGCAGGTTATAGCCAAAAGTATCCCCGGTAAAGTAAATATAATTCTATTTAGGTTTAACATATTATTCTCCCCTCAGTTCCTGCAATATTTTATGGGCATAATCCGTTTCCTCCTGCCGGCTATAGATATAGCCCTTCACCTTAGCCCTTAGAACCTCCTCTAAGACTCTGGTGTAAATTGGTCCCGGCTTTATTCCCCATTCCTTAAGCTCCTTGCCGGAGAGCTCTATAGCAATATGCTTTAGCTTTAACAGAAAATAAAGGATATAATGTCTAACGAAAGAGTGATTGCAGTCATTATAGTAAAATATTAAGGTTTCAATTTGAAGTCCCTTGAGGCTTTTATATAGCTCAAAGGAATCCAGATTTTCCTCTGATAGCAGGCTATAGTGCTGCTGTCTTTCCCTCAGTGCTTGCAGCATTTGTCTTTCGAGGGCTTTATTTAAGGTAAAGCGCTTAATAATTGTCTCCAGCTCCTCCAGCGGGAACTGCGACAGCAGCTGCATGATAATGATCAGCAGCTGATTGATATCTCCGTCGTGCATATCCTTAAACTGCTCGATGGAGGTCTCTATCGTACATATTTTATCCAAAATTGATTTGTTCACCTTTAGCTCCCGATGCAATGAGTTAAAGACCTTTGTCTCCTGCAGCATAAGCAGACTGTCGCATATGCTCTTTTCCTTCATGATCTGAAGCAGCTCTTCTCTTATTCGGTCATCACTGAGCTTCTGTATCATTTGGTTATTTACCGCCTGAAGCATAAAGTTTTTCGTTTCTGGCTCTATATCAAAGCCAAAGCGTGAGGCAAAGCGTATCGCTCTGAATATTCTAGTTGGGTCCTCTATAAAGCTTAAGTTATATAGTACTCTTATCTTCTTATCCCTTAGATCCCTCATGCCGCCGAAATAGTCAATGAGACCGCCGAAGACTTCGCTATTCAGCTGTAATGCCATACAATTTATCGTAAAATCTCTTCTGAATAAATCACTCCATATGGTGCTTTTCTCTATTTTGGGAAGGGCAGCAGGATATTCGTAATACTCTCTTCTGGCTGTGACGATATCTATGGTTTTTCCGCTGGCCAATGTGATTAAGGCGGTGCCGAATTGATGATACAGCTTCGTTTCTCCCTTTAGCTCCTGATTCAAGCTTTCGGCATATTGTAGGCCATCACCCTCTATCACCAGGTCTATATCCCAGTTTTGCGTACCCAATATTAAGTCCCTTACAAAGCCCCCTACAACATAGACCTTCTTATGTAGGGTATCCCCTACCTTACCTGCCAGCCTCAGTATATGCCGTATGTCGCCAGGCAGCTTTTCTATCAGCTCTATGCAGTTAATGTCATCCACTTCCTCTATTTCTTCAAAGGTCTTTTTGTACCAATTGGGGTAGTTGTTGCCATGGATGATCTTTAGTAGGTCAGTTCTGGTAACTATCCCGACAATTCTATCCCCCTCCACCACAGGAGCTCTACCGATGTTATGCTTAACAAATAGCTGATTGATTTCATTTATAGGTGTATTGGCATCTATGCTCATGACATTGCTGGTCATAAAGCCCTTTACTGGAGCATGGGTAAGACCATGGACGATTGCCTTATCGATATCAGTTCTAGAAATAATTCCGACTATTTTCTCACCCTTTATTACAGGCATTCCTGTATGCCCATATCGCAGCATGATCTTATTGACTTCCTCCACCGACATGTCATCAAAGACCGTTTTAACGGGATAGCTCATAATTTCTCTAGCAACAGTCTGTTGCTTAACTCTTTTGTATAAAAGCGCCACCAGCTGCTGCTTGATTTGCTCAGGCTCTCCATCCTTTATGGTGGCGGAGGCGGCCTTCATATGACCGGCACCACCAAATACTTCTAATATATAAGGTATGTTGACTTCATCCACTGCGCTTCTACCCACTATATAGCAACGATCCAGCATTTTTACCACCAGAAATACTGCATCGCAACGCTTTATTGTCATCAGCTTTTCTGATATCATCCCCAGCTCTCCTAAAAATTCCTCCTGTGTAAGGGTGGAGATTGCCACCTGAAAGCCATTAACATCCATCAGCTCCAGCCCATTTAATAATGTTGAAAATAGCTGATCCTGCTGTTGATTCATTGAGACCCCCAGAAATTCCTTTATAACCGCTAGATTTGCCCCAGCTTTCAGCAAAAAGGCAACCGCTTCAACATCCTGATAGGTGGTGCTGCTGAAGACAAGGCTTCCTGTGTCGGTATATATGCCCAAAGCCATAACCGTTGCTTCAAAGGGGGTTATGGGAATGCTTTTTTTCATTATCTCCTGTACCAGTATTGTGGCACATGCGCCATAGGGCAATATGATTCTCTCGCCGACGGTGATGGTTTTTTCATTTATTTTATGATGATCATATATGATTATGGGTATATCCTTGTTAATTAAATCCTTGAATTTTCCTATTCTATTGGGAGCGTTGACATCCACTATGTATAAGGCCTCTACCTCATCTAGGTCTACCTGACTGCCGGTTTGTATCGGCAGTACATTCTTATAGAGAGAATAAAACTTCTTTACCTCTTCCCCCAGCTTTCCTGCAAAAAACATTGTAGCATCGGGATAGAGCTTTGAACAGGCCACCATGCTGGCAAGTGCATCAAAGTCTAAATTTTGGTGACTGACTATAACCTTCATTTTTTCACCTCAGTATTTGTCGATATCTAGTGCCTTGGACCACTTTAAAAATTAGAATGGCAATGAGGTAAATTTTCACAGGACAAGGCTGAGGAGAAAGTAATATCGGCTATATTGCAACTCAGACAACGCAGTCCTGAAGAAATTTAACATTAAAGGTACTAGACATATATTATATCATAAATACTGTTTGAAATGTAATAGTGGCAAAAAACAGAGCAACCGATCAGCTGCTCTGTTTGATGAACAAGAGATTTTTAAATATGATATATTAGTTTACAGCAGCCAAGCGACTGCTCATAATTATTATCTTGTGAATCTTTTAAACATCCTCAGCATAATATCCAACAGTGATGCCTTTTCGATGTCAGTGGCGGCTACGACATCAACACGTCCCAGCTCCTTGCCATCCTGAGTGACTATGATTTCTCCAATTTTATCTCCTTTTTGGAGGGGAGCCTGCACGTATTGAGGTATTATTACCTCCTTATTAACATTACCCTCCTCACCCTTTTTCATCAGTAGCTTTAAGTCCTCCTTGGCAACCATATCCGCCTCCAACAGGACGCCCTTCTGCACCGGTACTGTTCCAACCTTGCTGTCCTTTGTAGCGATATCCACAGTGCCATAGTTAGCAAAGCCATAATCCAATAGTTTAGATGCCTCGCTAAATCTAACCTGTGTGGTTGGTGCCCCCATTATAACCGCAATATAAGTCGTATTGCCTCTTGTGGCTGAAGCCGACAGACAATACAGCGCTTCTCCGGTTGAGCCTGTCTTTATGCCATTGGCGCCATCATAGGTACGGATCAATCGATTGGTATTAACCAGCTCCTGTACTGATTCCTTCTTTCCTACCACCACCGTATCCATCCAGGTAGTCAGCCACCTATGCACATCCTTATGCTTTAGAAGCTCCTTAGACATTATGGCTATATCATAGGCAGACATTGTGTGGCCTATCTCAGGCAATCCATTGCTGTTTACGAAATTCGTATTATTCATACCCAGTTCCTTTGCCCTTTCATTCATTCTCTGGACAAATAGCTCCTCTGTACCGGATATATGCTCTCCAATTGCCACACTGGCATCGTTGGCTGAGCGTATTGCAATGCCCTTCATTAGCTCTTCAACAGTCTTAACCTCACCGGGCTCCAAGTATAGCTGTGTCCCCCCCATGCTGGAGGCATGTTCGCTGATAACCACCTTGTCCTCCAGCGTCAGGACATTACTTTCGATGGCCTCCATAACCAGCAGCATGGTCATAATCTTTGTTACGCTGGCAGGAGGATATGCCTCATGGGGATTTTTCTCATATAGCACTGTTCCAGTGGCTTGATCGATTAAAACAGCAGACCTGGCATTTATTTCAAAGGGTTGAGCCTCTGCTTGAGGGGTGGAAAAAGTGAATATCATCATTACAATAAGCAATCCACTAAGTATTTTAGCAGTAAGTTTCATTATAACTTAACCTCCCTATTTGTATTTATTTTTATGTTATCCATCTGAATCCGTCATTATACTTATAGGAGGATTAAGTTAGCTAGGATTAAATTTTTCCAAACTGTAAAAGTAAATTAATTAGCCGTAAAAAAACAAGCAGATAATCTGCTTGAGGATAAAATACCATGTAAAACCTGCAAACCCGAATTTTTTGAAACTTAAGTAATCATTAGCGTAGTTAAAAAAAAGAGCGTAAGCTAATCCGTTAAGAATTTCCAACTGTTTGAACGTAGTGAGTTTTGGAAATTTAGGATTAGCTTTAAGCTCATTCCTGCCCTTTGTTCGGAGCGATTTTACGTAGTTTTAAAAATCTTAGGGTTTGTTTACAGCCTGAACTACTAATATCGTTCTATTCCGTTTTTCGTCACCAAACCATAAATCAACGGTCGTTCCTTCGGCTTTTCCGACTGAAGCTTAAAGGCCTTAATTAGTCTTTCCTTAGCTGAGCTTAATCGGTTCTCATCATTATAATGGAGATAAGCCAAGGTATCTCCCTCAGCAACATAGTCGCCTACCTTTTTATTTAAAACAAGTCCTACGCTTAAATCGATGCTGCTCTCCTTGTTTTCTCTACCGGCACCCAATGCTAAAGCACCAAGACCGACAGCCTCTGCTTCGATGCCATGAATATAGCCTTCTTTCTCTGCCAGAAGGGCCATTACCTTATCGGATTTCGGCAGCAGCTCCATATTTTCTATGTAGGCAATATTGCCGCCTTGGCCCTTAACAAAGGCCTTGAAGGTTTCCAATGCTGTGCCGGAAGCCATGGTGTCTTTTATTTTTCCTCTGGCCTCCTCAAAGGTGGTTGCATTTTTTGCCAATAGCAGCATATGGGCACCGAGATTTATGCACAGCTCTGTAAAATCCTCAGGGCCATTACCCTTCAGGGTCTGAAGGGCCTCCTTAACCTCAAGGCTATTGCCTATAGCAAGACCAAGGGGCTGATCCATGTCGGTTATAATTGCCACCGTTTCCCTCCCCATAGATGTACCGATATCCACCATTTCCTTTGCCAGCAGGAAGGAATCCTCTATATCCTTCATAAAGGCACCGTCTCCGGTTTTTACATCTAATATTATGGCATCGGCACCTGCCGCCAGCTTTTTAGACATCACACTGCTGGCTATGAGGCTGATATTGTCTACTGTCCCCGTGACATCCCTTAGCGCATAAAGCATTTTGTCAGCGGGGGCTAAATCCTTCGACTGACCTATAACCGCCAGCTTGATATCATTGACGTTCTTTATAAAATCCGCTATTGAAAGCTCTACGGAAAAGCCCGGTATTGACTCTAGCTTGTCGATGGTACCGCCGGTATGGCCCAGACCCCGTCCCGACATTTTTGCCACCGGTACCCCACAGGCGGCCACCATTGCCCCCAGAGCCAGCGTTGTCTTGTCGCCTACACCTCCGGTGCTATGCTTATCCACCTTTATGCCTTCTATTGCTGAAAGGTCCACCAGCCTGCCCGACTTCATTATTGCTTCTGTCAGGTGTGCGGTCTCTTCCTTATTCATTTTTTGAAAATAAATTGCCATCAGCAAAGCCGCCGCCTGATAATCCGGAATGCTACCCTTTGTGTAGCCTTCAACAAAATGGGCTATTTCTTCCTTTGACAAAGGATAGCCATTTCTTTTCTTTAGAATAATGTCCACCATCGTCATTAAACAGTCATCTCCTTTAAAATCCCCTTCACCAGCTTAATGAACCTCGGCTTTGTTTGATTAGCCATTTCCATTACCTGCTCATGGCTTATGGATTCCAGCTCCTCAGGTATGGCCATATCAGTAACGCAGCTGATGCCCAGCACCTTCATATTGCCATGCTTGGCTACTATAACCTCTGGAACGGTGGACATACCCAGAGCATCTGCCCCCATTAGCGTAACCATTTTCAATTCTGCCTTTGAAAAATAATTAGGGCCGCTAATGCCTATGTATACACCCTCCTTGGTTTCTATATCCTGCGCTTTGGCGACCTTATGGGCCAACTCTATTAAGTCCTTATCATAGGCTGTGGACATATCCGGGAACCTTGGTCCCAGCTCATCATAATTTTTGCCTATCAGTGGGTTTGTTCCCATCAAATTAATGTGGTCGTTGATAATCATTAAGGCACCTGCATACAGGTGGGGATTTAATCCGCCGCAGGCATTTGTGACGATAAGGCTTTTGACTCCCAGGGCCTTCATAACCCTTACAGGAAACGTAATCTCCTGCATTGTATAGCCCTCATAGAAATGAAAGCGACCCTTCATTGCCACCACCTGTTTACCCTGCAGCTTTCCAACCACCAGCTTCCCTGCATGACCTTCTACTGTTGAAACCGGAAAATGTGGAATGTCTTTATAATCGATGACTACCGGCGCCTCGATTTCATCTGCCAAATCCCCTAGTCCTGATCCTAAGATCAAGCCCACTTCGGGACTGAAAGTGAGCTTTGAGCTAATATAGTCCTTTGCCTCGTGAATTTTCTTTAATAGCTTCTCCATTAAAATACCCCCTATAACCGATTTAATATACTTTTGACATAAGCTATAAAATGCTTTTTAATTCTTTGAGTGGTCTCTATAACCTCCTCGTGATTAAGGGGCTGTGGGAGAATTCCTGCGGCCATATTGCTGATACAGGATATTCCCAGCACCTTTAATCCGCTGTGCTTTGCCACCATAACCTCAGGCACAGTGGACATTCCAACTGCATCAACACCAAGTCTTTGAAGCATTTTTATCTCTGCAGGTGTTTCATAAGCAGGGCCCGTCATGCAGGCATATACACCCTTTCTTACTTCTATGGCGGCTTCCTTTGCCACCTCCTGTGCTATAGCAACTAAATCCTTATCATATGCATTCGACATATCAGGAAATCTTGGGCCCAGTGCCTCAAAGTTTTTACCCATCAAGGGGTTATCGAAGGAAAAGTTGACATGATCCTCGATGATCATTAAATCCCCTGGTGAAAAGCTTTTGTTGACACCCCCAGCGGCATTGGTTACAAGTATTGTTTCCACCCCCAGCGCCTTCATAACCCTTACTGGAAAGGTAACCTTCTCCATGGAGTAGCCTTCATAGTAATGAAATCTTCCCTTCATCACTATGACATATTTTCCCATTAAAAAACCGCATACCAATTCACCTGCATGACCATGAACTGTTGATTGTGGGAAATATGGGATGTCACTATAGGATATCGTTATCGCCTCCTGTATTTCCTCAGCCAAAATCCCCAAGCCTGAGCCTAAAATCATACCCACACAAGGTTTTTCTGGTAATTTATCCTTTAAATATTCTGCTGCATCATTTATTTTCTCAACAAAAGTCATTAAGATTCCCCTTTACTTTATAATTAGCTGCTTGAAGCTCTCTCCCTTGCCGGTACTCGGTATATTCAGTATATCTGATATGGTCGCAGCTATATCAGCAAAGGACTTTCTGGTTCCAATATTGACACCTTCCTTTATTGCTGACCCATATATAACGATAGGGATATATTCTCTGGTATGGTCAGACCCTTTGTAGGTAGGATCGTTCCCATGGTCAGCGGTAAATATGATGATATCCTCCGGCTTCATACGTTCTAACAGCTGAGGTATTCGAGCATCCGTTTCCTCCAGTGCCCGCTTATAGCCCTCAGGGTCCCTTCTATGTCCGTATTTTGAATCAAAATCCACAAGATTAGTGAAAATAATCCCCCTGCTGTTCCTCTCTAGTGCAGCTATGGTTTCATCTACACCCGCCATATTATCCTTGGTATGAGTGGCCTCTGTTATCCCCTTACCATTAAAAATATCCTCTATCTTGCCTATGGCAACAACGTCAAGGCCCGCTTCCTTTGCGTAATCCAACATCGTTTTATCAAAGGGCTCCAATGAGAAATCTCTGCGGTTAGGTGTTCGTTCAAAGGAACCAGGCTTTCCTATAAAGGGTCTTGCAATAATTCGTGCAACTGCATGCTCCCCCATCATTATCTCACGGGCGATGCTGCACATTTTGTATAGCTCCTCCAACGGTATGATCTCTTCATGGGCAGCAATTTGAAAGACGCTGTCGGCCGAGGTATATACTATAGGCATACCGGTTGCCATATGCTGCTGACCCAGCTCCTCTATAATCTCTGTTCCAGATGCTGCTTTATTCCCTAAGGATTTTCGTCCTATGGCCTTTTCAAAGGCATCCATTACTTCTTTTGGAAAGCCATCACCATAGGTCTTAAAGGGTTCCTTTAGATGGAGGCCTGCCAGCTCCCAATGACCAGTGGTGGTGTCCTTGCCCATGGAAACCTCCATTGACCTGCCAAAGGCCCCTTTTGGTCTGTCTATTGCCGCTACACCAACAAGGCCGTCTATATTACCCAGGCCGAGCCTTTGAAGATTGGGCAGATTTATGCCCCCAGTTTTTCGGGCAATGTTACCCAATGTATTAACCTGTATATCACCAAAAGCCTCAGCGTCCGGTAGAGCGCCGATACCAACACTATCTAAAACAAATAAAACAACACGATTTACAGTCATACTACCCCTCCTTTTTAATCTATTATACCCGACAGCCCTTTTATTAATAATTATATTTAATTGAGGCAATTGCATATTACTATGGGAGTGCATATATATTTTAGTTTATACAAAGTTAAAAGTTTATCGCGCATTGCCTAGGGCTAATAACATTTAAAAAATTCAACTAATTAGCCCGTGGGGCACTAAGCAGGAAACTTTTGACTTTGTATAAACATACGGCTCAGCTTTATTATGCAATTTCCTCAATTAATTATATAACATCTCCATTGCTAAAAAAAAGGAAACTTGACCTTTTTTACCAATAAGTAAATCGCAAAAAAAAACAGGACCTGCTAGGCCCTGGGATGTGTTTTATTATAGACTTCCTTTATTTTATTCTTACTGAGGTTCATGTAAACCTGCGTGGTGGAAATATCTGAATGTCCCAGCATCTCCTGAACTGATTTCAGATCGGCACCATTTTGTATCAGATGAGTGGCAAAGGAATGTCTCAAGGTATGGGGAGTAATCTTCTTCTGGATATTTGCCTTTTTTGTATAGGACTTAATAATTTTCCAGAAGCCCTGTCTGGTTAGACGCTTTCCTTGGACGTTCATAAATAGAGGGGAATCCTCTGTACCACCATTCAGCTGCTCCTTATGAGCCTCCATATATTCCTTTAGTGCCTTCAAGGCCACTGAGCCGATAGGTATTATTCTTTCCTTGCTGTTGTTATAGCAGCGTATGTAGCCCATGCTTATATTAATATCATCGACATTTAATGATATCAGCTCCGATACTCGTATACCGGTGGCATATAAAAGCTCCAGCATGGCCTTATCTCTAATCCCCTTTGGTGAATCCTCCTGAGGTTGGTTTAGCAGCGTGTCTATCTCCTTTAGAGAAAGTATACTTGGTAGCTTTTTCTCGGTCTTAGGCGATTCCATATTTGCCGTAGGGTCCGCCTCCACCTTCTTATTCAATAGAAGATATTGATAAAAGCTTCTGATGGATGCCAGATTTCTTGAGATAGTAGAGGTTGCTTTACCCAGCTTCTGCAAATAAATCATATATGTAATAATCGTTGTCTTATTTGAATTAGAAAATAAGTCAATTTGATTCTCCACCAGATACTGTGTGTACTGACGGATATCTCTATTATACGATTCTAGGGTATTTGCCGAAAGCTGCTTTTCCTTACTTAAATAGCTTCCAAAGTTCAATATCAATTCTTCCATATCAAAACTCCCTCTTTTACAATACTATGTAAAATAATTCAACGAAATATGTAGAATTCCTGCAAAAAAAATAATTTATCTATAAATTCTTTTTAATTACGCTTGAATACACCCCTTTTAAAGCATAAATCTCACTATTAAGGACAGAAAAAAGGGGACAACAAAGGATTCAATTAGTGCAGCCACAATAATAATGCCAGCTAAAATCAGGTGAATACTGCTGAAGAGCCCCAGCTGCTTTGACACGCTAAAGCTTCTTTGCTTGCTGATCTTTGCCCTGGCCACCTGTAGGGAATATCCAACAGATGTCACAGCGCCAAAGATGAATACAGGTATCAGAATTATATTTTGCGGCAAAACAGAAAATAAAAATAGCAGACCACCATATAGCTTAAATTCCTCAATTAACAGTCCTACTGTAAAGCCTATAACGAAGCCCTTAAAGCCGATGATCACAAAAACAACAGGGAGACCTATGATAATAACGCCTAATAGCCAGTTAAACAACAGCAGCTGGAGGTTATTCCTTAAGGATTCCTTAAAAATGTCTATTCCCCTCAGTTGACTACCTTCAAACATTTGAAAGAAACCCCTAAGGTAGGCGGTTAGCTCTTGCTTTTGATGGGCATTTATGACCTTCACTGTAAAGGCACCAACCGAAATACCTATCAAAAAGCATAAAAGCACAAGAATATATAATAATAGATGCTCTTTTACGTGTTTTTTAATGAATTCCATCGGTTTGTTTGGCACAAAAAAAACCTCCCTTTGCTCGACATACTTATACTTAAAACAATATGCCCGAAGGGAAGGTTTTATGCCTTGTCCTTTATTTTTGATTGTGATGATCATCTATATTGAAGCGTAATATTTGTAATACATTAGTATCCCTATAATCGCTTTACTATCCTTTATTTCTCCAGATTTAATTTTTTCCATTGCCACCTCCAGTGTCATCGGAAAGGTTTCAATGTATTCATCCTCATCTGGCTTGGCTATGCCTGTTGTCAGCTCAGTTGCCAAATAAATATGCAAGACTTCATTCGAAAAGCCTGGTGTTGAGTAGTATTCCACCAGCTTCACAATTTTGTTAGCCTTGAAGCCGGTTTCCTCCTCCAGCTCCCTTAGGGCAGTATCCTGTGGGTCCTCTTTAGGCTCAATCCTACCAGCGGGGATCTCCAGCAGAACCTCCTCTACCGGCTTTCTGAATTGCTTGATCAAAATAATTTTGCCCTCCTGATTCACCGCTACTATTGCTACAGCACCTGAATGCTCAACAATCTCTCTTTTAGAATATTTTCTATCCGGCAGCTCAACAGTATCCACACGAAGATTTATAACCTTTCCTTCATATATCCGTTCACTTTTCATCGTTTTTTCATCCCTCATAAAGCACCTCCCAAATAAAACCTATATAATTTTCAGTCCATTCCAAATAGTCGATTAGTAAAAACCGCCGATGCAGCCCCAGTCAAGAAAAAGCATTTATCCTGCTGGTGGCCTCTACCCATGGTTTTAGCCTCAAGCTCAAAAAACCTAAGGACATCCGGAAATAAATCTCCGCTTTCTTCTACAATATAATGTTTTTCAAATAATTGCAACTCATTTATTTGTTCCATTATATGACTCCTGTACATCTCCTCTAGCTTAGGCAGCACCATATTACTTTTCGTCTTAGTTATTTTAGAAAAAACTGTAATGCTATGGTGACTAATACCCCGATGTCTTTCTCTTTCATCTGCAAAGCTGATTCTGGGTATCCCGATTGCCATTCCCCCAAGATCATTAACCGCATCCAGAAGCATCCCCTGCTCGATACCAGAAAAGCCATAGGGTGTAGCTGTTCCTACTATCCCAGGACCCATAGTCACTATAGCTAAATCGCACCTGGCAATTTCTTTTGCAGTGATTAAAGCATTGTAAATATTGACACACTCGTAATCGCCGCCAAAGGCATGCCCAATGGTGATAGTATCCTTCAATATTGTTTTTTCCTTTAAGATTCGGACATTGTCGCTTAGCGCTATTGGTAATGCGGCTGCATCCGTCATGATATATGCGATATTTAAATGGGGGTTGATATATTTAAGGGTGGCTGCCACGGGCAGCAGCATGCTATGCAAGGTACCCACCAGCACCGGAAAGCCCTGTAGGGATTGAAAATCGTTAAATACTTTATGATAGGGGCTATCCTGCTCCTCCACTGACATAACCTTCAGTTGATAAGGCGTATATCTGAGCTTCATGATATGTCCGGACTGGGACTGCTGCAGAACTTTATTCTTTAAATTATGAACAACAAAGTGCTGCCCTCCAGTCCCCAGCATCAGCTCTACTGCTGTGGTGTTTAAAACAACTTCATCCCCCTCAGCGATTTCTCCCGTCAGTTGATTGTAGTTTATAGCGGCTGCCTCTTCCCCCTCCAGCAGCACCTTTATATGGGTGATATCTCTGGTGGTAGCATCAATTTTTGAAACTATCCCACGCTTTGTACTCATCATCATGTCAATAAACTACCTCCCTTATCTTCCCAGCCGGTCTATTAGGTTCAGTATATAATTATCCTTGATAATTTTTGTCAGTGAGTATTTCTCAGCTGCTAGATGTATGCCCATTAATATTAGAATGACCATCAGTCTATAGTAAAGATTCAAACTAAGAGCCGCTGTTATACCCAGAACGACCCCCAAGCTATTTGAGCCCGCATCCCCCAGCATGCCCCTGGCCTTAAGATCCTGTGGCAAATAGATCAGCCAAAAGCCCAGCACCATAACAAATATCAGCTTTGAGTCAAATGTTATGCCCAATAACAGCATTAGTCCGCCGATTATCATGTAGGTCTTTAGTGCTCGTCCTGGCCTAAGGTCAAAGAGGTTTAGCAAATTTGTCATCAGGGCAATCAATAAGGCATTTATGAATATATTTATCAAGCCGTCGGAAATATAAAAGCTAATAAGAAGCCCTATCAGTCCGCCGATAATAGCCTTAAATCCGCCTGTGGTCATTCTACCCTTAACCAGACCACCAATATGCCCCCGAAATCCGCTGTCCTCTCTATTACCCAATAGGTCATCTATTATCCCGACAAAGGCCATTGCCGTTATACCTGTTAGAAAGACGAACAAGCCTTCGCCTTCAGCCTTCAGCAGTAATGCTATAAAGCTGTTGATCATTAAAACAGGTATTAAAGCGATTCCCATGCCGACTGGAATTTCAATACCTTGATAATTTTTTTTAAGTGCCCCACCTTTAATTAGCATCCCTCTGACCATAGGCATAATAATAGCAGATGATGTCAGGCTACTTATGAGTATCATTAGCAGCATATGTTCACATCCATTTTCTTTAGCTTAATGAAAAAACTTACTCATGACTACCCTTGTGATATGGTAGAACTGCTTCCCTCTATGATAGAAGCCTGCGATATCCCTTCCTGTTTCTCTGTGGCTCATGTCAACATCGATTTCCAGCACCTGATATCCCCTTTTTAACAGATCAATTAGCATACTAAGCTCTATCCCAAAGCCACTGCTGCTTATCTCCAGCTCCCTCAGCACCTCTGCTCTGAAGGCTCTTTGTCCAGATAAGGCATTTGATAATCTTTGTCCCGTATGAAGATACAAGCCCATTTGTGACATGCCCTTGACCAAGCCAAAGCCTCCTCTTTTTGTGGCAGCAGGAAATTTTGCAATGGCTATATCAGCCCTTTCCTCCAATATCGGGCGTATAAGCTTGGCGACCTGTGATGCCGATGACTCTAAATCTGCATCCAAAAAAACAATAATATCCGAGGCGTCTAAAGCCTCCTGAACTCCTCTCTTAAGGGCTGCACCCTTACCACAATTACTAGACTGTCTTATTACCTTCACGCCTTCAAAGGAACATGCCCTATCAAAGGTATCATCTGTGGAGCCATCGTCAACAACAACTATGTTATGAATGTCTCCTATCCCAATTAATGCCTCAAGGGTATTTTTAATTCTGGGACCTTCATTATAAGCCGGTATGATGATGGAGGTTCTTTTACTCATTTGTCATCAGCCTCCCCTCATGAAGAAATATGGGCACCAAGCCATCAGATGTGCTTTTTTCGCCATAATGCCCTTCTGCTCCCTGAAGCAGCAATACCAGCGCTATTTGTCCGGGGCTGGTGTTTACATTATCTACTGTCGATAGCCCTAAGGTCTTGTAAAAGGGGATATAAGAAAAGCCAACGTCTAATCGCTCAACAGCGACTATTTTTCTTCGATATACGCCTATTCTTTCTACGATATCCTGATCGATGACCTTCATTTTGTCCTTATCTTGATTGATTCCGCCGCCTGCAAGGATAATTTTATCAATGCCTCCTTGCAGCTCTTCAAAATTACCCTTTAATCGTATATAGTCCTCTTTAATCATATTATTAAGAAAGCTACTAACCTCACTATAGATTATTGCATCTACGATATAATGATTTACAATGCTATATAGCTCATTCTTACTTAATATATTGTAGCCATAGAAGCTATTCAGCTCCATCAGCCTTTTATTATCGATATTCAACAGCTTATCTGTATAGATCAACTGGATGCTGAGGCTGCCTCCCGCTCTCTCAATGATCTCCTTCACATCACTGTAATAATATTCTTCATTAGTAGCCACCATAGCTATGCTTTCCTGCTGCAGCCTATCGCTGGCTATGGCATCCCTCAGTATATCTAGGAAGCTGCTGTTTCTTTCATTTTCTACCGCTAATGCATTGATTTGCTCTGAAAAGTTCTCCTTCTCCACCATGATTTCACTGAATCTGCCCTCTAAGCCCTGGACGATTTGCTGTTGCTGCTGCAGAAGCATGTCCTGACCATTGAGATTTAATCCTATAAAGATTCCTATGCCTAATGCCATGAAGATTGCTACTATCGTAATAACATAGAATCGCACATTAACCACCATTTTTTTCACCTACCAAGGAATAATCTTATTTTCATTGCCATCAGCTTAAAGAAAATCTGTACGTGAGTTGATGCAGCAGCAATGATAATCAAGGGTATCGCTGCGGCCGAAACCAGCCATAGAAAGTGCTTTGCCTCAAGTCTGCTGTTATACAGCTGATTAACGCCCTTTGCATCCATAAGCCTTGTTCCTATCTTCATTCTTACCAAAAGTGTGCTGGCCATACCCTTACGCCCCTTTTCTAAAAAATCCACCATATTGGTATGACTGCCTACGGCGACGATCACTGTGGCTCCCTTTTCGTAGGCTAAAAGCATGGCAATATCCTCACTGGTGCCAGCAGCAGGAATAACATGGGCCTCCAATCCCAAGGCTTCAGTTCTATGCAGACCTGGTGCCTTGCCATCTTGATAGGCATGTACTATGATTTCATTACTTTTTTGCAGACATTTGTCCGTCGCACTATCCATATCTCCTATTAGTAGATCCGGTAGAAAACCAAATTCCATCAGGGCATCTCCACCTCCGTCAACCCCTATAAGGACAGGGTTTACCTCCTTAATATATGAGGCAATCGCCCGCAAATCCTCCATGTAGTCTTTACCTCTTACAACCACAAGGGCATGTCTTCCCTTCATCTGAGTCTTAAGCTTAGGTGACTTAAGTGGATTTAGTATTAATGCTTTTTCTCTACCCGCATATTCAAGGGTGTTGTCTATAAATTTATTTAGCTCAATTGAAAGATTGTCCTCGGCATTTTTTAATAGGGCTCCAATCTCTTCCTCTGTAATCCTATTCAAGTCTGCCAGGTTTTGGTTCTTATATATCAGCTGATTCATCCGAATTTCTACCACATCCCCCTCCTGCAGCTTATCAAATAAGTCGACCTCAAGCACCTCATAAAGTGGCACCTTCGCCTTAACCAATATAGAAGGGCCTAAATTCGGATATCTTCCGCTGATGCATTTGCTACAATTTATAACCGCTCTTACCTTCTTAGAAACAAGAGAATTTGCTGCAACCTCATCTAAATCCTGGTGCATAATGATTGCTATATCTCCTGCGTGTAAACGAGATATCAAGCTTTTCGTCTTCTTATCTAATTTGACAGGGGCTTTATTGAACATTTAAAAACCTCCATACCAATTCTAGTGCCTCGTGTCTTCAAATAATAGGACCAGACCTGAGATGAATTATCATAGCGCAAGGTGCAGCAGGAAGCAATATGGGGTAATATTGCGACCGACGACGAAGCAGATAAAAATCAAATCAGGAATATGCTATATCTTAAGCTGACACAAGGTACTAATTATATTATCTGTAAATTTTCCATAATAATTCTTCCGCCTGCCTGTGTCCCAAAACAGGGTCAGAAATAATTAACCGAACAAGCATTTGCTTTTTGTTATGCTTTACAATAAAATATTGTATATAAATATGGGAATTGCATAATAACAAGGAGCTCAATCTTATTATGCAATTTTCTCAAATATTGATACGAGGAGTAGTGCTATGAAGGAAATTACGGCAATTAGCAAAGGAAATTCTGATGAGCAATACAACATATACATAGACAATCACTTTTTCATCAGCTGCAGTATCGAAACCATAAAGCTCCTTGGCCTTAAAACTGGAAGTCGTGTAGATGAAGCAGATTTATTGGCACTTATACAGGAGAGTAATATAAAAAAGGCCTTTAGCAAAGCCTTAAGCTATCTCTCCTATAGAAGAAGGACTGAGACGGAGCTGGTTCAGCATTTAAAGGACTTTGATGAGGATACCATTGAAAAAACGCTGGAAAAGATCAAGGGCTACAGCTTTATAGACGACGAGGCCTATGGAGAGGATTATGTGGATACTCAAGCAAATCAGCTGAAGGGCAGATACCTTATTGAGCGGGGTTTAATTCAAAAGGGTATACAGCAGGAGATTGTTGAAACCGCCTTATCTCGTCTGACGGAGGAGGAGGAGCTGGAGAATGCCCAAAGGCTTGCTTACGAATTTTTCAGAAGCAAAAGGAAGCTGCCCTACAATCAGCTGAAGCAAAAGCTTAGCCAGAAGCTTTTAAGCAAGGGCTACAATTGGGATATTATAAAAAAATCCCTCCAATATTTGGACGAGAATCAAGAGGTACAGCAGGAAATCATCCAGCAGCAGGATGAATACCTTCAGCAGGCTATCGATATGGCTGAAAAGCTTTATTCTAAATATGCTAAAAAGACGCCTAATAAGTATCAGCTTAAGGCCAAAATCCAAGGTGGGCTATATCAAAAGGGCTTTGAAGAGGATGTCATTAGAAGGGCTGTTGAAGGTGTGCTGGAAAATGACTAAGTGTATGTCTTAGAATATGAATTAACCAAAAAAAGGAGGAACCCTTCTTGAATACGCATTCAAGAAGGGTTCCTTCCATTTTCCCCCTTTTACCCCACCATTTGCTCTAATCTTAATTTATCAGCAACCATTGCGATAAACTCTGAATTTGTCGGCTTACCTTTATCTGTATTTATCGTATAGCCGAAGAGATTATTTATAGTATCTACCTTCCCACGGCTCCAAGCCACCTCTATTGCATGTCGGATGGCCCTTTCAACCCTGCTGGAAGTAGTATTGTACTTCTTTGCAATAGAAGGATATAACTCCTTGGTAACTGCACTTAATAGTTCAACGTTTGCAACCACCATCGTTATAGCTTCTCTTAAATAAAGGTATCCCTTTATATGTGCAGGCACTCCTATTTCATGGATAATATTGGTGATTTCTGCCTCTAAGCTCTTATTATTTGTAATTAGAGATTTGGAGGGTGCTGTTACACTTTGTCTCTTTTTTTCAGCTGCATTGCTTGAATTGCCCACCATTTGACGGATACGATCGATGAAAACCTCGAAATCAAATGGCTTTATGACGTAGTAATCAGCACCAAGGGTTATGGCCCTTTGCGTAATCTTATCCTGCCCTACTGCAGACAGAATGATAATCTTTGGAAATCTTTCCATATTAATTGCGTTTAGCTTCTCTAAAACTCCCAATCCATCAAGATGCGGCATAATGATATCTAAAACCACCACATCGGGCAGCTTTTTTGTTATTAAATCAACTGCTTCCAGTCCATCCTTTGCCACCCCTACTACCTGGATATCCTGTTGTCTCTCTAAGTATTCACTCAAGATATCACAAAAATCTTCATTATCATCTGCAATTAATACATTAATCATTTGATTTTTCACTGACAACCCCCCTGAATTTGCTTTTATTCCATTGTAATATGAGTATTCGACAAATGATAATGTAATCCTCCCGATGTTAAAAATTATATCATAAATGGAGGCATAATTCGTTCTCGCTTTTTCTTTTTATTTTTACATTATTACTGTATTAATTTGTCGTATATCCCCGATTCCGCCAGCATCCACTCAATAAATATACCGTAGCCTCTAGTAGGATCGTTTATTAATACATGTGTAACTGCACCCACAACTTTATTGTTTTGCAGAATTGGACTTCCACTCATACCTTGAACAATTCCACCAGTCTTTTCCAGCAACCGTTTATCCGTAATTCTAATAATCATACTTTTTCCGTCGGGTCTCGCCTGATGATTTACCTTAACAATTTCAATATCAAACTCTGCTATAACATTGTCCTCCAATGTAGTTAGTATTGTAGCAGGTCCTTCCTTTATTTCATGCTGATAGGCAATCTCTAGTGGTTCCTTATGCAGACCACCTTCAATTTCTCTGATAATCTCTCCGTAAACACCATACTGTGTATTTTTTTCAAGTTTTCCTATAGGTCTATTAAGATCACTGAATACACCTCGTATTTCGCCTGGCCTCCCTTTTTTGCCTTCCTGTATGGCTATTACCTTTGACTTCATCATTTCACCGTTTTTGATGGACAGCAATGCACCCGTATCAACGTCTGTAATTGCATGACCCAGTGCACCAAATTTTTTTGTTAAAGGATCAAAAAAAGTCAAGGTACCTACACCTGCTGTTTTGTCCCTAACCCAAAATCCAAACTTATACTGATCATCCTTTTCCGACATAACAGGTGCTAGTGTAACCTCGAAATCGCTGCTACCTCTTCTCAGTGTTAAAGCAATAGGATCGCCCTGACTGGCTTGAATTAACTCTGCCACATGGTTAGAATTTTCCACCTTAATACCATTTATTGCAACTACAGTATCGCCTATTCTCACGCCCTTTTCCTCAGCCAGATTGTGACTGACCCCCTGCTTGTCGACTATCTCTGTAATACCAACGATTAGAACACCATCTGTATTTAGCTTGACCCCTATCGAATGTCCTCCCGGTGTCACCTTAAGCTTTGGAACAACATTTACCTTGACGGTTCTATAGGGAATAAAGCCAAAAACTTTGTAATGAAGGCTTGCAGTACCCTGATCCAGGGTTTTAAGCTGAATTGCTGAGCTTAATGGGTTTATCGATGCCTCCAGCTTTGAAAACTCCACAATGGCTGTGGCGTTGGTATCATAAGAAAGAAACAACGGAAACCTTGAGTTAAGGACATGATTATCTCCAATTTGGATGTTGTATTCAGTAGGCAGGTTACCTGTAATATCTAAAGCAAAAAGATAAAGCATTAAAACTAAAAAAGTGCAAAATATAAAATTAAAGATTAATTTTGCTCCTTTTCGATTCAAAATAATCACTCTCCCACTGAATTAGCAGTATTGGCAAGGCAAAAGAATCCCTTGCTAAGTTTAATTTTGCCTTTTTGGAAGGGGATTATTATATATAAAATTTTTATAAAAAGGAATAAATAGTCAAGAAAATGACGGTTTAAAAAGCATAAAAAAGAAAGCCTATTTTTAAACTTTACTTCAAAGTAAAAAAAGGACCGGTTTTAATGTTAGCCCCGGACCATTTTTATGCTTTATTTACCTTTGTTTTTCTTAATTCTTGCAGTTTCCATTAGCTCCTGAGCCAGCTTTATCGTAATATCAGAACTTTCTCCACCCAGTAATCTACTTATTTCCATTACTCTTTTTTCATCGTCGAGCCTTGTAACAGCTGTTCTGGTTATCTTCTGGTCACTGAATTTTTCAATTAAGTAATGCGTATCCGCCTGCGAAGCAATTTGAGGCAGATGCGTAATACATAAAACCTGATGCTTATTTGCTATGTATTGCAGCTTTTCTCCTACAATTTGAGCAGTTTTACCGCTTATTCCAGTGTCTATTTCATCAAATATTAAGCAGCCTATATTATCAGCATCGGCTAAAATTGTCTTTAATGCCAGCATTATTCTTGACATTTCACCACCAGAGGCAATTTTTGCCAGTGGTCTTGGTGCCTCACCTATATTAGTAGAGATAAGAAATTCGACTTGATCGATTCCCTTAGCGGTAAACCGTTGCCCTGTCTTGGTCTCCTTAAAGGGCAGTATATCAACCACAAAGGCCACCTTACCCATATTTAGGGTTTCCAGAATCTCAATTAATGCCTTTTCCATTTCGGCAGCGGTCTCTTTTCTGAGCTTGCTAAGATCAGTAGAAAGCTTCATTAATACAGCTGCTTGCTTGTCGATATCGCTGCGAATCTTCTGGATCTCAACTTCACTGTTTTGCAACAGCTCCAGCTCGACAGCTATGGTATCCCTGTATTCCAGAACGGCTTCAACAGTCCTACCGTATTTACGTCTTAAATTATTAATAATATCAAGTCTCGCTTCTATTTCATTTAAAAGCGCTGGTTCAAAATCGATGTTATCCTTATAATTCCGTATGTCGTGGCTGATATCCTGGAGCCTATACTGCATTTCCTCTAATGATCGGTAAAAATCCTGAAGTGTAGGATCATAGTTAATAATGCCGTGCAAAGCAGCTGTAACCTGTGAGATCATATCATAAATTGAAGGTGCACTGCTGCCCTCATATAATAGACTATAGCTTTTTGCTACGCCCTCAAATATCTTCTCGCTATTTGCCAGCAGCTGACTCTGTTGATTCAAGTGCTCCTCTTCATCCTTCTTCAGCTTTGCTGCATCAATCTCCTTTAATTGAAAGGCCAGTAGATCAAGCCTTCGTTCCCTCTCCATATCATTGCCACAAAGCTTGGATAGTCTTGACTCCAAACCTAAAAGCCTTTGGTACTCTTCAGCGATTTGCTGCAGCAAATTCTGATGCGCTTTACCGCCGAAGGCGTCCAGCATGTCTATATGGGTTCCAGAGTTTAATAAGGATTGATGCTGATGCTGACCATGAATATCTATCAGCTTCTCAGTAATTGCTTTAAGCACCTGTTGAGTGACCATAATGCCATTAATTCTGGCAACACTTCTGCCATTTGCATATATTTCTCTAGTGACTATCAGTTGATTATCTTCCTCCAGCTCTATGCCGTACGCCTGAAGAAGATTAGGTATGTCAACTGTCTGATGAAAGGTAAACATCGCTTGAACACTGGCTTTATTTGCTCCAGACCTAACGAACTCACGATCTGCCCTCTCGCCAATCGCCATGTTGACGGCATCTATTATTATGGATTTACCCGCACCCGTTTCACCTGATAATATATTCAGACCCGTATCAAATTGTAGATGCAGCTGATCAATCAATGCAAAGTTTTTAATCTCCAGCTCCAACAGCATAAAGAGCCTCCTCTATTTGATAAGTTTTCTAAATTTATCCTTCATTTCTTCCATATTATCGGCATCCCGAATCACAACAAAAATGGTATCATCACCTGCGACAGTACCCACTGCGCCTTCAAAATTTGCGGCGTCTATAGCAGATGCAGCTGCCTGTGCAGCAGCAGGTATGGTTTTAATAACAAGAATATTACCTGCATGGTCTAAGGATAATATAGAGTCCTTAAACAGTCTAATGAGCCTGTCGGATAAAACTGAATCCTGACTTTTTAGAGTGGCATATTTGTATTTTCCAGTTTTAGACAATACCTTAATCAGTCTTAGCTCTTTAATATCTCTAGAAACGGTTGCCTGTGTTACATTTAAGCCCAGCTTTCGAAGCTCATCCGACAGCTCCTCTTGAGTTTCAATCTCCTTATTCTCGATTATTTCTAAAATTTTGGCATGCCTCGTATACTTCATAGAAATCCTCCTAAGCTTTTATTCTTTATATTAAAACATTTCATATGAAAACTATTTTATACTATTTTTAGACATAATTAGCACTACTTCAAGTATTCTTCATAAAAAAATAATCTCCTTCAAAAAGTTAAATTATTGTATATATATTTCTAATTATTAACAAATCTTATGATTTTAATTGCTTTAGGAAGGAATTTATAGCGTAGTACGAAATATAAAAGAAACGGAGAATTAAGCTTCTCCGCATTGTTTAATTTGAAATGATATAAATGTCATAACATGCATGCTTGGATAATTCGTTTCACTATGCACTAGTAATTGCTCTCCCTACAGCTCCATATGAGATGCCTCCACTATTGCTCCTATATCCACAGCAGCAGCTTCAAGTCCCTTTACAGCCTTTTTAAAATGCGCCAGATACTCGATATTCCCCTCCGGTCCCTTTATAGGAGAATAAGAAAGATTTATCAGCTCGAGGCCTATTGATCGGCTGAAGCTGATTATCTCCTCAACGACATCCCTATGCACCTTTAAATCCCTTACGACACCCTTCTTTCCTACTCTTTCCTTGCCAGCTTCAAACTGAGGCTTTATAAGCGCAACGATTTCAGCCATTTCTGTAATAAGTGTCTTCACCACCGGCAGCACCAGCTTCAAGGATATGAAGGATACATCTATCGAGGCAAAATCTCCTGCTTCTGCTAAATTCTTAGGCTCCATATGCCTGACATTGGTCCTTTCCATGCAGACTACCCTTTCATCTTGCCTTAGCTGATAATCCAGCTGTCCATAGCCCACATCAATTGCATATACCTTTTTAGCACCATTTTTTAGCATGCAGTCAGTAAAGCCTCCTGTTGAGGCCCCAATATCAAGACAGACCTTATCCTTTAGCTCTATGTTAAACTGACTTATGGCCTTTTCCAGCTTTAATCCCCCTCTGCTGACATAGGGAATCGGATTCTTCTTCACAAAAATATCGGAATCCTCCTTCACCAGAGTACCTGGCTTATCTATTTTTTGCTGGTCTACAAAAACCACTCCAGCCATTATTGTTCTTCTGGCCTTTTCTCTGCTATCAAAATGGCCCTTCTGATGCAGTAATTGATCCAATCTAACTTTTTGAGACATAATTAACTCCCCCGATTACCTCGAAGCTGCTGGTGCCTCATATGAGAATTCTTCTCAAGGTATAGCCCAAGGCTTAACTACGAAGATGCACTAGCTTATCGAAAATTTTTTCTGCAAAATCCTTTGTTATTTCTTTTTTAATTCTTTCAGCACTAATGCCAAACATATCATAAAGCTTCCCGGTATCCCCATGCTCTATAAACATATCCGGCAGTGCAAAAAGCTTTACATGCTTATTGATATGATTTTCATTTAATAGCGTAAGTACCTGACTACCAAAGCCCCCTATTTTCACATGATCCTCTATTGTGTATATATACTTGCATTTTTCTGCATATTGAAGAATCAGCCCTTCATCAAGAGGCTTAACAAATTTAGGATTAATAATAGTGGACATTATGCCCTCAGCCTCCAATCCCTTGCAAACCTCCATAGCTACAGCATTCATTCCCCCAAGAGGAATTAGCAGCGCATCAGAGCCGCCTTCGTATATGACCTCTCCCTTTCCGGTTGAGATTTCAGAATTCATGTCTTCCTCCTGCTCAATAGCATATCCCCTTGGATATCTGATGGCGACAGGCCCCTCCTGCTGGACTGCATATTCTATCATTTTTCTAAGCTCTTGACCGTTGGCGGGCGAAAGTATTTTCAGGTTTGGAATACAGGATAAAAACGAAATATCATAGGTGCCATGATGGGTTTCTCCGTCATTGCCCACCAGTCCTGCTCTGTCGATTAAAAATACCACCGGTAGATTTTGAAGACAGACATCATGTAGCACCTGGTCAAAGCCCCTCTGCAGAAAGGTTGAATAAACTGCAAAAACCGCCCTATAGCCTGCTGCTGCTGCACCTGCTGCAAAGGTAACAGCATGCTGCTCTGCAATGCCTACATCAAAAAATCTATTAGGAAACCTTTTGGCAAAGCCAGTTAGGCCTGTTCCTGAGGGCATGGCAGCTGTTATGGCGATAATGCTGTCATCCTTTTCTGCACATTTCGTCAATGCACTGCCGGCGATTTCCGAATAGGATTTCTTCTTGCTGGAAACCAAGGGTTCTCCTGAATCCACCTTAAAGGGACTAACACCATGATATTCATCAGGAAAGGCCTCTGCTAACGAATAGCCCTTCCCTTTTTTAGTCAATACATGAAGAAAAACCGGTCCAGATATATTTCTGCATTGCTTCATCGCCTTACAGAGGGCTGCATAATTGTGGCCGTCTACCGGACCGATATAGGTGAAGCCTAGCTCCTCGAACAGAACACCGGGTACGATAAAATATTTGATAGCATCCTTTGCCTTTTCAGCGGTTCTAACCATGGACTTTCCAATGGCTGGTATATTGCCTATAAGATTGCCCACATCGACCTTAAATTTAGAGTATATAGGCAATGTTCTTATTTTACTGAGATAATCCGACATACCTCCCACATTAGGCGATATGGACATTTCGTTATCATTGAGTATAACTAATAGGTCCTTTTTACTTTGACCTGCATGGTTTAAAGCCTCAAATGCCATTCCGCCAGTAAGGGCACCATCTCCTATGACAGCAATGATTGCGTTCTTTTCCTTCCTTAGATCTCTTACAGCCGCCATGCCTAAAGCAGCAGAAATAGAGGTGCTGCTGTGTCCGGTGTCGAAATGGTCGTGCTGGCTTTCCTTTCTTTTAGGAAAACCACTTAAGCCCTTGAATTGCCTTAGGGTGTCGAAACGATCCCGTCTTCCTGTCAATATTTTATGGATATAGCTTTGATGACCAACATCCCATACGATTCTGTCTTTTGTTGTATCAAAAACGGTATGCAGAGCCAGGGTAAGCTCCACCACACCAAGATTCGATGCCAGATGCCCACCTGTCTTTGAAACGGAATCTATCAAGTACCTCCTTATTTCCTTAGCAAGAGCATTTATTTCACTTTCCTTTAAGCTCTTTAAGTCCTCCGGAGAATTTACCTTTGACAAATAATTGTACAAAATTTCTCATCTCTCTTTCTAAATACCATTAAGGCATTATATCTAAACCAATTTTACTTTTAATAAAATCAAGGAATTTCGCGGTTTGAAATACAATTTCCTGTGATCGGTCAATGGAAATGTTTTTACCCATTGCCTTGCCTCCAACAGTCAGCGATGCGACAAAGCCGGTAATAACAATAGTAAAAACTGTTCTTGTTAGCGGAAAAACTGTTGCGGGCAGTTGCAGAACAATGCTGCCAACAGCAACGCCACTTACGATACCACAAATATCACCAATAACATCATTGCAAAAATTTGAAACGGTACTTGCATTTTTAACCAGCTTTATTGCATATTTTGAGCCCTCTACCTTGTTGGCTGCCATTGCATGGAAGGGTTTTTCATTGGCTGCAGTCACGGCTATACCGATCATGTCTGATAAAACCCCAATTAAAATGATCATCAGCAATATAATGAAGGCAAATAATATAGGCGTATTGCCTAAAACCACCTCTGCTAATACGCTGATCAGCATTGACAGTAGGAAGGTCCAAAAGGTAATAAATAACACCCATTTTAGATTATATTTTTTCCATAAACCGTTTGTTTCATTATTATTCGATTTTTTTGGATTTTTATTTCCCTTTGACAAAAAAAATCCCTCCATAAAGGTGAAAGTATCTATTAAATATAATAACATAAGTTTCCATTGAATGTAGCATAATAATAAAAGGATAAATATAAAGATTAAATTTATCAAATATAAAAATTCTATAAAATTCTATAAAATATAGCTAAAGCTGATAGCGGTAACTATCAGCTTAGCAGAAGTGGTAGTACGATGAGTAAATTTTACGGCTTAGGTCCAGTAGGATTTCCCCGCCTTATACTGCCTGTCGCCATAGCAGCGGTTTCCCTTTAAATAAGGCTCTGTGTTGTCACCAAATTACAGGACTGGATTGCCACTTAGTCCGCACTGTAATCCTCAAGGTACTTCTTAGCGAACAGTCTAGGAGTTTTCCTCAGCAATTCAAGCTGCTCTTAGCCTCTTTTGCAGAATAGGTTTCCAGTAGCGATGAATCCGTCCAAAGGGCCCTTTTAAACAGAAACTGATCTACTCATCCACCTATTCCACTCAAGGCAGGCTACACTATAGGTTTTTGTATTATGCCAGATGCATAAGTCTATAGGTTTCTCCCACTTTAAATAAATAAAGCTGGTCTCCACGGAGTAAGGGTCATCGCCCGCATGCCATTGCAGATCGCCCCCACTCCTTACTCCCAGCAGTGACCCCCAACTGGGCGTCGGCAGCCACTACTAAGAACTTCATCGATACGCCCTTCAACGGATTTTTAGCCCCGCCCTCCAAGCAGCTTTAATTGACTAGAATACTGTACCACTACATAAATTCACATAATTATAGCACAGTTTATTTTTATAATCAAACCATCAAATAGCCTATAATAATACCTAATATGGCTCCTGCCAGCACCTCCACGGGTGTATGGCCTACTAACTCCTTTAATCTTTGCTCTGTGAGCTTTTTCTCCTTTTTCTTATGAATATCCTCTATCATTTTATTCAATATGATCGCCTGTTTACCAACGGCCCTTCTGACCCCAGCCGCATCATACATAACGATCAAGGCCATTCCTAAGGATAGTGCAAACAAGGCGGAATCCCAGCCATGAAGCTTACCAATGGCGGTGCAGAGACCCATGACAAAGGAGGAGTGGGAGCTGGGCATGCCTCCGCTGCCCACAAAACGCCAAACATTAAAATGTCTGTCTACCACCAATGTATGAATTACCTTTAAGCTTTGAGCTATAAACCATGCAAATACAGAAGCCCATAATACACTGTTATTTTTTATCCCATTTATAAAAACCAAATATATTCCTCCTCTAAGACTCTCTTTCCATTAGATCGCTGCTTAATGCTTTAAGAAAAAGACCCCGCTCTCCATATTGCTCCAATGTACCATAGATAGCCTCCGTCAGTTGTTTTACCTTGTCATAGGAAGCATCGATACCATGAATTGAAGGGTATGTAGATTTCTGATTATCCGCATCACTGCCTGTTCTCTTGCCAAGCTTTGCCTCATCTCCAACAATGTCCAGGATATCGTCCTGAATTTGAAAGGCAAGGCCAAGAGCCTGTCCAATCATCTCCATATTTCTAATATCCGACTCAGTACCACCGCCGATGATTGCACCTGCCTTTAATGAGGCTGTGATAATAGCAGCTGTTTTATTTAAATGTATATATGCCAAAGTATCTGCTGAAATACTTTTATTTTCGCTTTCAAGGTCTACCGTTTGTCCGCCGATCATACCATTAACACCAGAGGCCTTTGCCACCTGAAAAGCGGCCTCTACAAATGCCCTTGGATTTTCCTTCTTAAGGGCCTCCTGCAGCATAAGCTCGTATGCATAGTTCAAAAGCCCATCTCCTGCCAATATTGCAATTCCTTCTCCAAATACCTTATGATTTGTCAGCTTCCCCCTGCGATAATCATCGTTATCCATTGCAGGCAGGTCGTCGTGGATAAGGGAGTAGGTATGAATCATCTCAATAGCCGCTGCATAGGGCAGCACCTCCGTGATATTGCTGTTAAACAGCCTATAGGCCGCCAGCATTAGGACCGGCCTCAATCGTTTGCCACCGGCATATAGACTGTATTTCATGGCCTCAATGACTGTTTTATTATGGCCCGTAGCTTCGTGAAGCATTTCCTCTAAATACTGATTGGTTAAGTCCACATATTCCCTAAGCTGCTGCTTCCATTCCATAAGTCCTAATCCTCACTCTCTATAAATGGTATTTGCTTACTTTGACCATTTTCCTCCAAAATCATAGTAATTTTTTCCTCAGCCTCCTCAAGCCTTTTGTTACACAGGCGGTAAAGCTCTACACCCTCTTGAAATAGTGCCAAGGAGTCCTCCAAAGCCAGTTCTTTGTTCTCTAGAGCATGGATAATTTCCTCCAGCCTTTCAAGATCATTTTCAAATTTTCTCTTTTTCATACCCTCTATCCTCCTTAACAACCTCTAATACTTTACAGCTTATCTTTCCATCCAGCAATGTCAGGCTGATGCTTTCATCTACCTTTATCTGAGAAACGCTTTTAATAATACTCCCCTCATTACTCTTAGCCAGACTGAAGCCTCTGGACATCACAGATAAGGGGCTTAAGCTATGCAGCCTTTCAGCATAACCCTTCAAGCTTTCCTGATGCTTCACCAATCTCCTCATCATAATTTTATTGACATTCTCCATCATTCTATCAACCTGTTGCCTTCTATCGTATATGGCGGCGTAAGGATATTTGTAGCTGTAGGAATGCTTGAATAGCGCCAAACGGTTCCTTTTATCATTGATGCCAGCAGTCATACCATAGCAAAGACGTTTATTAATGGTGGCTAATAGCTCCTTAACCTCCCTCTTGTCGGGAACCGCCATTTCAGCTGCAGCAGATGGTGTAGGTGCTCTAAAATCCGCAACAAAATCGGCAATGGTAAAATCCGTTTCATGGCCTACTGCAGAAATAACGGGTATTTTACTTTCGTAAATGGCCCACGCAACAATCTCTTCATTAAAGGCCCATAGCTCCTCTATGGCGCCTCCGCCTCTACCGGTGATGATTAAATCAATATCGGGCATGCTATTGCACAGCTGTAGCCCCCTGACGATTGAGGCCGCAGCCCCCTCCCCCTGAACCTGTGCAGGAATAATCAGCATCTGAGTTGAAGGCATTCTGCGCTTGATCACTGATATGATGTCTCTTATGGCAGCCCCTGTAGGAGAGGTCACAATCGCAACCCGTTTAGGTAAAAATGGTAGCGGCTTCTTCTTTTTTTTATCAAAAAGCCCCTCCTTCTCCAGTCTTTCCTTTAGCTGCTGAAAGGCCAAATATAAGGCGCCTATCCCCTGAGGCTCAATTTCAGTGGCATATAGCTGGTATTGTCCGTCTCTTTCGTATATGGAAATGTACCCCTTGATATTTACCTTTAGCCCCTCCTCCAGGCCAAATTTTAACCTCTCGCTGTGGGCCTTAAACATTACGCAGTTTATTTTACTTGAATTATCCTTTAAAGTAAAATAAATATGGCCACTCGTATGGTGCTTTAGATTGGATATCTCACCCTTAACTCTTATATTATGTAGAATCGGATCATTTGTAAGGATACGCTTTATGTAGGAGGTAACCTCCGAAACCGTTAAAATCTTTATTTGCACACTGCTACCCCCCGATACTAATATATTTTTTTACTCCCAAAGCACTGATACCAACTGCATTGTCGGTACAATACTTTGGCAGCCCATAATTAATATTAAGAGAATTCTCTTTAAGTCCGTCGGATAATACAGCTCTTATATATTTATTTGAGGCGACGCCACCCACCAGTAAAAGGGCCTTTGAAGCATGATTTTTAAGAGCATTCCTTGTACATGATAGCAAAGACCTCCCAACACACTGAAAGGCTATATATGCAATTTCCTTCGGCATTGACCCCTTATCGATCTGTCTTTGAAAAAAGGTCTCCGGACCTGAAAAGCTGACTGTTGTCGCCTTCACTGATATCGGGGTCTCCATAGCTTGTCCGATCCATTGATCTGCCAAATCCTCTAAATGAGGCCCTGCAGGAAAGGGTAGACCCAGCCTTACCCCTATTCTGTCGATGAGCTGTCCTGCACTAATATCAATGGAGCCTCCTATGATATCTATATCATACCCTTCTTTAGCAGGAATTACCAGCAAAAGCTCTGTTGTTCCACCAGATAAATGAAAGGCCAAAAAGGGCTGCTGAAATTGTATATTGGCAGACCATAATCCAGCTTCTATATGTCCCTCTTGATGACTGTAGGGAAAAAAGGGAATCCTCATTATTTGACTGATGGACTGCCCATAGGAGCTGGCAGCCAAGAAAACAGGCATGTAGGAGTCGTCTAAGGGTCTGGGCCTTGTGGCAGCGCTGACGGCAACAATTTCGTAATCGTCTAAGCCCATCAGAAGATTGTTAAATAGCACTGGCAGATTTTTGACATGATGAAACAATGCATCCGATTGTCTAAGCCCTAAGCTGCCCTGCTGAACCGGCAGCAGCTGCCGAGCTTCACTGACCAGCCTGCCCTCCAGATTCATTAGGGCCAAAGATGTGGTATAATTGCTGGTATCAATCCCTAGTACTAGCTTTTGCATCATTTTCCTTTAAGCCCTTATCCTCTGCATATTTTCCAAGGATACCATTGACAAAGGCAGCCGATTCCTCAGAATTATATTTTTTTGCCAGCTCAATAGCTTCATTTATGGCAACAGCATAGGGTACCTCTTCTATGTACAATATCTCTCCAAAAGCAAGACGTAAAATCGCTAGATCCACCTTAGAGATACGATTGATTCTCCAGCCCTTTGAGTACCCCTCAATTAGCTCATCCAATGCCTTCATGTGACCTATAACCTGCTGAAGCACCAGGTGCATATACTGCTTTTGCTTTTCCTCCAGAGGCTCCTCCAGTATATCCTCTTGAATCTTACTTATATCATAATCATTTTGAACACTCATTTGAAACAATGCCTTCATGCAATGCTCACGGGCAATTCTTCTACTCATTGTTTTCCTCCTCTGTTAATCTCATGGGCTTATATCATTATTGTTGATTAACCTTTAATATTTTATTATTATTTCTTAGAATTAGCCTGTCTACTAAAAAAGTTCTTTAGACGACGTAGCTTAACGTAATTCTCTGCTACAATAAACCCTCTGTAAAAACAGAGGGCTTCATAATGTCTTTATTTTGTATTTTCTACCTGTTGAGGAGCCTGCTCTTCCTCCTTAGGGAAATTAACTCCCTGAATATGTATATTTACCTCAACAACATTTAAATTTGCCATTGTCTGTATGGTTTTTTTAACTTTATCTTGAATTTCCCATGCAACATCAGGAATTTTTGTCCCATAATCGACGATAAGGTTTAGATCAATAAAAGCACCTTTATCATTGACAGAAACCTTAACTCCCTTAGACAAGGTCTTTTTACCTAGAATTTCTGCGATTCCGCCAACCAAACCGCCACTCATACCAGCTACGCCTTTTACTTCAATAGCCGCAATACCTGCTATGGTTGCTAATACATCTTCTGCAATATTCACTTCTCCATATTCTAAATTTTGTATCGCATCCATGTTTTCACCTCCTGAGTGTCAAATATCTAGATACATTATACCAAAATCCTTCATTATTGACAAACAGTTCTATTTCTTATTCATGATTATTATGTTATCCATAGGGATATCCGTCTCTCTGCGGACAATATCAACTATTTTGGCAACATCTGTAGAATCAAGAGCTTGACTTTGTACAACAATATTAATGGATTGATCAGAAAGATAGACAACAACATCACTGAAGCCCTTCGCAATTACCATGCTTTCAATCATCATTTCCTTTTCTGTGCTGCTGATAAGATTAAGCTTCATTGACTGCGCCTGATCCTTCAGCTCCTGGCCTGTATTGTTATTATTGATGATTTCATTTAAATTACTGATCATCTCGCTTCTCTTCTTATCTCTCTCAAGTCTCGTTTCTATGAAGAAGCTACTTTTCTGCATTACCTCCTTGCTGGTGATCACTTGAGTTATTTGAGAATTTGTTTCCTTTGCTAACTCATTAATATAATTATCTCTGCTATCGACGATTATGGCGTTATCTAATTCCCCCTCCTGCAGCAGAGTTTCCTCCACCTCTTCAGTTCCCTCCAGCTTTTCAGTTTCCTCAGGCTCCTCGGCACCCTCAGCTTCGTCACTAAGCACCATTTCGTCCTCCCCCAATATGTCCGTCAGCATGCCATTTTGGCGCATCATGGTCATTTCATAATTCTCCAGCTCATTTGAGGTTTGCAATAGTGCCTGCTTATTTAAGCTGTAGTTGATATAGCCGATCAACCCCAGAATCATTACCAAGGAAAATATAATAAAATTCTTTCTTTGAAATCTGTCTAACTTCATTTATAACCCTCCCTTGCCTTCAATTAATTTTTAGGATAAACCTGAACTCTATGCCCTGGTATTTGAAGTACTGTTTTCACCGCCTCATAAAGCTTAGCCTTCACCTCGATGTCCTCTGCCCCTTCAGCCACAACTATGACTCCCTTTACCTGGGGCTTAATTTCCTTAATGACAACGGGCTTATTACCGGAGGTGTCATTGGTTATAACAGTACTATTGTTTTTGTTTTGCGTATTAACGGTTCTCGTTCCACCGTTTGAATCCTTTTCCTCCGTTATTTCCACGGATTCAACTGTATTTATGGCAGGTATAATTTCCGAGCCCATCTCAAAGGTAATCATAACCTCCACCTCACCTGCCCCCTTTATGGTTTCTAATATCTTCTTAAGTCTATCCTCCTCCACCTCCTCCTCAGATTTTATCTGGCTTTGCTGCATAACCAGCTGTTGACCGGAGGAGCCTCCGTTATTGTTTTTAACAGTAGTATCCTTGAACAGGAAATCACCGGAAACTATTAGAGCCATTATTGCCATTGCAATAATCACCAGTATGTTGGCTACATATTTTTTAGACACCAGCTTTTTAATTGCTTCATTAATCTTATCCATCCTCTTCGTTCCTCCCCAGCTAATTTTTACTCTTTAGTATCGCTACCGATATATTGTCCCTTGAGACCTGATAAAAGCTACTGAAATCATCTATTATGGCCTCGCCTCTACTACCTATCATTATGCTTTCATCTGCTATATTATTATTATTTTTTGATGATATTGTCACATTGACATTGATCTCCTGAATTCCTGAGCTGCTGTTGTTCACTGTATCCTCATCCTCTCTTAGAACGATATATATCCCCTTAATACTCCCAAAGCTCTCCTGGTCCTTATCCTCTATGTCTAATTCGATATCGTGAACTAAAACCCCCAGCTGTTTCTCTAGCCTTCCTGACATCTGCTTCTTTAACTCCTGCTTGTACAGCTCCAATACCATGTCATTATTGGAAAACTGCTGCTGTTGTACTCTGTTTTGCAGAGTCTGCTGCTCCATTTGATTTGATGCTGCCAATATGCCCTCACCAAGGCTAGCCCCGTCCTTCACGAAGCCCAGTAAAGGCTTTAATATGACAAACATGATTAAAAGCCCTATGATAACACTGATATACCTTCTGTGATTGGAATTGGGCAGCAAAATCTCTATAAAGGTAACGAAAATAATAATTGATATAATCGTTACAATCCATTCCCTGAATAGCTCCATATCTCCACCTACCTCATCATAACTGTAATATTACCGGTGCTGACTATTATTGTTATGGTGATAAAGAACATTATCGCCACCGATGACACTGTAGCAAATAGCAATATTAAAGAGCTGCTCATCTGATTTAGACAATCCACCAGCTGATTTTGGGCAATCGGCTCTATAATGGCTGCACACAGCTTGTAGATCACAATCAAAGAAATGATTTTTATCATAGGAACTAGACAGATTAGAAAGACACTGAAAAGTCCGATTGCACCGATGGCATTCTTTAAAAGCAATGAGCTGCCAATTACCATGTCCATTGCATCCGAGAGGAAGCCTCCTACTATTGGTATAAATTTATCGACTGCAAATTTAGCAGTTCGTATGGTTACACCGTCTACGGTTGCAGCTGCAATGCCCTGAATAGAGATAACCCCGACAAAGGCCGTTAGCACAAAGCCCAAAATAACAGTAGCTATCTGCTTCAACAGTGAAGCCAGCTTAGAAACCTGTATTTTTGAAGAAAAATTATTGACTATAGCCAATACTGCTGAAAAAAAGATTAATGGCAGCACAATGGTTTTCAAGATGGTGGCAATAAAGCCTATTGCCCCCAGCAGCACCGGCTGAAAGAAGGCTGAGGTGGTAATCCCCCCCATAGCCAGCAGTATGGCCAGCAGCACCGGCATTAAGGCCTGCATAAAGGTCACCATCATATCAATCGTTTCTCTGCCCAAGTTGATGGCAATTAAAAAGCTCTTTATGGTTAGTGCAATGATCACCATGTAGCATACATTATAGGCTAATCTACCAACGGCATCATTCTCAAAGGCATTTTGCAGATTACTTAGGATGGCATATATGGAGGCCAGTACAATTATTTGACCCATAAGCTTCCAATTTGCAATTACCTCCCTAAATAAAAATCTTAGACTACCATTGATAAGGTCTTGAAATGAGATGACACCCTCTCCTTTTAACACCTTAATAATTAGCTGCTTTAACTCGATTTTGGGCAGATACTCATCCAGATCCCGGTTGATAGTGTTCATTATTTCCTGCAAATCCCCCGTATCCAACCGGTGTATTTGCTCTGTTATTATGCTATCCGTGTCCCTTACAGCCTCTTCAGCATAGGAAAAGGAGGTAAAAAGAATACACATCAGTATACTTATAATCAGTAGTTTTCTCATTTTTTCACATCCTAAGGTACCATATTAATGATCAAATCCATTAAGGATACCAATATTGGCACCGCCATCACCATTATTAGCACCTTACCAGCAAATTCTATCTTAGAAGCTATCACGCCTTCTCCTGCATCCTTGCAGACCTGAGCGCCAAACTCTGCTATATAGGCAATTCCCACGATTTTTAAAATTGTAGACAGGTATATATCATCAATGTTTATTTTGTTTGCCAGCTGATTTAGAATTTCTATAACCGATTGGAGCTTCGCCACGACAAATATGAAAACAACGATGCCGGTCACAAGACTGATATATATACCGATCTCCGGCTTCTGATGCTTTATCAGCACCGATAGTACAGTTGCAACAATTGCTATTGCCACTATTTGAAATATCTCCATAGCATCACATCCTTAATATAAACGGAACATCGTCTTAACGGTATCGAATAAATTACTGACAAGATTTATCACCATCATAAGCACCACCACTATCCCCACCAGAGTAGTCATCATGGCCTGCTCCTCTCGTCCGGCCCTTATTAGCACTTGATTTAATACAGCTACAATAATTCCTATAGCAGCTATTTTGAAGATTAAATCCACATTCATCAGCATATTTGGTTCCCTCCCAGATTAAATTAGAATTATTACGATGGTGATTCCCGCCAACAAGCCTAAATGCTTGTACAGCCCTGCATTTTTCTGTTGCTGTGCCACCGCCGTTGCATGGTTCCTCTTTACATCCTCCATAGCCAATCTGATATGCTTAACCTGGTTTTCTCTGTCAGAGGTGCCAAGATTATTACCTAGATTTATTAAAAGCTCAAGATCGTCTCTATGAAGGGCAGAGCTTTTGCTATTAGCCTCGATAGCCTTTCGCCATGCCTCAGCAAAGGTGTCCCCTTCCTTTAGCTGAAGGATATCTGCGACCGCAATCAAAAGCTCTGCTATTTCAGCCTTGCTTTTTGCTGCTATTCTCGGCAGCAATAAAGGCAAGGGCGTCCCGCCATAGACAATCTCAGTCTCCAGCATTTGAAGAGTGGATAGGAGATGGTTTAACAGCTTTACTCTTTCACCATAGATACCTGCATAAATATTTCCCAGTAAAGTACAGCCGCCAATGATTAATACTGATAGCATCAGCTTTATAAGCATCTATGTCACCTTCCTATTCCTTAGCGGAGAGCCGATTAGATTTATTAGGCTTCTTCCGTCTATTATTTTCTCTATAGTTCCCACCTCAGGACGATTGGACAATATCAAAATTCTTTCAAAAACCTTATCCTTAATCAGCTGTCCAATGACAGCCTTGCTGTATAAATCCTCCAGGGAATTACCATGAACAGTAGTTATGAGCTTAATCCCCGCCATCAAAGCCTCCTCAATTGCATAGCTGTCCTCCCTGCGGCCTATTTCATCAGTGGCTATTACCTGAGGCGACATAGCCCTTATCAGCATCATAATGCCATCTGCCTTTGGGCATCCATCCAGAATGTCGGTTCTAGGCCCCAGGTCGTTTTGAGGTACCCCAAGGTAGCAAGCTCCCAGCTCAGAGCGTTCATCCACCACACCAACCTTCACCCCTCTGAAATTATGGTCACCTCTGCCATAGCTGAGGCTTCGCACGATATCCCTCAGCATCGTTGTCTTCCCGCATTGGGGTGGAGAGACAATCAAGGTATTCATAAACTCCCCCCTGCTGTCCAGAAGATATTTAAAGACCGAAGCACATATGCCTTTTTTTTCTCTGGATATTCTGATATTCAGACCACTGAAGTTCTTAATGGTTCGAATTCCTCCGCTGTCATAGAGGACACTGCCCACTATCCCGATTCTATGGCCTCCCTGTATGGTTATATAGCCCCTCTTCAGCTCCTCCTCAACTGCATATATGGAATAATTGGATATAAACTGCATTGTGTTTTCAATGTTTTTTCCCGATACCCGGTGACTATTCAACTCCTCTGTATGAACCTCCCCCAGCTTGTTGACAAAATAATCCCTATTATCACCGAATATCATCAATGGTTGATTGATTCTTAGCCGAATTTCCTCCATCGTTAATTTATATCTATCAGGAATCTTCTGAATAATACTCCTTAACTCAGGACATAAAAATTGCTCCAGCAGCATAAATGTTCCTATACCACCGCCCTTAACACCATAGTTTTGAATGGTACTTTGATTTTTCACAACCTGTCCCTCCTTTATATCTATACATATTGAGTTAGTCCTACGATTATTCTTAGTTTACAAAATTTTTTTATCTGCTGTTAAAGCTGCACACAATTCTATATTAGAGCAAAAAAAAAAAACGATGATCTTATTTTAATATAAGACCATCGTTGTTATTATTTCGTTTATATCTATTCTATTATGATATCAACAGCAGCTCTCAAGCCCAGCAAATAGCTATCAAGACCGAACCCGCAAATCTGACCCTTTACAACACCTGCAAATACTGAGTGATGTCTAAATTCTTCTCTAGCATGTATATTTGACATATGCACCTCTATTATAGGTACGGTAAGTATATCCAATGCATCTCTTATACCATAGCTATAATGCGTCCAAGCCCCAGCATTGATGATTACTGCATTAATTCCTTCCGTGTAAGCCTGGTGAATTTTTTCAACCATTTCTCCTTCATGATTCGTTTGAAAGCTAATAACCTCTACCCCCAGCTCCTGTCCTAGCGACTTTAGCCTGTTATCTATCTCCTCCAGAGTTATAGTCCCATATTGATGGGGATTTCTCTTGCCAAACATATTATGATTTATGCCATGCAGCATCAGAACTTTTTTCACTTGAATTCCCCCTAAAGCCTTTTTTCGCTATTTCCCATCAGAAAAAGACTGCTGATAATTTCAGCAGTTATACTGTCTACTGATTTTCCATCGGTATTCACCACTATATCCGCAGCAGCATTGTAGTAGCTATTTCTTTGCTTCAGCATCTCCTGGAGACCCTCTAGATTTAAACGCCCCTTTAAAAGCGGTCTTGTTTCATCCTCATATAAACGTGCAATAATGGTTTCAGGCTCTGCTTTTAAAAGCACCAGTTTACCGTTTTTTCTTAAGTTTACTACATTGCTATTGTTTAGTACCACACCGCCGCCGCACAATATGACAGTGCTACTTAAACCACTGATTACTTCTACAGTTTGACGCTCTAATTCTCTAAAATAAGCCTCGCCATGCTTTTCAAAGATATCACTGATGGCGATTCCCATTTTTGCTTCTATCATGGCGTCTGTATCTAAGCAATCCATTTCTAATTTTCCTGCCAAAGCTCTTCCAACAGTAGATTTCCCCGTACCCATAAATCCAATCAGTACTATATTGCCCCCTTGCAATGCCCTCTACCTCCTTACTAAATAGTATGTAATGAAATCAAAGAGTTAGCAAAAGAGCGCCTCTATTGAGACGCTCCTAAAAATTAATCCTCTTGGTCAAAATCCTCATGGTGGTGGTGATGTCCACCGCCACAGCAGCCATTATGCACATGATCGTTTTCTACGATCACAATTGTCTTGTGGCATTTTGGACAAACTATTTCATTGTCCTCTTCTTCAAGCAATTCCTCATCAACGTAAATCTCCTCATCACAGTAAGGACAGTTTACCTCTGCAAATTCAATCTCGTCGTCATCGTAATCTTCATCATCGTCATCATCGAAGTCTTCGTCTTCAAATATTTCCTCTTCAACATCCATTAGGTCTTCGTCTAATGCCTCAACAAACTCAGCCATTTCCTCCTGATGCTCGTCAAGCTCTACAATAGCTTCAGCAAACTCCTCCAGGGCTTCAATTATCCCTAAAAGCAATTTGCCCTCCTTAGACTCTTCCTTAATGTTCAATCCTTCAGCTAAGCCCTTCAAGTAAGCAACTCTCTCGAATAAGTAATCCATTCTTACCTACCTCCTTTTATCCTGATGGTTTATATTATATCTAAAGCACTGTAACTTTATGCTCTAGACATGTATTCTCCTGTACGGGTATCCACGCGGATTGTTTCGCCCTCATTGACGAATAATGGCACGTGAACCACTGCTCCGGTCTCAAGGGTAGCCGCCTTTGTAACATTTGTGGCAGTATCTCCCTTAACGCCAGGCTCGGTTTCAACAATCTTTAGTTCAACAAAGTTTGGTGGTTCAACAGAAAAGGCTTTGTTTTGATAGAACTTAATAACGGCACTATCATTTTCCTTAAGGAATTTAATGGCATCCTCTACTTCTTCATACTTTAATGGAATTTGCTCGAAGCTTTCGTTATCCATAAAGTAGTAGAACTCACCATCATTGTATAGATATTGCATTTCCTTAGTATCGATATGCGCCCTCGGAAATTTATCATTAGGGTTGAAGGTCTCCTCACGAATTATACCATTTTTAAGGTTTTTGTACTTTGTTCTTACGAAGGCAGCACCCTTACCAGGCTTAACATGCTGGAAGTCCATAACAACAAATGGTTCACCATTCATCTCAAAAGTATTGCCTTTTCTAAAATCACCTGCAGAAATCATATTATCCCTCCATAATTATATCGTTTAATTTATCATTTAAGTTCTATTAGCTCTTTTGTAGATTTTGATAGAACTCTATAACCTGCGTCTGTTACTACAACTAAATCTTCAATTCTAACACCACCGAAGCCCGGTAAATAAATTCCCGGCTCTATGGTTATAACATGCCCCGGAACCATCTCAATGTCACCAATGGCATTGACATGGGGCAGCTCATGGATTTCCAAGCCAACGCCATGACCTAGACCATGCCCGAAGTACTCTCCGTAGCCCTTGTCCTTAATGATATCCCTCGCTATGGTATCCAGCTGAATACCTGTAAGCCCTGGCTTAACCGCAGCTAAAGCCTTTTCCTGAGCCTCCAGCACAGCATAGTATATTGCCTTTTGCTTCTCTGTGGCTTCACCTACCACAAAGCTTCTGGTCATATCAGAGCAATAGCCCTTATACATACAACCAAAGTCCAGGGTCAGCATATCACCCTTTTCAATCAACTTATCGGTGGCTCTGCCGTGTGGCAGGCAGGATCTTTCTCCTGAAGCCACAATTGGATCAAAGCTATTTTTACTGGCACCCTTTTTCTTCATAAAGTACTCCAGCTCTAGGGCGATTTCATCTTCACTGATTCCCGGCTTTACCACTGTTAGGATATGACTAAAGGCTTCATCTGCGATACTTGCAGCCTTTGCTATCATTTCCACCTCTTCAGGTGTCTTAACTGCCCTCAGCTTTGTAATGGCAGCATCCAGGGCCACAAATGTCATGCCCTCCAGCTTCTCAATGAACTCCTGATATTGTCCATAGGTAACAAAATCCTCTTCGATACCCAGCCTTTTTATAGGAGTTTCCTTTAATATATCAGTTATGGTCTTAAGCTTACTGTTTTCTATAATTGTAAAACCGGGACATTCGATTTTTGCCTGTCCGATATACCTGAAATCAGTAATAAAAATCGCCTGATCCTTAGTAATTAAAGCATAACCTGTAGAACCGGTAAAGCCCGATATGTACCTTCTGTTTTCCGGCTTATAGGATAGAATAGCATCCAAACCCTTTTCTTCAATGATCCCTCTTAGCTTCTCAATTCTGGTATTCATACATATCCCCCAGTACAAATTTATTTAATCTCCGGAATTACCTAAAACTGTTATATTGTGAAATTCTAATACTCCCATAGCTGTTAATTATAGTATCTCCAATCTTATAGGATTTTTTGCAGTGACTTAGACAGTTTTCACTTAACTTTTAATAGATTTTTTCCACTATTGTTAAACAATACCTATAAAAAATCCTATTACATCATACCATAAAAATCGATATTTGAATAGTTATATATTACGTTAAATCATTGGTGTCTTGGCGAAGCGTTTACCTTTTTGATGGCCGCTGTAATCGCGCTAACAACATCTGCCTCAAACTGGATGGACAGCTCGTTAACCTTGGTGTAAACCTCACCCTCCGGTGTTGCTACATACTTCGGCTTCAGGCTATTTAAGGCTAGGGCCTTAATATCACTTATACATTGCTGACAATTGCATATTTCAGGCAAACCCTTCAAAACCTGAGGCAGTAGGTAATCAACAACATCCTCCATATAGTTTTTAACCTTCATTAATAACACTCCTTCTGTCGATATTTAGGCCTTTTTATATAAATTTCAACAATGGCTGATAAAATCCTTCTTGATTTAAAAATAATGACTCTATTACTATAATACCCAAAGTTTAGCCACCGTCACAATGAAGCAAAAGCCACATATTAGTCCATCGGCTTCTATCCCCAGCGCCACCGCAAATGCTGGCGTTTGTCCAATCCATCGAGGTCGATTTTGCCGTAAAATAGCGCTGCCGACAACGGGGCAAGGATTTTATCCTCTTACCCGTTGCCGACAGCGCAATGCTATGCACATCGTCTTGGAAAGCATAGAAAATACAACAGTCGTCGGAGGAATTACTACTGGTATTAAGAAAGAAGCTTGACTTGAAGTTTATCTGCTATCGATATTTATGCTTTCAGACGCCGTATTGCCAGCCTCATCTCTCGCTGTTATCTTCAATAGTACAGCTCCCTTCGGCAGGCCCTCAATGTTTATGGTGTTGATGGTGGACTTGTCTGCCATCTGCATCCTCGATCGGCCCTCCTTAAAGGCCTTTTTACCTTCAGGCATAGTAATTTCAATTGTGTAGTCGATATACTCCGCCACAGCATCATAAAGTATGATATCAAAATATATTTTACCGTCGACAGCGACAAAGGAATGAAAATCACTGTTGATTTGCAGCTCAGGCGATTTTTTATCCACATAATAATGAATCTCCTTGATATCACTTTCCTCGCCAAATTGGTTTTGAGTCCTTAGATATATTACCTTACTGCCTTCACTGCCGTCAAAGACCAGATTTAGGGTGGTCTGCTCTCCTGACACAGTTCTCCAGCTTGACCACTGTCCGCCTTCAATAGCATAGGCGATTGCCTTAACCCCCTGAGTGTAAACTGTTAGTGCCGTGGTATCCCGGGATATATAAAAGGGATTTCCCCTTGTGCCTGCCTGCTTATTAACCAGACCTAAGCCCAGAGCCTCAGATATATTGGTGTCTGCATTGGATGCATTTTCAGGACTATAATTAATCTCCCCGGTGATATAGGAATATTTACCCTGCGTATCCCTTATCCGCACATAGACCTTTACAGGTCCAGCTTTATCACCGATTGGAAATTTATTATAAAAGGGCTGATATCCACTAGCATAGTCCTTTTGCCATAGTGCAGCAGAAGCATTATAGCCGTACCAATTGATATTATCCAACGAAAACTGTACAGAGGCGATGCTGCTATGATACCCGCTGCCTATTTCCAAATTCAATACTAACTGATTGCTTTTGGCTATGGTCTCGCCGTAATTGATTATCAGACTGCCCTTTATCGTATTATCGGTACTTAGTGTTGCATAGCCTAGGTTTATTGATAACCCCAACAGCAAGAGCAGTATGATGTAAAGCAATAATTTTTTCTTTTGCATACCTGATGCACCTCCATGGCCTTTCATTTATGACTATCTATAATTATACAGTAGGTATATTGCTTCAGCCTTTGTCATGTAATTATTTGTGTTTCTCGAGCCAGTGGATACTACGCCCTTATCCTCCTGTAGCTTGGTGCTGATATCGGACCATTTAAAGCTGCTGTTAGCCAGTAGCTTCTTCATTATCTCCTCAGCCTCCTGGTAGGTGATGGGCATATTGGCTCTTAGGGTATTGTCTGAATATCCGCTGATGTAGCCCTTGCCAAAGGCCTTTGAAAAGGACTCCTCATATTCTCCCAAAATACCATAATCCTTGAAAATCGATAGATTTTTCTTGCTGTCCTTTGACCAATTGTAGACCTTGTCCAGCATATATATAAATTCCCCCCTTAACATGATGCTATCGGGCTTGTACTCCTTGCGCTCATTTGTGTTGAGATATCCTAAATGGTTAAAATAGCTTAGCTCCTTACCGGCCCAGTGGTACTCTATATCTATGATCTCCTTCAGGTCCCCCTTAATAAAGACAGCATATTCTCCACCCCGGTAGTATGGAGTATCAATAATCGTATAGATGCTGTTGTCTTTAAATTCGCTGGGGAGATAGGCCCATTGATTATTAATGTATTGATATATTCCGGCGCTTTTCAAACCGAAGTATTGGAAGCTCAGTATAAAGGGCTTTTGAGGAAATATATATCTGTTTTTCAAAACAACCGTATAGTGCTCCGTTGCCGATAAAAGATTAGCGGTATAACCGGAGGCCTCCATTTTTTTACGGGTGATTTTCATAGGGTTTTCCTTATATAATGTCCCAGGTTCAAAGCCGACTGTCAGCAAACCATCCCAGGATTTCACCACACCGCCCTCCATTGAAATATCGATATATGCCTCAACTCGGTTGAGGCTTTCTGTAATTTCCTGAAGGTTTGCCTCTCTAAAACCAATGACATAATAAGTCTTAAAGGCCTTTTTAAAGCCTTCAATGAAGCTGCCTCTATAGGCGGCCTCCTCCCTGTTCAGATTATTGTCGGATATGATTTTACTGTTGGAGGGCAGAGTCCTTTGCCAATCACTGGTTTTTCCGTCATGAAAATCCGTTTCTCCCGACCTGCGGCCTGCAATTGCCCCTATCGCCAATCCATTTTGTATGCCCGTGTTGTCGGCATAAACATCTAATGCCATATTTGAACCTCTAAAACCGTTTTTATAGCCCTCCTCAAAGCCAAGCCTAAACCCACTTAAAAAGCTGCTGCGATAGGTTGAGGTTTCCCTGCTGAGATTATACATTTCATTAATAGCAGTATTTGAGGGCAAAGCCTTCAGCCAATCATTTTTATTGCCATTACTATACTCATTTTTACCATATAAGTCTCCTAAAAACTCACCACAAATAAAGCCATGTGACCTTCCCTGGTCATAGTCAGAAACATAGGCATAGGAGAAACCGCTGAATCCAAGTATTACACAGACAGACAGCATTAACGCAATTATTTTCCTTTTCAAGCCACTCTCCTCCTTAACCCTCAATTATCGTTTAGGTATGATCAAAAGCTTGCCGGAGATAATATTACTCTGGCTCTTGAGGCCATTAACCTTCATTATCTCCTCTATTCCTTTGGTGTCATTGTAAAATTTCATACTGATATCCCTCAGGCTTTCATTGGCCTGTACCTCATAGAACCAATATCCGCTCATGTCCTCCAGTATTGGGTCTGCCACCGCCTCTTCATCATAAATTGCCTCCAGGGCATCCAGCAATAGGACTCCCTTTTCCTTAAGCCCTGAGCCCACCACTGCGATACTCTCTAATTTGATGGGATATAGGCTGTTGTCATGGGTCAAAGTCGCCTCCAGCTTCTGCCAGCCTACCCAATCCTGCTCATCTGTCAATCTAAGACTTCTTAATTGATTGTCAGCCGTTTTATACATCAGCCAGATTGGATTTTTGCCGCTATTAAAGCTATATACCCATAGGGCTAAAGCCTTTGGCGGCTGTGTTATCACTATTGAATTAGAGGCCAAGCCAATTGAAATTACAGCTGTATCCTCCTGCCTAGGAAACTCATATTCAACCCTCAGTGAGCTATTGCCCACCTTGGCGATACTACTGTCATACAGACCTCCCCTTATATTTCTGTTGGAGGTATTGATGCTGTAGCTGCTGCTGGCCTCCAGGTCCTTCAATAAAACACGTCCGGGGCCGATATTTATCGTCACCTCTATATTGTCCGGGTCCTTACTGTCATTTTTGCTATTTAAATGCCTAAAAGGACTATAGCTGTCGGAGGCATCCTGCTGAAATAGGGCTAAATCCCCCATATTATCCTCAAAGTCCATAGAAAGACTATAGAAGGACAGCGTAATATTGCCTCCTAAAAGCTCATTGCTTTTTGTAGCAGCTTTCATTTCATTAATGACAACCGTCTTATTATAGCTTCGCAGCAGCCGGATAAAAGCCATAAGCGAGGTGTAATCAGCCTCATATTCAATATTTGCCGTCATGTAGTAAAAGTCCTGTTTCCCTAGCTTTTCCTCCTGCTCCTTAGTAAATTTAACATCCAGCAGCTTTAGCCCCGAGGCCTTAACATATTCATTTATAAGGAGAATGTATTCCTCCTGTGGCGTCCCAAGAAAATAGCCGTTTTTAAGCTGATTTATGCTGTCGTTAAATTCTAAAAAATTGCTATTATATTGCGCTTCAGCGGATAAATGCTGATTCAGGGTGCTTAGGTCCAGGTCGTATCTGTCCCTTTCAGCCTTTAGGGTATTTATCAGCTGCCCCTGCCCCACCACAACCAGCTTGTTGTAGCCGTAGCTGATGATCACCACCAACAGCAATATCAGCAGCCTTTTTTCTCTTTTATTAATTTTCATCAGCGGTCACCTCAATGTCTATAATGAGAGAGAATTTATAAAGCGCCTCCTCCTGTGATATGCTGGGGATGAAAACTCTGGAGGTCCCGAAGCTGCTTTTCAGATTATATTCAAACTGCGCGATATCCTCTTTATTGGTGGACGAGGCCTTGATATCTATTAAATCCGTCTTTATTATTAAGGCTTGAATGTATACAGCTCTAGGGAGATTTCCAGTAATATGGCTGATGAGCCTTTCGTCAATAGTATTTTTTGTCTCCAGCATCTGATTGGCTTCCGTCATCTGAAGTAAAAGTCCGTTTAAGCGTTCTGTCTCCCGCTTTTTTTCCTCCAGCATTTTAATAATGTCATAGGTATTGTCGGCAGAGAGAACTGATTTTAAGGTTGATATTTCCTTATGCAATCGGTTTATGGTGATATAGTTAAAGGCTGGATACATAAGAGCCATAGAAATTACCAATGTTGCTGCTATAATAACCGCTAATCTGATTAAGCTTTGTTTTTCATTCCTTGCTGAATGCATTTCAAAAAAATTGAAATCTAGCACAATGTATCCTCCTATCTTCTAATTATGGCACCCAATGGATTTAAAAAGTCTTCTATATCACCCTTAAGGCTATTGAGATATTTTACATCTATCTTATCCTTCAGTAAATACGCCGGCATCTGAAATTCCTGCCTCAAATATGCCGCCAATCCTGAAATCCTGGAGCTGCCTCCGTAAAGATAAATAGCATCTATTTTATTGCCGCTTTCACGGCTTAAATAATATTTAAACAGCCTGTCGATGTCCCTGATCCAATTATCAACATTTTCCTTAAGGATATTAATCAGCATGCCTGCTGTTGAATTGTCCTCCGGCAGATTGTCTCTAAGGCTTCTAATCGATTTTTTCTTATCCTCTGCCTCCTCCAAAGTAAGATTAAAGGAATTTGCTATATTAAATTCTATTTCCTTGCCGCCAAAGGGCATCAAGCGATTCAGCTTTAATACCCCATATTTTACAATCACAATATTACTAAAGCTATGGCCTATATCGATAATTGCAATGGTTTTATTGCTAAAATCCCCCATGTCATTGAAGAAGCCCTTTAGCTGCAGCAGCTTATAAATACTGTTGGCGTTTAAATCCATTGCCATTGGCGTCATCGACAGCTGCTGGCATAGGCTGAGATATTCATTTACAATCTCCTTAGGCAGTGCCGCCACTAAAATATTAGATTTTCGCACGCCATTTTCTTCAAATTCTTCGATGCGCTTTTTTTGTATCGAGTATTGCTCCAATGCCACAGGAAGGTATTGCTCCAGCTCAAATTCCAGCATAGACGCAATTTCCTGAGGCTTTGAAGCGGGCAGCAATATTTCTCTTGTGATGACCGCCGTGCTTTCAATCGTAAATACCAGGTCCCTTGCCTTAATGTCTTCCTCTTTAATGACAGCTGAAATAGCCTCTTTGATGCCTTGAATATTCAAGAGTCTTCCGTCCCTTATGGCCTCTGTCGGAGTCGGTAGGGTTAAGGCCCTTCTTATATTAAATGAATTCCCTTTGTATTTTCCCTCCACCAGCTTGATGCTATGGCTGCCTATATCCAATGAAACAACTGGATTCGAAATTAAGGAAAGTATTTGCCTCTTCATAAAAGCCCTCCTTCAGATGATACACATTGATAGCGTACTAGATACTTCTTAAAACAAGCTGAAGATACCAGCCAATAATCTCCTGCTGCAGCAGCATGATAAAGGCCGCTATTACTATAAAGGGACCGAAGGGGATAACGTCCTTCCGGCTCTTTCGCTTTGAAATCAGTAATAGGATAGAAATAATACTGCCGATAATAAAGGCAATCAGCGAGATAATTAATATATTTCTCCAGCCGAACCAAAGGCCCAGCATTGCCATCAGCTTAATATCTCCGCCACCCATACCGCCATTGGAGATTAATGCAATCAATAGAAAAATGCCGCCTCCTACCAATAGCCCAATTATCCCATCGAGAATGCCCTTTCCACCACCGGCTTCGGTCAATGCCAGCAGCCTGTAGAGGACACCTACTGCAAGACCTGCTACAACAAGACCGTCGGGGATAATTAAATGATCCATATCGATTAGGGCAATAACGATTAGGATACAGGCTAAGGCGCCATAAAAGAAAAAGTCTGAATCGAGTCCCAGTCTATGATAAACCAGCATCAGCATAAGGCCTGTCAGCAGCTCTATAATGGGATATCTTATTGAAATCCTGCTGCCACAGCCTCTGCATCTTCCCCCAAGGAGGATATAGCTCAGAACCGGAATCAAATCCAGTGGTTTCAGCACCCTCTTGCAGCTGTAGCAATGGGAGGGCGGATATGCTATGGATTCCCCCTTTGGTATTCGGTATATGCAAACATTTAAAAAGGAGCCCATCAAAAGCCCAAATATAAATACCATAAGACTTAACATTTATGCCTTCTCTCTTAGTCCCTTGCGTCACAAAAGGCTGTGGGTTTCCAGGTTAAACTGCTATATAGCAATGCTTTTGGTGGTATATCACTGGATATTACCTCCTCCATTTTCTATATGAAATATTACTCAGACCATATCCTTTTACTGACGTAGGCACTAGCTATAATTTACTTTTTATACTTGATTACCTGCTTGCCTTCAGCAGCAGGAAGATTAAAAACATTATTCAAAAGCAGCTCTGTATCTACGCTATAGCTCTGGTCACCGTCTATCCCCTCCAAAGCTATTGCTACACGATTTCTGCTGTCGGTCTTCAATATACTAAAGGATGCTGTCGTTAGCTCAACGTCCGCAAGCACCTTAATCTCAAAATTATCCTCATAAATTAACCTATTGCTGCTGTTAATATATATGTAGCAATAGTCCGCCTCCTTCATGAAGCTGTCGGGCAGTGTTAGCTCCTTAGCATTTCTTAGCTCCGACAGCAGAAAATCAGCTGCAAAGCGTAGCTCAGTTTGAAGCCGATACTGAGCATTGTTTTTCGTAAAGGTATTTAGTCCAAAGAAAAGGGTTGAAAAAACAAAGGTCAGTACAATTACCAGCAACCCTGCCGCCAGAACCAATTCTATTAAGGTAAAGCCCTTGTTATTTTTATACATAGGAGTCCCCCAAGCTTCTATCGCCTTTTTATTCCTTAGGCACAAAGGCCTTTGTTTCTACCCTGCTGCCATTTTTATCATAGTCACTTGTGACCTCAATCAGCCTTCCCGGAACTCTGACAATTACACCATCGATGTTGATCTCCAGCGGCTGAGGCAGCTCAGTTGAAGTAACACCCTCAACAGCCTCTGCACCACTGTAGCTTTCCTCCAGCAGGCTTTGATTCTGATATACCGCCTCACTTTGATTGCCAGACCTGAAGGTATTGACAAAGGAGAAGCTAAAAAGCGGCATAAAGGCGATGATGATAATAGCTAAGATCGCTATTGAAACTATAAGCTCTATTAATGTAAAGCCCTCTCCGTTTCCCATTAATGCCTTCATTGCCTTCACCTCGATCCTTTGAAATAACTACCTCCAGCCCCCAAGCTGGTAATTGATAATATCCTCGCTATTATTTCCGCCACCACCGTTATTGCCTCCGCCACCTGAAAATATCTCAGAAGGCAGCTGACTTAAATCCGGAGGCAGAAAATGAATAGCAGGGTCGGAGCCGCCGGATATGTTAAAGGACTTCCCTACCACCGCCCCCTTTATTTTTCCGCTGCCGCTGATATTGATATGGGCATTGGGGGCGTACAGTATTCTGGTATTGGCATCGGCATTACCGCTAATGTTTATATTGGCACCTCCGCTGATGATATTTCCCATAACACCGCCGCTGCCGCTAATATTTATTGGGGCATTCTTAAGGAATATATTTCCTACATAACTTGTAGAGCCACCTAAATCTATGGTAGCGCCTCCGGCATAGTATATCATTACCTGTGCTATGCTTCCCCCTTGATTTATGGTGCTGCTGCCCCCCATTGTAAAGGCATCCTCCACATAGAATATCAGTCTGCCATTGTTACCTGCATTTTGCAGCTTTATATGACCCTGCGATATATTTAAATTCTTTACTCGGATTATCCTATCGCCACCCCCCAGGTCTATGGTTATGGTTCTGGTGCTGGTAGCCTCTATAAGATTATAGTATCCATCGTTGTAAATTGGGTAGAATACCCCCTCAACCCAAGGCGTTGTGAAGTCTCCCCTTGAAGGCAGGTTATCAGGAAAATCAGGAAAAGCCGGCATAGGATATTCCCGAACCTCTGTTAGGCTCTGTACGCCTGCTGGAATATGGTTTGTAAGCTTTTGGGGGCCTTCCACCACCCTATTGGGGTCGGCATCCGGTCCGATATATACGACACCATCCCTTATATAATTTGACCATTCCAGCTGAATGGACCTGTCGCCTATGGTATTGGTCCCAACGGAGCCCTTTATCGTGGTACTGCCGGACATCTTGATGGCTGGATTACTTTGAGTTCCGCTGGCAGTGGCAAAAAAGGCCATATCAAAGACTGGTATCGGATCAGGATTGGGATTTTCCCCCGGTATTAGCTCCCGCAAAAGCTCTAGTGTTACGGTTTCTCTAATATTGCTGTCCTCAATAACCCCTGTAGCATATATGGTCAGCGCCGTCTCGGACTTTACCAGCCTTACCTCAAAATACCCTCTATCCTCTGGACTTAGTCGGGTGGGGCTGCTGGTTTTATTGTCGATGCTGTCAATAAAGGCCTCCCTTTCCCCTTGAGTTAAGTTCTCCAAATTGTTGACAATATAAGCGCTCAGCGCCTCAGCCCCTGACCGAGCCAAATAATAGGCCTGAGTCCTGTCCTCCTGAAGGCTGGCATGCTTGGCATCTGACACACTGATGCTCAGCAGACTTATGCCATAGATGCTAAAGACCACTAATATAATGATGACTATGGGAAGGGCTCCTCCCCTTTCATTTTCTAAATGGTGCCTTAGCATATTATCACGCCCCTTGTAAACAATCTGGAAAGCTTAAATAAAGGTATGAGGGTGGGGGAGGTTTCTCCGCCACCACTCATCAAGTTTAATAATAATAAATAACAATATTCAAATATCTATAGATATAGTTATTTAATCTTATTACTCTTCTGTTGGATCAACAGGTTTTCCATCCTTATATACTTCCCACTTTTCATCAGCATTCAAGAATACTGTCCATCCATCACCAGTACTTCCATAACCGATAGGATCATTCAAAAATTTATTAATTTCTTCCAACTTTTCTTCGTTAGTGTCATAGTCTGCACCAGCAAAGCCTTTAGTATTTGCTTCAGCCATTGTTACTGCGCTTAAGATAGTTCTGGCTGTTGCTTTATCTGCAGTTTGTTGCGCATTAGCAGTCACACTAGAAAATCTTGGCACCGCAATCGCCGCCAAAATACCTAATACGGCAATAACAACAATCAACTCGATCAGCGTAAAGCCTTTTCTGTTTTTAATTTTCTTGCTAATAAATTGTATCATTCCTTCTCCTCCTTAAATTTTATATATATTTACTGCTTTAATATCAGCAGCCAAATACCAAAGCTTACTTAGTTTCTTATGTGCTGAAGGCTGAGGTTTGTCATTCTGAAGAGCTGAAGAATTCAACTGCTTCCGTTCCCAAGCATAACGCTCTTAACCTTAATTAAAGCTCACTTTTACTTTTTTTCACTAATCACTATCTCCTCTTCACAATTCGTTATTCACTATGCCCAAGTCCCTTCATAAAGCAATACTCCTTACATGCTATCCTCTAAGTAACACACAAGAACCGTCCCTCTGTGTCGTCCTATCCTCTAAGTAACACACAAGAACCGTCCCCCTGTGTTCACTTGTTCCTCTGGTTATAACACACAAGAACCGTCCCCCTGTGTTATTGTATGGTTTTGATCATGTCGAACATGGGCAGCAGCATTGCTATGATTATGGCGCCTATCATTATTGCCATCACCACGATCATTAGGGGCTCCAGCATTGCTGTCAGTTTTTGTATTGCTGTATCCACTTCTTCGTCATAGAAGTTAGCTGTTCTGTAAAGTATTTCATCCAATGCTCCTGACTCCTCGCCTATTTGTATCATGGAATCCAGCATTGGGGGGAAATAACCTATACTTTTGATTGGTCTTGAAAGTGGGGAACCCTTTCTAACCTCCGACATCGCCTGCAGTATATGGTTTTCCAGCACCTTATTGCCAACTATTCGGGATACAATCTCCAGCCCCTCCAGTAGCGGTATACCACTTGCTAGAAGTATTGAAAGGGTTCGTGAAAAGCGGGAGGTTGCTATTTTTATGGCGGTATCCTTTACCACCGGAAGCCTTAGCTTTATGCTATCGAATAGGTATCTTCCATCGTTGGACTTCATATAGAGCCTTATGCCGTATACCCCCAGTAGGGCAGCTGCAGCAATCATGTACCAATAGCTTACGATGGTGTCGCTGACTAATAGTAGTATACGGGTGGGCAATGGAAGCACTACACCACTGCTTTGAAACATGCCTACGAAGGTAGGCATAACAAAGATCAATAGAAATACAACCACTGATACGGCTAAAACACTGAGGATTATAGGATAGACCATTGCTGTCTTTACCTTATTATTTATCTTGTTTTCCTTTTCGTAGTGCTCGGCCATTCTGTCCATTATGGCATCTAGATTGCCGCTGGCCTCCCCTGCCTCCACCATGTTAAGCAGCAGCGGCGGAAAGGTATCGGTACAGGCCTTCATTGCCTCTGAGAGGGTCTGTCCCTTTTGAACATATTCGTATACATTGTAAATTTCCTGTCTTAGCCTTTTATTCCCTGTTTGGCGCCGCAATATATCCAGACAGGCTATTATGCTTACGCCTGAATTCAGCATTGTATGAAATTGACGGCAGAAAATTGCGATTTCCTTTATTTTTACGGCTTTAAATAGCATCAGGCTCTGCCTGCCAGTGTCCTTGCTTGCATCGACTTCCTCTATTTTTACTGGAAATTGTCGCTTTCCTCTGAGAAGGGCAGCAACCTCCCCTCGGCTGTTGGCTACCTCAGTTCCTTCAATCGATTTTCCATCCATTGCTGTCGCTTTATATTTATAGGTTGGCATATTTACACCTCATTAGCCCTGTACCAGCTGATTAAAATTCTATAATTCTTTTTACCACTTCTAAGTCAACAGATTGTGTCATTAGTGTGTCATGAGATATTTTACCCCTTTTATACAGCTCCACAAGGTAAGAATCCATCGACTTCATTCCGAATTTGCTGCCGGTTTGTATCGTGTTTTGTATTTGATGGGTCTTGCCCTCTCTGATGAGATTTCTAACCCCCGGTGTTGCCGTCATTACCTCAAAGGTTGCTATTCTGCCTGAAGCATCCTTTGTTGGCAGCAGCTGCTGTGAAATAATCCCCTGTAGCACGGAGGAAAGCTGTACCTTTATTTGCTGCTGCTGATGGGGCGGAAACACATCTATGATTCTGTCAATGGTCTTGGCAGCCCCAAGGGTATGTAGGGTGGATAGCACTAAATGCCCTGTTTCTGCTGCTGTGATGGCGGTTGCTATTGTCTCCAAATCCCTCATCTCCCCCACCAGAATCACATCTGGGTCCTGTCTCAGGGAGGCTCTGAGGGCATTGGCAAAGCTATGAGAATCGTGCCCTATCTCCCTTTGATTGATAATGCTTTTATTATGCCTATGAATGTATTCTATTGGGTCCTCTAGGGTGATAATATGGCAGCTTCTATTATGATTGATATAATCGATCATAGCAGAAAGAGTGGTTGACTTACCGCTTCCGGTGGGGCCTGTTACCAGCACCAACCCTCTAGGCTTCTCTGCCAGCTCTCTGGCAGCGTTGGGTATTCCTAGCTCCTCCATAGAGGGAATGCTTAAGAAAACTGCTCTAATTGCCATACCGTAGCTGCCCCTTTGCTTAAATACGTTGACTCTGAAGCGACCTACACCCGGGCTTGAGAAGGAGCAGTCCAGCTCTCCCCTGTCCTCCAGCTGCTGCAGCTGCTGGCTGTCTAATATCTGCCCAACTAAATTCCTAGTATCCTCCTGCGTGAGGGACTCCCCCTCCAGCTGCTGCAGGCTGCCGTTGATTCGCATTATTGGAGGCACCGCAACTGTTATATGTAGGTCTGAGGCCTTCATATCTATACATTTTTTGATTAATTCTAGAATATCCAAGCTCATCTCTCCTAATCTAAGCTATATGCTACCTTTAACATCTGATCCATTGTTGTTATGCCTGCAAGCACAAGCTTGCTGCAGCTTTCACTCAAGCTGTCCATTCCCTGCTGCCGAGAGGCTTCTCTGATATCATCTATGGTTGATCCATTGTCTATAAGTACTCTCATTTCTTTGTTTACTGACATAATTTCATGGACTGCAATTCTACCTTTATAGCCGGTATTGTTACAGACTCCGCAGCCTTCAGCCTTATAGATTTTAACCTCTCCCTTTACATTTAAAAGCTGCTGCTCCTTATCCTCTGCATAATAGGCTGTTTTGCAGCTGTCACAAAGCCGCTTCACCAGCCTCTGGGCCACTACGCCCACCAAAGATGAGGAGAGCAAATATGCAGGAATCCCCATATCCAGCAGTCTTGTGACGGTGGAGGCGGTATCATTTGTATGTATGGTGCTTATGACAAGATGCCCCGTTATGGCTGCCCTTACAGCTATTTGGGCGGTTTCAACGTCTCTTATTTCTCCAATCATAATGATGTCGGGGTCCTGTCGTAAAATTGACCTGAGACCACTGGCGAAGGTAAGCCCTGCCTTAGTGTTGACCTGCACCTGTGTTATGCCCTCCATTTGGTATTCTACTGGGTCCTCCACTGTTATAATATTCTTGCTGATGTCGTTTAGCTCGCTGAGGACTGTATACAAGGTTGTACTCTTTCCGCTGCCGGTGGGGCCTGTAACTAAGATAATGCCGTTGGGATTTTTGATAATATTTTCAAAAAGGCTTAAATTGACATCCGTAAAGCCGATATCTCTCTTACTCTTTAAAAAGCCTCTTCTGTCTAATATACGAATAACAACCTTTTCTCCAAAAACCGTCGGAAGAACGGAAATTCTTAGATCTACGGCTTTGCCATCCACCTCCATCTCTATTCTGCCGTCCTGCGGAAGTCTCTTTTCTGCTATGTCCAGCTTGCTTATAATTTTTATTCTGGTAACGATAGCCGAGTGGGTTGATTTTGCCGGTGTCATTATCTCCTGCAAATCACCATCTATCCTAAAGCGTACCCTTAGCTTGCTTTCAAAGGGTTCAATATGAATATCACTGGCCTGCAGCTTTATTGCCTGCTTGATAATGGAGTTTACCAGCTTTACCACCGGAGCATTATTTATTACCGACAGCACCTCATTGTCTATCTCGTCTAAGTCATCTACCTGGTATTGCTCCTTAAATTCCTCTATTGCCTTTTCTGCACTCTGCTTTTCATAATGCTGATCAATGGCATTTAGTATATCTGCCTTAGTCGATATGACTGGCTCAACCACCATGCCTGTTTCTATACGAACATCGTCAATTGCAAAGATATTGAGGGGGTCCGCCATGGCGATTACCAGCTTGTCTCTGTCAATTTTTATAGGTATCAGCGAATGCCTTCTAGCCAGCTTTTCACTGACCAGTCGTGTAATTTCAGGGTCTATGTAATGCTTATTTAAATCCATATGAGGGATGCCCAGCTGGAATTCCAGCACCTCAATGATTTGCTTCTCACTCAGCATCCTTTCCTCTATAAGGACCTCCCCCAGTTTTTTTCCGGTCCTTTTTTGAATGTTAAGGGCATGCTCCATCTCACTTTGAGTCAAAAGTCCTGCATCGATCAAAATGTCCCCTAATCTCTTTCTAAGCATGTACGCCCTCCTTCCCACAATTTACCAATATCTATATATTAAAAAAGCCAACAATATTAAATCGTCAGCCGGTTACGCCACTACATCCCTATAGCTTAAGGCGTCCAGAGGATAGCTATTTTCCCATCTTCTTACATCTATATATGTTATATATGTCCCTATAGGACTTGTTGATTATAGGACTAAGTAGGACTTTAGTACTATGTTTTAAATTATTCTATCTGATTTGATAAATTCCTCCTTAGAAAAACATATTTCTACATATTAATTAATTTTTTTATTAATTGAGAAACTGTCATAGTACCTTAGGTATGCATAGCAGGCCTCTATATTACCTAATTTTTGAACAAAAGTGGCTTCGCCACGTTTGTTTTCCAGAGAACCCATGCGTTCTCTAGGACGCTTCGCCTTCGGTCGCCTCACTGACTCGACGCCGCTCGTGGCATAGTGTCACTTATTCGTGACACTACTCGCCTCTCCTTTT
>JAHDLO010000024.1 GCA_018432235.1 Clostridiaceae bacterium | reverse complement strand
CAACTTTCACAAAAGAAAGGAGGTGGTGCGGAATGAGTACATATGAAGCTATAGCATTAATGCTAGCCTTCGGTATGTTTCTCTTGAAGCTTATCTCCTATTTTGATAGGAATAACAACACAAAAAAGTAAATCACCCTGCATTAGCCCTGCAGAGTGATTGAAGCAATTTAATCACATTTGTGGCAACCGCATCAGCGGTTCCGATTACCTTTATTATACCATATAGTGTAAAAAAATAAACATAGTAAAGTAAAAAATTATTGATTTAAGTCAACTACCCCAATGCTAGGGTAGTTTTTTATTTTGTAATAAACTAATTACTTACGAAAAACCAGCAAGAAATGAATTGCCTTAATTCAGCTACCATTTTTATGGCAATATTTTATTTTAAAAAATACTTTAATGGATTGACATAATTTGATATACTATGATATGTTTAGATATATAAAGGAGGTGTAATATGGGATTGGATAATCTACCTGATATCATAACAGTAAAACAATTAGCAGAATTCCTTCAGGTTAGCGAAATTACAATTAAAAGAGCTATAAAATCAGGAGAATTAAAAGCTTTTAAGGTTGGAAGGGATTGGCGTATCGAAAAAGAGAATGTTATGAATTGGGTAAAAAAATAGAAACAGCCCGTATAATAGCCTTGGACAGCTCGGACTGTTTCATCTCGAAAGACGTATCTTTCTGAAATATCATATCATAAAGATATGCTTCTTTCAACTATCCTAAAATTGAAAGGAGAATATTACTTATGAATAATTTAAAGCTTAAAGGGAAAATCATATTAGACGACATGGAGTTTCATCATATAGAAGGTGGATTTGGTGAAGGGAAAAAAGCCATGCTAGTAAAGGATATAGCCAAAATACATAGGAGAGAGTTAAAAGAAATAAATCGAAGGATAAATGAAAACTTAAAGAGGTTCAAGAGTGGAATCGATATTATTGATTTAAAGAACGGTGATTTTAAAGCACCGTTAGAAAAATTGGGTTTTTCCAATAGGGACATATCTATTAGCAATAATGTCTACCTCCTATCCGAACGAGGCTACTCGAAGCTCCTAAAAATATTAGAGGATGATTTTGCCTGGGAGCAATATGAGAAGCTGGTAGATGGATATTTTCGGATGCGAGAGCAGATAGCCAACAATCAATTGCCTAGTCCAGAGCCTATGAATACACAACTAGAGTTACATAAGCAAAACCTTGACAATGCTGTAATAACATCAAATTATTTAATTGATTATATTAAATCTGCCGAAGGATATTTGGCTGAAAAGACTATAGATAGCTTTATTACAGCACTTCAAGGCGTTCAGGTAGATATTGTCTACTTATTGCGAAGAAACAGTAAAAAGTGAATTACTTAAAAAGCTGCCATTTTCATGGTGGTTTTTTTATTTTGAAGGGAGGGATAGTTGAATTTCATATAAAAATAATAATACTAGGAGGTGCTTACATGAGAGTTTAAAAATAACACTTCAAAGGTAGAGACGCAGCAGGTCATTTGAGACACCTGAGGAGTGGAAGCTTCAAAACTAAATAGCAGATTGCCTGATATAGAAATTAATGGTAATATAGTTTAAAGGTAATCGGATAAAGCAGGGTGTGGTTGCCACCAACTTTCACAAAAGAAAGGAGGTGGTGCGGAATGAGTACATATGAAGCTATAGCATTAATGCTAGCCTTCGGTATGTT
>JAHDLO010000040.1 GCA_018432235.1 Clostridiaceae bacterium | reverse complement strand
GATCCATCAAAAGACATATCCATGCGTGAGGTGTATGGGCTAGACAAGTCACTTAGTGAGTAAGAGATAGATGATTTCCTGTTCTGGACAGGTGATTTCCACTTGTCCGGAACTGCGATTTCATCGCAACGGAATATTCAGATAGAATTAGAAATAGGCATTTCTTTTATTCTATTACTCTATTTTACCATATTAAAACCATAAAAACATATACTTACAAAATCACTCTTTGTTTCATATTTCAGCCAAGATGTGAATGCTAATATAATAGTAAGCCATTTAGCCCCTTTGTGCTAATGAAAAAGCGAGCCAAATTTGGCCACAACCTGTTATGTGAAGTCATTATCGGAAGCTTCACTCAACCAAGAATCAGGCCAACAATTATTCCACCCACTATTGTGACTATTAGGGGTATTGCCAAAACCCAAAACCAATTATTGATAGATTCATCTCTCGCTTTATTGTCTACAAAACTTGAATTCTTAATTTTATTATTATCACCGATTTTGATTCCCATTATTTATCTACTCCTGTTCTAAAACTTGATTCTTTTATTGTGTTACCATCACCAATTTGCACAGAATTATCATAAACAATTAGTTTTAGTTCCTTATATAACTTCTGTAAATCCGTACCACTAATCTGTTCATCAGTTATATCAAGATCATCTAGATTCCCAAATTCTTTTTCTAGCTTGAGCAAGACCTTAATAGCCTTAGTCTTTATGACACTAAGAATATTGGAAACAGCACTACTATCTACAAAAAAACTTATACTCGTACACTGAATACCGCCACTCAGGCTATAGACGTGGGGTGCAAGGCTGGTCAGATCCTTTATTAGCTTATCATCTGAATTAGAAAACCTCTCTATACCTTCTATCCCATCGAATATGTTAGTCACTCTAATACTTCCTCTAATCTCTTCTGGAAGGTAATAGTCTGGTAAAGGAGTATTAGTAATCTGCATCCTTCCATTAATGCCAGAATACCTGATTATACCAGTGGATATCTTACGATATTCCGGAACTTCATCCTCTTCATTGTATCCAGATATTTCCTTCTCAGCCCAGTCGAAAAGACTTTTATCACCAATGTCATCAGCTATTAACATTAGGCGATATAACGCCTTCCCTACTCCAATATCATCGTTAACCAATTCCTTTATAATTCTACTTTTAGCCATTTTTTTCTCCTTTGCATAGTTAGTAATTTCGCTTAGCGGTTTCGCATTGCCGAAGCCTTTGAGCTGGACCCCAAAGAAATACTTCTTGGCAGAGCTTGTCTCCCAGCGAAAAGAGGAAAGTATTGTTAGGTGAAGTTGAACCCGACGACCTTCTACTCATTCTAAACGGTAGTATTTTCGTAGTCTACAATTATTTGATTAGTATTCAGTAATCTTTTATTGTTGTCTTGAACTTTACTATATGCTTCTAGCATTTTGCTTCTAACATAGCTATTGTCAATATTTTTTATGGAATCTTCTCTAAGTCTATTCATTTCTATAAATTTATACCTAATTTCTAATTGCTTATTTACTTTTTCTAACGCTAAAATTTCAGCCTCCGTTTCAAGGTTTGCAATCTCTAATTCCATCTTTCTTTTTTCAAGTTCATGTATCTCATTTTTGCGTTGTTCATCTTTGATAGTTGAATAAATACTTGCTCCCCCTTGAATCAATGCTTTTAACGGACTATTATGTGATATCTCTTCAACATCCAAAAAAGAACTATTTCGCTCATTAACATTAATATGAGCTCTTGATAATATTTCAATTACTTCTTCATCTTCTATGAAAACACATACTACAGGTCTAGGAATTCGAATTAAACTATCAAAAAAGCGGTCAAAATATTCAGTAAGAATATCATCATAGTCACTTGAAATTTCTGCAATAGAAGTACCGTCCCCTAATTGTTCAAATACGCTCTTAATCCTTATAGAATCACCCATGTAATTATTTAACTCATTATAACAATCAGCTTGAATTCTGTTTAATTTCTCTCGATGCTTCTTTTTACTCTTTGATACTATATTTGAAGCAATACCAAACAGTTCCTCAAAAGAGGTTTTAATACCTTGAGTATTAAATAGTTCATAGTAATCTGAAAGAGTATTAGACGGCAACCTTCTAACTCTTATTTGATAAAAAAATTCATTTAATAGCCTAAAATATTTAAACAATAGATATACATACTTTATGTTATCATTAGGAAATAAACTTATTGGCTTTCCTATATAGTATAGATAATTTAGATCGTCTATCAATTTAATCTGATTTAGCTTAGTATATTTTCTATTCAGTTTAAAAGATTCATCAAATATGATTATATTTCGTGGATTAATACCATACTCTAAAGCCATTCGTATTGAATCTAACAACTCAATACGATAATAATAACTGCTAAAATTAGATAAGAAATTTGATATTTCCCAAGAACTCATGACCTCATCTGTAGTCCTTCTCAAGCACAATCTAACCTTATCATTTTTATAATGTTGTTCGTAGTCATCGAAGTATCTCATATTATTCTCCTTTGTAATAAATTTGCTAATTCGATATGAATCCGGGTTCAATTTTTACCTAACTTTAATATTTGCTTCATAGTGTTCGCAAATATCTACAAGTATTCACGAACCTTTTAACGTCAAAACACAGTAATCTTATCATAATAACTACATCATGTTTTTTTCTAATAATCTGCTAAAGTCTCTAAGGTTCGACATCCTTGATAGTCTAAAATCACTAGACGAAAACAGAAACTCCGAGTCCGTTGTTGGGCAGGGAAAAGCTCATCTGCCTCAAAAATTATTTTTTTTTGCGTTATTATTTGGTGAGGTTTAAAAGATTTCATCACAGGCATTCGAAATTACAGCTGAAAGAATGTCTAAATATTGCTTGGGTAGGTTATCGGATAATATAATTATTAACTTTTGATAGACTTGAAGTATCCGCCATCTAATCCTCTCCCAATCTTCCTAACTCTACTTTTAATATGTTCACTATTACTTTTCTGTCTCCAATTTTATCTCTAAGCAATCTTCCATTGGGCTTATGCTTCAATTGAAGGTATGTAATAATGAACAGCCTTACATTGTTATCTAATGCCCATTTCTCTTTCCTCAGATCATATATTTTTCGCTGCTGCCCCCTACTCACTCCACTTATGGTGATGCGTTTGTCCATAATATTTACTGGCTTAAAATGCTGCTTTTCCCAGTACTCGATTATCAGATTCGATCTTGGAAAATATGCGTCCACTGGCAGCTTTCTTCTATTTCCGTTTTTACCTGAATCACCTAATAAGGTATCAAACCTCTTTTGCCATTCAATTTTCTCATTTAACACTTCAGCTATTATTTCAAGCACATATTTTTCATCGCTATTTGTTCTCAAAATTGCATCACCTGACTTTATCATCGATATGTGGCAGTAGATTTACGAATTTTTATTTTAGAAAGGTCGTAACCATTATTAAGTAAAAATAGTCTTAAATCCAAATCATCTATATTGGCTTTAGGAGCAATAACTATTTCATTAATCATATTTCTTTTATTTGAATCAAAACAGATGTCTATGTAGGAAATAATTTTATTATCCCTCGAACTAAAAGAAATAGGATTTACTTCAAATTCATTGTATTTTACAGATGATGTGATATTTTCAAGCATTCTGTCATAATACAATTGATTAACATTAAAATCATTTACCCTACTTCTTTTACTCAAATTCCTAATCCCACCAAATGGATAATATACTAATCTCCACTCCTTTTCTTCACTAAAAGCCGGATTTTTGTAGAAGACAACATTGTAAACCATTGCTGTAATTAGGTCTGAAAAAATGTTTTCGTAATCACTAACTTTAATATTCTCGCCTTTTTTACTACTCAAATCATGCAATTGACTTATCACATAATTCTCCATATCAACTTCAATACTCTCGAGACCATATTCTATTTTCCAGAACTTTAAATTTGAGCTAAATGATCTATTGGCATTAAGAAATGGTCTGGTATACACTCCTATGGCGACTCCGGTTGCATTATTTGCGTATCCTCTCCATTGGCTCAGTACGTCTGGTTCCTCCGAAAAACAAGCAGCATAATAAGTCGCCGAATTTTGATTCAAAGAGCTTATGATCAATTCTTGAAAGTCAATGTTCTTTATAGATTCCTTAAATATATTATCACGTTTTTCTTTATTGTATTTTATACATGCATTTTTGAGGGCACGTGCGAAGCCTTCCAAGCAGAAAATAGTTTCTTCAGTATCATTCGATTTAACAATATTAGTCATTCTAAAAGTACTTTTGTTGATAATTGACATAAATGTTTCCAAACTACAGTAATGATAGACAAGATAAGGAATATTAGTGTTTTCAATTGTATGCATAACAATTATACCTCCTTTAAAATATCTAATTATACCTTTTACAGTCCATCCAAACTTAAAGCAAGGGTAGACATGAGCAGTTTTAGGAACTTTACTCTTATATGTGTCTTAAACACCTAATTGCAAAAATGCTGGGTAACTTTAAATACAAGTTACGACGGTCCTTTTTGTATTTTATTTCTAAAAATTCAATAACTATTGAATATTCCGGGATGCTTTGAGCCAGCTGTCAGGGCTTTGAGAGCCACCCTTCCGTTTTGAGGGAGCCACTGATGATTTTAAGGCATATTACGCATTTATTCCACAGTCCACTTTACAACGAGCCTCTTATGCCATGTACTAAGGCATCACAGGCATACACCATTTCTGAGCAAAGAGAAGGGCTCTGTAAGGATGCCGATGCCTTGTATAAAGTGTAACATGGCATTCTCATTGTAAAGTGGCTTTTGCGGTATAAGCGCTTTGTGTGGTTTTCAACCCAAAACGATGGCTCTGCCAGTCCGGAAGGTTGGCTCACTATAAACCGGACATGTGGCTCCACCACGCCGCAATATTCAAACTATAATCTAATTCTATGTGACAATTCAATCCACCTTTAGTAGTAGTCAAATACAGCTAAAATTCGACATTAGAATACAAATCGACCTCGCTCTTTGAGCATAGCACTGGATTATCCTAAAGAGTTATATCCGTAAACGGTAAATAGTGCGTCATGGATAAAATGAACCGTCAAGTGACGGTTAGCTTTGGGTTATAGATAAGTCTGTTTTTTGCATTCTACTAGGCAGTTATAGATATATTGTTATTTGTAAGCTGAATTTTTTGATTGATTAATGAAAGTTGACTATTCTAAATATATCGTACAATTATCAACTCTATATTTTTCCTTTGTACCTTCTAAAGGATATAGAAATTCAAAATACTGCTTGTTAAGAACATTCGGTGAGATTAATCTATATACTGTTTCTAAAAGGTTAGAAAAAAAATACCCATAAGAAAAACCTGGCATATTATCGCTTTTTTTACCAGTGACCTTTTCATATGATAATCTATAAGCACTATAACATTTTCTTTTATCACCTAAGGGACTACCATCTTTCCAATACCTCATAAAGTTATTACTTCCTAATGACAAATGATTTAAGTATCCTTCTGATTTGCTTAACTGTAAGGCTAAGTTGGTGTTCCTAAATTTTTTGTTTAACTTAATACTATTGTCATAAGCAAAGATTCCATTAAAAATATGTTTATTACCAATAATTCTGCCATTCTGTACTGATTTTTCGATTACAGATAACCTCTTATCAGTACTAGAAAAAACACGATGAGATGAAGTAGATTTGACTTCAATTATACCTAATACGCTCTCAGGCATAACTACTACGAAATCTCCTTCTGAAAACAATCGCGGAGTATCATTTTTATATACTATGATATCTATTTGATTTGAGAGCTCTCTTCTATTATTTTTTACAAAACCTGTTCCAACAGAAACACTGCTTGGTAGTATCCTCCTAAGATAATTCATTAGGATAACCTCCTTGTAGCGTCCATCTTCTCCCCAATGATGATCATCGATAAAAAATCTTACTCTATCCTTTACAGCTGTAAACTCTACTGCTATTGATTGTTGGTATGATAAATTTCCGTTCATATATACTCCCCTATTATCATTATATAATTAGGGGCTCAATAATACATTAAAAGTGGATACACCGTTGCCCCAATCCCTACCATACGGGTACCTCCTTATACTTAGAATACAAACATTACTTATATGCATAAAACTGTTCTAATGTATGTAGCTTAAGCTGATTGTTCATTTTTTTAGGTTGAAGATACCTTTTTATATCCTCAAAAACACTCTTAATATCTTTTAAGTCTGAATCTGTATAAATAAATGCATACACTCCATGTTTCCTATAATATTCCTTATGTTTTTTCATCTCATCTTCGAAATTTTGTTGTGCCTCCAGATTGATTTGTTTTTGCGTTTTCTCTTTAGTTTTGGATAAATATCCATGTGTTGACCAAGGTGATAACTCAAATCCATATTTATCAAGTGTATATGGATTTATTACTGTAAAATCAAGTCGGTACTTGTGTTTTTTATCAATGCCTCCATATCTGAACTCTGGTATCAACAATGGAACTTCATGAGGATTTTCACTTTGATTTACATATTCACAATACAACTTTGCAATTTTTTTCTCATAATCAGATCCAGAATTACGTACAATAACATTTTTGAAAAAATTCAAATATGCATCAACTGTTATAAAATCGATTAAATCTTCTTCGTTTGGTATAACCAAACCTGTCTTTAATATATGCCCAATAGTAAAATATGTCGGTTTAAATTTTCTGACCTCACTACCATCATTTTCCCATTGATTATACCTATAGCGTGGCGTTACAAACAAACCATAATTTGCATTTTCTTGACCGATCCATATCTCGGCTTCTTCTGGACGCGGTCTTATTTTCGAAAGCTCATCATATTTCCTCAAATATGTCCTCTCCAAAAATAACAAAACATATTTTTCCATAATTTTATTTTTTTGTATTTTAATTAGCAAATCATATTCATTGCTATTTTCCTTAAATTTCTTTCCATCTAAATGACGCATTAATCCATCAAACCATAATGCAATAAACTGTTCTGGTGATAGAACTACTTCATGCCTAATATCATAAAACTTAGCATGTTTTCCTCCTATTTTAGCATTTAAAGATAAGTTGCTTTCATAACCTGTTGCGGCGAGAACTTCATCTAATATTTCATCTAGAATATTAGTTAACTCTTCTATTCTTTTATTTCTAGCAGTTTTATTTGGATCGCGTTTAGCCATATATTCCTCCAATAAATTATTATAGATGTACAAAAACTATTACCTTTTATAACTTTAGTATCTTTGCTCTTGATGGATGCCTCAACTTTTTTATAGCTTTCGCCTCGATTTGTCTTATTCTTTCTCTAGTTACCCTAAGAATTGAACCTATTTCCTCAAGTGTTCTTGTTTTGCCATCATTTAGCCCATTCCTTAATATAATGACCCTTCTTTCTTTTTCTGAAATTGATAGCAGTATACTTTTTATTAAACGCCGATTATCTTCATTTATTATTCCATCCATAAGTATATAGTTGAATTCGCCAAAATCACTAAAAATTGATTCATCATTTTCTAAACACTCTTCGATGCTATAAAAATCATCAAGTATCCTTAAATAATCTAGGGTTGTTTTATTGTCTAATATAAGCTCTGTATTAATTTGATTAATAAGATTAGGACAAGGTTTTGCATCTAAACATTTTTCACAGGTATGTCCAATTATTATTTTTCTTACTGAAAAAAGCTGCTCTTTTAAATGTGCTGGCACATAATATGAGTTTGCAGCATCTATAGTAAAACGATTAATTGATTGTCTTATCCACCAGGGAGCGTAGGTTGAAAACCTATTATCTGATGAATATGAAAACTTCTCTATAGCTTTTATTAATCCTATATTTCCATCTTGTATTGACTCTGCTAATGGTAAAGAATAGGTATCATAGAACCATAAAGCAATCCTTACAACAACCCTTAAAAACATGCTAATCAAGCGTTCCTTAGCATAAACATTCCCCTCTTTTGCAGGTCCAATGAGTGTTGCCTCTTCCCGATTCTGTGGCGGTTGTATCACTCTAATCTCATTTATGTAGCTTGTTAAAGATGGATCTATTTTTATGATCCTTTTAAAAATCTCTTCGTAATCCAATCTACTTCTATCATAGGAATTTTCTTCATCTTGGGAATTGTTGCTTTTTTCTTCTTCTAGTATAATAACTTCGCTGGCTATTAGATTCTCGCATATTCGATCAATGTCTTCCAATGGCAAATTAAAGGTATCAACTGAGTTTATAACATCATCTATTGTTACATACCCTTTTTGTCTTGATACCTCAATTAAATAATCTATTACGGATTTATTATCCTTAAAAAGAATCATTATGCTATTTAACTCCTTTTAGCTCCGCGCTAATTTGCATAGTTCGAGAATGCTATCCATTGAAATAGCTTCATTATATCTCATATCAAACTCTTCCATGAAATCATAGAGATTTTTAATATAATCATCAGGCAAAGTCGCATTTTCTATGAGCTTATCATATAGAACGTCGACTCCCCCTAAAACGTATTGTTCAAATAATTTCTCATCCGGTTGGCTTTTATCTCCATAATACCTAAACGCCTTATTGATACGTTCATCAAGTGAAGGTTCGTTTTTATTGTCTAAAAGCATGATTAACTGAAAGTTATATTTTAAATTTGTAAATTCATTTGATAACTGATGTGGAAATATTTTTGTAGTTTTATCACTATTTGACTTATCTAGTTCAGATCTGCGTCCATATAAAAACCCAATAAGTGGTGCTATTACATAGACATCGATATTTCGATTGAACAGTTTTGCGGAATTATTATTATCGAACTGTGCTGTTAATCTAATAACCTTTTCTGCATGTATACCTTTAAAAGAATACTCCTTATCAAACATTTAATCACCTCGGCATTATTATAGTAACGAGTTCATTTTTTTTCTCAAATATGTAACGCTTACCAACTTTAGCACCCAAGTGCTCTTCAGCCAGTTCCCCGTCAGTATCCTTTATAAAAATAATAACTTGCTCAGCGATTTGAGGCAGAGTTTCACATACTGTTTGAATTCTACGTTTATCAAACGAGGACAAAGGTGCATCCATCACCAAAGGATAAGGCTCTGACTCTAACATTCTAGTCTCTGAATCTAAAGCACTACTATTTTCTCTAGCCATTTTAATTATTCCGGAGATGAATGCAAATATTACTGATATACTTTGGGCAGTCGAAGTCTCAATATCTGTATCGTAGCCACCAGTGTCATTAACTGCTATCTGGATATTGTATTTTTCATCAATAGTCAAGAGTAATCCGCCCTCATATATATTTCTAAAGATTTCATTGATATACTGCTGTAGCTTTTCTCTAACTAAATTTTCATTATGTTTATATACTCTTAATATCTCGTCATACATACTCTGGGCATAGGCCTTATATATTTCGATCTTTCTGTTTTTTTCGTCTCTCAGAGCTAATTCTTCTCTTTCTGACATTTTTCTATCTCTGCTGGTTTCAAGTGAGCCTTTTTTTTGGTTCAACTCAGATTTTTCCGCGTCTAAATCTCTTAATACCTTCTCATATCTTCTTAATTCTTGCTGTAAGTGTGCGACTTTTTCCATTCCCACTAACTTTTCTTCTATGTTATGAATATTTAACTTTTTATCATCTATTGAGTTTTCATAATCACGGATTAATGCGTATTTCTCTGTAATTTCATTAAACAACAAATCAGATGATTTCGTTCTTAGTTCAGATTCTTTTATAAATTGAGCAATAACCATTCCTATAGAATGAGGAGGCAAGAACTCTAGAGCTTTATTTAATTCATTGTACTCATTGTTACCGAACTCAATCTTATTTCCACATACACATACACCTCTCTTTATCAGAAATTCAATTGTACGTGCATGCATATCTGGTATTCCTTTATCTAGCTTGTCTGCCGTAGATAGATTTTCTAATGCGTCCTTTATTAAGGATTTTGCGAAATAAGAAGCAGCATGTGTATTAAAGTGCTTTGTTAAGGAACTAATCGCTGAAATCTTAGATTGTTTGAAGGTATCAACCTGTTTTTTAAGTTTTTCTTTCTCTTCTTGAAGTTTTTGACTTTCACTATTTTTTAATAATTTTATTTTAAGCTCTTCACACCTTTCTGCAGCAATAGATACTTCGTTTTCAATTTCATTAATTCGTGTATCGACTCTATCAATTTGATCCTGCATATCCTGAATCTGTGTTGTGTAATGTGCTATCTTTTTGTCACTAGAAGAATCATAGCTTTCATTATAGCTACCTATTACTCCATTTTTCGAAGTCGGCTTTAGGTGTTCTATTGCAGCAACAAAAGCATTAAGTCCAAGTAAACTCCGTACAGCCTGTGCAAACTCTTGACTTTTTCCTTTTTTAATTTCTTTACTCATGTTACCAATTCTTTCTCCATCAAAGAAAAAGTATTTTGATAGCTCCTTTGGCAATATTTCTTTCATTCTCATATCTGTTTCTGTGGGTTTAAGAAATTCTTGTTGTCCATCTTTTTTATAAGCTATATTAAATACAGTATTTTGAGCCTTTATTCTCCCACTTAAATCTTTTTTGTATGCCTGTTCTCTAGTAATTGTATATTCAGTACCACCATGAATTAGATTCATATCTACTCTTACTTTGGCTAATTCTTCAGGCATCAGTTGTCCAGATGTAATCTTATTAAGTAAGAACTTATCTTCAAAATCCGTTTCTCCATACAAACACCATGTGAAAGCTTGTGCTAATGTAGTCTTACCTGAACCATTTTCACCCATAATTACAGTAACATTATTATGTGGATCGGTAGCAAAAATCACCTCACGTTCATATTTAAACTGACGAAAATTTTCAAGCTTTAGAGATTTTAATAACATTCAATCTCCTCCTCTATCGCTTTTTTAATCTTTTTCACCATTTCAACCTCATTATACTGCTTGGTTTTAATATTGTTTTTCTCCATAATTATTAACTTTTGAAGCAATCTTTTTACTCTCTGTTCATCAACAATAATTTCATTTGGTTCAGACATGCCAGCCACACTCCTTACATTTAATTATCATAATACAATTCATCAATCTCTAAATTATAGGTCTCTATTATTGATTGTATAATTTTATCAGCTTCCATATAGTTCATTGCTAATCTAGCAAATTCGATAACTCTTTTCAATTCATTCTTAACTAGTCCAAGTTCCTTCTTCATCACATCTTCAGTTAATGAAGAGACTTCATCTAATGGTCTTGGCGTTGTAACAAAGTCAAAAATTTCTGCATAGTCCTTTCCTTTGGCAAGTCTCAGAACTCTTCCTCGCCTTTGTATATATTCTTTAGGATTAGTAGTGCTCGCTAAGATAAATGCCGTTTTTATACTTGGTATGTTAACACCCTCATCTAGACACTTTATTGCAATCAACGCTTGTAAATTATCTGCCCTTTGGAATTTATGCTTTAAAATTTCTCTTTCTTCAGCATCTTCACGAGAAGTAAACTGCGAAACCTTCATTTCCAAGTCATTACCAAGCATTTTCGTTACTGCGTCAATTTGCCTTATGTCTTCAATATCAACATCAGAGTAATCTTGGTTATCTGGCAACAGTGTAGTGGCACCACAATAAACCAGCATATAATTATCATTTTTATATGGACTAATTAATTCGCGCAATAGCTCAATTTTGTCTGATGCAGCGGCAACTAATCTAGACCTCTTCAAAGCTAATTTTTCTCCTTTTTCATTTAATCTGACTTTACCCGTTTTGTCCTGAATCAGACACTTAGCAATTTCTTGTGATAAATACGAATAAAGCTGCAGTTCCTTCTCATTTAAGCTTACTAGCACAGGATAATACTTGTATGGGGTTAATTTCCCTTCTGAAATAGCCATATCAAGAGTATATTTTATACATACATTTCCAAAATACTTATATAGTTTTTCTGTGCCTTCCTCGTCATTATGCCTTTCAAGCGTAGCCGATAATGCTAGCCTATAATTAAAGTTTTCTGACAATAATGTGCTTAGTTTTGTTGAACCAAAATTGTGCGCTTCATCAACTAACAAAAGTGCATTCCCTCTAATTTTAGAAATCTGTCGCTGAACAAAATCACTAGAAAATGTAGCATTAGTGCATATAAAGCAAAAAAAGCTACTACCCCTTACCTTTATTTTTTGATCACGCACAGCACTCTCTAATTTTCTTCGCCAGTCTCTTTGAGGTGAGCTACTATACCCAATAATCGGTTTGATATTAAATTTATTAATATCCTCAACCCATTGTTCTACCAAATGTTGATATGGGCATACTATTACAACAGCAAGTTGGCCTTTAACGGTTTGATATAATCTCTCTAGTGCTCCAAGCCCAGTATAGGTCTTCCCTGTACCTGTAGCCATATCAAAGATTCCTACGAAATCTTGCTTTTCCCAATTATCAATTGCTTCAATCTGATAATCATGGAATGAAAACCCTGCCGGGATCATTGGTTCTGACAATAGAGGTTTCAACTGTTTTATATCAGCACATTGCAGAATTCTGTTATCCATATCAATGTCGATTTTTTCTTTCTTATATGACTTCAATTTCTCATATGCTACTTTAGGAAATTCGATTATTTCAACATTTGAATCCTTATTTGACCATAAAGTCTCAAATGCTTCCTCTTTTAACATGACTCTCTCCTTATCTTTAGTCCAGGAGCAGAACACATCTATACTTTCATAATTATATAAAAATGCATTGCTTGTTTCATTCATGGAACCGGTGAAAGCAATTATATTATTTGAAGAATCATATAATAAGCCTAATTTCTCATGATACATGCCTATTGTGTCGTTTTTTTCAGTAAACGCTAATTTTATATCTAGTCGACCTTCTGATATCAAAGTAGCTAGAAGGTTTAAACGTTCTTCCTCGAAAAAATTTGTGGGTTCTCTAATAGAATCTAATATAGACTTTTCAATTACTTTCCTTCTTGCCTCATAACCTATTTTCATCGCTTCTATATCTTCCGCTTGCAACCTAGGTGAAGCTATGAGTAATATCTTCCCGTCATTTTTAATCAATTTTGTTAAGCCATAAGTTATCTGTATTAGTGCAGATGATGAAAAAAAGCCTACTGCTCTTTTATATAATGTTGACTTATCTAGAATTGGATTAAAAAAATCAGTAATAATATTATCATGGAGAGAACGGTATTCTGATTTTATATAAAGCTCTCTAAAGTCCATAGTCTGACAACCTTTCCATATTATCAGTATAATAATGTTGTTTTTTATCGAAATTTTGCAATAATATTATTATTCAATGTGCAATAACAATTCACCTTCCTAATTAATTCGACAAATTTTGCAATAATAATGCACACAAAAAAAGCAGGCATTGTATACCTGCTTCTCTAAGTTTTTTTGTTAATATAAATATATATCGCGAATAATCTCTTTTAGTAATGTTAGCTGATCGTTAGTATTGAAATAGCTTAGACTAAATCTAACAGTGCCTCCAGGATATGTTCCTAAAAACCTATGTGCGTCCGGCGCACAATGTAGGCCTGTTCGAACTGCAACATTATGTTGATTCAAAAAATTTCCTATACCGTCTGTAGGTAAATCTTTAAATGTGCATGATACAATTCCTATATGATTGGCTTCATCACTAGGTAAATACATATTTACTTCAAATTCTTTTAAAACACTAATCAGCTCATTTGTCATCTCTCTTTCTTTCTCATATATATTATTTACTCCTGTACTGAACAGCCATTTTAAAGCCGCATTGAGGCCGGCAATTGCTTGTATGTTCGGGCTCCCGACCTCGAATCTCTCAGGTATCGTGGTTGGCATATCTAAATTAGCTGAGTCTATCCCGGTCCCCCCATACAATAATGGTTTCAGTTGTGATTTTTCATCAATGATAAATCCTGCAATTCCAAAAGGCCCATATATAGTTTTATGACCGGCGAATATAACATAATCGGCCATTATCTTTCTTAAATCAATATTTAACAAACCGGCTGTCTGTGCACAATCTACAATAACAGTTGCTCCATACTTTTTAGCCAGTCGCGATATTTCTTCTATAGGTGCTACTAAGCCGCATACGTTACTGGCATGGTTAATTATCACTACATTAGGTTTTTTTCTATTAAACTGATTTTGAATTTCTTCTAAATCATAACAAAGTGTATCCCTATCGACTTCTAGATAGTTCTCATTACTCAAATCAATATTATGTACTTCTCTTAGATGATTTAGACATCTAAGAACTCCGTTGTGTTCGAAATGTGTAATATATACATTCTCCTCACCTTGCCAAGGTAATCCCTGTAATATTATATTTATCGCTTCTGTCGCTGAACTAGTAAAAACCACCTTTTTATTTGCCGGACAATTAAATAGCTTATATATTAGTTCTCTTGTTTCATTTACCAATGCTGAAGCTTTGCTCGCTAGTGAGTATTGACCTCGACCTACATTTACTCCGTTGTTCATGTAAAAATCATTCATAGCATTATAAACATCTGTAGGTTTTGGGTAAGTTGTAGCTGCATTATCAAAATATAGTGTTCTGGACATTGTTTAACCCCCTAAATAGAAAAAGCTTATACCAAAATGATAACATTTTAAGGTACAAGCTTTCAATAAATCAGCAGCACTTTTCAAATATTTCTAGTAATATCTGTCTCTTTTCATTTTTTTCTAAGTTAGAATAATCACCGAGAAGAGCTTCCAATTCATTAAATAGTACTTTAGCCTCTTTAGAAACCTCTCTCTTTACAAAAGACTTAGTTATTTCGGTTCCATCCGTTACAAAGGTTATCTTATATAATGAATCTTCAAACTCATCCTGATCTCTTTGTTTAAGCTCATTATTATAACCTTCAATATTATTCTTAAATTCTAGCATTTTGTTGTAAAATTTTAAAACAACATGATCGTCCCAGTCCTCTAATCTTAATCCAGTTATGCTCTTTGCAATACTCTCAATAAATTCATAATGGTTATTTGATATAGCACCTATAGCTTTTAAAAAACTATCTTCTCCATGTCCATATAGATTTAGTTTTGTATACTCTTCTAAACTCTCATACCAATCTATTAATATTGACTTCAATGAAGCATTTTTAGCATCGTTCTTTCCATATATCAACCTAATATCTTCGGCTAATGTATCCATCAAATGAAGTTTTATGGAATCAAGTTCGTTTTTGAGCATTTTCAGGTCTTTTGCTATTTTTTTATCTTGTTCTTTATATGCAAAGATTTGAGGTAGCTTTCTAAACAAAAATTCTCTTGAATTAATTCGAGTGCCTTTTAGACTATTGCGTAATTGTGATATCTTTTTATCTACTTTGATGAACTCACCGTTGCCTAAATATTTTTCGGTATAATTCATAGCATATTTGGGCAAATCATAAAACCATCTATGTATTGCCTTGAAAACATAATCAAAGGTATTATACTCTTTTTCATTTGAATTTGCATTAAACATTTCCACAAGGCTTTGTATGTAGCTCTCTTTAGCTTCATTCCAATCTTCCAAGTAGATTTCGTAATCTTGCGGCTTTTCATTAATATCATCTAAGAGCTGCCCGTTAACTTCTAATTCCTGGCCATTCCTGACTATTATTATATGTCGCTTATGCTGGTGCAATATCACAGCTAAATAAATAGGTATTATACCTCTTCTGAGTCCTATGCGCCTATCAGTTCCTGTGAGAACATGGTATAGGTTATTGAATGCCTGAGGCCCTTCTTTAGATGTATTTAATATGAATTCTTGAATAATATTTAAAACATTTTGAAGCCTAGGCTCGAGTCCTTGCGTACATAAATAGGCTCTTTCGCTGTTTTCTATAAGTATGCCCTTTGATATTAAGGTTGATTGCATGATACTCACATCTAGTCCATATCCACTCAACCCTAGAAATGGAACGATATTACTCGTTAATAATGCATCTATAACCTTCCTACGACTACTTAAAGCTGTAGGCGTTAGCTCATTTTTGTTTATTATTTCATTGTTAACGACTGGAGTATCTGAGTACACATCCTCACATATCTTAGATAACAGACGCGTTAAATTTGATTTTCTGCTTATCTTGTGTAGCTCCCCTTTATAATAATACACTGCTTCTCCCAATTCTGGTCTGATAAAAATATTTATATAGTTATATAATTGATGCTTAATATCATCAAGATATACATTTAGCTCCTCGTTCAATAACTTATCATGATCCTCATGATTATTTTTCCCAATCAAAAATTCTATAGCATCATACTGTCTCAATAAATCATCAATGTTATACGATTTTTTAGGCAAAATAAAAAGTAATCTATTATGGTTTATTTCTTTCAGTCTTTGCTTAGCTTCATAAAAAGAGTCATTAGAACCTATGATAATTGAAAAAACTGTGCCATCCGATTTTTTCTTTTGTATTCTCTTGTTCCAGTTCGTTGTTTCATATAACTCCTTCAATTCAATAAATTCAAAGTCAAAATATCTAGTTATTTCATATTCGTCATTATAACCAGTCGCATATAGATAATGATCACAGCTTAGCTGATTCAATGAATTCTTACTACTGAAAGTTTGACTACGCTTCACAATTGTATTCTCAACTAATTCGTTAATATCTATGTCTGTTGCTTCAAGAAACTTTAAGTGACCTTTACTCTTTACATGATATAGAATTTTTTTATCTATAAGCTTTTCAATAACTGCTTCTACATCTATGTTAAAATATATCAACTTAATCAACTCTATGGTTGGCGGTAATTTTTGAAAATCGCCCAAAATATAAATCAATCCTAAAGTTTTTAAAATGGCCGAAGCTAAGTTCTCGCTATCATCCAATTTTCTTAAAGCGGTAGCTGTATCTCTCCAAACTCGATATATCTCTGATTTATAATTTTCTTTCTTAAATAACGTTTCAAAATAATTGTAAATATAGTCCGGAGTCAATAAAGGAAAATCTGATTTCTCATAATGTATAAAATATCCTAAAGTACTTATTTCATTAGACGACAAAAAAGTAAAAATAGTCCTCTCATTTTGAGCTACTCTTTCCGATATTTTAGGTAAAATGAATGTACTAATTGGATGCATAGGATATGTTCCGTAAACAACAGACTCCTCTAACATTTCTCCAATACCATTAAAAATACCACTTCGACTGGCTTGTAAGGTTAACTGATTAAAAGCATTTCTATTTTCATCATAAAAATGCTTCCATTTTTCTTTATCTTTAAGAATTACATGTGAAATTATTTCATACGTTTGAGTTTCCAAATAGTTAATTTCTATAGTTTTAAATCGATTTTCAACTGCTCTCCAGGCATCTATTTTTTGCTTTGGCAGCTTATCTACATAATTGCTAATACTTTTATGAGAAATAAGTAAAATATGCAGTTGATTTTCTCCGCTACGATTACATTTCTCAGCAAAATCTTGAAGTAACTTAATATCCATAGCAGAATTCCCGTCGATATTCCCTTCAAGAAATTTACTAAACTCATCATAAACAATATAAATTCCTTTATATCCTTTATCCTTTAACTTGATTACTACATCACTATATAAGTCAACTACATCAATTCCTTGTAGCGGATTAAATTGAGCACCAGAAGTTAGCTTGGGATAGATATTCACAAATTCATTGTATACTGTTTGGTTAAATTCTTTAAGCTGATTAGAGAACTCTTTAGCAGTTGTATTTATTGATTTTGTGAAATTTTTAAAAGTATCTGGATATTCAGTTTCCCATAACTTAATCATGTCATTAGCTGCATTAAAATAAGTATCTGGCATTATATCAAACAAATCATTTTCCTTAAGCGTTTTGTTTAATGACTGTAATAGAGATTGTGTCATACTTAAAGTAGTGCCAGTTACTACTACAGGCAGTAGTTTTTTATCATCGTTCATAACTGAAAAAGCTAAATCAAAAAGTTCTGGTTTGTATTGTTTAATTTCCCTTAGCAAGTCGTTAAATACATAATTATCTCTATAATATAATAAAGCCATAAGTACCAAAACTAGATGCGATTTACCTTTACCGTAAGGTCCCACAAAGAGTCTCGCTCTGTCAGTTGAGTTCGCTTTAAGGCTTAATAGGATATCTTCCATAATATCTATAGCACCGGTTGTAGCAATATATCTTTCAATTTTTTCGGGGTTTTTCAAGTCATAATTTAAGTTAATCGCATATTGGAAACCTGGAACTGTACTTATAAAATCTAATGTGTTTTTATTCTTGTTCATTGTCTTCCCTCGATTCAAACGAATTTAAATCGTAATAGTATTCTTTTAAAATGTCTCTTACATTATAATCATCATTTAATCTAACTACATCTAATCCTGCTGTGCGTATCACCTTTAAATAACCTAATTCTTGAATTTTATCTAAATAATAATTAATTACACTACTATCCATATTAAATGTCCTTCCAATATTACATTCATCATTTATTAGACCTGATATTTGAATCTCTCGAGTGCTATTACACCTTTTATTATATTGATCTACGATAACAGCAAGCACAATTATTGGATCTATCTGATCTTTTTTCAAATTTACTTTATAATAAATCTTTCTCTTACTATCAGCAATATCAACAATACCAAGATTTCCTAAAGGACAATCAATATTATTCTCCGGATTTGCTTTTTCTGGATGAATTTTCTTTCTAGAAATATAGGTATTTATTAGACAATTTAAATCATCTTCTAAAGAACCCTGAGCAACCTGTGTATTTTCGATATTGTAATTTATATAACCGCCTAATGATTGCATAAAATCTTCTTTAGAAAACTCCTTTAGCCTAAACTCATTGAAAAACCAATACCATGTAGTTGCAAGTTCTTTATTTGAAGATAGTAGATAATGTAGATACCATAATGTTCCATCTTCTTCAAAGTACCTATCATTTTCCCACACTAATTCTCCGAAAGATGTCAGAAATTGCATCCTATTATTACCATTTCTCTCTTCAGTTGTCAGTCCAACTGCTTGCATCCAATAACGTAAAGACTTTACCATATTTGTTCCTATTCCAAGTAAATCATTTTGATTTATACTTCTGTCAGTAAATACTGCTGCATTATTTCTTACATGTTTTAGGCCCTTATATAACCAACCTTTTCTTATGAAAAAAGTTTCATGAGCACGAAATTTCACTTGTTAATCCTCCTCTGAAGCAGAAAATAGGTATCTACCCATTAAACAACCATATTCAAGATGTTTATAGGTTACACACATCTTACACCTTGTACATTTGTTCTCATCTATTGTATACCCTTCACTGGAAACCTTTATTGCACGATATTTGCACACAGTTTCGCACCCAAGACATTTTCTGCAAGCATTAAATTTTCTTACTTGATAGCCTATCATTCTCTGTAGATCGTCGTGATTATCTACATTGAGCGTTTTTATTTTTATAGAGTGCTCAAATTCATCACTTTTAGGCTGTATGGAAATTATCGGAATGTTGGTTTTTAAATCTAGCACCAACACTTCATTTAATAATTTACTTCCTAATTCTTTTGATACTTTTCCAAATGGAATAAAAAGATTATAAAACTCATCAGATAAAGGATCGAAAAGTTTGTAAATCTTTGAGTTTTCCTCTGTGGTACAGTTTTGAGATATAATCTTCACCTTTTCTGCAGCCTCAACACCATATCCTCCCTGTCTTGCTTTCCAGTTACCACTATCCACGTAAGTTTCAGCATCAGGCTTGCCAATCCTATTAGCAAAATCAATCAAGTAATTTCTCCACTTATCCGCCTCATCCTTCATATAGATTTTTGATAAAAAGTGGGAACGCTCACTATTATTTGGACAGCACCAACAGCCAACCCTATCGTAACCATAGCGATACGAGTCATTGAAATCAATATCTTCAGATAATATGTATAGCCAAATGTCTATGTCATTCCAATAGAATATTGGTGAGGCTACCTTCTGTTTTTTTATCTTAGGACTATCATATATTCTATCATATTTGCTCCTGCTCACTGATTCAAACTTTCTTATTCCATAAAAAGTTAGTATGGGACTATCTTTAAACATTGCATTTATTCGCCTATTTATTGGCCCTGTCTTAAACATAGTGCAACACCATCTCATAACACGGCTTGGTGGTCCTATTTCATCACATGCATCGTAAAAGTCCCTCTCGTTATTTCTTGCCTGTCGAACAATTGTATATGGGTTAGCGCGTTTAAACCTATTAACGTAATCTATTGTTTCCGGAAACTCTAAGGTCGTATCACCGAATATATGAACTACACTAGGATCGCTCAGGGCCTTAATTACTAAATCTGATACAACTGTTGAGTCCTTACCTCCAGAGAAAGATACTATCATCTGGCTCCATTTGTTATCATTGCATGCCTTTTTTATAAAACTATGTGCTTCGTCTTTTAAATAGTTCAAACGTTCTCTATTCGCTTCTACAAATTTTTTAATGTTTTGATTAAAAGCTCTATATGTATGTTCATTTGCTTTCATGTTATCCATCAATAAATCTCTTAATTCATCTATATGTGATGCTCTCATTTCCTTTACTGTAAGAATTGTATTCTCTCCGTTTATAAAATAACGGTTATCTGTGTTCCATATAGATTTTTCTTTATAAATGAAGGGTGTGCCTTTTAATAATTCTAAAAGTAATCTTTCTTCAGGAAATACAGGTCTTACATCTTTACTCATATACTCAGTTTTGCTATTGCATAATGGGCATTGATCCTTTGTAATTGAGTTAACTTCTTTTATTATCGGTACGTTGCAGTTTGAACACCAATGTATTTCTGTAGGAGTATCAAACTGTGTATTAGCGCCACAATCCGGACAAATTTCTTCCGACACTGTTTTACTACAATTATTGCACCAGTACCAGTATTCCCCTCTCGTTGTATCCCATTTTGTTTCTTCTCCACAATCGGGGCATATTCCTTCATCAATTCGTTCCTCGCATTTACTGCATCCAAACTGAAAAGTCTCATCATAAAGCGACTCTATATTATATGTCAATTCTTCGTTTTCTTCACTAGTAGAAAAAGCTCGCTCCATAATATCCCCCCATTTTATTTTATTTTTATATTATAGCACATCAAACGACAAAATTGTAGGAGGTTTTGAGAACTCACGTTCTCCTGTCAGGACCGATTATTAAGTTGTCTATCAAAATAAATATGATTTTTAATGAAATTGATATTAAAAAATAAAATGAAATATTCGTAGAATTTATCAAACATATACTATATAATTTTACTTAGGAGGTGTTTTATAATGACCACTAAAATAGATAATCCTTTTTTACACTCAATATACGAAGATATTCTAAGAGAAGCATTAGAAGATATATCTTATAAAATTGAGGAAGATTTGAGTGATATCAAATGGAAAATTTTCGAAGAAGAAAATACTATATACAAGAAAAAACCTTTAGGTTATTGCAATATAAAAGAAAATGAAATTTGCATATCTACTGTTGCCATTCGTACATATACAAAAATAATTCTTACTAAACCTTTTGAGCACTTGCTCAATTACCAACCTAAGAATCTATTAGTTGACATAGTTTTAGATGAAGTGTGTCATATTAGGACAAAAAAAGATCATGGCGATGAAATATATGATAGCAAACTAGAATATTATCATTTCTTGTATCATAATCCTAAACGAAAAAATATTAATTTACTACATTACTAATAACACCAAATTCAATTCTATTAAGCAAAACAGTGTACAACAATTTGTAAATTAGAGAAATAAAGCTCCTTTTTGGTTATAATTAGAAATAATTACCTGAAAGGGCTTTTTTATTGTCTTACTAATATTCTTCTACTATATAAATTTTTATATAGTATATTATTCTTTATTTATTTGATAAAAAACTTCTTGTTGCACGACAGTCTATCTAGAGTTTTATACAGTTCTACACTGATGCTTATGTTTTTCATTTTTCGCAAAGTCCAGCACACCTTATCCTTATTATAAGCTATCTCAAACAGCCGATCTTCTCCTTCAAGCTTTCCCTGACACTTAAATATATATAGCTCCTCGCCACCAAACTTTTTAATCTCTAACAGAAGGCTGTGGTCGATTTTTATGATTTCCTGGATATCTTCTATTTTGAATTTTAAGGGCACTATATTTTTTTCTGTATCAAACATTGCTATTACCTTGATTGGTTTTAATTGGAATTTCATGCTTATCGGCCACCCCTTCCTGTATTATATCTATACATACCAAAGAGAGCACTGGGGGAATTGTACTCTCTTTGTAAGTATTATGATAGGTGCTCATCTCCTGCTGGTCTAAAGTTTGTTATTATGAGCTCCTTATACATACATCTTCCTTTGCTCTCTTTTGAAACACTATATTTCACCTGTGCTTCTGTAAAATAATATCCAGAATACCAGCTTCTTACCTCTTCATGCTCATTGATTGTTAAAATGAATTTTCCTTTGATATTTTGGAGTATATCTCGAAGCTTTAAGTGTTCTTCCTTACCAAATTTAACGCCATAACCCACTGTCTCAAAATATGGTGGATCACAAAAATGCACGGTATGGAGTCTGTCATAACGCTTGAACATCTCTGAAAAATCTAGGTTTTCTATATAGGTATTTCTTAGTCTGTTTTTGATTTCTGATAATCTTTCTGTATTAAATACCTGAGGTGCTGGTCCCTTTGTGGTTCTGTAACCGTAGGTATCACCCTTTGCTGCAAAGCTCAGAGACATCAAATACATGTATCTCGCTGCCCTTTGTATATCTGTCATATGCATTAAATCTGCATTTTTATAATAATTAAACTGCTGCCTGCTGCTTACCTCGTACTGGATCTGTCGCTTCAGCTCCTCTTCGTGGTATTTAATTACTCTGAAAAGATTCATCAGCTCTCCATCTATATCATTGATTACTTCTGCTTTGCTGGCTTCCTTTCCAAAGTAGACCCAGCCAGCGCCAAAGAAGGGCTCTGTATAGCAGCTGTGTTCCGGAAGCATATTTATAATCCTTTTCCTTAATTGACTTTTTCCTCCCATCCTGGGGATTGGTGGTTTTAGCATTTTATTCTCTCCTTCAACATTTTATTAGTTGAAAGAATGCTGATGAAAGTTGATTTTATTTAGTAGCTCTTTGGTAGATAAAGCAATGTCTTTACCCGTCTCTCTTCAGCTATGTAGTCTGATATGTTTATCTTTTCTGTTTTGTTCACATAACCCAGTATGCTCTTCTTTAGCTCTTCGGTGTTATGAAAATATATTATGCTGCGGTTCCTAGCAAGGTCCTTTTGGGCCTTTACTATCTCAAAGCCCTTCGATACCAGGAATACTATTAAATCCCGATCTGTAATCTTCCTTAAATCCATGCTCTCCTCTCCTTCCTGAGTAACACCAGTTATATATATTATAACAGAACGTATGTTCGTGTAAAGAGCAAAAAAATAATGAGCCTTGTGTTAAAAGCTCATTAGGTATAAAAGTACAATATTCTATTAGTTCGACTAATTCCCAATTTCTTTGCTCGGATATTGTTGGAGCACGGTGCAGACAAATCGATATGCTTATGTAATGTAAAACCATTATATGAGTATGCAAAAAAAAGAAATGAAGCGATTATTGAATTATTAAAATACTATTGATGCAAAATAAGAGGAGCCGACTGGTGAATGCAGTCGGCTCCTCTTATGTACGGTCGCGTGAGAGGTCGAGAAAATTTATTTAATTGAGGTAATGTTTTTTTAAATCAAATTAATCTTTCAACGAACCCATGATTCAATGCTAAAAATCATGCCCACACTTCATTGAGAATCAGTACCAGTACCAACCGCCACCCCAAGTATCGGTCCAAGTAAGGGTATATCTACCTGGATATGTAACATTATAAATAATGTGCCCCCGCGAACTTGATGTAATAACGGTCGATTCATTTACCTCTGGCCCTGAATATAATACTATTCGAGAGTTGTCCATGACAGACTTAATCTCAATATAGTCGTATAACATGACATTTCTGAGTGTAAATACCGGAGCTGCATATGCTCCAAATTCAGCAAACGCTGTTATGCCTGTACCTAGAACTAAAGTGAACACAAGAATAATCCCAATAATACATTTTTTCATATATAATCCTCCTCTTCTTTTTGCTGTATACATTACCTCAAATATAGCAGTATCATGCATGCAACATAGTTGCGAAACACTTACAGAATCCGTTAATACTCTACCAAGTAAGTGGACACCCAATCTTGAATCATACGGGCAGACTCTTCGGCAGTTTTGTCATCGGAAAAATAGGCAGATACTTCCTCATTTAAAATGGACTCAATCCCAAGCACAAACAGACCTGCAAACAAAAACAATGTTCGTTTCATAGTGCTACCTGCCATCATATACTTGAAAAATACCCCTGTAAATAGCGGTCAATTTGTTGGATTGTGGTATCGATATCTTGTGAATCATTCCAATATGGGGTGGCGAGAGTAACGATTTGTCTAATCACTTCAGCATCATAACGGTGCATACGATCAAATGATCCAATAAGCTCAGTTATGATTAACCGATCAGTTTCTGTAGGTGGCCCCACTTTCACCTCATAAGCATCTTTTCCTTGACCGATTAAGATTGTGGCTTGTTGTGTCGCCTCTTCCAGATTGTTTGCATCTGCCAACCTGGCTGTCAGCGCATTTGTATTCGTTACGAATGCCGTTGTCTCCCGTTCAACATAGAATTGTCTGATGAATTCCCATGCTGCTTTTTGATGTGCACTGGTCGAAGATATACCAAAACATCCGTTAGACGCAATTGAACTGGTGGAAGTGTCGAGGGGATATCCGACAAACGATACCCGCTCAGATCCCAGCATCCCATATGCGATTTGTACCTGATTAACGCTGGAAATCGTTACTGGAGAAAGCAGGCTTTGTGTTTGCTCAATTACATCCTTGTGAGGTACCTCCACTATTTTCCCGTCTAGCGAAAGCTCCTCTATACTGGGCTGCAGCTTCAGCAAATCTAATATATTTCTGAACAATTGGGTATCCACATTACTGGACAGAGTTTCCCAATCCATGAAATCATAATAATAATCAGCTAGGATGTAAGATGCAAGCCATTCCCGAGATTCGTTAGGACCAAAAGGATAATCTACCCCATACTGAGCCATCAAGGATAACAGCTGCTCTAATGAATCAATGTGTCGATCTATAATATCGGCCTTTCCTGCGACAGACATGATGTAGAATGAACTGGGTAGTTGGTAAAGCGCAGAACCAAGTTCTGTTACACGGAGTAAACTAGGGATGAATGTTTCGCGGCTGATGTCCTCATCTTGATCGATAAATTCATATAAATCGGTTAGCATTCCCTTTGCGGATAGTTTCATGGGATTAAGGGCACTATATCCGCTAATGGAAGGCATAAAACTATAAAAATCAGGAAGCTTACCTAAATCTATGCTACGGAAAAAGGCCTCCTCATTATCAAACTTAACCACTTCGATGAAGTAATCTTCACTGTTAAGATTAAACAAATCCACCTCATCCCTAAATGTATAGAAATCTGTAGCCATGGTTAGAACCGTTTTCCCTTGGCTGATATCGGCTAAGGAAGATTCCTCCTCGTATGTGCAACCAAACATTAAAGTGGAAACAAAAATCAATAGAAAAATGCAGCAAATTTTTTTTTGCATTACCAAACACTACTCCTTTCGTTTCATACCTCTACAGGATATCATTAATGGTTAATAACACAAGATACTGGTTGGTAGATGTCGGAATTTTTTGTATCTATTGCCTTTTATTGTAAATCATCGTTAATAATTTGTCAATAAAATTTAAAGATATAACGTTAATTAATTATAAAAATAGTGACAACATTCCATTTTGTTTTTTTATTTAAAGATCTTTCTAGCCCTCAATGAAGCATTATAACGGATGTATGTTTGTATAAAAGTTAAATTTTTTTATACTATGACAAGGAGCCTTGTGTTAAAAGCTCATTATTGATATAACAGCGACTATAAGTGATATTATAAATATTACTCGCTCTGTAAGGCCTCCCGTTTTCATTGCTATAGGAAAGCCTATTCTTTTATTATATAGTGGATAAAGTAATGATACTCCACCACTTGTAAAGCTGTCGGCTAATATGTGTAGTGCTGTACCTACTGCCAGCCCTGCAGCAAAGCCCTGAAATCCTCTATAAACAGATAATTGATATGATATATATACAATCGAACTCAAGCCTAGTAGGCTATGAGTAAAGGTTCTATGGCTAGACTGTCCTGCTATTAGTATATAGACTCCTATGAGTTGTTTTAATAGGCTTTTATCTGCCAATCCTCCCAATATCAAAAGAATACCTGCGGCAGCTGACATAATCACCAACATTGACTTACTTTTTATGGGTAATATCTTACTGTTTACCATTGCCTTGGGATGTTCTATATCTGGAAGCAGTGAACCAAGTACTGCTCCTGCAAGCATTAATGGCTCTACTCTTACCCCAGCAGCAGGAAGTAAATATAATGCAGCTGCTGTGCCTATGGCTATGTGTGTTTTACCTGTCATATTCTAATGCTCCCCTTCATCAAAAAAATTAACCCTGCAGCTGTTAGACCGCAGGGCCTCCTTTTACTTATCGTGCTTATCTTTTATCCCTGGCTTGAGAAGCTCTAGGATGTTTCTTTTTACGTCTAGTTCTAGTTCTACTTCCTTAAAATTTGTTCCTCGCCAGGCTCTAATTATAAACTTATAGGTAGGCCTAAGCCTGTAATCGTATCTATCTAGAGTCTCGTCAGTAGTAACCCAAAGGACGTACTTAATAATATCTGTCTTAACATTTACTGCCCCATTCACATTTGAAGTTATCGGATAAGCTTGAGCTGAATATCCCATTTCTACACGCTTATCCATTGCCATTATATCAGAATCTACAAATATCTCCAACCTTTCTGCATAGCCCTCTGTCGTTATATTAAATATCAGCTGATCACCAGCCATGGCTGGATTGGGAAGTAGGGTTGCACTTACTTTTAGTCCATCTATCTCATAGCTTCGACTTCTATAAAAGCTATTGCCTGCATTATCTGTGGCCTCCATATGAAGATACCATATGCCATCCTGATCCTGTGATGTTATTGCTGTAGATTGTGTTAATGTTGTCCATCCAGTTGAAGGTTTTGCAGCTGATTGTGTCCAACGGTACCTTATGCTGCTTAAGCCGCTCCCCCCTGTATCTGTGGCGGTGATGGTTACATTCAGTGGCCCCATGCCTTTATACGTTTGTGGGTTAGCATCTATAGTAGGGTCTAGCTTGTCTATAAGATATGGTCCTGCAACAACATTCTCACTCAGCTTTCCATCAGAATCCTTTGCTATAAGGTGCAGATACCATATGCCGTTATTGGATTGTGTAAGATTAAAATTATCCTGATACACTGTAGTCCATGAGCTAGGGGTTGTAACTGAGTTTGACCAGGAGTGTTTTACTTCTTCGATGGTTCTACCATTAAATGCTCTGGCCTCTACATTTACCCTCATTTCACCTTGGGCTTGTGCCATGCTCTTGTTATACCAGCCATTTGTCTTGTCAGGGTTAGCTGCCACCACAGGCGGTAGATTACTAACATCTATCGTTACCACATCATAGTAGCTCCATACTCCCTCCAAGTCTCTAACACGAAGCCTGACGGTATATATATTTCCATCCTTTAAGGTTGTAGGCTTTCCTGTATTCCAGACTATATCACCTTCTTTAATCCAGCTCCAGTCCTCTAAGGCTATACCCCTGTTGGGTTTGCTTTGGTGGTCTAGGTCGTAGGAGCTGCTGGTAAAGCTAAAGGTAAATTCCTTGGTTGTAGGGTTATAATTGGTCATGGCATAATTAATCTTCGCTATCGGCCTCCTGTGGACGTACAGTAGGGTTGTAGAAAGCTCCTCTAAGCTCCATAGGCGGTAATTGTCAAACCTATCATCGTTCTTTGGATTATCTTGACCTTGGTATAGCACATGGTAAAGTCCAGTATATAGGAACTTTGTAATTGGCCCTGGGAACCATTGGCCTGAGTTGGGCAGCTGACCTAAGCTGTTTTCATATATGCTTGGGTCATGAGTATACTTCCAACGCTCGGCATATTTAGGGTCGTTTTCTCTATCCTCGTAACTAAAGTCGTACTGCATTTCTTCACCAACAAGGATATATTGGGTATTGGAGTTGTCTAGGTCATAAACTATCTGTGCCTTTACCTCAGATATAAATTCGCTTAGATTGTCAGTTACGATGTTTGTTCCATCTACTAAATTTGTAAGTATTCTATTTGATTGTTTTGTATAATCTATTGTTATTTCATCTGGATAAGTAATGGAAGGATAATATGAATAATCACCTTCGTCATCGTCATCCCAATCCCACCTATAGGAATACGGTCCAGCTGTCCGACTTATAATATCTCCATTTTGAGTTATTATTTCATAATGCAGATACCTTGTACTATTTCTAGGAAGCACTACATCAATATTTCTGCTAAGTTCTAGTGTGTCTATATTTATATTATTAGTAAGTGTACTGGGTTTAGTAGCACTATCTGTAATACTATATCTAATCTGTTTGAACTTATAATTATTACTTCTCCCTTTTATTTCAATCGATTTGGTAACTGAAGCAGGAGAACTTGGATAAGTTCTGACTACATGCATTTCCTGTGCTGGAAAAGCATTCACTTCATACTGTACTTTTTCTAAACCTATTATTTTAGCATTAACATTTATCACATCTGATACAGATTGATTTAAGCTGGCCCTCTGTGAGTCAAATATCCCTCTGGTACTATCATCGATATTTATGATATACTTTTGTGAGTTTTCTCTCCATACGTGACCTTCTACTATTTCCCCTAAGCTCTTTGCATCTTTTATTCCATTAGGCTCATTAGGAGTTAGCGGTAAATTAAAGTAAGAATACCTTCTACCTGAAAAAGTATTATTATATATTATCTTATTTAAAGCTTCGTCATATATCATAACTTTTAAATTATAGATACCATTAGCGGAGCTAACGCTAGAAAGAGCAAGTCTGCCTCCATAAATTCTATTAACACTTGTACCTGTAGTTATTACAGGAGCTTTAAGTGGTGTTTCTTCTACTGCTTTAGTATGAACATTTATTCTAATGCCAGTTCGCATATATACATAATCTCGTCCTACCCCTAAATAGTGATTTACGAATGTATATGGATAGCTTGTAGTCCCTGTATCTCTTGGAATAGGCTGACCATTATGTAATACTACCTGTCCAGCTATATATAAATTGAAATGGCTTCGTAGTTCCTCTGTTTTATAAAACATAGCTGTATTAGTTGGTCCTGTTGTATTCTCTGCTATTGCAAAGGATGCATTTTGATTGTCTGTCACAGTAGCTGATGAATTATATAGTGATGGAACCATATACCCACCAAAAATTCTGGTGGTATAAAAGCCCGGTCTTAGAACATTTGTGAAGGTAAATCCATTTTTCAATACTTGAAAATCATCTTCACGATCCACCATGCCATGACCATATGCTACAGATGTGCCTAAAGTTTTCGTATTATTTGGTGAAAAAATATATCTCCTATAATGTCCATATCCTCCACCGTAATAATATGCGACGATATATACATTGTTATTAGCTCCTGGTCTAAGGCTTTTAATTACTTCGGGCCTATCATTATAATCGTCATTTTCCTGGTCGAAGACCTCCACAATAGCCCCTGTTTCAAGGTCGTAATATTTAACAAGCCGCTTTAAGAAATACCAACTACTGCCATCTACAGGTTTATCCTGAAGAAAATATAATCTGTTATTTGGCATCAAGGTTAGGTCATACATTTGGTATGGTGTCTCCCACAGATATTCCTTTTCACCTGTGTATATATGGGTTTTCGCTAATACATACTGATTTTTATTATTTGCATCTCGATAACTTTCAGTAGAATAGAAATGCAGATTATGACTTGTCTTGTTGTCAGCATAAGTTATTTTGTAATCTATCCCCCTAGCCCCCAGCTCCACCTCCAGATGCTCTGTTATGGCAGATTTTATGTCGGTTATGTCATGTTTTGAATCACCGGCATTAACCAGAATGTCCATGACAGGCTTAGGCTTGGCCTCAAAGGTCACTATGGGAGGTGTATTTATGACCTCAATAGCTTTTAGTCCTTCATTGCTTCTCCTATCATACGGGGTTACAAATTGGGCTATAGTAGGCTGGCCGAACTCCTCCTTTACAAAGAGCTTGATTTCATAGTTCCCTACCTCAGCTACATCATATTCTATGTTCCTGCCTTCCCCTATCTTGGTCCAGCTGCCTTCAAATATGCCGTCATTGTTGCTGTCATAGCGTATAAACCATTCTCTTTTTGCTATGGTATCACTATCGTTAGAGTAGGAATCATCCCGCAGCTCCAGCTTGGCCATAAATTGATTGTCAGGATTTCTTAATATCTTCTGCTGTGCATTTATCACTACTATTGGAGACTCATCCGGGGCAATGGTTATAATTCTCTCTGCTACATCACTATTTCCATAGGTATTTTCTACGTATAGCCTAACCCTGTAGTCTCCAGCTTCCTTCATCAAGGCTGTAAGCTTTGTAGCTGTCAATGAGCCGTCAACTTTAATACTCCCTCCACTTTGGCCGCCAGCTGGTGCTATTGTCCAGTAGGTCTTTGTATTATCTATTGGGTATAGGTCGTTCCCTGTGCTGGTAGCAGAATCTAGTGTAAACATCCTATTTTCCTTCAAGGTTCCTCCAACCGTTATACGGGCTACTGGATATGGTTCCGTAACCATAACCGTATGTCGTGCCGGATCTCTGGAGCTTACCCCTTGATTATTCCATACGTCCATTTCTATCAGTTTTTGGCCAATACTTGTAAAATACACTTCAATTCTTGGCTGTGTCCTATCGATATAGCCATAATCAGTATGCTTTGTCAGTACCGTTGTCCCTGCAGGCATTTCCCACCAGTGGGCCTCGATGAAGAACTGTGGATCAGGGCTATAGGACTTAGTACCATCAAACATAACCTTATCCCCTAGACTTACCGTTATAGGCCCTTCAATAATAGGTATTGGGGGCTGGGCCAGCTGGCTTGTGGGTACATCTACATATCCCTCACCGTAGTAGGTGCCATAGTTTGTTTTAAGCTCTGCTTTCAGCCAAACTCTCCTATTGGTGTGACTGACGTCTGTATTCAATGCCCTGGTAATCGTGGCTGCTGTGCTGTCATGTTTTATGGGGAGGCGATAGCCTAAAGCTTCATTCCTAGGCGTTTTAACCTCCGTATTCCATTCTAGTATAGTTTCTCCTGCAGAAAGGCCAGCTGCCCGAATAGTAAAGTTTACATTCGCTTCTGCCCAGGTGGCACCATAAGGAATATTAACAGCATTAGCACTGCCGGTTATTACTATCATAGCGTCAGGCTTTACTATATCAAGCCTTATGGTTCTAGTCTTAGTGCCGACATTATTACTCGTATCTCTAGCCTCTAGGCTAACGGTCATTTGATCGCTGCCAGTCAGATACTTCTTCAGGGCAGCTTCATCCGTAAAGGTCATGGTAGGGTTCTTTATGCTGGCGAAGCTCTCTGTAGTATAGGTCTGTGTATTCAACCTAGTCCAATTCCAGTTATTAATTGTTCCTCCTTGGGAAGTGGACTTATCCAATAGATTTATGGTCAGTGGAAAGTTTTCTACCCTTATGGTGCTGTTATTTACATTCTGTGAATTATGGATAACGTCAAAATCAACATTAATTGAGCTGGGCTGATTTTTGTAGTAGTAGGTAACTATAAAATAAAGGCCCCTTCCTGAATCGAAGCGGCTTTTTACTTGCTCTCTTGATAAATTGGGGTTGCTGGCATCAAGATTAACATTAATACTAGATATGTGTTCCCGATTATTGTAGCCTTCAGGAGAGTCCCAAGAGTACCTAATTAATACCCCATCTGGAGCCTTGCCGGAAAAGCTCTTATGAGTACCTGTGTAGCTTTCTCCCCAAGTCTTAGCATAACTGTTGGGGGCCTCCAGCTCCTGAAAGCCATTGTCGGCATCTACGTATAGCTCCTGCACCTGTATGCTTGGCACGACTACTTTTACTGCGGTAAAGTATTGCTTAAAAAAGGTATTTCGCCATGCTGCACTTCCTGTGCTGGAGGCTCCGCTGGCCCAGTGATTTCCATTGTCGCTTGGTGTGTCCTCAATGTTTATTGCGTATAGATAGTACCTGTACTCCCCTGGTGCATTTAGTGTCTTATAATTTGCCCCTAAAGGCACTTCCGTTGTTCCTGAAGGATAGGTATTGTTCAATACTGGAAACATGGCTGAATGCTGCTGAACATGTATATTTTTTAATGGCAGGGTTCCTGGGGTAGATAGGTTTGCCATGGTGACGGTGTCCCCCAGTTGGGCATATAGGACAGCGTTTGTAAAGTCGCTTTTTCCGTCCCCAAAGCCTGTTCCTATGCCGACACTTGGATTGTCCTCAGGACCATCTATTCTTGTGATTCCGTATTGACTGCCACCGTTTAAAGATAAGGAAAATCTTCCTTTTGGCTTCTTTTGCTTATGAACATCAAGCTCAGGATACATTTTAGATTCATAAGGTAATTCTCTATACCCTTGTCCTCCTAAAGGATTACCTAATAAATAATCAATTGCAACCCTTCCATTTTCTACAACTTCACCATAACTATAATTAAAGCTAAAAAAAGATAGCAGCATTGAAAATGCTACTATCAAAGAAATATGTCTTTTATTCATAGGATACACTCCTTTAGATTCTTACCTTAGATCTTTCAACTTTACGGATATGATCTGCTCATAGACAAAGTATACATCTGTTTTCTCTCTTAAAGGGTCATTAGATAACGGCCTTCTACTCCTAATTTTATATGTTATTATATCCCCTTCTTTAAACTTATTCTTACTTCTATATTCCCTCGTGCCATAATTCTCAAAATGATGGAAGCTCATAGGCAACCAAATTCTTTTATCTACATCATGTGAAGCATAAGTAATAAAGGTTCCACTCATTGCCCAATGACTATCAAGCTTTTTAGTAATTTCATACTTCTGCTTGTTATAGTTGTAGCTTTCACCAATATTTAAATCAGGGTGGCTGGTACACATAATATTAAAGGTCCAGTCCATATCCCAAAGCTCTTTAATGTCATGTTCGATAAGATAGTAGATCCCGAACCACCATTTCATTCTTTCTTGCATTTCTTTGTCGGCTATTACCTCAAATCTTAAGGGCTTCAATGACTTTGCCAATGCATAAACTTCATCTGTAATCTGGTCCTCTGGCCCTTCTATGTAGCCATACCCTAGCTCGTCTTGATAGACCACCCTGTTAATTGGCTTCTTTATTTCTTCGACTTTCAGCCGCTTGGTGGGGGTTATAAGCCTTTCTATCATGGTGCTGGCCTCGGCTCTTGTAGCCTTGTTCCCGGCCTTAAAGCTTCCATCAGGATATCCCCCCATTATGCCAGTATAGTAAGCAAAAAGCACATCCTGCCTCATATTTGCCTCAATTTGATCAAAGTCCTTAATACGGACAATATAGTCCTGCAGGTTTTGTGGATGGGTTTCATCGGGCAAAGCTCTGGATACCATTCTTGCCATTTCTCCCCTTGTAATATGCCTGTCCCAATCGCTAGCCTTAAACTCTCCTGACCTTATTATTCCTCTATTTGTTGCAGCATCTACATATGGCATATACCATTCGCCTTTAGTGTCAGCATTTATACTTTGGCCGTTAGAAGTAGCAATAATCTTTGTAAATTCTGCCACTGTTATGTTATTATCGGGTCTAAAGGTTCCGTCCAAGAATCCGTTTATTATCCCTTTGTCAAATAGTATTGCTATGGTGTCCTTTGCCCAATGGCTATTTATATCTGATATTCTATTGATAACGCTGTTGATGAGTCCATCAAGCCCAGACTTAATATTATCCATCAGATTGTCATAGGCATATACATTAACACTGGAAAACATTGTAGTAAAAATAATCAATATTAAACATATTCTTTTTTTGCTTGTCATTTGTTTGTAGCCTCCTTTTTATCAGTCCATATTTATATTATTGTATAGAACTCTATTAGTTTCCTTCCTGATCCTAATATTAAGAATAGAGCAATGTAAACTGCTCAATTCCCTTTATTTTATCAAACTCTATACTTAAGAAACTCTCAAGGAAAATCGGATTATACTTTCCTCGCTCCTTTAGCATTTCCTGCAAAGCCTCCTCGTGACTAAAGGCCCTTTTATAAGACCTCTGCATTCTCAATGCATCGTAAGTATCACAAATTCTAATTATCTGCGCTCCTATGCTTATGCAGCTGCCCTTTAGCTTTCTTGGGTAGCCGCTGCCGTCATAGTTTTCATGGTGATGTACGATATTCTTTACAATGGCTGGGGGTTGCCCCATATTAGCTGCAATCACGCCCCCAATTTCCGCATGATACTTTATTGAGTTCCATTCTACCTGAGTCAACCTTTCATCCTTATTCAATACGCTTAAATCTACCATGCTCTTGCCAATATCATGCAAAAGAGCAGATATAAAAACTTCTTTTATAAGCTTATTATTGAGATTCAAAGCTTTACAAAGGGCCTCCGAAAGATATGCCACCCTAAAACAATGTAGTATATCGGGAAGCTGTATTACTTTTGAATTATTCATTTCTATTCTATATGCCTCCATTTTACGCTATCCCTCCCTTGTAATATATTGCAATAAAAAACTACCCGAGTAATGGGGTAGTTGACCAAAGTCAATATTTTTTACTTTACTATGTTTATTTTATTATACTATATGGTATAATAAAGGTAATCGGAACCGCTGATGCGGTTGCCACAATGTGAATAAGCTTACTTAATCACTCTGCGTGCTGGCAGGGTGATTTACTTTTTTGTGTTGTTATTCCTATCAAAATAGGAGATAAGCTTCAAGAGAAACATACCGAAGGCTAGCATTAATGCTATAGCTTCATATGTACTCATTCCGCACCACCTCCTTTCTTTTGTGAAAGTTG
>JAHDLO010000052.1 GCA_018432235.1 Clostridiaceae bacterium | reverse complement strand
TTTGGTCAAGCCCTCGACCTATTAGTATCGGTCAGCTACGCACATTGCTGCACTTACACCTCCGACCTATCAACCAGATAGTCTATCTGGGGTCTTACTCCTTTCGGATGGGAAATCTTATCTTGAGGGGGGCTTCGTGCTTAGATGCCTTCAGCACTTATCCCTGCCATACTTAGCTACCCAGCGATGCTCTTGGCAGAACAACTGGTACACCAGCGGTATGTCCATCCCGGTCCTCTCGTACTAAGGACAGCTCCTCTCAAATTTCCTACGCCCGCGACGGATAGGGACCGAACTGTCTCACGACGTTCTGAACCCAGCTCGCGTACCACTTTAATGGGCGAACAGCCCAACCCTTGGGACCTACTTCAGCCCCAGGATGTGATGAGCCGACATCGAGGTGCCAAACCTCCCCGTCGATGTGGACTCTTGGGGGAGATAAGCCTGTTATCCCCGGGGTAGCTTTTATCCGTTGAGCGATGGCCCTTCCACTCGGAACCACCGGATCACTAAGCCCGACTTTCGTCCTTGCTCGACCTGTTTGTCTCGCAATCAAGCTCCCTTCTGCCTTTGCACTCTTCGCACGATTTCCGACCGTGCTGAGGGAACCTTTGGGCGCCTCCGTTACTTTTTAGGAGGCGACCGCCCCAGTCAAACTGCCCACCTGACAGTGTCCCAAGACCGGTTTCACGGCCTATGGTTAGAACTTCAGTACTACAAGAGTGGTATCCCAACGTCGACTCCTCCAAGACTGGCGTCCTGAATTCTCTGTCTCCCACCTATCCTGTACATGTAGTACCAAAATCCAATGTCAAGCTACAGTAAAGCTCCACGGGGTCTTTCCGTCCTGTCGCGGGTAACCAGCATCTTCACTGGTATTATAATTTCACCGGGTCTATTGTTGAGACAGCGCCCAAATCGTTACGCCTTTCGTGCGGGTCGGAACTTACCCGACAAGGAATTTCGCTACCTTAGGACCGTTATAGTTACGGCCGCCGTTTACTGGGGCTTAAGTTCTGTGCTTCACTTGCGTTAACACTTCCCCTTAACCTTCCAGCACCGGGCAGGCGTCAGCCCCTATACGTCGTCTTTCGACTTAGCAGAGACCTGTGTTTTTGCTAAACAGTCGCTTGGGCCTTTTCTCTGCGGCCGGATTAAGCTTACGGAGCAAGTCCTTCACTCATTCCGGCACCCCTTCTCCCGAAGTTACGGGGTCAATTTGCCGAGTTCCTTAACAATAGTTCTCCCGTTCGTCTTAGGATTCTCTCCTCACCTACCTGTGTCGGTTTGCGGTACGGGCACCTAATAATCTCGATAGAGGCTTTTCTTGACAGTGTGGAATCAGTGAGTTCGCTACTTAAATTTCGCTCCCCATCACTTCTCAGGATATGTTAAGACGGATTTGCCTATCTTAACTCCCTACCAGCTTAGACGCACTCAACCAACGGTGCGCTTCACCTATCCTTCTGTGTCACCCCATCTCTCAAACGATTATAGGTGGTACAGGAATTTCAACCTGTTGTCCATCGCCTACGCCCTTCGGCCTCGGCTTAGGTCCCGACTAACCCTGAGCGGACGAACCTTCCTCAGGAAACCTTAGGTTTTCGACGGGCAAGATTCTCACTTGCCTCTCGTTACTCATGCCAACATTCTCTCTTCT
>JAHDLO010000062.1 GCA_018432235.1 Clostridiaceae bacterium | reverse complement strand
GCATCCATAGCTTCGGTGATACGTTTGAGCCCCGGACATTTTCGGCGCAGAATCACTCGACCAGTGAGCTATTACGCACTCTTTAAATGAGTGGCTGCTTCTAAGCCAACATCCTGGTTGTCTGTGCAACTCCACATCCTTTACCACTTAACGTATACTTAGGGACCTTAGCTGATGGTCTGGGCTGTTTCCCTCTTGACCACGGATCTTATCACTCGTAGTCTGACTCCCAAGTAAAAGAATACGGCATTCGGAGTTTGATAGGTTTTGGTAACCGGTGAAGGCCCCTAGACCATTCAGTGCTCTACCTCCGCATCTCTAAACCTTGAGGCTAGCCCTAAAGCTATTTCGGCGAGAACCAGCTATCTCCGAGCTCGATTGGAATTTCTCCGCTACCCACAGCTCATCCGGTGACTTTTCAACGTCAATCGGTTCGGACCTCCACGAAATTTTACTTCCGCTTCATCCTGGCCATGGGTAGGTCGCCCGGTTTCGGGTCTATGGCATGAAACTGTTCGCCCTATTAAGACTCGCTTTCGCTACGGCTTCGTACCTTAAGTACTTAACCTTGCTCCATACCATAACTCGTTGGCCCGTTCTACAAAAAGTACGCGGTCACACGTATAAAGTGCTCCCACAAATTGTAAGCAAAGGGTTTCAGGTTCTATTTCACTCCCCTTCCGGGGTTCTTTTCACCTTTCCCTCACGGTACTATGCGCTATCGGTCACTAGGTAGTATTTAGCCTTGGGGGGTGGTCCCCCCTGCTTCCCACAGGGTTTCACGTGTCCCGTGGTACTCTGGATCACAATCAAAGGCCTTCTCGTTTCATATACAGGACTTTTACCTTCTACGGTGGGCCTTTCCAGACCTCTTCTATTACAATAGCCGCCTTCTTACGACTGTGTCCGCAACCCCAACAAAGCAAGCTTCGTTGGTTTGGGCTCTTCCCTTTTCGCTCGCCGCTACTTAGGGAATCGATTTTTCTTTCTCTTCCTCAGGGTACTTAGATGTTTCAGTTCCCCTGGTCTACCTTCTGTTACCTATTTATTCAGTAACAGATACTTGGACATTACTCCAAGTGGGTTTCCCCATTCGGACATCCCCGGATCAATGCTTGCTTGCAGCTTCCCGAGGCTTATCGCAGCTTACCACGTCCTTCATCGGCTCCTAGTGCCAAGGCATCCACCCTTTGCCCTTATTAGCTTGACCATATGCTGCTTCGCAG
>JAHDLO010000037.1 GCA_018432235.1 Clostridiaceae bacterium | reverse complement strand
ATGATAAGATAGTCAAGTCGCTAATTTTAGAAGTAAATAATGTCGTGACAATAGCGAAGAGGTCACACCTGTTCCCATCCCGAACACAGTAGTTAAGCTCTTCTGCGCTGATGGTACTTGGAGGGTTGCCTCCTGGGAGAGTAGGACGTTGCGACATGATGTTCCAGAGTAGCTCAACGGTGGAGCACTCGGCTGTTAACCGATAGGCTGGAGGTTCGAGTCCTCTCTCTGGAGCCAAAAATTGCCGAAGTGGCGGAACAGGCAGACGCACAGGACTTAAAATCCTGCGGTCCTTACAGATCGTACCGGTTCGACCCCGGTCTTCGGCACCACTTTATTTTAAATAAGTTATTAGGCAATGGATGAGTTGCGGTATAATAACTAATGTGGCGGCATAGCTTAGTTGGCTAGAGCGTTCGGTTCATACCCGAAAGGTCACAGGTTCGACTCCTGTTGCCGCTACCACAAATATGGGCGCATAGCTCAGCTGGGAGAGCACCTGCCTTACAAGCAGGGGGTCACAGGTTCGATCCCTGTTGTGCCCACCATATTCTAAGTTTAATTTTGCGGGTGTAGTTCAATGGTAGAACTTCAGCCTTCCAAGCTGACCGCGAGGGTTCGATTCCCTTCACCCGCTCCAAAAATCATGTGCCCATAGCTCAGCTGGATAGAGCATCGCCCTTCTAAGGCGAGTGTCCGGGGTTCGAATCCCTGTGGGCACGCCATGTATATTGGGATATAGCCAAGTCGGTAAGGCAACGGACTTTGACTCCGTCATTCGAAGGTTCGAGTCCTTCTATCCCAGCCAATTGATCCATTAGCTCAGTCGGTAGAGCACCTGACTTTTAATCAGGGTGTCCCGAGTTCGAGTCGCGGATGGATCACCATTTATGGAGAGGTGTCCGAGCGGTTTAAGGAGCTGGTCTTGAAAACCAGTGACTCCGAAAGGGGCCGTGGGTTCGAATCCCACCCTCTCCGCCATTAGGAGAAGTACTCAAGTAGGCTGAAGAGGACGGTTTGCTAAACCGTTAGGTCGTGTATGCGGCGCGCGGGTTCGAATCCCGCCTTCTCCGCCAGTTTTTATCCGGGTGTAGCGCAGTTTGGTAGCGCACATGGTTTGGGACCATGGGGTCGGGAGTTCGAATCTCTCCACCCGGACCATTTATAAAATTGGGGCCTTTAGCTCAGTTGGTTAGAGCGTCCGGCTCATAACCGGTAGGTCCGGGGTTCGAGTCCCTGAAGGCCCACCATTATTTTTCTCTGCTAAATAATGGTACAGTTATGAAAAGCAATTAAATATACAGGGGTATAGTTCAGTTGGTAGAACAGTGGTCTCCAAAACCACGTGCCGTGGGTTCAAGTCCTGCTACCCCTGCCATTTATTTTTATCCGGGTGTAGCGCAGTTTGGTAGCGCACATGGTTTGGGACCATGGGGTCGGGAGTTCGAATCTCTCCACCCGGACCATTTAGGGGCTTATAGCTCAGCAGGTTAGAGCGCACGCCTGATAAGCGTGAGGTCGGTAGTTCGAGTCTACTTAAGCCCACCAAGTTTGCCCAGATAGCTCAGTCGGTAGAGCAGGGGACTGAAAATCCCCGTGTCGGTGGTTCGATTCCGCCTCTGGGCACCACTTTTAATAATCATCGCGGGGTAGAGCAGTTGGCAGCTCGTCGGGCTCATAACCCGGAGGTCGCAGGTTCAAATCCTGTCCCCGCAACCATAATGGCCCCTTGGTCAAGCGGTCAAGACACCGCCCTTTCACGGCGGTAACAGGGGTTCGATT
>JAHDLO010000067.1 GCA_018432235.1 Clostridiaceae bacterium | reverse complement strand
ATAATAGCCTTCTTTCTGCCTAATTTACCTTGATGCGTCCAAAACCAATTGTTAAAATGTGAATTGCGTGTTCGTACTGCCGCCCATGCAACTTGACACAGTATAGCCTTAATATAAGGACTGCCCTTTGTAATTTTACGAGACTTAATTTTTCCTGCTGATTCGTCATTCCTAGGTGATAACCCAGCCCATGATATCAGTTTTTTGCTGTTTTCAAAGCTGTCTTGGGGAGTTGCACTTGTTTCAGCGATAATTGTAAGAGCTGCGGCAACATCAATACCAGGAATTGAATCAAGTTGCTCAAGCTGAATTTTATATGGTTCAGCTAAATGCTTCATAAGGTCGAGAATATCAGCAATCTCTTTGTCAAGGGAGTCTATCTTAGCAAGTAGAATTTTAAGATAAGAGCATTCCGAATAGTCAAGCTTGCCAACAACCGTTGCCCTAATTTCATCCATAGATTTTTTAACCTTCTTATCTATAGCATCACTTACATCAATAGGCGATAACACGCCTTTTTGTGATAAAGTAGTAAGTAAACGTCTACCACTAACACCCAAAATACTGCTTAGAACAGAGGAAAGTTTAAATCCATGAGCTTGTAGAAATTTTTCAAGTCTATTAGAATAAGAAGCACGCTCTTGCACAAAAGAACGATGTAATCTTGAATATTCTCGCAAATTTCTAATCAACCTATTAGGAACAAAGCTGGGTTCCAATAGGCCATGTCGAAGCAGAGTAGCAATCCACTCTGAATCCTTAACATCACTTTTTCGTCCAGGCAAATTACGCATATGATGGGCATTTACAACCATTATACATCGGTAGCCCTGAAGAAATTGTTCACAAGCTTCATAAACAGGTCGCCAATAAACACCAGTACTCTCCATGGCAACATGCAGGCAATCATTTTCTAAAAGCCAAGAACACATCCTTTGCAAATCAGATTGTATAGCTTTGAATTCAGCACGAATAGAAATCGGGTCATCACCGGGAGAGCCTTTTAAAATACAGGCTTGAATAACATCTTTGTGAACGTCCAAACCACAACAACAATCTAACAATGCATGCATAAAGATACCTCCTGACAAAATATTAATGTAGGAATAATTGTCTGAAAAAATGAAGTTTAATGTACGTAGTCATAAAAGTGCTACAATTCTCTGTACTCAAAGACAATTCAGCCATGTTCTAAAAACGGAGTATATATCTATCTCCAAACCGTCCCTCGGCTTCGTCCTACAGTGTTATTATATAGCAACTATCATTCTCTGGTAAATCTTTTATATGCTGCTCTGTTTTCATCCATTCTACTGTGTCAAGCTTTGTCATGGTTGTTCT
>JAHDLO010000042.1 GCA_018432235.1 Clostridiaceae bacterium | reverse complement strand
TTCCATCGATTCCATCGCCTAACAAAGCATTTGCACAAGGCTGCTGGTGGGCACGGTACTAGGGAGCCATCAGAGCACCACACCTTCTCACTGGGTGACAAGCACCGCCAAGAGAGTATTCCCGTGGGGTCCAGTTCGAAGGCGTCGCAAACACGGGACCGTTATGTGAAAGATGGTGCTATGTTATTGAAGGAGGGAGAAAATTGAAAATAGTATCTATTGTCAGTAGTTATAGAAAGAATGGAAATACCAGTAATGTCTTAAAACTTATAGAAAATAACATTACGATATTAGCCAAAAGAAATAATGTTTCTTTAGAAATCGAAAGAATAATGTTAGGACATGGTGATGTCAAAGTATGTAGAGGATGTAGATTATGTTTCGAGATAGGTGAAGAGAAATGTCCGTTAAAAGATGATCTTTTGCTAATTAAAGATAAACTATTAGGTGCAGATGGAATTATTTTAGCAAGCCCCGTGTATGTAGAAGATATAAATGGTATTATGAAGAACTGGATAGATAGAATGGCTTTTTATTGCCATAGACCAACATTTGCAGGAAAAACAGCTCTACTAATTACTACATCAGGAATAGGTTCTACAAATCATTCACTAAATACAATGAAAAGAGCCATTCAAGCTTGGGGATTTTATATCGCAGGAGAGTGTAAATTTAGAACAGGTGCACTAATGAATATTAGTGCCATAAATGAACTTTATAGCAATAAAATAACTAGAATTTCAAATAAATTATACGAAAGTATCGCTAGGAACAAAGCAATTAATCCGAAATTTTACTCTTTGGTATCATTTAAGGTGCAGCAGAAATACTGGCAAAAGCATAAAGACGATTCAATAGATTATTGGTATTGGGCTGAAAAAGGATGGATTCAATCAAAAAGAAAATTCTACATTAACAATAGTGCAAGTTATTTTAAAGGTAAACGGTAAATAGCGCGTCATAGGTAAAATAAAAACCGCCAAGAGACGGTTAGCTTTTGGTTATAGATTAGTTTGTTTTTTGCATTCTGCTGGTAGTTTCTCTGACCAGGGTAGTAGGTCTTCTAAAAAGGTTAGGTCCTTATCTTCTTGATGTTTTGGTATCTCGGTTAAGAGATGTTTAAAGTACTGGTATGGCTTTAGGTTGTTTGCTTTGGCTGTTTCTGCTATGCTGTAGGCAATAGCGCTAGCTTTGGCGCCGTGGATTGTATCTATCAGGTGCCAGTTGTTCTTTCCTACGCAAAAGCCTCGTATAGCTGATTCTGTTGCGTTATTATCTAACGGTACATCGCCATGCTCTAGAAATACTTTTAAATATTGTTCTTGATTCAGGCAATATGTCATTCCCTTGCCGGTTTCGGATTTTGATGGGACTTCATGCTGGTGTGTTTTTACCCACACAAAGAAGGCCTCCACTTGGGGCTTTACTATGAGTTGTCTCTGGCGAACTCTTTCCTCTTTGCTATACTTGGAGAGTGCATTATCCAGTTTATATATGGCTGCTATCTGCTTTAAGGCTTCGTAGGCTAGGGTGTTTTTTGCTTTTTCTCCCCCCCGTGCCTTTACTACGTCTGCAAATCGCCTTCTGGCATGACTCCAACAGCCTGCTACTGTTAAATTTTTCTGCTCCTTCTCCAGTGTATGATATACCTGATAACCGTCTGTCACCAGTACCCCATCATATTCCTTTAGGAAGCTTCGGGGATGGTCGGCCTTTCTGGTTTTCTGGTATTCATACAGGATGATTGGGGCTTTATCGTACATTTTACCAGTGCGATATACCCACATGTAGCTTTTGCTTCCTGCTGCCCTGCCGTCTTTACTGACCTCTACTGGTGTTTCATCAGCCTGCAGCACTGGGCTTTTATATAGCTCCTTGTGCATCCTGTCATAAAGGAGTGAAAGATATCTTTCGCTACACTTTATGGTCCAGTTTGCCATGTTCTGTCTGGAGAGATTGATGTCATGGCGTTTAAACTCTTGCTCTAAGCGATATAGTGGTAGTGCATTTACATATTTGCCATTATATATTGCTGCCTGCAAGGATGGGGTTACTATACTGTTTCTAAGAAGGTCGGTATCTCTTTGAGCCCTTAGGATGGTTTGATTATCTGCACCACAATAAACAGCCACATGGTGCTCCTCCACCTCAAAGGTTGCTGGATGAAATGCTAATCTTTTGTAGACTTCATCTGGTAGTCGTCGCCACTTGTCACCAAAGATATTCTTGAGTTCTTCATCACTAATTTCGTGATTAATAATTTTAACTGGTAAGTCCTTCAGATCTGCTTCCCTCTTGCCCATTTGCTTTTTTCTTGTAGTTGGTCTAGGGGGTTGGGTATAGACATCCTCAAGCTCTGGTTCATCTATGGACGTTTTTTCACCTATTGTGACTTCTGCTTCATTGAAGCATAGTTCCATCTGGCCATCAAAATCAAACTTCTCACTGGATCTGCCAAAACGTCTTTGATTACTTATTGCTAGCTGCTCCAGCAATAAATCTATCTTTTTATTAAGGGTCTTCATCTGCTCCGCTTGCATGTCACTGGTTTTTTTCAAGGATTCTGTGATTTCCTGCAGTGCCATGTACATGGATACAATGGTTTCCTTACTATATTCAGTTAGTTGTTTTTCTGTAAGTTTTTTATCCATAGCTAAACTTTATCATACGAAAGAAGGGCTGTACAGAAAAAATGAAGGGTTTGTGTAAATCTGTGGGTAAGTTTAAATTTCAACATTTGCCTGATGTTTTTATCCACAGAATCTAATTAAATCGCACGTTTCGGAGAGGATTGATGTACCTTCTTTTTAGGGTCGATGGTGAGGCCTTCGGTCAGCCAACGAAACTGCTGTAAAGTAATACGCCGAGCAGCTTCTTCAGTACGGGGCCACTGGAACTTGCCGTTTTCAAGGCGTTTATATAGCATTAGAAAGCCATCACCTTCCCAAACCAGCCCCTTGATTCTATCAGTTCTTCTTCCGCAAAAAAGAAAAAGTACATATTGGAAAGGATTAAGCTGAAATTTTTGTTGAACGATAGCACTAAGGCCATCTATGCCACTTCTTAAATCAGTATAGCCACAAACAATATATATTTGATCAAAATCAGAAGCATTATTAAACATCCTTAAGCACCTTCAATACCCTTAGGATTAAATCATCAGAGGTCTGCTTCCCAAACTCCACAGAAATTTCACCAGAACGGATAATGATTTCAGGTTGAGCTGTAGTAACTAAGGCTGTAGAGACAAAGCTATCGCTTTTTCCACCCTCAACATTGTCAATGAAAGAATTCGAAAGCATTGGGACAAATGAGATACCTTCCTTTTTTTCCTGCTGTTGAGCAAAGGAATCAATGAGAGAATGGCGAATTTTCCTAAGCCAGTAATAGTAGGCTGTTTGCTTTACATTATTAATTTGGCACCATTCCTTAACGCTCAACCCACTGGCATTACGTTCAGATATGATATTTGCCCATTTTTCTTGACGATATTGTGCAGTAACTGATTTAATTTTATTTTCCATAGGCTTCTCCTTGAATTAATAGTTTTTACAGTGCTTTAAAAACTGCTAAAAGTTTTTCAAGTTTCTAAAGCTACTATGACTATATCAAGGGTATCACACTATTGTACACCGTCATAGGTACTCACTATTTACCGTTTACTTTTAAAGTAAAAATAGCACGTATTACAGGAAGTATAATTGCATTGTTGTTAAAAATATAAATAAATGTACTAAGCCTATCTAAGGCTGAGAAACGTCTTGAGTGCGGAGCCGTTACCTGCAATCCTTAGCATAATACTGAGTAGTAGTTGACTTGATGTTGAAAAGATGAGATGAGGGTAAAAAATGATAATCATATTATTAGAAAAATGCGAAGGGGTGCATTAAAATAAATAGACCAGAAATAGTGTGTTTATGTGGTAGTACAAGATTTTATAAAACTTTTGATGCGTGGAATTGCAACTTCACTTTACAAGGAAAAATAGTTTTAAGTATAGGTTGTAATACAAAAAGTGATGAGGGTTTAAATCTTACTGATGAAGATAAAATAAGGCTTGATGAACTTCATAAAAGAAAAATAGATCTTTGTGATACGGTATTTGTACTAAATGTTGATAACTACATTGGTGACAGTACAAGGTCGGAGATTGAATATGCTGGAAGAATTGGCAAACCTGTTTATTATCTTGAAACACCTTATTGTGTTAATGAAGATTAGCAAACACAATATGTTAGAGATCCTTATAAAAATGAGTCATTAGTGAACAAATGGAATTTGGTTGGTGGATGTAGAGGGTTATCGTTAACCGGACAGCAGGTAACAATGTGTTCGCGGGAGGTGCTGGAGTCAAGGTCAGTGAAACTTATTCCATAACCATAACGGAGAAAGGTCAGAGCACCACATCCCTTCACCGGGAGCGCAGCTCCAACAAGGGGAAGGGTCAGGTGGGTCCGGTTCAGGGACGTCGCAAACACGGAGACGTTATCTGACAGCTGAAGGTATGTATGGGTTTTATTCAAAGGTTGCTATTTAGTGAAGGGGGGAAACGTTGAATGATAAATGACCAGTTAAGGCTAAAAATTAATGAATTTATCAAACTAAACAAGCAAAATCATGCATCAGATTATAATGTTATTTATCAAGATGAACTTGATGAATATACACGTCTTTTAATCAATTATGTTGGAAGTGAAGGCGATATTATTCCAGCATTTTTATTAATACCAAAGGGCGATGGACCATTTCCAGCAGTTCTGATTCATCATCAACACAATGGAGAAAGACATTTAGGTAAAAGTGAAGTTTGCGGACTTTATGGTGATCCTTTGCAAGCATTTGGTGCTGAATTAGTAAAGAAAGGTTTCGTTGTACTTGCGCCCGATTCTATCTGCTTCGAAGATAGAAGGAAAAATAATAAAGGAATAACTCCAGATGAAGAGGCAGATTTTTTACAACATTACAACGAAATGTGCTACAGGATATTAAAAGGTAGCTCATTAATGAAAAAGGTGATTGAGGATGCTGATATTGGGTTTGAAATCTTAAAGAGTCATAATATGGTAGACAAAAGTCGTATTGGTGTTTTAGGACATTCTTATGGTGGAAATACTGTTTTATTTCAGGCAGCTCTTAATGCAGAAATCAAGTTTGCATGTTCAAGTGGTGCCGCATGTACATACAAAAATAAAATTGAATTTGGAACAGGTATTGAAATGGCAGAAGTGATACCTGGATTTATTGAGAAGTATGATATTTCCGATTTAGTAAAGTGCATAGCCCCAAGACCTATTCTAATAGTTTCTGCATCAAACGACAAATATTCAAAGGACGCTGATTATATTGAACTTCAATCAAAAAATGCCTTTGAAGAATTAAGCGTCAGGGAGAATTTGGAACATAAAAAGTATATTGGTGGACATGGATTAACCGAGGAAAGGTTTGATTATATAATTGACTGGATAACGAATGTAGCAAAGAAAATTTAACATGATTTTATATGGGAAATAGACATAGAGTAGTAGACCAGCCATCAGTTAACAGCATGTGTACGGAAGGTGCTGGCGGGCACGTGTTGAGGGAAAGGTCAGCGCACCACATCCCTTAACCGGGAACGAAGTTCCGCTACGACGGTCTATCTTTAGGGTCCGGTTCAGGGACGTCGTAAACACGGAAACGTTATGTGAAACCATACGCAAAGGTCGTGGCGTCCTGCCACGATTGGAAGGACATTCTAAGAATTTTGTTAATGCATATTTGTTTGATATTGTGAAATAAGAATAACTAAGAGATAGAAGGAAATAGTGATGAAAAACCTAATATTTATAAATGGAACAATGGGTGTTGGGAAAACTGCAACAAGCAAAGAATTAAAAAAATTGTTACCTAATTGCGTTTTTCTTGATGGTGATTGGTGTTGGGATATGTCTCCTTTTATTGTAACGGATGAAACCAAAAGGATGGTAGTTGATAATATTAGTTATCTCTTAAATAATTTCATTTCCTGTTCAGCATACGATAATGTTATTTTCTGCTGGGTAATGCACGAACAAGGCATTCTTGATGATATACTAGCTAAACTGAATAATAATGATTGTAAATTATACAAGTTTTCTATCGTATGCTCAGAGGAAGCATTGGTTTCAAGAATTACAAGAGATATTAAGCAGGGGATAAGGAAGGAAGATGTTATTAAAAGAAGTGTCCCAAGATTAAAGAATTATCTTGAAATGGATACAGAGAAAATTGATGTAAGTGAAATTTCTGCTAAAGAAGCATCAGAAATAATCTATAAACGCATTGTACATGAAATATAGGCATTAATATATAAGATGCTTTTACATATAATGTGCTGTACTGGTTCAAATGATGAGTTTAAGGGTACGACGTCCTGTCGCACTCTGAGTCAAGGTCGTATGGCATCGGAGAACAATGCATTTGCATAAAGGTGCTGGCTGCACGTGTTGAGGGAAAGATCAGCACCACACCTTCTCACTGGGTGGCAAGCACCGCCAGGGAGTATTCCTTTGGGGTCCAGTTCGAAGGCGTCGCAAACACGAGGACGTTATTAGAAATAATCATATCGGGGCTGTGTTTAGGGTAACATTATCTAGCTATCTTAGAAAAATAAGTGGTTTTTTATTGAGACAATATCTAAAGCATATGGAGAAAAATAAATGAAGAAAAAGAAGAAGTCGAATATTCCAAGACATAAAAGAATGAAAAGAGCATCAAGGCTTCAAGCTGCCAAAAGCTGGATTCCAAAGTATGAAGGTAAGAATATAGTTAGAGGTTATAGTAAGCATTTTGCAGTTGACAAGCTATGTGCAATTAAAGAATTGCAAATTCTAGGAATTATAATAGAACCCGAGTATATAAAACAAATAAAAAATAGCTTAAAAGGCGAAGAACGGGCAAGACAACTTCGTAAATTACAAAAGGAGCAAGATAAGGATTTTATTATGGACAATGATTCAGATGAAACATTTTGCTTTATAGCAGGATATACATCTGGGGGAGTGCCGTTTGGAGTTACATGGGAAGAGATGGAGATGGATATGGAAACAAATGTGGATGAACGTGAAACAGATATAGAAAATTACGAGTTCAATGTACTAATTGATGGAGATGATGACATTCCATTTTAGTCAGTAAGAGGGATAGGAGCTGTGTTTATATCTGATAACAATGTTTTTGCACAAGGGTGCTGGTAGGCATGTTTTTAGGGAAAGATCAGAGCACCACATCCCTTCACCGGGAGCGCAGCTCCGCCAAGAGGGTCTATCTTTTAGGTCCGGTTCAGGGACGTCGCAAACACAGAGACGTTAGCTGGCAGCAATAAGCATCACTTTGAGTGAATATAAGGAGGAAATTATAATTTTATGGAAATTATTCACAAAATAAAGGAAATTGTTGAAAAAGAATTATCTTGTTCAGCACATAAGCTTGATCATGTTATGAGGGTATATAACATGTGTATACTCTTGTCTGAATATGAAGAAAATGTTGATTTAGATATTCTAATTCCAGCAGCATTACTACACGATATAGCACGAGTTATCGAAAGTCAAGATAAGACTGGTGACATTGATCATGCTATTTTAGGTAGTAACATGGCAGAAAATATATTAAATAGTCTAAATTATAAAGAGGAAAAAATAGAAGGAATTAAACACTGCATTATATCTCATAGGTATAGAAGTGGAAATGAACCCAAAACAATAGAAGCTAAGATACTTTTTGATGCTGATAAATTAGATGTTATAGGCTCCATAGGAATTGTACGTACATTTATGTTAGCAGGTCAATTTGGACAAAGCTTATCTATAAATAAACCTCTTAATGAATATATGGATGGAAATACAAGTGAAAATGGGAGGTTAAAGGATGTATCAGAACATACACCATTTATTGAGTACGAAGTTAAATTCAAAAAAATACCTGAAAAGTTGTATACTAAAAAGGGAAAAGAAATTGGTGAAAAAAGATTAGAATTTATGAATGATTTCTTTGAAAGACTGAAGTTAGAGATAGAAGGCAAAGTGTAGTTTTTGCGAGAAGCCATCAGCTAACAATGCATTTGCATAAAGGTGCTGGCAGCACACTTTCAGGGAATGATCAGCGCACCACACCTTCTAACTGGGAGCGAAGCTCCGCCAAGGGGTATTCCGTTGTGGTCCAGTTCGAAAGCGTCGCAAATGCGGAGACGTTAGCTGACATAACCCTAAAATAAAAAAACAGTGGAGCTAAGCCACTGTAGATTAATGAAAATTAATATAAAGCTCTTTTCCAAGAGCATGTGCCACTTTACTTAAAAATTCAATGCTTGGATTATATTCGCCACTTTCTAATCGTGATATTGCAGATTGTTTAGTTCCAACTATTTCAGCTAATTCTTTTTGGCTTAGTCCTTGAGATATTCTCAATTGAATAATTTCCTTTTTTATATCGTAAAGTACTTTTAAGTTATCATATTCTTTTTTCACTTGTGAGGATTGAAAAAGCTTTCTTTTAACTTCTTCATGATTCATTTTTTTCACTTCCTTTCAAGTAGGTATCCATTCTTTTGGCAGCAACTTTTAAATCACTTTTTGGAGTTTTTGAAGTAGTTTTTCTAAGTGCATGAAGCAAAATAAATTTACCATCTACAAAATGAAAATAGAATATCCTAAAATTATTACTGCTATGTTTTATTCTTAGTCCCATAAATTATCTATACCTTGAATTTTTTTAATGTGTGGCATACCAAGAGCTAAACCAAATTCAGATAACAAATCTATCTCCCTAAGTATTTTGGCTTGTTCCTTTGGAGATAAAGAAGATATAAAATCATAGACTGGATATTCACCTTTTTCAGAATAATATTCTACTTCATACAAATTAATCACCCCTGTTTATGAGAATATTATATCACATATATGTTATAATAGCAATTGGAATAGGTAAGTTTTGTAGCGCCCTTTGAAAGTTGTGCTTGGTTACGATCAGCTAACAGAATGTTTACGGGAGGTGCTGGCGGGCACGTATTGAGGGAAAGGTCAGCGCACCACACCTTCTCGCTGGGTGGCAAGCACCACCAGGCCGGTTTATCTTTAGGGTCCAGCTCTAAGGCGTCGTAAACACAGAGACGTTAACTGACATACTGAACTTAGTATTAATTACACAGCGATGGAAGCAACGAATGACTAAAGAAATTAGAAAATGTAAATATGGTAAATATAGGGAATGAATAAAATTAGAATTAATGGAGGAAGGGCATGGAAAAGCAACTTGAAATTGAACTAATAATTTTTGATATGGATGGATTAATGTTTGATACTGAAAAGATATCGTATATTGCTTGGAATGAAGCTGCAAATAAATATAATTATAAAATTAGCAGAGATTTATTTGAGAAAACCGTAGGGACTAATTTAACCAAAACAAAAGAAATATATCTAGAACATTTTGGAGAAAGTTTTCCTTTTGATTTAATTAGAAATGAAAGAGTTAAGATATCGGATGAATTTATTAAAGCAAATGGGGTTCCGATTAAAGAAGGACTTTATGAGTTGATTCAATATTTAAATAAGAGTAAGATAAAAAAGGCAATTGCAACATCGACAAGTAGAAGAAGAGCTTCAAATTTGTTAAGTCTAGTACAAATTGATGGCTTTTTTGATTATATATTATGCGGAGATGAGATAAAAAACTCAAAACCAAATCCTGAAATTTTTTTGAAAGTTGCAGATAAACTAAAGTGTAATCCAAATAAATGTTTAGTATTAGAGGATTCAGAGTTGGGTGTAATCGCAGCTTATCAAGCAGGCATGATCCCTATTATTGTTCCAGATTTGAAAGAGCCTAGTAAGGAAATTCAAAGTTTTATATTTAGTAGAATGGATAATTTATTGGATGTAAAATCATTCCTTCAAGAACTTCTTAATTGTAGTTAATAGCTAAGCAGTGAATTCAAAATCGATATAAAGACCATGTGTGTTTTAAAAGGGAAGTTGAACTAGGGCGTCTGGTTCAGTACATCAGCTAACACTGTGTTTAACGCAAGGGTGCTTGGGGGCACGTTTTGAAGGTAAGGTCAGGCACCACATCCCTTCACCGGGAAAGAAGTTCCGCCAAGACGGTCTATCTTAGGGGTCCGGTTCAGGGACGTCGTAAGCACGGAAACGTTATGTGCAATCCCTAGTAATTATAGTGGTGGCATTTAAAAGAATTTTATAAACAATCCACAAGATTAATATCAAAAACAGGTTCAATATATTTGTATTTCAAATTAAATTAGGAGGAACAGTGATAATATGCCTTGTAATGCTCAGTTCGGTATTATAGATCAATTTGAAAAATTAAAAGACTACTCATTAGATTACGAACCACTGAAGTATAAATGTGTAGCTATTAGCGACGATATTTTGAATGATTGGTGGAGTGAATTAATTTTAATCAAAACATATTTTCATTGCTATAATAGACCCAGTTATGCACTTGCAAGGTGGGGAGTTACACTTATCCCACCAGAATCATTAGAGCCTTTTTATATTATTGTTTCAAAGGATAATAGGTCAAATTCATCAGAAGAGTTGATTGGTCTAATGGCTTTACTCAGAAGGGCAATTTCTGAAAATAAATATGTAATACACTATGGCGTGTAAGTAAAAATGTTATTCAATAATTTAAAGCCTATTTTTTACATGTTATAGAGATTGAGATGACGGGACAGCACATAACAATGCATTACCACAAGGGCGCTGGGGCACCGTCAGTGAAACCTAACCAATAGCCAAAATGAAGAAGGTCTGCGCCACATCGTTTCACCGGGTGCGAGCACCACCCAAGGGGTTAAGCTATAGGGTCCGGTTCAACGGCGTCGGTAATGCGGAGACGTTATGTGCAATACCTAGCTATCATTGTGGTGGATTTTAAAGAATTAAAACAAACTAATGATAACAGATTAATAAATCAAACAATAACACTCAGTTCATATGTATTTTAGGATTAAACTAGGAGGGTAAGTGCATTACTAGACAAAATAGTACAGTTTTGGGCTGAAAGAGATGTACGATACTCGCTTAAATTCTAAAGGTTTAAAACCAAAGTTGGTTGTAGATTATTTATTATATTTTATAGTTATCAAGGAGGTTGTTGCATGAATAAGTGTATTTACTGTAGCTCATCAAATATTGAAAAGGAAATTTCTGTAGGTTCAGGAAATTTTAAAACAGGGTTAAAGTATGTAAATTTTCTTAGCCCCCAAATTGAGTGGTTTTGTGCTGACTTATGTAAAGACTGCGGGAGCGTTAGGATTTATGTAAAAGAAACAGATAGAAAATGGGATTAGGTTTATTCAAAATTAAAATATTTTTTAAATAATAGAAGTTGAAATAGTTAGCTTAGGTGTGGGACAGCACATAACAATGCATTACCACAAGGGCGCTGGGGCACCGTCAGTGAAATCTAACCGTTAGACAAAACGTAGAAGTTCTGCGCCACATCGTTTCACCGGGTGCGAGCACCACCTAAGGGTTCGAGCTATAGGGTCCGGTTCAACGACGCCGGTAATGCGGAGACGTTAGGCAACAGAATCAATTAGTTTATGAATGCGCTAATTGAATTTATTTTATTTTGGATATTAAACTGTATTTCGAGGTGAGATTATTTATGAGTGAACCTAGGAAACAACATTATGTGCCACAGACTTATCTAAGAAGATTTACTATACCAAATCAAAAGTCACATAAGGTT
>JAHDLO010000063.1 GCA_018432235.1 Clostridiaceae bacterium | reverse complement strand
CATAGCATGAGCCTCCGTTTGGTTGATTTGTTTTGTGGTGATTCAATTATACCAAAACTAAGAGGCTTCATGCTTTTTTATTGTCAAATTCTATTGAATTTTCAAAGATCATAGTTTGAAATTAATCTGCGAAGTTTAAGTAAATAATCTAAATATTTCATCAGCTTCCCTTTAATTCTACTATACATTATTTATAGCATGTATGATTTAGTTCTATATAATAAAAAAAGCATATGTCGTTTGTATGAATTACACAAGCATCCTAAGTGCCTCCGCTGAAGCCGTCATACAGCGGTAAAGTCAGCCTTGGAGCCCCTTACCCGCATCAGCCTATTTCCTTTATTATTTATTTACTCAATTATCTCTCCTATAATCATAATAAAATTTTATAGCGTTTTTTCTATATCTCCACTATATTATTAATTGAGGAAACTAATAAGTCTAAGGGAGCGCATATTTCTTAAGCTTGTGCATAGTAAAAGCTTATCCTCCTGTAGAATCCCTTGTATTGTTATATTTTTGTCAATTGTAAAATCAAAAGTGGCATCACGTTTGTTTTCCAGGGAACCCATGCGGTGCAAGCACCCATTTCATAGGAAAAAAATGAACTTTACTATGAAATTAAAAAAACAGGTAGTTAACATATGCAACTACCTGTCTGATCAATTCATTTTTCTCGAGGTGTGATTTTGTCTACTCTTCCCTTACAAAATCCCCGGATTTACCGCCGGTCTTTCTAACCAGCTTGATATCTGTAATCGTCATCCCTCTGTCTACGGCCTTACACATATCATATATGGTCAACGCTGCTGTAGAAACCGCATTTAAGGCCTCAATTTCAACGCCTGTTTTACCTGTCGTTCTAACCACTGCTTCAATTCCTATTCTATCGTTCTTTTCGTCTATATCAAAATTAATATCAGCACCCGTAAGTAGGATATTATGGCACATCGGGATAAGATCGCTGGTCTTCTTTGCCGCCATGATTCCTGCCACCTGTGAAACCGCCAGCACATCCCCCTTGCTTATGCTCTTGTCAATTATCCTCTTTAAGGTCTCGGCCTTCATATAAATACTGCCGGTTGCCACAGCCTCTCTGCGGGTATTCAGCTTCTCTCCCACCTCTACCATTTTAGCTCTGCCGGCCTCATTAAAATGTGTAAAATCCGCTGTATGCTCCATTTAAATTCCTCCCTTTTAGTTAAATATTTATAATGTAATTTCTTCTATTTCCATGTTCTCCAGGGCTTCATCTATAAGCCTCTGAGCCTCCAGCCCTTCCTCAGACTTCAGAATTTTTTCCAGTCGGGGCTTTGTTATTGGCCGCTTAGGCAAAAATACTGTACAGCAATCCTCAAAGGGCAGAATGGAGGTTTCAAAGGTCCCCACCTTTTTAGCTATTTCTATGATATCCACCTTGTCCATTGCAATCAAGGGTCTGAAAACCGGCATAGATACTGCAGAATTGGTCACATGAAGGCTCTCCACCGTCTGGCTTGCCACCTGGCCTATGCTTTCTCCTGTTATTAAGGCATTAAAGCCCTTTTTCTCAGCGATGGCCTCTGCAATCCTCATCATAAATCGTCTGGAGAGGATTGTCATTTCCTCCTCTGGGCATTTTTCATTGATTTCCTGCTGAATCGGCAAAAGATTCACTGAATACAGCTTAAACTTCCCCACATACACAGAGATGATTTTTGCCAAATCCATAACCTTCTCCTTTGCCCTTTCACTGGTAAAGGGATAGCTATGGAAATGTACCGCCTCCACCTCTACACCCCTCTTGCCCACCATCCAACCGGCTACAGGGCTGTCTATGCCGCCGGAAAGCAGCAGCAGTGCCTTGCCATTGGTCCCTATAGGCAATCCGCCAAGGCCATGAATTTTATCGGCAAAGACGAAGGCCTCGTCCCTTACCTCAACGTAGATTGTCACCTCTGGGTTGTGCACATCAACCTTGATGCCTTCTTGATTTTCCAGTAGGTATCCCCCTATCTCTTTGCTGATTTCCGGTGAAGTCAGAGGGAACTTCTTATCCACCCTCTTACTGTCCACCTTAAAGGTCTTATATTGATGCAGACTGATCTGCTCTCTTAGAGACTCCAGCGCCACCTGCTTAATCACATCAAAATCCATGGGAAATCTTTTGGCTACACTGATTAAGGCAACACCAAAAACCTTCTTTACACGATCAATGATCTGCTTCTCACTGTAATCCTCAACATCTATATATATTCTGCTATCCTTCTTATATATCTTTAGCTTTCCTAAATCACTTACCGCATGCCTGATATGCTTTACCAGCTTGTCCTCAAAAAATCGCTTATTATCGCCCTTCAGCATGATTTCTCCATAACGTATTACTATTATCTTATCCAAATCATTCTCACCTCTTCATTATCCTTCGCAGCAGAGTAACCTGCTTATTGATTTTATCTATTGCATAGTCCAGCTCTTCAGTGGTGGTTATGTCGCTGAGGCTGAACCTTATGGTGCTATCTATTACCGATTCCTTAAGCTTCATGGCAGTTAATACATGGCTAAAGCCCTTTTTCTTTGAGGAGCAGGCAGAGCCTGAGGACACATAGACCTTTTCCTGCTCCAGACTATGGAGCAGTACCTCGCTTTTGACCCCAGTGAAGCTCACAGCTACGATATGCGGCGCGAAGGTAGTCTCCAACGGGCTAAGTATAATGGTATTATCCACACTTTCTTTTAATCTTGATAAAAAATATTGCTTGGCCGCCACAAGCCGATCTATATACAGTGGCTGATCCTTTGCGATCAATTCAACAGCTGCGCCAAGACCATATATTCCCGGAACGTTTTCGGTCCCCACACGAAGGCCCATTTCCTGACCGCCTCCTGTGATGATGGGGGCAATCTTTGTATCCTTTCTTATATACAGAGCCCCGATTCCCTTTGGTGCATGAATTTTATGTCCGCTTATGGATAGACAGTCCACCTGCATATCCTCAAGCCTTAGCTTCAGCTTTCCAAAGGCCTGTATCGCATCCACATGAAATAGGGTTTGCTTATTTTTCTGCTTTATCAGTTTTCCTGCCTCTGCCACAGGCTGAATACTGCCCACCTCGTTGTTGACCATCATGATACTGACCAGTATTGTATCTGTCCTGATATTTTGAGATAACTCCTGAAGGGAGATAAAGCCCCTGCTGTCGACATCAAGATAAGTCACCTCATAGCCCTTCGTCTCCAGCTCCTTAAAGGTATTCAATACAGAGGGATGCTCTATTTTAGTGGTTATCATATGCTTCCCCGCCCTTTTGTAGGCCTCAGCAATGCCACGTATTGCCATATTGTTGGCCTCAGTGCCTCCTGAAGTAAAATATAGCTCCTGCTCTGCACAGCCCAATGCCTTAGCTAAAGACCTTCTGATGGCCTTTATGCTCTTTTCAACCTCTACGCCCTTTCTATGTAATGAGGAAGGATTACCATACTCCCTTTCCAATGCTCTGACCACCGCCTGAACAACCTCCGCCTTAGCGGGAGTAGTAGCGGCATGATCTAAATAAACCTCCATTAGTTCACCTTCAATCCATTATGTTTACAGCTAATATCATATCTAAATATATGGGCTTTGTAAAGTTTTCCTGATAAATAGTATGTCCAATAAACATAAAAAAGCAAAGAAATACTTAATCAGGTATACTTAAAATACCAAAAGCCCGCACGATATTATAAATAATATCAATACGAGCTTTTATTAAGCATAGCTTCTCATTATTTTAGTACTAGCTTATTCTGATGATATAAATTAATCTACGTTTTCATTTTGTATACGTTCTAACTCCTGGCTAAAGCCTTTATCCAATAATTCTTGAAGCTTTGTACTATAATAGTTTCCCTCGTTTCTATTTGGCTGGCGATTAAAATAGTCATAATACACCTTACCTCTTGAAGAAAAGCTTATGATCCCTCGATGAAATATCCTATCCAAAAGCCCTGAAAAAAAGTGCTTTGATCCTTTCACTTCTACATCCTCTATGACTACCTCTAATGCGTTGTTATAGGCTTTTATACGCTCTAATGCTGCTTTTCTATATTCGGCATCATTAGCAATCCTGTGGGTATCAAAATAACCCTCAAGTACCTTGGCATTGAAATCAGTAAGCTCTACCTTTGTTGAGCTGGCTATCGTAATTATTTGCTGTAAACCATAATAATTCTCTTTGACATTGGCCTCGTTGACATTTTCTTCTTCTAGGGTTTTTATTGTCCTGCTTAAATTATTAGACATTGTCTGTAAGGTTATTAAATATCCTCGACCTATCTCATCTTTGATTTGAACATTTTGCAAGTATTGAAAACCTATTAATAATAGCATAATGGCTATTGCAAGGGATTTCAAATGTTGTTTTGATATCTTCATTTTATTACCCTCCATTTTAAAATATATTTAGCTCTACACAAGTTAACAGATTTATAAAATTAATTTTACTTCATCTTTAATACACGATAATATAATATTGAAATATGTGCTTTTTTATAACGTAGTACTATTTTGTCACTTCTAAATCGACCTCTCCAATATAACATTGATAATGAAAAAATAAACCACAATTAGTAGTGATATATCATTTAGCATAAGCCTTAGAATAATCTGATTCCTATAAAAAACAGAAGTGCACTTCTAAAGCAATGTAAATACTTAGCTTTTAAGTGCACTTCTATTATATAAGTGATACTATTTTTCTGCAACAGCCCTATATCTCTGTTATTCAGAACAGTTATTTTTTTAGTGAGTTAGAAGGTTCTTAAAACCCCAGCGCCTCACCCACAATGTATACCTTCAGCTCTGTTGACATTGGCTTATGGCTTATAATTGTGGTGATATTACACATGCGCTCAGCAGACAAGCAGTCATTGCACTCATTGGTTATGGCACAGGGGGTCTTTAAATTCATTCTCTTTGCATTTTGTGGACAGGCACTTTGCTTCACTCTATCCATCGCTGATATGACATCCGTACAAATTTTATTTATTCCACATACCACTATCACCTTTTTATGACCAAAATACATGCCGCTGACTCTATTGCCTACACCGTCAATATTGACCAGCTCTCCACCTTCAGTTATTGCATTTGTGCTGGATAAAAATACATCTGTAAAGGCAGCTTCCTTTAATAAAGCCTTACGTTCTTCAGGTGCCACCATCCAGTGCCATAAAACTTTGTTTCCTGCATTTTTAAGATCCTCGTACAAATTCATATCCTTGATTGTCATTGAGCCACCGATAGTAACAGTTTCCTCTGGAGAAATTTCTTCAAGTATTGCCTTTGCAGCAGCTTCCTTGGTTTCAAAATACCTTGCTGGTATTTTTCTTTTTTCAAGATTTTTAATTAAAACTTCAATTTTCTCCATATTCCCGTCTCCTTTTAAAAATTTATCTATTTGAAAAAAAGCACAGCCATTGGGTCTAAATATCTTATAGTTTATACAAAGTTAAAAACTATTTCACATTGCCTAGTACCTTGACAACCTTTAATATGTATCATACCATATTTATGTAATTATAGTAAATCGGTTTCAGTGATTAATAATTTTTTCTTGTCAAAAGGTTGCGTAATTTGTCGATATTTGTTATAATAAATTTGTGGTTATCCCCCTGGTAACCTCGATTATATAATCTCTATTCCCAATACCCCTTTTGAAAGAATCACATCAGAGGATGTGACACTGGGTCCGCGACCCAGTTTTTTTTTATTTCATAGGATTTTTTCAATGCAATGCGGGTTGTTAAGGGGGTGTCCCCTTATAAAATAAGTAGGATACGACAGAGTGCCAAAGGAATACTTGGGTTCCTTTGGAAAACAAACGTGGCGAAGCCACTTTTGCTCTTTTGCATATACATATTACTCATCTTTATTATACAATTTCCTCAATTATTTCTTCTTAATATATTTATGCATAATAAATATTACTAATTCAAAATAAACTACTAATACATTCTATCACAATTGTCATAATCCTCCTATATCCCCAAAGTCCCTAGAATTTCCTAATTTTCTATTAAAAAAGTCCTATAATCTAGCACCTTGCCTCACCCTAGCTCTATGTGAGCTTTTGTTGCGTTTATCCTATTTTAAATCACGCAAATTACTATGACGAAATCTTGATTATTTTTTCTGCTGATGTTGTTCACAAATCTATTAGCATAATATATAATATTGTTGCAGTGCATTGTTATGCTCTTATTAAGTTCATTAGGAGGTTTAAGATGGATAAGCCAAAGGTTGCAGTTGTTTTTACTGGTGGTACCATATCAATGTCGGTTGACCCGAGAATAGGTGCGGCAATTCCTTCTCTCTCAAGCCAGGAGATACTTTCTCTGGTTACGAATATCGATAAATACGCTGATATAGAAACCTATAATTTTTCAAAGCTGCCGGGGCCGCATATCGACTTAGGTCTGATGGTAGAATTAAGGAAGCTGGTTGTTGAAATTCTTATGCATGAGGATATCACCGGGATAGTTATAACCCATGGCACCGATACCTTGGAGGAAACTGCATATCTTTTGGATTTATCCATATCCTCCTCTAAGCCCATTGTTGTGGTGGGAGCTATGAGAAATAGCTCCGAGCTGGGCTATGATGGTCCCAGTAATCTTGCGGCGGCTGTCTGTACAGCTATATCTCCTCAGTCCAAGGACAAGGGAGTACTGGTGGTCATGAATAATGAGGTAAATGCCGCCAGTGAGGTCACTAAGACTAATACCCTGAGTCTTGATACCTTTAAATCTCTGGAATTCGGACCTTTAGGAATTGTGGACAACGATGAGGTTATTTTTCATAGAGACATAGTCATTCGTCAGCATATTGACACTGAAAGAATTGTACCAGAAGTGGATTTAATTAAATGCGTTGCAGGCATGGACTCTCGACTAATTAAGTATTGTGTTGACACCGGTGCCAAGGGCCTTGTCATTGAAGCCCTTGGCAGAGGCAATGTGCCTCCTGCTATGATAGAGGGGATTGAATATGCCATCAATCATAAGGTGGCGGTTGTTATGGTATCCCGTTGTCCTACCGGAAGAGTATTGGATACCTATGGCTATGTTGGAGGTGGCAGAACCTTAAGAAACCTTGGCGTTATCTTAGGCGGCGATTTACCCGGTCAAAAGGCAAGGATCAAGCTGATGCTGGCCTTAAGCATTACCACTGATACAGAAGGTCTAAAAGAAATCATTGAGCTTAATCAGTATAAAAGAAGATAAAGCAAGGCACCCGTTATCCTTATTGATAGCGGGTGCTTATTTTTTCCATAGATCAACGCTTTGTACACTATAATTTCTCTATAAGTCCATTATTTACGCATATTTCAATATCAAGCTCTTTAATCTGATTTTCTTTGAAGAATTTGACGATCATAATCTTATCCTTTATCATTTCCACAATCCCTTTACCGAAAACTCGATGTAAAATCCTTTGACCCTTAGTAATATCCCCTCTTAGCTTCTCCCGCAGTGCCATTTCATCAATAAACCTTGAAGCCTCTGCTCTTTTATCATATCTAAATCGAGGTGAGCTTATAATCAGATGCTCCTTAGCCCTGGTAACTGCAACATAAAACAGTCTTCTCTCTTCCTCAAGGGTCTCTTCATTGGCCTCTGATTTATAATGTGGGATTAATCCCTCTACTGCACCTATAATTATAACCACCCTAAACTCCAACCCTTTTGCACTATGCATGGTGGTAAGCAGTACCTCATTATCATTGTTCTTAGTAGCCTTGTACTGCTTTAGCCTGAGCTTAAAGCTATTGATACAATCAATAAAATCCTGTATCCTGGTATACTTCAAAGCCAACTCCTGAAATTCATCCAGAACCTCAAACAGGTCATCGCTGGATAATTGCTTTTCTACACAGTACTCCTCAATATGCTTGTCATAGCCGATGTCTTTTCTGATATATGTAATAGCCTCATAGGCGCTTTTACTCTTTAACAGCTCTAAATCCTGCTTTAGCTGTATCAATCGTTTAAGCTGATAGGGTTTAAGCTCTCCCTTCATCATTATGTTGGTAAAGGAGCAGCTTTCAGGACCGTTGGCAGCCTCCGCTAGCCTTCTGGAAATATATCTTGTGGGTTTATTGATGATTGATGCCAGTAAGTAGGGATTATCTCCTGTGCTGGCCAGCCTCAAATAATTCAGTATATCTTCTACAGCCCAATGCTCATATATATTGCTAATGTGATCTCTGCATTGAAAAGGTATTTGGCTCTCCAGTAAAGAATTGATCACACTATTTGCCAGCAAATTCGTCCTATAAATGATCGCTATATCCCTATAGCTACAGCCCTTTTGGATGAAATCATTTATCAGGTCTATAAGCTGTCTGTTTTCCTCCCCTTTATTTTCGGGATAAATCAGTCTAATGTCCTCTAGAGGTGGCCTCGTGGCAGCTATACTCTTTTCAATTCTGGAGGTATTATTCTCTATCAGCAGATTTGCTGCGCTAATGATTTTTTCCTGTGACCTATAATTATTACTGATAATGATTTCCCTTGCCATGGGGAACTCCTTTGTAAAATCCAATATAAATTCAGGTCTTGCCCCTCTAAAGCTATAAATTGACTGATCATCGTCTCCAACGACAAATAGGTTATTTAGTGGTTGGGCAAGCATTTTCACTATAGCAAATTGAATTTCATTAATATCCTGAAATTCATCAATTAATATATATTGATATTGGCTTCGTAGACTGTTTAATATTGTTTCCTCCTTCATCAATAGCAAATAGCATTTTTCCAGCATATCATCAAAATCTATCTTATGGCAGTCCTGCTTATAATTTTCATAGCAGCTATACACCCTCTTAAAATCGTCGGTTGTCATGGATACAGGAGAAAAGCTGTTTTTTTCAACAGCACTTTTAAGACTGCTTATGTCATTTATCAGACCCTTCAGTACCTCAGCATCTTCATAATTTGAAAGCCCTAGGGTCCTTATAATATTCCTGAGAACCTGCTGCTTTTCCTTATCATGAATTATATTGTTAAGACTGTAATTATACCGTTCCCTCAGAACCTTGTAGAATATAGAGTGGAAGGTACCAAAGCTAACATTAGCCCTGTGACTGTAATCTGCCACCAATTCAAGGAATCTGCTCTTCATTTCCTCGGCAGCTGCCTTAGTATATGTTATCACCAGGATATTTGCGGGATTAATTCTATGCTTATATATTAAATTAAGCACTCTATTAACTATCACTGTCGTCTTGCCGGAGCCTGGTCCTGCACAAACCAGACATGGTCCTTTTATATGCTCAATTGCCGCCTGCTGCTGATTATTAAAGCTTTTTATGATTTCAGAACTCATTTATTACACACCTCATATATTATTAAAGAATTGACCTTATTAAGTTTATCATAGTTTGGGAGGTTGTAAAAGCCAAGAAGATATAAAAAGAGATAAACCATTGGCTTATCTCAGTTGGGTACTTATTGATTTTGTAGTAGCTTTATAAGAAGATTTACTATCCTTAGATGCTCTGCATTGACATTCTCCGCTTCCACGGTTCTCTTTATGGTATTCAGCTCCTCAATTGCTGCAGCTGCGCCCCTATGCTTAAGCAAATAGTATGTATAATTGTTTAAAAGCTCTGATTTAATGTCCATATTATCGGATTTTTGATACAATAGCTGATATATTTCCAGCAGCTTTTCGTAATCTTTCATTGCTTCATACTGCTGTGCGATATATAGACCTATAGAAAGCATAGAATCTATATCATTGGCCTGCCGAAAGAATACTTCAGCTGATCTAAGCACATCCTTTGAGGCAGTATACTCCTTCGCTAGAACGAGAAACTCGTCGATGCCTTCAACCTGCACCATATTTAGACCCTCTATCACAATCAGCCCCTCCTGAATTAATTCCAGTACATCCTGAATTTTTAGGCTCTTATCATATTTTATAAGATAGTAGTTTAAGCCAAGAACATTTTCATAGCCCTCCTGCTTTAGGCTCCATAGAGTTTTCAAGGGATCAGCATCGTATAGATGTCTTTCATTATATGGTATGTAGCCTACAAAAGATATGTACTCAAGGGAGGTGACAGCATCAATAAATCGTTTTTCCTGTTCAGGTGATCTTTCACCAGTATTTTTTTGGAATATAGGTTGATTGTAATACTCATTAGTCAACTTAATCGGTATTAGCTCTAATTGATCAAAGCTTATTTGCTCCATATTATTGTAAATTCTACTTAGGATGACTACAGATTCTCCACGGGTTATTTCATGATCAAGATTTAAATAACCATCATAGCCTGTCATTATTCCATTGCTTATTAATTCATTTATTTCTTTATAATAAGGCATTCCTACACTAAAATCCTTATATGCAGCTGTATTCACTGCTATAGGCTCAGAAGTTACCGCCCTAGCCAGCAGTGCCGCCTCGTATCTGGTTATTGCCTTCTCTGGCGTGAAATATTCTCCTTTAAATATGTCTAAAAATCTAATTGCTGTATCACTTTTTTCGTTTATGTAATTGCTTAATTCCCATAGGTGGTAATCTTCATCTGAATACAGTTCGATATCTAAGTAATTTACTTCATATTTGAAATCTATTGCATCCAGATCATCATATAAGTTTTTGGCCTTCAATAGATTATTCAATGCTATGACAAAACTCATCCTGCTTAACTTTTCATCAGGTCTAAAGGTGCCATCCTCATAGCCATCAATAAGCTTTAGGTTGCTAGAGTCCCATTTTACGTATTCATTACTCCAATGATTTTCCACATCAGCAAACATAATAAAACCAAAGGAGGTCTGTAAACTCAATATTAATACTAAAATACTCAAAATCATTCTTTTAGACTTTCTTTTCATATCTTGGTTCCCCCTTTTCCTAAGCTTTTTCAGCCAACGTCATAGCAACTACACCTTTAAGTAAATACTTAAACCTTATATACCCTCATCTAACAAGAATCAACATTTTTTCTATTATAATTTTGATATCTTGATATTTTTTGATATCATATAAATATACTTTATTTGGAGGATTATTATGAAGGTTATTACAAAGCAATTTGATGAAGAGTTATATATACCCAAATCTGTATTTGATATATTACAACATAGTGATTTTTGCCTTATAGATATAGAGACGCTTGGACTGAGCAGAAAGTTCCATAAAATTATTCTAATTGGATATTTATTTAGGATTGGTGATCAGCTGATCATTAAGCAGCTTTTAGCTGAAAACCCGCATGAGGAGCGGGATATACTACAATTATTTGTACAGGATATGAAGAAGTTTAATACATTTATTACCTATAATGGCAATGCCTTTGATATTCCCTTTCTTCAGGCCCGTATCCTACAGCATTCCTTAAGCTGGGATATTCAGGACGCCCTGCATATGGATCTTTTAATCTATATTCGCAGATATCAGGAGCATCTGAAGCTTGAAAACTATAGATTAAAGACAGTTGAAGGACTGTTGGGTATTACCCGTGAGGATACCATCAGTGGCAAAGACAGCATTGAGCTTTACAAAGCATATGTAAAAACCAGAGCTCCTGAGCTGGAGGAAAAAATTCTTCTCCATAATCTCGAGGATATATACTATTTATCAAAGCTTCTGAGGATATTTGACTTTCTTCCATTTGTGGCCCATAGCTTTATCAGTAGACTTCATATTGAAAAGAAATTTGAATCCTTGGAGTTCTATTACAATCCCTACGATTTTTGCATTAGTCAAGGTAAGCTAAACTTCAGGGGTAGGTCCACAACGTTTAAGCTATTTCAAGAGGAGCTTCATTATCACAGTAATTATTGTTTTAAATGGAAGCCCTCTGTAGGGACATTTGAATTTGAGCTTACATTGTTAACAGGAAAGCTTCCCTCTAAGGAGAAGTATTATTATATCGATATAGATGATTTTCCTATAGAGGCTTCGGCTCTTGTCTCTACTCTTCCAGATAAATCCATATTGCATCAGCATTACTTGATCATTGATTGCAAACACCCCGGAAGCCTTCTTGCCATAATTGAGCTGAAGCGGCAGCTGCTTACAGCAATCTTCAATAGAATTGATAGCAAATAAGCCGATCCAAATGGATCGGCTTATTTCTATATCTTCTAATCTGATTTTCTGGAATAAAAAAAGAAGTCTTCCGAAGAAGACCCGTGTTAGGAATTTTTTTTATTACCATAACTTTAATTATCAACCTTAGTTGATGATTAAAGTTATGGTGGGCCTTCAGGGACTCGAACCCCGGACCTACCGGTTATGAGCCGGACGCTCTAACCAACTGAGCTAAAGGCCCTCAATAATTTGCTGCTGGTCCGGGTGGAGAGATTCGAACTCCCGACCCCATGGTCCCAAACCATGTGCGCTACCAAACTGCGCTACACCCGGATAATTGATGGCGGAGAAGGCGGGATTCGAACCCGCGCGCCGCATACACGACCTAACGGTTTAGCAAACCGTCCTCTTCAGCCTACTTGAGTACTTCTCCTAAATGGCGGAGAGGGTGGGATTCGAACCCACGGCCCCTTTCGGAGTCACTGGTTTTCAAGACCAGCTCCTTAAACCGCTCGGACACCTCTCCAGAGTAAATGGTGATCCATCCGCGACTCGAACGCGGGACACCCTGATTAAAAGTCAGGTGCTCTACCGACTGAGCTAATAGATCAGAAAATTTGGAGCGGGTGAAGGGAATCGAACCCTCGCGGTCAGCTTGGAAGGCTGAAGTTCTACCATTGAACTACACCCGCAATATGGAGCTGGTGATGGGACTTGAACCCGCAACCTGCTGATTACAAATCAGCTGCTCTGCCAATTGAGCTACACCAGCAATGGTGCCGAAGACCGGGGTCGAACCGGTACGATCTGTAAGGACCGCAGGATTTTAAGTCCTGTGCGTCTGCCTGTTCCGCCACTTCGGCATTTATTGGCTCCAGAGAGAGGACTCGAACCTCCAGCCTATCGGTTAACAGCCGAGTGCTCCACCGTTGAGCTACTCTGGAATAAAAAATGGTGCGCCCAGAGAGATTCGAACTCCCGACCTTCTGATTCGTAGTCAGACACTCTATCCAGCTGAGCTATGAGCGCATTTTTTTTGGAGGCGCCACCCAGATTTGAACTGGGGAATAAAGGTTTTGCAGACCTCTGCCTTACCACTTGGCTATGGCGCCATTTTTATTGGTGATCCATCCGCGACTCGAACGCGGGACACCCTGATTAAAAGTCAGGTGCTCTACCGACTGAGCTAATGGATCAAATGGCTGGGATAGAAGGACTCGAACCTTCGAATGACGGAGTCAAAGTCCGTTGCCTTACCGACTTGGCTATATCCCAGTATAAATTAATAAAGAATTAAAGTTAAAATCAAGCACATTTGCATTCTTCATTTTTATCATTAATTCTTTAAAGTTTTTAATGGGGTGGATGATGGGATTCGAACCCACGAGTGCAGGAGCCACAATCCTGTGTCTTAACCTCTTGACTACATCCACCATATAATGGAGCGGAAGACGGGACTCGAACCCGCGACCCTCGCCTTGGCAAGGCGATGCTCTACCACTGAGCCACTTCCGCTTGGTTTGTTGCTATAAAATTACATAAAATGGTGCGGGTAGAGGGATTTGAACCCCCACGGTTG
>JAHDLO010000023.1 GCA_018432235.1 Clostridiaceae bacterium | reverse complement strand
ACTTAAACTTCGCAGATTAATTTCAAACTATGATCTTTGAAAATTCAATAGAATTTGACAATAAAAAAGCATGAAGCCTCTTAGTTTTGGTATAATTGAATCACCACAAAACAAATCAACCAAACGGAGGCTCATGCTATGAAAAGTATAACACAAAATTACGTCGGTGATAAGGATGTGAATTCATCCATAATAAATTTCTTCAAGAGCTATAAAGTAGCAGCTGTTTTGAAAAGCTCAAATGCACGCAAACAGAAGGGTGTACCTGCTGTAGCACTGTTCCAGTATATTTTTAAGCTGATTTTCCTTAATCGAAGCATGTATATGAGCATGTTAACAGGAAAACATTCTGAGAGCTTTGCAAAGGATACTATCTACAGATTCTTAAACTCTATCTCTATTAATTGGATTAGGTTTACTTCCCTACTTTCTGCAAGGATTGTCTCAACAACCATAGAAAAACTCACTAATGATGAAAGAGTAAATGTGCTGATCCTTGATGATACTATGTTTGAACGAAACAATTCTAAGAAGGTGGAGCTGCTGTCCAAAATGTATGACCATGCCAAGAAATCATATAAATTGGGTTTCCGCCTTTTAACTCTCGGCTGGTCTGATGGCAATACTTTCCTTCCCGTTAATGGCTGTCTCTTGTCCTCAGAGAATATAAAAAACAGAATTGTAGATGCTAAACCTCTTGATAAAAGATCTGCCGGTTACTCCAGAAGATGTCTAGCCCAAACTAAAGCTACTTCTGTCATGCTTGACTTGATAGATCAGGCAAAGTCAGCGGGCTTGCCAGCATCATATGTGCTATTTGACACCTGGTTTTGTTTCCCGGCTTCGATTATTCAAATCAAGAAAAGAGCGCTTGATGTCATTGCTATGGTGAAGAAAACCCCTAAAATGCACTTTCTCTATGATGGGAAAATGCAGCCAATCACTGAGATCTATAAACAAAACAGAAAACGCAGAGGGCGTTCCAAATACCTTCTATCCGTTGAAGTCGCTGTTGTTAAAGATGATAAAACAATACCAGCTAGAATAATCTATGTCCGAAACAAGAATAAGAAGAAAGACTATCTGGCACTTATTACGACTGATATGTCAATCACAGAAGAAGAAGTCATCAGAATCTATGGAAAACGCTGGGACATTGAAGTTTTCTTCAAGGTTTGCAAGTCATACCTCAAGCTTGGTAAAGAGTGCAATTCCCTATCCTATGATGCAATGACTGCTCATGCAGCAGTTGTTTTTACAAGATACATGATGCTAGCTATTGAAAACAGACAGACCTTGGATAATCGTACCTTGGGTGAAATCTTTTATCTTCTTACTGATGAACTTGCTGATGTCACATGGATTCAAGCATTTCAGATGCTGATGCAGGTGTTTATCAACACATTTTCGGATAAATTGTCTTTATCGGTAGATCAAATAGAGGAACTTATGAATGCATTTTTAACAACCCTGCCTAAAGGGCTGAAGGAAAGGCTCGCTTTGTGTGCATAGAGTCAATTTATCTTATTGTCAAATGTTGAATTTTCAAAGATCATAGAGCTGCTTTTATATGCGAAGTTTAAATT
>JAHDLO010000031.1 GCA_018432235.1 Clostridiaceae bacterium | reverse complement strand
GTTCTCTAGGACGCTTCGCCTTCGGTCGCCTCACTGACTCGACGCCGCTCGTGGCATAGTGTCACTTATTCGTGACACTACTCGCCTCTCCTTGTTTTAATAAGGGGTGATGCCCCCCTTAACAACCCCCCATATCATAGGGAAATAAAAGAACTTTCCTATGATATAGAAAAATAGCTGTAGTCCTAATGACCACAGCTATTTTTTTATTTTTATTTAAACCTGAAACAATAAATCTCCATAGGTTGGCATTGGCCAGAGGGCTTCATCTACGATGGTTTCGATATAATCTCCTACCTCTCTTAATTCGCCCATTGCCGGGAATACTGATTCTCTGTAGAATCTAGCCTGCGTTAACGCCCCTTCAACCTCCGCTGCCTCATTATTTACTGTCTCTAAAGCCGCCAGCTTAGCTTTGAAGGAGGTCAAGGCGGTGGAAAGCTCGGTTAGTAGCTCAGCCTGGACTGATGTATCTGCATCAGCCGCCGCCTTGATTGTATTGATGGATGCCGCCAGTTCGGTAGCATATTTAATGCCTGACGGCAGTATTTGGCGTTTTGCCATTTCTATCATGGTTTTTGCTTCTATATTGATTTGCTTTGAATACTCCTCCAGCACGATTTCATAACGGGAGTGTAACTCAATTTCATTGAAAACCCCATGCTTTGAAAACAATGCTACAGCCTTTTCTGTTACTAGGGCAGGTATGGCCTCCACTGTTGAAGAAATATTGGGCAGACCTCTTTTAGTAGCCTCCTCAACCCATTCCTGAGAGTAGCCATTTCCGTTGAATACTATTCTGCCATGCGCCTTAACGATATCCTGAAGCAACAGCTGAACAGATGCATTGAAATCCTCTGCCTTTTCCAGACTATCTGCTATTTCAGATAACACATCTGCAACGATAGAATTTAATACAATGTTTGGTCCTGATATCGATGCTGATGAAGGCACCATTCTAAACTCAAACTTATTTCCTGTAAAGGCAAATGGTGATGTTCGGTTTCGATCGGTGGCATCCTTTGGCAGCGCCGGTAAAGTCGTCACACCAATCTTCATCATACCGCCCTGCTTGGAGTTTGTAGCCGGACCCTTTACAATTTGCTCCAATATATCTGTAAGCTGATCCCCCAGGAAAACAGATATTATTGCCGGAGGCGCTTCATTTGCCCCCAGTCTGTGGTCGTTTCCTGTATTGGCAGCGGAAACCCGCAATAAATCCGCATGAACATCAACAGCCTTAATAATTGCTGCTAGGAACACTAAAAATTGTGCATTTTCATGGGGAGTTGTTCCCGGCTCCAGTAAATTCATACCATCGTCAGTACCCATTGACCAGTTATTATGCTTACCTGAACCATTTACCCCTGCAAAGGGCTTTTCGTGCAGCAGGCATACAAGACCATGTCTATTGGCTACCTTTTTCATTGTATCCATAACCAATTGATTGTGGTCGGTTGCAATGTTTGTTGAAGCAAAGATTGGTGCCATTTCGTGCTGCGCCGGCGCAACCTCATTATGTCTTGTCTTAGCAGTCACCCCCAGCTTCCAGAGCTCCACCTCAACCTCCTTCATATAGGCTGCAATTCTTTCCTTTATACTACCAAAATAATGATCCTCCAGCTCTTGACCCTTTGGCGGCAATGCCCCAAATAATGTTCTTCCTGTATACACTAAATCCTTACGCTTTTTGAAAAACTCCTTGTCGATTAGGAAATATTCCTGCTCAGCCCCCACTGTTGTTATTACCTTTTCAGAGGTGCTATTACCGAATAATTTTAATACCCTCATAGCCTGCTTTGACAGTGCCTCCATTGAGCGCAGCAGTGGAGTCTTTTTGTCCAAAGCCTCTCCTGTATAAGAACAAAAAGCCGTTGGAATACATAAGGTATCTTCCTTTACAAAGGCAGGTGATGTGCAATCCCAAGCTGTATAGCCCCTTGCTTCAAAGGTTGCACGTATGCCACCAGATGGAAAGGAGGATGCATCGGGCTCTCCTTTTATAAGCTCCTTACCTGAAAATTCCATAATCACCTTTCCGTCTTCCGTCGGAGAAATAAAGGCATCATGCTTTTCCGCAGTAAATCCGGTCATTGGTTGAAACCAGTGGGTAAAGTGGGTAGCCCCCTTATTGATGGCCCAGTTTTTCATTGCATTTGCGACAACCTCTGCTACAGCAGGGTCCAGCTCCGCACCCTTGTCGATGGTTCTTTTTAATGCCTTATAGGTATCCTTAGGCAAATATTCCCTCATAGCCGCATCATTAAATACATTACATCCAAAGATTTCACTTAAATCTAATTTGGTATTATTCATTGCTTCTCCCCCTCATAGCGTATTTTCTATATTGAAAGCACAAAAAAGCGTCCTCAAATAAACTTGAGAACGCCGTTGCTCACAAGACCATAATAGTCCACTCTTCATTAAGCAGTAAAGCTATTCTATAAGGACGCCCTTGCCCTTAAGCCGATACCGCCGTCTATAACTTTTATACATAATACTGAATACAATATTTAAAATTAACTTTATACTATTTTACTGCAAAGTATAAATATTTGCAATAGTTAATTTTTATTTTTTTCTGTGGTTTATTCCGTAGCATATTTTTCACGCTAATACCTTTCACTGACGGATTTTAATTGCATAAAGAGCGTCAGATAATCAGGCCCCCCTGCCTTAGAATCCGTACCTGACATATTGAAGCCGCCGAAGGGGTTTACTCCAACCAATGCTCCGGTGCATTTCCTATTAAAATATAAATTTCCTACATGGAATTCCTGCTTTGCTTTTTCTAAAACGCCTCTATCTTTAGCATATACAGCTCCCGTCAAGCCATATTCAGTCCCATTGGCTATATCCAAAGCCTCATCAAAGCTCCTCGCCTTTATTACTGCCAGCACCGGTCCAAATATTTCCTCCTGAGCTATTCTTGCATCCTTATCTACATTTTTAATTATGGTAGGAGCAACGTAATAGCCTTTATCTCTGTAGCTATCTCCACCACATATAAGCTCTCCCTCCATTTTTCCAATTTCAATATATTTTTGGATTCTCTCGAAGGCCTTAATATCAATTACAGGCCCAATATTGGTATCGGCCTTTGCTGGATCACCTATTCTTAAAGCATTCGTCTTTGCTACAATTTTTTCTATTAATTCATCATATACCGCCTCGTGAATGATGGCTCTTGAGCAGGCTGAGCATTTCTGACCCTGGAAGCCGAAGGCTGAAGCAACTATTCCTGCAGCAGCATCCTCTAAATCAGCAGACTTGTCAACTACTATTGCGTCCTTCCCACCCATTTCAGCCACCACTCGCTTTATCCACCTTTGACCATTCTTGACATCGGCAGCTAGCTTGTTGATTCTTAGTCCTACTTCCTTTGAACCCGTAAAATTAATAAATCTGATTTTTGAATGGCATACCAGATGCTCCGCCACAGTTGTTCCTGAGCAGGGCAAATAATTAACTACCCCCTTCGGAAGTTGAGTTTCCTCCCATAAATCCATCAGCTTTGCAGCTATTATTGGGGTTGTGCTGGCAGGCTTCATAATAACCGTATTTCCTGTAGCTATAGCTGCCGCAGCCATACCCGTCAATATAGCAAGGGGAAAATTCCAAGGAGCTATTACCAAGCCGATGCCTAAAGGAATATAGTAGCATTGGTTCCTCTCACCTTCTAAAGATGAAACCGTTACACCAGCATCCAGCTCTATCATTTTTCTTCCATAGTACTCAAGGAAATCTATAGCCTCAGCTGTATCGGCATCGGCCTCCGACCAGGTTTTTCCTGCTTCAACCACAAGCCATGCAGAAAACTCATGCTTTCTCCTTCTCATTATTGCAGCTGCCTTAAATAAATAGTCAGCTCTCACCGCTGCTGCAGTTTTACTCCAACCCTTAAAGGCCTCCTCTGCCGCCGCTATTGCCTTCTCAGCCAGTTCAATATCTCCACTGGCAACAGTTCCTATTTTCTCACCATGGTTGGCTGGGTTTAAAGAGACAATCTTCGCATCAGTATAATATCTTTCACCATCCACCACCACTGGGTAATCCTTGCCAAGCTGGTTTCGCACCAAGGCAATTGCCTCCTCCATTTCCTTAGAATTATCAGCCTTGCCAAAATCAGTAAACGCTTCATTTCTAAAGTGCATTATCATTTTCTTCGCTCCCCTCAGTGATTACAAAAAAAACTCCTACCCTTGGGTAGGAGCTTATATTTTATGCATAATCAAAAAAGCCGCTTTCTTATAGAAAACGGCAGCACAATTATAACCATACGGTATATAAGCTGCTCCTTTCCAAAAGGGAGGCTTGCCCGTTTCCAAACAAACCTATCGACCTGCCCCCATAGCAATAGCCTTAGGAGGTGAGGTTCGGAGTCTTTTTGTATTAACTTAATATATAGAAAATTCTATATTTAGCATTGTAGCATACCCCGAGAATAAAGGCAACATCAATACGCTATCCAAAATACCGATAATATGACCGGTGCTACTGAAACCTATTCCGCTCTTCCTGAGACTCTTCTTTTACCTAAATACATAGCCCCCAGCATTCCAGGCTCCTCCAGACTGCAGGGTACAACCTTCAGCTTTCCCCTCATTATGGGGTATATATATTTCTCAAATCTGACTTTAAGATCTTCCACAAAGCCCGGTACTGAGGCAGCAACTCCACCTCCAAGAACAAATACATGGGGTTCTATAACATGAGCAATAGCAGCCATACCCTTTGCCAAAGCCTCCATTGCTGAATCAACGATTTCTTCAGCTACAGGATTACCCTCTGCCGCCATATTAAAAACCTGGTGGGTATTCTGAACTGGAAGCCCAGCTTTGACGGCCCTCTTTAAAATGCAGGTGCCGCTGGCCATCCCTTCAAGAGAGCCCGGATTCAAATAGCTATGCAGAATCGGTCTGTCGGTGACTATGATATTCCCGATTTCTCCTGCATTGCCAAAGGCGCCTGAAATGATTTCTCCATTTATGCAGAGACCCCCTCCAACTCCCGTACTTACCGTCAGGTAAAAGACAATGGGATAGCCCTTACCTGACCCCTCAAGAGCCTCCGCCAGAGCTGCGACATTGCAATCATTTTCTATGAAGCAGGGCACCTTAAAATGCTCTGATATTATGGCCGCCAGAGGAACCGAATCCCAGTCAGAGAGATTAACTGGCTTTAAAACCAAGCCCTCATATGGATTTAGGGGCCCAGGCATACCTATACCGATGCCGCCAAGCCCTCTATCTCCTTTTATTTTCTCTATATTACGCTTTAAATTCTCTATGATATAGTCCTTCCCCTTATCTGCTTCGGTTGGCAGCCTATGCTCCTTAACAAGACCCCCCATTTCGTCAAAGAGGCCTATTCTTATATTTGTTCCACCAAAATCTATGCCAATCCAGTGCTTCTTGTCCATAGGTGCAGCTCCTTCCAATAATCCTCACTTAATTAAATTTAAGCAACCATTAGTTTTAATGTCAAGAGTTTTTGGTAGATATGGGTGAGAACAAAAGTGGCTTCGCCACGTTTGTTTTCCAGAGAACCCATGCGTTCTCTAGGACGCTTCGCTGTACTCTCCTTGTTTTAATAAGGGGTGATGCCCCCCTTAACAACCCCCCATATCATAGGGAAATAAAAGAACTTTCCTATGATAGAACAAAAGTGGCTTCGCCACGTAAAAAGCTATCAGGGTTTAAACTGATAGCTCGCTTATTATACTACTCAGAAACTACAGTGGTTTTCTTTTTCCTCCCCCCCATAGTTTTTCGCCATGCATGGAGTCCCAAAGCTACTCCGATGACGCCATAGGCGACAAAGGCCCTGAAAAATTCCCCTATTTGAGCCTCTCCGAATATATTGTTGCCGGCCTTTGGCGAAACGATAAATAGTGTATGAAAGAGTATTACCCCCAGAATCGCCTGACCATTTGTTGCCCTGGATACAGATGCCCCCCCCAGCAGGATTGCAGCAATAGAAAAGGTGGCTATTTGTACGTGGCTGCCATAGGTTGCCAGGGTTCCTATATTTTGCATAAATATGATTTGTCCCCAAGCTGCGAAGATTGTCGATATAATTATGGCTATTTCCCTCGTCCGGTCAACATTGATTCCTGAAATCTTTGCTATGTGCATATCCTGACCGACGGTCCTTAAATCCTGCCCCAGCTTTGTTTTCAATATAATCGAATTGAATATGCATAGACCTGCTATGACCATAGTGGTGACTATAGGCAGCTTCACATTTCGTACCGGTGATTTAGAGGTAAGGACAGCTATACTGGTGACCAATACAGCCAGACAAACCAAGGCTTTAAATCCGTATTGAATTATGCTTGAGGCTTTTTTACCTCGCTTCTTAATATGATAATCAGCCACCATAGCAAGCAAGGCTATAACAGCGGCTGCTGCCAATACCTGGAAGAGTGGCAGCTTTAAGAGATTATCCAGCGAATAGGTTAAATTGCCGTTTCTTGATAAATCGATGGTATTACGTACCCCCACACCATTAGCCAGCACCAATATGTCATTCTTAATCGGTATTAAGGTCCCCACCAAAAACAATAAAATAAACTGATATACGCCGTTAGCGAAAAAGCCCGCAATCATACTGGATATCATTTCCTGTCCCTTGGTCTTATTCATTAGCCTTGCGGTCATAAGGCCAAACAGCATCGCTATTGGTGTCGATATCGCAATACATAGCATAAAGCCAGGGAAGCCCCCAATACCGAAATGCTTAACCATCAGTATAGCAAACTGTCCCGCCATGGCACCTATTACGATGCCGAAATTCAAGCCCAGCCCTGCTATTACAGGTATGATCAAGGCCAACACCAGGAATAAATTACGGGTAATCCGCTCCAGAAGGGTATCTACAATAAATACTGCCGGAAGCTTTGAATAATATACCCCTAGCAAGCACACTACAATAAATAACAAAGGCACACTGCTATCCACCATGAATCGCTTTATCGTCGAAGGGCTATAATATTTCTTTACTTCCTGTTTAATGTTGTTAAGCATTAATCCCCACCCCCAACTTTAGTGAGTGCGTATAAAATGATGGCATTTTGAACAATCATCCTCAGCACCTCTGATAAATTTCCCTCAGGAATCATATCATTGGCCACCGGCAAAGCCACCACCAATATGCCCTGAAATAAAAACACACCGATAATCGCATGGGAAATCTTTGCCTTTTTAGTGGAGGCACCCCCGATTAAAACAGCTGCAACAGCAGGAAATGCCATATACAAAGGGTCCATATACAGTTGAATATAACCATAGCTCTGAGAATAAACAATAATTCCCACAGCAGCTATAACAGTTGATAAAACCATGCCAAGTATTCTATTTTTGTCTACATCAATACCGGAGGCAGCTGCAAATTTAGGGTTATCACCGGATATATTCAATGCGATTCCCGTTTTACTTCTTGAAAAAACCCATAGCAGAAAACAGGAGCCGAAGAAAAACAAAAGCAAGCCGGTGGGAATATTGGCCCCTTTTATTTTGAAGGCCCATAAATTATTCAGAACCTTGCCATAGGTTGAATCCAAAGCGATTGTTACCCTTAAGCCCTTCCCGATGGGCCATATCATCTCCGGATGCTTGAAGGGCAGCATAACCCAGCCTATTTGCATAAAGGACACGATTGAGAAGCCGGTATAGGTTGCCACCAGCATCTCTGAGCCCTTGATTTTATTTAGCAGCCTACCATAAATATAACCGGCCAGAATGGCAAAGGGTAATGATATCAAAATCGCAGGAATAAAGCCGTAGCCAAGGATCGCTGAGGTTAATTTAAGCTCTATAGCGATAAGTCCCCCCAGCAAACCGCAAATAACCCCTATAGGCAACGCAAAATTCGGACCTGTACCGGATTGTATGGCAGGTATCATCGCCAAGGCCAAAATGCCAAACATACCAAACCTTCTCAGTACATCGGAAACCAACAATCTAAAATCCTGCTTCATTATAACGGCAGCAATGCAGACTGCGATAAAAAGAGCTGATATAATCAGACGAGGAAGCCCAATTTTTCTGGTATAAGTCCTAACGGTATCTGCCATATTACATACCCTCCTTGCCTAACAATTTCTTATATTCTCCTGCCATCATCAAACCAAATTCCCGATCCTCAGCTTCAGGCGGCAGTATGCCCTCAATCCCGCCATCTGATATAATCACAATTCTATCGCATATGGACCTAAGCTCTACTAATTCACTTGAGGTCATGATGATGGTCATACCCAGCTCTTTATTCAGCTTTAGCAATAGATCCAAAACCAGCTTTTTAGCGCCTATATCAATCCCTCTGGTGGGCTCAGAAACCAATAGGACATTGGGCTCCAGAGTTAATGCCCTGGCAATACAAACCTTCTGCTGGTTTCCGCCGCTTAATTGCCTTGTTAGCTGCTGTGAGCCGCTGCATCTGATGTCCAGGTCCTTTATCAGCTGTTGGGCATGCTGTCGTACGCCTCTCCCATCAATTTGTTTAAAGAAGCCATAGCGCTTCAGAAATTTATTCTTTACCTGAAGGGTTGTAACGGCAATATTGTATTCTATACTGGCATCCAACAGAAGCCCCACACCCCTTCTATCCTCAGAGACAAAGGCAATGCCTGCCCTTAAGCTCCCTTTAGTATCGTTAAGCACCAAGTTTTGTCCATTAATCAGAACCTCCCCGGTGCTTTCATAAAGCCCCATAATGCCATTTGCAATCCCAATTTTACCCTGACCTGCCAGACCACCAATGCCCAGAATTTCTCCCTTGTATACATCTAAGTCAATTCCCTTGACCGCTTCACCGGGCATTTTTACTTCCAAATTCTTAATTTCAATTGCCTTCTCTCTCTGGTCAGTTCCTCCGTTATTCGCCCCAGATTTATTTAAAATTTGAATTTTTCTCCCCACCATAAGCTCCGCCAGCTCTATGACACTGGTTTCTTTCTTTTTCCTGGTGGCCACCAGCTCGCCGTCCCTGAGAATCGTAATATTGTCTGCCGCCTGTAAAACCTCCTCCAGCCTATGGGTGATAAAGAGAATCCCTATGCCCTTAGCTGCCAAACCCTTGATTGCTGCAATTAGATTATCTGCCTCCCCCTCTGTCAGAACTGCGGTTGGCTCGTCGAATACCAGTAGCTTTATGCCAGACTTGTCTATTTCTCTGGCGATTTCAATAAATTGCATATAACCGATAGGCAAACCTGCCACCTTTGTCCATTCATCAATCCCCATACCTAAGGTATCCAGTGCCTTTCTTGCATCACTATCCATAGCTCTATGATCTAGGGTTTCTAATCTTTTACTCTTAAATGTTCTGCTGATAAAATTAGGTGTGGTCGTTTCTCTATTGACTTTAATATTCTCAGTTATGGTGAAGTCAGGTATCAGCATAAACTCCTGATGCACCATTCCGATCCCCAGCTTCATGGCATCAAAGGGGGATTTGATTTCTACGATTTCGTCATTTAATCTGACTTCTCCGCTGAAGCCCCCGGTAGAGTGAATAACCGGCATACCAAAAAGTATATTCATAAGAGTAGATTTTCCTGCACCATTTTCCCCCAGCAATGCATGTATTTCTCCGGCCTTAACTGAAAGGCTGATATTTTTCAATACCTTATTACCGTAATACGCCTTTTCTATGTTCTTCATTTGAAGAACAGCCTCCTTTTTCATTCCGCCCACCACCTTCTGATTTCAATTAAAGGGTAAGATTACCCGAAGAAATAATCTTACCCGAAACTATTGACTAACACATGATCGCCAATTTTTCCTTACTAAAGCATATTGTTCTCTAGAAGGTTAGGAAATCCATTAGGACAACAAAATAGTTATCATATTTTACGCCTGCCTCTTCAAGTATCTCCATTTCGATATCTACACCGGTATACCCCTTGAAGGCCTCTTTGATCTTTGCTTCATCAATTTTTCCGTTTGTATTTCCTTCTATCCAATCCTTAATGTACTCTGCGCCACCCTCTACAAACATCATGGCAACCGGTGCAGGCCAGGTTGAGGTCCTTCCCGTCATCCCCTTTTCAGCCATTATTTTAGTTATCTCGTCTATAATATAGTTGATATCTCCCTTTTTACTCTCTGGAATTTCAATTCCCAGAGCTGACGGGAAGCCGTGATAGGGCGAAGGGCAGCAGGGCTGCGGATAAATGGCGCCTAAATCCACGACGGACTTAATCAGTGGCACCTGCATTGAACAGTTGGTGCTGAAGAAGGCGGTGTCCTCACCATACTTAGCCACCATTCTAGGCACATCCTCAAGAATAAACTGCTGTGCCCCTGAAACCCCTGCATCACCGGTTGGGTCCGGTGCCGTTGCATCTACGAACTCAATACCCAGCCTTTCGCATTCTGCCTTAAATATGTCTCTTCTGATAGATAACAAAGGATAGGACATGTGTCTAGGGAAGGTGTAATGTACAAAGGTCTTTGCCCCTTGAGCAAGCGCCTGGGCAGGAATTGTATAGCCCATTTTCAGCTCATCCGGCTGGAATATAATATCCGCCTTTGAAGCAATTACTGAAGGATCCTCGCCGGGCACACCGGCTATAATTAATAAATCATCTCTAATCTCTCTGACCTTATCCAATGCAGCTGCTGTTCCAGGAACTGCTTGAACTATCAGCAATGCCTTTACATCCGGATCAGAGGCCATACTTACCATGTTGGCAATTGTAGTCTCCTGTTCGTCCATAAATTTATCCGGAAAAGTCATGTGAACAACTCTGTCGGCACCAAATTTAGCAATGACATTCTGTGCTGCCCTGTACTCCTCCTCATTCTGAACAACTGTGGTTGTCATAATACCTATTTTCCAGTTGTCCCCATTGTCAGCAGGCTCTTGAACCACCTCATTTGAACCACAGGCTGTTAAGCCCACCAACAATACCACCATTAATAATAAAGCTAAAATTCGTTTCACTGATAACCCCCCTCTTAATTTGTTAATATGAATCAACCGCATATTGAAATCTATAATATCCCCCCTTTAAACATGAATTTGCTGTATTAAACCCTTGTGTTTGTTTGGCCCTCACCAAAGCTATCGCTTGGCTTAAAGCGCCATGAAATTTTCAGATATTGGCGCTTATACACTGCATTTCCTTAGCGTATTGATTCAATATACTGCCCTTCCCGTTTTCCACCAGTACGATGTCCTCAATTCTAATGCCAAACTCTCCAGCGATATAAATACCGGGCTCTACACTAAAGGCCATTCCCTCTTGCAGTAAAGTATCGTTATTTTCCTTGATATAGGGTGCTTCATGTATTGCTGTGCCAATGCCATGTCCAGTCCTATTCAAGAAATGTTCTCCATAGCCGGCCTCCTTGATAATATCTCTTGCCCTCTTATCAACCTCCGAAGCTTTTATTCCCTCTTTCACCAGCTCTTCAGCCGCTAAATTGGCCCTAAGCACAATTTCATACACACTTCTTTGCTTATCCGTAGGCTCTCCTATAAATACCGTCCGAGACATATCGGAGCAATAGCCCTGATATCGACCACCAAAATCCAATACGATGATATCCTGCTGCTGTATCCTTCTGCTGTAGCCATTGTAATGGGGCATCGAGCTATTGGGTCCTGAAGCGACAATGGGCTCGAAGGCAATATCTTCTGCTCCCTTTTCAAGAAACAGCGCCTTTATTCTCCTTGCTATATCCCCCTCAGTAAGGCCGGGCTTAATGTAGGTCATAATTTCACGAGCCACCTCATCAGCTATTTCAGAGGATTTTTTCAATAAGGCTGCTTCTTCTGGGTCCTTAATCTGTCTTATTTCCTCCATCAGGCTGCTGCCGTCTACAAAGCTTACCGCCACCTTTGCCTTTATAGCCAGCATATCAATGCCTCTAATGGCATCATTGATACCTATGGTTGTCCCCTCGAGAAAAAAATAGTCCTTGCCTGCCTCCTCTATGGCCTTAAGAAAGCCTTCGGAATCCTGCCATACAAAAATAGTGGCATCCTCCCCCAGCACTTGTCTGGTTTCCTCATAATATAATTGAGGACAGATAAAAAAGTAGCCTTTATCCTTGGTTATAAAAAGAGCCTTAAAACGCTCGCATACCATAGAGCTTAATCCGGTAAGATACTCTAGATCAGAGCTGGTGCCGATGATAAGTATATCCATGCGTCTTTCCTTCATTAGGTCAGTTATTTCATTTATCCTTTTGACAGCCTTCAATTGCAATCCCTCCTTTAGCTTAAGCCTCCATCAACAAACTTAAATATTATTTGGGGTACAGGATATGATACTTGTACAATATATTCATTCTGCTTGAATAAAATTACTTAGAATAATTTACAAAATTCAGTCAATTTACATCTAGTGCCTTGCATCATTTAAAAGTTGGGATAAGGCCTGAGGAAAATTTTCATAGAGCAAGGCGGAGGAGGAAGTAATATCGGGCTATATTGCGACTGACGACAACGCAGTCCTGAAGAAATTTTACCGTTGCTAAACTAAGAATTAAGGTGGTCGAGGTACTAACAAAGAATAGAGGCAAAAAAAATAAGAATTATTTGCGAGGAATTTTGAAATAATAAGTACAGATTTCAAGGTTAACCATACATGGAGGTGCTTTTATGAGATTAATAGCCAGATTTCCAGACCAAAGACAGGCAAGCGGATTAATTGATAGCTTAAGAAATATCGGCTTAGACCGTAGGGACATGATTGTCAGCAGCTTGGCTAAAGAACAGGAATATCATTCCGTAGACGCAGCAGCTGAGAATATGATATTTATTAAAAGCGAGAGGGAGGGCCTTGGAGAGCTGGGGACCTTCGCCGAGGGCATAAAGGGTTTAAGGGGCAAGGAGGGCATTATAGTGGCAGTTGAGACCTCTAAGCACAACACAAACAGAATAAGGGAGATTATGGAGCAATCCGGTGCAGTGGAAATAGTACAGGATTAAAGACTTAGTGAATAATGAATAGTGGATAGTGAAAAATGAACTTATTTATTGGATGAATGACTGAGATTTTTGACCTGTAGACAATCTGTCAATCTACTGTACTCCAATAAAATGCAAATTATCGCTTGCCTTTAGAACATAGCTATGTTATTATAGCCTAAACAATAAAAATCAGCGTTGATGGAGTCCATAGTCCTTGCGGTTACAAATCTAGAGAGTAGATTGCCTGGTGAAAAATCTACAGCACGTATAGGTGCAAATTACAGCTCCGGAGCTTCAAGTCATCCTTGACGGCCCCACCCGTTATCGTGGTTTGAGGCGCTTAGGCGTAAATTAAGGTGGTACCACGGGTTTTCTCGTCCTTTACAAGACGAGAAGGCCCTTTTTTATATGAAGGAGGTAAAATTATGCGAAATGTTTTTGATGTATTGAAGGAGCGTGGCTTTATTCAACAGGCTACCCATGAGGAGGAAGTAAGAGAGCTTTTAGGCAAGGGTCCTGTAACCTTTTATATAGGCTTTGACCCAACTGCCGATAGTCTTCATGTCGGTCATTTTCTACAGGTGGTGGCTATGGCCCATCTGCAAAGAGCAGGCCATCGACCTATTTTTCTTTTAGGTGGCGGCACGGCTATGGTGGGGGACCCCAGTGGCAAGACCGATATGAGAAAGATGCTGACACAGGAGGAAATTCAGCATAATGGCATGTGTTTTATAGACCAAACCAAGCGATTTTTGGACTTTTCCGAGGGTAAGGCCATCTTAGAGAACAATGCCAATTGGCTTTTAAACCTGACCTATGTACCCTTCCTGAGGGAAATTGGCCGTCATTTTTCTGTTAATAGAATGCTTACGGCTGAATGCTTTAAAAGCCGTATGGAAAAGGGACTTTCCTTCTTAGAATTTAATTACATGATCATGCAGTCCTATGACTTTTTAGAGCTTTACAGAAGATACGGCTGCAGGCTACAGCTGGGCGGGGATGACCAATGGTCAAACATCATCGCTGGTGCAGACTTAGTCCGCAGGGTCGAGCAAGAAGCTGCCTACGGCATGACCTTTACATTATTGACCACCAGTGAGGGTAAAAAGATGGGTAAAACAGAATCCGGGGCCATATGGCTGAATCCAGAGAAAACCTCTCCCTTCGAATTTTTCCAATACTGGAGAAATGTCGATGACAAGGATGTAGAAAAGTGCCTGTCACTGTTGACCTTCCTTCCGATGGATGAGGTCCGAAGACTTGGCGCCCTAGAGGGTTCGGAAATAAACAAGGCCAAGGAGGTATTGGCCTACGAGGTGACTAAGCTGGTGCATGGTGAAGTCGAGGCAGACAAGGCTATAGAGGCGGCCAAGGCTCTTTTCGGGAATGGTGCTCTTGCCGGCTCCATTCCCACTACTGAAGTGCCGAGGGCTGAGTTAGCTGAAGGCATGGATATTCTTACACTATTAACCAAAGCTGAACTAATCCCCTCCAGGGGTGAAGGCCGCCGTTTAATCCAGCAGGGCGGGATTACCCTGGATGATGTTAAGGTTGAAGACCCTAATTTGACATTGAAGGAAGATTCCTTTAAGGATGGCACCCTAATGATTAAAAAGGGCAAGAAGACCTACCATCAGATAAAGCTGGTGTAATGAAAAATCGCCGACGTCATATGTCGGCGATTTTTATCTAATTTTTCCTTCCTCGCTCTCTACCTTATTTACAAAATCCAAATTGTAACGCACAGCACCGTGGTCTTTAATTACCGTGCCTCTTGTGATGCGTATTGCCAATATAATACAGTTTTCATCCTGTTCATTGTTTGCGCCATCATACCATTTAGAAAATGCTTCACGAAGCTTAGTCCTTAGCTCAGCATTTTTCGGGTCTAAAACCCATCCGAGGTTTTCACCGATACCATTTCCCGAAAACCACTCGAAGCAAACCGCAAATGCAACCTCTTTATTTTGAGCTATCTGCTGCATTTTAGTTGATTTCGCCCAAGTAACAACATAAAACACACCGTCTTCATAATAAGCGTCCACATCACGGACATAAGGACGGGGCTTTCCTTCAGCATTGGATTCCATGGCAATAGTTGAGAGAGAGATAATATTATCTTTTCCGTTGCCGCATCTTTCTTCAATTAACTGTATTCCTTCGTCGTACCTGCTCATTTAAAACGCCTCCTACTCAATTTTTCATCATTATAGCATGTCAAATTAGACAGCAGTGTGTCATATTTGAAAATATAATTTGTGTTTATAAGTGTCATGGTGAGCACGATATTTTTTACATTATATACCAAATGCATATCTGTATTATAACATGACTAATCAAAAAAGGCCATCAACATACAAAATGTTGACAGCCTCAATCGGCCAACGCCATTAGCCGACGATTTTTTCTATTTTATGCTCCTATAGTCCTTCACAGCACCTACCCTTGCAACATATATCATGTCATACATTACACTACCATACTTTTTCCCCGTCGCATCCTTCACATTAAAGTATTCGGTTCTATAGTCTATACCCTTAGTAGACGCCTGAGTAGACCAGTATTTAACACCTATTATGCGTTCTCCCTCTTTTACCCAGTTTATAAAAACGCCTGTATGTCCGGTATTATTCTCTCTGGAAATATCTATAAAATCTCCGGCCTTAGCATCGTTAAGGTTGTATATGCCTCGCCCTATGCCATATTTTTCTACAGCAATCTGAATATTGTTGGTCTTCTTGTTGCCGCTGCTGACAAACCAAATTAAGGCCATATCGTACATATTCTTATAGCTCATACCGTTGATATCATCAGCACTGATTCCCAATGCCTTGTTTCTCTCCTGCATAGCCCTAAGCAATATCTCAAAGGTTAGTCCAACACAATGGCTGGCTTTACTGCCGCTGGGGTGCGCCTTTAACAGCAGCTTATTTTGATAATATAAATTCATGGTAACCCCATTGTAGTTCATATAATCATTATTTAGCAGATATGGATAGTTGCCGATTGTATAGGTCTTGATAGTATTAAGGACATATTGGTTTAAATCAACACCATATTCTGCCGAGCCGTTATTTGGATTAGCATCTGGTATCTCTACCTCCGGCTTAGAAGGCTCATTAGGTATTTCAGTTGTTGGCGTCTCAATTGGTGCCTCCGGATTATTTTCTGGTGGTGCCGGTGCCTCAGGTACCTCTGGTGTATTCTCCTCAGGCAGCTGCACCGCAGGCTCTTCTTCCGGAGCAGTAACCGGTGGTGTTATGACAGGCTTTGACTCTGATTCATCTATTACCATTGGCGGCAGGGTTGGCTTTATAATTTCTTCTTCAATAGCTTCCTCATCCTCTTCAATAGGTGTATCCCCTTCAGCTGTAATGTCTACGTCTGAATATGTAATTCCACCCACATTCACAGGTTCCAAATCCTCCAGCACCATAATATTAAGACTCTCTAATGCCATTTTATCAGCATATATAAATAATGTTGCCGAGAATCCCATCGAAATAACTACAGCAATTACAACCAGTAGCTTAGACAAAGATAATTTCTGCATTTTTCCAAACCCCTTCTTGTCTGACTTTAAGCCTTACAATTAATTATACAGGGAATGTCGATGGGTTTACATAAGAAATATTTTACTATCCGGCTTTTAAAGCTGGTAATTTCATCCTATAGCCTATTATCCTGCGCCCTTTACAAGAAGACAAAAAGATAAGCATATGCCGCAGGTTGATGCAGGCATATGCCAAATGCTATTACTTTTTAATCCAATCTGCAAACCAGTTTTTTTGCTGCTTATGGTGAATCATATGAACCTCATCGTACTCAATATGCTGCTGGTGGCATAGCTTCTGTATTTCCTCACGTAGCTGACAGGGCAGTTCAGCTGCTGTGCCGCAGCTGGAGCTGACCTGCCTAGGCACCGGCATAAGCCTTACCGCTATTCCTCGTCCCTTAAAGAGCTTTTCAAAATTCAAAGCATGGGAAGTGGAGTTAAAGGTCATTACACAATAGTAGTCCATCAAAATCATCACCTATTTCTTTATATGTAGTGTAAATTCCTGCTCCTGCTCTTCTACCTTAACAGAATATCCCTGATTAATGGCATAGCGTTTTATGTTCTCCACTGCCACCATCGAATCCACCAGTACCCTGTGCTCTCTCCCGGAGTGGGTATCCAATGCCTTTTTAGTCATAATAACTGGCTCCGGACAGGATCTTCCCCTTGCATCCACTAAATTATATTCCAACTGAAGCTCCCCCTTCTTTTTTAGATCTCGTAGCTATAGACTGTCTGTTGACATGTTGAACTACGCTTACGCCTATAATAAGCACTACGATGAAGCCAATAATAACGGCTATTTTTCCATTTAGCGGCACGCCATTTGCACTGGCTGCCAGACCAAAGTTGTGAGCAAAGGCAGCACCCGCTATAAGTCCTAAAATTGTAACGGCTGCATCACTGTCACCTTCACCCGCCAGAATCGTCTGTCTTAAGGGGCAGCCCCCCAATAACACTGCTGTAACACCTGCCAAAGCCATACCTAGAAAATTCCATATATGCTCAGTATGGGCAATCGGCTGACCAGCAAAGCCTAATTTGAAGGCCTCAAAATTAAAAACAAGATTGCCAGCCAGAGCAAAGACAAATATACCTATTAACCCCCATAGATAATGAAAATCCTTAATCAGCATAGCGTCTCTGAAGCCCCCTGCCGTGCACAAACGTGTTCTTTGCAGCATGGCTCCAATCAAAAGCCCTGCACCTAAAGACATTAGCATAGGTGCCTTCATGGCACCCGGACCGCTCTCACTGAAGAATACAAAAGCAGGTGCTGCTATCAAAAGACCTAAAATCCCCAGTGCTAGCACCGGCATGGTGTAGCCGGAGGCAGCTGGCTGTGCTGTGCTTTTTCCAAGAGTAAAGCCTCTCTTTAGAAATTCGATGCCCACTGCAATACCGGCAGCGTAGCCCACTAGCCCTACCAAAGCATTTAAATCCCCATTAGCCAGCCGCAGTATCATTCTCAATGGACAGCCTAGAAATACTAAGGCCCCCACCATCAGGAAAAATCCCAGTATAAATCTTATGAGGGGTGTGGCACCACCTCTAGATTTAAATTCTCCCTTTGCCTTTGCCATTCCAAAGGACCCTAAAATAAAGCCCGGGATTTCAGGCCTCAGATACTGTACCACCTGCGCCCTATGCAGCCCTAAGCCCCCGGCTATGTCCCTGAAAAAGCAGGCAACGCAAACCCCCATATTGACTGGGTTTCCAAACTTCACTAATAATGCAGCAATAATTCCGATAATTCCGCCTGTAGCTATCATCTTACCCTCTAGCTTTTTCATTATTGACCTCCCCTTTATATAGTTTTAAGTTTCATCATCATTATAGCTGACCAAGGACCTTGGCAATAATTGTAATTTTAAATAGAGGTTTGCTAAATTATAGACAATCCCTATGAATATAGTGGAGCCTTCAAATTTCAATGTATTTATAGGCTATAATTGGATATAAAGGAAGCTTATGTGGTATCAGGATTTATTATTCCTACTATAAATAAGGGGAATCTCCTAAGAACAAACTCTTAAGGAGCCCTACGTCAAAGAAATAAAATTCATAATTTGATTGACATAAAAAAGCAGCCAACTGCGGCTGCTTATACTAATAGCTTCTCCATTATGGTAATATCCACCCATTTGCCATCCAACAGGCCTTGCTTCTCATATGTGCCTACCCTTCTGAAGCCGACAGCCGTATATAGCCCCTGCCCCAGCTGATTGGAACTAAAGGTGCTAAGCACCAACTTGTGGAAGCCCTCCTCCGCTGCTACAGCTATCAGGTGGCTTAATAGTCTTTTACCTATCCCCCTGCCCCTCATTTCCCTCTCTACATATACTGAAATGTCAACAACGCCATCATAGCAGCACCTGGCATTAAATACATTCAAGGAGGCCCAGCCTACAACGCCTGAGGCATCATCCTCCACTACTATAACCTTATGCCTAGGTGAACGCCCCTCCAGCCATTGCAGCATTTCATCTTCATTGCGAAGTCTTGTTTCCAGGGTAGCAACCCTATCCGATATCCCTTGATTATAGATTTTGGTAATTGCCTCAACATCCTTAGCCTCTGCTGCTCTACACCTTAGCTCCATATTGATTCCTCCTATTTATATGCTTTTATATAGGCTCCGGCAAAGGCACCGTCCACAATATCCAAGCTTTTCTCGTCAAAAAAATCCTCCAATAGCATTTTTTTGCCTTCTACAAGCTGCTGAATTACCGATTTTGAATACAAATGGGCAGGATTAATTTCGATTTTGCTGAAGCCCACCTTTTCCAATATACTTTTGTATTCATCGATACGAATAGTACCTGCAATACAGCCTGCCCACAGCTCCGCACTTCGTCTAATGTCTGCCGGAACCTCCTTTAGGGCTACAATATCGGCTATAGCTAATCTTCCGCCACTCTTTAAAACCCGATAGGCTTCGGCTAAGGCTCTTTCCTTATCCTCCGAAAGATTTATAACACAGTTTGACATGATAACATCTACAGCTTCGTCCTCCAGGGGTATCTCCTCTATGAAGCCCTTAAGGAACTCCACATTGGTTGCTCCCATCTTTTCCTTATTGCTGTTGGCAAGGACCAGCATTTCATCCGTCATATCCAAGCCATATACCTTACCCTCTTCTCCCACATATTTTGCAGCCATCAGTACATCAATACCTCCGCCGCTACCAAGGTCCAATACCGTCTCACCTGCTTCAAGCTGCGCAAATAATAGGGGGTCACCACAGCCAAGGGAGGCAACAATCGCTTCCTTTGGCAAGCTTTTCAGCTTTTCAATATCATATATATTGCTGCTGATGCCGTCACAGCAGGAACCTCCGCCACAACCGCAGCCGCCACTCTGACCCTCGCTGACCTTTTTAGCAATTCCGCCATAGTAGCTTTTTACATTTTCTTTAACACTCATACCATCCCTCTCCCTTCTAATTACAGCATTTAATTTTTTTCAAGGCCGCCACCAGCAGCTCAAGGCTCTCCATAACCTGAGGCTGCTTTTCCTGCGGAATAGCACCTAAAATCTCATAGAAGTAGCTATTCATGCTTTCCTCTATTGTTTTATAGACTTTCTCTCCCTCTTCTGTAAGCCTGATCTTAAGATATCTTCTATCCTCCGGGTCAGACTTTCTTTCCGCCAGTCTCTGATTTACCAAATTGTTAACGGTTCTGCTCATGGTGCTATTATCCAGATTAAGGAGCTCTGCCAGCTGGTTTAAGGATATCTCCCCTGCTGTGCCGATTTCAACTATGGCATGGCATTGGCCCAAAGTGGCACCGCAGCAGGAAAACTCACTCTTTTCCAGTATACCAAGATTTCTGATTAGTATTTTTATAAGCTGTCTTAAGTATTTTTCATCCTTCAGTGTCATTATTTTCACCTCATATTAATTGTATATTAAAACAGTTGTATTTTGCAAGTATTATTTTGTAATAATACCAAATTTTTATATTCGCTATTTTTATATAGGATTTCGACATTTTTATAAGCTGACTGAGGCATTGGTTTGAAACCACTGAAAAAGTCCAGTATATTGTCATTCTGAATGATATAAATTCTTGATTCTGCTCTCAGAATGACGGCTTCAAGGAGTTTCTTCAAAGGCATACTTTTTCAGTGGTCTCGCTTAATTCCTGTCAACTATTTTTATATATAATGGGTTGATTGAGGTTAGATGCTGAAATATTAGACGCACGGCTTCTTTTTAACTTGGCTGGGTGCCATGAAAATCCTTTATTTGGTTTCCCTTGTCCAATATGACCTCTTGACCATAGGCAGCCATTGAGAAAATCCCCTCTGCCTCCTCTAATGTCAGGCCTCTGATATCCATATTCGCTGGATCAGCCTCTCCTAGCTTTTCTAGATGCAGACTATATAAATATTGAATAGCCTGGGGCAGGAAGCCTAAAAGCCGTCCCCCTATAGCATCGGCAGCTACAGGATCTGTTGAGGCTACTACTAATCCCTGGGTGCTGACGGCCTTGCCACCGGAGGGACCTGTACCGATCATAGCCTTATCCACGCTTATTATGGCAAGGTCGATGGGTGTCTTTTTAGCCATAGCCGTAATAAAGCCATGGAGGTCCTGATGAATCCCCAGCTTTTTCTTTGGAAATCCATGAATCTCTGCCGGAGGCCAGCCTAGAGCTATATTTTTAATAGAGGCGCTGATGGTGGCCTCCTCGTGGTATTTAAGCTGAGTAAAGCTAATCAGCACATCCAGCTCCTCAAATAGCCTGTTTATTTTAGTCATAGGCACGACTGGATGCTCCAGATGCAGATCGATATAGGGTCCATAGTTGAGATCGACAAATCTCACTTTTTCCTGCTGTATTACCTGATTGTATCCAATGCCCTCAAATACACTTCTGGTTTCTTCACCACCCGAGCCTACCGCAACAATAATCTCCTTTGGATTTTTTGTCTTGAGATACTGTATTAGCTCCCTCAAGGTTTCAGGACCAACCACGGTTGCAGTGTAGGGGGCCATGGCCTTTACCCAATTGGGGGTAATAACAACAGTGTCCCCTGCCTTAACGATTTCATTGATGGGAAGCAGATTTACCGCATCCACAATGGACCTTTGCTCCTCCCCACTTCTTGCTATGCCTACAATAGGCTCCTTTACTCGTCTGGTTCGCATATAGACCCTCCAATACTAGTTGATATAGTATTGTTTTCCCATAACCCTTTAAAAATATGCCGATAAACATATAATAGTCTGCATTATGGATTATCCTATTGATAGGCTATGACAAAGCTCAGTCGACTTATATATCATACATAAATCAACTGAGCTCAGTGCGTGATTAAACCATTTAACTTCTCGTCTTTTATTTCCTATAGCTTTGCCAGCAGCCTCATCAACCACGGCCTGTGTATCTCCACTGCCTTCACCGGACAAAGCTCCTGACAGCAGAAGCAGCGTATACAGCCCTCCAACGCCACCATGGGTCTTTTATTATCCATCGTAATCACCTGTGGCGGACAATTCTTGGCACAATCACCACAGCCCACACAGATACTGTGATTAAAAATGGGGCTCGGCTGCAGCATATCATTAAAAATTTCTCTCATAAATTTTGGCAGCTTTCCCTCCAGCAAATCTAAGCTTCGTATTTCCGGTATAAGGTAATCCTTTATTTTAATCTCATCTATATCAATTCCCTTAATGCTAATATCCGTTAAGTCGCTTTTGATAATTCCTCTTTCTAAGCAGCGTTGTATGGTTGGTACCTTTTTGATATTGATGCCAACGATTGAAGCAGCTACACAATCCAGATGATAGGGGCTCTCAGAGGCTATGGTTACACCGATTTTTCTCGGCGTTCCGCCACTGGGCCCTGCTCCCTCCATTCCCACTATGCCGTCCATAAAGGACAACACCGGATTGGCAGCAAGGCATATATCCACTAAAGCATTGGAAAAATCTTTATAATTAGGCATTTTTACATGATATTCCGCCTTCTCCAAGCCGGCAACCGTACCAAACATGTTTTTAACAGCTCCTGTAAACAGCATCATCCCATGGGTCTTCAGCTTAGACACTGAAATAACCTTGTCTACCTCCTTCAGCACCTCTATAGCAGTAATTTTCTTTAATATCAAGCCCTCTTCATTTTTAATTTCATAGGAGTTGGTATTATAGTTAAGGACAACAGGTATTTCCTTTTCAAGCGCCTCCATGCCACAGGCTCTGTAAATCCCCCTCAAAGCCGACGGGTTAAAGGGTCCTCCTGGACTGTCTCCTATTATTACCTCACAGCCATGCTCCAGCAGCAGGCTGGCTAAAGCCTTTACGAAAACCGGGTGGGTGGTGACGGCGTCGTCGGGATGCTTTTTCATCAGGAGATTGAGCTTTAGCAGAACCCTTTCTCCCTTAGCAATATACCCTTCAAGTCCCCCAAGGTCCTTAATATTCTTCTCCAGTGCCGTCTTCACCATAGGATAATCATAGCAGTCGGCCCTATGAACTGAAACTACTGTCATTTTAAACCTCCCTAAATACCAGCTTCTTAATACCTGCTGCTACACCATTTTCATCGTTGGTGGTGGTGATATAATCAGCCCTCTGCTTAACTGGCTCCTCTGCATTCCCCATTGCCACAAAGGTACCTACAGCCTCCTTCATGGATATATCATTGTAATTATCACCGAAGGCAATGATTTTTTCCTTTGGTATGTTTAATTTCCCCGCCAGTCTGGCAATAGCCTTGCCCTTAGAAACCCCTTTATTCATTACTTCTAAGTTATTAAACCATGATTTATCTACATCCACCGTGGGTATTTCCTCCAAATCTCGCCTCAGCAGCTTCAGTTTTTCAGGATCCTGGTCAACAATAACAAATTTCAGTACTTCAATATCTGTATCAGTCACACAGCTCTCCATTTCCTTTACCTGAACTATGGAAACCTCCTCATCGCTGCGGTTTCTTCCCCGCCAATAGATTTCCTCCAGAAAGGGAAGCTTATCCTCTTCAACATATAAATGATCTACATCATATATATGAAAATAGATCTTATGCTGATTGCATATTCTGATGACCTCCAGGGAATCGGCCTTTGCTATAGGATTTTTATATAGAATTTCAAGGTCGGAATAATTTCTTATCAGTCCACCATTGCAGGCGATTATCGGCGTATATATCCCCAATAGCTCTGCATAGCTACGGGCAGAAGTGAATATTCTACCCGTAGCAATTGCCACCTGAATATTTCTTTGAACTGCTAGTTCCAAAATTCTTCGATTTTCATCGCTAACCATGCTTTTGCTATTGAGTAAAGTACCATCCATATCCAATACAATTAGATCATAATTCATATTTTTCCTCCTAATTTTTGTCCATACTGTAAAAACACGTTTGACAATTTATTAACATCATCATATAATTAACATATAAGAAATTTTATTTAATAATACTTATTTATTAGGTGGTGAAAAAATGGAAAATCTGATTAAATTTTTGAAGGAGAGCAATTGTAAAATCACCCCTCAAAGAATAGCGATCTATAATATTCTTAAGGAGAGCAACGACCACCCCAATGCCGAGGCTATTTATAAAAAGCTGGAGCCAACCTATCCCACCATTAGCTTAGCTACTATTTACAAGTCTCTAGAGCTATTCGACCAATTAGGTCTTATTCAGGTGATCAATATCGGTGAAAACAGCTTTAGATACGACTGCAAGGCCTATTCACATCCCCATTTAATCTGTAGTATTTGTCATAAGGTAGAGGATTTAAACGTCGATTATTTTAAAGACCTTACTGAAACGGTGGAGACTGCCACCAATTATAAAATATCCAAGCAGCAATTAAGCTTCTATGGTGTCTGTCCCCAATGCAGATAAAGTCAACTAATTTAAATCTTAATACCCTTTAAAAGCCCTTTGAATCAAAGCTTATTACCAAGGTTACGACTACCTTGTTCAGTAGCTATTAGAAGATAGGGGTTTTTTGACGTTCTGTTATTCCCACTCTCCCAATGATTTTTTCAAGGCCTCGATAAAATACCTATTGGTAGCTCCATCCTTTATAGCAACTCTAAAAAATCTTTCATCCAGACCTTTAAAGCTCTTACATTCTCTTATGAGTATTTTATGCTCCAGCATTTTTTCTTTTAAGTCTGTCGTATTGATTCCATCTGTCGTAAGCTTTATCAATATAAAATTTCCATCGGGCTTAAATACCTTTAAGCTCTTCAATTGCTGCAGTGTTTGAAGGAAGATTTCTTTTTCCTGCCTTAACCATTCATATGTATCGCTTATATAGCCGTTGCTCTCCTTTAACACTATGCCGAAGCCAGCTGCGAAGGAATTTATATGCCACGGCAGGCTGCCCCTTTTCAGCGCCTGTATCACTTCTTTGTTGCCGGTGACTCCAAAGCCCAGCCTAAGCCCCGGTACACCAAAAAATTTTGTAAAGGCCCTCACGACAAAAAGTCTCTGGTAGTTTCGATAATCCTGTAATAATGTAAGGCGGTTTTCCTCATCGGCAAAATCCATAAAGGCCTCATCCACCATCAAGAAGATGCCCCTTTTTTCACAAAAATCCAATAGCTCTATCATTTGGGGCCTTGGTATAAGCCTGCCGGTGGGATTGTTAGGATTGCACAATATGATTAAATCCACACCCTTTTCAGCCTGCCGCATCACTGCCTCAACATCCACCTCAAATTCATTTTCTTCCTTCAGATAAACTTCCATCACCTCTGTTCCCACCAGCTCTAAAGCCCTTTCATATTCACTGAAGCTGGGCTGCAGGATTAATGCGTTTTGGGGCTTAAGGGTTCTGATGAAGGCATGTAATACCTCTGCTGCTCCATTTCCAAGGAGGATATCCTCTATTTGCAGCTGGTGAAACTTCGCTATGGCGGTCTTAAGCTCCCTATAGTCGGGGTCTGGATAGTTAATCAGTGTATCGATATTTTTTATGATATGCTGCTTCAGGGCTAATGGCACACCAAGAGGGTTGATATTGGCACTATAGTCTATTAGTTCATTTTGTGGTATGTTATACTTTTCTTCTATTTCATAGATATTACCGCCATGTCCCATTATAGCACCCCCGCAGTATAGCTTATGATACTAAATATTATTATACCTGTTAAAGAGGCTGCATACATCAATTTTATGACATCTATGATATGTTTTTTCTCCAGGGCCATCGTCGCATCACCTATGGTGGGCTTATGAACATCCTTGCCAAAGTATTTATTTGTACCCCCCAGCTGTATGTCCAATGCACCCGCCACTGCCGCCTCGGGGTAGCCTGAGTTTGGGCTTTTGTGATTTCTGCCGTCCCGCAGGGCTATCCTAAAGGCATTCAAGCTTTTTTTACCCACAAAGCCTGAAGCCAAACCAATGAATATCACAGATATTCTTGCTGGAATAAAATTGACCACATCATCCAGATAGGCAGCTGCCTTGCCAAAATATTCATATCTGTCGTTTCTGTAACCCACCATAGAGTCCATTGTATTGATAGCCTTATAGGCCATAGCCGCCGGTACACCACCAATGAATAGAAAAAATAAGGGTGCAATAATGCCATCGGAAATGTTTTCTCCCACAGTCTCCACCGCAGCCCGCACAACCTCAGCCTCCGTAAGCTCAGCTGTATCACGGCTCACGATATAGGATAGGGCTTTTCTAGCCCCCTGCAAATCGTTATCTACCAGCCGCTTATACACCCTTCTGGACTCAGTGTCCAGACATCTTGTGGCCAAAACCGTATAGGCCAGGATAGCTGATATGATAAAGCCCAATGTTGGACTTAAATAATAGGCCAGCTGAATGCTATATCGCGTTATCGTATAGGAGGCTGCCAACACCAGCAGCACTAAAAATACACCAGCTGCCAATTGGTGTATTCTATTGTTTTCCTTATATAATTTCCTCTCCATCAGGCTTATTAAGGCCCCTATATATCGGACGGGATGGGGATAACCCTGAGGATCGCCAAAAATCAAGTCCAGTATATATCCTGTAATTATGATTGTCATTCTGACACCCCCATAATTCTTAAAACCGCCTCCATATCGAGATTTGCCCTTACTACTTCCGCCAGCTTATTGTACTGTGTTTCCTTAAATGCCTCTAGGGTTAAGGTTTTTTCTCCCATACCATAGCCCTTCTTAGCCATAAAATAATCTAAAAAGCATCTGGTAAAGCCGATATCATCAAAAATGCCATGGATGTAGGTGCCAAAGACCTGATGCTTTTCGTCAACTGCTCCGTCCAAAACCGTCGTCGCCTTCCCCAGCTTACTATTGATTTCTATAAAGGGCTTGGTATTTTCACCTAAAATTGTCCTGCCCATATGTATTTCATAGCCCCTGACCTTAATCGCCTCCTGTGATTGAAATATACTGGAGGCGGAGGCCGCTACCTTGCCCTCAACCTGAGTTGTAATCTTTTCACCCTCAAAAATGGTTTCCATATCCAACAGTCCTAAGCCCCTAATACTGCTGAGTCTGCTTTCCACCCCCAAGGGATCGGAAATTTTATGCCCCAGCATCTGAAAGCCGCCGCAAATACCAAATACCACCGTACCCTGCTTGTGGGCCTCGATAATCCCCTTTTCTAGTCCGGTTTCTCGAAGGTATTTTAAATCCTCTATCGTGTTTTTTGTACCGGGGATAATGACGACATCCGGTCTGTCGAAGCTGTCTAAATGGCTGACATATCTTATTGAGGCCTCAGGGAAAAGCTCAAAAACATGAAAATCCGTGTAATTTGATATATGGGGCAGACATATGATATCGATTCTTACGCTTCCCGCTCCTGCCGCCCTTCGCTTCAAACGCTCGCTGACACTATCCTCATCCTCTATGCAAAAATCCCCATAGGGTATTACCCCAAGCACCGGCTTCCCCGTCAGCTCCTCCAGCATCCTTAAGCCCGGCTCCAATATTTTTATATCGCCCCTGAATTTATTGATGATAATCCCCTTGACTCTTGCCCTTTCCTCTTCCGTTAAAAGCATTATTGTACCATACAACGAAGCAAAAACACCACCTCTATCGATATCACCTATCAAAATAACAGGAGCATCAGCTATTTCTGCCATCCCCATATTGACAATGTCATTTTCCTTCAGATTTATCTCTGCAGGGCTGCCGGCTCCCTCTATAACCACCACATCACAGCTGCTGCTCAACTCCTCATAAATCTCCTTCAGCATAGTCCTCAGACCCGGCTTAAATTCCTGATATTGCATGGCAGTCATATTGTCATAAACCTTACCCTTTATAATTACCTGAGCATGGGCATCGGCTGTAGGCTTTAATAATATGGGGTTCATAATAACAGAGGGCTTAACGCCTGCTGCCTCCGCCTGAAATACCTGTGCCCTGCCCATTTCCAGTCCCTCCTCGGTAATATAGGAGTTGAGGGCCATATTTTGTGACTTAAAGGGACTTACCTTGTAGCCCTCCTGATGCAATATCCTGCATAAAGCTGCTGTTAGCAGACTCTTTCCCACCGATGAAGCAGTTCCCTGCAGCATTATTGACCTAGCCTTCTTCATTATTATGCCTCCTTTTTATCGAATCCCTTCGAAGGGACAATGGTATCATATTTAAGCAGCCGGTATAGCTGTTTCTTTCAACGATCATTTCGATATCATAGGCCCTTTGTAGATTTTCAACCGTAATGACCTCTTCAGTGGCTCCTATGGTTATGAGATTGCCTAAATGAAGCAGAACTACCTCCTGACTGTATCTGGCGGCTAAATTAATGTCATGCAGCACCATAATGATGGTAACCCCTGTCTCTTCGTTCAGCTCCTTCAATAAATCCAATATCTCCAGCTGATGATGAATATCAAGGGAAGAGGTGGGCTCATCCAGTATAATGACCTTGGTTTCCTGCGCCAAAGCCTTTGCGATGATTACCCGCTGTCTTTCCCCGCCGCTGATTTCATTTATGCTTCTGTCCTTTAAATGCCATGTATTGGTACGTAGCAAGGCGATTTTTACTTTGTCGTGATCCTCCGGGTCCTCCCTTTCAAACCTTTTTATATGGGGATATCTTCCCATCAGCACAATATCATATACTGTGAAATCATATTGAATATTTGACTCCTGCGGCACCACTGCAACATTCCTGGCTAAATCCTTTGTACTATAGGCCTTTAATGCCTTATCCCAAAGAACCATTTCTCCTGAGTCTGGCATCAGATTTGCCGTCATTAGCTTTAGCAGTGTCGACTTTCCTGAGCCATTGGGGCCAATGATAGTGATAAAGGAGCCCTTTTTTATACTAAAGGCTATTTTGTCTAAAATGACGCTTTCGTCGTATTTAAAGGTTATATTTTTTATATCCATAGCTTTGTTCAACTCGCCAGCCTCCTATATCATCCTTTTGTTTTTTCTTAGCAGATAAATAAAAAAGGGTCCCCCTGCAATGGCGGTGATAATGCCTACTGGTATCTCGGTAGGTGCTATAATGGTCCTTGCCAAGGTATCTGCCAATATTAAAAATATGCCCCCCAATAGTCCGCTGCTGGGGATTAGTATTTTATGATCCGGTCCCACCAGCATCCTTATGATATGGGGTATAATCAATCCTAAGAAGCCGATGATTCCGCTAACAGAAACCACCACCGCCGTCATCAGAGCGCTGGTTATTAGTATGTATCGTTTTACTCTTTCCACCGGAACCCCGGTATTCTGGGCGGTGGTCTCACCTAAGAGCATCACGTTCAAATCCTTTGAAAATAAATATATGACTGCACTGCCGATAAATACCGGCAAAACCGCCAGCTGCAGCTGACTCCAGCCCCTGGCGGAAAAGCTCCCCATTGTCCAGAATATAATGCTGGAGACATCCTTTGAGGAGATCACCATTAAGAAGGACATAATTGCAGTAAAAAATTGACCAGTTGCCACACCCGCCAACAGTAGCGTAGTCACCGGCACCTTGTTTTTAATCCTTGCCAGAGAATATACTATCGAGGTGGCCAGCAGAGCCCCTAAAAAGGCACAGAAGGAGACTATCCCCATACCGCCCACCGCCTTGTTCAGCTTAAGCACTATGGCTATGGCGGCCCCAAAGGCAGCGCCGGAGGAGGTTCCCACTATAAAGGGGTCTGCCATGGGATTCTTCAGCATCCCCTGCATAGCCGCTCCCACCACCGAAAGCCCAAAGCCGACGACAAAGGCAAGAAGAATTCTGGGGAGTCTGATATTCCCTATGATTGATATTTGGGATGTTGGTAGGTCTGAGACGTCAATGCTTCCTCCAATCAACGGCAATCGAGATAGTATTATTCTTATGCTGTCTATGGGCTTAACGTTTGCTGCCCCGGTAACCGAAGCAAAAACCAGCACCAGAAGGAATGTTAAAAATAATGATAATAGAATACCAAGCTTCTTTTTACGTGTAAAATTCATAAGTCCTCCATCAACAAAAGCACTTCATGCTTTGTTTTCCCTTTGCAAAGAGTAAATCCCGCCTTAAGGCGGGAGATAAATTAGTTTAATTCAGGATGTATTGCATTGACAAACAGCTCCAGTGCCTCAATAATTCTTACTCCCGGTCGTGAAACAATATTTGGCTCCACAGGTTGGATTCTATCGTTTTCCACAGCAGAAATAGCCTCATAGCCGGGCCTTGATTTTACACCTTCTATAAGAACCTCTATATCTGACGTGGATAACGCCATATTGCCACCGATATGGGCCGGCAAAATATAGACCTCAGGATTATTTTCAACTAAGGCCTCAGCACTGTACATCGGCCACGCCTCTCCAGCATCGATTGCGATATTTATACCTCCCGCAAGGGTAATCAGCTCATCGATAAAGGAGCCGGGACCGGCAGTCATCAGAGGCTCATCCCAAACCTGATAAAATACCTTTTTCTTAGGCTGGTCCTTCACCTTTTCCACAAGAGCCGCCTTTTTAGCATTCATTTCCTGGGCTAAAGCATTGGCCTTTTCTTCTGTTCCTGTGATCGTACCAATTACGCCTATGGCGGACAAAATCTCCTCTATGGATTCCGGCTCAAACTTGACAATTGTAATACCGGCATCAGCAATTTGCTGGTTTGCCTCCTCCTGTCCCTCTCCAAATATAAAAACGATATCCGGTGTCATTTCTATAATTCTTTCTGTATTGATTGTCCATGAGCTTCCGACCTTTTCCTTTTCAAGGGCAGCAGCAGGGTAATCGCAGAAATCTGAAACACCTACAATTTTATCCTCTATCTCCAAGGCATAGAGAATTTCTGTAATACTGGGGGCAACGGATATTATTCTTTCAGGCATTTTAGCAATAGTAACAGTGTTTCCCAATCCGTCCACTATCGTCATGGGATAAAGACCGTCAGCTACCATGTCCCCCTTTGACTCCTCCACTGTTTTACTGCAGCCGGTAAATAGGGCTAGGGCAATGATCAAAACAAGCCATATAGAAATTGATTTTTTTATTCTCATTTGTCATCCTCTTTTCTCTATGTTATTTGAGGAAATTGCATATTACCGTGGAATGCCTATATATTTTAGCTTTGTATAAACACCACTCATTCATTATACAATTTTCTCACTTAATTACCGTATCATTTAACTTCGTCAGCACCGGAAAGCCTTCATGAAGCTCCAATATAGAAAGGCTGCAATGCTCCACCTTAAAGCACCAGTGCTTATTGATATCTCCGGTTATATAATGGGCCAGTATGCAGCGGATAACCCCCGAATGGGCCACCAGAGCTACAGTAGCTTCCCTATACGCCTCCAACAGCGCCTCTGTGGCAGCTATAACCCTTGTATTCATATCGTAGAGACACTCACCCTCGGGAAATCTGAAATGGATAAAGTCCGCCTCCAGTGCCTTATAAAGCTCTGGCTGCTGCATTTCAATATCCTTCATACGCAAGCCTTCAAAAACGCCAAAATTAAGCTCCTTGAAGGACTCTCTAACCAAAATAGGAATGTTCCTTCCCCTACCGATGATATAGGCGGTTTCCTCTGCCCTCTGCAAGCCGCTATATACAATAGTATCCAGCTTTATATTTCTCATGTACGCAGCCAGCGCCTCTGCCGCCTGTCTTCCTGCTTCATTCAAACAGGGGTCCGACCAGCCGCTGAGATATTGATCTTTATTATCATCGGTTTCACCATGTCTTATAAGTACCAGCTTAGTCATATAATACCACCACCTATGTCCATTTCAGCAGTATGATTAAATAGAGTATATAGCAGACCTCCACGATTTCAGCCAAAGCCCCCAAGGTGTCACCGGTCATGCCATCGATCTTATTGTTGGCATGCGTCTTAAACATGAAGGCGATGATAAATATAAAGGGCAGGAAAAACAGGCTCTTAATATCAATTAAGGCAATGAGAGCTGCTGTTATAGCAGCCGTAACCACCTCTGATGACTGAACCCTTCCGATAAATATATTGCCTAACCCCTCCTTGCGGGCATAACTGGCCTTGTAGGCCCCCAGCACCAGGGAAAGCTTACCAAAGACCGGCATTAGAATAATCAGCTTAAGAGCTTGAGATACCCCTAGCATAGACTGAATTCCGGTAATTTTAATTAATAGGGCAAAGAACAATACCGCCATGCCATTGGTTCCCAGACGACTGTCCTTCATTATGGTCAGAATTCCCTCTTTTGGTCTGCTGCTGTAGAAGCCGTCGAAGGTATCGCCCAGCCCGTCTAAATGCAATGCCCCTGTGATACAGAGGTATGCTGCTATTGTAAATATGGCTGCCATAGCCGAATTGGCTAAATAGCCTGAGATGGCATATACTGCTGCTAAAATCAGCCCCTGTACAAGCCCAACTAAGGGAAAATAGACAATGCCCTTATGAAACTCCTCGTCAAAGGGCAGCTCCTTTATAATTGTAATTCTTGTCAGAAATTGCAGCATTCCAACAAATCGCTTCATTAGCTTTCGATTCCCTTCCTTGCATATATCCCCTTTTGAAAGGGGTGCTTAACCAGCTTCATTTCCGTCACATAGTCCGCCAGTGCAATAAGCTCCTCCGGTGCATTTCTTCCGGTCATTATCAGCTCCACATCCTCCGGTTTCTCTTTGATCAACTGGAGGACATCCTCAAGCGCCACCATGTTATTGGATAGGGTAGCCATTATCTCGTCCATAATGATAACATTGTATTCATTTTGCTTAAGTACCGCCTTAATAAAGGCTAGGCCCCTTGCTGCATCCTCATTGGCTTTAGCCTTCTCCTCCTCTGGTAAAAACTTATAAAAGTTATTTAGGGCTGCAAAGCGTTTTAATTGGAAGTCTTTTCCTAATTTCTCTATGCTGTGAAGCTCTCCGGTGTCATCGCCCTTTAAAAACTGCACCATTAAAACCCTATAGCCGCCACCAAAGCTTCTAGTGCCCTGTCCTATGGCAGCAGTGGTCTTTCCCTTGCCGTCACCGGTATAAATATGTATTAAGCCTTTTTCAAGTCTTTTTTTCAGCATCGCCACACCTCCTATTTAATCCTATTGGAAATTCCGCAAACCACCAAATGAACCTCATCAGCCTCCGCTGCTATATACTGGTTAACCCTTCCTGCAATATCCCTGAAGATTCTCCCCAGAGGATAGTCGGGAACCAGTCCCCAGCCCACCTCATTTGTTATAAGAACTGCTTTTACAGACAGCTGCTTCAGCCCTTCGATAAAGGCCTTTACCTCCGTCATGATATCATTCTCAATCTCATTTAGCTTTTCTGTCGTTGCCGTTTCCCAGCCTAAATGATACTCTAAAAGAATATTTGTAACCATTAGAGTAACACAGTCCAATAATATACCTGTTGTATCCCTAGAAAGGCCCTTAAGCTTCTCTGGAAAGCCCTTGTAGGCCTCCATTGTTTCCCAATGTACAGGGCGTTGCTGCCTGTGTCTCCTAATACGCTCCTTCATCTCCTCGTCAAAGGCCTGTGCAGTTGCAATATATAGCACCTTATCCTCCTGCTTAAACATGGCTTCTCCGAAGCTGCTCTTACCGCTTCTGGCTCCCCCTGTGACAAGTATTAGCCTGCTGTTATCCATAAATCACCTCTAGTCTGTAAATAAAAGAAAAACCCCTACCGTAATAAGGTAAGGGTATGTAAAATATCTCTTAATATACATAACACCCCTTCCCTCCGAAGATTTGTCAACAATGCAAAGGCAGGTCTCCTGACTCGTAAATCCTCCTACCAACAGATCCTTCCCGGCATTGCCAGTGGTTTTTGCTGTCTTCGTCATTACCTACAGTAGCGGGGGCTGTAGTGGCTTTTACCACTTTCCCTTTTAAGCTTTAGGCACCTTAGCATTAGAATATTCAGTTCATGCTAATCATATCAAATGAGCTGCAATATTACAATAAGATTTTGCCTTTATTTGATATCAAAGGAAATTTTGTAATATTGCTTCTTCTCCACCTCATCCTCTGCCTGTAGCAGCTCCTCCTCCAGTAGCTCTGTCATAAGCAGCAGCTGCAGATTTTGCTTCGATATATTATACACCTCTGCTTCATAGCTCCCCAGTGGCATATGCCTTAGAGCAAGCCAGGTTAGCTGCTGAAACGCCTCAAATATAAACTCATATTTGCTTTGAAATCTACCGCTGATATAGCTCAGTACTACTTCATCCCCCCTCTTCAGGGATAAATCAACACCTGTAGTGAAGATCAAGTGTATATAGCTTTCTCGTGGATCTGAGGACTCCATTGCCGCCACATTGAAAAGCTGATGATAATAAGCTATGAATTCCTTAACCAGCCCTTGATGCGTGCTTTTAAGCTCTACATTGTGATAGCCCTCCAGTGTCGCACTCCACCGGGTAACAGTGCCGTCACCCTCCAAGGTAGTGCTGCTGCCTACTAAAGTCTCTGCCCCTTCCTTCATCAGCATTTCCCTGTCCAGTATCAGCAGGCTATTGGTTGCTGTGCCAATCCCCACGAGACAGGTGACCGCATCGGCATTTTCAGCCAATGCTGCCTTATTTTTATTTAAGGCATCCAACATTGGATTGTGATATTTCATGTAGCTTCGGGGCAGCATTTTTAGCTCCCCCATGGCATCGGGATAAGCCAAAACGTAGCCATAGTCCTGAGATGGCAATAAATCCTGCATCCCTCGGAAGCACTGGTGCAGCTCTTCCAGCCTTTCAGTTCCCAAGGGAAGCCTTAGCAGCTTGCTGATTAGCCATACATAACCCCTATAGGTCATATTGTAGAAGGTTCTTTTATCCTTTTTCATCACATTACCTGTGGTCCAGAAATAATAGGCATCTATTGACCCCTTGTTGGGGGTTCCCAGCATATATATATCTTCTACAAGTCCTCTGCTATTCTCCTGTTGCAGGTAATTTCTGGCCACCAGTCCCCCCATGCTATGACATATCAGATTCAGCTTTTTTTCAGGATATAACTCCTTTACCTTGTTTATAAGGGGTGCCAGATAAAGCCTAGCGGATTCTGTTGTACTAAGCCTCCAGTCGTAAAAGCATACAAACAAGTTTTCATTTAATCTATAGCCTATTTGCTGAAGCCCCTTAATTAAAGGGTCATAGACCCATTTCGCCACACCAAAACGCCATTCGCCTGTTCCCGGCAGCATATCCCCGCCGATTGAGCCCATCAGCCCTGGTATGATAATTATTGGATTTTTAGTCTTACTCAAAGCAATACCCCTTTCCCTATGGGTTAATTCTACGTTTATTTCTACATTTTATTCGGAAATTGGGTATTACATGCCAAATCCTTGCGGCCGCCGATGAGGTAATAGTTTGGGACGCTTCGCTGTATCCTCCTTATTTTAATAAGGGGGGTACGCCCCCCTTAACAACCCCCCATTTCATAGGAAAAAATCCTATGAAAAAATAAAAAGTGGCTATATCACCACTTTTTCGTCCTTTATAGAGATTCCCTCCAGCTTAAGCAGCTTTTCCTTGACGGGCAGGCCTCCGCCATAGCCCACCAGCTTGCCATCGGTGCCTATTACCCTATGGCAGGGAATGATAATCGGTATTTTATTTTTATTGTTCGCCATCCCCACAGCCCTTAGAGCCTTGGGATTACCTACCGCAATGGCTATATCCTTGTAGCTGACGGTCTCTCCATAGGGAATCTTCATCAACGCCTGCCATACCCTTTGCTGGAACTCAGTACCTATAATATCCAGGTCTATGTCAAATTCCCTTCTTTCACCATTGAAGTATTCAACTAGCTGCTTCTCGTAGGGGGTATTCAATTCAGGCGCATTGATCAGCTCAACATTAGGCAGCTTTTTTTCAACAGCCTTTAAAGATGCCTCCTCAGAGGTATTAATATCCAGCCATACCAGTCCCTTTGCAGAGGAATATACCATAAGGCTTATATCCTCCAACATTATGTGGCTATAATATAGTAGCTTGGGCATTTGAATTTTCTTTTTCATTATCATATTGCTCCTTTGCTAATCTCCATTGTTCTCTTGTTTTCAGCTGAAGCTGCCTTCTGCTTTTTATGTTGGGGTGCTCCAGGGTTTTGTTGTACCAGTTGATGGCTTCCCTAAAATTCCCCATGCTTCTGTTTAATTCACCCACCAGGTAGGTTGCTGTAATTTCGTCTATACCACCGCCCTCTAGCCTCTCGTTTTGATAGGATTGGGTAAGATGTGTCAGGGCATGCTGTAAAAATTCTCTTTCCTTTTTAGTATTACTTGCCTCTCTGTACAGCCAAGCCAGCTTTAAACAAAGGGTACCTAAATAGCTTTTAGACTTTTTTAGTAGCTGACCAATCAAAAGAGCCAGCTTCAACGTTTCCTCCGCTTCCTTTATGCCGCGCACACCACAATAGCTCCTTTTATTCCATCGGCTTTTTACATTCTCTTCAAACACCCTTCTATGCAGGGGATTAAAGCTGTCAAACTCATTTTCCGTAGCGCTGTAGCCACACTCTGGGCATATCCAAACTGCGTAATAGTTTGGATTTATACCCTTGTAGATCGTGTTCAAATCGTCCTGACGTTCTACTATTTGCAGGCTTCTGCTCCTAACCTTCTTAGTAGTAAAGCTATGCTTACATACCGGACAGCTGACGGTTTTATCATAAAGCAATGATTCCATATAATTCCTCCGAATTGAATTTCTGGATACATTATAACAAATATTAGAATACATTTCTATCGCAAAATACGACAAAAATCTACTTTATGATTAGGGCGTGCTGTTTTCCGAAGGCATATCCTCAATGTCCTCTGTAGCCTCTGGCTCCTCCACCTTTCCACTGGCGGGAATTGGCTTGCTACCCTCAATGATAACCCCATGGACAGGAGGATAATAATCTCTAGAAATCTGTTCACGCCTAAGCTCTTCACCTGTTTTTGAGGCATAGACCTTATAGGTATTTACCCTATAGCCTTTTTTGGCTTCCTTTTCAACCTGCTTTTCGCCGACATATAAATTTTGATCTGTTTTAATTTCCGTCTTTGGCTCAATTGTTTCTGTAACCTCAGAAACCAGCTTTATAACCATATCATCCGTTTTAGTGCTGTATATCTTTACGTATACCTTGTTGCCACTGGCATAGCTTTCAAGATAAATAGGATAAGGCTTGTTATTAACAAACTCCAAATCCAGATAGCCATAAAACACAGATGCATCATGTCCCAGTGGAACGTAAGCCACAGGCAGAGAATGATTTTGTCTTTTGGTCACCTCTAAATTTGCCCTCACAATCGCATTGTACAGAGTGGTGGAAACCTGACATATGCCTCCCCCTACCCCCGGCACCAGCTGACCGTTAACTATGACAGGAGCCTCCTGATAGCCCTCCTTAATGCCTCTTGGTCCGGTTTGCTTATTAAAGGAAAAGCCCTCATTCGGCATTAGTAAAACACCGTTTATACTGGAGGAGGCTATAGCAATATTGGTGCTTCGTCCCGTTACCTTTGCATCAAAGGTGGTGGAAAACTCGCCAATTACCTCATCCACAGCCTCCAGCTCCTTTGCTGTTATCCGAGGTTCAATATAATTCACCGGAATTTCTATGCTCTCCTTATTTAAATTCCTTATGCTTTCTTCGATTCTCTCTGATAATTCTGCTTCGTCTATTGTTGTCCCTAAGGTTTCAGCAGTGATTTCAAAGGCACTATTGATGCGTTTTATCACGGCATCCTGTGGCAAGGTTTCCACCGACTCACGTATTTCCTCCACGAGAGCATAGAATTTATCTGCAGCATAGGTGCTGTTGAGATCAATAAAAACCGGATACTCCCTTAGCATATAAATTTCCTTTATACGTTGAAAATAATTGCCCTGCCTGCCGATTGCATAGGCCTCTGCCACCGCATCCTCATATAAATAGCCATAGCCCAGAGCCTGATAGGGATATTCCCATACCTTGTCCTTATGACTTAGCTTCAACTGATAGTTGCTTAGCTCCTTTTCAAAAAGACTGGCCACCCTTTGCCTTGCTTCAGCCTCAGTCAATCCACCTACATTCACTGATTCTATATATACATTGGGATAAATGCTCTTTCTAGTAAAAATAATTATTCCTAAAGTCGTAAAAGCAATCGTAGCTGTTAATATTACCATTGCCATAAACCAGAGGAACCTTTTTGCTAATTGTCTTTTGTGTGTTACCTTCGGCTCCATAGACATCACTCCTCAAGCAGTAATATGTCATAAAGTGCAAAATACATCTCTAAGCTTATAGAAATATATTCCTACACTAATAGTATAATTCCAATTGCTTTTACATCTGATTATTCCCATCGTATTACTATATCATCACCCTCCTGCAGGATATCGGTATAATTCGCCGGCCTACCATTCAGCATTAAAACCAGCCTTCCCTTTAAGGTCGATACGTCAAAGTCTATATAATTAAAAATATCAACAAATAGAAGGGTTTTGTTCTTGTTGTCAATAATAAGGGGTTTACCGTTATAGCTTATCTGCAGCTTAGCTGAGTCTTCCTCCAAATAACCGGCTGCCGCTGCCTCAGCAGTTGCCTCCCTGATTTCTAGTCGCTGACAGTTAATTTCATCCATATGCTTTAAGGTACTCTCAAGACCTGCTGTTCTTCCATTGATCTGCCATTGGTGCTTATCCTTATCCAATTCCAGATACTCACAAAGCTCCGCCAGGTTTGTAATCTCCCTGTAGCTTAATCTGTCCCCCTCCTTAAGAATATATTCACCGCTGACCTTTAAACCATTGACAACCACATCCCATACCAATGGCATCTGCTGATTATTATAGGAGACATACTGATCTGCCCTTATAATATCCTTAATAGCTATATCAGCATCACTGCCGGCCACAGCCGGATGAATGTCGATGATATCACCACCGTTGATGGGGGACTCAAGGCTGGCCTTTTTGTAATTGACAAATATCTCTGCCGGAGTGCCATAATCTCCATGAAAGCTCTTCATACTGTTGTTTATTGTAACAGCCACAGCTCTTCCTCTTTTAGGAATGAGCTCTCTGGGATTAAAGCCGATTGAAACCAAGGCATCTATAACCTTAAGCTGCTTTGATTGAAATAGTTTAATTTCCTTACCATTGATGGTAAGCTTTACAAAGTCCTTAGAATTGTTTTCAATGGCCTTCGCCAATATCCCTATAGGGGTTATACCCTCCGGCCCCTTCAGCAAGAGATTTTCCTGCTTCAGATTCTGTATAATTTCCACGCCTCTTACTACGACTCTTTCCTTAGGCATATTTAAAAATTCAGCGAGGGCCTCAGGCAAGCGAGGGATTTGGCTGCCACCACCGATGAGAAATACAGCGCTGGGGGCTCTATCATTGTGCAGCAGTATATTATCGGCAATCTCCTTTGCAACTAAAGCTATAGAAGAGCTTATGGCATTTAATATTTCCTCTGAGCTTATCACCTGGGTGATGCCCATAATATCAACCACCTTCTGCTGCTCCTCACTAGAAAGGTTGCATTTTATATGCTCAGCCGTATCAAAATCTAATAAATAGGCCCTTGCCAGAGCTTCCGTAATTTCATCCCCCGCCGTTGAGGTCATGGCATAAGCCACCACCGAGCCATCCTTGGTGATGGCAATATCCGATGTACCGGCACCGATATCCACCAATACAACATTCAGCAGACGGACATTTTTAGGCACCGCCACCTCAATGGCCGCTATAGGCTCCAGCGTCATATAGGAAACCTCCAGTCCTATTCTGGCCATAACCGTATTCAGGCTGTCCACCACCAGATGGGGTAAAAAGGTGGCTATTAAATCAACCTTTAGCTTGTTTCCGCGATGGCCAATCGGGTTTAAAATTAAGGAATCGTTGAGATAATAGTTAACTATTGTATGCCCGACACAAAAGTAGCTGGCATTATCTATAGACTGCTCTTCTAAGTGCATCTGAGCCAGCTGCAAAGCCTCCAGCTCAAGACTGTTAACCATGTACTTATCTATGGGGGTTATACCCTCAATTTCCCTTTCAACAGATATTCTATGGGTTTTTAAGGCCCTACCGGCGGCGGCTATCGCCACCTCCTTCAATGGCGCCCCAGCGGCTTCCTCCAGCTGTCCCTTAACACGGCTGACAATTTCCACAACACCGTCTATATCGTGGATTTGACCATCCATCATGACTCTATCCTTATGAAAGGCAACCGCAGTCTGCTGAATCAGGAGCTTATTGTCGCTATTGCCACCCAGTAGCCCCACTACGCTTCGTGTACCTATATCTAATGCAAACACCCTTTGTCCCTGAAGGCTAATATTATTCATCCCTTACATCCTTTCCGGAATCACTAATGTATTACATAATATTTTCTTCATAAAAAGTGAATTTCCTGTTAATGGTCCTCCGCAGCTATAAAAGTTTTTTTATAATACAGACAGTATTCGGTTAAGGGGCATTGAGGACATAGGGGTTTTCTGGCCTTACAGACCCTTCTGCCATGCAGAATAATCCAATGATGGGCGTCGGACCACTGCTCTTTAGGAATACGCTTCATCAGCTGCTCCTCTGTTTTATTGACATTGTCGGCAGCCGCCAGACCAATTCTGTTGGAGACTCGAAAAACATGTGTGTCCACAGCTATGGCTGGCTCACCGAATACATTGCTTACCACCACATTGGCAGTCTTTCTGCCCACCCCCGGAAGCTGCATCAGCTGGTCTCTGTCGGTTGGTATTTCTCCATTGTATTCCTCCACCAGTATTCTACAGGTTTCCAGTATGTTTTTACTCTTTGTATTATAAAAGCCGCAGCTTCTAATCCATTCCCCCAGCGCCTCCACCGACAGCTGAAGGAAATCCGCTGGGGTTTTGAAAACCTTAAAGAGCTTTGAAGTTACTTGATTTACCCTTTTATCTGTGCATTGAGCACTCAGTATCACAGCGATCAATAGCTCGAAGGGATTACTGAAATCCAGCTCGCTTTTAGCATCAGGATATAGCCCCTTCAATATCGCCAGGGTCTTTTTTGTCTCCTCTTTATTCAGTAGTTTCTTTCTCATTTATGTCCCCCTTACAAAATCTCCATATCAAAGGCGGTGACATCAAATCTACCATCCCCTTCAATGAATCTCACCACATTATTTATTATTTCATCGGCATGTCTTCTGCTATTGGTTACACATGAAAAGCCGATCTCTGCCACCTGCCATTTATCCTGCTGTCCCACCTCTGCTATAGATACATTAAATCTAGATTTAACCCGCTCTATAACACTTTTCACCACATGCCTTTTTTCCTTAAGGGAATTGGCTTCAAATAACATTATCCTTATCGTGCAAACTCCAACCAGCATTTGTCTCCCTCCCGGTAGCTACTTATTCTTTAACTATGCTTTAATTTTACCATTAAATCATCAAATAATGAATAAATAACAGGTATTACCACCAGAGTCAGCAGGGTTGACAGCAAAAGCCCTCCTATAACTACAATCGCCATAGGTGCCTGAGCCTCTGCCCCTTCTCCGTAGCCAATCGCCAATGGCAATAGTCCCAGTACGGTTGTTAAGGTTGTCATCATTATAGGCCTTACCCTTGTCTCGCCTGCTTCTATTATTGCCACAGAACGCGCCTTCTCCTGCTGTCTTAATACGTTGATATAGTCTATTAAGACGATGCCATTGTTTACCACTATACCCGCCAGCACCACAGCACCTATTAAGGCAGGCACACTGACGGGCCTGCCGGTCACCAAAAGCCCGATGGCAGCACCGGTAAAGGCCAGCGGCACAGAAAACATAATGGTGAAGGGATGAAGAAAGGATTGGAAAAGTGATGCTAGTATCATATATACCAAAATAACAGCCAATATAACAACCAAATAAAGGCTGCCAAAAGCCTCAATCAGCTGCTCCCTTTGACCTCTAAAGTAATAGCTGAAGCCCTCGGGCATGCTATAGGCTGCCATACCCCTTTGTATATCTGACACAACACTATTCAGGTCTCGATTTAATATGGCAGCGCTAATGGTTATGGATCTCACCTGGTCGGTTCTGCGAATGATATTTGGGCCCTTGGACTCAATTAATTCCCCTATTTGCTGAAGGGGTACAGTAATACCTAAAGGGGTAGGTATTGGTGCCTGTAGAAAGTTGCCGATACCCTCCTTCAGATAGTCCTCTCCCTTGACAATAACAGCAGTCTCCCTGCCCTCCAGCCTAAAGCTGGTGGCGGTTACTCCCTCCAAATACCCTCTGATAATGGCTGCCACCTGAACTGACTGCAGGCCATATTTAGCCGCCTCCTGCCGTTTTAGTTGCATTTCCAGCTGAGGACGTCCCTCCGAAAAATTTGACGCCACCTCTCTGGTGCCCTCTACCCCTTTAACAAGCTTAATAATATCCAATGACACCGCCTTAAGCAGCTCAAGGTCATCTCCTCTGACTTCAACCTCAACAGCAGCACCACCAAAGCCTGCCATCATCATGGTGGAGGAGCTGGTTATACTGATTTCTGCCCCTACAATAGTCTGGAGATCCTTTCTGATCTCCTCTATGACCTCAGCAGTTGACTTAGCTCTATCCTTCTGAGAAACCAGCCTGCCATCTATGGTTGCTCTATTGGCCCTTAAGCTATCGGTGGCCATCATGCCGTCACCTCCGCCTATATTGCTGAATAGAGCCTCCACCTCAGGATAATTCCCCGCGATTGCCTCCACCTCAGCCGTCAGCTTTTCCGTGTCCTCCAGATTAGCACCATGGGGCAGCCTGATATCGATATTAAAGGTGCCTTCATCGAATTCAGGAAAATATTCCGCCCCCACTATGGTCAGCATATAGGCTGCTGATAAAAACATAGCCAAGGCAGCGGCGATAACAGCCCTTCTGTGAACTAAGCTCCAGCCCAAGAGCTTTCTATACCAGCCTAGAATACGGTTAAATAAACCACCAAAATGTCTGGCCTTAGATTTTTTATGCGCCTTATCCGACCTTACTTCCTTATCCATCATTCTGGAGGCCAGCATTGGCACCAAAGTCAGGGATATCAACAGCGAGGCCAAAAGGGCATAGGTAACCGTTAAGGCCAGCTCCTTAAATATTTGTGCCGTCATTCCTTCTACAAACACAATGGGTAGAAATACTGCAATTGTCGTGAGAGTAGAGGCACTGACGGCCATAGCCACCTCCTGAGCCCCCAGTATTGCCGCATCCTCAGGTGGACTTCCCGCTTCCCTATATCTATGGATATTCTCAATGACCACGATGCCATTATCCACCAGCATACCTACCCCCAGCGCAAAGCCCCCCAGGGATAATATATTCAATGTAATGCCTGAAAAATACATCATGGCAAAGGTGCCAATAACCGATATGGGGATTGCCAGTGCAATGATTGAGGTGGTTTTTATACTCTTCAGAAAGATGTACAGCACTGCAATCGCCAATATGCCACCGTAAATCGCAGTTTGACCTACATTTCCTATGGCAGTTTTTATAAACTGAGACTGATCAATTATCGGCTGTATGCTTATGCCTCCCAGCTCCTGCTGCAATTTTCTAATCTCAGCATTGACTCGATTTGCCACCTGAACGGTATTGGCAATCGACTGCTTCTGAAGTGTTAGCCTAATGCCCTCCTCCCCCTGTATCTTAACTACCTGAAGCTGGTTGCCCTTAACGATGTTGACCTCAGCAATATCCTTAAGGCTAATTATGCTCCCTATGGGCGTAGGTATCGGCAGGCTCCTGATTTCCTCCAGGTCTTTGAATTCTCCCACAGTCCTCACCAGCTTGCTGATGCTTCCGTCAACTATCTCACCAAGAGGCAGATTTAAATTTTCTGCCTTTAATAGACCTGCCAGCTGCTGCAGAGTCAGACCATAGGCGTTCAGCTTTAAAGGCTCCGTCTTTATTTCGATAATGTCCTCATAGCCTCCGGTGGTGGTGACAGAGGCCACCCCCACCAAACGTTCCAGCCGGGGCTTGATTTTATTCTCCGCCAGCTCCTTTAATGCGCCTAAATCCTCTTCTCCGCTTATACCAATCAGCATAATCGGCATAGAATTGGGATCTATCTTTAAGACCATCGGCTCTATTGCATCCTCCGGCAAATAATTTTTAACTAAGTCAATTTTTTCCCTCATTTCCAGAGTGGCAAAGTCCATATTGGTGCCATCATTGAACTCAACAATGATCATTGAATACCCTTCGGCTGATATGGAGTTAACCCTTTTCATGTTGTGGACCATAGCCACAGCCTCCTCCAGAGGTCTGGTTATCAGTGCCTCGATCTCCAGAGGTCCTGCCCCCGGCAGTCGCGTATTGACCACTGCCACCGGAACATTCATTTTGGGAAGAAGATCTATGTTAAGCCGGAATAATGCCACAGAGCCCATCAGTAGAATGAAAGCCACCAGCATCAGCACCGACACCTTCATTTTAACTGCCCATTTAATTATTGACATTTGCATCACCTCTGACCAAAACCACTGAACCCTCCTCCAGAAATTGCTGCCCTTTGACGATTACCCTGTCATCAGGAGCTAAACCCGTATCTACCTCGATGGCATCCCCACCATCAATGCCAACAGAGATATAGCATTTTTTAGCCCTGCCGGCGTCTTCAATATACACATAGCTGCCGCCTTCATCATAAAGCAGTGCCTCTTTAGGGATAGTTAGAACAGAATCCTTATGATTTTTAAGGATATCAAGCCTGTAAAATGACCCTGAGGATATACTTCTGTCGGCATTATCAAATATAGCCTCAACAGTATATAAATTGGTTCTAGCATCGGCCACGGGATTCACCATAGTAATGCTGCCTTCCTTCACAGCATCCTTTAGCCTCAGCAGCACCCGCTGCCCCACCTTCAGCTCTCTCATTAAGCCCTCTGAAACTGATAGCTGTGCCTTTAGCTTGCTGATATCAGATACTACCACAGCAGGTCCTGTCTGCAAAGCCATCTGATTTTCCATTATGTTAACCTGATTGACTATGCCCGCTATAGGTGCCATATAATCCATTTCCTTCAGCTGCTCCAGAGCAGTGGCATATGCAATCCTGGCTTGCTCCAGCTGAAGCTCGGCAGCCGCCAAGGTAGCACTTAAGCTCTCCTCATTCGGTATGTTCATTCCGCTCATATTTCTCATTTGAATAACCGGAATCGACTGCTGCTGAAGCTTTCTTATCTCAGCGCTTTGATGCTGATAACTCTCCCTGGCTTTATCATAATGCAGCTTAGCCTGATCCACCTGTTTGCGTACAATAGACTTATCCAACTCAAATAAATGGCCACCTTTTTTTATCTCGTCGCCAGCCTTCACCGATAGATTAGTAACCTCCAGCCCCGGAGTCTTCGGAAAAATCATGGCCTCCTGATGGGGCTTCAGCTGGGCAGTAACAGCAACAGACTCAGATATCCCACGAGGCTGAACCTGATATACCTCAACATTAGTCCTTTTAACCTCCTCCACCTGCTCCCCATCTTTGCAGCCCATCAAAACCACAGAAAGCAAAATTAAAATAAAAAAACACAGCCATAATTTCCTCATAAGTCACCCTCCAAGCAAAGTTTGTCACTATACAATATCCCCCAAATTGCTTGGAAATATAAACCTGATTTTATTAAACTCAGCTTTATATATTCTTCTTTTCTTAACTAGATTTCAAACTAACTACCATAACCTCATTACGAAAAAGCTGTAGAATAAATCCGATTCGCGCATTATGAGACGACTTTTCACCTTCAAAAATACAATAAAAGTCATCGAATACTAAGCAGGGAGGATTTATTCTGCAGCTTTTCCACCACATCATATACAGCAAATTTATTTTCTCTTTGTTTTTAGATTTTCACTTCTAAATTTTATACCACTACGCTACTAAGAAAAAGTTGTAGAATAAATCCGATTCGCGCATTATGAGATGACTTTTCACCTTCAAAAATACAATAAAAGTCATTGAATACTAAGCAGGGAAGGTTTGATCAACAGCTTTTCCACACATCATATACAGCAAATTTATTTTCTCTTTGTTTTTAGATTTTCACTTCTAAATTTTATACCACTACGCTACTACGAAAAAGCTGTAGAATAAACCTGAGTCGCGCATTATGAAATGACTTTTCACCTTCAAAAATACAATAAAAGTCATTGAATACTAAGCAGGGAAGGTTTATTCTACAGCTTTTCCACAACTATTAATTTCCTTAAAGAGTTTTTTCTCATGTTTTATCTCTTTTTGCTAATTTCCATACCACTACTACATAATAAAAAAGCTGTAGAGCAAACCTGAGTCGCGCATTATGAAATGACTTTTCACCTTCAAAAATACAATAAAAGTCATCGAATACTAAGCAGGGAGGATTTATTCTACAGCTTTTCCACCACATCAATGTATTTCATAAAAAAGTTGCTAGGCATTTTCCTGCCTAGCAACTTTTTTACTACAATATCCTCATTTCCTCTCCAACCAACTTAAACACCTCAACAGCCCTCTCCAGCTGCTCCTTAGTATGCCCAGCGGTAACCATACATCTTACCCTGCCTAAGCCCTTAGGCACAGTTGGGAAAACAATACCGGAGACAAAAACACCATTCTCAAACAGCCTTCTGCTGAACTCCATGGTTTTAGCCTCATCCCCGATGATAACAGGAGTAATAGGCGTTTCACTATTCCCTATGTTAAAGCCCAGTCTGCTGATCTTTTCCTTAAAGAACCTGGCATTATCCCATAGCCTATCGGTATATTCCGTTGTGCTCATTAAAAGCTTAACTGCCTCGATAATAGAGCCAACAGCTGCAGGCGGCAAGGAGGTACTGAATAATAGCGGACGACCCCTGTGGCTTAACCACTCCCTCATGGTTTCGCTTCCGGCAACATAACCCCCGATAACACCAATTGCTTTAGATAATGTTCCGATACTGAAATCAACCCTACCATGAAGATGGAAGTGGTCAACAGTACCTCTGCCGCTTTCACCTAATACACCGGAGCCATGGGCATCATCAACATAGGTCATAGCGCTGTATTTTTCAGCCAGCTCAACAATATCCGGTAATGGGGCAATATCCCCGTCCATGCTGAAAACACCGTCAGTAATAATAAGAATATTTCTGTACTTAGCTCTGCACTCCTTCAGAACCGCCTCCAGGTGGTTCATGTCAGAATGCTTGTAAACAGTTTTATCAGCTCGGCTCAATCTAGCACCGTCAATGATACTGGCATGGTTCAGCTCATCTGAAATGATAACATCGCCCTTCTCAGTGATGGCCTGAATCGTCCCTGCATTACAGTTGAAGCCCGATTGAAAGGTCATTACAGCCTCTTCTCGCTTAAACTCGGCTAATAATCTCTCCATTTCCTCATGCAGGTCCATATTGCCGATGATGGTCCTTACAGCACCTGAGCCGACACCATACTTCTCAACCGCTTCGATGGCAGCCTTTTTCAGTCTAGGATGGTTTGCAAAACCTAAATAGTTGTTGGAGGAAAGGTTTATAACCCGCTTGCCGTTTAAAATAACCTCCGCTTCACTGGCGCTCTCAAGAATTGGTAGCTTTCGATAAACCCCCAAATCCTTCAGCTCCTGAATCTTTTCCTTAAGAAAGCTTAATTCATGGACATTGCTCATTTATGTACCTCCTAATTCATTATTATATTTTGCATATAAACATTATTCTCAAAAGCATATTCCTTTATCCGATATGCTGCTTTGGCTTAGAGTTCTCTAGCTCATTTCTTAAAGAGTCCACCAGCGGCAAACATATCTATTATTAAAATACCATATATAAATCTAAAATCCTTCTGACGCCAAATAGTCGGAATATTATGCCATTTGTCCTTCAAGAGGACTTGAAATAGATGTAATCCACTAAAGCTCACATCATCACAATGGAAAGCACAGCAATCTAAGATAGAAGGCTGTGCTTTTAAAAAGTAATAACGGAAAATTAATATTTAATTCTGCTTAATCCCTCTTTCTGCAACACTTAGATAGTATTGGAGCTTTTGATTAATTAGTTCCTCTATCTCTTCATATGCCTTGCCGGTTAATAGCGCTATTCCCTCATAAATATGCTTTACCGCATATATGTGGAAGCTGCCTCCCTTGACTGCCTCAACAATTTCATCGGAGAGCATAAGCTCATCAACATTTTGATATGGTATTATTACTCCCTGATTGCCTGTCAGACCCCGGCTTTTACAAATACTATAGAAGCCTTCAATCTTTTCCGTTACTCCCCCCACCGGCTGGATAAAGCCCTTTTGATTAACAGAGCCGGTTACTGCTATATGCTGCTTTATAGGAATCCCCGACAGACTGGACATCAGTCCATATAGCTCGGTGCTGGAGGCGCTGTCACCATCTACCCCACCATAGGACTGCTCAAAGCAGATACTGGCAGAAAGGGCCAGGGGTTTATCCTGAGCAAATTTCTCCATTAAAAAGCCCGTAAGAATCAGGATACCCTTGTCAAAGATATCACCGCTTAAATTAACCTCTCTTTCAATGTTAACAATTCCTTTCTTCCCTACACTGGTGGTCACTGTTATAACATTGGGCTTGCCGAAGCTGTAGCCTCCACTATTGATAACCGATAGAGCATTTACAACGCCTACCTTTTTCCCCTTTACATCTATTAACAGAGATTGCTTCGAAAACATCTCCTCAATCTTTTCCTGATATTTTCCGCCTCTAAATTTCTTATGCTCAATAGCCTTATCTACATGCTGACCCATAACGATTTCGCTTTTATCCAGACTGGCCCATTGGTCTGCCTCCACTAATATTTCAACAATACTATTGAATCTAGTTGAGAGCTTATTTTGATTGCCTGCCACTCTAGAGCTGTGTTCTATAACCTTTGCAACGCTATGCTTATGGAAGGGCTTTATATTTTTGGATTTTGTGTAGCTGGCTATAAACTGAGCCATTTGGTATTCATGCTCCAGGGTTCTCTCCATTTCATCATCAAAATCCACCTGAACCTTAAAGTACTTCTGGAAGTCTTCATCATGGTTGTGAAGAAGATAGTATAGATATTCATTTCCTATAAGAATAACCTTGAGATCAATAGGTATCGGCTCAAGCTTAAGGGATGTTACTTCCAGCCCCAGCTGGCTTCCCATATTTTCAACCGCAACCTCCTTGGTCTGCAATATCCGCTTTAAGGCTTCCCATGAATAGGGACTTGTCAAAAGCTTGTAGGCCTCAATAATAAGGTAGCCACCATTGGCCTGATGTATGGCTCCTGGCTTAATATGCAGGAAGCTGGTTTGCATGACACCATTTACGCTTACATATTCTATCGTTCCCGTCAGCTTGTTAAGCGTTGGGTTAAATTCCATGATAACTGGAGCACCCTTTGACTTGCTATGATCAATAAAAAGATTTACCTTGTATTTTTTAAGCTCCGCACTGCTTTCAACCTTTTGCTTTATGTCGGATTCTATTTCATCCTCCTCCATAATAAATTGATAAAGGTTTTCTACTATGTCCTTTTGGACTCTATTTAAATGCTCTGACACCTTTTCACACTTTTCATACCTTTTCATTAAATCAGTCATTAGAGGGTTAACCACGAAAAGACCCACCTGCGTCTCCAGCTGTACCATTTTCTTTTTGGCTAGACGTTCCAGATTTTTAATCTTGATCAATATCTCTAATGCCATTTCCTCCACATCTTCGGCATTTTTTTCAAGGAACTGCTTAATCTCCTCATCCAGCTCTTTAATATCCTCGTCGTTAAGCTCCTGCTCATTGATATAGGGCTTAAAAACAAAGCCTGTGCTGGTTACCTTAATTAAAAAGAACTTTTCCTTTGCGTAGGCAGATAAGGTTTGCAGCAGCTTGCTTTTTTCCTCAGTATAGCCTTTGTTTATTTCATTTTTCTGTTTTTCATAATCCTCACTGTTGAAGGCCCTGGATATCTGGAGAATTAAATCCTCCAATAGCTCCTCCATATCGCTCTTAAAAACCTTACCCATGCCAGCAGGTAAATTTAACGCAACGGCCTTATCCGGCATATCAAAGCCATATACATAGCACCAATCCTGAGGAATTTCCTCCCTTACAGATATGCCCTGCAATAAATTCTTTGTATAGGTGGTTTTACCGGTACCCTTAGCCCCACTGACATATATATGGTAGCTATTATGATCGATGCCCAGCCCAAACTTCATAGCCTCCTCTGCCCTCTTTTGACCCATTATGCCATGAAGCTCCGGCAGCTCATCGGTGGTTTCAAAGTAAAAGTTATTTATATCACAGTATTTTTTTAACTCCCTATAGGATAGCTCAGGGTAATCAGACATGAATTCTCCCTCCCATCTGCAGACTGAATTTTGCACTTACTATCATGGTATTCAGCGGACGAGGAATCCTACACAGTTTTCTGCAAAAAAATACGATAGGGCTGGCCTATCGTATCTAATGCATCATCAAATTATCAAAAACATATGCCCTACTCCTCAGCAACCCTATCGGCAATTTGATTGAGTTCCTTCTTCATGTGGTATATTTCACTTTCTTGTTCAAAGGTCTTGTGAACTAAGTATTCCATGTTACGTTGTATTTTAGTCAGACTTTTTTGAGTCTCGGCTCTAAATTCTGTAAGTATTGCTGTCTGTTCAATAACTGCATCCAGTTTATTTTCAATGCTGTCAAATCTTTGATCTGCTTTGTCAAGTCTTTGGTCTACGTTGTCAAGTCTTTGGTCTACGTTGTCGAGTCGCTGATCTACTTTGTCAAGTCTCTGGTCTACTTTGTCGAGTCTTTGGTCTACCTTATCTAGTCTTTGATCTACTTTATCAAGTCTCTGGTCTACGTTATCTAGTCGCTGATCTATATTGTCGAGTCTTTGGTCTACATTATCTAGTCGCTGATCTACTTTGTCTAGTCGCTGATCTACTTTGTCTAGTCTCTGATCTACGTTGTCAAATCTCAGGTCCATTCTATCTAGTCTATGATCGATGCTGTCTAGTCTTACATTAATCTTGCTTACCTCACCCACTAATTGCTTCAGTAGTTCCTCCATAGATTCACCCCTCAAACGTTTATAATATAATTATAGACTAGGGAAGATGGTCATGCAAGGAAATTTTGTAATATTTTAATGTTTTTGTTTTGTTACATTTTTTCTTGATGGATATATAGACTTATCAAGAGCTATAGGGCATAGTCGTATTTTTGATCTTAGCCTAATAGTTAATTTTTTCCCGTGCTATCAGGGAATAATAAGGAACACATATACAGAAGTGTGAATGACGAAGTAACCAAGACATCGATTTAATAATATTAACTTAATTGTTAAGAAGTTAATCTCTGTCATATTAACTACTGTTATTATGTCTTTAACTTGGAATGTATCCATATTTTCATGTAGTATAATCCCAAAACAGCATATGTTCCTATAAAAAATATTATTACGAGACTAATATTAAATAAATACAAGTTGTACTTATATCCAATAATCCCAGATATCAATCCTAGCAACCCTCCAATTTGTAGAATTACTAAATCTGTCCGAATGTTTTTTCTAAATGGAGTTCCACACATAAAAGAGATAAAATAATTTACCTAACCTTCTTTGATACCAGAATCTAATCCAATATCACCCTCATTTTCAATGCCATCAATAGACTCATATCCATTAGAGTCTTCCTCTTCATAAGAAGTATATGCCGTAGAAAACGGTATACTTAAAGCTGAAATAAAAAGTAGTACAATCAAAATAATTGAAATTAAACCCTTATGCTTTTTGGTTACCATGCTGACCCTCCTTGATATTTATTATTATTTTTTAAAAATAATTGCAGATGCTAAATGCTAATCTGTAACTTGCAATGTAACATTTAAAAATTTTAGAACAATGTTACTTACGTCTTATTTAACATGTATATAAAAACAATAAATGTGAAAATTCTACAGTATATTGCATTTTCCTTCCTACTTAATTATCAATTAACAATATATTTGTCGACCTTTTTCGACCAACTGTTACATTTTTATAAGTATAGTTATAGATAAATCCTATTTCTATTTGTCGAAATAATTTTCCCAATAAAAAAAACAGTGTTTTGTTACACCGTTTTTTATGAACTCATATTCTATTTTTCAGTTTTAAACTACCACTTCCCCGCTATCCTCTCCAAAGCCCATCTAGCATACGCCCTAATATCCTCCCTCGGGTCCTCCAGCAAGGTCTGCAGTAGGGGTATTGCCCGTTTATCCTTCAGATTCCCCAGTGCTATGATGGCGTTTCTCTGTAGTATCTTTTTCCCTCGCCATCCGGAGGCGTTTGTACTGAAAAGCTTTTGAAACTCTTTATTTGTCAGCTTCAGCAGCTCTTCTATATTGACCTTATACAACAGCTCCTTTGGGACGAAATCCTCTGAGGTGGCCTCCTTTATGCCTTTATTATGGGGACAGACCTGCTGGCATATATCACAGCCGTATAGCCTGTTACCAAGCTTTATTCGTTCTTCTTCCGTAAGCTCTTCCTTGGTCTGCAGCAGATAGGACAGGCATTTTTTCGCATTAAAGCCCTGACCCTCCTCCAGTGCCTTCCCTGGACAAGCTTCAATACAGCCTCGACAGCCCATGCATTTATCTTCAAGGGGAGCATCCCCCTCTATTTCAATATTTGTCAGCATATAGCCTATGAAGAACCATGAGCCATAATCTTTATTTATCAGCGCATTATTGTAGCCATACCAGCCTAGACCCGCCCTGTAGGCCAGATAGCGGTCTACTAAGGGCCCTGTATCAGCAAAGGCCTTATATTCAAGCTTCGGTTCTAAGCCCTCGATGTATTTTCCCAGAGCCTCCAGCTTTTCCTTCAGTACGATATGATAATCCCTTCCCCAGGCCGTCCGGGCCAGCTCTCCGTATAGCTGAGGCTCTTCATTTGAAAGTCTTGTGTCGTCTATATAGTAAGCCTGTCCGATAACAATGATGGATTTAGCGTTTTCCATGGTCTTTAAGGGGTTTATTCTAAGCTCAATGTCCGCCTCCTCAAAGCCTGAAAGGTGTCCCTTATTTTTTCTGTCCTCAAGGATGGGCCTTAGCTCGTTAAAGGGCTCCGCTTTTATAAAGCCAATTAAATCTATTCCAATGGCCTTAGCATATGCTGTTATTTCAGTCTTTAGCTGCATCCTTTAACCCCCTATTATATATCGATTGAGGAAATTAAACTCATCTTACTAAGCAATTTCCTCAAGTACTATTATACCATGCTAATAGGGATTCAGAAAAACCTGTACTTCCTTAAGGGGCCATATTCTGACTAATGCCTTGCCCTTGATATGATCAATTTCGACGAAGCCGAAGCTGCGGCTATCATTGCTGTCATTTCTATTGTCCCCCATCACAAATATCATTCCCTCCGGCACTGTCCCCTCCAAAATACTATAGCCCTTGTCCATAAATGCCTCTTTGGCAACATATGCCTCCTCCAGCCTCTCATCGTTTATGTAAATAATGCCATCAGCTATTTTAAAGGTATCGCCTGACCTCGCCACAACCCTTTTTATAAACAGCTCCTCCTCCAGCAGGTGGGGAGGATTGAATATAACAATATCTCCTACCTCTGGATGCCTGCTGATAACCGGCAGCTTTACAACCAGTATTCTGTCCTTTGTATTCAGTGTAGGATACATGGACTGACCTTCTACTACAGCGAAGCTAAAGAAAAATTTATCTATCAAAAGTGCTATTACGAGGGCGACAACCAGCAGTTTAATCTTATCTATTAAAAATTCTTTAAATTTCTTCATAGCATCCCATCCCATCCCATTTTGAGTATTAGTATTAAGTATTAACCATAATAACTTTATTTATTATGGCTAGTACCTTGACCACCTTAATTCTTAGTTCAGCATCGGTTAAATTTCTTCAGGACTGCGTTGTCGTCAGTCGCAATATGTTCGATATTACTTCCTCCTCCACCTTGTATTGAAAAATTTTTCCTCGTTGCTACTCCTAATTTTAAAATAGTCAATTCACTAGGAAATTTGTGCGGGTCCTATCTATGAAGATATGCTTTTTGAGCTGTCGCTTATGCAAAAAAAGAGAACAAAAAAAAGCCCATATTTCGTAGGCACTTGCCATGAAATATGAGCCTTATTGTATTATTTTAAGCTGCTATTTGCTGCTCCTTGCTTTCCTTTATGGCTGAATATATGAATATATACAGCCCCAAAAGAATGACCAATGAGCTTAAAAGCTGTCCGCCATCGGGAAACTCCTTTAATAGCAGAGCTGCCCAGATGGTAGCGCCAATAGGCTCCCCCAGCATAAAGGTGGATACTCTATTGGCCTCTAGATATTTAAGGGACCAGTTAAATATTGTGTGGCCGCCTATTGTGCAAAATACTGCCATACCTAAAAACAGCAAATAATCCTTTATACCATATATGAATATTGGCGTCTTCATCACCAAGTTTATTATTAACAACAGCAGACTGCAGCTGCCATAGACCAAAAAGCCATAGGTTAATGTCGAAATCTTGCTTCTCATTCCTCTGCCGATCGTGATATATAAAGCACCAAAGAATGCACCGGAAAGAGCTAAGCAGTCTCCCAGAAGGCTACCTGCCCCCAGCTGCAAATTGCTTAACCCCATAATAGCACTGCCAGCTATGGCTACAGCCATACCTACGACCCCTCTGTTGCTTAGCTTCTCCCTAAAAATCAAGAAGCCTATCAGGGCTGTGAATACCGGCGTTAGGCTGACTAACACCGTAGATGCAGCTACGGTTGTATACTCTAGTGAGCTGATCCATGTTATAAAGTGCAGAGCCAAAAAGCAGCCGCTTAGCATACACCATAAATAATCTTTGCTGCTAAGGGCTTTCAGCTCTCCGCTTCCCTTACTTAGGCTAAAGGGCAGGAATAATAAAGTGGTTATGAGCATTCGATAAAATGCAATCACCCCTGCAGGCGCTTCAGTGCTTCTTATAAATATAGCTGAAAAGGAAACACCCAACACCCCCAGCATTAATATCATATATACATTTATCTTCCGCATAAATCATCCCCCATGCCTTTATAAAGTATCTAACCCATGCTCAATGCCCTGTAAATAAGATATCCCAGCATTACAGCCACAGCAACTATATTTATGACTATTCCAGCAAAATAACCGATTATAGTTATGCCCCCCGCTTTAATTGAAGAAAATAGCTTTTTTCCCGATATCAGCTCTCCTGCCACTACCCCCAGAAACTGTCCGGCAACCATTCCTACCACATTGAGTATGAGAAAGCCAAGGATTCCCCCCAATATCATACCCCACATGCCCTTCTGGGTTATCCCAAGCCGCTTTACGCTAATAATAGAGCTCAAATAATCCAGTGCCATGCTTATTACAGTAAGTATACCAAATAATATCAGTAGCCTGATAGATATAATTGTAAAATTTGTTGTCCAGCTATAATAGGCAATGCCGACAAAAACAAAAATGGTGCCGGGAAGACCTGAAACAAAAATTCCAGCCACCCCCGCCAGCATAAACAGCACACTAATAATGATATGTATATTGATATCCGTCATTATATCTCCTTCAATCTCCTCATCCTATGGGTTCTTTTATCTTACTAGCATAGTTTATGTTAATTGCTGTGGCTTATTCCATGTCAGTAAACATCAAAAAAACAAGCCAGGAGTTCCCTGACTTGTTCAGATAGACTTAAATCATGTACAACCTACAAACCCAAATTTTTAAACTTAAGTAAATAATTAGCGTAGTTAAAATAAAAAGAGCGTAAGCTAATCCGTTAAGAATTTTCAACTGTTTGAAACGAAGTGAGTTTTGGAAATTTAGGATTAGCTTTAAGCTCATTCCTTCTTTTTGTTCGGAGCGGATTTACGTAGTTTAAAAATCTTAGGGTTTGTTTACAAGTTCACAAGCCAGGAGTTCCCTGACTTGTTCCTTCTCTAATCATTGTCGATATCGTCATTCTTTTTCTGCATTAGCTTCTTCAGAAGCTTTATCTTTACATATCCGCCAACCAATACGACTGCTCCGATTAAAACCCACCAATACCAATTCAAGCCCATAATCAACCCTCCCTTTAACGAAGATTAAGCTTTTTACCTGCAAATTTGCTGAATGCAAGGATATATATACCACTCAAGCCAAGAGTGATGAGTGTTGCATGCCATAAGCTAACATTTAGGGGAAATCTAAAATAGATATTACCTAGTGCTTGGAATTGCCAATAATTCGGCAGCCAATAGAATAAATATTTAAATCTATCCGGTAGGAAGAAGGCCAATATTGGCAATCCCAGATATATTGGCGTCAACAGCTTTATCATGGCAATAGCCCCTATTTGATTTGTGGCTGATGCGCCTACTATCAATGCCAACAGTGTTGTTAACAGGGATGACAACAAAAGTATGACCGTCAGCTGAAGATAATTAATTCCTGTTCCTGCCATAATAAGGCTGGTACCAATTGCACAGGCAGTCGCCGCAAGACTTGCCAAAAGTCCCCTTGCCGTTATGAATTGAAGGGCCGTCAGGGGCGATACCGCTATTGCATTTATTGCCTTGGTATCTCTTTCAGCAACAATATTGAAGCCTGAAACTATACTTCCGATTAGCATAGCCATCATCAGCATGGTTATGGTCAATAGCTCATTCAATATTGAGCCCTCCTTACCGAGGCTCCTATGGGTTATCTCAGCAAAGCTCTGCTTTGAAGTGACTTCCTCTATAACCGCTTTATACGTCTCAATAAGCTGTTGGGGCTCATTGCCTTCAAATATAATGGTAATACGATTATCCTTTTCTATAATACCTGCTATGGTGTCGGTTTTTTCTACTCTGCCTTGAAGCTCCGACTCCTTTATCAGCTCTACGGTTCCATACGCCTGCAGCTGTTCAACCAATTGATGACTGGCACTATCGGCCACTGCAAAGCTTAGACCGGCCTGCTCTACTGAAGGGATAAACAGCTTCATGCCAAAGGCTATCAATAGTGGTGCTATCAGCATATATATAATTAGATTATCACGAAGGGCGGTGGCAATATCCTGCCTAATTAGATTTAAAATACGGTTCATTAGTGACCCTCCTTCATCAGTTTGCCATCAACCAATAGATAGCATACAATATAGGCTGCTACTGTTCCCAATGTTAGGGGAATTATCCATGGCATTAGATTCTTACCTGTTGGAAATAGGATCTCATTAAATAGAGAGAGTATTGAATATGAAGGTATATAGGTGATCCATTTAGGCGAAAAGGAGGGATACATATGAGATATGACGGGGGCCATATTCACCATCAGGAGACCTGTTCCAACTACAAACCATTCGGATATATTATTAAAGAAAACCGCAACAATTGCTCCCAGAAAGCTGTATAGTATTGAGCCCAGCGTCAATATCAATATCAACATCCCATAGTTTAGCTTTATGCCTATGGTCAACATCACCAGTGCCAAACCGTAGACTAGGCCTATAGCCAAAAATACCAGTGCTTTTGATAGAATATATGTCGCTGTACTGCCGGGGCTGATTCTATAGGCCCGTATGCTGCCCTCCTCCTTCTCCTGAAACATAAAAACTGCTATAAACATGAAGCCTAAAATCAGTACCTCGAAAGCCAATAATGGGGGAATAGCAGCCAGCTTGCCGGATATCGGTGCTGTTTGAGGACGCAGAAACGCCACCTCATAGCTGCCTTGTCTATTAACCCCTCCTATCCGAGCCATCAGCGCCTCCAAGGAAGCATCTATCATTTTTCTTTGATAGCTGCTTATCTCCGACTGATGTATTATAGTAAAGCTAGGCTCTTCAAGACTTCCCTCGAAGATAATCCCCACACTCTGAGGACTATCCGCCACAGCAGCTTCAATTTCGTCGGTGCTATTCAAAATATATGCTTCCTCCAGCCCGCTATGTCGAAGTATCTCTGCCATAACTCCGGCTTCACTTTTATCGTAAAAATATCCTAGCTCGTTTGTCTCCTGGCTGTCGGGAATTATGAATTTGATGAAAATAATCATAATAGCCAGCGTCACCAGCAGCACCCAGAATAATGCGTTTCTAAAAGCTATGACAAGGTCCTTGCGAAATAGATTAAACCATCCCTTTGTCATTATGCCAGCTCCCTTCCCGTCAGCTTTATAAAGATTTGTTCCAGGGTTGCCTCCTGTGAATGTATTGTTTGGATATCCTTTGTGTTGACAAGCCGGTTGAACGTGGCTCTATCCTCTTCCTTTTCTAAGAAAAGTATATCCTTTTTTACTGCTTCGCCGCTTTTATATTCAACCTTCACTGATTTTTCTCCAAATTGCAGCTTTAAATTTCTTGGTGAATCACAGGCTACGATTTTTCCGTCATTTATAAATGCCACTCTATTACAAAGCTCATCTGCCGCAAACATGTTGTGGGTGGTGAGAAAAATCGTACAGCCCTCCTGCTGCTTTTGTCTTATGATTTCCTTTATAACATTGGCAGTGGAAGGGTCCAATCCTGAGGTTGGTTCATCTAAAAAGAGTATATTGGGATTATTAATTAATGCCCTTGCAAAGACCAGCCTTTGCTTCATGCCCTTAGAATATGCGCCTGCCTTCTTTTTAGCAGAGTCCCTCAAGCCCACTCTGTCTAAAAGCACCATAGGGTCAAGGGTAGGCACACTGAATAGCCCTGTATAGTATTTTAAATTCTCATAGCCAGTTAGCTTGGTGTATAGGTTGGGATGCTCGAAGGAAACCCCTATATTGTTGTAAAAGCTGCTGTCCAAGTCCTTTACTGATTTGCTGTCGTATGAAACCTCTCCCTTTTGCAGCTTTAAAAGCCCCGTCATTATATTCTGAACGGTGCTTTTACCTGCGCCACTTGGGCCTAAAAATCCGAATATTTCACCTTTATTAATGTCAAAGCTGATATCGTTTACCGCATATTGTCCCTTTCCGCTATAATCATGGAAAAGATTTTTAACATGAATCATATCTACACCTCCATTTGATTTAGTCTTCACGTGTGGTTTTAACCTTGTTGATTAAGCCCTCCATCTGTTGCAGATAGTCCATCAAGGCAGCTAGTCCATCGGGTGTCAATGAAACACTTGTTTCAGGCTTATTGTCCTTTATCTTCTTATGAATTTTCAAATACCCTGCCTCCTCCAGGTTTTTTAGCTGTACAGAAAGGTTTCCGGCAGTTAATTCCAAGCTTTCCTTCAGCTCATTGAAGGGTATTCTTTTTTCTGCATTGCTGGCTAAATAGGACAGGATAAGAAGCCTTGCTCTCTCGTGAATAATTTTGTCAAATGATATGTTTAGTTTACTTCTATCCACACTAACACTCCTTTTCAGAGGCAGATGCAAAATAGCTGGCTATATAGAGCAATATAAAGCCCAATCCGAATATTAGCATTGTCAGTAAAAGCGGATGCAGAACAATTACCCCCAGAAGGCTGAGAAGCCCCATTATAATCAGCCATCCTCCTAAAAAGATCAATTCCCTTAAATAAAACACCGTCACCAGAGAGGTGCACATCAGTCCTATAAATATGGCTAAAAAGGGCACCAGCATATGGTTAAGCCCATTTTGCTTTAGAAACACCGGCAGAAGGATGCTAACCAAAAGGTAAGGTAGAACCACCAGTACAAATTGTGTGGTATAGATTTCCTCAAACAGCTTGAGTAAGGTGATATTCCGATTGATTTTTTTTGCCGCCTGCATTATGCTGGTGATCTTTAAAAATGCTACCATAACTGTAGCTGCAAAAATCAGGGCATAAAGCAGAAGCTTATTGTTGGCAGGTATCTCTGAGTAGCCTCCGTGTCTTTCAATAAAATAATAAAAAATCCCCGAAAATCCTATAATAATGATTGCTCCAATAAGATAAACCCTTCGAAGAATTTCGTTAAGGCTTATGAATTTAAAAATGTTACTGTTTTTTGAAATGGCATTTTTGATATACAAGAGATCACTCACTATTTCGTCTATCTCTTTGTTATTTCCCATAATTTCAACATCTCCTTTGGTTTATGTCATAAACTTAATTATATTATAAATTAGTTTACGGTATATTGCAATACATATTTCAAGCTATTTTTTACTAATGCTCATCCTATTTTCCCACTATTAGGTGATACAAATCACATCTTTATACTAAAATACATGCTAAGTTTTAATAAATTAATGACTAAAAAGTGTCAGGTAAAGGAGTGATACAATGCTTTTTTTCAAAGGTAAAGGGTCTAAAGACAACGGGGCAGAAACCGCTTCTATCGCCTTAGCGGAGACACGGGCTGATCAGCCTTCAAGGGAGCTGGCAGCAGTGGAGGGCATATACAGTGACATGAGTGATATTCTAATAAAGCACAATGTAATAAACCAGCAGCATAACGAGATTGCTGGACTGGCAAATGATTTGAAGTGTAGCGTTGAAAGAATTAATACGATCATTGCAAAGTCAAACGCGCTGTCTGATTCCTTAAGCAGCAGAGGTGTTGAGCTTAGCGGTATTTCAAAGGAAAGCACCACCAAGGCCCAGGAGGGCACTGATGCCACACGACAGCTTATTGAAGTGATGTCCTCTATACAGTCTCAGGTGGAGGCCTCCTCCCGTACAATGGTCAGCCTAGAAAGGGCCTCCTCTGAGATAAACAGTATCATCAATACTATCAAGCTTATAGCTAATCAGACCAATTTGTTGGCCTTGAATGCTGCCATAGAGGCTGCAAGGGCCGGGGAGCATGGCAGAGGCTTTGCTGTAGTGGCGGATGAGGTTCGTAAGCTGGCGGAGCTTACCTCCAACAGCACTAAAAGCATACAGGACATCGTCGAGAATATACAATCTGAAATTACAACCTCTATAAAGCATAGTGACGGTAATATGAAAATGATAAAGGAGGGCTTAAGGGTCAGTGGCATAGTAAAGGAAAAAATACACAATACCTTTGAGGGCTTCTGTCAGGTTCAATCTGAAATAACGGAGGTCAACAGCACTATCGGCCTTCAAAAGAATTATATCGAGGCGCTATATAATGAAACACGACAGTCGGACAATGTATTGCTGAAAATGCATGAAAAGCTGCTTAACCATGTGGATAGGGCCTCTACTGTAGACAGTAGCCTGAAGGACAATATACATAGCTTAAAAAGCATCCTTGACGGAAATTTATAATTGACATCAACATTCATATATCGTAATATTATGATATTAGATAAAGGAATTGCATAATTTAAATGAGTAGAGTCGTATATTTATACAAAGTCAAAGGTTTCCTGCTTAGTGCCTTACGAGGTAATGAATTGAATTTTAAATGTTATTAGACCTAGACACTGAGCGATAAACTTTTAACTTGTATAAACTTATTTGTATAAACTAAAATGTATATGCGCTCTATCAATATGCAATTTATAAGATATATAGGAGGATTTTTATTATGGAAAGCTACTCCAGCAATCCGGAGGTATATGACAGATATTCAGAAATCTTCAAGGCTCTGGGCCATCCCATCAGATTATGTATTGTTCGGGGCCTTATAGAGACTGAGGGCAGCAATGTTACGAAGATGCAGGATTGCCTAAATATACCACAATCCACAATATCTCAGCATATAGCAAAGCTTAAGGCCGCCGGTATTATTGAAGGTGACCGAAGAGGTTTAGAGATTACCTATAGCGTCGTTGATCCAACAGTAAAGGCACTTATTACAGCATTACTAAATGCTTCACATTAATTTTCTCCATTATATATGGAGTTAATTTTTAAATCATATATCGTATTATTGCAATATATAGATTTTAAAATATAAAGGAGGATACGAAATGAAAAGAAAGGTAATTATCGTAGGCGGTGTTGCAGGAGGTGCTTCCGCTGCTGCAAGATTAAGACGTCTGGATGAGGAATGCGAGATTATTTTGCTAGAGCGGGGTGAATATGTTTCCTTTGCCAATTGTGGCCTGCCCTATTATATCGGTGGTGCCATCAAGGAAAGAAGTGCTCTGCTGGTTCAGACGGTTGAAGCCATGTCAAAGAAATTTAATCTTGATATTCGTATATTTAACGAGGCAGTTGAAATAAAAAGGGATGAAAAGAAGCTGATTATTAGAAATCTTTCAACTGATGAAGCCTATGAGGAAAGCTATGATTATTTAGTTTTATCCCCCGGGGCAAGTCCCGTAAAGCCACCTATTCCCGGGATAGCAGAGGCTGATAATATATTTACCCTTAGAAATATTCCTGATACCGATGCTATAAAAAGCTTTGTAGATGATAAGAAGCCCCAAAGGGCTGTTGTTGTAGGTGGAGGCTTTATTGGTGTTGAAATGGTTGAAAACCTAAAGGACCGAGGGATTGAGGTTACCCTTGTTGAGATGGCAGATCAGATTATGGCTCCGATTGATTTTGAAATGGCAGCCATTCTTCATCAGCACCTTGCTGAAAAGGGTGTTAACCTGATTTTAAGTAATGGGATTAAGGAAATCAAGTCTAAGGGAACAAGGCTTGTGCTGCAGGATGCTTCGGAGCTTAGTACCGATATGATCATTTTAGCCATTGGTGTCAAACCGGAGAATCAGCTGGCTAAGGCTGCTGGATTGGATTTAGGTGCAGGTGATGGCATAGTAGTCAACGAATATCTGCAAACCAACAATGCCGATATATTCGCCATTGGGGACGTGATACAGGTGAAGGATGGTATCCTCAATAATCCCACAATAATACCCCTGGCGGGTCCTGCAAATAAGCAGGGCCGCATAGTTGCCAATAATATTGTTGGTCATAAGGAGTCTTATAAGGGCACCATAGGCTCAGCGGTTGCTAAAGTATTTGATATGACGGTGGCATCAACGGGAAATAATGAAAAAACCCTTAAAAAATTGGGTGTGTCCTACGAGACAATTCACATTCATCCAGGCTCCCACGCCTCTTATTATCCCGGTGCTTTCCCAATATCCATAAAAATAATTTTTGATCGGTCTAATGGAAAAATATTGGGGGCTCAAGCCATCGGATATGATGGCGTTGAAAAAAGAATTGACGTTATCGCCACCGCAATAAAAGGCAATTTAACTGTAGAGGACCTGAAGGAGCTGGAGCTGACCTATGCCCCACCCTACTCCTCTGCCAAGGACCCTGTAAATATGCTGGGCTTCGTGGCTTCAAATATGATGAAGGGCTATGTTGACAGCTTCCAATGGCATGAGGTGCAGGCTCTTATAGAAAATAACAGCTATATTCTTGATGTGCGGGAGGCCATTGAAACAGAGCTAGGAACCATCGATGGCTCTGTAAATATACCACTTGGTGAATTACGCTCTAAATTGAATGAGCTGCCAAGGGATAAAACCATTTATATCTATTGTCAGGTGGGCTTACGAGGCTATATTGCCACAAGACTATTAATGCAAAAGGGCTTTAAGGTTAAAAATTTAGACGGCGGACTAAGAACCTATCAGATGGCCTATGGCACGAAACCCTCAGGAAACTGCTGTGTAGCTGTCGATGACTCCGGCGTTGCCAATATCTCCTGCAACGAGGTGGTAGACGCAACGGCAGCGATAAAAATCGATGCTTGCGGACTTCAATGCCCCGGTCCTATTCTTAAGGTCTATAAGGCTATGGAGCAGCTGAAAAAGGGTGATATTTTAGAGATAACAGCCACTGACCCTGGCTTCACCAAGGACATAGAGGCATGGTGCAGAAAAACCGGCAACAGACTAATAGAAACATCATTTGATAAAAAGGCCTTTAAGGCCCTAATACAAAAGGCTGAAGCCGCGGCAATAACTGAAGCCCCTCAGGGCTATTCCATAAAAGACCATAAGGATCAATCTACAATTGTGGTTTTTAGTCAGGATTTGGATAAGGCCTTAGCTGCCTTCATCATTGCATCCGGCTCACAGGCCATGGGGAAAAAGGTAACCCTCTTCTTCACCTTCTGGGGCTTAAATATTTTGCGTAAGGACAAAAGCCCTTACGTAGAAAAAAGCCTGTTGGAGAAAATGTTTGGAGGAATGATGCCTAAGGGACCTAAAAAGCTCCCCATTTCCAATATGAATATGGTTGGTATGGGACCTAAGATGATTAAATATGTGATGAAAACCAAGAATGTTGACTCTCTTGAGCTGCTGATGAAAAATGCTATGGATGTAGGCGTTAAGCTGGTGGCCTGCGCGATGTCTATGGATATTATGGGTATAAAGCCTGAAGAATTAATGGAGGGGGTCGAGATCGGCGGTGTAGCCTCCTATCTGGCTTCTGCTGATGACTCCGGCTTAAATCTTTTCATATAATCAGTCAAATATATAAACAGCCATCCCACATGGGATGGCTGTATGATTATTTAATAATTTTATCTATAGTGGCTCCACCCAAACATACCTCGCCATCGTAGAAGACCACTGCTTGTCCCGGTGTCACTGAGCTTTGAGGCTCATCAAAGCTAACCCTACAGGTGGTGTCGGAGGTCATCTCCACCGTCACCCTTTTATCCTGCTGACGATATCTGAACTTCGCGGTACATTTCAAGGGTTCCTTTGGCAGCTCTCCGCTTACCCAGCTCAGATCTGTTGCCAGAAGCCCATTTGAGTATAATGCCGGATGGCCTTCACCCTGTACTACATAAAGAATATTGTTTTTCAAGTCCTTTTCCGCTACAAACCACGGCTCTCCTGTGCCTGCACCGCCTATACCCAGGCCCTTTCTTTGTCCGAGAGTATAATACATAAGGCCATCATGCTTGCCCTTGTATTCGCCATCCAGACTTCTCATCTCACCTGGCTGGGCAGGAAGATAATGACTTAAAAAGCTTTTAAAGTCCCTTTCGCCAATGAAGCAAATTCCTGTGCTATCTTTTTTTCCGGCAGTAGCTAAACCATAGTCTGCAGCTATCGCCCTCACCTGTGCTTTATTTAAATGTCCGATGGGGAACATTGCCTTTGACAGCTGGTATTGTCCAAGGGCATTTAAAAAATAGGTTTGATCCTTATTGGCATCCAATCCTCTTAGAAGCCTGTATTTCCCGTCATGGTAATCCACCCTAGCATAATGACCGGTGGCCAAATAGTCAGCACCCAGCTGCAGAGCATGCTCCAGAAAGGCCTTAAATTTTATTTCCTTATTACACATAACATCAGGATTTGGTGTACGACCCTTTTTATATTCATCAAGAAAATAGGTAAAAACCTTGTCCCAGTATTCCTTTTCAAAATTTACTGTATAATATGGTATGCCTACCTGATCACAGACTCTTTGGACATCCTCATAATCCTCCGAGGCCGAGCAGTAGCCAAACTCGTCCTTTTCATCCCAGTTTTTCATAAAAATTCCTATAACATCATAGCCCTGTTGCTTTAGCAATAGGGCAGCAACAGAAGAATCCACGCCGCCTGACATACCCACTACTATTCGAGTTTCTTCCTTTGATTTTGTCATTCCTTTTCCTCCTTCGTTACCTTGGCTGCTAAGTATGGATGTAGAAATTGCATATTACCCTAGGCGTATATTTCATTTTAGTTAATAGAATAATCAAATTTTTCCCATTGTCTATGGTATAACCTTTTAATGCAATGAATTAGCCCGTGAACACTAAGCAGATAACCTTCAACCTTGTATAACATTCGATTTAGCTTTATTATGCAAATTTCTCGGATAATTATTGTCTTTACAAAATACATTACTATATTAACACAAATAGATAATTTAAATCATCCTTTTGATTAATATTATCGTTTATTTTTGTCTTCATTATTAAAAAAACCCGGCTCCAGCCTTTCCACCAGCCTATAATATGCCTTTTTATCACCGGTATATGGAAGGGCCTTTCCAAAATACAGCGTCTCCAGCACCCTTCTGGTTTGATTTCCTACACAGTTTGACTTATGCTGGGAGCATTCCAGACAGGTATCTATAGTCACCTTCAGGCTCTCCTTGATATTTTTTAAGTCTACCTCTTCACCGGTGCATAATGGTATTTTCCATTCCTCTTCAGAAACAAAGCTTTCTGACTCCTGAGCCTCCTGTAAATAACGGTTAAGCTGCTGTATGGTACAGTTACCATTGCGACAGGCACTGCAGTTTTTATTTCTTGTGCAGATTTTTTCCAGAGACTGCTGTATTCTATGAGTATTTATATAAAGCTCCTCAGCCCTTCTGATATATGGGGTTTCGATGGTGCGAGATTTTTTGTAGGCCCTGATGATCATAAATAGGTGTATGCTCAATAATATCAGAATAAAGGTAGTAGCATTTACAGCAGTTAAATATCTTGCCGGTAATGCCCCCTTCAGACCAATTAATCCAAAGGTTACAAATATGATTGATGAAACTATTTTCAATGCCAGCTCCGGTACCCTTTTCCCCAGTCTTCCACCAATAAATACGCCTACGGCACTGGTTAATATCATACCTGTAACGGTTCCCATCAGTATAAAAGCAGGATAGCTAGACTGAGAGGACAGGGTTATTGCCGTCAGCTGTGTTTTGTCCCCTAGCTCCCCAATAAAAAAGGCCGTTGCAACCGTCAATATTGGACCAAATTTTGAAAAGCCTGCACCTTCCTCCTCGTCATCATCTATTCGAAGTGACCAAAGCCCAAATAAAATAAATGCCATAGCCGCAAAAAGTCTTATGGTGTCCAACGGGATGATATGGGTTAAATAACTGCCCAGCACTACGGCAAGTCCATGATTTAGCAATGATCCCAGGAAAACTCCCATCAACACCTTATGAAGAGAATACTTCGTGGCAAAGGCCATTGCCAGAAGCTGTGTTTTGTCCCCCATTTCCGCCATAAAAATAAAAAATAGTGCGTTTAGATATTCCTTTAGCATATTGTTTATCCCCCTTAAGTTCGATTAAAAAAGGAGCAGAACCTTTAAGTCTAATTAAACTAGAAAACTAGTATTAAACTTAAAAGTCTCGCTCCTTTAAAATTTAATTAAAGTGAATAGAACCAGGTTTTAACCATTATGTTGACTCTATTCGCGGCTAAGCCGCAGCTACTCCCTTTTATTATCTTTAAATTGTATGCAAATCATTTATCAAATATAACATTTTTATATTGAAATGTCAACAAAAAAACACATTTTTTATTATCAATTGATAATGATAATCCATATCAATTTCACGACTTTATCATAGGACTCTCATCAACAGCAGCCCCTATTGCGATCAACTGCTTAATAAACTCATTAAACAGTAAATATAGCCTCTTCAATCTGTCAATATCCTTGATAACTCCTGTCTCTTGAAAATATAGCTGCTTAACCTCATCCGATACAGGCTGGACTAAGCCTTTATCTAAATCCTTTACCTCAATATGAATTTTGGGATGATTATCGATGATATATTTCAGCATATCACTGGAGAATAGCTGCTTTACCATCTCAGCGTCATTGGCTTTAATGATATATTTTTCATCAAAGGCAGCATCTCCAATTTCTATATCCTGCATTCCTAAAAACTTCCCAACATTACTGAACATACCGGCATTATACAGCTTAAGGCTAAGACCTGCTTTATTCACGAAGGGCATACGCATACGAGTGTAGGTAACCGCACTGTTTCCTGTAGATACGGTATAGGTATCTAAAATAATGCTCCAATTGTCAAAGCAGGTCTCCAGCCTATAGCCCTTCCCAAAACCATAGGTGAATTCACCCCCCAGCTCGTCTGCCAGCTGCTGCCATGCAATTTTTTGTTTACTGGGACCAAAGAGCTTCTCGATTATTCCCATTTGTGTGCCTCCTCAATATTTAACTTAATTATGCTTATATTTTATCATGCTTTGATTTAATTTGATAAATATGTCATATATCAAGCCTAATTTTTAATTGAAGTAAATCGCATAATTAAGATAAGTAGTATATTATATGAAGCCAAAAGCTTCCTACTTACTGCCCCACTGGCTAATTTGCACAAATTTAAAAGGTACTAAGCAATGTGCGATAAGCTTTTTACGGTATATAAACTAAAAAATATATGCCGTTTTATGATATTATGCCATTTCCTAAATCATAAAAACAATCATTTTCTATAGTAGATTTCTGATTTATGGAGATATTAATTTATATCAAATTGAGGGGAGTCATTTTATGCCAAGTCTGATAACCCATTATCTTTGCGGAGATAAATGGTTAAAAAATATAAATAATGAAGCTATAGCTGCTTTAGTAACTAAATATAGAAAGGCCTTTAATGTCGGCACCCAGGGTCCTGATATACTGTTTTATTACCGTGTATGGCCCTGGTTCAGCTCTGAAGGAATGGATAAATTGGGCGTCAGAATGCATGGCGAAAACGTTGGTGAGGTCTTTAAGTCGCTGATAAACTACATACATACTAGAAAAAAAGATAAGGGGCTTTTGACATCCTATCTATTAGGATATTCCTGCCACTACGCCCTAGATGCCATAAGCCACCCATATATCTATTATAGGACAGGCTTCAGTCAAGAGCCTGAAGTGAAGCATCGATTTTCCTGCCATCATTCAAAATTTGAAAAGGCCATAGACATGCACATGCTGCAGCTGGAGCATAGTCTTAAGCATACTGCAATCAAGGTAAAGGAATTGATTAGCCTTCAGCCCCATGAGGCATTGTCAATCGGAGCTATGTATTCTGATGCTATATCAAAGGTCTTTAAGCTGCCAATTCAGCCTCAGCAAATTGCAATGGCGATTAAGGATATGGCTAAGGTATATGCTTTTCTAGACGACAGGGCTGGCAGCAAAATGAAGCTGTTTAATTGGCTTGAGAAGCGGCTTAATTCCCATAGCTATGTAACCAGCAATATCTATCCCCACAAAATTAATGATGATCATGACTACTTAAATCATAGCAAGTCTCCTTGGTATTTACCCTGGGACAGAACTGAAATGAGAAGCGATTCCTTTTATGAGCTATACAGCAGAGCCATCGAGGAAACCAACACCCTCTGCCACAGCATATATAACTGCCTTCAGGGTCATACTCCTCTGGAAAATACCCTGCAAACCATAGGCAACAAGTCCTTTTCCACTGGCATCGACTGTAGTGCTGGTATAGAAATGAAGTATCACAATTGCATATATGAGCACAATCATCAGCCTCTACAATAAACATCCGAAATGGGATGTTTATTTTTGAATTGATCGCCTTAATTTTGCAGAAGCTAATAAAAAAAATGAGAGGTGGTTCTATGCATACCGTTTGGAAGGGCAGCATAAGCTTTGGCTTGGTCAACATTCCCGTAAAGCTGCATGCGGCAACAGAGGATAAGGATATCAAGCTCAGGCAGCTTCATAAAAAATGTAAGACGCCCATTCGCTACAAAAAGACCTGTGAAACCTGTAATGAAGAGGTGTCCCCTGAGGACATCATTATGGCCTATGAGTATTCCCCCGATAAATTTATAGAGCTGGACAAGGAAGAGATGGAGCAACTACGAAAGGAGCAAGAGGCAAAGGCAGTCGACATCATTAATTTCGTCAAGCTGGAGGAAATTGATCCTATCTATTTTGATCGTTCATACTATCTTAGCCCCGGTGACGGCGGTGGCAAAGCCTATGCCCTTTTACGCAGCTCCCTTAAGGATAGCGGAAAGATAGGCCTTGCAAAAATAATGATACGCTCCAAGGAAAAGCTGGCAGTCATAAGACCCTACAATGATACTTTAATTATGGAAACCCTTCATTATCCCGATGAAGTTAGGGCTATTGAAGAAGTTCCCAACATACCTGAAAAGATTGAGCTGTCACAAAAGGAGCTGGATACTGCTAAGCTATTAATTAATCAGCTGACGGAGGAATTTGAACCAGAAAGCTATACAGATGACTACAGAACTGCTCTGATGGAACTGATACAGGAAAAGCTGACTAGCGAAAAGGGTGTGGAGGTAAAGCAGGCGGACAATGTGGTTGATTTAATGAAGGCCCTTGAGGAAAGCATTAAAAAGACTAAGCCTAAGAAAAGCAGCCCTAGAAAAGCTACCGAAAGAAAGAAGGCTTAGGCTATGTTTTTTCCCCTAATGCTTTTAGAGACCGCCAATAGTCCCTTCACCTCAGAGGATTATATATTTGAACAAAAATTCGATGGTATCAGAGCTCAATACTCAAATATTGAAGCACCTTTACTCTACTCCAGAAATAAAAATATAATCAGCAAGCAATTTCCAGAGCTACTGGAGGGATTATCCGAAAGAGTGGTACTGGATGGGGAAATTATTGCATTGGATTCCGAAGGCAAGGAGGACTTCGAAGGGATTATTAAGCGGTTGTTTATGAGAAATACTTCTAAAATAAATACTATTGCCGCCGCTAAACCCGCCGTCTACCATGTATTTGACATTCTTTACTATAGGGATAAGGATTTACGGCATCAACCCCTGATGGATAGAAAGAAAATCCTTGAAGACGCTATAGCCGAGAGGCCAAGCCTAAAAAGGCTTGAGTTTATTGATGGTTTTGGTGAGAAGTTATTCAAAAGAGTAGTTGACGATGGTATGGAGGGAATGGTGGCTAAAAAAAAGAGCTCCATCTATGTTGGAAAACGAAGCTGGTATTGGCAAAAGATAATTAACTGGATCGAAACAGAGGGTGTCATTGCAGGCTATACAAAAAAGGACAATGCACTGCTTTGCCAGCATCCCGATGGTAGAGCTCTGGGTCATATTCTACATGGTATGACTCCTGTTCAAAAAGAGGCGTTTTTCAAGATTGCAAGCAGTATAAAGACCCATGAAGACGCCCAGTATATTTACCTGCAGCCAATATTAAGGTGCAGACTTAAAGGCAGAGGCATGACCTCAAAGGGCGCCCTGCGTTCAGGAATATTTGTGGATTTTATTTTCTAAATCATTGGTTTTGGAGGACATATATGGCTAAAGCAAAGGAACGGCATACCATAAGCATAGATAACCAAGCGGTTGATATCACCAACCCCGACAAGCCACTTTGGCCTGACAAAGGAATTACAAAGCTCTCTTATTTAAAATACTTAATTGAGGTATCCCCTTATATGCTGCCCTTTATGAAGAATAGAGACTTGACGATTATTCGTTATCCCCATGGCGTGCCTGGCGAATCCTTCTATCAAAAGAGCTGTCCCGATTATGCACCTGATTTTATTCAAACCCATTTATCTGGTGATATCAACTATATCGTCTGCTCTGATTTGCCCACCCTAATATGGCTGGGAAATCAAGGGGCTTTGGACCTCCACATTCCCTTTAATACAATCCACTCCCCCTACCCTACTGATATTGTCCTTGACCTGGACCCACCATCCCGCGAGGAATTCCTTTTAGCGGTGGAGGCTGCCCTGATTATTAAGGAAATCTTTGAAGGACTCAATCTGACTTCCTTTGTCAAAACCTCCGGCAACAAGGGACTGCAAATTTACATCCCCTTGCCCCAGGATCAATATACCTATGAGGAAACTCGGTTATTTACTGAATTTCTCGCCAGATACCTTACTAAAAAGGAGCCTAAATGGTTTACTGTTGAACGACTAAAGAAAAAGAGAGGTAAGAAGCTTTATGTCGATTATTTGCAGCATGCTGAGGGTAAAACCATCGTTTCCCCCTATTCCTTAAGGGGAAATCCTGATGCGTTGGTTGCAGCACCAGTATTCTGGCGGGAGGTTAATCATGCCTTAAGCCCCTCGATGTTTCCCATGGCGGCAGTACTGGATAGAATCGAAAAGCAAGGCTGCCCCTTCGAGGAATTTGAAGCCAGCAGAGATCAGCAGCCCTTTGACAAAATATTGCTTTGGTTAAAGGAGTCAAAATAGAGAATCCTCGTATCCTCCTTTTACAAGAGAGATATCCCAGATTTCAGAGAAAATAAAAATGACTATCCGATGAATATCAAAAGGCCACCGGTTCAAATTAAACCAGCAGCCTTTTCTTTATTTTATATCCCTCGACGCCTCCAGCGCCACCTCATATACCCTACGAAGGGGCAAACCGGTTTTTCTGGCTATGGCCGCACAGTCCTCATATTCAGGAGCAGCCTTTATGATTTCTCCTTGGTGTGCAACCTTTACTCTTATCTTTCCCAGCGCTGTATCGACTTCATGGATTTTCCTATGCATACAGTATCGAGAGACTATAGTTCGTCGTATACCCAGGGTAGTTGTTTCCTTCAGCAGAAGCTCCACCAAGGATTTTTCTGTTTCCTTTGCAGTTAGAACCGAAAGCAGCACCGCAGGCCTATTTTTCTTCATATATATTGGTGTGTGAAAAACGTCTAGTGCGCCAGCCTCCAGCAGAGCCTCCATTGTATAGCCCAGCAGCTCTGAGCTCATATTGTCTATATTGGTTTCCAGAAGCACGATATCCTCATGGTGATGTCCCTTGGATAGTGCCTCCCCCAAGACAACCCTGAGGGCATTAAAGCCTCCAGTCTCTCTTTTTCCCATGCCGTATCCGGCATTTAATATCTTAATGGCCGGCATTTTCCCGAAGCCTTCAGCAAGACATTTTATAATACCCATGCCTGTAGGGGTTACCAGCTCTGTTCTGGCTTCAGTCTGTATAAGGGGTATATCGCTGCCCGCCAGCATTGCCATAACCGCCGGAACCGGAACCGGTATGGTTCCATGCTGACAGTTAATAAAGCCCTGACCATCATATAGTGGTGAGGCATATACCGCATCAACCCCCAGTAGATCCAAACAAATGGCAGCCCCAACGATATCAACGATTGAGTCCACTGCCCCTACCTCATGGAAGTGAACCTCGTGCAGAGGCTTGTCATGGACCTTGGCTTCAGCCTTTGCGATTTCCTCAAAGACTCGTATGCTGAATTCCTTAACCTTTTCCTTTAAATCGCTGGCCTTGATCAGTCCTACTATGTCATCAAGATTTCTGCCGTGATGATGCTCATGATGGTGGTGATCATCATGCATAGCTTCTTCACATTGGCCATCAGCATGTTGAGCGCTATGTTGATGTGTGGAACTATAGTCATGGGTATGATGCCGATGGATATGATTATGCTTATGTCCCTCGGCATGGTCGTAGTCATGGTCATGTTGGTGGTCATGATCATGATGGTGACTGTGGGCATGATGGTGATCATGATCGTTATGATGATGGTGCTTATCCTCACCAGTGACCACTTGATTATTTTTCGTAGTATCCTCCAGTATTTCCTCGTCTTCATCCGTCAGCACTACATTTACATCTGTTCCGATTATCCCATTTTTGATTTTCTTGCCGATTTCCAGCCTATATCCCTTCAGCCTAAGCTTATTCAGCTCATCTCTAAGCCGTTGCTCCTCAACCCCCAGGTCCAATAATGCTGCCAGAGTCATATCCCCGCTTATGCCTGAAAAGCAATCAAAATATAATATTTTCAATATAACCCTTCCCTTCAAACCATCCGATAGTATTATAGCCTATTTATCATACTGGCTAAATAGCCTGCGCCAAAGCCGTTATCTATATTAACGACACCGACACCACTGGCACAGCTATTCAGCATAGTCAGCAGAGCAGATAATCCGCCAAAGTTTGCCCCATAGCCTATGCTGGTGGGAACTGCTATTACAGGCTTGTCTACCATTCCGCCGACGACACTGGCAAGAGCGCCCTCCATACCTGCTACCACGATCAATACGTTTGCAGAGTTTATCTTATCCATATTGGCAAAAAGTCTATGTATGCCTGCCACACCCACATCATATATCCGTATAACATTATTGCCAAGAGCTTCAGCTGTTACTGCAGCCTCCTCAGCAACCGGTATATCGGAGGTCCCTGCAGACACCACAGCGATTATCTTGTCGGTAACAATGGCTTCTCTGCGCTTTACCACTACGATCCTTGCAGCTTCATAGTAAACGGCATCCTCTGTAATTTCCTTAATGCCCTCATAAACCTCTTTTCCTGCTCTTGTGGCAAGAATATTATTATTCTTTTCCATTAAACGCTCTACTATGCCCTTTACCTGCTCAACGGTTTTGCCCTGACAATAAATAACCTCAGGATACCCATTTCTAATATTCCTGTGATTATCCACCTTAGCAAAGCCCAGGTCCTCGAAGGGCAGCTTTTTCAATTCCTTAAGGGCATCCTCTATATCCAGACTCCCATCCTTAACCCCTTGCAGTAAATCCTTTAAGCTATTTGCATCCATTATTGCTTACAGCCCCTTCCATCGATTTAGCTATTAGATTGTTGTCGTATCAATAGTTTCATTCATGCTTCCGGTTCTGTAGCCCTTTAAGTCCAGTGCGACATAATTAAATCCAATCCCTTTAAAGGACTGATAGATTTCATCCATCAGTGCCTCATTGAAGAATTTCTTCATTTCCTCCTGTGATACCTCTATTCTGGCTAAGTTTTCATGGTGTCTCACCCTGACTGTTCTAAAGCCCAAATCCAGCAAAATTTGCTCTGCCTGATCCACCATGCTTAGCTTCTCCTTAGTGATTTCATGCCCATAGGGGAATCTTGAAGCTAAACAGGCAAAGGCCTGCTTATTCCATGTCGGCAGATTTAACTCCTTTGAAAGTGCCCGAATATCATCCTTTGTCATTCCAGCCTGCTTCAGGGGGCTAATAACCTTAAGCTCATTCACGGCCTTCAGACCTGGTCTATAATCCCCTATATCATCCATATTAGAACCATCTGCAACACATTTGACACCCTGCTCCCGTGCAACCTCATGAACCTTGGTAAAAAGCTCTTTTTTGCAATAATAGCATCTATTTACGGGATTGCTTGAAAAGCCATCAATATCTAATTCTTCAGATACAATGACTACATGCTTTACTCCCAGCTCCTTGGCAAAATTCTCAGCCATCCTGTATTCTCTCTCTGGATATGTAGAGGATTGAGCTGTAACCGCCACCACCTTGTCCCCCAAAATATCATATGCCACCTTAAGCAGAAATGTACTGTCTACCCCTCCTGAAAAAGCAACTGCAAGGCTTTCGGAGCCTTTAATAATTTCCTTCAATTTATCATACTTATCTTGCAATGCCATAACGACCTCACCCTTTACTTAGAAATAGTATTTATTTTAAGCTTTTCATAAGCTCATTAAACATAATCATATACAATAGAATACCACAAATGGCGGCATAATTAAAATGTAACAGAATATAATAATAGCCCATAAAAGACATATTTAAGGAAGTCCTTTTATGGGCGGTACTGAATTATAATATATCACAGTTCAGCTTCCAGAGTCAATGATATCTGAAAAATCTAACAATTAACACAATCTGCCTGAAGGCTTTGGTGCAGCGTTTATTTTAATATAACAAAAAGAGCAAATATACTAATGCTTACAACTGTATTAAGGACAACAGTGTTGTTGGTAAGCGCCTCATTCTCTTTATTGCTGTAGGTTCCTATAAATATCGAAAGCGATAATGGCGGCGGTAATATAAAAAATATAAAGTACGCATAGTTAAATAAAATGTCTGGCTGCATTATCTTGTCGATAACTAAAAATTTTACAGCATAGCCTATTGATAGCATTGAAAGCATGCGGATTGATAAAAGCTTTAGACTTTCCTTCATATACTTTTTCTCTAGATTCAGACCATAGCCTATAATGATTAGGATTAAAGGTGTTGCAAGATTTGCCAGATATTCTAATGTGGTATATACACCAGTTGCAATGGGATTGCTTCTAAGCCATTCTCCTAAGCCCAGCATATTAAACAATATACCCAGGGCAATACTGATGATAGTTGGTGACTTTATAACCGCCTTAGCAATACCTATAGATATCCTCTCCTGCCTTAGATTCATTCGCATGATGGTGTAAAATACCAGCCAGATAAAGAATTCGTGTCCGACCCCTAGTATAGATATCTTACCTACATTTTCAATGCCAAACAAGGCGGCAAATAGCGGTATGCCTAAAAGTCCATAGGTGCATCCGGAGGTAATAAAGGGTACAACTGGATGTTTTATCCATTTAACTCTATTCAGCAAAAAGCCCAATATGTATTGGATACACAGGGTTATGAAAACCATAATGAATACTAAAAAATATTCCCTTCTCAGCTCCATATTAACAAAAGCGATAAATAAAACAGACGACAAGGCGATATTGATTATAAAACTCTTGATCTCATCGATCGTACTCTGCTTCATCATTTGTTTTTTATTCATTAGCTTGCCTAAGGCGATAAGAATTATTATCGGCATTAGCTTCGATGTGATTTCCCCCATTTGCATGTACCTTCCTTTAATGTCTTAAATTAATATTACTAATATACCCTTAGCATTGAAAAAAGTCAAATTGAAGAGAAACTGCCTTCGCTTAATTTGATAAATATTTAATTATTTAAATCCATTATATGATATACTAAATTTGGTAAAACAAAAGCGACGATATGGTGAGAAAATAAGGTTTAGCTTGTCTTACAGAGAACCCATGCGTTCTCTAGGACGCTTCGCCTTCGGTCGCCTCACTGTCTCGGCGCCGCTCGTGGCATAGTGTCACTTATTCGTGACACTACTCGCCTCACCTTATTTTAATAAGGGGGAGAGGCCCCCTTAACAACCCCTCATGGTATAATAATTTATAGTATAAAATAGGACTTTCTTATACAATTAAAAAATGACATTCAGCCTAATGGACAGCAAAATATGATAAGAGGTGAGGCTATGAAGGGTCTTTTGAATGCTTTTAAGGGTATGATAATTGGAATAACCATATTAATTCCGGGATTAAGCGGTGGCACTATGGCTATGATATTGGGCATATATGAGGATTTAATTCATGCCTTCAGTAGCTTTACTGCGGATTTAAAAAATCAAGGACAGCTTTTATTACAGGTATCTATCGGAGGGCTTTTAAGCCTTGGCGCCTTCAGTTATATCATAGCGCACTTGTTAAATAAATATCCCCATAGGATACAATTTTTATTTATGGGCATAATTATTGGCAGTCTACCTATACTGTATGACAAATACAAAAACGCCTGTACAGGAGAAAAGTATGCATTCCTTTATTTTATTGCAGGCTGTATTACAGTTATCGTGTTTTCCTCGGACCTTTTTACCATAACATCCCGGGTTTATCATGAAGGTTTCGTTCTTTACCTTTTGATGTTTATGGTGGGTATATTAGTTTCCATTGCTTTGGTGTTGCCGGGTATCAGTGGCTCATTAGTGCTTACAACTCTGGGGTTGTATGAGGTCACGCTTAGAGCTATAAATGAGCTTAATTTTCAAATGCTCATTCCGCTTTCTCTTGGCATAATAGCAGGTATACTGTTGGGTTCAAGGCTTGTTAAGGGCTTGCTGTTAAGATATCCTGGAAAAGTGTATATGGTGTTAATTGGCTTCGTAACCGCCTCAATTATACCCATCTTCCCAGGTATGCCCAATGGTACACAATATTTTCCGTCAATAATTATATTTGCAGCAGGAGGTCTTATCATAACTGTTTGCAGATTGTCTAGCAAAACTTATAAGGGTTAATGCTAGGATAGGCATAGAAATTTTTATAAATAAGCTGCATATACTTTATAAGGGTGATGGCATGCGTAAAAAAAGATATTTTCAAAAGCTATATAAATTTAATGAAGAAAACAACACCTATGGGATTGAGGTTTCCTTAGACACTTATGATGACGTCTATGACGACTGGGATGCCTCCCCCTTCAAAAAAAGAGATATTGAGGATGAATTTAATGATTTTGTTGTCAACTCATCTCAGGATATACCCTTTAACTACGATATAAGTATAGTGCTATATCTGCCTATAGCAAAAAGGGATGAGCAAAAGGAGGTAACTCTGATTTCCGCCTATCGAAATTATTATGCCTATGCATTGGATAGACTCAACAGAAGAAAAACCACGCTGTATAAAAAAACTATCTCTTACTTGCTTCTGTCCATCTTTATGCTGGGTATTGGATATTTCTTTTTTAGAGGAGCGAAATCCCTGGTTACCAGTATTATTCACGAGGGAATATTTATCGGGGGCTGGGTATTTCTATGGGAGTTTTTCACCAGTATTTTTATAACTCTACGGGAGCTTCAGGAGGAATACAAAATCTTTAAACGACTATATAAGGCGGAAATTGTATTTAAATATACAGAATAAAAGGGTAGGATTGATATCCCTGTATCAATCCTACCCTTTAGTATTACTTTTTATTTCCGGTGTAAATATGAACCGCATCCCTTAAAAAAGCTGCCAATCCAGGCTGCTCCTTGTCGTAGTAGGCTGTAAATCTTTCATCGTCTACATACATTTGAGCAACACCCGCATGTGCCTCCTTGTTGTAGCTACCCCAGGCCCTTTCAATCCATTGCTTATGAAGCTCTGCCGTTTTTTGTCCCAGCTCTCCTGCAGGATCGCCTGTTTTAAAGGCCTCCGCAAGGGTTATTAAAACTTCATTTCCAAGGGCTTCAAAGGCGTCATACGCCTCCTTGGTCATGTTTTTAAAGACCTGATTGGACCTTTCCACTGCCTCATCACCGTATTTTTCTCTTACCTCTTTACCGTACTTTTCTTCATTTTCCTGTACTAGCTTTTGCTTAAAGCCTTCAAACTTTTCTTTATCAGACATTTGAATTCTCCCTTCCGTAACCGCCAAGGTTTTTTCAACATTGGCTATCAGTATATCAATTTGTGATCTTTTATCAAGAAGCCTTCCCAGATGCTGCTTCAGCGCCTTAGCTGCGTCAAAGGCAGGGTCAGTGATGATATCCTTTATTTCCTCCAGACTTATCCCCATCTCTCTGTAGAAGAGTATTTGCTGAAGCCTGTCAACTTCCTTCTGCCCATATATGCGATACCCCGATGAATTGATTCTTGCCGGCTTAAGAATCCCGATTTCATCATAATATCGCAGGGTCCTAGTGCTGATACCCGCCAGTTCCCCAAGCTTTTGCACTGTATATTCCATGGTCTCACCTCCCGATAAATTAACTATACACCTTTACGTTACGTCAATGTCAACAAGGTTTTTTATGGTTTTTACGTTTTCTAACCTATAAAATAATTATAATTTTATATTATTGTATTTTATACCTTTATATAGCGCACCGACTATTTCACCAAGACTACCAGCTATAATAATTATTATCAGTACCCTGCTGGCATAATATTGTGCATTAGCCAAATCAAAGCTTAAATTTAAATTAAATAGCCCTTTTAATTCATCCGCTAAATAAGGATTATATATATTAGGGTTTGTAAAAACTAATAACGTAAATACCAATGATGCAATGGACAGCATTGAGGTGATAATGGCTATCTTTAAGCTCCATCTGCCCGCAACCAGCTTGACGGTTTCTTTAGCAATACCAATTAAGAATATCAATGCTATAATTACCTTAAAGCCTTCCAATACCTCCAGATTAAATATTGGGACAATCTTCATTCCCGATGGTGCAGAGCTATATATAGCAAAAATTTTCGGATAGAAGTATATAATAGAAACAAATATAGTTGTAAAAATAATACCGGTTATTGTTTCAGCTCTTGAAATTCTGGCTTCCTTTTGGGGTATCCGAGGCAAGCTGTCGAGACTCCATTCCTCCTTGTTACCTAATATATTGACGTCTGAGGCATCGTAATGCTCTGCTATAGCAAATGACACTGTAACCCATACAAATGCCTGAGATACCGCCGAAAGCAAGGTTGCAATATATTCTAGTGCTATTTTTATAATGTTTTCCTCTGCTGAATAAATTCCGCCTACTGCTGTAGCTACGGATATACCAATAAATACAGCAAATGCAACTATTTTAAGCACCATTAAATAGCTGTCGAAGAGCTTGGGTCCAATCAAGTACCTTGACCTGCTCTTATAGTTATTGGCAAGAGCTACAGGGTTGCCCAGCGCCATAAGCACAGCTCTAATCTTATCCTCATGGCTTTGATCGCCTTTATGAGCCTCCAGCATATCATCTATTAGACCTCTTAGCTCCTCGCTTATGTCCTCCCTCTGCTTAGACGGCAGCTCCTTGGTCACTGCATAAATATATCTATCTATTAAGTCCATACACATCCTACTCCTTTATTATTTTATTCATTCTCTCCACCATATTCATCCAGCTTTTTCTTAATTGTCCATATATTTCTTTGCCATAGCCGCTGAGCTGATAGTATTTTCTTGGCTTAGCGCTGCCAGTGTCCCAGCTGCTTTCCAGTAATCCCTGACTCTCAAGCCTTCTCAGCAGTGGGTAAAGCGTCCCGGCATCGACGGCAATGCCCTTCTCTTCCAGTAATACTACCAACGAATATCCGTATTGTGGCTCCTTTAGCTGACTCATGACACTTAAGATAATCGTGCCTCTCCTTAGCTCCAGGACAAGGCTTTCCAACAATGCATCCGGCTTCTTATCCTCCACAACATCACCTCCTAATTTCATTATACTGTATGACACACACTATTGTAAATATATTATTATAGTATTATATATTATATTGAAATTCATAATATCCTTAATCATCAGTGTCTTTATTTTTTTGATAAAAGATATGATTTATTGCTCCTTTTCATTGCCAATACCAATAGCAAAGAAAATAGAAATCTCTATTTTCTCCTTGCTTAATGCCATGATATCGCCTAAAGAATTATAAGCACAGCAAAAAGGCAAGGGGCCTAATTCATATACCCCTTGCCTTTTCGATTGCTATTCTATTTTTCATCATCTTTATTTTGTCGATGCTTTATAAAACTAGATATGCCTATTATTGAAAGGCTTACAATTGAGGCCAAAACTAAAATAATCGCCCCACCATCATTTGTTGACTCAACGGCAATGCCTCTGCTTTTAATGAAAAATGCCATCATGGCCGCAGCTATTGCTATGAGGACTGCCATCAGGATTGATCTTTTTGCTGTATTCTGCTCCTTATATGAGGTGCCAGCATAAGCATTTGACAGTATTAGCCTCACCACATAGCTTCCGGACACTATCGTAAGAATAATGACGATATTGGCAGGATAGCTGATCCATCTAAAACCAAAACCATAAAGGCCTACATCAATTAAAAGTATATACATCAGTAATAAAAAGGATTGATTGCCAATTCTATTCCTTAGCTGAAGCTGCATTTCATCCAGATTACTTTTATTCATTCTCCTCATCCTCCCAAAAAATATCATTTAATGTTTTTCCCAACAGCTTACAAATAGCTATGCATAAATTAATTGACGGATTATAGTCTCCATTTTCAATTGCATTAATAGTTTGTCTTGTCACCCCTACAGCATCGGCGATATCCTTCTGAGACATGTCCTTGGCTGCCCTTGCAGCCTTAAGCCTTAAATTTTTTCCCAAGCTACCACTCCTTACTTTTCTTTGATTTTAAAGCCAACACATTTATTCAGCCTATTGCGCTATAATCCCAAATGCTTCGCTACTTTTAGAATACAAAACTCATTTCGTTACCCTTCAATTAACCTCCCCTACTAACATAGTACTATATACTAGATATTGTGTCAAATATATTTTACATATATTCATATATTTTTTACCTCCACCTTTATTCTGGGTTAATAGTGGTTAATAGTGGGTCAATTGTATTACGAGACGCCCGTTTGTATGCCGAGATTCCCATCGTTTTTAGATTTTGTAAACGAGAGTCTAGTTTTGTAATCGACTTTCCAGTGTTGTAAGTGAGAATCCCACTTTGCAAGCGAGATTCCCTACAAT
>JAHDLO010000020.1 GCA_018432235.1 Clostridiaceae bacterium | reverse complement strand
TCAATCGCCTTGCTAAATAATAGCCCATTTATATAATATCTGTTACCTGTAAAAAACACAATACTTACAGGGCTTTTTGTGATGTGCTTTTTTGGGGTTTTTAGTTTCTAATTCAGGATTGTTTTCACATTAACCGTCCCCGTTGACAGAAAATCTATTCCAACTGATTTTTAATCTCGATTATTTCTTTAAGAACCTCATCTAGCACATTCATTTCAAAGCTAAGTACGGTATTTTTTCCATCTTGATCTAATACCCAATCACCACTATTAATGAATTTAACGTATTCAGCCTCCAAGATTCTATGTATATGTTCCAATTCATTCACTGTTAAATCAGGTAACCTTCTAAAAAATCTATCATATAGCATATTAAACTCTTTGTTGAATTGGATAATAAAGGGCCTGTATTCACTTTTTAAGTTTAAGTTGCTTGATTCTAATATGACTGAGGCTTGCGGTAAACCTAATTCCCTATAGCCATTGACTTGAATTGAATTTAAAGTACCCTCTGCTTGTACTTCTAATACTAACTCCTTAGTAAAATTATTAAAATTTCTCCATTTCCTTGCAAGTTGACTGAATTCTTCCATTATTACTACTGTTTCCAATCTTTCCACTTGATCGTTTAATTGATTACTATTAATTACAGAAACGCATAGAACCAGTATAAGTAAAAATATTATTATACTCATTTTATTATTTATAATTCTCATGTCTATCACCTCGTCTAAAAGATATAAAATAGCATACCACAAAACAAGATTTGTAGCTTTAGAAAATACCACTATTACATTTACTGACAAATTAAATTAGTCTTAATATGTAAAGAAGAGTATGCTTTAAATTAAAAATACATACTCTTCCTTGATCTTTATAAAAAAAATTATGGATTCACTACATTTACAGTCATTGTGGTAGCAGGAGTATACATGGTAAATGATCTTGTATAATAAAAAGGATATGTTGCGGAAATGGTAGTATGTCTTTCACACCAAGTTAATTCACCTTCTGCATTCAACTTGCCTGTACCAGCATTATCAGATTTTAAAAAACCTTCAAAAGCAGCTCCTCGAGTAAAGGGATTAATATCATTACTTAGTCCTGGATAACTAACATTCCAACTACCAGTTGATCCTTCATTTGTACTTGATGTGTGAATATTATAACTGAATCCTAATCCAAAGCCAGCATAACTAAATCCTATACTTACAGAACCTCCATTATGACCGCTATTTGGACTAAAAGGATGTGTTGTTATTATTGTATTCCCATTGCCATTAACAATTTTAAATTTTGCAGAAGTAGTAAAATTTGTCGTAACTAATGTACCGCCTGGCGGTGTACTTAATGCCCTTCTCGCAGCAAACGCACCAGCAACATAAGCATCTTCTCCTCGTATTATATTAGATCTATTCATAGATATTCTTATTGTAAGATCTGTGGTTTGTCCATAGAACAAATTATTCTCTGATTGAATTGCCATTTCTGATTTCATTGTATCGCTGGTAATAGCTTCAGGCTCGATTTGATATAACGAATCAAAATTATCTGAGGTTTGAGATTTTGATAATTCTTCTATTGTTGGAGCAGCATAATTACTCATTGCAAAAAATACCTGTTGCTTACCTTCCCCATAAACACCTGACCCGTTAATCATACTTGTATTATCATTTACGTAGGCTAGCGTCATATCTAAAGGTATTCCTTCATCGTCCAACCCTATAAATCTTAGCATACTAACGTCAACGTTACCAGAATCACTCTTTACAGTTTCTAAACTGTACTGTAGTTTACCGTTTACAGTTTTGAGTTCATCCATAATATAAAACTCATATTTCGCATCAAGCTCTTCATTATTTTGAACCTTTATGAGGTCTGTATTAAATGTAAAAATAGATGTTCCCAAACTTTTGACTACCTTATTATCATATTGATTATACTCGTATGTGTTTTCAAACCTAAAACTATTTGGTGTATTGTTCTTTGTCAAGTTAGTGCTAGCTTGTACTGAAGTTGAAAATAATGATGTTAAAAGTAACATTAACATAAAAATGCCCAAAATGTTTTTCCTTCTAATAATCATCCTTTTATCCTCCCTTTTTTTCATATAGTAATTGAGTCCTCCTTTCAAGTAGATATTATATTTAAACAATATAAATGTCAACCGTATGTTTCCAACAAAATTCTACAATAGTTACATTTTTCAAAACATTTCCCATTATATGTATTGTAACCTCTAGGCTCTTTATTTTCCCCTATAGAAAAAGTGTATTTAAGTTACTTCCAAAAAAATATTTGTTAACTTATCGTCAATACTCTAAACTCTAACTTTTGCAGGTCTAAAGCCTCAATAATTCTAACAGGATTGTCCTTATTGATATAATCATCCATACATACAGGTAACAAGAAAGGATTGAATTCATAAAATAGAATTCAATCCTTAGAATCTCTAGTCTAGTTACAGTACCCTTAGTATTTGAAAATCGATATTGTCTTCCTTAGCTCCTCTGCTATTGCTGCCAAATCGTAGGCGGAATTTGATATCTCCACAATGGTGGCTGCCTGCTGCTGTGAGCTGGAGGCCACCTCTTGAGCCGATGCCGCTGTGGCCTCAGAAAGCTCTGCGATCTCCGATATATTGCCAGTGACCTCTGCTGCATTTTTTTCCATAGCCACGGTCTGCTCCGCCATTTCACTTATCTGCTCCACCACATTGGTTATGTTCTGATATATCTCCTCAAAGGCTTTATTTGCAGTGCTAACAATTTCTCCTCCCGATTCCACCTCGAGATTACTTGTATTCATGGAGCTTACTGCCTCTGTTATCTGTCCTTGGATTTCTACTATAAGCTCTGAGATTTGCTTTGAGGATTGTGAGGATTCCTCCGCCAGCTTTCTGACCTCCTCTGCTACCACAGCAAAGCCCCTGCCGGCATCCCCTGCCCTTGCGGCCTCTATGGCGGCATTTAATGCCAAAAGATTTGTCTGTCCCGCAATAGCGGCTATTGTATCTACAATTTTTTCTATTTCTTTTGAGCTCGTCTCCAGAGCCATGATTACGGCAGAGGACTTCTCAGTCGTTTTCTTTATATTTTCCATTTTCTCTACCACTATCTGTGAGGAAGCGATTCCCTTTTCGGCGGAGTCCAATGCTTCCCTTGACGCTTCCTTTATCATTCCTGCATTTGAGGACATTATTACCGTACTATCTGAAACCTCAGTGATAATACGATTTGACCTTTCCACAGAGGCGAACTGGCGCCCGGAAGTACTTGCCACCTCAGCGATGGTGGCTGAAACCTCTTCTGCTGAGGCCGAAGCTTCCTCCGCTGCGGCTGACAGCCCACCACAGGTTTCTGCAACTATTTGTGATGCTCTGGAGGTTTCGGTTATTATCTCCCTAAGACTCGTTATCATTGCATTGAAATATTCAACCAGCTGTGCTATTTCATCCTTGGTATTTATTTCAGCAAGTCTGGTTAAGTCTCCCTCTGCTACTTGCTTTGATATACCCACCAGCTGCTTTATTGGCTTTGTAATGCTTCTGGACAGCCTTAGACCAACTACAGCACTTACAGCTATTGCTATGAAAAGAATTGCCGCTGTCATTATCAAAATGCTTGAGTATATTTCCTTGATATGTAGTAAATCTGCCTCTGAATAGCCTTCACGCTTTGATATGATAGCCTCAGCTACCGCCTTGAGCTCCTGAACCTTTGGATAGGCCTTATTCTTCATATCTGCAACCGCTTCATCATTTCTGCCATGGCGATTAAGGACTATTATGACTTCAGCTATTTTGTCATATTCTACACTAAGAATCATAAGCTCATCATTTAGAGCTAGGTCTTCTTCATCCGTAACATGCTCGGTACTATTTTCAATGGCATGTCGTGTCTTGCCGGCAAAGGTGAGAAAATCCCTTGTATAGGACTCTTCCCCTGTAATCAGAAAGGAATTTAAGGCTGCAACCTTTTCCAGTGTATAAATCTGCGTGTCCTTTGCTGCTGTAATACCCGGTAGATTCTTTTCAACGATGTCGGTATTCAAATCGTTTATTTGCTTTAGGCCAATAATGGCATAGCCTCCAACCAGTAGCGTTAACAGAACAATAATTAAATATCCTGATATTATCTTTGTCCCAATTTTTAATTTCATATTGATCCTCTCCTTTTCTACCAGCTTCACCGGTTGGCAATAGAATAATTGTATACATTATACAGCAATTTGCCGCATATTTGCTAGATAAATATTACGTTTTATTAATTTTTTTAATATTCAGTATATTATATTTCTAGTAAAGGTTCAAGCACAATTTTGTTATAACTTACTTTTATTCGCCTGCAATGTGGGTATTATAAGGAGATAGGATTTTTTCTTTATTAATGAGCCATCAATAGATATAATTAAATAAGGAAAATTCATTCAAGAATTTAAACTCTGGGGGGATAATATGTCTACCGTAGCTACAAGAAAAATCTATCATGAAATATGCTCCCTACTGCTGAATCCAAACCTGGTAAAGCAGTATGGACTAAATAAGGAGAAGGCAAAGCACCATGTTGAGGGGACAGCTTTCATACAGCAGCTTTCTGAGATTTTTTCCAAGCAGGATTTCAGTTGTCAGGCTGTTTATTCATTATGTCGTGATATTCTGGAGGACCTCTGGGGTGAGACTTCCCCTGCCAATATCCTCTATTACATATACCAATATACCCTTAGTAAATCCTTTCCCAACTCTATTGAAATTGATCTGAAGGAAGAATGGCATAATGCCTGCGAATATTATCTTTATGTTCTGAGGCTTTTTTGTAATTACCAAAAAAAATCTCAGGACAATACCCTACAAAGCAAATACCCCCTTCAGCTGCTAACCGAGGCAGAGGTTTCAAAATACAATATTTCAAATGAATATAAGCATTTCGTCAACGTCTTTAATAGAGAATATATTTATGAAATGATGAAGCTAAATCAAGAGGTTGTTAAGCATAATACCCTTGACCATATTTGCGGTGTGCACCATCTGGCTCTATATATAGGCCGCCAGCTCTTTGAAGCTGCCATACCGGTGGACCTTGGACGGGTATCCGGGGCTGCTGCAGGCCATGATTTGGGAAAATTCGGCTGTAGGAGCTGGGAGTCCCGAAGGGTTGCATATCTTCACTACTATTATACAGACCTTTGGTTTAAAAGGCACAACATCCCATATATAGGTCACACAGCGCTGAATCACTCTGTATGGGATTTGGAGCTTGAGAATCTCTCAATTGAATCCCTTATTTTAATCTACTCTGACTTCAGGGTTAAGAACACAACTGAGGCAGGCAAAACCGAAATGACTATTGTGGGCCTAAAGGAGTCCTTTGACGTTATACTAAACAAGCTTGATAATCTGGATGATAAAAAGGAAAAGCGCTATACAAGAGTTTATAATAAGCTCAAGGATTTTGAAGAATATATTTTACAGCTGGGGGTTGTGGTTGATCCTCTTGAGCCTGGTTTAATAGCGCCTAAGAGAAATCAATATTATGCCTTGCTGAAGGGAGAAAAGATTACACAGCATCTTAAGTATATGTCCATACATCACAATATCAGTCTGATGCATAAGCTAAGGGATGAAACCTCTCTAAATGAAATTTTGGAGCTGGCTAGAAGCCAGAAGGACCCCAAAATATTAAGGGAATATATGGATGTCTTTCAGGAGTACTCCACCTACCTTACTCAAAAGCAAAAGCTAATTACCATCAAATTTTTATATGAAAAGCTGGTGCATTCGGAGGAGGACATTCGTCGTCATGCCGCTGAGCTGATGGGGAATCTGATTGCCACACTAGATGAGGATTACCGTAAGGAAATCCCCGATGGTCTAATGCTTGAGCCGGCTGAAATAACAAGTCTAGAGCTTCTGGATCAGTACCTTAAGCTATTTGTTACACCGGACCACAAGATGATACCCCTCCATAGGATGTGGATTGGCTACAGTCTTCAGATACTGATCAAGGCCCTTTTCGAAGGCTGCAAGAAAAATCAGGTACAGGACTTTAAAGCCGTTATTCTTAAGTATTACGACAAGAGCATTCTCTATCAACTGGACATCAATGTTTATTTACTGGGGGCAATAAAGCACATTCCGATGACTGCTGATGATCCATCATTAGCAATACTGTTTGACTATCTTGACATGGCCTTAAATCTAAAGGATGGGGACCTTAAAATCCTATCACTGGAAACAATTTATCGCCTAATGGATATTATCAGTACGAAGCCTTCATATGTTGAAAGAATAACTGCCCTTTGCCTAAATGTCCAGCATGCAAATGACACAACCGCTGAAAACTATCTGAAGCTAAAAATAGCTGAAAGCCTCTCACTAAAAGAAGAACTGCTTCAGTATTATAAAAATGCTACCTTTCAGAAGGTGGAGAATATCTCAGATATATTTCTCAGCAACTTAAAAACCGCCACCAATTGGATTACTAAAAAGGTTCAGGTTCAGATGCTAACGGAGTATTTTCTTGAAAATAAAAGCAATGGACTATATACCGCTATGCATTTTTGCAATCTTTTAAAGGTTAGTGCTATTGAGAGCGTAAGAAACAGTGCCGGCAGAGCACTGGTGGAAATAATACCCTATCTTCCCTTTGAACAGAGAAATGACATCGCCATTGAGCTTCTGAGGGCCCTGGAGATTGAAGGCTATCAATTCACAAAATATATTCCCAGCTATTTGGGACAAATAACGGTGTTTTTGAAGCCCTATGAGCTGGATGAGCTAATTGAAGACCTGGCAGAAAAAACTAAGCATTCAAATATTCAAATTAATTCCCTGCTGCTGAAGACTGTTGGTATTTTGATTTCCAACTATCCCAGATATCTGGAGCACTTCCCAGAGGATAACAGCATAAATCAGAGGCGATTGTCAAAATTACTGGGTGTTTTATTGAATGGCCTGGTCCATGATGACATTCAAATACGCCAAATATCCTTTGGCGTTATAGGCAAAGAGGTTTTTGGGTCTAAACAGCTGTCCTTAGAAGACAAGCATAATATATTCCAGCTTATTGGAAAGAAGATATTAACGCTATTGGCGGATACTCAAGAAAATGATCTGTTATTTCTTACCAATTCAGCCGGATTAAATCATATCTATCGTTTTATATCGGATTACAGCTTTTTGAATGGGGCCATCAGCATTAAGTCCCCCATCAAAATTGCCTTTTTCCCCGGCACCTTTGACCCCTTTACCTCCGGCCATAAGGAAATTGCTAAGGCCATCCGAAGCTTTGGGTTTGAGGTTTTCCTTGGGGTCGACGAGTTCTCATGGTCTAAGCGTACTCAGCCGAGTCTGATAAGAAAAAATATTATAAATATGTCTATTGCCGATGAAATGGATATTTATATATATCCTGAGGATTTTCCAACAAATCTTGCAAATGCTGAGGATTTAAAGCAGCTATCCATGAATTTTCAGGATTATAGACCATACATAGTGGTGGGAAGTGATGTTATCACCAACGCCTCTGCATACAAGGAGCCAATGACTGATTTTTCAATTCATAGCTTCCCCCATATCGTCTTCGAACGGCATGACCGTGAATATCCACCGGAGCACGGAAATCTGCTTTCAGAGGCTATTAATCAAATTAATGCGCCTGTCATAAGGCTGAATCTACCGCCTCAATATGAGGATATCAGCTCAACACAGATCAGAACCTACATCGATGAAAACAGAGATATATCAAAGCTAATTGACCCAATGGCCCAAAAGTATATATACGAAAACAGTCTCTATAGAAAGGAGCCACAGTATAAGTCTGTTGTACAAACGATTTCAATGCATATAGAGGTAGTTGAAGCGTATAATGAGGATCTTGTTCATGCCATAGCAAAGGAATTTCACCAATCCTCTGAGGTTGTATCAGACAAAATTAAAGGTCTCTTCAGTAAGCCCTATGGCAGATTAATCGTAATCAAGGAGCTGCAGGAAAACAAGGGACTGCTGGCCTATGCCGCCCTACATTGGGTTCCGTCGGATATGCTGTATAAGGAATTTAACAACAGTAAAATAACAGAATTCATCAGGGACAATTATTCCGGCAGAATAATCCTTATTGAGGGTATATATGTCAATAGGGATAAAACAACAGAAGACCTTTACCAAATCGTATTGACGGAGGCTTTGGCCCATTGTCTTAAGGAAGACTTTGGCTATTGCGTATACGAAAATAAAATAGATGGCTATAATTCGCAGGAGCTATTGGATATATTGAAGCTCAACGGCTATCAGATGCTGCCCTTTAATGATCGTCAGCACCCGACCTTTGCAGTCAATATGACTAATCCCATTACCCTGAGTCTTGATGTTGAAACCATGATAAAGGAGCCCTTCAGAAGCAATTACAATGTAAAGAGGGTCATTTTAAAGAACAGAAGAAGACTTCAGGAGGCTCTGACAAAGCTGTATCCCGGAAACCTCGTTTTATCCTTTGACAGAAATGTACTGGATGAAACCCTTGTCAGAAAAATATGCAGGGAAAATGACGTGCCTCATGTGCCATTGGTGCCAAGAAGCCTTGGTGCTATGATGTGTGTTCCCTTTGGCAATATTTTGAACAGGTCAATAGTTCCCAATACCGTCACTAAATCTCTCCATACGGAAAAGATGTTTATGCCGGATATGTCCACCTTTAAAATAGGTGCCTATCCCTTTTATTTGGATCTCAGGAATCAAATTAAAATGATCCGATCCTTCAACAGGCCGGTTATTTTAGTTGACGACCTACTAAACAAGGGATATCGCATAAAGGCCCTGGCACCGCTGCTAAGGGAGGAGTCCATCGATGTCAAAAAAATCATTGTGGGAATACTGTCGGGTAGAGGCAAGGAATTGATGGAAATACAAAATCGCCAGGTGGATAGTGCCTATTTCATACCAAAGCTGAGGCTGTGGTTTAATGAGCATCTGCTATATCCCTTTATTGGCGGCGATACCCTATGGCGAGGCATTAATCCTCAGCAAAATTTACTTTCCTCCATCAATTTAATATTACCTTATACCTCTCCCCACTTTATAAAGGGAGTCTCCAGCAATGCCATTTATCAGTTGTCGGAGACGGCAATAGAAAACGCCATCGAGATTCTGGAGGTGCTGGAAATGGAATATCAGAAGACAAACGAAAGAAAGCTGACGCTATCCTTTATGGGGGAGGTATTCATGTTCCCCCGTTGTCCGGATCATGGAGAAAATATGTTCTACGATCTCAACATTAATCCCTCCAGTTATCTGAAAAACGATCTGGAGCTTTTGAAAAGAATGGAGCATAGCATTATCACAGGTGATGTTAGGAGGGAAGAATATGCATTATTATCGTTACAAAAATAAATGTCTCCTTTCCCTTGAGGCATATACCGGCCTTACCCCTATTACTGAGGAAGAGGCCGCCGAGGGTGACGGCATACTATATTTTCTCAAAAAAATGCCCTACCTTGAGTCAAGGCAGCAATTCTGTCTTTCTGATTCAGCTCTGCTTACCTCTAAGAAAGAGGGCTTAGATCTCCTGCTGAAGCAGCCTGCTGAAGGGCCGCTTTTACCCGACTGGCTTCAGGAAAGGATAAACATGAGAGGTGTTTCTGTAATAAATACTGAATACCCGGATTGGCAGCAGCTATTGGAGGCGAAGCATCCCGACAGCTGGAGAATTAATCTGGCTGGACTCGGAGATGTTGGCGGCAGTCTGTTGGTAGGGCTGAGGCTGCTGGGGGGACATAGCATCGATTCTATTGGTATTTATGATAGGGATGAAAATAAGCTGCATCGGTGGGAATATGAAATCAATCAAATTAATGATTTTCAACAGAGCAGAAGACCTTCAGTTTTTCCTGTGGCATATGAGGATATATTCAACTGTGATATGTTTGTCTTCTGTATCGCTGCCAGAGTTCCGGCTATCGGCGAAGAGGCCACCGATGTCAGAATGGCACAATTTGAAGCCAATGCTAAAATCATTTCAGAATATGCTGCATTGGCAGCTGAAAAGGGCTTCAGGGGTATATTTGCCGTTGTCTCAGACCCGGTGGATTTACTATGTAAGGCTGCATTAGTGGCTGGGAATGAAGGCAGTCTAAAGGCTTCCGGAAGGGGACTGTCCCCTGAGCAAATCAGAGGCTATGGCTTGGGGGTAATGAATGCCAGAGCCCTATATTACGCAGAAAAAAGCACAGATTTAATCCACTATAAAGCGGATGGCAGAGCCTATGGTCCTCATGGGGAGGGACTTGTAATTGCCGACAGCATTACAAATTACAACGAGGAAAAATCCTTAATTCTAACCGAAAGGGCAAGAGCAGCAAATCTTGAGGTGAGAAAAGCTGGCTTTAAGCCATATATCGCTCCTGCCCTATCCTCCGGTGCCCTATCTATATTAAGCACCATCAGAGGTGAATGGCATTATAGTGCTACCTATATGGGGGTCGTATATATGGGGGCAAAAAATAGACTACTGCCGACCGGAACAGAGGTAGAGGCCCTTCAACTGCCACATCAATTAATCGATAGGTTGAATACCACCTACGACAATTTAAGGAGCATCATATGATAGATGTTATACTCCCCAGCAGACCCTCGGAAAATCTAAGCAGAATGCTATCGGCTATAAAACCCCTTCCCCATCATCTGCATACAGAAAAGGATTGTCTACCTGAGCTGACCAATAGACGGCTGCTATTTGCTGTTGAGGTGGGTTCCAGTGGCTTTGATTTACCAATGCTGGAGGTTTTTGAAGCGCTCTCAGAAAGAGGCCCCCATGCCTTAAAGGGCTCTACTGCAGCACTGATGGTCAGCAGCCCAAATCAGCTATATACAAAATCAGCCGCGGCCCATTACGCCCTTCTTGCTAACCAGCTGGGCTGTAGATTTATTGGTCATTCCATGGTTGAGGCCACAAAGGATTTGTCTAATTTTCTCACCTGGCAGAAGACCACTCCCCTGAGCCTGGAGGATATATCCCTTCAGCAGGCAAGACTGCTGCTGCAGCGGCTTCAGGACTATGATCCCCGGCCCCTTTCAAGTCCTAAGCTGGTGGTGCTGCATTCCAGCACCAGGAGCACCTCCAATACCCTAATGCTTTGGTCTATGATTAAGGAGTTGCTTGGTGACTATGATGTTGAGGAGATACATATAGAAAATGGCTCTGTCTATGATTGCTATGGCTGCAGCTTTAAGGCCTGTGTCAGCTATGGTCTGAAGGACAGCTGCTATTATGGCGGCGTTATGACTGAGGAAATTTTGCCAGCCATAGAAAAGGCCGATGCCCTTGTATGGATATGTCCAAATTATAACGACGCTGTATCCTCCAATCTAACAGCAGTCATAAATCGACTCACAACCCTTTATCGAAAAATAAAGTTTTATGATAAAACTGTTTTCTCTGTAATCGTTTCCGGAAATTCCGGCAGCGACACCATAGCCAAACAGCTAATAGACGCCCTGAATATCAACAAGGGCTTTCAGCTACCGCCAAATTTCTCAATAATGGCAACCGCCAATGACAAGGGTGCTATTCTAGAGGTTGAAGGCATCAGGGAAAGGGCCAGGGCCTTTGGAGAGAATATTAAGCGAGAGATAAAGGGCTAGTCTCAAAATATATAAAAAAATACCCCAACGATAATTTCATGATATGCTCCCCTTATGGTAGACAGTTAAAATAATAAAACTGTATATCGTAAGGAGGGGCATATTCATCATCAAAGGGGTGTTTTTATTATGCTATATTACTTATGGCTCCAACTACTCTACCGCAACAATCCTACCCTCTGCTGAAGGAATGTCAACGCCTGATCTCAAATACTCTATTAATGCAGTACTCAAAAGCTCACCAGTGTTGGCCAATATTTTACCATCCTTAAGCCATTCGTAGCCATCGCCGCCAACCGCAACAAAATCATTGGTTGCTACGGTATAGATTTTATCCTCCACTAAGGCCTCACCGCCTACCAGTACCTCTACTACCCGCTCACCAACGGCCTTTGTTGGGTCAAAGCTAAAGGACATTCCGGAAATATGAAGGAATCCACCATTTTGCTCCGGGTATAGCCTTACACTGTACTCAAGGCTTTTTCTGATTTGCTCTCCCGTCAGCTCCATTTTCACAACCGTATTAGTAAAGGGCAGTACCGTAACCACCTCTTCCAAGGTCACCATACCCACATCTATACTGGCCCTGATGCCACCCCCATTTTGGAAGGCAATATCGGCATCCACCTTATGCCTCATGGCATCAGCAATCAGATTGCCCAGGTTGGTTTCCATAATTCTTACCTTTTCTCTTGCCCCCTCCAGTGCTACAGAGACCTCAGAGATTTCCTCCTGTAGGGCTTCCTCCACCTCAACCCTGTACTTATCAATAATAGCCTCGATTTCGGCCTTCGGCTCCAATTGACTATTGTCTCTCGCCAGGTATCCGTTGATCCCTATAAATTGGTCCTTATAATATAATATGTTGGTTATGCCTACAGCCTTGCCATACTCAAATGCCTGAGTCACATAGGTGCTACCTATCCTAATGGGCTTTTCATAGGTTGAGTGGGAGTGTCCCCCTAGAATTAAGTCAATACCCGCCACCTGGGCAGCAATGCTTTCGTCGGTATCATTCCCTGCATGGGACATTAAGATAATGTGGTCAACCTCGGCCGCTAGCTCTGTAGCGTACTTATTGCTGATTGCGACCTCATCGGCAAATGTCAAGCCTTCCACATTATTTGGATGCGTTTTAACCACCGTATCTGTGGCTGTCACCCCTACTAGCGCTATCCTTTTGCCCATACTTTCAACTATGACGTAAGGATTTAAGAAGCCTTCGCCAGCTTCTGTTAATATATTGCCGCTAATAATTGGAAAAGCAGCCTCCTCCGCAAGGGCTAGTAAAGTCGCCTGTCCATAGTTAAAGTCATGGTTGCCGGGTACCATGGCCTGATAGCCAATGGCATTCATTACCTCGATGGCAGCTTTGCCTTCATTGAAGGTAACATAGTTTGTGCCATGGAAGGTATCTCCCATATCCAAAACCAAGGTGTTGCTGTTTTTAGCTTCAGTTTTTTCCACGATTGTGGCGATCTTTCCAAAGCCCATTTCGCCATTGTTTTTGTCATACGCAATTCGTCCGTGGATGTCATTGGTATGGATAATTGTTATTTTATCAATATCCCTCATGTAGGTATATAGTATTTCAGCCATCTCATTGCGTTTCAGTACATCCTCTGGCCTGAAGACGCCATCTGTGTTGGCTTCAGCTAAGCCCAATTCTACAGCAGCGGCGATAGAAGTCTCTGCCCAAGTGCTTATTCGGTCTGCGTCCTTAAAAATCGCCAGCTTATCTACAGTATAGTCATCAGCTAAATTTAAAGCTCTTATTAAAAATACATAGGCCTGCTCTCTCGTTACCTTTTCATTTGCACCAAACACATCTACACTGATGCCATTGGTTATCTCCAGCAGATGGGCAGCCTCAACATAGGGTGCTAAGGTAGCTACAACATCAGTATACCTGTAGTCTTCAGTTACTACGATTTCAGGAACGCTTACATCTAAAGTCTTAATTAGAGCCTCAATGAATTCTCCACGCGTAACCTCTTCCTCCCAGCCATTGCCCTGAGAGCCTTCCTCCTGTGCCAGAATGGTAACAGGCTTACTTTCCTCTGCATAGGCAGCATTAATCGGCGCAAAGAGACCAAGGATTAATACCGCCGCCAGAAGCAGACTGCTTAATTTTCTCTTACCCATGATCATTAACATTCCTCCTTAATTTTTATAATCAACTGATAAATCAGTACTCTTAGTTGGTTCAATATTCTCCCTCCATTTTCCTTCTTTGTCAAAAAATAGTTTATAATTTTTTTTATATGGCTTTTAATGCCCACAAAAACATAAATAAGCCTCCAACAGTTACCGTCGGAGGCCAAGGCATTGCCTGATCCTTAATTTTGCTTTATATATTTACCTAGGCTATAAAGCATAAAGCAATATGGAAGTGCAATACTTAGGTTTAACAGCATTAATATCATTCTCAATCCAATCTCTGGTCTAAGAAAATACAAATACGCCATTGTTACCAATGCTGCCAGACCTAAGACAAGGCTTCTTATTCCCATGTCTAGAGCCCTATTTGAAAAAAAGGCAACTTTACCACCTAGATGATGCATCAAAGTGGATATCCCCTCTAGCACTATGCTTAAGAAAATCAATACCATACCCTGAAACATATTATAATTAATCTCAGCAAGCCCTCTGGTGGATTCATCGTAAAGGCTATAGGGGTCTAAGCCTCTTATGGCAGTGGGTGCTGTCATATATATAAGTATCAACGGTATCACTAGACTTAAGACGTAGAGGAATTGCAGACTGCTTAATTTGAGTTTACTTCCCTTAGTCAATGGATCGTCCCCCTTACTGGATAAATTTACCTTAAAGGGCCAGACCCTTAGCCCAATTGATGGCCTGCTGTTTCTGCTGCTCCAATTGATTCTTCAAGGGCTCCTTAAAGCCTATTTCTCCGATAAAGCTATTCTTCGGTATCAGCCGCTTAATACTATCATAGGTTTTACCGCTGGAGCCGCCGAAGCAGCTGAAAAGAGCGATTTTTTTATTAGTTAAAGGATATTGATGTAAGAATGTATTCAGTGCAGGGGCATAGCTTCTTGCCCATACAGGTGTACCTAATACAATGGTATCAAAATCAGCAGGGTTGAGGTTAAAGGCTTGCAGCTCTGGCTTTTCCTTAAACATTACCTGCTTACCACCCCAAAAGTATTTACCAAAGCCGCTGCCGGAAACATCCTTAACAGGCTTTAGCTCCAGCAGAGTGCCATCAATGGCCTGCGCTATTGCTTCTGCCATAACCCTCGTATTCCCTTCAAGAGAATAAAATACAATCAGTTTTTTTCCGCCACTACTCATATCATCAATTCCTCCTTATTTATAGGCTTTTAAGCAAAGCCTTGCTTCTATACCTGATGCGCCAAGCTCCAAAATCATATAGGAATAGTATTTTTCCCTTCTTTTATTGGTGGGGGAGCCAGGGTTTAATAAAAGGATATCCTTTTTAGTCTGGATCAGAGGCTGATGGCTATGACCAAATACGATGATGTCCACCTCGTCATCCTTAAATGTCTCCATTGCCCGCTCTACAGTGGTTTTCTTTAGACCGTCACCATGAATCAGCCCCAGTCGGTAGCCCTCCAGCACTATAATTTCTTTATCCTTAAGCTGCTGCCTCACCATATCCAAATCTGCATTTCCTCTAACTCCTATAAAGCCCCTATGCCTTCTTAATGCCTCAAGGGCCTCGAAGGAGGTGTAATCCCCTGCATGCAGTAGGTGGTCACAATCCTGCAATGCCTCAACCAGGTCCTCTAATATCTTAAGATCGGTGCTTATATGGGTATCCGAAAGAATGCCCAGCCTCACAGCAATATCGCCTCCTTAAAGGCAAGCAATGCGGCTTTGGAGGGTGGAAACATCGACAGCTCTGATATCGCCGCCTCATAGGTAAACCATTGAAGTGCCGAAAGCTCCTTACCATCGGCCTTAGGTTCCCCATCATAAGCCCTACATAGGTAAATAAGGGGCGCCACCAAGGTCTCTACACCCTTTACCCTTGCATGGGCCTCAACTCTTCCCAGCTCCAATAATACCACTGCATGTATATTAAATTCTTCATGTAGCTCTCTAAGGGCAGCACTATAAAAGTCCTCGCCTTCCTCCAGCTTTCCCCCTGCCAGACCCCAGCCCTGTCCATCGGACCTTTTGCCCAACAGCACCTTATTATTCTTTAGCACTACTATGCCACAGCATCTATCCAGCTTCATCATTTTTCCTCCAATTATTTTAAGGGAGCATATTTTTGAATGATCGCCTCTGCCACCTTGATGCCATCAACGGCTGCCGATACGATACCCCCGGCATAGCCTGCCCCTTCTCCTGTGGGATATAAGCCCTTTATACTGCTCTCCAAGCCGTCATCCCTTACAATTCTTATTGGCGAGGAGCTTCGGGTCTCTACCCCCGTCATTATGGCATCCCCCATGGCAAAGCCCTTCAGCTTCCTATCCAGCGCCACAATTCCCTCCTTCATGGCTGCTATAACATAGTCGGGAAGGCAGTCCTTTAAATCCGTTAAGGTAACCCCAGGCTCATAGGAGGGCTTTACAGTGCCGATGGCTGTGGAGGGCACATCCTTCAAAAAGTCCTTAACCAGCTGGGCCGGTGCTTTATAGCTGCTGCCACCTAAAAGGAATGCCTGTTCCTCCCAGTGCCTTTGAAACTCAACACCAGCCAAAGGATGCTGGCTTCCGAAGTCCTCTGGGCCAACCCCTACCAGCAATGCACTATTGGCGTTTTCCTTATCTCTGGCATGATAGCTCATACCATTGGTCACCAGCCTGTTTTCCTCAGAGGCCGCCGCCACCACCACACCACCTGGGCACATACAGAAGGTATAGCAGGACCTACCATTGGATGCATGATATGAGAGCTTATAGTCTGCTGCCCCAAGGTTTGGATTTTCTGCTAGGCTACCATATTGGCTCTTATTCACCAGGCTTTGGGGATGCTCTATTCTAACCCCTATAGAAAAGGGTTTTTGAGTTATACTCACCCCTCTGTCATGCAGCATTTTGAAGGTATCCCTTGCACTATGACCCACCGCCAGCACAACAGCCTCAGCTGGAAATAGCTCTGTGTCATTAACCAGCACACCGACTATCTGATCTGTCTCCTTCTTTAAATCTGTTACCTTGCTTTCAAACCTGACCTCTCCACCTAAAGCAATAATTCTTTGCCGAATTTCCTTCACTACAGCTCTCAGTATATCGGTGCCCACATGGGGCTTATAATGATATAATATCTCCTCCGGTGCGCCAGCCTTTACCAGCTCCTCCAATACCTTTCGGCATCTAAGGTCCTTTATTTGAGTCGTCAGCTTTCCGTCAGAGAAGGTTCCAGCTCCACCTTCGCCAAATTGCACATTGGATTCAGGGTTTAAAGCTCCTGTTTGCCAGAAGCCCTCAATATCCTTTGCTCTGTTGTCAACATCCTTTCCTCGTTCCAGCAGCAAGGGCCTATAGCCCCGCTCCGCCAGTAGCAATGCGGCAAACAGTCCTGCAGGACCTGAGCCTATGACAACAGGAGGATTAGAAAGTCTTATGTCTCCCGCGTCTACATTGGGATAGCTCATGTCCGGCGTAACTGTTATACCAGGCTCCTTAAGCTTAGACAGTATCCTGTCCTCAGAAGCAACCCTTACATCAATTGTATACACAAAGTATATCTGCTCCTTCTTTCTGGCATCTATGGATTGCTTGAAAATTCTATATTCTAGCAAGTCCTCTTCAGAAACCCGCAGCTTTTTTATAATCGCATTTTTTAATGCCCCTTTATCCGCATCAATTGGCAGCTTTATTTCAGAAATCCGTAGCATTCTTCTTCTCCTTCTCTTTACGTTATCTATATTGATTATTTTGCGGCATTTTCTCCTGCTACATAGCCCGAAGACCAGGCCCATTGCAGATTAAAGCCGCCGCAATCACCGTCTATATCTATAAGCTCTCCTGCTAAAAATAAACCCGGTACCAGCTTAGAGGCCATTGTCTTAGCATCTATTTCCGTTACCCTCACTCCGCCTGCCGTTACCTGAGCATTGTCCCAGGACTGGGTGCCAATAATGGGAAAGCGCCAGCTCTTCAATAGTCTTACAATATTTTCAATGTCCTTTGCAGAGGCCTCGCTGGCCTTTTTATGGATATTGCCGCACCCGGCCTCCCTCAACACCACAGGAATCAGCTTTTTATTGATCAGTCCGATAAAGGAAAGCTCTAGCGTCTTTTCAGGATGATAGGCCAGCCTAAGGGCTACTAGCTCCTTCAGCTCCTCCCTTTTAAGCTGCGGAAACATATCCAGCTGCAGCCATGGTTGATTTTTCTTTCTTAGCTCATCATTGGCACCACGACTCAGCTGCAGGATAGGTGGACCAGATATACCATAGTCAGTAAAAAGAATTTCTCCCCCCTCTATGCGAAGTGGGCTGTTATTGACCTCTAGAGCTGCCTCTCCTACAAATTTAACCCCTGAAAGCTGCTTTAAAAAGTCTGACCGCAGTCTCAGCTGTACCAAGGCAGGGAAGGGCTCCTCTATCGTATGGCCTAGAGCCTCCACCAAGGTATATCCGCTGCCATTGGCCCCCAGCTTTGGGCTGGCCTTTCCTCCGGTGGTGACGATGACACTGTCGCCCCTTTGACTACTGCCGTCCTGAAGCTTTACTGTAAAGCCCTCTCGATCTTTTCTAATGGCTACAACCTGCGATTCGACCATTTCCTGTATCCCCAGCTGCTGAAGCTCATACCTCAATAGCTCCAGCACACTACCGGCCTGGTCTGAATTGGGATAGACCTTCCCACCCTCTTCAACCTTACAATGCACGCCTAAAAACTCAAAAAAATCCATAGTCTGACTAACATCAAACTGCCCAAGAGCACCGTAGGCAAATTTGGGGTTGCTACCATGAAAATGCTTGATATCGGTATGTATATTCGTAATATTGCATCGACCATTACCTGTTGCCAGTATTTTTTTACCGACACGATTCATTCTTTCTAATATGATAACCTCGGCGTTATTTCTGGCAGCCGCTATGGCAGCCGTCATACCGGCAGCACCTCCGCCAATCACAATAACCCTCTTTTTATTTGTCATCTGTCTATCACCCTTTTCCTGTCATTTAACCGCCGGCCCTCATAAACTTCAAGCGGAATTTATGCACCATGGACTTTAGTATTGCAGCGTCGGCGTGGAAAGTGATTTCTGTTTCATGGATTCTTATGGACCCTAAGCTGCCATAGCCCTTAATAAGTGCCACCTCCCAGTCTTCCCCAACATAGCTGCCACTTTTGGTTAAATTGCCTCCGATAGAAGAAAAATATTCCTCAAACTCCCAGGGGGCTATTCCCCTCATAACCAGTGTTTCTGTTTCCCTCATAGCACACCATCCTATTTTCTTATCTATGCCCTTATTATAATAGTATATAAGGCTATTATACAATATTTTCTAACCCAACAAAAATAAATCAGACCTCAATTAGAGATCTGATTTATTTGGCATTATTAATTGATATATTTAAACTCAACTTCACCCCTATTAAAGAGATGCAGCCTATACTTGCCTTCCCCCAGAGTTAATGTTGCTCTTTTATGGGTGTCATTCTCATCGAACTGCCATTCTACATTGCCGGTAAGGGAGTAATTTTCCCTCAGGTTTGCCTCTACCTCTAGGCTTGCATCAGCATCGGCATTAACCACTATCGGGCCGCTGCTATCCAGCAGCATATTTCTATGCAGGGCTTTTGAATTTATTTCTATCCCTTGCCAGCTGTGGGAGGCTCGCTTTATTTCAACCGCTATATCCGGCGGCAGAACTATGGTATATTTAAGCCTGTTGACCCCCTGGTTAAACTCCGACACCTTGGGCAGCTCCTTAAATTGAACCAGCAGAATATTGTCAATCCTTCGATAAATCACATTTTCAGCCTCTATCAAAGCATCAATCTTTTCCTGACCATAGGTAAATATCTCACCATCCCCATATATCTCTATGCTTCCGGAATTATGCCCATTAAAGCTATAGGCAGCATTGGAAAGCTCAAATACGATTTTATCTATACCTGCCTCTATATTAAAGCTTCTATCCTTTAGGCTAAAGCTTTGGTCCTGACCGGCGATCATGACTTTAACCCTGGGCAGCAAATCAACAGTAGATACAGCATATACACCAAAGCTTGTAAAAGCTATCACCACTATCATAAACATACTGAAAATATCATACTTTACCTTTGGATGCTCCTCGTTGGAGAAATATATATGGGCCAAAACCTCCAGCCCCAGTATTATCAAGAGGACAGGCCACCATTTAAACAATGCCTCTATTACTGGAAAACCACTGATTAAGGAGCTTAATAATATAATACCGATTATAATGAGGAGTATTCCCATTGAAAAGGTCCCAACTCTCCACTTTCTCATTCCTGATCAGCTCCTTTTTCCACCTTGCTACCCGCCAAAAGCTTTATACCGCCTATAATAAACAATACAGCTACTATCCCTGTTTGAATGTAGTTTCTGATATAATGTGGCAAATACCTGCCTACCATCGGTAGTGCGATACGATTTAGAATCATAATTCCGCCTATAACAATCAATCCGTAGGCAATAATCTTGTTTTGACCAATACTGAAGTCTCTGTCGACAACCCATTTTATAGGCAAAATATCATGATCCTCCAATGGCTCCTCTCCATTTAGCTTCCGTAGGGCATCAAAGAAGCTATAAAACCAAACTATGGGTAATGCAAAGAATACAAGGCTGATGCCTAAAAATTCTGAGATTACAATCGGGAAAAAGAATAAACACATCAATTGCAGCCCCTGTCGCTTCAAGCCCAGATACATATGGGCTGCCCCCGGTATAAAGGAGCACAATACTCCGAAAAATCTACTTTTTCTCATTTAAGTCACTCCTTCTGTTTTTCTTAATCATATTTAAAAATTGAAAGGTTGAATTGAATCGTTCAGACCACCTATTGTTAACGACGATTTCCACCCTCTGAGTAGAATTGGCTATACCCTCTGCGACCTTCGGCATTGACTCTCCTATCAGGTCAAATATACCATAATGAAATAGAATTATTGTTATGCTGGCGGCAATGGTATAATACTTTAATATTTGCTGCTTCCCTATCTTTTTTCCCCTTCGCGGCTGCAGCTCATCATCTTTTTTCTGGGATTCTTCTTCATCTGCAATCAGCCGCATCACATCATCGGTGAAGCCCTCAGGTATCAAGCCCTCTAATGGCATGTACTCAGAGGATTCAATAATTGAGAGATAGCAAGCCATGCATTCATCACATTGATACAGATGCGCCTCCATTTCGGCTATTTGCTCGACCTCTTCAGCTGCCTCAGCGTAAAGCTTCCATTCTTCATAACTGTAATGCTTCATCTCATTAACCCTCCTTCCATGCATCCTTAAGTAGCTTCTTTGCCCTATATAGCCTTGTCTCGATAGTCCTGACGCTGACACCCTCTTCTGCAGCAATTTCTTGATAATTCCTGTTTTCTATATAGTATTTATTTATTACCGATCCATATATGGGGGGTAGCTTATTGCACAATTCCTTTATCCTATAGGCTTCTTCCGCTTTAATGATTCTCTCCTCAATTAAATCGCCTTCGGCTGCGATGCCTTCCCGCATATCTTCTAAATATATTACCCTATCCACCGCTCCAGTTCTGCAGTTTTTTCTTTTCCAGTCAATTGCCTTATGCACTGCTATTTTTCCAATCCAGCTTTTAAAACTACCCTGCCTATAGGTGGAAAGGGAGCGATACACCTGCAGGAAGGTTTCCTGAGCAACATTTTCTGTTTCTTCAGTATTCTTTATGATATTAAATATAATAGCAAAAACATATCTTTTGTAGTTGTCTACAATGGTGCGAAAGGCCTCCTGATTACCAGACAAGGCATTATTGATTATCATCTCTTCTGATGTCATAGCTCCCCTCCTTTCGGCCTCTATACCAATAGACGTTGCTTTATTTAAAAACCCTTCAACTTTTTTGGAGAAAATTTTATATATGAGGAAACTGCATATTACCATGGGAGTGCATATATACATATTAGTTTATACAAAATTAAAAGTTTATCGCTATGGCTAATAACCTTTTAAATTCAATAAATTAGCTCGTGGACGCTAAGCAGCAAACTTTTGAATTTGTATAAACCTACCCCTCAACTCTATTATGCAATTTCCTCTCTTGATTAAAGTATACCAAAAAAACCTTGTAATCATATGATTACAAGGTTCAGCATTATTATTTACTACATTTCCAATATTAAATTATTTGCCTCATGCTGCCTTGACAGCTTCCTAAGCTCTGCTGTTATCCATATGCCGGTAATAATGGAGGATACAGCATCCGCCACCGGTCCTGCATACATTACGCCGTTTAGACCGTAGAAGTTTGGCAGTATCAGGATTGCCGGTATCAATACCAGCACCTGCCTTGATAAACTCAAAAGCGCAGCATGCTTTGGTCTTCCAATGGCTTGGAAATAGTTGGCTGATATAATCTGAAAGCCTATGATCGGCATCAGCATCAGGTAATATTTCAAAGCCCTGGTGCCGATATCAATCAGCTCTGGGTCCTTATTAAACAAGGAAACCAACTGTACCGGTGCCACCCTTGTCATGATATAGCCTACGCCGACAATAAAGGTAGCCCCCAGGATGCCCAGCTTCAAAGCTTCCTTAACTCTATCATATTTACGGGCACCATAATTGTATCCAATAATGGGTTGAACCCCTTGATTGACACCAAAAACAGGCATCAGAATTAAGGTGCTGATACTGGTCACAACCCCCATCCCAGATATAGCGATATCGCCACCATAAGTGATTAGGGATTTATTGAGCACGACATTTAAAAGTCCAGCCGCCAGCTGCATCGCAAATGGTGCTGCCCCCAATGCAACAATTTTATATACCGTAGATATTTGCAGCTTCATATTCTTTAATCTAATTTTTAAGATGCTTCTGCCTCCAAGGAAGTGATAAAGCACCCATGCCGCTGATACTGCTTGGGATAAAATAGTGGCTATAGCAGCCCCCTTCATGCCCCATTTAAATACAAAGATAAATATAGGGTCTAAGGCGGTATTCATAACAGCCCCTATCAGCATCGTAAGCATTGCTATTTTCGGATTCCCCTCTGCTCTGATAAAATTGTTCATACCAAAACCGATAGATTGGAAGGTTGCCCCCCATAATATTACCTTCAAATATTCCTTTGCATAGGGCAGCACCTCGTTACTGGCACCAAAGGCCTTTAAAAGCGGATCTATAAAGCTTAAACCCAGTGCTGTAATAGTGACAGAAATAAGTACCAAAAGCACCAAAGCATTACCCATGATCAGCTCGGCTTCATCCTTTTTTTGCTCCCCTAGCTTTATCGATATCAGGGAATTTGCACCTAAACCTATTAGCATACCGCTTGCCATAATGGCTATCATTATCGGAAAGCCTATACTGATACCGGCAATACCCAGAGTTCCTACACCATTACCGATAAAAATTCTATCTACAATATTATATAATGCATTTACCAGCATTCCTATAATGGCTGGTATTGAGAATTTCAATAACAGCTTAGATATCTTTTCTTCACCCAGTTGTTTTGTTTGATCCATACTTCCATCTCCTTAGTTAATCTGTCCAATATTCAATTACCGTTACACGCCAACCAGCTCAGCATCTATACTGCTAAAGTATGCTTAATTGCTTAACCAATCTTGTCCTTCCGTTTACAGGCAACATTCATCCATAATTACGGCCTGATAAAACAAAGTGGCTTCGCCACGTTCGTTTTCCAGAGAGTTTAACTTGCGCTTTACTAAATAAATTTTCCTCAGAGCTTCATCGAAGTATTAACTGCGAAGGCGTATTAGCTCAAATTATTTATTATTTGTAGAAGCAAGGAGGTTAATAGGTCAATTTCTTCTTTTGTTAAGCCAGAAAGGGATTGATTGACGACCATCTCCCCAATGCTTTTAAATTTGGGCATCAGCTCTCTGGCTGCTGACGTTAAGACAACAATTTGTGATCTACCATCGGCTGGATTCAAGCGTTTATCAATCAGTCCCCTTTTTAAAAGCTTGTCGATAATGCGGGTAATGGCAGGTCTTTCCACCCTCACTGTGTCTGCTATAACAGCCGGTGTCATCATTTCCTCACCACCACCGTCACATTCCTGACGATATAAATGCATTAAAACAGCCCACTGTGCTGAGGTTAAATCATATGCCTTCAGCTGATTTGTGAGCTCCCATTTCATAAGATGGCTGGCTTTATTCAGTAGATGCCCAATGCTTATACATTCACCCAAGCACATACCTCCTCACATGATTAACATGTTAACTATATTACATAATAACGCTATTCCTTAATAAAGTCAATGAGGGTTATTTATTTATCATGACGCAAAAAATAACCCTCAACAAACTGTTCTCATTATATGTTTTCCAGCTGCCAGTTTACAGGCATCTGCCCGGTTGCTTCTAAAAATTTGTTGGCCTTTGAAAAGGGCCTACTGCCGAAAAAGCCTCTGTTGGCTGAAAAGGGACTGGGATGCGGTGCCTTTATAATGTAATGTCGATTCTCCGTAATCAGCCCTGCCTTATCCTGAGCATGCTTGCCCCAAAGTATAAAAACCACGGGTCTCTCCCTTTTGTTGAGGGCTGCTATTACCTTATCGGTGAAGAACTCCCAGCCAAGACCCTTGTGGGAATTGGGCTGGCCCTTGCGGACCGTAAGCACCGTATTCAGCAATAATACACCCTCCTTTGTCCAGCTTTCCAAATATCCATGGTTAGGTATTTCATAGCCTAAATCAGCCTTTAATTCCTTGAAAATATTTTGGAGGGATGGCGGCGGATTGATCCCAGTCTTTACTGAAAAGCTCAAGCCATGAGCCTGTCCTGGTCCATGGTAGGGATCTTGACCAAGAATCACTACCTTGGTTGCCTCATAGCCGGTATAATGCAGTGCATTAAAAATATCATATTTATCGGGATAGACCGTTGCCCTCTTATATTCTGCTATAAGCTCCCCACGAAGCGCTTTATAATAATCACTTTCGAATTCCGTACCCAAGAGCTCTTGCCAATCGTTGTTTAGTATTGTCATTGTACCGCCCCCTTACATCGGATTAATTCCTTCCATCTCTAAAAATAGTTAGGTCCGTAGCAATCTATGTCTATAGGCATATTATCTACGAGGAAATAGCATTGTCTCTGCCGGCATACATCGCTATATCTGCCAGATCAACCGCTTGCTTTGCCGTAGATTTCTCGCCAGAGCCACAGTGATAAAGACCATAGCTAATGCTGATGGTAAAGGGCTTGTCCTTAATTTGAGCCAGCTTTTTTTGAACCCTGTACATCATTTTAGCGGCTTCTTCTTCAGTTGTTTGAGGAAATATGATCACAAATTCATCTCCACCATATCTGAAGAATACACTGTTCTTTGGAAGCTCCGAGGCTATGCTACCACTGATGATTTTTATTAGATCATCGCCTTCGGTGTGTCCGAAATTATCGTTAACCAGTTTAAGATGATTGATATCTACAAAGCAAAGTGTAAGGCTGTATCTTCCTTTACTGGCCTTGTCCATCTGCTCCTCAAGTATTTCCATTCCACGTCTCCGATTTAAAATACCCGTCAACTCATCTGTGGTGGCCCTAGCCACCAGCTCCTCCTCTAAGCGCTTCAGCTCCGAAATATCTGTCGCCCCCATCAGTATACAATCCTCATTATTATACTCAATTATTCTATAGCTGGCAATTACCCACTTACGCCTGACTTCATCCACCTTATGCTCAACAGTACTGAAATCTATACTACCAACCATCCTCAGCTTATTTAATGTGAGAATTAAATCCTTCTCATTGTAAAACAAATCCTTTAATCCCCTCATCGTCAGCTGTAGGGGACTTAAATGATAAAACTCTGCTGCGCTGTTGTTGAGGGCGATTATGCTATCACCATCCTTGCTTGAAATAACTAAGGGTAATGGATTAACTTCAAAGAGCTTCTTAAAGTTCTCTTCACTTTCTATCAATCTTTTTTTCTGCATGTATTCCCTTTTTCTATACCTGTAAAAGGATATGTTTACACCCACAGCACCCAGCACTGCAGCGGTGGAATTAATTTGATTTGATATACTTATGAATGCATCACCATTTACTCTTGCAATACCAAATATGAAGCCTATATGTATCGAGGTATAGCCCATCAGCATAAATATCGGCTCTATAGAAAAGGATGCAGAGGTTGCCAGCACCATCATTACATAGGCCATAATTTTTCCTGTAACTCTTTGGCTGTTTACTGAAGCAATGGCATTTAACCCTAAGGCCAAAATGATATATGTCCTCATGACATAAATGGGCAGCCTGCTATTAGTCTCCGTAAGCATTTTTTTTAATCTACTATAGAAAAACAAATATAGAAGAGCTAAAGCAAAGGAAATAATATGTATAGAATAGATGGTAAGTACAAAAATCCTGTCGGTGGATCTGCTATAGACGGTAATATCGGCATAGAGAAAATAGCCGAACATGATTGCTACAACAACCGAAAAAATCCTTGCTCTTTCCAGCCCAAGCAGAAGGCTATTCCTTTTAAACTCCAGCTCTTGGCATATACCGATTTTATTTGCTAAATAGTCATAGATAGTAGTTATTAAGCTCTTCAAATGATCACATCCCATTATCTCTGAAAAAAGAAAAAAATTGAGGCTAAAGTCCTCAATTAATTATAACGAATTATTCTTTTCAAGTCCATATTTTGTAAATTTTTGATGCTAGTATAGCTCCGTGTAGAAGGTATATTTGTCACCACGTATGATACTTCTTCTTATTTCTATTGCCCTTTGATCCGCAGCTATTGTCGTTCTCTCAGTAAAAAATACAGGTGCCCCGGCTTCAATGCCGAGATAATTTGCCTCCTCAACATCAGCTGCTTTAGGACTTATATATTCCTTTGCCTTTTTGATTTTAATGCCATACCTGTACTCTATCAAGTCATAAATGGATTTTTCCTCCAAATTATGGCTCAGCAGACCAGGAAAAAGCTTTGCTGGCACAAAGGCGGTTTCAATGATCATGGGGTATTCGTTAAACCATCGTAATCTGGTTATTTCAAACACCCCTTCATTTTCATTTAATGCCAGCTTCTCTGCTATATCCCACGGTGCAGGTATTTCTCTTTTTTCAATAATAGTGGTTTTGCTATTGAAGGAGGACTTCTTGAAATCTCTGCTGAAGCTATAAAACCGCAATAGGCTTTGTTCTATTGCAGGATTACAAACCACAGAGCCCTTCCCCTTTTCAGTCCTTATGAGCCCCTGCTTTTTTAGCTCCATCAATGCACTTCTGATGGTAGCCCTTGTGACACTAAATTCTTGGGACAACACATTTTCCGAAGGGATAAGGGTATCCACAGGATATATATTTGCTTTAATTCTCTCCTTGATTACCTCTTTGATTTGAAGGTAATAGGGCAATGCACTATTTTTGATGAAGATCTCCACCTTGGTACTCAGCTCCTCTAATATTTTGAATTCCCTCAACACTTTTTTGCCAATATATATATCATATCAGAATTTATTATTTTATCCAGTAGGAACACAGACATAAATTCAAATATTTAGTTCTTCTTTATTCACTGCTGGCGGCCTGGCCTTTTATACTTATCTTTCTATAGCCTATCATAAATTCGCCTGAGCCATCATCCGCTTTTTCTACATAGTCACCTACATAGCCTGCTTCCAATAGCTTTATTTGCTGAACAATGTCCTTATTTTTAACCATTACAGAGGCTACAGCAGCCATTATTTTTATATCTCTTAAATCTCGACTCAGTAAATATCTAAGCTTGCCACCATAAACCCCTTCCCTTAGACTCAGTGCCTTTATAGCAAGCTGGTAGCTGATGACGCTTTTCAAACTTGGGTAGTTATATGGCGATACGGTACTGAGGATATGAAAGAACCCCTGCTGCTGAACATAGTCAATCGTATGCTTCAGCATTCTCACCTGTAATCGATTTCCCCTGTATTCCGGATGTACCGCTGTTGCCTCCAGATGTACAACTTTATCCAGTTCCTCCTCCGCTATTCCCAGCTCCCTGCCTAGATTCCAGTCGCTGTTGCCGGGAAAGGAAACCGTTCGATAGGCCACCAGGCTATTGTTAACGAATATGCCAATCGCCTTCCCCCTGCCGGGTCTTAAAACCTGCTCCAATATGAACTCTCTGGCATCCGTAACAAACAATTCCTGGTTATCCAAGGCGTCTGATACCATCTTCTGCAGCTGTAGTATCTCCTCCAGGTGGGATTCATTTAAGAACTTCATCTCGTAATTAACCATTCTTACAGTATTATTGATACTTCTCTTTAGAATACCGCTTTCAATGAATTCCTTCATACCCTATTCCTCCCCTAGCTTATTAGATTAAGCTTTATTAATATATTAAATCACATTACATGTTTACTTGTCTATACATGTTATCCTTGACTTAGCCTCTGCTGTTGAGTTTATATGGATTCTAAACTATAAATTAAAGCTAACTCAATACTTAGAGCAATAAAGCTTTTTTATTAATACCCCAAAATAATGCCACTTAACACCCCCCATATCATAGGGAAATAAAAGAACTTTTCTATGATATAACAAAAGCCCCGCTATAACTGGGGGCTTAAAATGGATGTTCATTAAATTAAACCAAGCTTTTTTATGACCTCCAGCATTTTTTCAGTATCAATCGGCTTGGCAGCATATGCGTCGCAGCCGATTTCGAAGGCCTTTTGTACAAATTGTGTTTCTGCCAGTGCAGTTGTCATTATAACCTTTGCGCGACATTCTGGTGTTATGCCCTTCTGTTGTTCTAAATCCCTCATTATCTTTAATACCTTAACCCCGTCTACCTTTGGCATCATTATGTCCAGACAAATCAGATCGTAGGGCATTTCATCCTTAAAAGCCATCATAAATGCATCTATCGCCTCTAGCCCATCCACCACAAGGTCACATTCACCGTATTTTGAAAGCAGCTTAAAAAGGAACTTTCTACTTGCCATATCATCTTCAACTATAAGTATCCTCATAAAATCCCCCCCTATTCTAATGTTTTAAGTAATATCTTATATTCATTAATCAGCACTTTTGCATTTTCCAAGGCTGACTTTAAATCACCACGTCTGAAGGATAGCTGCACCTTAAATGCCAGGCTTTTTATGTCCTCAAGATCAATTTCATACGACAATTCCTTAATTTTTTGTGCTACCTCCTCTATATTGGCGGTATCATTCTTTTTTATAATAGCCTCCATCTCAGATATATGCTTTTCAATATCCTTCAGATCCTTCAGTTGACTTTTTTTAGAAGCCTTTTTTAACTTTGAGGCTTCTGATTCTTCTACCAAGAATTGCTTTACTCGTTTACGTATATCTTCCTTATCGATATTATTTGATATTTCCTCCAGGGTTGAATATAATTCTTCCATTTGTATGGGTTTCGATATGTACCCATCCATACCCATTGAAAGAAACCTCTCACGATCGCCCTTTAATGCAAAGGCCGTAACTGCAATAATAGGGATATTCTTTCCAGGCCCCTCAATCATTCTAATTGCCCTTGTGGCCTCTATGCCGTCCATTATTGGCATTTGTATATCCATCAGAACAGCATCGTATAAATGCCTTTGGCAAGCCGCTAATGCCTCCTGACCATTGGTTACAGCCTCTACATGGTGCCCTACCTTTTGAAGCATACTGCTTATCACGACCCTGTTGATTTGGTCATCCTCTGCCAATAATAGCTTTAGCTGCTTTACTGACCTTAATTCAGCTGTCTCCCTCACGGTTTTTTCCTTAGGTCTTTCGCCCAGCTTAAGCCTTAGCTGAAAATAAAAGCTGCTTCCTCTGTTTCTCTCACTCTCAACCCGAATACTGCCGCCCATTAGCTCTATCAGCTGCTTTGTTATTACTAAGCCCAAGCCTGTACCACCATATTTTCGTGTAATTGAGCCGTCCACTTGACTAAACTTCTTAAATAGTCTTTTTAATTCCTCGTTTGATATTCCAATTCCTGTATCCTTGACGGTAAACTTCAGAATGATATCCTCACCCTCACAGGCAATGTTTTTGATTGATACCAATACCTCTCCTCTATCGGTAAACTTTATAGCATTGTTGATTAGATTGTTGAGGACCTGCCTTAGTCTATAGGGGTCACCCTTAATGTATTGAGGAATGGATGAAGAAAAGGAATAATCCAGCTCTAAGCCTTTCCTAATCGCATATGAAGTATGAAACTTAACCGTCTCCTCAATTAGCGTCTTAATATCGAAATTGATTTCCTCTAATATCAGCTTGCCTGCCTCCATTTTAGAAAAGTCTAAAATATCATTTATAACCTGCAGCAATGAACTGGCACAGATTTTAGCTGTATGGAGATAATCTCTCTGCTCATGGTTCAGCTCCGTTTGTTCAGCCAAATCTATCATCCCCATAATACCATTAAGTGGGGTCCGTATTTCATGGCTCATGTTTGCTAAAAACTCACTCTTGGCTCTGTTGCTTTCTTCTGCTGCCTCCTTAGCAGTCTTCAGCTCAAGCTCAGTCTTCTTTTTATGATTAATGTCAGTGATTATGGTTGCTATATACCCCTCCTTAGGACTGTATATGGCAAGGGTATACCATCTGTCAGTGATATCAGAATAATACTCATCTATGTATAAACTTGTTTTTTCAAGAATAACACTTTTATAAAGCTTCATATTTTCATGGTACTCATACCTATTGTGCTGATATACCTCTGAGTATCGCTTTCCAATAACCTCCTTCGGTTCAAAACCTAGTATTGAGCCATATGAATCATTGATTTCAAGAAATTCCAGGTCCACTGGCATAGCCTTATCATCATAGATGATCCTGTGATACGCAAATCCACTATGCATATGCTTAAAAAGCAAATGATATTTTTCTTCACTCTGCCTTAAGGCTTCCTCAGATTCCTTTCTTTCAGATATATCTCTTATGATGCTAATGATTACCCGCTGATCCCCCAGCCTTGTCCCCATTGCACCAACCTCAACATAAAAGCTTTTTCCATCTCTTCTTTTATGCAGCGTCTCAAAGGCTATTGTACCAAACAGTGCAGCCTTTAATTGTCCCTCTACAGCCTCGTCCTCTACCCTCAGCTCTCGAACATTCATAGTCAAAATTTCCTCCCGTGAATATCCGTAGGCTCTAATAGCTGCCTCATTGGCTTCAATTATCTTACCATTGGTTGTCATAAATAATATAATGTCTCTTTCATTTTGAGATAAAATCTGATATCTTTTTAAAGCCTCCTCAGTAGCTTTTCTTTCTGTAATATCCTCCATGACCACCATAACCTGTCTTTCATTATCAGCAGCTAGGGGTACAAAATGAGTCTGATACCAATAAAATTGCTGTACGCCATTTGCAATTATGGGTAGCTGTATCTCAATGTTATTATAGGGCTTTCCGGTGCTAAATACCTTTTCAATATTTGACCTAAGCCGACATATGGTGCAGTTAAGATCAGAACCACAGCCCTTAGCGCTATTACGACACATGAGGCTTTCACCCAGCTTTGATCCTACCACCTCATCCCCGTCGGTCTTTAGCATATTTAAAAAAGATTTATTAACCTTCTTTATTACCCTGTCATGATCGACTATAGCGGTTCCTAGAGGCGCTGATTCGAAGGTTATGCTTAAATTATTTCTCTCACTTCTTAATTCCTCTTCTATTTTCCTGATCCGAGTAATATCTCTGAATACGACAACCAACCCTAAGATTTCCCCTGTATCATTTTTTATTGGTGAAAAATTAGCAGATATGTATATTTTCTTACCATTTTTCTTGATCAGCTGGGTATCCTTAAAAAGCCCTCTAGACCTTTGAGCGTTAAGTATGGTAAAGAGGTATCCACTAAGCTCTTGATTATATAGGGCATTATCATTTATGAGATTGAATATCACTTCGAAGGCTTCACCAATTGCATCCTTAACCTGCCAGCCGGTGACATTCTCAGCAGAATTATTCATGTATGTGATTTTACCATTGACATCTGTCGTAATAACCCCATCACCAATGCTTTCCAATGCAGTTATCAAGAATTTTTGATTTTCGCCTGTTATAAATTCTATCATGGGATTGCATGCCTCCTCTAACTTCTAAAGGTAATTCAACATAGCCAGCAGCACCTGGGGTATATTAGCCAGGGAAGTCTGTTTCTCTACTGCCCCCAAATTAAAGGCCGTCCTTGGCATACCGTAAACCACAGAAGAGGCCTCATCTTGACCAATGGTTCTGGCTCCTCTTCTTCTCATAGCTAAAAGTCCCTTTGCTCCGTCATAGCCCATTCCCGTTAGTATGATGCCAATGCTTTTATTGCCTGCTGTCTTTGCTACTGATTCAAATAAAACATCTACTGAAGGACAATGGCCATTAATCTTTTCTCCTTTAAAGCATTCTACCTTATACCGATTACCAACCTTATTCACCTTCATATGCTGATCCCCTGGTGCAATCAACACCTTGCCTGACTCAATGAAGTCCCCTGTTTCTGCCTCCTTCACTGACAATAGGGTAGTTGTATCTAATCTTTCAGCGAACATACGAGAGAATACAGGCGGTATATGCTGTGTGATCACTATGCCTGGCACATCAGGTGGCAGCTTTTTTAATATGCTGGCCAATGCCTCTGTTCCCCCAGTTGATGCTCCGATAGCAATTATTGTACTGCCCTCCTCAACAGCTGTACGGTGTTGAAGATTACTGGCGGTTACATTTTTTTTAGAGGTATTTGCACTATTTACAGCTTTTATTTTATTGATTAGCCTATGAATAAAGCCCTCTATACCTTCAACAGATTTAAAATCTGGCTTGGTGACAAAGTCAACCGCACCATGGCGTAGGGCTTCAAAAATGGCATCATTGATGGCGCTGACGACGATTACAGGTAAAGGATATTGGGGCAGCAGCCTCTTTATAAATTCTATACCATTCATTTTAGGCATCTCTACATCACATACCATAACATCTGGCTTGTACTTAAGTATCTTGTCCCTGGCATCAAAGGGATCCTCTGCTGTGGCTACAATTTCAATGGAAGAATCCGTTGCTATCCCTCGACTCAATACCTCCCTGAACACCAGGCTGTCATCAACGATTAGTACCTTAATCTTAGCCATAAAACCTACTCCTTCCTGTAAACAGCTGGCATAATATATTTAAATTTTGAACTCTCTCGATTAATGGATTCAGAATGTCCAATAAATAAGTAGCCCCCTGGTTCTAACGCATGATAGAACCTCTCCACTAGGCTGTCCTTTGTTTTATTATCAAAATAAATCATAACGTTTCTGCAAAAGATAACATGAAATCTTTTCTTAAAGGGGAAGCTCTCCATTAAGTTAAATCTCCGATATATAACCTCATTCCTTATTTTATCAATAAGGCAAGAATTTTCATTGCTCAGTTTGCTAAAGTAATTTATCCTCCAATGGGCAGGAAGTGCGGCTATTCTATCATTGCTATATATCCCTTTTTTCGCAACTTCCAGTATGCCATTGGATATATCTGTAGCCAGCACCTTTGTATCCCATAGCGCCTTGTCCTCTCCTAAATATTCATCTATAAGCATGGCCAGGGTATATGGCTCTTCACCTGAGGAGCAGCCTGCACTCCATATTCTTAGGTCCTTATCCCCTTGTGTATTGCTAAGATAGGGTAAAGCCTTATCTCTGAAAAAATAAAAGTGGTCGGTTTCTCGCATAAAAAAAGTATGATTTGTCGTAATCTTATCTAAAAGCGTAGCTGCTGCCATGCCTGTTCTGTCTGATATAATGTAGTCGTAGTACTCTGTAAAGCTTTTTAGCTTCAGCTCATTTAAAACATTATGCAATCTGGCCGTTATTAAGGTTTGCTTCTCTTCCTTCAAATGTATCCCGTAATTGAGTTTTATATAATCTGCCAATTTTTGAAATTCCTTCATGCTAATAGCCATCAACTCGCTCACCACCTCAATAGAGGTATAAGGAAGCCCTTAAGGCCTCCTTAACCACAGATCAATATATTAATATTTTCCAAACTCCTTATCACTCAAGAGAATTGAATTTTTGGAGGAGGTCGCTGCTGCCTCTTCCTTTGCCCCCTCAAAGGTGGTGGCTGCTGTCTTTCTTTCTGACATCTTCTCCAGCATTTTTAGTATCTCTGGGTTTATCGCCTCTGACGTCTGTGTATATGTATTCCTATTTCTTCTTAGCTTAAATCGACTCACCTGACTTCTCAGTAGCTCCGCCTGGCCGGATAGCTCCTCGCTGGCAGCAGCTGACTCCTCTGAGGTCGCTGAGTTTGTTTGTACAACCTCGGAGACCTGCTGAAGACCTTGATTTACCTGAGCAGTTCCTGCTGCCTGCTCATTGGAAGCAATGGCAATGTGCTTTACCAGACTAGCTACCTTAGCAATATCGTCTACTATTCTACCTAAAGCGTCTGCCGTTTCATTAGCAATTTTAGTTCCTCCGTCTACCTTTTTAATAGAGCCTTCTATCATTTCAGTCGTTTCTTTAGCTGCATTAGCAGATCTTGCTGCTAAATTTCTGACTTCTTCAGCAACTACGGCGAAGCCCTTTCCATGCTGCCCTGCCCTTGCTGCCTCTACAGCTGCATTTAAAGCAAGTATGTTGGTTTGAAATGCTATTTCATCTATAACCTTTATAATTTTTGATATACTGTTTGATGCGTCATTGATTTCATCCATCGCCATCAGCATTTCCTTCATTTGCTCATTGCCCTTAATTGCATTTTCCCTAGAAATTTCAGCCAAATGATTTGCTTCACCGGCATTATCAGCATTCAGCCTTGTTTGAGCTGCGATCTCCTCTATAGAGGCCGTAAGCTCCTCCACGGAGCTGGCCTGCTCTGTGGCCCCCTGAGATAGCTCCATGCTGGATTCTGAAACCTGCCTAGAGCCGGCTGCCACTTGTGCAGCTGCCACATTAATATTAGACATTACGTCATTTAGATTATCTGCCATTTGACTAAAGGCATTTGCTAAAACCCCTACCTCATCTTTAGAGGTAACCGCTAACGAGACATCCAAATCTCCCTCAGCTATTTTATTGGCAACCTCCACCACCTTATTCAGTGGTTTACTTATGATGCCTGCAACTAAAAAGCCTAGACTTATGGCCAGTAGCATCCCAGCAGCAATTATTGCCAGCATAATTTTAGATTGTAGCTGGAAATCCTCAGTATTCTCTTGTGCTTTAGTTGAAGCAACGGTAAGATTGTATTCTATCAGCTTTGCAAGCTGTTCCTCCACCTTTTGTCTAGCAGCCGTAAATTCACTGATTCTTAATATTGCCTCCTCCTGCTTGCCCTCTTTGATAAGATTTAAATGCTCCTCCCGAATACTTCTGTAATCTCCCAAATCTACCTTTAATCCATCAAAAAGACTTCTCTCCTCCTGAGTTTGGATTGTCTTATCGTATTCTGTTAATATTTCATTTGTATTTAAAACCAACTGACTTATTTCATCGGTTCTAGCTTGAAATAACGCCATATTACCTTCATATAGCATTAAAAAATAATTTGAACGAACCAGTAAAAGCGCTTGCTGAATCCTGCTTAAGCTTTGGGCTGGTAGGAAGTTATGCTCATACATTTCATCACCACGAGTGTTAAGATTGCTCATATTATTGATACCTATTGCCCCTACTACCCCTATGAATAGGGATATTACAATAAAGCAAATAACCAGTTTACTTTTAATCTTTAAATTTACGAACCAATTCATTATTATACCTCCTAGTGTTTAGATGTTGTCTAATAGCTCAAGCTCATCATCAGCTATTAGCTTATTACAATCCAAAAGCAGCTTTACATCGTTGCCCACCTTACCTATCCCTTGGATATACCTGTTAGCACCCCTGTTTAAATCAGGCGGAGGTACTACCTCCTCTGCTGGTATGGTGATAACATCGGAAACGCTATCTATGATTAGTCCAATGGAGATATCCTTTATATCAACAACTATGACACAGGTCCTGTCATTGTAGGCTTTAAAATCCTTTTTAAAGCGTAGACGTACATCCATTACCGGGATAATCTTTCCTCTTAGGTTTATTATCCCCTTTATATATTCTGGGAGCTCTGGCACCTCTGTTATAGGCTGCAGACCAATGATTTCAGTGACATATTTTATCTCAATACCATAAAACTCATTTCCTAAAGAAAAGGTAAGATATTTATCCCGTTGGCTATCCTCCTCATCATATAAGCCTTCGTTGACAAATGCATCCGCCATATTTATCCCTCCTTCAAATATTTATAAGTCCTGAAACATCCACAATTAAGCTAATACTGCCATCTCCCAACAAAGTACAGCCTGCCAAGCCCTTTATTTTTCTGAGATTTTTGATATAGGTAGGTAAGGTCTTGACAACTACCTGCTGTTGACCTACTAGCTCATCTGCGAAAATACAGATAGTCTTTTCTCCGTCGGTTACAACAATAACTATACCCTCTGCTATATGCTCTACCGCCGACCGCACCTTAAACACTTGATGTAGCCGTAGTATAGGATAGCATTGCCCCCTCAGCATGATTAATTCATTGCCATCGGGATCGGTTAATATGTTCTCTTTCTTTGCTCTAAAGGATTCCTTTATTGAAGTAATAGGTATGGTATAGGAGGAGCCTCCAACCTTAATATTCATACCATCTATAATGGCAAGGGTTAGAGGAATTTTTAGATTGATAGTCGTTCCGACATTTAGATTACTTTCAACAGCTACAGAACCACCCACCATTTCAACATTCTTCATTACCACATCCATGCCAACGCCTCTTCCACTAAACTCCGTCACCTTTTCCTTTGTGGAGAAGCCAGGCAGGAAAATTAAGCTATAAATCTCTCTATCCGTCATTTCCTCTACCGGCTTGTGCATAAGGCCATTTTCCTCAGCTCTTTGTAGGATTTTGTCCTTATCTAACCCCTTACCATCATCTGCAAGGGTTATAATAACATCGCTTCCAGCATTTTTAGCCTGCAGCTTCAATGTCCCTACCCCTGACTTTCCCTTTTCAAGCCGTTCCTTTGGTGTCTCGATGCCATGGTCTATAGCGTTTCTTACAAGATGCATTAAGGGATCAGATATATATTCAATAATATTCTTATCTACCTCTGTAGCTTCCCCATTAATCTCCAGCTCAACTTCCTTGCCTAGCTTTTTAGACATATCCCTCACGATACGATGCATTTTATGAAAGGTGTTGTGGAGGGGTAGCATTCTTATAGACATCACCATATCCTGTAGCTCACTGGTAATCTTTTTTAGCTGTCCTGCAGATTTATAGAAATTCTCTAGGGTCAGACCCTTTAAATCAGGATTTTGAGTCACCATAGCCTCGGCAATGACCATCTCTCCAACTAAATCCATAAGCTTGTCCAGCTTTCCTACGCTGACACTAATAATGCTTTGATGATTATTGCCATCTCTAAGCTCTCTCTCTGTTGCAATATTACCTCTGAGGTCCTCCGGTTTTTCTATTCCCTCAGTACCCGGAGTCCGCTTTAGGCTCTGAAAGGACTTATCCTCTTCTAATAGCTCTGTCAGCTCTAATTCCTTTAAAAAAACCGTTTGGGATAAGAAGGTATGTATCTCCTGATAGCTTTTATCAGACTTGAGTAATATCGTAAAGCCTTCTTCCTTTATGACCTGTATCGTATCGTCATTATCGATGATATCAGGGGGAAAATATTCATAAGCTTCAGTGATATCCTTTAAATTGTTTATGACTGTATAAGCTCTGAAATTCTCCATCTCACAGTCATCCTCAAAGTATATTACCGCCTTGAAGGTATTTTTGTATTCTGGTGATGGTTTTTTACTTTGACTGATGTAAAACTTAGGTGCTTCATTTGCAGCACCTTTTTTCTCTAATGGTAGAGAAGCGTTGTCACCCCTAGCAGCTTTTAGCAGGTGGTTTATTTCTGTAATGATCATGTCGGATTTGCCATCAACCTCATCGCCATTTTTAATCTTTTCTAGTTCAACCTTAATAAAATCAACACTTTCCAGCACCAAATCCGAAAGACCACCATAGTCAATATGAGTGGCCTTTTCCTCCCTCATCAGTAAAAATAAATCCTCCAGAGCATGGGTAAGGGTTGATATATTTGTAAACATCATCATACCGGATGAACCCTTGATTGTATGCATGATTCTGAATATCTCATTTATTGTCTCTATTGAAAAGCTACTATACTTTTCACTTAGTAATATTGCTGTTTCTAGCTGTTCAATTAGCTGAGAGGTTTCAAATACATACATTTCTATCATTGGCTCTTGGCTATATAAATTTGCCATCAACATTACCCCCCTTTCAAAACCTAGACACCCAGAACCTTTCTTAGGGTTTCCACCAGGTGCTCTTCCTTGTAAGGCTTAACTAAAAAGGATTTTGCCCCACTCATTATAGCTTCCTTTACCATTGCTTCTTGGCCCATAGCCGATATCATTACCACCTTGGCCTTTGAATTATATTTCACAATCTCCTTTAATGCTTCTATGCCTGTCATAGTCGGCATTGTTATATCCATAGTAACAATATCCGGCATTAATTCCTTGTACATCGAAACTGCAGCTGCACCATCTAAAGCCTCTCCTACCACCTCAAAGCCATTTGCAGCCAGCATAGTTTTTAATGATAATCTCATGAATGCTGCATCATCAACGATTAGTACCTTTGCCATTGTATACTCCTCCTTAGATTAGTTATATTTAACTATAAAGCTCGCCAAAACCATGTCCAATGTATCCATTACAGTCTTCTTTAGCGAAAAGGAATAATTACTAAAACGCCATCGAAGACAGCTGGCACTAAAGAAACCCGTAATCACATCGGATAAGCCTACACTATCTACATCATTGAATATTTGCCCTATACGTTTTCCTTCCTCCACCTGTTGGACGATAAAGCTGCTTCGAATATTTACTATGTCCTTTACTCTATCGACCAAATTTACATCACAGGCCAAAACATCATATGCCTGAGTAATTGCTGTTATTTCAGGATAATTCTCGTAATATTCTGCGAAGGCCTTTATGAAATATTTAATCGCATCAATCGGCTTCAACGCCTTTGCATTGATAGAATCTATTATATCTGCATCGTATTTTGCGTAATGGGCTAAAACACCAAGCAGGATCTCATTTTTACTTTTAAAATGCTTAAAAATCGTCCCCTCGGATATTTCCTGACGCTTTGCTATTTCCCTAGTTGATAGCCCCTGTATTCCCAGGTCATTAATAATTTCAACAGTGGTTAAAATTATAGCATCTCGTCTATGTATCAAGCGCTTCATGTTGCTCCCTCCTTGGTGAGTATTCACTCACTCGCCTAATATCATTTTACAGTTTTGTTAGTTTTCTGTCTATATATGTTATGTTTTGTAGTTTTAGGTAGAATTTCTGGAAGGTCTATAAATACTGCCTTGTATACAAGGTACAAAAAAAAGGGGACTAAAGTCCCCCTTTTCATTTAAGCTAAATGCTACTAAGATATCCTTCTATTTCCTCTGCAGTGCCCATTTTCAGCACATCCTCTGCAATTACTTTCGCTCTTCTAAATTCAATTCCTCGTATGACACTTCTTACCTTAAGGATAGATGATGCACTCATACTAAACTCATCTAAGCCAAAGCCTAATAGCACTGGCGCCAGCTTAACATCACCAGCCATCTCTCCACACATGCCAACCCATTTTCCTTCTTTATGTGCATTATCTATAACTGTTTTTATCAATCTAAGCACAGCAGGGTTATATGAGCTGTAGAGGTACGATACATTTTCGTTCATTCTATCTACAGCCACTGTGTATTGTATTAAATCATTGGTTCCTATACTAAAGAAGTCTACCTCCTTTGCCAATACATCAGAAATAATTGCTGCAGAAGGAATCTCTATCATTATTCCCAGTTCTACATCATTGCTATAGGCGACCTTCTCCAATGAAAGCTCCTGCTTCATTTCCTCTACGAAGGCCTTTGCTTCCCTCAATTCCTCCAGGGTTGCTATCATAGGAAACATTATTTTTAGATTGCCGTATATAGAAGCCCTCAATAGCGCTCTTACTTGAGCTCTAAAAATATCCCTTTGCTTCAAACAAATCCTAATAGCCCTATAGCCTAAGAAGGGATTAAGCTCCTCCTTAATTGGTAAATAAGGTAGCTTTTTATCTCCGCCAATATCTAGGGTTCTGATGACCACTGGCTTGTTTTGCATTTCCTCTAAAACCCTTTTATAGGCTTGAAACTGCTCTTCCTCAGACGGCATTTGCTCCTTATCCATATATAGGAATTCTGTTCTAAATAGACCAACGCCTTCACCGCCATTTTTCAGTACACCACTTACATTATCTGGCGTCCCTATATTGCCAGCCAGCTCAACTCGTCTACCATCTAAGGTTATGGTTTCTGCCTTTAATAAGGCTTGAAGCTCCTGTTTTTCCAGACGCGCCATCTCCTGCTTTTTTTTGTACACCGCAATCAAATCGGATTGGGGATTGATATATACAGCACCTATATCACCATCTATTATTAGAGTATCGCCATCCTTAACCAAGGCAGTAATATTTCCTAAGCCCACCACAGCCGGAATATCTAATGAACGGGCCATAATCGCCGAGTGAGAGGTTCTACCACCTATATCAGTTGCAAAGCCCAATACTTTTTCATGATCCATTTGTACTGTTTCAGAAGGACTCAAGTCCTTTGCCACTACGATATAATTTTCCTCTAAAGCCGATAAGGTCCTTAGCTTCAGCCCCAACAGATTATAGACCAGTCTTTTTCCTATATCCTTGATATCAGCCGCTCTTTCCCGCATATAGTCATTAGCCATACCTTCAAATATGGTAATAAACATGTCTACCGTTATTTTCACAGCGTACTCAGCATTGAAGCCCTCTGTCTTAATTTTATCCTCTATGCCGGTAATCAGCTCAGGGTCCTCCAGCATCATTAAATGGGCCTCAAAGATTTCTGCCTTTCCCTGTCCCAGCTTCTTCAGGGTGATCTCCTTCAGTCTTCTTACTTCTTCTTTAGAATTCTCCAGAGCTTTGCTAAAGCTTTTCAGCTCCTGCTCTACATCTACCTCATCTCTTTTTTCTATCGCTACTTCGGCTTCATTGATAACTAAAGCCTTACAGATTGCTATCCCTGAGGATGCAGCAATACCCTTAAGCATCTATTTTCCTCCCTTCTTTAGTCCATTAAAATCCCGTCTCTATCAGAGTCTTCAGCCCTTCAATCGCCACAGCCTCATCCTCACCGTCTGCAATAATGGTCAGGGTATCTCCTGCCCCTGCTGCCATAGTCATAACGGACAATATACTTTTTCCTGCATACTCCTTGCTGTAATTTTCGTTTTTCACCAGAGTGATATTTGACTTAAAGCTGGTGGCCATATTTACGAATAATGATGCTGGCCTTGCATGCAATCCCTCTTTGTTGTTTATTGTAATTGTTATTTTTTGCATTTTCAACACCTCGTTAGCTTTATATTAGTTTAGTATAGTTTTCAAGTAGATATTTTTCAGCCGCTGCTGACCATAAGCCCTTGTGGGTCTTGACAATTTCAGCCAGCCTTGCAAAGAAGGGATCAGTCTTCCCCTTTTCCTCAAAATCATCGATGGCCGTCAACGGCATATCCAGATGGGTATATATTAGCTTTTTACCACCGGGAATTTTAGGCAAGTTTAAGGTTGTATCCCCTACAGCATTTAATCCACCAATATGCGTCACCATTACTGCCGGGTTGATCAGCTTTTTAGCTGACATATCCAGTGATTCCCGCATATCATCGGTGTTGCCGCCACTGGTACCCACCAAATGAGTTGCTGCATAGTGGACATTATAGAAGTTTACCTCTGCCTTAAATTCTGTATCTGTTGGACCTGCAAAGAAGTTCAAGCAACCGTCTCTGCCAAGAATTTTGTCGGCATCCTCCAGCAGCTGTTTAACAGGAGCATATACAAAAACATCATTATACCCTGTGCCTTCAGTTAAATCCATTAAATAGGCATTGGCATTTTCTTGCTTTTTAGTATTAACGAATACTAGCTCTACGCCATTTGCCTTAGCGTCCTCTATAGAAAATATCGATTTTGCCCTTTCGATTCTATCGTCGTCAATATCCGTCACCACCAAAAGACTCGGTCTTCTGTCTCTATGGATGATGTAGTCAATCGCCCCCAGACCCATAGGCCCGCAGCCTGCTAAAAGGGCCATCTTTCCTCCCTCTACAATCTCCATTTCATGCTGGTATTTTCCTGGCATTGTGTGATAGGTGGCATGGAAGGCACCAATGATACAGGACATAGGCTCTGCCAATGATGCATCATAGAAGGCCTCGCCATCATAGGGTAATAGGCATCCCAGCTCCATAACCTCCTGTGGGATAATGGTGTAGGTGGCATTTCCGCCAAAATACTTATAGGAGTAGCCCGGTGATGCCATGCTGCCCTTATAGTTTAACGCCGGCTGAATAGCAAATTTATCTCCTGCCTTAAACTGATGCTGCCACTTTTCTCCCACCTCTACAATCTCTCCGGCAAATTCATGACCTACGATAATCGGATTTTCTGCAATATCCTCTGGTACTCTTTTATGGTCTGAACCTAAAATTGCAGCCTTGTAGGTGGACATACAAATACTATCGGTAATTACCTTTACTAAAATTTCGTCATTTTTAATTTGCGGTAATTCAAATTCCTCTAATCTCAAATCACTTGCACCATATAATCTTACTGCTTTAGTCTTCATGTCATTACCACCCTTCAATTATTTGATATATTTTAAAGTTACCTTTTTCTTTAAATCCTCTATTACTGCCAGCTCACCCGGTGATGTTCCGGGTGTCATCACACTGGCGGCACTGGCGGCTACGGCCAGTCTCAATGCCTCCTCTAAGGCATCACCTCTCTCCAGTGAGTAAGCAAAGGCAGCCACCATGGCATCCCCTGCCCCCACGGTGCTTATAACCTCCACCGAAAGGCCCTCAGCCATAATAGTAGTATCCTCTGTCATTAATATAGCGCCATCACTGCCTAGAGAAATGACGATTACTTTTATCCCATAGACAAATAATCCCTTAGCCAGTGCTATTGCTTCCTCCTTAGAGGCGATTTCCTGCTTAAAATGGATCGAAAGCTCGTGGATATTGGGCTTTATCATATATGGCCCTGCCTCTATCCCCAATCTGAAAAGCTCTCCATCCGCATCCAATATGGTTTTTATTCCCTTATTGGCTGCTGCAGCAATTAGCTGCTTATATATTGTTTTGCTGACATTGCCCGGCACACTGCCTGCCAGCACTAAAATACTCCCGGATTCTGACGTTCCAATGGTGCGATTAAATATCTCCTCTAAATCCTGCACCCCAATATCCGGACCATTTTCATTAATATCGGTATTTAAGCCATTTACGGGGTCTACTATTTTGATATTGGTACGGGTTTCCCCTTCAACGAATAAAAAATCATTTTCAATACCCAGTGACGCCAGCTGCTGCTTAATAAAGCTGCCGGAAGCACCCGCCAATACACCAATGGCCTTACTTTGCCCTCCAAGTCTACTTATCATACGGGATACATTGATTCCCTTTCCCCCTGCATCCAGTCGAGCAGAGGTCACCCGGTTAACGCCATCAACCTTAAAATCTCTTATCTCAATGGTTTTGTCCACTGCCGGGTTTAAGCTTAGTGTTATAATCATAGCCACACCTCAATTTCTGTAATTTTACGCTTCTAGGTCAGTTGTAAATAGATTATAGATTTCTTCAGCATCCTGGGTAGTATTCAGCATTTTTAGATTTTCCTCATCCTCAAGGGCAGTTGCGATATTGGCTAATATTGAAAGATGCTCATTGCCCACCCCAGCGATACCGATAACCAAGTAGGCTGTTTCCTCACCAAAGGCTACCCCCTCCGGGAATTGAAGCACAACCATGCCTGATCTTTTAATATTATTCTTAGCCTTACCAACCCCATGGGGTATCGCTACGCCATTGCCAATATAGGTGCTGAGCTGTTCTTCTCTCTCCAGCATAGCTCCGATATATTCTGAATCCACATAGCCACTCTTAACAAGAAGCTCCCCTGCCATTTTGATGGCAGAAATTTTATCAACAGGCTTCAGCCCCAGCTTAATATTGGATTTCTTTAATATGGCATTAGCATCAGCTTCTCCAACTGCCTCAGCAGCAGCCCTTCCGCCGAATACCTTAAAGCTCTGTACCAATGCCTCCAGCTTTGGATCATTAAAATAATCACTGATAGATATATGCTCTGCATTTTTTGCTCTTGAGACAGCCCTTGCAGTTAATCCGTGATGGGTTATCACCAGCTGTGCATCCATTGGAATTTCATCTATTGACGTATTAACCACTTCTATATTAACACCAGCATTTTTCAGTCGATTTCTCAAATTAGTGGCCGCCATTGCACTGGAGCCCATGCCGGCATCACAGGCAACAACGATTTTTCTTATACTTTCCCTTGACATTGCCGTGGTACCTGTACCCTTTAGCTCTACAGCTCTTTCCTTTGCCTCTGTCAGGGCCTCATCGTCTATTTTGCTGCTGCTTTTCTTAATAAAGTAGGCACTGACTAGGAAGCTGACGGCTGTAGAAACCAAAACGCCTGCGATTACAGCGAAATGTCCACCCCTTGCTGTCATTGCCAGTAGGGCAAATATGCTTCCAGGTGATGGTGTTGCCACTAGGCCTGCGCCTAATAGACTGAAGGTCAGTACACCGGAGGCACCACCGGCGATGACTGCTAAAATTAAGACTGGATTCATCAATACATATGGGAAGTAAATCTCATGTATCCCTCCCAGGAAGTGGATGATGACGGCACCAGGTGCGGATTCCTTGATTGATCCCTTTGCAAACAGCCAATAGCCTAAAAGTATGCCAAGTCCTGGACCCGGGTTAGTTTCCACAAGGAAGAATATTGATTTTCCGATTTCTTCCACCCCTTGTACGCCTAAAGGCCCTAAAACACCATGATTCATTGCATTATTTAGGAATAATATCTTACCAGGCTCTACAAATAAAGATACCAATGGTAGTAGGCCTGCATTGACTATGGCCTCTACGCCTGTCTTTAATACCGTGTTAAGCGCCAATACGACAGGCCCAATAGCAAGATAGGCCAGCAGTGCCACCAAAGCCCCTACGATACCGGCTGAGAAATTGTTTACCAGCATCTCGAAGCCGGCAGGAATTTTTCCCTCTAGGGCTTCATCCAGCTTTTTGATCACTAGACCGCCTAAGGGTCCCATAATCATGGCACCGATAAACATAGGTACATCTGCACCTACGATAACCCCCATGGTTGCTACTGCACCTACAACCCCACCTCTGACGCCGCCGACATTTTTACCACCGGTATAGCCGATCAGTAATGGCAATAGATAGGTAATCATAGGGCCTACTAAAGATGCCAGCCTTTCATTCGGCAGCCAACCGGTTGGAATAAATAATGCTGTTATTAGGCCCCATGCAATGAAGGCCCCAATATTGGGCATTACCATCCCGCTTAATATACGACCGAATTTTTGTATATTTTGTCGTACATCTTTATTTGAGCTATCCTCTTTAAAATTAACCATATTACTCATGTAGATCTCTCCTGTCATCGCTTTTATATTTATAAAATTCGTTTAGATGGTTGCTTATGGCAATATAGGCCTCTTCCTTCATATTTTCCATTAGCATACGCAGGAAGTCCGGCCGTTCAATTATGATTTTACTTACCTCGCTGATCACCTCAATATGAGTCTGAGGCGACTCTTCCGGTGCCAGCATAATAATAGCCAGCTTTATTTCTTCCTTTAATCCATTGTTATTTATATGATATATTGGTGCCTCTGGTCTAAGAGCACCGAAATAAAGGGTCTCAATACTGCTGCTTCTACAATGCAATAGACAAATTTCTTTTCCTGATATATAGGTTCCGCCCTTTTCCTCTCTTCTGAGCAAATCTGCCTTTAGCTGCTGCTTTAGGGAAGCATCAGTTAAAAGTCTATTGCATACCTGATCTATTAGCTCCTCGGTGCTGCCGGCGTCTACGGTTTCCAGAAAGAAATTATCCAGTACCTGTATGATGCCCTGGCTATAGCTATTCATCTGCAGCAGCTTTTCCTTTAAACTCAGCTGAGGCTTTCTCACAGCAGGCTCACCAGCCGTCTTAAAGCGCAGCTCCTCCAGCAGCTTATTTATTCTTTCACGATCCTCTTTTGACAGCAATGGATTTACCGTGATCACCGGTATATCCCCTATTTGTATCGGTATGGTGGATATGATAAAATCTATACCCTCCTGTTTAAGCCAGCTTTCCTCAACATGAATTGTTGAAATGACATCCACGATTTGAAGGGTATCGTACTCCTTTTCAATACGGGTTGCCAAAAGCCTTGAAGTGCCTATGCCACTGGGACAGGCGACTGCTATTCGATATCTTCTTTGGGGTAAAATTTCCTTTTTTTCAATTACCGCCCCCAGATGCATCGCAATATATGCAATCTCTGATTCTGGTAGCTTAAGGCCCAAATATGCCTCCAGACCCTTGACGCTTTTGGTTGTAACCTCCAGCAATTGAGGATATTGTAGCTTTATTTCCTCCAGCAGAGGATTTCTGATATCCATGCCTAGCTTTAGACGCTTAATGGCTGGCTCTAAATGATTCATCAGCCCAAGGAAGAGCCGCTGATTATTTCCGATAAATATGCCTGATTCGGCTTCGGCGGTTTTAATTATTTCTCGCACCAGCTTAACCAGCTCAAAATTCCCAACTTCCTTGCCTTCCTCCTGAAATATATTACCACGGTTTTTGGAACCCATCAGATGCATGGTAATATAGCCTACCTCATCCTCTAAAATTTCTATATTAAAATGATTCGATATATTTTGTGCCAGGGCCTTCGCAATTTCAAACTCTGTGCTATTCTTCAGCTCCTTCAAAAACCCCTGATCTATCATTATTTTTTCATTGTTCTTGATCCGCTTTATGGCTAAAGCCAGATGCACGATTAGGCCTACGTAAGCACTATCCGCTAGCTTATAGCCCATCTCCTCCTCCGCCTTATAAATAAGCTCCTCCAGTCGTCTTATGGATTCCTTGTCTATAAGGTTTAAGAGTCTATTTCTGGTTTTAATTTCAATACCCCCTGCTGTCTCCGGTGACTTTGTGATGTTTTCCTGCACCAGATTCAACAGCTGCTTTTCCTCTACATTCTCGTAAATTAGATTTACAATTGCTCTTCTTTTATGCTTTTCTCTTCCTTCAATATATACCCCCAGCCCAGGCTTCCTTACCAGATTCAGATTATAGGCGTTTAGCCACTCTTCCAGCTTATCCAGGTCATTACTTATGGTGCCTTCAGATACCTTTAGTATCCTAGTTAGGCTGTACAGCTTTATTGGTTCATTGTTTTGCAATAGTTCACCCGCAATAATAGTATGCCTTTCACTTGGCGTAAAAACCCTTTCTGCTCCCTCTGCCTCAATGATAGTCAATAATCTTTCCTTTTCCTCGAGGCTGGAGGTCAGACGTATGCCAACCCCTGTTTTGGTATCCAACTGAAGGCCATGGTGATTTAAAAGCTCCCCTATTTCCTCTAGCTCCCGTAATATCGTTCTGGAGCTTACACCAATATCCTCAGCAATTTTTCCAATGGTAATATAATCATCCTCACTACAGAGCCTGTTCAGTATTTCTTTTTTTCTAGTGGTTATTTTAATCTTTTTCATAAAATTCCCCCATTTTCCTGCTTTCTCCAATAGTGAAAGTAATGTATCAAGAACAGTGGAATGACATTCCACTGTTCTTGTATAAATTAGGACAATCTATTTACCAATTCATCTAATTCAGGCGCATTCATAAAATTCTTAATCGATACATGCTCTGCATTAGGTGCCTTGCTTTTTGCTCTGTCGGATAAGCTCTCATGCGTCACTACGATTTCGGCATTTGCAGGTATTTCGTCAATAGCATGATTGACTACTGTAATATTAAGACCTGCCCGCTTAAGCTTATTCCTTAGAGTAGTGGCTGCCATTGCACTGGAGCCCATGCCTGCGTCGCAGGCGATTACGATTTTGCTGACATTAGACTTTACAGCTGCGGCTGACTTTTTGCCCTTAAGCTCTGCAGTTCTTTCCTTTGCCTCTACAAGCGCATCGTCACTGAGCTTGCTGCTGCTTCTCTTAATGAAGTAGGCACTTACAAGGAAGCTGACTGCTGTTGATACCGCTACACCTGCGATTACTGCAAAATGTCCGCCCCTTGCTGTCATTGCCAGTAATGCAAATATACTTCCTGGTGATGGGGTTGCCACCAAGCCTGCTCCCAATATACTGAAGGTCAGTACCCCTGAAGCACCACCGGCAATTACCGCTAGGATTAACACCGGATTCATCAATACATATGGGAAGTAAATTTCATGGATACCACCCAAGAAGTGGATGATTACTGCTCCAGGTGCTGATTCCTTTATTGATCCCTTTGCAAATAACCAGTAGCCTAAAAGTATACCAAGTCCTGGGCCAGGGTTTGTTTCTATTAAGAAGAATATGGATTTCCCTAATTCCTCTACCCCTTGAACACCCAGAGGCCCCAACACACCATGGTTCATTGCATTATTTAAGAATAATATCTTACCAGGTTCTACAAATAATGATACCAATGGTAGTAAGCCTGCATTTACTATTGCCTCAACACCAGTTTTTAATACACTGTTTAACCCTAATACTACAGGTCCGATGGCAAGATATGCTAATAATGCTACTATAGCACCTAAAATGCCTGCTGAGAAGTTGTTAACCAGCATCTCAAAGCCTGCAGGGATTTTTCCTTCCAAGGCATCATCCAGCTTTTTAATAGCTAGACCGCCTAAAGGTCCCATAATCATGGCACCTATAAACATAGGTACATCTGCACCAACGATAACACCCATGGTTGCTACTGCTCCTACAACCCCACCTCTGGTGCCGCCGACATTTTTACCACCGGTATAGCCTATCAACAACGGTAATAAATAAGTAATCATCGGTCCCACCAGGCTGGAAAGGTTTTCATTAGGAACCCAGCCAGTTGGAATAAATAAAGCTGTTATTAACCCCCATGCGATGAAGGCGCCAATATTGGGCATTACCATGCCGCTTAAAACACGTCCAAACTTCTGTATTCTTTCTTGGGCATTACTCTGTGGTCTGACAGGTGCACTTGCACTTGAGTTTGACATTAATATAACCCCCTTATTTAATCATGACATAATTAAATAGCGACATCTCTGCAGAAATGTTTTAAATATTCTCACTATTTATTATATATTAGCAAATACAACCTTTCAACTTAAAGATATGATCAAAAAGTCTATAAGTGATATTGACAAAATTAAATAGATGGCAACAATCCTGTAACGTCAAGGCCTGTAACCCCCCGATTACAGCCATAAAACAGGCCACCCTATAGGGTGGCCTGTTTTATGGCTTATTCTGGACTTTTTAATACTTTGGGAATAATTCTTGATATCTACAATTTCTTAAATAACTATTTTCTCTTTGAATGAATTACTTCTCTCAATCGTTGTTGTCCTACTGCTATACCAGAGTATAATCCTATAAGGACAATAAAAATTTCCAGCCTTCCAAGTATCATTCCTAGTATTTCAACTATTAGTGTAGCTGTTCCCGTAGTTGGACCGGTTAATCCAATCGATAAGCCTACGGTGCCCAAAGCAGATGCAAATTCAAACATTGCTTCTGTCAATGTACAGCCAGCTGTTAATGTCAGCAATAATGACCCTATGATGAATATGCTGATATAGCATACTACAAAACCTGAAATATCTGAGGAAAGGGCACTATCAATAATGCTTTTTCCCTGCGCTCTATGATAATGCGTTATGATAACATTGCGTTGAGGTGAAAGCCTTTTTCTTATATTGATCTGTGCCATACGTAGCATCAGATATACACGAGTTAGCTTAATACCTCCAGCTGTTGATCCGATTCCGCCACCTATAAGCATAAGCAGAATTAGAACCCCAATAGCAAAGGGAGGCCAGCTGACATAAGACATTGTAGAATATCCAGTTGTTGAAAGTGCAGAGGTGACATCAAATAAAGCACGGCGAAAACCCTCACCCAAGCTGAAATCCATACTGTTTCTTAAAGAAAAAGCTGTGATTGGTACAAAGAGCAACAGTAAAAATACCATAAATTTAACTTCACTGACTTTAAAAGCTCGGCGGATTTTTCCCTTAACAACAAGCTGTAGTACGGCAAAATTTGTAGTACCAATCAGCATTAAAATAATGGTGATACTTTCAATTGGAATACTTCTATACTCACCAATGCTGTTAAGCTTGTTTGAAAACCCACCTGTTGATAATGCACACATCGCATGTACGATACCATCAAATAATCCCATTCCAGCAAGCTTATAAGCTAATACTCCCACAACTAAAAAAGCGAGATACATAGCTGCAATTGTATGGGCTGTTTTCTTAAGGTTTGGCATAAGCTTATCGGGATGTCCCTCCGCATTAAATAGATTCATAGCGTGTTTTTCTTGTAAAAATATAATCATTACCAAAACGAAGCCAAGACCGCCGCAAAACTGCATAAAGGCCCTATGAAACAAAAAAATCTTAGGTGTCTTTGACACATCCATTACTGATAGGCCCGTAGTTGTCCAGCCACTTACTGCTTCAAATACTGCTTGAATAAATGTTAATTGTCCTGAAGTAACAAAAGGAATTGCACCAACAATGAAGCCATATATCCAAACGAACAGTACTGTTAGGCTACTGAATTTTAGCTCTTGATTCCATTGACTAATAACCTCATATTTTCTTAATAACAAGCATGTACCGGATCCTATCATAATAGACATAAGTGAAGGAACAAGGAATGCTGATGCAAATTGAATTTCTTCAGGATAAAAAGGTATCACCAAAAGGGGAAATAGCATCAAAAAACCTATTAACATCATCAGTTTACCGGAAGTATTGGATTGAGATGAATATATTGTCATAACTTAGCTCCGTCCCGTTAGTTCCTTAATCGCAGCCACCTCTTGATTGTCTGACGAAATTAAGACCAACATATCTCCCGCTAATATTCTTGTATCTCCTCTTGGTATCATACTTTTCTCACCACGTAGAATACATCCGATTATAACCTCTTTAGGCAAATCTATCTCCCATAATTTTTTTCCTATTACTGGTGCTGTTCCTTGAATTGGAACCTCAGCAATACTAATTCGTCCTTCTCCAATAGGAATAAATGCTGTTATACCTTTCAAAAATGCCTGCTGCTCTATTATATTTGCTATGGCATTTACAGCACATACTACTGAATCTATACCCATTTGATAAAAGAATTCAGTTTTCTTTGGGTCATTCACCAAAGACACCGTGCGACTCACATTGAACTTCTTTTTGCATAGCTGACACACAACTAAATTGTCGTCATCTCGTTGTGTAAGTGCAATGACAATATCCGCATTTTGCGCATTAGCATCCTCCAAAACATATGGTTTTGTTCCATCGCCATTGATAACAGCAACATCTTCAATTTCTGCCATTGATAAGCAATTTTGATAGTCGTTATTTATTACTGTTACATTATAATTCTTTTTTATCAGTGAATTGGAAAGCGCAATAGCCTTATGAAATCCACCTACAATGATAGCTCTCTTCTTCATACCTTTACCTCCCCTCATCATCAGTCAGCAGTTTCCAAATTTCGTTTGAAGATAAAATAGAAGGAGAAATTGTGTCAATCTCAAATTCACGATACACATAATCTCTTTCAGGGTCATAGAGCCTGGCAATCACAAGCTCTTTATTAAAAATGTTCTTTGCCATTTGAGAAATCATGATATTAGTATTATCGTTATTTGTAACAACGACTATCGCTGTCGCCTTTTCTAGCTCTGCTTCACGGAGCATATCTATGTCTGTTCCATCTCCTATAAGTGCAAGTCCCCCATAGGACATTGATAGCTTCCGAAGAGCATCCTTATTTTTATCTATTATTAAAACATCTCTGCCTTCATCTGAAAGAGTATTGGCTAAGCTAGCACCTAAGCGTCCACATCCTACTATGACAATAAATTCATTTTTTTCTTTCACTTCAGAATACTTCATTTTTATACCCTCCTTATAACACGTCCAATTCCGTGTTCATCGTACTCAACCTTATAATTATCTTGCTTCTGCTCCTCTAGACAATCTGATTCATCAAAAGCCCATCTCCCAGCTGGATAAAAACTAGCAAAGTGCCTCATATTTATTCGCGCAGGAATATAGGTGGGATCTAGCGCCGATGCCGCACGAAAATGCTTCATTGCTGTTAAATGATCTCCCAGTGATTCAAGTAGCAGACCGAATAAATTGTGGGTATGTGGAGCATGGGGATACTCGCCCATAGCTTCTCTTAACAGTTCATCTGATTTTTGAAAATTTTTAACTCTTAAAAGCTGTCTTATCTGACTACACAAATCACTTAATTCCTGAGGATAATCTGCCATATCATACTGTTTCACTGCTCTCCCTCCTCGAACTTCATTTTATTGCTTTTGCATCTTAATAATAGCAAAATATCTGTGAGGGTAGTGTGAGAAACCTCAACTTCACGTGAGAATGCTGTGAGAATTTTATAGCATGAAAAAAGACCCCTTTGATGCAAAATCAAAGCGGCCTTATAATAATTATATGTCCATCATTCTATAGCCAACCCCTATTTCTGTTACAATATACCTGGGCTTTGCAGGATTTCTCTCGATTTTTCTCCTGAGACCTGCCATCAATGCTCGGAGAGCTTGCGTATCTCTACCATAGCCGGCACCCCATATTTCATTTATGATATATCCGGTTGTTAAGACCTTACCTATGTTTTTAAATAGGAGGGCTAACAGATTATATTCCATAGGCGTAACATGAATTTCTTTTTCCTCTAAATAAACCAAATGCTTATCCAGTTCTATTCTTAGTTCGCCAACGACAAGGCTACTCTGCTGCTGCCTATCTCTGTTTTGCTTATACAAATGTCGTAAAGCCACGCGAATACGCGCCATTAACTCTGTAGAGGAAAATGGTTTTGTTAGGTAATCATCAGCCCCTAGATCAAGGGCCTCTGCCTTTTCTCTATCCTGATCCCGGGCTGAAACAACAATAATTGGTATATCCGACCATTCCCGCACCCTTTTAATAATCTCCAAACCGTCAAAATCTGGCAAACCAAGATCCAGTAGGATAACATCTATTTGTTGGGAGATTAGATGACTAAGTGCTTCCTCGGCCGTCAGGGCAGTAACGCATTGAAAGTTTGCTTGCTTTAAAGCGTAGCAAATAAAATTTCTGATTTGCATATCATCTTCAACTACTAAAAAGTTTTCATTGTACATGTTCATTATTGTCGACCTCCATCGGCAGCTTAAATATGACCTCTGCCCCTTTTTTATCTGTACGATTCCTTGCCTCTATATTCCCACCGTGAGCCTTTATGATAGCATCGCATATTGCAAGACCAAGGCCAATTCCATGCTTAGCGTCAGCATGCTGTGTATTTGAGGTATAGAATAATTGAAAAATATTTGGTATATCCTCTTTAGATATACCTACGCCACAGTCTCTAACTACAAAAATTGCCCACCTACTATCAGCGTCCTTGGTCACAGAAATACTAATTTCTTCATCATGTGATGTGTGCTTTATTGCATTATCCAATAGATTTATTAATACTTGTTTAATCAGCTTTGCGTCCATTGGAACAAGTAAAAGCTCCTCTGGAACACTAACACTAATTTCATAGCTAGGCCATTGCTTTGCAATATATGCTATCGTTCCTCCCAAAATTTCCTCAGCTGCCTCCAATTGCTTCTTGATAATTAGCTTTCCTTCCTGTAGCCTAGTTAGACTTAGAATATTCTCTACTAGAGAATGTAGCCAATTCGCATCCTTATGAATTTCGGAAGCTAAAGAATAACGTATATCTTGCTTAGAAGACATGTCCATTAACATTTCAGCGGTACCCATAATACTAGATAGAGGGGTCCGAAGGTCATGAGAAATCGCCCTCAGTAAATTTCCACGATAACGTTCCTGAATAGTCTCTTCTCGAAACTTGATACGTTCTTCAGTAGAACGTAATCGATCCATTGCTAAGGCTATACTTTCTATCATGGAATGCAAAAGTCGAGTTTGAGCTATATTCATTTCTTGTGCAACTTCAATCGGTATGCGAACAATCCCATGAATAGCCTCCTGTCCGTAAATTGGCCAATCATAAAACTCCGAACCGATATCGCAACCCATACTCAATCGCTCTATTCGGCGTTTGATTTCCTCTGGGTTATCCACCTCTCTTCGAATCTGCCTTTTGTCAGAAAGCTGTTGTATAAAGAAGCTTTCTGGAAAGCCATCCTCTCTGAAGCATAAGCAGGCTGCACGGCACATAAAGCAAGCACTGATTTCACTTACAGCAAAACCAACAATTTCATAAACTTCTTTTGCATCCGTCAGATGGTTAGTCAGATTATACACCGCTTTTGTTTCAGCTTCCCTCTGCCTAGCACCAGCGGCACTCTTTTTTGCATGGGAGGTAATTGTACCTGTTATAAGGGCTATCATAGTCATTGTTATAAAGGTAATAATATAACTAGAATCATAAACTGAAAAAGTAAAATAGGGTTCTGTAAAAAAATAATTAAAAATAAAGGTAGCACCCAGTGATGCAAGAATACCCCAAAAATAGCCACTGGACAACCACGAGATCATATGAACCGCTAAAAGATAGATGATAACAATATTAGTTTCTGGAAAACCATTAATATTGAATATATATCCTATTAATGATGCGCCAAAAAGAAAGCCTACTATTAATAATGGCTGCAATACTTTTTTCCCAATGTTAGCATTCACTATTCTACACCGCCTTGCCTTAAATCTATTCATACTTTATCATTAGATAATACCATAATAAGTATTAATAAAGTGTTAATATCAGCTAAGGACCTGTCAAGAAGTCATCAAGATAAAAGGGGGGCTGTCGAACAAGCGATTTTTCAATCGCTTGTTCGACAGCCCCTTTTGTGGCGATGTGTGTCAAGAGAACCGTCCCCCTGACACCAGCTTTACTTCGAAGGTGGTGCCTTTATGATCGCTATAGGCTGCGATTTCTCCCTTATGCAGCTCCAGTATATTTTTAGCTATAGCCAACCCCAATCCTGTACCTCCCTGCTCCTCTGAACGAGATTTTTCAACCTTATAAAAACGCTCAAATATAAAGGGTAAATCCACAACAGGTATTGGCTCTCCATAGTTGGTAAAGCTTATAACTACTTTGTCCTCTGCCTTTATACAGATATCCAGATATTTGCCATCACTACCATAGCGAATAGCATTCATCATGAGGTTTTCAAAAACCCTCGCCAGCATATGCCCGTCAGCTTCTATAAAAAGCTCTTTTTCTTTGGCCTCCAGCCTGCACACCATCCCAGTCTCCTCCAGCAGGGGAACAAAATCCTCCACCAGCTGCTGAAGCAGCTCCACTATGTTGATGGATTGCATATTTAGCCTCATGCCGCCATAGCTGACCCTTGTATACTCAAATAGCTCCTCCACCAGGTTTTTCAGTCGTTGGGCCTTGGCATAGGCGATATCGGCATAATGCCTAAGGACTACCTCATCCCGGTAGTTATCCTTGACAATAAGCTCCAAATACCCCAATATCGAGGTAAGGGGGGTTCTAAGATCATGGGAGACACTGGTGACCAGGTCACTTTTAGTCTTCTCTGCTTTTCGCTCCTCCTGCATGGAATGCTTAAGGCTTCCTGCCATTTGATTGATATTTTCTGCCAAAGCCCCTAATTCATCATTACCACGTATGACTATTCTTTTGTCGAGATGCCCTTCGGCTATTTCCTCAAGCCCTTGAGAAATTTCCTCAATGTAGCCTATGCTTCTTTGACTGAATAGAAAGAAATAAATTAAAAACAGTATCCCGCCAACAAATACAGAAATCGGGAACACACCAATATTTCGGGCTAGTATGTCTAATAGCAGCCTAAAAGAAGGCATCGTCCACAGTACTGTGGCGGCAAACATCAGCAGCAAAAGCACCGTTACTGAAGCGGCTGCAATGCTGAGGCCAAACACAAGCAAAATCTTCCATCTAATACTAGTCCTTGCTTTCAAATTTATAGCCAACCCCCCATACTGTTTTGATATAGAAGGGCCGTTTAGAATCAATCTCCATTTTCTCTCGAATTTTTCGTATATGCACCCTTACGGTATTGTCCGATTCTAAATAGTCCTCCTGCCAAACCCTTTCAAATATTTCATCCACAGTAAACACCCTGCCGGGGTTACCCGCCAGCAATAATAGTATTTCAAATTCTATCGGAGTCAAACTGATTTCTCTGTTAAACAAAAGCACCCGGTGGGTAACTTTATTGATATTTAATCCTTCGATGTTGATATCATCCTCATTCTTTGCCCCATTTCCCTGGGGATTCAGCTGTATATACCGCCTCAGCTGTGACTTTACCCTAGCGATTAGCTCTAGGGGATTGAAGGGCTTTGTTAGATAATCGTCGGCTCCGGTGGTGAGGCCCATGATTTTATCTATGTCTTCGGATTTTGCGCTTACCATAAGAATGGGTATATTCTTTTCCTGCCTAATGCGCCTACAGGTCTCCAGGCCATCTATGCCCGGCATCATGATATCTAAAATAACCAGGTGAAACAAGCCTGCCTCTAGCAGTGTCAGAGCAGCCAATCCATTATTGGCCTTCTCCACCTCATAGCCCTCATTGATAAGATAGATCTCCATTAAATCTGCAATTTCCTTCTCGTCCTCTACAACCAAAATCCTTTGCTTCTCCATGCCCTCAACATCCCTCTTCTATTTTTTACATTATGGCCGTCGGTGCCTTATCCTCCTGCTGCAGCAGTGCCTCTATAACCAGCTCCAGCTGAAGCCCCCTTGACGCCTTTACTAATATAATAGCATGCTCTGATAAAACCTGCTGAATAGCCTTAAGCATATCCTCTCTGTTGGTAAAAAAACGCACCCTATCCTTTGGAAACCTTGGTGCTGCTGTCTCTGCAAGGGACTTTGCCAGTGGGCCTATGGTAAAGAGATAGTCTATCTCGTTAGGATCAATCTCCCTGCCAATTTCCCTATGAAACTCTACCTCATCGTCACCAATGCCCTCCATATTTCCCAAAACAGCGATTTTTTGACTATAGCCCTCCAAGCCATAAAGGGTATCTAGAGCCGCCCTTAGGCTAGAGGGATTGGACTTATAGGCATCATTCAAGATGGTAAAGCCCTTACCTTTAATCAGCTCATTCCTCATACCAGTAGGGTCAATACCTAATAAACCTGTCCGTATATCCTCGTAGCTTAGACCAAAAAATCTTGCGACTGCTATGGCAGCAGCAGCATTATATATCTGATGCCTTCCCAGCATCGGCAATAGCATAGGCTTCTCTGCTTTTCCCTCTAAAACAAATAGACTACCATTCTCCTTAAGGGCCTTCAAGGTAGGTCGATAGCTGTTATGAGGCTTTTGACCAAATGTCTCAACTCTGTGAGGAAGCGCTAAGGCCTCAACCTTTTCCCCCAGGGTGTCGTCGTCGCCATTGTACACGAATATTCCCTCTGGCCTTAAGCCCTCAACAATTTTAAGCTTTTCGTTGTATATGTTTTCCTTTGTCCCCATGGTGGTTAAATGAGCTTCACCGATATTGGTAATTATTGCGGCATCCGGTAAAGCAATTGATGTTAAAACCGCCATCTCACCAGGATCTGAAATGCCCATTTCCACTACCGCCATTTCCGTGTCTTCCTCCAGCTCCAGCAGCGTCAGCGGTACACCTAAGTGATTATTTAAATTGCCGAAGGTCTTTTTAGTTCTATATCGGGTTGTAAGAATCCCGGCCAATATATCCTTTGTGGAGGTTTTCCCATTGCTACCGGTGATACCAACCACCTTAAGCTTCAATTGAAGCCGGTATTCCCTTGCTAGTCTTTGTAAAGCCGTCACTGTATCCTCTACTAAAATCAAAGGAATATCCACCTCCGGCAAAGGTCGATTTTCATGCCAGAGGGCTGCCGAAGCCCCTGCCGCTATCGCCTTTTGAATAAAATCGTGGCCGTCAAAACGTTCTCCCTTTATCGGAACATATAGCTGTCCTGCCTTTATGCTTCTGGTATCTATAGACACCCCCTGGATGATTTTGCTCTGCTGCTGCTTAAGACCATGTCCCCCAGTCATTTTTTCTATTTCAATTAAGCTTCTGTTGATCATTATGCCTCCCTCCGGTCTACAAGGGCATGCTTTTGCTGATGTCTTTCAATGGCCAGTGCTATAAATTTATCCATCAGCCTTTGATTTGATGTCCCGTCGGTTTTTTCCCATAGTGCAGGGAACATGCTTAGCTTAGTAAAGCCTGGCATTGTGTTTACCTCATTGACATAAAATTTCTCCTCTGTCACGAAGAAGTCTACCCTTACCAATCCAGCACAGTTTAAGAGGATTGCTGCCTTCTCTGCCGTTTCCCTCATTTGTCTACTGGTTTCTTCGCTTATTCTGGCAGGGATAACTGCCACCAGCTTTCCGTCTAAATATTTTGCGTTGTAGTCCATGAAGCTTCTCTCTTGAATAAACTCTCCTACAACCGAGGCTTTGGGCTTATCATTGCCTACAACGGCGATCTGCATTTCTCTACTGATGATTTCCTTTTCGATGACAAGCTTTCTGTCGTATTTTAAGGCCTCTGTAATGGCTGTTTTAAGCGCCTGACGATTTTCGCATCTACTAATGCCGACACTGGAACCCAGGGAGGCTGGCTTAACATAGCAGGGGTAGCCGATGGCCGCCTCTATGCCTTCAATTTCTTCCGACTCGTTACCGATATAATCTGCCCCTCTTAATACCCGATAGTCTCCCTGTGGAATGCCCCCTCTGGCAAATAAGTCCTTCATTACTGCCTTGTCGATGCCCAAAGCAGAGCCCAGCACACCATTGCCTACATAGGGAATATCCAACAGCTCTAAAAATCCCTGTATGGTGCCATCCTCTCCATTCGACCCGTGTAAAGCCGGTAAAATGATATTCTCCTCATTGGGCTTCAATACCTCTGTCATAAATTTAGCCATTGAAGCAGCAATCGTCCCCGTAGCCTCTGTTTTTAGTGCATCTACATCAGCAATTTCCTTCTCAATTTTGTCTAAGGGGGACCATATGCCTTCCTTGCTGATATACACCGGATATATATTGTATTTTTCCTTGTCCATGGCATTCATCATAAAGGCGGCTGTCTTAAAAGAAACCTCATGCTCTACGGATTTACCACCATATAGTACATAAATATTTTTCTTCATTTGCTTCCTCCTCAAAATCATTTATTTCTTCTTATATTATATAGGATAGCTCTAGTTTAAGATATTTATAAAAAAAAGAACATAGGAAAGTCTTGAAGAATTTATTAATATTTCTTTAAGATTTGAGGAAACTGCATATAACAATGACAAACGGAATATCTCTTGCTATGTACAGATCATATAATATTTTAAATTCAATGGATTAGCCATAGGATTCCAGTCACTAAACTTAACCTTATATACCTACCGCCCATCTATATCGACTGCTTATTGAAGTACAAAAACTCAGGTCATCAAGGGTGGCGCCTTGATGACCTGAGTTTTTAAGGGTTATCACAATAGAAGGTATAATGGCTAATACTTAAAGGTATATATATAGGCAAAAGCAACAGATAGCAATATAACTACAGCAGAGCCTATGGTTATTAATCCCATGTTATTGATATATTGGGACCCCATTAGCAGTAATACCCCTAAGAAAAGCATCAAGCTGCCAGATACCAGCTTAATTCCCATGGCTATCTTAAAATTCATTTGAGCCTTTTTGAGGGATATGGCAGCGATGGCTACAATCACCAGCTCTATCATCACATACATAAGAAGATACAGGGCCAAAAGCATAAAATATTGACCTTTTCCTACTCCCTGTTGAGCCAGTATGCCATTCCAAATAATCGGGAAACCAGCGGTACATGGCAGCTCTATCAAGGAGGCAAACAATGCAATGGCTATAGTGGCAGCCACAAGTCTTATGGGACTTAGCTCCTTCAGCAGACCCTTCTCCAGCTTATGCATAAACCGTTCCTTATTTCCTGTTGAAATGCCTAGGGAAATCCCCCTATTTGTAAAGAAATCCTTTATGGTCAGTAGCGCAAAGCCTATAGTAAGAAGAAAAACCAACAGCCTAAGCCACAGAATATCTAAAATGGAAGCTGTAATGCCAAACACGCCCACAATATAGAGACCATATACAAGGGCTATAACTGCAATATAGCAGCCTCCAACCAGCAGCATCCTCTTCCTTGATCCCAAGCTGATTACCAAGCTGATTAAAGTCATAAGGGCCCATATGGAGCAGGGGTTCAGGCCATCTATTGAGCCTATAATAATTGTGGGCAGTAATAGTGCTCCTTCTTTGAAATTGAAGGCATAGAATTGCAGGCCTGCTTCGGTTTCTACCTTGTTGTTAGATATATACGACTTTATCTCTGCTTCAAATTGTGGATTAAAGCCACTCCAGACCTTGTCCTTATAAATGAATACCGGCAGGGCCACAGTTTTTAAATTATGCTCCCCCAGTTTACTATTGAATAATGCCTTGTCCTCATTGATCTCATAGGCAATGACCGTCACACCGAATTCTCTCTCCAGCTCCTGTAAGAAGGAGCCTGTGCTGCCACATACGCTACAGCCCTTGCTCCATAGATAGTAAACAGGCTCCTCTGCTGCGTAGGAAATGATGGTGGTGGACAGTATTATTATAAATATCATTAAAACTACAATACGCTTCTTCAATTTAGCATGCCCCTTTTAGTCCGGTAATTTTGATTGTCTTTAGCCCCAAAAGGCCCTTTAGGGCTATTACGATCTCTTCCTCAGCCTCTAAGCCTTTGAAAATATAAAGGCTGAGGCCATCGCAGATGAATAGACTATAGTCCTCTACTGTTACGGGTCTTCCAGCCTCAAGGGCCGTTACGGCTTCAATGCATCAGCCGCCCCCCACAAGCTTTGTATTTATGGTAAACTCCCTGCCCCTTTTATTTAAATATTTCTTAGCTTCCTCGGTAAGCCTTAGCTGCATTTTAATTACCCCCTAAGCTTCACTGCTGACTAATATCATAGTTAAGTTAGTCAAGGTGCTAGTACAGCAGCTTGTTTTTAATATTGGTAGATATGACCTCCAATACAAGGGCCACGCCTAGAATCATGTAGGTGATAAAGCCTACCTCTCTGACGTCGAAGTAGAAGCCCCCTGCCATGAATAAATCAAAGCCGATGCCGCCTGCTCCCGCTGCCGCCCCCATTGCTACAGCCACCATAAAGTTAATCTCAAACCGCATAAAGGTCCAGGCCATTAAATAGGAAGCTGATGAGGGTATGACTGCCTGAAATACAATTTGCCACCAGCTGGCACCGGAGGCCTTAAGGGCTTCAATAACGCCGTAGTCTATTTCCTCGAAGGTCTCTGAATATGCCTTAACCAAATAGCCTATGGCATGAAAGGATAAACCTATGATGGCTGCCACACTGCCAAGACCTGCCGATACGGCAAATATCAAAATCCACAATACAGTTGGTACAGCTCTGATAAAGGCCACCACTGCCTTGATTACATTGCCTATCTTTGGATTTGAAAGATTTCTTGCCGACAGAAGCCCCAAAATAAGTGCTATCGCTGCTGCAATTATTGTTGTCAGAATAGAGAGCCCCAGTGTAATAGATAGCTCCTTAAAGGCCTCCACCAAAGTGATATGTGATAACCTAGCCTCAATAAACATTGTTTTTATGTTGCCTAGGGTTAGACTAACTGCTCTTAAAAAATCCATGCTTTTATAATCGAAGGTCAAAAAACCATAGACAGTCGCTGCCACTAAAACAAACAATGTCATATTAATAGCAGTTTGAGACCCACCAACGGCTGCGATTCTGATTTTTTTACCGCTATACTTTATTGCATCATCCTTCTTCTTTAAGGTATTTAAACTAATAGTAGAGGAGCTTTCCATTATAAAATTAACCTCCTTACGTAATTGGATATAAATTCTATTACAAAAACGGTTATTATGATAGCAATCACCACTAGGCTGGCGGTATTGTAATTTAAGCTTCTATAGTAAAGCAAAAACAGATGACCTATGCCTGTCCCTGTCAGAATCCCTATTAGCGTTGCACCTCTTATATTGGTCTCAATCATATATAAAATCCAGCTTATCACCTGTGGAATACTGGAGGGAATGACGGCTTGAAATACGATTTGAAAATAGCTGGCTCCCGTTGCCTGTAGGGCCTCAACAGAGGCATGGCTGGCTTCATCTATGGTCTCGATAAAGGCCCTTGCCAATACGCCGAAGGTAACAAAGAATAATGCAAAGAAACCCGTTAAAACATTTTGTCCAAAGGAAAACAGAAAAATCATTGCCCATACTGCATCCGGAATGTTCCTGAATACAGAAGCCACCAGACGACTAATCTTACACATAGCATCATTAACCTTTGTGGTTTTTGAACCCATCAATCCAAAGAAAAATGCCAGCACTGCAGCTGTAGTCGTAGAGGCCACTGCTAGAAAAAAGGTTTCATGCAGTTTACTAAGGATATTAGGCAATCTTGTGAATGCATTGGCATTGGGATAAAAATTTCTAAACATCCACCAAAGCGCCTTCGGAACAGATGTAATACCCTTTACGGGGTCGTATTGGGTTATGGCTGTCGATACTATTGTTATAGCTGCAATGATAAGACCTGCTATAAAAAATTGTCTTCTTCTTACAGCAAATATATCCAGTCCTTCATTTTTAACCATGAAAGCTTAAACCTCCTTTATGAAAATTTCCCTTAGGATTAATCCTGCTGTAGCTAAGCCAAGGTACTAATCGGTAATCAATTCCCCTGCTTCAGTCCCATAGATACTGTAAATCATATCCCTTGATAATGCCTCAGGGGGACCATCATACTTTATCTGACCATTATTGATGCCGATGATCCGATCGGAATACTTCATGGCAACATCCACCTGATGAAGGTTAAAAATGCAGGTAATTCCCATTTCCTTATTTATATTTTTAAGATGATCCATGATGATCTTTGACGCATTGGGGTCCAGTGATGCTATTGGCTCATCGCAAAGCACCAGCTTCGGGTCCTGTATTAAAGCCCTAGCAATACCTACCCTTTGCTTTTGACCTCCGCTGAGCTGGTCGCATCTTTTATAGGCCTGTTCCTTTAGACCCAGCTTGTTCAATATTTCGAATGCTCTTTGCTTTTCTTCCTCAGTATACACACCCATGACCCCTTTAATGCTGGATTTATAGCCCAGTCTGCCATGCAGTACATTCTCAATCACGCTTAATCTGTTGACAAGATTATAATGCTGAAATATCATGCCGATTCTTCTTCTCAGCAGCCTAAGATTTTTCTTGTTGATATTGCTGACATTGATGTTATCGAAGCTGATTTCCCCCTCTGAAGCATCCACCATACGGTTAATGCAGCGAAGGAGAGTTGATTTACCTGCCCCTGAAGGACCGATAATGGATACAAACTCCCCTTCTGCTACAGAGAAGTTAACATCAGTTAGTGCCTTAGTTCCCCCAAGGTACTCCTTCGACAGCCTACTTATTTGCAGTAAAGCCATAGTTAACTCTCCTTTTTAATTGTATTCATGTCTATTTTATCGTTATTTTAGCTCTCTAATGGGATTAAACCATGAATCCTCTACCTTCGCAAAACGCTCATTTGCTGTTTTGGAAAATAATCCTTTAAATTCGGAATCCTTAGGAATAAATATTTTCTGGTTGTTAGCAACTGCATCGGAGGTCATGGCCTCAAGAATTGCCGTTTGATCTTCTTCACTTAACACAGCAGTGTTGACAACAAATGGTGCATTTAATACCGGCGTAACGGAAATCGCTACAAACTCCTCTCCGCCTAAGGTGTTAAAGGGCTCTGCTGCATTGGCTGTTACTCTATATACTGTACCTACTTTATTTACCTCTCCGCTGGCAGGCTCAATATAGTTGGCAACACAGGTATCACATACGGCACCTATGTCAGCTCTGTCGGTAAGTACATTTACTGCTGAGCCTTGATGAGAGCCTCCAAATAAAACCTCCTGGAAGAACATATTGGCGCCACCCTCAAGCAAATCCTCCTGCTTAAGATTTGACCACTCTGATTTCTTGGAGAAATGTGCTATTATGCCGGAGGAAGGAATCACAAAGCCTGAGGTTGAACTGTTGGAAACAAATGAAAATCTCTTTCCTTGTATATTGTCAATGGCATATCCGTTACCACTTTGATACTGTCCTTCATTTCCTTTTTTCACGATAAGCCAGCTGTAATATACCGCATCATCCAAAGTTCCTGATTTACCGGTAGGAACGACTAAAGAGGTTACTTTATTGTTCTTGTTTCTAGCCTCCACATAGCCCTGTGCACCCATAAAGGCCAAGTGTGCATTGCCATTGGCTATAGTTTCAATTGCTATAGCGTAGTCAGTTGTCAGCTGATGGTTTACCTTTTTTCCAGTTGCAGTTTCAATTACCGCACCTAACTCTTCTCTTGCACCCTTTAAATCATTTCCTGACTCATTAGGATACCAAACAATCGTGATGGTGTCGTAATCTTTAACTCCTCCTTGTCCTGGGTCAGCGGTGGTGGTGGAGCAACCCGTCAACAGTGCTGCAGCTAAAGTTAGACTTATTAGCGTTAAAATCAATTTCTTCATGTTTTTTTCCCCTTTCAACTTTTTTAAGTTTATCCCCCTTGTAATTCCTATGATAATAATAATGTTTTTTGATTAAGTCCCAATTATCTGCCAGTTAAGTTATGATTAAGTTGTAAACAAGTTGCTAAATTCTTAGCTTTACGGTAATATCATGCAAAATATCGTAAAAATTCCTCCGGAGCTGTTAAATCACCAATTTTTATAGAGGTTGAGCCGTATTCGCCATGAAAATCACTGCCACCAGTTAAAAGCAAGCCATGCTTCTGCTGTAGTGCCTTTATTCGTCTATGGTCCTCATCGTTGTGGCATTCATGTATTAGCTCTATGCCGTCTAAGCCAGCCGCTACTAATTCCGCCACAGATTCATAGACCTGAGACTGACCGGGGTGGGCCAATATAGCAAGCCCGCCGTCGGCCTTAATAGCTCTGACGGCATCAGCAGCATCTGCATAGGATATCTCACCGGCACATAGTCCGTCATTCTTAAAAAGACTATAATATAGCTCAGAATATATGTTATCCGTGTACTGCTGTCTAATCAGCTCAGCCATAATATGCTGCTTATAGATGATCATGCTGTTTTGCGCCAGCTTGAAAATCGCCTTGGGATCGATGGTATATCCATGCTGTATCAACAGATTAATCTGCCGGGTGGCATTCTGCTGTCTGGCCTCCAAAATAGGCTCACAGAGCCTTTTTATTGCTTTACCCTCCAGGTCAAAATTGTAGCCCAGAATATGAATTTTCTTTTTTAGCTTATGATCATAGGCAGATATTTCAACCCCTGGAATAACCTGAACCTTATGCTTTTGACCCAGTGCCATGGCCTCCTTTAAACCCCTTATCGTGTCGTGGTTCACTATGCCTAAATGGGTTACCCCCTGGCTTTTAGCTAGCTTTATGGTATCTACCGTATCAAATGAGCCATCGGAAATATCTGTGTGAACATGTAAGTCTGCTTTCATTTAAACACCTCCTTTAACGCACGCCATAGATTAAATGAAGCTTCCCGCCTGCATATTATATTTTCTGTCACATAGCCCCTGCATAAAATCAATATCATGGAATATCCCCAGCATGGTGGTGCCCTCTTCCTTTAGCTGCTGTATCAACTCCCTTACCCTGACCTTTGAAGCATCATCCAGGCTGGCAGTAGGCTCATCAAGGAGCAACAGCCTTGGTCTCTTTACCATTGCTCTGGCAATATTCAACCTCAGCTTTTCTCCGCCAGAAAAGGTATTAGGGTAGCTATCCCATAGCCTTGGTTCCAGCTCAAAATGTCTCAGTAGCTTTTCCGCCGCCATTGCAGCCTGCTGCTTTTCATAGCCCATTTCTATAGATGCCTGCTGCACCAGCTCTCGGGCAGTGGTTCTGGGCATTATGCTTAGAAACTGGGATACATAGCCAATCTCCCTCCGTCTGAGGTAAATCATTTCTCTTTCATCGGCCTCAGCAATATCTATCCATCCAAACCTACTGGAGTTGTAACGTATTTTCCCATCTTGAGGCAGATAGGTTCTGTTGATGCATTTGATGATGGTGGATTTGCCGCTTCCACTCCGTCCGGTGATACCAATGAATTCTCCCTTTTTTACCGACATGCTGATATTTTCTATTGCTGATATATTAATTGCCAGATTATGCAATGAAAAGGACTTGCTTAAGCCTTCTATTACCAATATGTCCTCCATTTGATCACCTATTTTCCATAATGTTTTTCTACAAAGGTATTGATATCCATTAGAAAATCCTTAAAATGCAGCTGAAGCTTGTCATGGGGCCAATCCCACCAGGCTATAGCCTCCAGCCTTGCAACGGTTTCAGCATCAAATCTTTTTCTGATTTCCTTTGCCGGCACCCCTGCAACTATTGCATAGGGCGCCACATCCTTTGTCACCACTGCGCCACTGGCAACAACGGCACCATTGCCTATATGGACACCAGGTTTAATAATTGCCCCATGACCTATCCAGGTATCATGACCGATAACTGTTTTTCTTTCCTTCCGAGCTCCTAAAAACGCAATATCATCTACCTCATCAAAGCCATACATTCTTCTTCTGTAGGTAAAATGATGGAGCGTGGGTCTATCCATAGGATGATCTGTGGGACCAATTCTCACCATTGCTGCAATATTAGCAAATTTTCCTACATTTGCATTTTGTATAAAGCAGAACTGTCCCGTATAGGAATAGTCGTCAAAGCTGACATTTTGCCAGAAGTTTAGAATACCAACCTCTGTGAATTTTCCCAGCTGAACATTTTCAAGCCTGCAGCCCTCTGCTATTAATGGTTCTAAGGTTAATAATTTTTCCATAATCCTATCTCCTATAATTTGTTTTTGAAACCAGCTTTCCATCCACATAAACCCCTGTTATAACAGGAAATTCCTCCTCCAGCTCCTCTATGATTAAAAGGTCCGCCTTCTTACCCGCCTTGATTGATCCGATAAGATGATCCAGCTTAACCGCTCTGGCGGGATTAATCGTCACCAGGTTAAACATCCTGCCCAAGTCCAGTTGATATTTTCTATGAAGAATAAATACCCCATGCAGCAATGCAGCCGGGTAATAATCGCTGCATAAAATATCCACGGTATTGTTGATGATGGCCTCTGCCGCTGAAAGATTTCCTGAATGGGAGCCTCCCAGCAGCACATTTGGCGCCCCTGCAATGACATGCATGCCCATCTGCGAGGCTTTTCTTGCCACCTCCAATGTTATGGGAAATTCACTTATGCTGGTACCAAAGCCCTTAACCAGCTCCAGCTTTTCCACACTGTCATCATCGTGGGAAGCTATTGCTATACCTTTTTCAACCGCCAGCTCAGCAATTTCCACAAGGATATCGGTGGTTAATCTCTCCTTTTGCCTGCTGCTTTCTATTAATTCCTCTATTTTTTCCTCCGATAGACGCCTATAGCCCTTGATGGTCCTGCGATATACCTCCAAATCCCGGTACTGACCTTGACCTGGGGAATGGTCCATAAAGGAGAGCATGTGCACCTTGTTATCCCTGATATATTGCTTCAGGCTGTCCACCGCCTTAAGATTGTCGATCTCCAGCCTTGCATGAAACCTATGGCGGATGAGATGTCGACTATTGTGGGTTCTGTCAATGATGTCGATCAACCGCTTAACATTTTCAGAGTAACGGATGGGCTTACTCATAAATTCATCCTCACCACATAGGGACAGGGAATGAAACATCGTGGTTATACCGCTGTTTATCAGTATTTTCTCGACCTCTCTGATACATATATTAAAGTCAAATATGCTGGTGGGTCTTGGGGCTGCCATTTGTTCAATATAGTCTGCATGAATATCAACAAACCCCGGTGACACTATGGCGTTGTTTACATCCACAAGCTCCCAGCCCTCCTCTGGCGTCAATGTCCCCTTCTTTACAACAGCCTTTATTTCATCCCCTTCAATACAGAGGTCGTACCCTGTTAAAATCCCATCTTCTGTTACAAGCCTTCCGTTTGTTATCAATATCATTACGCTACCTCCTCGTTACAACAGGGAATGCACCAGCTGTTGTGTATATGGATGCTGTGGGTCCTCTAATATTTGGTCTGTGAGGCCTTCCTCCACCACCTTGCCATTCAGCATGACTATGGTTCTGTCCGCCAGCATTCGTATTACGGCTAAATCATGGGATACCACCACTATGCTTATCCCCAGCTCTCTTTGTAATCCCTTAATCAAGTCCAGCACATTGGCCTGAACTGATAGGTCTAGACCTGTGGTGACCTCATCCAGCAGTAAAATCGGGGGATTGTTGGAGAGGGCCTTGGCAATTTGAACCCTCTGCTGCATACCACCCGAAAAATTTCTCGGTATATCCTTTATTCTGAAGAGGGGGATATTGACATGCTGCAGCAGCGCCTTACCTCTTGTCTCCATTGCACTGACATTGCGGTGTCCGGCGGCGATCAGCTTTTCTGCTATATTGCCGATGGCTGAAAAATCCATTTTTAGCCCCTTTTCAGGATTTTGATATACAATTCCCATGAGATGGTTCTTGATATAGCGTCGCTGCTGGCGGGACTGCCGAAGGATATTGCTTTTTCCTTCCTCATAGCCACTGATATATACCTCCCCGTCAGTTGCCTCTTGGTCAAAATACAGGCAGGACATCATGGTGGATTTTCCGCTGCCGCTTTCGCCTACCACACCTAAGATTTCCCCCTCATAAACCTCGAAGGAAATATCCTGGCAGGCGTAGACCGTACCGCATTGGGGGCAAAAATTCCGCTCCAGCCCTTCCTTCTTCGGACCGCTGCAATAGCTGCAACCATCACCATACTGCTTTCTCAATCCCTTTACGGCCAGTACCGGTATTTCATAGCTTTCCATCAGCCCATCACCTCCGTTTGCTTGTCAGATTGATTCAATGCCTGAAGACAATAGCTGGCGTCATTGCATTGATAATAGGCTATGCCGGCTTCATCCACCAATTCATCCATGTAAACCCCTTTGCTGCCACACAGCCTACAGACCTTGTCAGAAAAATCCTCCGGCTCAAAGGGATAGTCCTCGAAGGCCAAGGATACCACCTTTGTATAGGGCGGTACAGCATATATCTTCTTTTCTCTGCCGGCCCCAAGTAAAATTAATGCCTTGGACATATGCAGCTTGGGGTTGTCAAACCTCGGAATTGGACTTGGGGCCATCACATACCTGTCGTTGATCTCCACAGGATGATCCGCTCCTGTTGAAATATGGCCATGCTTCATAATCTGTTCAAAAAGCATTAGCCATGCACCGCTGTACTCTCTGTCGGCATGAAGCCTTTTGGTGGCATATTCACTGGCTTCTATCCACCGCAGGGGCTCCGGTATCGGCACCTGCAGCACTAAAATCTGATTTTCCTGAAGTGGCACCTCTGGTATCCGATGCCGAGACTGAAGCAATGTCGCCTCCTTTGTCTCATCAGTTATGGCGACATCTGTAGTCGCCTGAATGAGCCTTTTAATACTGACGGCATTCACCGATTCATCCGAGCCTTGATCTATAACCTTTAATACATCGCTTTTGCCGATTAAGGACAGTGTTAATTGCAAGCCCCCTGTCCCCCAGCCCCTTGCGATGGGCATTTCCCTTGATGCAAAGGGCACCTGATACCCGGGAATTGCTATTGCCTTTAGGGTTGCTCGTCTTATTTCACGCTTTGAGCCCTCGTCAAAGAAGGCATAGTTATAAGCTATCTTCATTTTCATTACCTCCCCTTCGACTCCTTCTCACCCGATCCAGCTCAGACTGGAAGGTCACATAATGGGGCAGCTTTAGATGGGATATGAAGCCGGAGGCCTCCACCCCATCGATATGCAGCAGAACAAATTCCTCGTCGTGGGTGGGAAATTCCTTGCTGGGTCTCTCCAGACACTGATCCAGTATGCTCATGGCTATAGCCTTTGTCTCATTTTGACCGAAGCAAATGCCATAGCCTATTTCAAAGATGATTTCCTTTTTCCCCCCCTGACTTTCCTTTACAATGGGTATAAGGCTCTCCACCTCTGTGGCCTTAATTTCACCGATATAAAAATCCTCTTCAGCAGAAGCCTCTTGTAGACTTAGGGGATTAGGAATATATAGGGGCAGACTGCCTATCCTTAGCTCACCCACAGTGGGGTGCAGCTGACTATAGCCTCTAATGGCAGCATAGCCTAGGGCAGTGACTGCCGAGGACATGCCTCTTGTTAAGGCCTGCAGCCGCTCACTTCTTTCGGTAGGGAATGCCATGCTCTTTGTAGTGATATCCTTGGGCTCTCTGCTATCCTCCGGATATTCCCTCAATAATCCCTCTTTTCTCAGATAATCCACCACCTTTGGCAGTGCTTCAATAGGTGAGCTGCCTTCATTAATTCTATTCTCATATGCCTCCAGCCATTTCATAGCCTCTGCTTTTGTCTCCTCTACAAGACTAAAATCCATTAAACGATGGGTATAATCATAGGCAGAGCCTAAAAGCTGTCCTCCTGGTATATCCTTAAAGCCAGCTGATATTCTTCTTTCCACCTGCATATCCTCTGTCTTTACCAAACGGCTATAATGCTTCCTTGGCAGGGTGGATCTATATGCCCTAAGCAACAGCACTGCCTCCTCAGCATTTCCCTCCGTCTGCTTTATCGCAATTGATGCCAGCTCCTCAGAGTAAAGGCTGCTTTCCGACATGATTTGATCGATAAGACCCCTAAGCCCTGCCTGAATACTATTAATTTCCAATATTTCCTTCTTCTTAAGCCGCTCATACCTTAATCCTTCGATGGATTCCTGTATAGCCGCTTCGCCACCCTTTACCGCTACATATGCCATAGCCTACACCACCCCTCTTGATAGCTGAGTTGTTCGCGGCAGACCTACGATGCGTGATGCCCTATCAACAAGAATGATATCTATCCCCATTGGATATTGACTGTTTCGCATTTCCCGCTCCTCTACCCAGTTTTCAAATACTGCCACACCAATGCAATCCCGCTCCTCAATACCTGGTCCCTTCATCATCAGCCCATTGCTCTTACTTAGCTCCTCCACCTCAAATATAAGGGTGGCAGAGGCATGAGGGTCCACCAAATTGCCTTCCTTCGCCGCCTTAATCGCTTTTTGCCCCTCCGCTTCCTTTGCTCCACTGAGAACAAAGATATAATCAGCCTCCTCTAAAGGGCTGTGGCTGCTATAGGTGAGCTGATGGATAAGGGAGGTAATCATCTGCTGCTCCTCTCCCACGATATGAAAGCTGACCTCCGAATCCAACAGCATTAGCATCAATATTAATGTGGCAGGGTAAAAGTGGATATCCATGTCAACCTTGGCCGCTTCATTGGATATCTTCTCTATTGCCCCTGGTTTTGACATCGCTGCCAGCAGCTTGCGATAAGCCCGCTGTATGTCATGTACCATATCTAGTCCCATTCAAAATCCTCCTCTATAGCTGCATGGTTTCAAAATTCACCTTAGTCAGCATAAGTTTTCCTTGCCGCTTCATCAGCTCAGCCTCTATCTTGGCCGCCTCAGCCAGTAAGCCTTCCTCCCATTTTTCTGTCTCTGGAAGCTTCGCATTGTAGGCAGCATCAATTATCGCCAGCAGGTATGCCAGCTCTTCATTGTTACCGGCCACTATGCCCAGCCCAAGAACTCCCTTTATTTCTACCTTCGCCTCGGTAACCAGTACCTCGCCAAGATAAAAGCTAGAATTTTTTGCAGTTTCTCTTTGCTTTATCATCACTAGACCATTGTTAGGTGCTTCTGTCACCCTATACTCGTATTTCCCCTCAAGGCTCTGTACCAGACCCCTTGCCAGCTCAATTGATCCCTTTATCAAAATTTCCGTCCTTCTTCTTCGATTCATGTACATCCCTCCTACAGCTTAAGTATATCTTGTAGCCAAGTTGGGGTTTGTAAAGCCTCTGTTAAAGGTGTTAAGGTTGAGTAAAATAACAAAAGCACTTCGTGCCTTTTGTTTTCCAAGGAACCCATATGTTCCTTAGGACCCTTCACTGTAGCCTCCTTACTTTAAAAAGGGGCCCCCCCTTAGCAGCCGCCATGTCTAATAAATTGATAAGCATAATTTCTTGTACATAAAAAAAACTACCTATTATTAAGGTAGTTTTAGACTGTTCATCCCTCCACAATATATTTAAAGGAATCCCCCACGTAATATATTTTTGAGTACTCTAGTATTCTGTTTTTTTCTGCGTCTATACAATTGGTCTCTATCACTAAAAGCGGTATCAGTTCTGGACAGCAGAGGAGCTCCCTTTCCTTCAGCGTCGGAAATACAATGCTTAGTACTGATTTATCTGATTTAAATGCTGTATACCCCTGGCTTTTATAATAATCAAACATGGATACTATACGATTTCCTGTGGCTGCTATATCGGGAAAGCGGGATTTCGCCACATAGGAGTGATGTAGCGCTATCGGTCGGTTGTCGATCATTCGTAGCCTCCCTATTTTATAGACCTCGTCCTCCCTTTTGATATTCAGCTCTTGATAAATTTTCCTGTCATATAGAATTTTTTCACAGCAGGTGTTTTCCGAAATCAGACTGTAGCCCTTGTTCTTCATCTTTTTGCTGAAGCTTTCCTTACCCGACAGCACTAGCTCTATATGTTTTTGGCGATTTTTCAGATACCAGCCCTTACCCTGTTTAGGATAGACATATCCCATTTCCTGTAGGCGGGTATATACCTTCCGTATCGTCATCCTTGAGGCATGGAAATAATCCGCCAGCTGATTTTCCGATGGCAGCTTCTCGTTAATATCATAACTGCCATTATGTATATCCGTCATTAATTCATCAATAATGATGGCTTCAAGGCTATTTTTCATAACGGCTCCCCCCATAAATCCATTTCTTATAATTATAGTTAAATTAAAGGGATGCCCTATTATGGGGAGGTTATATTTTTGTTAAATCTTTACGGACATAAGTATAACCTACAGAAAAGGATTTCTCCACCCTGCAGGCTATTGGTTGAATAAACGCATATTATCATAGCAGTATTTTAGTTTATGCAGTTTTCACTACTAAAGCGCCAGCTGCAGGAGCTTTTCAGCCAGCTTCATTAAAATGGCCTGCAATGCCTCCCTAGGCACACCCTCTGGCGGGTCATTCATAAATTCAACAGCGCTCCATATTTTTGCCAGCTTAACCTGTTGCAAAAGCTCATCCTCGCTAAAGGGAAATTCAATTTGTGCAGCTGTCCATTTCTCTAGATACCTTTTTGTTATTAAGGCCTCAAGAGAATTATCGGGTGTCCCCAGACCCGGCATGGTTATAGCAATATCGATGGCAGGGGAACCGCAGCTGATTCTCTCCCAATCGAAAAGCACCACAGTACCGTCCCTTCTGAGGCCCCAATTGGTGGGATTTGTATCTGCGTTTATCCAGCAATGGGCTATAAATAGCTGCTGACCCTGTTTTTGTGCCTCTGTCAATATCGGCTCCAGCTGAAGGGCCTCCTTGTCGGTATACCATTTCAATAGCTGATCATTCATCGCCGTCCCCCAATGTGGCTGATATCCCCCCTCTATAAGGGGCGCCCTATGCCACATTTCCATATGAAATTTATTTAGAACCGCCAGCACAGCGGAGTCTGCCTGCCTTCTTTCCACCGGCAGGGGTTCAGGTATATCCTCAATGACGATATAATACGCCGTAGCTCCCTTAGCATCCCAGAGAAGCTTAGGGATATGCAGTAAGGTTTCCTTCAGCTGCTTTGCCGCCTTTGTATAAAACTGATACTCCTGCGATTCGGTCATTTCCTTTACGATAAGAGAGGTGCCTGTAAAGTCTAGACGATAGCAGCCTCCGATGTCCTTTATTCCTGCCAGCTTTTTTACTGAGGTGACTTCACCATAGTCTCTCAAGTATGCCTGAAGCGCTTCAGGCCATTGCTTTAATTGCATCATATCAGCACTCCTTTCCTAACATTTGAGCATTTCAATGCTTTAACAATTGATTACATAATTATAAGTTCTCTATGTATTTAAAAGCTCCTTCTTTAATACCATACCCCTTGCCTCTCCGTGTTTTAATAAGGGGGACACCCCCCCCTTAACAACCCCCTATTTCATAGAAAAAAAACGAGCTTTCTATGAAATAAAAAAAGAGGCATGAAGTGCTATCCCTCATACCTCGCTATATACCTATACTCTTTTTACAATAACAGCTTCTCCCATACCGCCACCGATACATAGTGTTGCTAGGCCTTGCTTTGCATCTCTTCTTTTCATTTCATGCAGCAGGCTCACCAGGATTCTGGCTCCGCTGGCCCCTACAGGATGTCCTAAAGCTATGGCGCCACCGTTGACATTGACCTTATCCATATTAAATGCCAAGTCTCTAGCCACAGCCAATGCCTGTGCTGCAAAGGCCTCATTGGCCTCTATTAAATCGATATCCTTAATCTCCATACCTGCCTTCTTAAGGGCCTTCTTAGATGCCGGTATTGGTCCTGCCCCCATGATTTCAGGCTCTATCCCAGCCGATGCATAGGAGGCAATGACAGCCAAAGGCTCTAAGCCCAGGGCATCGGCCTTTTCTCTGCTCATAATAACCAGCGCAGCAGCACCGTCATTAATACCTGAAGCATTTCCGGCCGTAACCGTACCCTCCTTTTTAAAGGCAGGCTTTAGCTTTTGCAAAGATTCCAGTGTTGATCCCTCTTTAATATACTCGTCCTCCTGAAAGATAACCGTACCCTTTCTGGTTTTTACCTCCACCGGTACGATTTCCGCCTTAAAGTGTCCCGCCTTTTTAGCGGCCTCTGCCTTATTCTGGCTTGATACAGCAAAGGCGTCCTGTGCTTCCCTTGTCAGCTGCCATTTTTCTGCAACATTTTCCGCTGTTATTCCCATATGGTAGTCATAGAAGGCATCGGTTAAGGCATCCTTTATCATTGTATCTATTACCTTGCCATGGCCCATTCTTTGGCCCCATCTGGCACTGTCTAAGGCATACGCTGCCTGACTCATGTTTTCTGTGCCACCAACCACCACAACATCATTATCTCCTGCCAATATTGTTTGGGCGGCTAAGGACACTGTTTTTAGACCTGACCCACAGATCATATTTATCGTGGTTGCCGGCACCTCCACCGGAAGGCCCGCCAAAATTGCTGCCTGTCTGGCAACTCCTTGGCCATGGCCCGCCTGAAGCACACAGCCCATATATACCTCGTCTACCTCCTTTGCTGCCACCTTTGCCCGATTTAATGCTTCATTTATAACGATGGCCCCCAGCTGAGCCGGTGAAACGCTGGCTAGGCCTCCGTTAAAGCTGCCTATGGCAGTTCTAACAGCACTTACGATTACGGCTTCTCTTTTCATCTTAGTCCTCCTAAATCTATTAATTATAAAGCGTTTATATTTCCATCTTGATTAAATCCTCAGGTATGATTAGCTTTGCCTCTGTTTGGGCCTGTACCTCTTCTATCGTAAAGGCAGGGTTAATCTCCTTCAATATAAGGCCTTCAGCCTCTACCGCCATAACACCCATTTCCGTGACGATCAAATTTACCTGTGCCTTAGCAGTCAGCGGTAGCGTACATTCCTTAAGGATTTTTGCCTTTCCCTTGGCTGTATGGGTCATTGCCACGATTACCCTTTTAGCCCCTACCACCAAATCCATTGCGCCCCCCATTCCCGGCACCATGTCACCAGGTACCATCCAGTTGGCCAGATTTCCCTTTTCGTCCACCTGAAGGGCCCCCAAAACAGTTGCATCAACATGACCGCCTCTAATAATGGCAAAGGAGGTGGCGCTATCAAAGAAGGCTGCCCCCGGTATGACTGTAACAGGCGCCCCACCTGCATTTACCAGGTTTTTATGCCCTTCGCCTGCTTCTGGTGCAGAACCCATCCCTATAAATCCGTTTTCTGATTGAAGTATAACCTCTATCCCCTCAGGCACATAGTTGGCAACCAGGGTTGGTAGTCCTATGCCAAGGTTAACCACATAGCCATCCGCCAGCTCCTTTGCCACACGCCTTGCAATTATTTCCTTTATCTGGGCTGTATTCATATTAGTTTCCCTCCTTTACAATGTAGTCTACAAAGATGCTGGGGGTCATCACATCATTAGGGTTTATTTCTCCTGACTCAACAATTTCCTCCGCCTCTACGATCACCAGCTCTGCCGCCATCGCCATTATGGGGTTGAAGTTTCTGGCAGCCTGATCATAGTAAACATTTCCCTTGGTGTCCACCTTCGCACCTAATATTAGAGCAACATCCGCCTTTAAAGGAAGCTCCAACAGAAACTCTCTTCCGTCTATCGTAAGCTTTTGCTTGTTTTCCTCCACCAGTGTACCTATGCCAGTAGGCGTAAGAATGCCCCCTAAGCCTGCACCGCCGGCTCTAATCCGTTCCACCAGGGTTCCCTGGGGTACCAATTCTACCTCTAGCTCTTTTTCATTCATTTGTCTTCCTGTCTCCGGGTTAGTGCCGATATGGGAGGTGATGACCTTTTTAGCCAGCTTATTTGTAATCAGCTTACCGATTCCTATTGTGGGAAAGCCGGTATCATTTCCTATTATCGTTAGGTTTTTTACGCCTTTTTTTATTACACCATCTATAATGGTCTCTGGCGTTCCTACGCCTAAAAATCCGCCTATCATCACGGTCATATCATCCTTAATATATGACAGCGCCTCCGCCAAGCTTATTTGCTTTGACATTTTTTTCATCTCCTCTGCTGAAAGACAATAGATGCATTAATCAATGCACCTATCGTCTTTAATCTATATTTCCATTTCAAGTAATGCTGCGCTTAAGCTCTTGCCATGCTTATCAAGGGCTAAGGATCTTGTTACCCCTCCGCCTAGGGCCTTATCCATAACAAAATTCAAGGCGCCTAGCTTCGGCAGCTGGTATCTTACGACTTCCCCATCTACAATATCCTTAAACCATTCCTTCACCAGCTCAGCTGTGACCTTTTCTTCAATCAGCCTGTAATCCTCTTCCTTGAATGCAATTAATGACACATTGGATATATTTCCTTTATCTCCTGTTCTGGAGTGGGCAATTTCTCTGAGTTTCATGATTTAAACCTCCTCGTAGCTTACTATTTGCTTGATGTCGTCTCTCGGAATAAATATTGATGCAATGGATACAATTTCCTTAACAGATTGGGTCGCACCGCCACCGCCGGCTGGTCCGTTGGTATATAGTGTTTCAACCTCATTTCCTATTTTAACTGCATCATTTCGACTCTTAGTTCTTGCTGCAACTCTTAATCTAACCTCTCCTAAAACAGACTTATCCTGAAGCATAGCATCACTGATTTTATCTCTATATAAAGAATTGACACCGATATAGTCAATTCTAAGCTCATCATAGTTGACACCTGTTAATTCAAGGCGCTCCTTAACGATTTCCCCTGCCAGCTTTGCTCTTTCGTAAGCTCCGATTCCGCCGTAGCTCATTTCACCTTCACCAATGAAGCAATCTTTGTAGCCGATGCTAACCTTAAGGGTTTCTGGCATTTTTCTACCGGTTGCTCCCTTTATCAGTACCCTATCCGCTCCAACCTGCTCCATTGTCACATTTGTATAATCCGCAATCCCATCTGGTGTTAGATAAGTGGAAGGATCATGGATTTCATACAGCAGCTGCTCCTTGCAGGTGGCAGTGGTTACCCTTCCGCCGCTGCCTTCAACCTTAGTGATGATGACCTCGCCATTTTCTTTGATTTCCGCTATTGGGAATCCAAGCCTTGCCAAATCAGCCACATCCTTGTACCCTGGGTCTGCAAAATATCCGCCGGTTATCTGTCCCCCACACTCTAGTAAATGCCCAATCATGATGCCAGTACCAACCTTCTCACAATCCTCATGACGCCATCCATATTCATACATGACTGGTGCCAGCACTAAGGCTGGATCGGCAATACGGCCAGTTACTATAATATCTGCCCCCTGCTTTAAGGCCTCAATCACGCCTTCAGTTCCGATATAGGCATTGGCAGAAGCGATTTGCTCCTTCAGATCCTTCAGCTTTTTACCCTCAAGCTCTAAAATATCATTCTCCATATACCTATCTATTTGATGTAGGATATCGTCTCCCTCTACCGCCGCAATTTTCAGCCCTTTAAGCCCTTTATCCAAGGCCATTTTTTTAATGACCTTAGCCGCTGCTACAGGATTTGCTGCCCCCATATTAGTAATCACCTTTACGCCCTTTTCTACACATAAAGGCAACACCTTATCCATACGGTATTCCAACAGCCCATTGTATCCCTTTTCAGGATTCTTAAGCTTTTGCTCCTGTGCAATAGCAATTGTTCTTTCTGCTAAGCACTCAAATATAATATAATCAAGATTACCCTTCTCCATAAGCTCCAGAGCTGGCTCTAGTCTATCACCTGCATAGCCTGCACCAGACCCGATACGAATTGTCTTCATTTCATTGACCTCCTATAGTGTTTATTTATCTACGAGACAACCTCTTAGAAATTTATATTGCTATGGCCCCAATCACAAGGGCAACGATCAGCATTACCATAGTGGTTGCAAAGGCATAGGGGATTGTTTTTTTCTGATGCTCACCTAAATCAACGCCAGTTAATCCAATAAGCAGGAAGGTAGCACCTGTCAGGGGACTTACTGGGAAGCCTGTGGTCATCTGACCTAAAATAGCTGCCTTACCTACTTCAATACCAGCAACACCAAAGCCCTTTGCAGCCTCCGACAATACAGGCAGCACCCCAAAGTAGAAGGAGTCTGGATCAAATAAAAGACTGGCAGGCATTGAAATAATACCAGTTACAATAGGAATAAATCGACCCAAGGAGGTTGGTATAATGGAAACCGTCATTGCCGCCATTTCTTTAATAATGCCTGAACCCGTCATAATTCCTATAAAGGCTCCAGCTGCAAATAATATACTTGCCATCATTAAGGCTGCCTTAGCATGGGCATCAATTCTGTCTCTTTGATCCTTAACATTGGGATAGTTTATGGTTAAGGATATTGCGAAGGCCAGCATGAAAATTACGGTTGGTGGTAATATATCCATAATAAGCACCGCAATAGCAGCTAAAATGGTTGCAACGTTTAACCAGAAAAGCTTTGGTCTAGCCAGCTTTTGCTTTTCTTCGTCAATTTTTCTGTCTACCTGAACACTATCTGCTGCAATATTCCCAAGTCTTTTCTTTTCCTTTTTTCCAAGGCTATAGGCAACAAATAGGACAAAGATTAATCCGGCGAAGAATGGAATTAGCAAAGGATTAAACAGCTCTGTTACCGGCACCTCAAAGGCTGTGGCCGCTCGGATTGTTGGCCCGCCCCATGGCAGAATGTTCATGGTTCCAGCTGACAATGCTACAATGGTGGCTAAGGTTGTTCTTTGCATACCAAGAGCATCAAATAATGGCAGCATTGCAGGTATCGTTACCAAAAAGGTTACTGCGCCTGAGCCGTCTAAATGAATCAGCATTGCTAAGATTGCAGTTCCTATTGCAATCTTCACAGGGTCCTTTCCAACGATTTTAAGAATTTTTTCGATAATCGGATCGAAGGTTCCCGCATCCGTCAGAATACCAAAGAAAAGAATCGCGAAGATAAACATAGTACCTGTTGGTGCAATCGATTTGATACCATCTGTTATGAATTTACCTAAGTCTGATGAAAAGCCTCCTGCGATGGCAGTAATGGTGGGTACTGCCACTAGAGCAACCACCGGTGATGCTTTTTTGGTCATAATAAGTGCTAATAATACGATGATAGTAAGAAAACCTAAAATACCTAGCATATAAATACGCCTCCTTATGAATTTTTTGTCTCGTCCTATATAAGAGCAAGCATCATGCCACATTTTAAGGTTTTACATTTTTTCTTTCAACAAACATTAAAAGTCTGCATTTTTTTTGTCAAACCTTAGTTTTTGCAAACCTTTTCATCAGCTATCTTTTATTGCTTATTTTTTCCGCATTAGAAAAACATAAATATCAAGCATATGCCAACTTTCTAATAATTTAGAATTCAAAATATCATTGCTATAAGAAATGGAGGTGAATCCTCACCCCCATTGGCATATTTTATTTAATTAGTCATCCATATACACCAGTATTTTCAATCAATCTACAGGAACTCTGTGCCTACACTTCTAAATTTTTAGAAACCACTAATCGGTTTTTCTAATTTTTTAGAAATGATAAAGCTTAAATTTTTTCATCTATTTCAGCTTATTATACAGGGTCGCCAAGGATATTCCCAATACCTCCGCCGCTTTCCGCTTTCCCTCTACTGTGTCGCCATATAAGTATATCGCCTTCTTAATTTCTGCCAGTTCTACCTCTTTAATTATTTCGTCAAGGGTCTTCAGCCTCATCAGCTCTTTTTTAACCCCCTCCGATTGAATGATTTTAGGTAGATGCTCAGGTCTTATTTTATCCTCATCCGTCATATTAAAGGCAAACTCTATAGTGTTCTTCAGCTCTCTGATATTGCCGGGCCAATCATAATTATACAGCAGCCGCATAACATCCTCGGTTAATTTCAGCTCTCTATGAATGTTGGATGTAATATTTTCAGCAAATTTCTCAGCCAGCAATGGAATGTCCTCCCTTCTGCTGCGAAGGGGCAGAACATTAATGGGAAATACCGCTATCCTATAGTATAGGTCCTTCCGAAACTGATTTTCCTCCACCATCTTTTCCAAACTCTTGTTAGTGGCACAAATGATTCTAACATCAATTGGAATTTCATTTAAGCCCCCAATTCTTCTGATGCTTTCCTCCTGTAATACCCTTAAAAGCTTGGCCTGAAGGCCATAATTCATCTCTGATATTTCATCCAGAAAGAGGGTTCCACCGGTGGCAACCTCGAAAAGCCCAATTTTCCCGCCCTTCTTAGCTCCAGTGAAGGCCCCTTCCTCATAGCCAAATAGCTCGCTTTCCAACAGGTTGCCTTCAAAGGTGGCACAATTAACTGCAATAAAGGGGCCCTGCTGCCTATTGCTGGCATTATGAATGGCATTGGCATAAAGCTCCTTTCCGGTACCGCTTTCACCGGTAATAAGAACATGGGAGCCCTTCTTGGCTATGCGCTTTGCAAGGTTTTTAGTTTCAAGGGAGCTTATATCTCCGCTGATAATATCATCAAAGCTATATTTAGCCTTCCCCATCCGCTTCATGTGGGTCTCCAGCTTCTTTATCATCATATTGGATTTATTCAATTCCTCTGTCAGCTTGTAGATATCGTTTATCTCATTGAGGATGGAAATGCCCCCGATGATTTCCTTTCCCTCTATAATTGGCGCCATATTTACAATGTATTCTACATCTCCAACTCGTCTCTTTATCCGTAACAGCTTTTTACCGCTTCGTATAACCGACGGCAGCTGGGCACCAGGTCTAATATCATTTAGAAATTTTCCTACAATATCTTCAATGCTAACCTTGGTTATTCTAGTATAGGAGGGATTCACATATCTTACGATACAGTCCTTGTCTGCAATCAAAATCCCATCATAAAGCGCATCAAATATATTCTTTTCCAAATTATTTATTTGCATAAATCGCCCTCCTATAGCATTTACCTGATCTATAATATTATAGCATAGACTACAGAAGCAAAGTCCTCAGCTTATTGATCTTCCTCTAAAAGTATTTTCAGCATTTTTTCCGGATGATTTATAAAGGACTGCATTACAGTATAATGCTCTGTTTCCTTGTATTTTACTTTCCTGAAGCCCTCTGACGAAAGCTCATAAAGGATTGCATCCGGGTAAGCCATTATGATTGGTGAATGGGTTGCAATGATAAACTGAGAATCCTGCTGCACCAGCTGATGCAGCCTCGTCAGCATGCTCATCTGCCTTGAGGGAGATAGGGCAGCCTCCGGCTCATCCAGTATATAAAGGCCTCTGCCCCCGAAGCGGTTTATAAATACGGATAAAAAGGATTCTCCATGGGATTGCTCATGGAGAGATAATCCCCCATAGGAATCAATTACCCTTGGCGCTATTCCCTCAGAATCCAGTTCCTCAATATTAGTTGCAACATTATAAAAGCTCTCAGCCCTTAAGAAAAAACCATCTCGAGGTCGCTTTATTCCTCTAACCACCTTAATATAATTATGAAGGTCTGAATGGGAGGGCCTGGATTGAAAATTAAAATTAATTGTCCCCCCCTCAGGATTAAAGCCACAGGCTGTTGCGATGGCCTCCAGTATGGTGGATTTTCCTGTGCCATTTTCCCCCACGATAAAAGTAACTTGTGGGTGAAGCTCAAGATTTGTCAGCCGCTTTACCGCCGGCAGTGAGAAGGGGTATTGATTAAAGGAATTTATCTCCTCTCGCTTCAGGCCTATGCCTCTTAGATATCCTGTTTCCTTCATTGTCTGTCCTCTTTCCTATTTGCTATTATCGTAGTATGCCCTAGTGGCCTGCTGATTAACTAAATCTAAAAAATCCCTAAAGGGCCTGCCTTCCTCATATCGCCATAGGGTTATTAGCGTTGGTACGATCTCCACCACCACCTCATTTTCCATATGGGAGTAGTTATGATATGAGCTACTGTGAACAGCCTTGAATGCCTCCGTAAAGCCTCTGTTCTCCGCCTCAAAGGGGTGTCCCTTTATCGTAGCCCTCCCCTCCACCTGTATATTGTCCACGGCTAATGCCACCCTAGGATTATCTATTATTTGGTGATATTTTAGAAAATCCCTATCGGTCTGAAGGCATATTTTATTATCTATAAAAACACAGCTCATGCTTCTGGCGGTAACTCTATTATCCAGGCTTGTGGCCAGCACCATTACCCTTTTTGATGCCAATAGCTCATGTACGCTTTTCACTGCTTCATTATAATCCAATTGCATAATCTCTTCCCTCCATTTTATGTAGCATCCATCTTTAATCCTATGATCCACTTTAGCTTACATCAGCTTTAGCTTTTAGTTGTATCTATTCATTTCCCTTGCTGCCAGCAGAAAGGAGATGACTGTAAATATCAGTAGTCCAATAATTTTATAGGATAAATAAGTGGTTTCCAAATTCAACAAATAATACCTGCCAATGTCCGTCAGCCAGGTTAAGGGGTTGATGACACTGATATATTTAATAATCGTCGGCATATTATCCACCGGATAATAGATGGAGCTGGTATATAACAGCGGCGTCATGATCAAGTAATAAACGGTGTTAAAGCCGTCCTGGGTTTTTAATCTTAACGCAATATAGGTGATGATTAAAAACCATGCCATCGCCCCTATGGTTACCCATAGAAGAAAGAATAGGACATTAATGGACATAGCTAATTTTCCTGGAAAGAGGATGAAGACAAAGATCATCATTGCCAGGGCCTGAATCAATGATATTATAACACTGAATATCAGCTTCCCCAATAATATACTGGTTCTATTGACGGGATAGGTCATCATTTCCTCATACAGCCCCACATATTTGTCCAAAAAGGTCTTTGTGGCAGCCACAACAGCATTGGTTATCAGGCTGATGTTGATTGCCCCCACCAAAAAGAAGGTAATATAGGGGATCGCCATGCTGCTGGTTTTTATGGTGCCTATGGCATTACCAAGGGCTACACCGAAAATAAAAAGAGTGAACAAGGGGTTTAATATGTTTTCCACCAATACCCTTGGCGAGGTCCTTCTGTTGATGTACTCACGATAAATCGAAGCGCCTATCCCCTTCATTTGCCACCACCCCCAACTACCTTAATAAACATATCCTCAAGGCTTGGATTAAGTATTTCCATACTTTCCACCTCAAATCGATCTGCAATCTGCCTGTAGCCCTCCAGTAGGGCATCAATACCAGCATCATTGGTATGAACCAAGGTGCTGCCGCTGAAGCTCACCCTTAAACCCTTTTCACCGCAATAATCCTCTATTGCCTTAAGCTTATGCTTATCCAATGCATTAAAATGCAGTAAAAGCCTTTTGTTAAGGGCCGTCTGTCTTCTCAACTCCATCAAAGAGCCCTGAGCCTCTATTTTGCCATTGTTAATAATCACTATTTCGTCACAAAGGGCCTCTGCCTCTTCTATCCTTTGGGTAGTAATAAGTATGGTTCTGCCGCTTTGGGCCTCCTGACGCAAATATTTCATCAAATCATTCTTTACTAACGGGTCCATCCCCTCGGTGGGCTCATCCAATATCAGTACCTTAGTCTCCACCATGAAGGTCTTGGCAATCTGAAGCCTTTTTCTGTAGCCGCCGCTTAGCTCTCTGGCCTGCTTATGAAGAAAGGGAGTTAGGCCAAACATTTCCGTAACCTTCTTTATTGCTGCCTCCAGCGCCTGCCCCTTTAAGCCAAAAAATTTACCATAAATTCTTAGGTTCTCCAATACCGACAGCCATAGCTCCAGGCTGCTGTTTTGCAGCACAACGGCTATTTTCCTTCGATATGCCTCACTATTATTCTGATAGGCTATACCATCGATTTCAAATTCTCCCGAGTCCTGTTTAATTATAGTTGAAAGTATTTTCACTAAGGTGCTCTTTCCCGCACCATTGGGTCCTAGAAGCCCTAGAATCTGCCCCTCCTTGATGGATAGAGATACCCCCTTTAGCGCCTCTACAGGCTTACCCTTGGCATTATAGGTTTTATATAGATTTCTTACCTCTATCATACTCCGCCTCCTAATTATATTGATAATAAAACCACCCTTTTCTAATATTACCATAAAAAGGATGGCCCGGCGTCATATTTTTTCAATTTTCCTTATATTTTGACATTATCTCTCCGTCTGCTCCGTCATGATTTCTCCTAAAGCCCAAGCCATCTATTAGAGAAGCAAGGGCAGAAACAGACGCCACTATGCCCCTATAAAGCCCTTAAGCTTTGCCCCTTGAGCAACCGGCACATAGGCCTTAATTCTCTCAGTTATTTCCTCAACCGCCTGCTGCCATGCTATGGTATTAGCCTTCTGAATTAGCTCCTCTCCAGCCCATGCTTCAACGGTTGAAAAGGCTGTCGAGGGCCAACCATAGGCCTCCCCTTTAGCATTTATTTTTCGTTTAGTGCCGTTGGAGGTTATAAACAGCTTCATTTGCAGCTCACCCATGGCGGCTTCAAATTTTGCGTTTGTCTCCTTTTTTATGCCACATAAGGCTTTAATCTCATAGGCTGCTAAAACGTCCTGCCTTTGAAACAAATCATAAATTTGCTTTGCATAGCTGCTTAAAAGACCTTCTGAGTACATTTCATCAAAGCTTAGGCCTCGCCTTCTGGCGGCTATAAACTTAGGATACCATTCAAGAGAGATAAAGCCGGGCTTTTTGTTAAAGACCTTGGCATAGGCCGCCACTTTATTCTCCTCGGCTGTGACTCTCCATGACCAGGGGTCGGTGTCCAAGCCGGTGTGCCAGTTTTCCTCATGGGTTAAATCTGAGAGATTTAAAAAGCCTATAGGATTATTGGATAGGGGCATAAAGCCTACCTCCTCAACTAAAGCTACAAATTCCTTATACTGTGTAATTTTACTAGCTTCATAATGCTTTTTCATATCCTTCACCTCTTTTTATCATTTTCGTTTTTTTATGACTTTGGTCCTCTGTTACTCAGCAATTTCTTCTATTATATCAATATAAACATGACAGCGTTATGTCCTGTTTATATTGATATTTTTCATTTCCTATCTGAGCTAAGCCATAAAAGCTATAGCTGCTTGACTGAGGCTACAGTAAAGCACTGTTAGTTTTTACCTTAACAGTGCTTTATTTTTAGTGATACTGATTTATTCCCATGCCTTACATACATCAACCCATGATGTAAAGCATGAATATTTCTCAAGCTCAGGTATTGACAGCTCTATGGCACTATTGCCGCTGCCGCAGGCTGGAAATACGGTATCGAAGCGTTTAAGAGATTCATCCAGATACACCGTAACACCCTCCTTAATACCAAAGGGGCATACGCCGCCTACAGCATGTCCGATTAAAGACACCGCTTCGTCTGGCGTCAGCATCTTTGCCTTTGTTGAAAATTCAGCCTTATACTTTGCATTGTCTACCTTTGCATCTCCGGCAACCACAATTAAAATTGGCTTCTCTGCCACCATAAAGGATAAGGTCTTTCCTATCCTTTTAGGCTCACAGCCCACCGCCTGGGCCGCCAGCTCCACCGTTGCGCTGGATACCTCGAACTCCATAATCCTATCTGCCATATCCCATTGCTTAAAATATGCCTTAACTCGTTCTATCGCCATTGCGCTATCCTCCATCTGATTTAGATATATTTCTATATATTTTCGCCAAGGATGTGCTTTATCCTACCTAAAATTAATTTTTGCAACCATAAAAAAAAGCCATCAATCTTAGGTGACTTTTCTACGGCCTCCCTACCGATTGATGAGCTTCATAGATTCTATTGACAATTCCTTTTTGTCTGACGTCGGCGGCTATTCCAGCGGTTGCTTCTCCGTGGCAGCTTCAAGGGTACGCCACGGCATAACTGCACATTTCACTCTTGCCGGCAGATTTGATATGTTTTGTAAAGCAGCCGCCTCCTCCAATGGTGCCAGCTGGCTTTCATCGGATACCCTTTTGTGTATCATGGCACTGAACAATTCTGCCAGCTGCCTTGCCTCCATCACCGTCTTGCCTTTAATAAGGTCAATCATCATGGAGGTTGAGGCCTGCGAAATGGCACAGCCGCTACCGGTGAAGGCAGCATCCTCAATCCTTTCCTCCTTTATCAAGAGCTCCAGCACAATTTCATCTCCACAGCTGGGATTCTTGCCCTCCAGCTTAATGCTGGCCTCCTCCAATGGGTGTCGGTTCCTTGAAGAGGTGCTATGCTCTGCAATAATTTCCGTATAAATCTCATTTAGATTCAAGCCGCAGCCACCTCCTGACCTTGCTAATAGACTCGATAAAAATATCAATATCCTCCTTCGTATTATAAAAGCTTAGACTGGCACGGCAGGTGGCATTGACACCCAAATGCCGCATCAAGGGGTGCGCGCAATGATGTCCCGATCTGATGGCTACTCCGTCAGCCGCTAAAATCGTGGATACATCGTGGGGATGGACCCCTTCAATATTAAAGGAGAGGATACCCGTGCGATTATGAGGATGACTGTTGCCATAGAGAATAACATGAGGATTGTTCAACAGTCCTTCCACAACATAAAGGGACAGCTCATCTTCTATACCCTTTATTTCATCATAGCCGATACCCATCAGGTAATCTATGGCAGCATGAAGCCCCACCGCCCCCTCTACATTTTGAGTTCCTCCCTCAAATGTATAAGGTGCCTCCAGAAAAACGGCCTCCTGTTGGCTTACATCCTCCACCATGCCGCCGCCATATAGCATAGGACGCATTTTAGATAAATGCTGCCGCTTGCCGTATAGAACGCCAATTCCCATAGGGGCATAAAGCTTATGACCAGAAAAGGCTGCAAAATCCACATCAAGAGCCTGTAGGTCCACCTTCATATGCGGCAGACTCTGGGCGATGTCCAGCACAACAGCAGCCCCGACCTGCCTTGCCCTTCCAACAATTTTCTCAATAGGGTTGACGATACCCAGCACATTAGAAACATGGGCGACTGCAATTATTTTTGTTCTGGGGGAAATTTTGGCGTCTAGCTCCTCCTCCGTCAGCTCCCCTTTGGCGTCAGTATAAAGATATTTAAGGCTGGCTCCCTTTGCTTTAGCCACCATCTGCCATGGAATCAGGTTAGAATGATGCTCTGCAATTGAGATTAAAATTTCGTCACCCTCGTTGACAATATCCATAGCAAAGGAGCTTGCCACGAAATTCAGAGCCTCAGTCGTCCCCTTAGTAAATAGTATTTCATCAGGACCCGCCGCATTAAGGAAATCTGCAACCCTTTGTCTTGCCCCTTCATATAATTCCGTTGCCCTTTCACTAAGGGGATAGGCGCCACGATGGGGATTAGCGTTGCTGCTCTCGTAATAGTCTCGTATGGCATTAATCACACTTGCAGGCTTCTGTGTAGTGGCGGCATTATCCAGATACACCAGTCTTTTGCCATTTGAAGTGCTATTCTTTAATATAGGAAAATCCTCAGCATAGTTCCTCTGCATTGTCCATCACCTCCTGTAGCACCGTGATCATTTCTTCTCGCAATTCTTCTGGCTCAATGCTATTAATAATCGGACTGAAGGCTGCCAAGGCAATCAGCTTCTCCGCTTCCTCCTTGCTGATCCCACGGCTCATGAGGTAAAAAAGCTTGTCCGCATCCGGTCTTCCGACACTGGTGGCGTGCTGTCCGCTGACATTGTCCTCTCCACATAAAAGCAGTGGTGCTGAAATATTAATGACATCAGGACTGAAGGTCAGCACGGTTTCCTCCTCGTGACCCTTTGCATTTGCTGCACCCGAAATAAAGTCCAACGTGCTTTTAGCCGTTTTCTTAGCCTTACCCAGCAAGGCACCCTTAACATTGATATGGCCCTCGGTGCTTTTTCCCTGGTATGCCATGCGATAGTTTATATCCAATTCCCGCTGCCGGTTAACCATATAAAGGCTGTCCAAATCTGCTGAAGCAGCCTCTCCTAAAAGCTGCACACTGTAGCCGGAAACAGACTTTTCTCCTCCAAGCTCTGCAAGAATGATATTTGCATGGCCTTTTTCCGCCACATTAACCATGGTTGCATCGACATTTTTATGATTATGGGACAGCAATTGCGTTTTGATAAGTCGAATATCAGCATTCCTTCCTACTTCCAACGCTGTAAAGCCACAACGGAAGCAATCCGCATCCTCCTCTGAAGTATATCTAAAAACGATGGTGGCCTTGCTTTCATCTGCCGCACTGATGAGAATATCATCAATAAGTAAGGCATTATCTCTGTCCAGTTTAAAATTCAGTATAATAGGCTCGTCCATCACATGACCCTCCGGTATTCTGATATGAAGCCTAGTGCTATGAAGGTCCTTCACATAATTCTTTACATCCCTGATGGCAAGAGGTGCTGCTTCTGTGGTTCCCTCCACCATGTCCCTACTGATTTCAATTCCTCTATAATTCTTTTCTATTGGATTTTTAGCATAAACCGTCATATCAGCAGCAGGCTCACCAATAGATATGCCATTAATTTTCAATGCTCTCCAGGTGGGCACCTGAAGCTTGTTAATCTCCGCTAACGAATAATTTGTCATAATTACCTCCTAACCGATGCTTCCCTCAAATTCCAACGTTACCAGACGATTCATCTCAACAGCGTATTCCAGGGGAAGCTCCTTTGTAATGGGTTCTACAAATCCCCTTACAATTAAAGCCTTGGCCTCGCTTTCTCCAATGCCCCGAGTCATCAGGTAAAAGATCGCCTCCTCGCTGATTCGTCCGATTCTGGCCTCATGACCAATATCTGCCTCGTCGTTACGTATATCCATCACTGGGATGGTATCTGATCGACTATCACTGTCCAGCATTAAGGATTCACAGGTAACGCTGGATTTGGTTCCTGTCGCCTCTGGTCTTACAACAATGGCACTTCTATAGGTAGCCTTACCCCCACTCTTGGATATGGATTTTGAAATCACAGTTGAAGAGGTGCCCGGCGCTGCATGAACAACCTTTGTTCCTGTATCCAAGTTCTGCCCTTCTCCAGCAAAGGTAATGCCGGTAAACTCACTTCGAGCCCCCTCTCCCTTTAATATGCTCATGGGATATAGCATAGTAATTTGTGAGCCGAAGGTGCCGGAAACCCACTCGATAGCACCATTTTTATCTACAACTGCGCGTTTGCTATTAAGATTCAGCATATTTCTGGACCAGTTCTCTATAGTTGAATATCTCAGGGTTGCATTTTCCTTTACAAAAAGCTCTACGCCGCCTGCATGAAGGTTCAGCACATTATAGCGGGGAGCTGAGCAGCCCTCAATAAAATGAAGCTTAGCACCCTTTTCCACAATGATTAAGGTGTGCTCAAATTGACCTGCCCCCGGAGCATTAAGTCTGAAATAGGATTGCAAAGGCATGGAAACCTCAACCCCCTCCGGTACGTATACAAAGGAACCTCCAGACCAAACGGCCCCGTGTAATGCCATAAATTTATGGGTTGAGGCAGGCAGCAGCTGCATGAAATGCGCTCTTAATATATCCTCGTATTCCCGCAGGGCTGTATCCATATCGGTATAAATCACCCCTTGGCTGCTCATTTCCTCCTTCACATTATGATAGACCACCTCTGAGTCATACTGGGCACCAACTCCGGAAAGCGCCTTTTTTTCAGCCTCAGGTATACCCAATCGATCAAAGGTTAGCTTTATTTCCTCCGGAAGCTCCTGCCAATTGTCCTTCATACCAGTACCCGGCGATACATATGTGACTACCTGTTCCATGTCCAGCATGTGAAGATCAGGCCCCCAAGCAGGCATAGGCAGCTTCTCATATATCTCCAGAGAACGAAGCCGATGCTCCAGCATCCAGGAGGGCTCCTTCTTTTCAGCTGAAATAGCCATGACGATTTCCTTGCTTAAGCCCTTATTCACCTTGTACTTCGCCTTTTCAGGATTAGCTATATCGTAAATGCTTCTATCTACATCCGATACCACTGTTTTTTTAAGCTCCATTTATACCCCTCCCCTTAAGTCTTCAGGGAGCATGGCGGTAAATCCAACTCTGCCTACCTCGTCGATCAAAGAAGCATCGGAGGTTTTGATAATGCGCCCCTCCACCAAAATGTGTACGTAGTCCGTCTTGAGATTTTCCAGAAGCTTTGCACTATGGGTAATAATCAACAATGCATTATTATCATTCTTAAAATTGCGAATACCCTCCGATACTGTTTTAACCGCGTCCACATCCAGTCCTGAGTCGGTTTCGTCAAGAATTGCCAGCTTTGGATTCAATGTCAGCATCTGCAATATTTCGTTTTTCTTTTTTTCACCGCCGGAAAATCCGACGTTAAGATATCTTGAAGCATAGCCGCTTTCAAAATTCAGCTTCTCCATTAGAGCCATAAGCTCCTGGTGAAAGCCCCATGCCTTGATAGCTTCACCGGTGACGGCGGATTTTGCAGTACGGAGAAAGTTCTCCACAGTAATGCCGTCTACCTCCTCAGGGCTTTGAAAGGTCAGAAAAATCCCTTTTTTTGCTCTTTCATCGGTTTTAGCTTCAGTAATATCCTCACCCTCAAAAACAATATTCCCTTCCGTTACCTCATAGGCCGGATGCCCCAGAATCACGCTTGCTAGTGTGGATTTGCCGGCTCCGTTAGGTCCCATAATGACATGGGTTTCACCGGGATGAATCGTTAAATCCAACCCCTTTAGAATTTCACCTTCACCAACTTTTGCCTTAAGGCCTTTAATTTTAAGTAGTTCCTTCATACCTATTCCTTCCTTCCGATTAGACTATTCCCGCACCCTCTATTTGAGAGGCAGGTAAATTCGCTGACGGGCATATATGCCTTTACCTTTTCAAAAAAGTTTAATAGGACCTTTACTTCATCCTGGTTGAGGGAGGAAAAATAACGGCACATCTCTGCATTTGCCTTTTCATGGTACTCGTGATGCCCCTGTCTCACCCTTTCACCTTCTGGAGTGATTTTATAGTATTTTTCCTTTTTATTACCCTCAGCAAAATAGCTTTCTATCAAGCCCTTCCCCGACAGCTTTGCTGCCACCTGTGTTACTGCCCCCTGCGTAATTCCCAGAATTTCCGCCAGCTCTCTGGCGTTCGCCTCAGGATATTCATAAATTGTATCAATAAAGTTAAGCTCCGAATGATATAGCGTAAGATCCTCACCATAGCTTCTAGGTGTTTTCTGCTCCTCTATAATCATCTCAATAATCTCAAAAAAGCCCCCAATTAGTTCGCAGCTCATCCTAACACCTCCACTTTAATTATATCAATCGAAAATAATAATTCAAGTATTATTTAGCTACTAAAGTATTTTATCCAGTTGATGCCAGTTTATTCTTATTTAGTCCTAAACCCTATATTTCTATTTCTGTGACCTCATATCTATCCTTTCTGAGGCTTTCTCTACTTAGAATCCCGCTATTGCATAAACCTTTAGCTGAAACTTCCTCTCAATAAATAAAACCCTCATAGAACTGCTTTTCTATGAAGGTCTATTTTGAAAATAACCCACCCAATCAGTTGATTCAATTAATGTTTATGCTACAGTCCTGCTAACGGATAGCTTACCAAAAAGACTTATGCCTTGTACATGCTACAAAATCTCTAAATACCATTATTAAAGCCTTTTACCCCCAGCTCTGATATTCTCTAGCTTCAGATTAATTTTCTTCCTTAAATAATCAAACAACATTCCCTTTATTTTGCCTAAAGAATTATTATATTGATTAAAGAAATCATCAGGGCTGTTATATATCCCTAAATCATCTGTTATAGCGAAACTTTGGATATAAGTGCTGCTGCCCCTCCAGCATAGGCTGATTTTCTCTTTATTTTCCACTGCTATACCATAGCCTATATAGCCATTTTTAAAGCTCTTTAGCTGGTCCCTTACCTTTTCCAGATACCTATCATCTATTATAACACCCTCCAGAGCCATCCATTGATTATTAAAATATACCTCAGCCCAAGCATGGACAATTTTTGAAGGAGCAAATAGATATGCAAAGCCTGACAATGCACCCCTTTGCATTCTCTTGTCTATGAAGAAGCCATGAATCCTGCATGGGATACCCAGTCCTCTCAGCAGTGCCATCAATAAAATACTCTTAGTATTGCATTGCCCATATCCATCTTCCAAAACCTCCGAAGCTGGAATGTCGTCGCCTCTGTTATATCCAAACTTTATATCATTTCTAACAAAGTCATATACTGCCGCAATGCTTTCCCTTTCCTCTAGATGCCTCCAGCCCCTTTTGTTAATTAACTCTTCTATTTTTTCATTATTGAAATCCAATAGCTTTGTTGGTTCTAAATATATTTTCATAACAAAACCTCCTTTCAAGTATATTATAGGAGGTTTTTGTTCTTTATACTTGCATATATCTGCTATCTTTTGTAATTTCCCTCGGCACCATTCCCAACCTATCCCGTACTGTTCTGGTAAAATGGGATGAATTATTGAAGCCTGCTTCTAGGGCTGCATCCGTAATACTGGAGCCGGTGAATACTAGACGTAAGGCCTTCTTGAGCTTCTCGTGCAAAATGTAGCTGCTTAATGAAATACCCATCTCTACTTTGAATAAATGTGACAGCCTACTTTCAGACAGATACATTCTATTGCTTAAATCCTTAACATTCAGCATTTCCAAGGGTTGAGAGGATATATAATTTAAGAGCTCTGTCACTCGCTTATCCAACACCTTAGCATCTTCAAGGCTAATGACTCCTAGGTTCTGCTTTATGTGATTTATTAATTTTTTGTATTTTTCCTTATCTATTGCTTTTAGGCAATCATTTATAGCTGGACTCATATTTTCGTCTATTTCTTTTTCTGTTAATAAACGTACTCTTCCATGAGTTAAGAGCTCTCTTTTAATGGTCTCCCCGAAGGAGGATTCAGGATTTATAAGTAGATAGAACTGCCATTGCTTGTCCCCCCTTAGACTATGGGCGATATTGGAATCAATAATTATTCCCTTTGTAAGGTATGAAGTGTTTTCTACAGCAATTTCAAAATCCTTTTCCACCCCTAAGGTTACTTGTACATAATTATGGCTATGGCATTCAGCATTTACCCTATTAGTTATAAAAGCTATATGATCGCTGGCTTCAAACAAAAAAAGCCTTTCATTTTCTATAGTTCCTAACTCTATTTCCATATTACTGAACCTCGTATATATTATTTAATGCTGCTTAACATGTATTTGATAACACCATGAGAAACCAATGCCCTATTATTATAAATATCTATCAAGCCATTGGGACGGCTGGCAAATATGCCATGCTGCAGCATAGCAGCCCCAAAGCCCCTTTCTATTGCACCATTGTAGGTTGCCAATACACAGTACTCCGCCGCATTGCCGCATAATACAACAAAGTCCACATTTTTTTCCTTTAATATTTCCTCTAGATTAGTCTTCCAAAAGCTGTTGTTATATACCTTTAAAACCTCTATATCGCTATCCGCAACCACAAGCTCCTCTACATTATTAAAGCGTTCATCATTGCCGCCTTCAATATCCCGGACAATTATAACAGGCTTGTCTGCCTTTCTAAACAACGCCGCTGTTTCGTTTATGTATTCAAAGGTGTCGTGGTATTCCTTCTGTCCCCTCCTATCGCCTATATAGGCCTCCTGCACATCGATGATTAGTAATGCAATGTTCACGGTGAATTCCTCCCTCATAGATCTTTGTTAAAATAATATATTAAAAGTATAGGATATCCCTCGTACTATTACAAGGGTATTCTATATCAATAAGCGCTATGATTGCTTATGTAATGCTTGAAGCCTATAATCATAGAAAGTACAGTTTACAAGGGACTACACGGGTAACGGTCTGACGGGGGATGTGTTGCCCGTCAGATTTTCCATGTAATGTTAATCTTTTTGCTGGTGGCTTCCACGGTAGTAACCAGCAAATCCAGCATTCGCCGCTTATCGTCAAAGCTGACGGTTTCCCATGCGTCCAAGTAACCGAAAGCCTGCCGTACCTGTTACACACATGAATAGGGCAGATTTAAGATAAGCTCTAAGTATGTTTAGTACTGTACGCCTTATGGATACGCAACATTGCACAAACCTTCCGCAATGTCAGCCGATAGACCCCATACAGCAATGCGGAAATGGCTGCCACCACCGCAAGGCAATTTAAAATCCCTGCAAACTCGCTATTCGTGAAACTACCATCATTGAAGTACAAAATCATCATGTAAAAGGTACAGATTACAATGGTTCCCGTTAAGATAGGTACGAAAAACACCTTAGATATCTGACTTCTTACCGTGTGCCACAAATACTCATTAGAAGCTCCTAAATGCCGCAAATCGTCGTATACCTGTGCATTTGTCAAGGCAATGGTGAGACTGCGGGTATAAACAATCACAATTACAGCCGCAAAGCAGATAATAGCGATAAAGATAAATAGCATCAGAAATACGGCGTGCGTCTTGATATAATCGGCTTCATCTAATACACGAAATTGAGGCATGTACTTCCAAAATAACCGGAAGTTTGAAGCTTCTCTTTGTGAATAGTTGAGAAGCTCATAGCCATACGCTTCCTGATGCTCCCTGTCCAAGAAGTAGTTTTCGCCTTTTTCTTCCGTCAATATTTTTACAACAGGGTCATAACCATCATATACCGCAACCTCCAAGCTGGATTTATCCACTATCACATAAAAAAGGCGTTTGGCAAAAGCATATGTCTCCATATCATTTTCAACATTAAAAAACACCTTTGCTTCAAGCCACTCGTCCGTTAACCCCTCGGTAATTAGTGCATAATCGGTATCATCCAATACCTTATAACCAAACAACATGGAGTTCCTTAGTACGTTTTCTACTGGCGTGACATGCAACACTTGCTTTGTGATCGGATTTGTGACCAAAGTGACATCCTTGGTTGTTAACCTTCTGTTACTGCCATCATCATCATAAACAGCCATAATGGTTCCTGGGGCAACATCAACAAAATCTCCCGTAAGGGCGTTGTATGAGCTTTCTGGCAGAAACACTTCGCTTCGCTGCAATTCTTTGTGTTCTGCAGTGTAGGTAGTGCCTAAATTGCTTGTGTTTTCTACGTATTCCCATCCGTCCACGCCCAATACAGCGGAAGACTGTTCGGCGTAGCTTTTGATTGTAACGCCTTCCTCTGATGCCATTTGCCGAATTTCCGTTTCAGTTAACATATCTTGGTCTTCCCGATAGCTGAAAGCATAGTCAACGGTACGTGTATTAAAATCATTTGTAGCACCCGTAGACATCATAGGCACATAGAATGAGGCGAAATATGCACCTGCCACAAGCATAGCAATAACCATCATATTGCGTACCGTCTGACGGCCTTGAAATTTCATCATGCTGGATGGGATAATGTTTTTGTATCGGTTCTTATCCCGCCGCCATCCATTTACCACAGTATGCAATAGAACCATATACAGGCCCAACAGTGCGGGCAGGTAGGTAATGGATGTTAATCCCTCCGGTGGATACCAGTGTAGAACCTTTATACAAAAAGAGGGTGTCAAATAACCTAACAGCACTCCACCTGCAAGCAAAATAATTCCCAATAATCCATAGCTGCGCGGAACTTCCCGTATTGATTCAGTCTTCCGGGATTCGTACACCACATCCATGACATTGATACGGCGTATAAAGTGAGATAGCATAAAAAACAGCATTGCAATGACAAACACGGAAAACGCCAGCGCAAGCAAGTATGCCTGTGCATTGAAAGTGAGAGCCTTTTCTTCCGTGTCTACCAGCACCAGCCGGAATACTCTCCAGATGAGCCAAGTAAGGGGTGTTCCCAGTAATGCGCCAAGCGAGCAGGAGCCAAGGGAGATAATTAGAAGCTCACGAGTTAGCTGATTTTTTAATTGGCGGCGGGACGCGCCCAATGCTATAAAAATGCCGGTTTCACGGGATTTATACCGAAAAAACAAGCCGGACGCATAGGTAGTGAATACCCCACAGCCTATCACAGTCAACACAAAAATCATCATCACCTGTTTGCGGGAATCACCCCCTTCCGGCAGTACATTCAGTACAGTAGGTGAGCGCATCATACAAACGTAGGCTGTAATGAGCAATACAGAAAAAAAGCAACATCCGGCAAGTAAAACGTAATGCCTGCGGTTTTTATGGCGAAGGGCAGCGTGTACTTGAGATAAGCTTTTCATTCTGCGTTCGCCTCCCCCATAATGCGGATAGCGTTAAGTAATTTATCTTGAAATTCATTCCGTGTTTTTTTCAGTTGCAAGATTTCGCAGTATATCTTTCCATCCCGCAGGATAATTACCCTGTCACAAAACGATGCCGCAAAGGAATCGTGTGTCGCCATAAAGATAGTGGCCCCAAAGGAGTCCCGCGCCTGCAAAAAGGTATCTATGACTGCGCGTGAGGACCTAGAATCCAGGTTTCCGGTGGGTTCGTCTGCCAAAATCAGCAAGGGTTCATTGATTAGAGCACGTGCGACGGCAGTACGTTGCTTTTCACCGCCTGATATTTCAGCCGGATATTTGTCTTTAATAACCTCGATGCCGAACACGTCACATAGCTGGTCGGCGGCATCCTCCATGCTTTTGTCTGTGTTTCTGCTGATAATGCGCGGCAGCATGATGTTGTCCCGTACAGTCAGGCCATCCATCAGCATAAAATCCTGAAATACAAATCCAAGCTTCTTGTTGCGCATTGTAGCTAACTCGTCTTCAGTTAGGGTGGTCAGTTCGATTTCCTCCAGACGGATACTGCCGGAATCGACGGGGATATAACAGGAAATGCAGTTAAGCAATGTGGTTTTACCAGAGCCGGACGGCCCCATCACGCCAACAAACTCACCTTTGTTCACGGAAAGAGAAACATCTTTAAGCACTTCATAGGTTGCCTTACTTGCGCAGTATGATTTTTTTAAGTTCTGAACAGCTAACATATAAAAACTCTCCTTATATTTAGTTTGTAAGGAGAGTATAAATCTAAATTTTCTACTTTCTTTCTACTGGCTTTCGCGAATTGCGAAGGAAGCAATAATTCTTGCGCCGGGTGCTGTATTTTCTATCTTAATCCTGCCACCGTGATGCTCACACAACACTTTGCAAATATACAGTCCCAAACCGAAATGACTGCCCCTGTCCTCGTCTCCCGTATAATACGGTTCGGTAGCCCGGTGAAGATTTTCAGACGAAAAGCCCGTTCCATCATCTTGAACGGTTACGGTGATGATACTGTTTTCTTTGGAAACGTCTACGCACACTTCATTTTTTGCATATCGGGCGGCATTGGAAATAAGATTTTCTATAACTTCAAAAATCATATCTCTATCAAACGCTGCTGTGATGATCTCTATATTCCCCTTAAAGCTAAGACGCTTTCCCGCACTTTTGCAGATAAGCGCCGACATCTGTTCGGCAGATTTCAAAAAATCGGTCAAGTTGATATTCTTATAATCCGGGGCAACATCCTCCATATTTTGCAAGGTGCTCATACCCTCAACGTACCGTTCCAACCTGCCGATATGCTTTTCCATGGTGGCCGCAGTGTCCTTGGTATCCTGATTTTCGCTGTCATTCTGTAAAATTTCTGAATATCCCTTTAACACCGTTAAAGGGGTTCGCAGGTCATGGGCAAATGCAGCATTAAGTTGCTTTCGCTGTTCCATCTGTCGCCACATCCTTTGATTATTTTCAAGCAGAGCGGCACGCATTTTCTCAAAAGATTCAACGAGCTGCCCCATTTCATCCTTAGTTGCATAATGGATTGTAAAATCCAAATCATTATCGGATATTCTCTGGTGTGCCTCGCGCAAAATCGCAAGGGGTATTTTCATTTTGTTTCGGTAAAACAACATCGTGGCCACGACAAGACAGAGGACGGAATAAAAGGGGATACATAAATATGTTACTGCCTTCAGTGCAGATATTTTCGCACTGTCCTCGTCGGTAAGTATCATATCATCTTTCCATATACTTGCCGCTTCACCGGATAATTCTATCTTTTCTCCTTCCGGTGTCAGCAGATAGTAAGGCTGTTTATCATTTGAATAAACAGTTTGGATATCCTTAATTGTTCTTTGGCAGAGGAAAGAGGTTGTAAGTATCAGAGCAAGCGCAATGAAAGCACATACGGCTACATACAAAATAAAGCTTGCCCGAAAGGACAAATTGCAAAAAAATCTCCTTATCTTGTCCATTTGTACCCACTTCCCCATACTGTTTCAATGTATGATTTGCATCCAATCTTTGTAAATTTTGTGCGGATACGCCGTATATGTTCCGATACAACGCCGCTATCGCCGTCGCTGTCGTAACCCCACACCCGTTCATATATACGTTCCTTGTCAAATACCTGCCCCGGATTCTGTGAAAGTAACTCAACAATGTCGAACTCTTTTTTTACAAGGGGGATTGCTTCACCCTCAAAGCAGGCGCATCTTGCGGAATAATCTATGGAAAGTCCGCCATCAAATTTAATCTGCGCTTCAAAGGCATGGCGTAATTCTCTCCGTAAATGAGCGGCCACCCTTGCTTCTAACTCTATTACGGAAAATGGCTTGACGATATAATCGTCACCACCCACCGCAAACCCCTTAACCTTATCGGTATCTTCTATTCTCGCGGTCAAAAACAAGATAGGGCAGGATACATAATCTCGGATACGCTGACAAACGTAAATTCCATCTAACCCCGGCATATTGATATCAAGGAGTATAATGTCTGGCTGGTGCTCTGCCTGCTTAATTGCTTCTTCCCCATTTTTTGCTGTTAAAACAGAATAATTTCTCTTCTCAAAAAAGCCTTTCAGCATATTAAGAATGTCAGCTTCATCATCTACAATCAATATTTTACTCTGCATTTTTTTCACCTCCAGATACGATAGTATTTTATAAATTCCGATTATTTTTCAACTTTAGCATGATTTCTTCCGTAGCGTCCGTCCGTGGGCTTTTCAACATCAGAAGGAATTAGCCACAAGCTTCCCTTTTTGATAGCTCCTGCAATCCTTCCAGCGGAGCAATAATAATTTACCCTCCAAGCAGTAATGCCCCATTTTTCTCCGGCCTCCTTGACCGTTAAATACTCCATATCAGCACCGCCTTTTTTCAAGATGTACTAATATTATATTTCGAGATATCGAATAATTCAAATGTGTCTCTTCGGGCTAAGTTGTCCCGAAGTTCAGACAGGGGACGAAGACGGAAGTTTCATACACGCTCTGTCCACTGTCAAAGGCGAACAGAGCGTATAACACACTACACTTTGCTCCGTAAAGTTGTGTGCCAAGAGCAAGCCCCTTTGGAATCCTCGACAACAAAACAGGCTGTGTGCTCCCTCTGCAGAAGCATTCAGCCCTTTTGTTGTCAGCAGCCCGTTGCACGGTCTGTGTGCAGTTCCTTGTAAACTGACCTAAACCTTTAATTAGACCATTATACCTTACCATTACTTGATAGAGTTTTATTTAAAAGCCTATCAAGCAGCGCCTTTTGCTTAATTATAATATATCTGTCAACTTCCATGCTGAGCCGTAAAATCTCGCTACTGGTTAGCCTATGCTCTACCGCCACTGCCTTATTAAGCCTTTTCCTTGCTTCCTCTAAAGTTGTGCTCAATTTTACCCGCCCCCTAATTGTTTTTTCTTCACTCAGATGGTTTAAAAAGCAAATGAAATGGGTTTATTAATATTGAATTTAATATTATAATAATACTTCTTTAACTTTGCCACTTATTATTTTGCAATGGATTACATTTCAACTCTGTTTTAGTTTCCTTTCGGGACATTTGCTTGTAAAAAAATTTCATCCTTCTCTTCTTTTAGTACTTTTTTTATTCTAATTGCAACTTCTAATGATGGATTTTTAAAGCCTAGCTCAATATTGGTATATGTTGTTCTGGCAATATTAGTAAGCCTTGCAATATCACTTTGCGTAAAGCCCAATTTAAGCCTCTTTTCTCTTAGTAGTACTCTCATTCTATCACCTCACTTCATTGTCCCCCAAAGCAACCATGATTTTATTATAGTTTCGTTCGGAAACATTGTCAATATTTTTCATGGTTTTGGGTTCTTTTGGGGACAATTATAACAATAATGTTTATATTAGGGACATTGTGATATAAAATTTTATCTAGAGGTGATTATATGAGTTTTGCTAAAAGATTAAAACAGCTTAGAAATGAAATACACCTAACCCAAGAAGAGTTAGCAGTTAAACTAAATAAGACAAGATCAACGATAGCCGGTTATGAGACAGAAAGAAAAGAACCTGATTATGAAACCTTAAAAATGATAGCTAATTTTTTTAATGTTTCACTTGATTATTTATTGGGCGCTTCTGAGATTCGCAATTTACATAAAGAGCAAAGTTCACTTACGCGAGTTTTTAATAATTTGTATACATATGATTTACCCGATGAAGCCATCAAGCAAATTGAGGAATACATGGAATTTGTTAAACAAAAATACAATAAGGATGCCAGCGCGAAGGGAAAAAATAAATAGATGCTATAGCCTTCTACTTCAAAAACCGTAAAACCCACAGCAGTCAAGATTTTCTCTGACTACTGTGGGTTTATTTACTTCATATCTGCCTTACAATAATTCTGCATTTTCATAAATTTGGGATACCTCTTCTGCCTTCATTAGTGAGGAAAGTACATAGGATATCAGTATAATGCCTGGAATATCCACCAGCAATCTGGCAATGGCAAATCTTGCCCCTAATGCCGATATTTCAAATAAAAGCATGGGTATCTTGGTGGTTGACCACGCACCAATGAAGATCAATACATTGCTTAGCCTGACTCCCTTTTTCATAAACACAGCTGCTATAGGAAATGCGCCATACAGCGGACCCGCTGCCACCGATCCCAATATAAAGGACAACACAATACCCTTTATCCCCGACTCTTCTCCCATATATTTCATCATGGTCTCCTTGGGAACCCATACGTCCAGTAGACCAAGAAGGATAAATACCGGAGGTATCACCGAAATCATTTCCTTTAGGCTAAAGCCTGTGATACTAATCGCCTTCAAGCCCAGCTCTCTATTTATTAAAAGCATGACAGCCAGAATTAATGTCGTAATTAATGCAAAGCGATACCTTTTTATTAGAACCATATCCCCGAAGCCACCTTTCCTACGATATAGGCAACAATAAAAGAAAAAATAAATGCGAATATATTTCTTAAAATCGTCAGACGTTTACCGAAATATTTAATTTCTACCGGTGCTGTCACCACCCCCACCATCATCAGGGTTGATACGAAGGCACCAATTTGCATATAGCCTGCTCCATTATCCAAAAGCATCGCTGCAGTAGGAAAGGCCACAAAGCCGGGGATTAAAGTAATGGCTCCAACAATAGCAGATAGTATCACGCCAAACCACCCTGATTCACTGCCTATAAGCTTAGAAATTAGCTCTGCATTAAATACCGATAGCAATAATCCAACCAATATCATTACCCCTATTAGCTGTGAAAGGATGTTCTCAAATGACTTCCAGGCCTTCTTCAAAGCCATTTTTGTCTTTTTCTTATCCTTAAAAAACGAAATGGTTAAAAGTATAATAACCGATGTATACATAATATAACTGTTCATAAGCCTAACCCCTCGTATATTTTTCTACCTTGCTTTTAAAAAGGCATCTATCTATTGGTAGATGCCCCTCTCCGATATCCTATTAATGACCACAATCGTGATTTGAACAGCTATTGTCTACTGAAAACTCCGGTAGCTGGCATTTTTTCAATAGCTCAAGATTGTTTATCAAGGTTTCATTGGCAACTCTGTAGGCCTTCACCCCTTGATTGTTTAGCTTCATCAATGCCCCTGCCCCGATTCCACCAACTAAAATAGCATCCACCCTTTCTCCCCCCAGTGCCTTCAGGGGCTGACACATGCCGTGTTCATGGTGTAAATCCTCGTTTTTGATGGCTTTGATCTCTCCTTTTTCCATATCATAGATGAGAAAATACGGTGCTGATCCAAAGTGATTGTAGGGCATACTCTCCAAGCCTCTGTCTTCTTCAACTGGAATACATACCTTCATAATTAATTTACGCCTCTCCTTCATATTTATTATTTCTATGACAGCATCTATTTTTACCTGCTTTACATGATGCTCTGCATTCATCCGGCATATGTATGCCTAGCCTACAGCTGCTGGCGTGTTCCTTATTCATTTGCTGAATAAAATCAGCTATTTCCAGCAGTTTAGGCTCCTGTAAATCATATAGCACATAATAGCCAAGCTTCTCCCCAACAATAAGTCCTGCTTCCTTTAGCACCTTTATATGCTGAGATACTGCTGCTTCAGAAATGTTTAAATGCTTTGCAATTCCTTTAGCACATATTTTTCTTCTGGATAATATGATTAAAATTTTTAGCCTCGTTTCATCACCAAGAGCCTTAAATATTTGAACAATTGCTTCCATTTGCCACTCCTTTTAATTAAGTATTTGCTTAATTAAATAATATTACACTTAATTGTTCGTGTCAATATAAAAAAGCAAAATGATTTTTCTTTCTAGATTTAAGGTGGATTTTGTATACTGGTTCCATCAAACAAGGAAGGATGTGTTTAATATGCTAATAAATCACACAAAAGTACCCTGCAGCTGCTGGACAATTTATGTTTAGCAGCCGTAGGGTATATTTTTTCCCAATATTAATGTCAAGCCCATAGCTTTGGATTTTTACCTCATTGCTGTGGGATAAATAGCATGTAATTCTTATATCTTAAAAATAATGGACACCACGTCTACTTTTGGATTCCCAGTAGCTCCTCGCATCTCTCCATCATATATAAATGAGCATCAAAAACCCCTTGATTATAGAATTCCGGTGCCAGCTTCTCTATTACAAAGTCCAATATCATCATGGTGGCCAAGTCCCCTAATTTTTCGTCTCGTTCCTTTAAAAAATGATTTTTTATTAAGGATATCATTTCTTCCTTCTTCTCTTTGGATAGCTTGATTTTGTCTTTATGGCTCATGGTTACCTCCTCTATTATGCTTTAATTTTTCAATTTTCTCCTGCATATGAATTCCTTTAAGCTCTGTATACCAGAACGTTGAGAACTCATCCTTCTGTATACCATACCCTATTTATTTCTATATAATATTAATTAAACCTTTATGTAAATGTTAAAATCAACATTATAATTCTTTAACACTTGGTTTGTTTTGCTATAAATCACATTATAATATATACTATACCTAGGTTTTGTAAGAATTGACATGCTTTACCATATGGTTTGACTACTTTAATTGAGAAAAGCGAGGTATAAATATGGCAAAGAGGATATCTGCATTAATACTTTTATTAAGCTTTCTTTCACTGATGCTGCTTACAGGCTGTGAGAAACTGCCTACGACATCATCCGAGTTCCTGCAAACTCCCTCAGCAACGGTAAGATTTAATTATGAGCAAGCAAGCTATCAATATACAATGCCTTTAGATTCCTCTGTTATATATATGGCGGGGGACTCAATGGTGCTGGTGCTAGAGTTTGATACTGCCATAGCACAGGATAGCTATGATCAATACATTAAGACCTTGGAGAATGAATCCCTTACAGTTACACCAGCATTCGATAACAGCTATAAAAGCTTTGAGCTGAATTTCTCAAGCATTGCACCTGACGATAGGATAAGCTTCACCCTCAGCAGCCATATTGAGAACCAAAATGGTATAAGGCTTAAGGAGAACATCGTTGTAGACTTTTTAGTTGCTGAACCTATAAGGGCGGCCTATACAATACTCGGCGAATCATATGACATATATTATCCAACAGGCAATATTAGCTCCGACTATGGCGCAGAGGATAAGCTTGCTAATTCCGAACTAAAGCTAAAAATTGACTTCTCTAAAGAGGTCAATACTGCAGACGTAGAGGAAATCATTAAAAGAGAGCTCTTTAGTTCAGAGGATCGATACTTCTTTGACTGGCAGAGTCCTAAAGCCCTGATAATTAACATAGAAAAGCTAAGCGACAAATTCTATGGCCTCCAGCTTTTTTCTTATAGGACGCCTATCATTAACGGTATTTATTTTGATGCCGATGATGGCAATATCCTATATAGCTATTCCTTTGAACAGGAATCCTTGAAGGAAGAAAAGGCCTTTAAAGACTATAGATATCTTTTAAATAAGAATCCCTTCATCGAGGACTATCTTCTGATGGTGGATACTACAGATAACTATATATATCATCTTAAGGAGGACTCAATAATTAATAGCAAGGATGAGGAGCTACCTGCCTACTGGGCCATGAAGCCTTGGTTTCAAGAGGTTCTTTGGCTGGATAAGGATACCATCCTCTGGATAGAGAATGATATTGTCTATACCTACAATTTTAAAGCTAAGGTGCGGAAAACTCTTTTTGCTATAGAAAAGAGACCTGAAGAAGGCTATATTTTCGAATATACCCTATCTCCGGATAAAAAGAAGCTGGCGATTGTCTTCGGTACCTATGATGATAACCCTGAGAAGCTTATGGCGCTAGTGTCGGTATATAGTCTGGATGGTAAAAGAATATATGGTGATATGGTAATAAAAGATATCCGACACCATTGGTTGGCGGGCTATATCTTTCAGCTTAACCTCAGCTGGTTCAGCAATTCAGAGCTAATACATGAAGCCTCCGCCGGCCAGGGCCACACCGGAATTGCCTTAACCAATATTCTTAACGGCACAACAAAAATAATATTAGAGGATGGCATAGCGCCATTGACGTCAGCCAACAGCGCCATTTTTATTGCAAAACAAGGAGAGGAATATATTATCAATAGCTCTGAAAAATCCGTTAGACTGCCTGCGGATGGTATCTCCGATATTATTGTGAGGGATAGGGAAACTATACTTATCGCCCGTGAGATAAATGGTATAACAGTGCTCATAAGCTATAGCATACCCACTGAAAAAGAAAGCACACTAGGAGAGATTTCCGGCATCCGTCTGAGGTTCTTAGGGAACTCCCCTGACATGGATAAAATCTATATGATAACTAATCAGATGGTTTTAATGCCCATTACCTAGGCAAACAATATTTATATACAGCACAGCTTATTGCAGAAAATTAACCAGCCTTTTAATCGAGGCTGGTTTTTGTGTAAAGCATTGAAGAATGTACTAAATTAGAGCTATAAAATTAAACTCCTATGGCCTGTTGAAAGATATTTGAGTGACAAACAAAACGTCCCCGTGGCACGTTTTTTAATTATCCGCCCATTGCCTTATTAAAGCATATACATCCGGTGCCTTCTCTCTACCATAGCACTCCTGAAGCTTTTTCAACACTTCAGCTGCCTGCTTTTTTGAGATGCTTTTACCTATGGCTTCGAATTGATGCATGATGGCTGCACTGCCGGAGTGCTTGCCTAGAATAATTTCCCGATTTCGCCCTAAAGCATCCGGTAAGAGGCTTTCGTAGGTGGCAGGATGCTTTAAAAGTCCATCCACATGAATACCTGACTCATGGGCAAATACTGATTTGCCTACAATGGGCTTCCCATCGCTAAGCCTTTTCCCTGAAACAGCCTCAACATACTGAGAAAGGTCTTGGAGCTTTTTAGGGTCAAAGGGATGCAGGCATTTTTCTAAAAACTTTAATGCCATGATAATTTCTTCCAATGCTGTATTTCCTGCCCTTTCTCCTAAGCCGTTTACGCTGCTGCTTATATAGGTGGCCCCTGCCTGAAAAGCACTGAGGGCATTGGCTGTGGCCATACCAAAATCATTGTGCCCATGAAATTCAATGTCCCCATCAACCTGCTGTCGAATGTCCTTAATCCGTTGATAAGCGGTGAAGGGAGTTAAAATCCCCAGGGTGTCTGCAAAGCGTATTCGAATGGCCCCCACCTTAACCGCCCTTTGGTAAAGCTGAATTAAAAAACGCTCGTCAGCTCTGGAGGCATCCTCCGCACCAATGGAGACCTGGCAGCCTGCATCCAATGCAATACTCATTACTCTCTCCATTTCCTCCAACAGCCATCGTCGTGTCTTATTGAGCTTCTTTTCAATATGAAGGTCTGAGGCAGGGACGGCAATATGGATATTTTTGGCACCACAGGCAATAGAGGTCTGCACATCCTCCGCCCGCATACGGTTCCATGCAATAATTTTGGTGCTACCCTGTAATGCAATGATTTCTCTAACGACGTCTTCCTCTTCCTTCCCCATAGCTGGTATTCCCGCTTCAATGTAATCCACCCCAATATCCTCCAGCAGCTGGGCAATTTTTATTTTTTCGTTTTTTAAGAATGAAACCCCTGGCGTTTGCTCGCCATCCCTTAGGGTTGTGTCGACGATATAGAAATCCTGCATTTCCTCACCTCCTCAGACATTTTATAAGGGCCACTGGCTTTACCAATTGTTACTTTTGCAATATCTATCCGACCACCAGTGGCGCAGCCTTGCTTTATCTCATACACAAGGACGCCACTTCAACTGGTGGGCTTAAGCTCTATAACATATTTTATCACTTATAATTCTAGGCGTTTAACAGCCTCTCCCCCTTCGATATGGGAATCCATGATTTCCTCCACATCATCAGGGCTGACATCGCCATACCAAACACCTTCGGGATAGACCACCACGATGGGGCCTTGGCTGCAGATGCCAAAGCATCCTGTATTGGTCACCATCACTTCTCCCTCTAGCTCCCTTTCCTGAATTTCTTCAACAAAGGCGTTGACTATGCCAACGGCTTTTTTCTGGGCACAAAACCCCTTTTGCTCTCCATTGATTCGAGAGCTGGAACAGACAAATATATGATGCTTTGGCTTATGCATCTTAACCCTCCCTTTCTTATGAAGCGATCTTAAGTTGATTCACTGCTTTAGATATGGCAGCTTCAATTTCCTCGTACAGCTCAGAAATAAAGATGCCCTTAGCTTCCAGCTGCTTTCTGGGGGAATTTCCTATTCGCAAGCACAGCAGCGCATCACAATCGGATACTACCCGGAGCATTTTATCAATTTTGGAAGCAGTGTCCTCGCATTCCTCCACGCCGCTACAGTACTGGTCTACACGACGGGCCTCCAGTAATGAAATACCCTTTTCACTGTATTCATATATTTTGAGCTCCTCTGCATGGCCAAAATGCTGATCCACCAGCCTACCGGTCTTAGAAGCAACTGCAATCCGGTATTTTTTTTCCTTCACGGGCTGATGGTAGGTGGAACAGGCAGCCTTTCTAAAGTCAAAGGAGATATCCTCTCCTAAAATACCTATAGCATCGGCTCGGCACTGACGACAATGATACATCTGCTTTAAATCTATGGCGCATTTCCTTCGCAGCTGATTTAGCTCAGCGTTGCTGGTCTGTGGCATGTTTTCAAAGGCACTTCCCTTAGCGGGAATTAGAGGCATGATATTGTTGAGGTAAACGCCATATTCCTTCAGCTTCTTTACCAGCTCCGGAATATGCTCATCATTAATTCCCTTAATCATCACCGTATTGACCTTGAGAACCACATTTCTATCCTTTAGCTTTTCCAATCCCTCAAACTGCTTTTGAATCAGTAGCGCTGCCCCTTCTTCGCCAGAATAAATTCTGCCTTTGTAGGAAATCACGCTATAGATTTTTGCGCCGATTTTAGGATCAATCGCATTGATGGTCACTGTTATATGAGTGACACCCAGCTTTACTATTTCATCGACGTAATCGGGAAGCATAAGTCCATTGGTGGAAAGGCAAAAGGTAACATTGGGGTCATAGGTGCGGATCAGCTGGATAGAAGCCTTGGTTTCAATGAAATTAGCTAGGGCATCCCCTGGGCCGGCAACACCAACCACCATCAAATTATCTAAACGTGCCTTCACCAGCTTATACTTTTCTAACGCCTGCTCTGGGTTTAAAACCTCACTGGTCACCCCTGGACGACTTTCATTTTGACAGTCATATTTTCTGTTGCAGTAATTACATTGAATATTACATTTTGGCGCCACTGGAATATGCATTCTGGCATATTGATGGCCTGATTCGCAATAGCAGGGGTGCTTTTGAGTTTTTTCCTGTAAATCCTGGGTCCATGTTTCTTCCATGACAATGCCCTCCTTTCTGAGCTATCGGTATAACTCATGGTAGAGGGTTTCCCGATAGGTGCTATGTTTTTCCTCGATTAAGGTATTGGTTAATTCGTCCAGAAATTGCAATGAGCCTTGATAACCGCAAAGCAGCTTACGTTGCGCCCCTACACGGTCATGGATGGGAAATCCAATCCGAACCAAGGGGACATTTTCCTTCTCCGTAATGAGCCTGCCGTCGGAGGTGCCGATTAAAATGTTTATTCCCAGCTTTTTTATATAGCTCTGAACAGTTTCTAAATCCGTATCATCCAGTATTAGGCACTCATCATTGGCAAGGCCTAGGTCTGGGGCCAGCAGCTCCTCTAGCTTAGAGGCCCTGGTTCCTGTAGCCATCAGCACCGGCTTGATGCCATTTTCAAGACAAAGCTTTGCTGCTGCATAAACGATATCCGGTTCACCGTAAATAGCGGCTCGGCCCTCTGCATTATATTTATGCGAGTCAATCATACCATCCAGCATTCTGCCCCGCTCCTCCTTGAGGCTTTCCGGTATGGGATTGCCTGAAATCTCCTCCAGCAGCTTTAAAAAGGTGTCGGTGTTTTCTATGCCAATTGGCAGGGGACAGCGATATAGTGGCACTTGAAATTGATCCTCTAAATATTTTCCCGGTGATATATGCTCCGGCACCAGCATACCCATTTCAATGGTGGCCTTTGCTCCGGACATTGTCTTGATACGCTGTAGGGGAGTCCCCTCCGGAGATAGCTTCTTATAATCCGCCTCAAAGGGGGCATCTAAGGTTTTACTGATGTCGGGTAAAATGGTATAGTCAATATTAAAAAGGGATACCATCTCCTTAATTTTGCGAATATCCGCTGAGGTTAAATTACCTGCAATAATATTAACAGAAATACGGGGGGGCGCATCCTCTGTCAGCACCTCCAGGATATTTCTTAAGGTCAGATAGTATCCCTCGTAATTGCTGCCGCCATAGCCTGGGGTAGATACAGGGACAAAGACCACATCCTGAAACCTCGGCTCCTCTTCTTTAAACTCTGTCACAATGCGCTGAAGGTCTTCTCCAATCGTCTCAGCCAAACAGGTGGTAGAAATGCCGATTAATTTTGGTCCGTATAGGCATAGGGTATTCTTAAGGCCCTTTTTTAGGTTGGTGCTGCCACCGTGGACCGTATCCTTCTCATTTAAGGAGGAGGAGGCGATATCGATGGGTTCGTTGTAATGGGTGGCCATATGCCGCCGAATGTAGGTGCTGCAGCCCTGCGAGCCGTGAAGCAGCACCATGGTGGCTTCAATTCCCTTGAAGGCAGTAGAGGAGCCTAAGGGCATACAATTTTTACAGGGATTAATATTGAGATTGACGAAGTTTCGCTTTTTATTTTTCATTGTAGGCCCTCCTCTCTTTTCTGATCCAATGCCATACAGGGCTGTTAATGGACTGCTCCACCTCTCTTGCAAAATTGACTGCGCCTACAAAGCCGTTTAAGGGCTGTTTTCTCTCATGGTTGTGATCACAAAAGGCTACACCCAGCTTATAGGCTAGTGGCCGCTCCTTGACACCCCCCACCAGAATATCTGCTCCCTTTTCCTTCATAAACCGTTCCAACTCAGAAGGGTTTGTATCATCCAAAATAATGGTATCCTCTGCTGCCAATTGGCGTATGGTCTCATAGTCGTCTGAGTTGCCGGTCTGTGTACCCACCATGACGGTTTCCATGCCCAAATCTCTGAATTGCTTTATCAGAGAAATGGCCTTAAAGCCACCGCCCACATAAATGGCAGCTTTTTTTCCAGCCAGTCGAGCTCGATACGGCTCCAGTGCCAGGTGCGCTTTATCATATTCCTCTTGAATTAAGACCTCTGTTTTTTGCAGGATTTCCGGTTCATCCAGTGCATAGGCAATTTTTCGGAGAGACTTGGCGGTATCCTCCAAGCCATAGAAGCTGACATTAATGAAGGGGATTTTATATTTTTCCCGCATCAGCTTTGCCAGATAGGTCATGGAGCCTGCACATTGCACAATGTTTAAACGGGCACGGGGTGCCTTGATCAGCTCTTCGTATCTGGCATCTCCCGTGACCTTTGAAACCACCGGAAGACCCATTCTACGGAAATAAGATTGATTTATCCAAATTTCCCCAGCCAGGTTGAAATCTCCAAGAAAATTGATGCCCGCTTCCTTCTCCACTGGATTCTCTTCCCCCATTAGGTTTAGTAAAGCATGACAGGCTGCTTTATAGCCTGCATTTTTGTTGCCAGCAAAGCCAGAGGATTGTATGGGGATTACCCGAATGCCGTATTGCTTTTCAGCATTGCGACAGACTGCCTCTAGGTCATCCCCTATAACGCCGACAACACAGGTTGAATAGATAAAGATTAGCTTGGGGTGATGGGCAGCAACAATCTCGTCGATGGCCGCTGCCAGCTTTTTTTCACCGCCAAAAATAATATCCGTCTCTCGTAAATCCGTTGAAAAGCTGTTACGAAAGGTATCTGCTCCGCTGGTTAGGCTGCCTCTAATATCAAAGGTATAGCTGGCACACCCGATAGGACCGTGGACAATGTGGTAAGCATCAGTAATTGGATTTAGCACTACCCTCGCCCCACAATAAACACAGGCCCGCTGGCTCACCGCTCCTGCCACGCTATTTTGATTGCATTGAATTTTTTCCTCCTGCTGCTTTCCTGTTTTCCTTATGATGGAGTGCTTTCTTTCCTCTAACGGATCTGGTAGCTGATATGACATATGCACACACCTCCTATTGGGTTTGCCTTTATTTTACCTTTAAAGTACCAGCTCGAAATCCTCGTCAGCTGCATCCCGATCGACACGGTCCAATAATGCATTGCTGATCATTTCAATTAACCTCAGGGCTCCCTTGTAGCCTACTACAGGAAAATAGCTATGAACGCTTCTATCCATATTAGGGAAGCCGAAGCGTACAAAGGGGACATCCTCTGCTCTAGCAATATACTTACCATAGGTGTTGCCTATTAACAGCTCTACAGGCTCCTTCTTCATCCATTGATGCAAAGTAAACAGGTCGCCTAAATTTTTAACATTTGCTTTGATATTTGCTGCATCTAAAATGGCATTAATCTGTCTGTCAAAGCTTGATCCTGGGGTTCCCGTCACGATGTGAATCGGCTTCATACCTAATCCAATGACAAACTCTGTTATAGCAATGACATGGTCAGGGTCTCCGAAAATGGCCACCTTTTTACCGTGGAAGTGGTGGTGGGTATCTGTCATGACATCCACAACCTGACCTCTTTCCTCCTCCAGCTCATAGGGCACCGGCTTACCGGTAATTTTAATTAATTCAAGAATCAGCTGGTCTGTGCCCTTTACCCCAATGGGCAGGGGTAATACGTGGGCCGGGACACCGCATTTTTTATCCAGCTCGTTGGCAGCTGCCTCGGAGGCGAAGGTACCCATGGCAATGGTTGCAAGGGAATTACCTGAATCCACCAGATCCTCCACCTTTGTTCCGCCTGCAGGGTACATCTCGTATCGACCCGTCATAGGAGAATCTACAACACCGCTGGTATCGGGAAATAGGATGCTTTCTATTCCCATCACCTTGGCAATCCGTTTTAACTCCCTCATATCTCCCGGCTCAGTATAGCCTGGAATCAGATTGACCTTCCCATTACAGGGACCTTCCTTTTTAGAGAAGGTGGTCACCATGGCCTTTACCATGTTGGAAAATCCTGTTACATGGGAACCAACATAGCTAGGGGTATTGGCATGAAATACGTATTTCCCCTCCGGCACCTCTGATTCATTGATTATGGTTGGCAGGTCATCTCCGATGGTTTCAGAAAGACAGGTGGTGTTGACGGCGATGACATCCGGCTTATATATGGAAAATACATTCTTAATTGATGTTTTTAGGTTGGCACTTCCGCCGAAAACAGATGCACCTTCGGTAAAGGAGCTGGTAGAAGCTGCTACCGGATCTCTAAAATGTCTTGTTAGATGCATTCTGTGAAAGGAACAACACCCTTGGGAACCATGGCTATGAGGTAAACAATTATGGATACCCAGTGCAGCATACATGGCGCCGATTGGCTGACAGGTTTTGGCGGGGTTAACCACCAAGCCTGTTCTTTCACTCACTTCATTTGGTGTATGATTTAGCATGATGCCACCTCCTCTGCAACTTCGCCTTCAAGTAATGGTGCTTGCTGCCATGGTGGTTGGATGAAGCTCCAAGTCGGTGTATTCATCCCCATGGCAATGTCCTTTGCAAATTGTACAGCTCCTCTAAAGCCTGCATAGGGACCGCTGTAATCGTAGGAATGCAGCTGTTTAGAGAAAATCCCCATTTTTTGTGCCATATATTTATCCTTGATACCGGAGCAGAATAGATCTGGCTTCAGGCTCTTTAGTAATTCTTCAGTTTCGAAGTGGTTCAAATCATCAATGACATAACCGCCTTCCTTCATTTCCTTAATCAAGCCTTCATAAGCGCTCAAGGGCATGAATTTTTTTAATTCCACCATCTTTTCTTCCGAAAGATAGAGGCGATAGTTCTTTTCATCCTTTTCTACATGTAAATCAGGAATATTTCTACTGTCTGCATCCACCTTAATATGGGGAAGCACCTCACGGCCTTCATAATCGTCACGGTGGCCAAATTCATAGCCTGCAACCACAGTCTCTACACCTAATTCACGCAGCAGCCCTTGATAGTGATGGGCTCTGGAGCCGCCGACATACAGGATAGCAGTTCTACCCTCCGTCATCCTTTTATAGACCTCCAAAGTTTCCTCAGCCTCCACCAGCTCCTCTGCGATGACCTCTTCAGTACGCTGGATTAGCTTTTCATCTCCAAAATACTTCGCCACATTTCTAAGGGTTTCAACTGTATTTTTCAGTCCGATAAAATTCACCTTCAGCCAGGGAGTACCATATTTAATCTCAATCATCTCTGCAATATAGTTAATGGAACGGTGGCACTGAACCAGGTTTAAATCCGCCTTATGGGAGCTTTTCAATTCCTTGTAGGTGCCATCCCCTGTCATGATGGAAACAATATGGTAGCCGATTTTATCCAATACTCTGGCGATTTCCCAACCGTCACCACCGATATTGTACTCCCCCATAATATTGATGGCATAGGGCTTTGTTTCTGCATCTCCAGTACCGATAACATCTTTCATCAGGACGTTATTGGCAATATGATGGCCTGCTGACTGGCTGACCCCCTTGTAGCCTTCACAGTTGAAGGGCAGCACCTGAATACCGTAAAGCTCCTCTGCCTCTCTGGCAACAGCATTCAAGTCATCTCCAATCAAGCCGACGGGACAGGTGGCAGAAATGGTAATTGCCTCTGGTTTAAACAGCTCATAGGCCTCTTTTATTGCCTGTCTAAGCTTTTTCTCTCCGCCAAAGACAATATCACTTTCCTGCATATCAGTAGTAAAGCAATAGCTCAAGAAGTTTTGCTCCCCCTGTGCAGACCTACCTTTATGTCTTCTGGTGCCCCATGTGTAATAGGAACAGCCGACGGGGCCATGGACGATATGCACAACATCCTTTAAGGGAGCCAATACAACCCCCTTACATCCTGCGAAGCAGCAGCCACGGTTTGTAATAATCCCTGGGATTGTGCGGGTATTGGCCTCGATTTCTGATTTTTTATCATCAGTCTTTTTGACAATATGCTTAATTCTATTTTTTCTTACTTTAGCCGGGTATTGCTCTAAAATATCCTCGATTGATTTCTCAATTGCCATCTTCCCTCACTCCTTTTCAAAGCTTACTATTCTCTCTATTGAATAGCTTGATCTCCTGTTTCACCGGTACGAACCCTATAGGCTTCACCCATAGGCAATACAAAAATCTTGCCGTCCCCAGGGTGACCTGTTTTATTCACCGCTATAATGGCTTTGATGACCTTTTCCGCATCAGCATCAGGTACCGTCACACTAATCATTCTTTTCGGAAGTAATCTATGGCCCTCTGAAGCCGCCTCGGCTATCATGGGATGGACTTCACCCCTAACCACCGACAGTTCATCGATAACCTCATATTTAACTTCCTTTTTTCCTCTTCCAAAGACCCTCAAGCAGGTAAAGGCAGGAAAGCCTTCTAGTGCTAAGCTGCTTTTGGTTTGATTGACTTTGTTCATTCGAATAATTGCAATGATTTCCTTCACGTCAGCTCTCTCCCCTCTACAGCTTCTTCTCGCCACTGCTAATGGTATATACTTCCTCCACATCGCTTACAAAAATCTTACCGTCCCCAAAGGCACCCTTTTCTCCGGTTTTAGACTTTCGCTTAATTACCTCAACGACATGATCCTTATATTCATCCTCACAGACAAACATCAACAGGTTTTTGGGAATTTCATCGTAATATACATCCCCTACCTTAATCCCTCGCTGCTTTCCACGCCCCACTACATCCAGCTTGGTCACAGCAGGAAAACCCGCATCGCTTAATTCTGTCAGTACATCCGCCACCTTTTCAGGCCGTATAATCGCTCTTATTAGCTTCATGGAAATACCCCTTTCATAACCGTATTTTACTCGTTATGCAAGCCGTAACCCCTTTATTGACGCATTTCGATAATTTGTGATATGATTGTTATGGTATGTGGGGTGTTGGCTAACTTGAATCCTTGCCGGGAAATCTAAGTTTTACTGCCTTAAATCACTCCACTACCCTAGAATACCAAATTCCATCATCAGCTCTTCCAATCTGTCGGTATGCATTGGCTTTGGCACCACAAACATGTCATTATTTTCTACGCTGCTGGCCAAGGTTCTGTATTCATCCGCTTGAGTACAGGCTGGATCGAAGGCAATAACTGCTTTCCTGTTGATTTCTGCTCTCTGAACAATATTGTCACGGGGCACAAAGTGGATTAGGTGAGAACCAAGCTCCTTAGCAAAGGCAGTTAACAATTCAAGCTCTTCGTCAACATTACGGCTGTTACAGATGATACCGCCTAAGCGAACACCGCCGGATAAAGCATATTTCTGAATACCCTTTGCAATATTGTTTGCTGCATAGAGAGCCATCAACTCACCGCTGGCAACAATGTAGATTTCTTGCGCCTTTCCTTCACGAATTGGCATTGCAAAACCACCGCATACAACGTCACCCAATACATCATAGAAAACATAATCTAAATCACTTTCGTAAGCCCCTAAGCTTTCCAGCATATTTATGGAAGTAATAATTCCTCTTCCTGCACAGCCAACCCCTGGCTCCGGTCCGCCGGACTCAACACATCTGATGCCCATAAATCCCGGTAACAGAATATCCTCTAAATCAATATCTTCGCCCTCTTCACGCAAGGTATCCATAACCGTCTTTTGAGATAAGCCTCCTAATAGCATTCGAGTTGAATCCGCCTTAGGGTCACATCCGACTACCATGATTTTTCTGCCCATCTCCGCCAATGCAGCCGTTAAATTTTGTGTTGTTGTGGATTTACCGATTCCACCTTTACCATAGATTGCTACCTGTCTCATTTTCATTCATTCCTTTCTATCCCATACTCGGTTTAATAACAATGCCTACCACAATACGCGCATTCCGTATACTGTATACTTCATTTCATATGAAGCCCTCCCTTCGCCAGCAAAAAAACCTATCTTTTTTTCTAATGCTTGTTTCATCGTTCGTATTACGTCGGTTGATTGTGTTTTTTATTCACCGATTATTTTGTTTAAACAAATATATCACAATTGTTTTTGCAATACAAACACTATTTTTTTCATTTTTTTGAAAATTAAAAATATTTATTTGCTGGAAATATTGGAGTTTTAAAATTGGTAACCTTATCATAAATCCGAAAAAAAATTTTAGAAAACAGAGGTTATTTTTTTAACAAATGTCTTTAAGCAAATACGTCCCTAATTTGTGTACTTCAGCAATAGACTTGTTTTCATTGGAATCGTTTTCTGTCTCATTAAAATAAATTTCTTAAATCCCCTCTTTAAATATACAAAATACAAAAAATAATTGATGTATTTTAGGTTGTAATCATGCCTTTAAGAAACAAAAGCAATTAAGATACAATTGCAGGATTCCCCAGCAATTTTACCATCAAAAAAACAATTCCCGCAGCGAACAAGGATTTTCTCCTGGTTACTACGGGAATTAAGCGTCAGCTTTAAATTGTATAGTAAAGTTTATTTGCTCAAGCACTTTATTTTACTATAAGATACCTGTTTACATGTATAACGTGACAAACAAAACGTCCCCTTGGCACGTTATGCCTTGCTTAGGGTAACAACAACCACCTCAGGGGGATTCAGTACCCTTAAGGGAAATAAGCTATTGCCCAAGCCTCGGCTGACAACCATAGAGGTTCCTGCATCAGTATGCATACCGCTGGTATACTTGGGAAATAGACCTTGGTGAGGCGCTATAACACCGCCGATAAAGGGTATTCTGATTTGTCCACCATGGGCATGACCGCTAAAAACCAAATCTATTTCTGCTGCCCTGTAGCTGTCAAATTTCTCCGGTCTATGGGATAATAGGATATTAAAGTCTGTTTCTACGTCCTTAAGCAATTCTAGCAGCCAGCTATGCACATACCCGTGCTGATCCATCCAATCATAGCCCCCAAGCCTTTGCTGTATACTGGGGTCTGGGATTCCCATAATTCCTATTTTCTCATCGCCTAAGCTAATTTCTCTATATTCGTTATCCATAATATGTACCCCTAATACCTCCAGTGCCGCCATTAGTGGCCCCCGCTCATCAGATGCCTGTTCATGGTTGCCTGTCACATAGTATATGGGTGCTATGTCTTTGATATCCGCCACAAAATCCACCGCCACCGCCAGCTTGGTTTTTCTATGGTCGATCAGATCTCCGGTAATTACAATGATATCCGGCTTAGCTTCCTTGATTTTGTTGGTTAACCTACCGTGAAAGTCCTTATTGTGCAAGTCTGAAACCTGTAAAATCCGATAGCCCTCAAAGCTTTCCGGCAGCTTGGGGCTTGAATAGGTAATATGACTAACCACTATGGTGTTGTTATGCCATATCAAAAAAGCCAGTATGCACATGATTAAAAGCAGCATTCGGTGCCTCCTTATTTTAAGCTTCATTTTCCTAACCACCCTGTTCTAATTATTAGTCGATTTCATTTATCAAAAACCGGTCTTTTTTAAAGCTCTATCTAGCCTCATTTATAGCTTTCCTTTAGAAAGCTATTCCAGTTTTCCTCAAATACCACCTTATCCACCCCCAGTACGGTATTAAAATTATAAGGTGAGCTTATTAACTCAATTAATTTCTCATAGCCGTACTCTGCTACTATGTATTCTACTATGGTATAGGAGAAGGCATAGCCGTCATCGACTTCATACAACTGCCACTTTAAATCGTCTAAGCTTGGCACTGTTCCATTAGCTACACTTTGCTTTATCCTTCTGGTCCATTGACTGTACATTTGCTGGGCTTCGTATGCTGCCAGACCTTCATCCAGCCACTGAGGTACGCCAACAGCATTGATTTCCTTGACCAAGACATGCACAAATTCATGTATGGCTAAGGCCTTAAAATCCTTCTTGGTGTAGCCTCTTCTGAGGGAGAGTAGCGATACTATATGAATTTCCTTATCTCCAGCATATCCCAGCATAAACTTATAATTCCGGTTTACAGCATTTTTAAGAGAAGCCTCGTTGGGGTAGACATATACCTTTGTTTTTTCATTTAAATCCACCCCCAGCTTCTGGGTTAAGGGCAGATAGCTGTCCTCCAAGGCCTCTACAATTTCTTGTAAATGCTTTGTATCATTATTCAGGCTATAGAAGATAAAATTCTCTTCTTCAATCTGGCGCTTTAATTCCGCAGTGCTAATGACAGTTCCCCCATGCCCACAGCCACTGAGAAATAGGATAAGACCTAGTAAAAGGAATAGGCTAAAGCGCTTTTTCTTCATAATAACCTCCATAAAGCTTATTTAACAATCCTATGGTCTTTAAGCTGCAGCATTCCTTCTTCCTCCATCTAGCTCAGAAGCATTTTGCGAGCTATACCTCAGCTCTAATAGCAAACACTGGCACTCGTCTTCTAGCTCCTGCCATACAGGCTGTTCAAATAATCCATGCCTGTACTGGTCTTAAAGTATTTACGCCTAATGGAAGCGATCTGATCCTCCGTCATACCATCCTCAAAGATATTCACCAAAAAGTCTGCCTCCACTAATATTTGAAAATCTAAATCATCTATTTTACTATAGCTATGATGATTGCCTATTAGATAGCAAACTCTATCCACTATCTGATTTGCTAGGTCGAAGCCCTGCAAAAGCGCTTTCGCAATTGGAGGACCCTCCAGCTCTTGATATTTTCCAGCAGAGGAGGCATATTTTCTTTCGCTCTCCTTAATCCCTATATCATGCAAAATGGCTGCCAGTTCTAAGACCCTAAGCTTTTCTTCAGACATTCCCTCCAGCTCACCGATGCTCTTGGCAAAGCCATAGACCTTTAGGGCGTGGTTGATTCTTTTAACATCACCCTCGAAGTATGCTATGGTTTTCTTGAGCATATTAGCTTCAACACTCATATATTCAGCCCCCCTGTCTTAAATTTTGTACTTATTTATCATCACTTACCTCCCATAACTCAATTCCTTTAATTACTTCTTTGTAAAACACTGGTTCATTGCTTTCCATTTCCATAAACTCAAAAGTATCTAAGATAATTGGTTTAATCTCACGGTCAATCTCATACTTAGATATACTGTCTAATATGGTAGCATACTCTGCTTCATCTGCCACAATTAAAAGGTCAAAATCACTTTCAGAATTATCCTCCCCCTTAGCGCAACTGCCAAATAATACAATCTTCCTTGTATTAGGTTTTAGCATCTCTATTAAAGGTCGTAGTTCTATTAAGTTATCAAACACTCTAAAGGATTTGACAAGAGGCTCATCTTTATTAATCTCGTACAGTATTGATTTCCCCACTCGTCTACTTTTAACAATGCATGCTCTCTCAAACTCTTTTAAAATTCCATGTACACTCCCAATAGCTAAAGAAAGATCCCTTGAAATATGCGAAGCAATATTATCCTTTGAAATATTCTTAGATAAATATGAGAGAACCAACATCGGATTCTTGTTAAACATAAAGTTTTTTGTCTCTTCCATATCAATTTCCTTTCATTAAATCGAAAATATTTTCATTTAAAAGAATATACTTTCATTGTAATGAAACGTTTATGTTGTGTCAAGCATATATACGTAAAAAACTTCATCCATTCATGCCCTTTAAAGCACTGTAATTAAGCTATTTGGTTCTTGAGATAATTCAAGTATATTTGTACAAACAAAACCCCACAGCAATCAGGCGCTACTTCACCTAGCCGCTGTGGGGTTCATTGTTTTACTTTTATCTTTTAATTCCTTTATTAATCGATTTTATCTAAGCTAACACCCGATTTATTGCCCAGGAAATACCCTATTCGACAGTAACTGACTTTGCAAGGTTCTTTGGCTTGTCGACATCGCAGCCTCTGGCTACAGCGATATAGTAGGATAGTAGCTGTAATGGTATGATGCTCAACACTGGTGCCAATTCGTCCATTGTGTCGGGGATATACATCACGATATCAGAGGTTTTTTCTACCTCCTTGTTGCTCTCCTTAGCCACTGCCACCACATAGGCGCCTCTTGCTCTAACCTCTTGAATATTGGATAGCATTTTTTCAAAGAGATGATGCTGAGTTGCTACTGCTACTACCAAAGTGCCGTCCTCTATCAAGGCGATGGTACCATGCTTTAGCTCTCCTGCTGCTATAGCAAAGGAATTGATATAGGAGATTTCCTTTAGCTTCAAGGAGCCTTCATGAGCCACGTTGACGTCCACGCCTCTGCCCATGAAAAATACACTTTCATTATTGAATTGAGCATCCGCCAGCTGCTGAATTTCTCCTACATGATTCAGTATTTGCTGAACCTTATCCGGCATGGTCTTCAGCTCTGCTATTGTTTGATCGTAATATGCCTTATCGATGGTGTTTTTGGTTCTGCCCATATATAATGCCAGCAGGTACATAGCGATCATTTGGGTGGTATAGGCCTTGGTTGAAGCAACGGCTATTTCCGGCCCAGCCCAGGTGTAGAATACGTCGTGGGATTCTCTGGCTACAGAGCTGCCTACCACGTTTACAATCGACATTATTCTTGCGCCCTTTCTCTTGGCTTCCCTGAGGGCAGCTAGAGTGTCTAGGGTTTCTCCCGACTGGCTCACGGCTATAAATAATGTGTTTTCATCCACGAAGGGATCTCTATATCTAAATTCTGATGCAACATCCACCTCTACAGGCACCTTTGCAAATTTCTCAATAGCAAAGCGTCCCACCAGTCCTGCATGATAAGCGGTACCGCAAGCTACAATATAGACCTTATTTATTTTCTCAAGGTCCTGCTTAGTCAGCTTGATACCATCCAGTATAATATTATTATCCTTATCCAGCCTTCTCATAAGGGTATCATGGATTCCCTTCGGCTGCTCATGGATTTCCTTTATCATAAAGTGCTGGTAGCCTTCCTTTTCTGCTGATTGAGCATCCCAGGTAACCTCGAAGACATCCCGCTTTACCTCTTGACCCAGCGCATTGAAAATTGATATCTTATCCTTTGTCAGAAGAACAACCTCGTCATTTTCTATCAGGTACATATCTCTGGTATATTTCAATAATGCAGGAATATCTGAAGCAAGGAAGTTTTCTCCCTCTCCGATACCGACGATCAGTGGGCTATCCTTTCTTACTGCAACGATTTTATCCGGCTCATCCTTGCAGATAACGCCAATGGCATAGGCCCCCTCCATTTTATCGATGGCCTTGTAAACCGCCTGCAGCAAATCTCCCTCATAGAAATGATCTATCAGATGGGCGATTACCTCTGAATCGGTTTCAGACTTAAACTGAATTTTCTTCTCCTCAATCAGCCATTCCTTAATTTTCATATAGTTTTCAATAATCCCGTTATGGATGACGGCGATATTTCCTGCCACATTGGTATGGGGATGGGCATTTCTGTCGGAGGGCTCTCCGTGGGTGGCCCATCTGGTATGACCGATGCCCAATTTACTGCTGAGATTTTCCTCTGCAATATTTTCCGCCAATATGCTTAGTCTTCCCTTATATTTTCTTATCTGGATTCCGCCATCGTGAAATACCGCCAGTCCTGCTGAGTCATAGCCTCTATACTCCAGCTTTTCCAAACCATCTATTAAAATTGATGTTGCCTCTTTATCTCCTATATATCCAACTACTCCGCACATAATATATTCTCCTTTCAAGCCTCTTTTATTATATTGCTCGATTTTAACAACTTTATAACTCCATGACAAAATAAACCTTTTTTAATAAACCTCTAACAAAGTCTCTGTTTTTAGGCAGCAAAAAAGGCGTAGCAATGCTAGCCTTATTGAAGTGTTTTATTCACTTTTAAGACTTCTCACCCGAAGTATCTTGTTCTATCAATCACTTGATAGGTTTGTTACCTCTTTGTCGGTGGTGAGTCACCGCAGGGCATCCGCCGAATCTTTCGATAAACCCTGTTCCTCGTCAACTTAGATCATTAATTATCCGTACCATCTAAGTCCAGGCGCTTCGTAAACTATTTAGTTTTCTATGCTGCTTCATGGACATACCTCCTTCATTTTTATTATATGGGGTCAGCCTTCGCCAACTGACCCCATGAGTCTAGTTTAATCTATTTTCTATCAGTTTGGCAAGGCTATTTGCTAAAATATTTAGCTCCTCCTGATTCTTGCCCTCCAGCATTACTCGTACCAACGGCTCTGTTCCTGATGGTCTGATTAAAACCCGGCCTTCTCCTGCCAGCTTTTCTTCTATTCTTTTTATCTCCGCCATTATTTCAGCGTCTTCTAGATAGGCATTTTTGTCGGGGCCTGTTACTTTAGCGTTTACCAGCACCTGCGGATAGGAGGTCATTATTTTTGAAAGCTCCGATAAGCTTTTGCTTTCCTCCTTTACTGCTGCCACCAGCTGCAGAGCTGTAAGTATACCATCCCCAGTGGTGTTATAGTCAAGAAAGATAATATGACCGGACTGCTCTCCGCCAAGGGAGTAGCTTCCCTTGATCATTTCCTCCAGCACATATCGGTCTCCGACCCTTGTTTTCACCGTTTGGCAGCCCATTTCCTTCATGGCTATATCTAAGCCTATATTGCTCATTACAGTCGCCACCAGCGTGTTTTTCTTTAAGACGTTATGTCGCTTTAATCTCCTGCTGCATATTGCCATTATATGATCGCCATCTATTATTTGACCCTCATTGCTGACGGCAATAGCTCTATCGGCATCTCCATCGAAGGTAATGCCCAAATCTGCGCCAATTTCCTTAACTACGGCCTGCAGCACCTCCGGATGGGTGGAGCCACAGTGCAAATTGATATTTACGCCATTTGGTTTATTATTTATTATATGCACCTCTGCGCCCAGCTCTACAAATATTTCCTCCGCTATTTTATAGGCAGCACCATTACCAGTGTCTAATACTATTTTTAACCCCTTAAGGTCTCCCTCGATGGTGGAGGCCAAATAGCTTGAATAAAGCTGATTGGCATTTCCTAGGGGAGTTAAAACTCCAATGTCTGCTCCTGTTACTCTTATCTCAACGTCCTTGTCCTCTAGTATGTAGCCTTCTATCTCATCCTCGACTTCATCCGGCAGCTTATAGCCCTGATGGTTGAAGAATTTTATTCCGTTATATTCTGCAGGGTTGTGGGAAGCTGAAATCATCACGCCACAATCTGCCTGTAAATGTCTCACTAAATATGCTACGGCAGGTGTTGGTATTACCCCTAAGGCCACTACATCCACACCCATGGACAAAAATCCTGCCACCATTGCATTTTCCAATAAATCTCCTGAAAGCCTGGTATCCTTTCCTATGATAACCTTTGCTTTTTTACTGTTCTTTAATAATACGTATGCACCGATCCTTCCCAGCTTGTAGGCCAGCTCCGGTGTCAAATCCTTGTTTGCAATCCCTCTAACGCCATCTGTTCCAAATAGCTTACCCATATATAAAAGTGCTCCCTTCCAATGGCTTATCTTTTTAATTCTAACATATGTGTCCTTCAAACTCAACGCATATCCTTTATTATGCCCGCTTTACTTATTCAGTATATGTCATATATTCAGAAATGCCACTTGTGTAATGTGTCATTTGAAGGTTGAGATAAATCTTGAGTTTTCAGGCATGAAAAAAGGATGAGATTATCCCATCCTTCTTTTAATCATTTTACCTTTCTTTGTATTCCTCCAAAGTCCAGCTCTAATTATGCCGTTTCGATGCCGGCTTTGTCAGCTCCGTCACTGCCTGATATGCCAGCACAAAGGCCAAGACCAACAGCAGCACAGGGAATACAACAAGAATATAGTTTTTTGCTACAAAATTTGTCTTTATCAGGAAGAAAAGCGCCACCACTGTTACTACAAACATAAAGGTCATAGGTATTGTAAACATCTTGTAGTTCTTTCCTGAATGCTTGAGCCACACTGCCACTGCCAACAATGCCAGTGCTGCCAACAGCTGGTTAGCTGATCCGAATACCGGCCAAACCTTTGCATAGCCGTATATGGACAGTGTACCACCCAATATGACTGTAACAAGCGTTGAAACATAACGATTTGTCAGTATACTCTGCTTTTCTGCCTTTGCATCTCCAAAGAATTCCTGGAAGATAAATCGTGCAAGCCTTGTGGCGGTGTCCAGGCTGGTGAGGGCAAAGGCCGAAACTGCCAGTGCAACGAAGGGCTTACCTACTGATATTGGAATACCAAAGCTCTGCATAAAGTTTCCTATGCCATCAGAGAAAACATTAATTGCTCCCCCCAGCTCCCCTAATTTTTCCTTTGAAACATATGCTGCTGTAATAATAGCGATAATCGCCAAAACACATTCAATCAGCATTCCGCCATAGCCTACTACCTTTGCATCCATCTCGCTATCCAGCTGCTTAGAGGAGGTGCCTGAGCCCACCAATGAGTGGAAGCCTGAAATGGCACCGCAGGCAACGGTGACAAAAAGCATAGGGAACAGGTACTGCCCCTTTACCGAGAAGCCGGTAAAGGCCTCCAGCTGCAGCGTTGGTCTGGTTATGAACAAGCCTAATACAGCACCTATAATCATTGCATATAATAAAAATGAGTTCAGATAATCTCTAGGCTGTAATAGAATCCATACTGGTGTTACAGAGGCTACAAAAATATAAACCATTAAAATACCAATCCAAACTTCCTTTGATAAAGCCAGTGGAAACATATTGCCCAAGGCGATACAGATAAATAAAAGCACAACACCTATGACACTTCCCCATGCAAGAGAAACGCCTCTTCTGTAGACGGCAAATCCGAAGGCTATAGCTAATGCTATAAACAACACCGAAGCTGTAGCTGCCTGTGGTACACTGACAAAGGTATCGGCCACAATGTTTGTAAAGGCTGCCACCACCAGCAGAAGGGTCAGCCATGCAAATATAGCAAAGAGCTTTTTGCCTCTTTTCCCCATATTTACCTCTATAACCTCTCCTATGGACTTTCCATCATGGCGTATGGAGGCAAATAAGGAGCCGAAATCCTGTACGCCCCCGAAAAAAATACCTCCCACAATGATCCAAAGAACTACAGGCACCCAGCCGAACATAGCTGCTGTTATTGGTCCTACAATTGGTCCTGCCCCTGCTATTGAAGCAAAATGATGTCCCAACAGCACCGGTGCCTTTGCAGGAACATAATCCACGCCATCACCCTTTGTATGGGCTGGGGTTTTTCTCTTTACATCGACGCCCCATTGCTTAGCCAGCCATGCCCCATAAGTCACATAGGCGATAATGAAGATGACACTACTGACCAGAACCAAGGTTAATGCATTCATAATTATCCCCCTTCTATTTTTTTATTTTATAAAACTTTGCCACTTCCCGCCCCCTTCTATTCGTTATTACCTCTCCCGAACTCAGGTTCACCAGCAGCACCCGTTGATACACCCAACCCTGCAGTCCAAAGGAAAAGCTCTTATAAAATTTATACGTCTCTATCTCCCTTTGTATTTCGGCATTATCAAACGCCTCCATCAAGATAACACCATTTACTATGCTGAGCATATGTTCATCATGGGGCTTTACATTATCCATTGTGTACGCCTTTAGGTTATCCAAAAAGCACCTCAATCCTCCAGAATCCATATTCTGATAATGCTTAACCAGACAGTGCTCATTGTTTTCGTAGGCATATAGGGTCAGCTTTTTGCTGCCTAAATATTTCTCATTCCGAATAAAGGACCTAGCCTGCAGCTGGTATTCCATATCCCTATATAGAAAGTTCTGGTTAATATCAAAGTATCGCGATAGTCTTTCCGATATATTCGCCAGGTATCCTGTTACCTCCATAGAAGTCCCTCCTTTGTTTTTATTAATATATATTCATGTTCTTGTATTTTCAGAATGCTAAAAAATAGAGGGGTCTATTCTCACGCCCAATTTGCGCTAAAAAGCCCTCCTCCATTTCTGGAGAAGGGCCATCCTGTTTCTTTTTATTCTATTTTACTGCAGCTGCACCACGCTCTAGTGCTTCCTTATTTAAAGGCACTAAATGCTGCTTGTCAGGACCAAATACCTTCTTTAGGGCTTCGATAACTGAATCAACAGTAACAACCTTTGTTAATTCTAAATATGCACCCAGCATTACGATGTTGGCGACTCTGCTGTTGCCAATTTCTCCGGCAATTTCATTAGCTGGTATATAGTAGGTCTTAACATCTTCTCTTTCAGCCTTTTGAGTGATTAATGAGCTATTGATTAATAAGTTTCCACCATTGATCAGGTTGCCCTCGAACTTAACCAGAGATGGCAAGTTCATTACAATTGCTGCTGTTGCATCGTTGGTTATAATAGGTGAACCTACGGGTGTATCAGATACAATAACTGCACAGTTAGCTGTGCCGCCACGCATTTCTGGACCATAGGAAGGTAACCAAGAAACATTTTTGTTTTCAATCATACCTGCATAGGTTAATAACTGCCCCATGGACATAACGCCTTGCCCACCAAAGCCTGCTAATATTACTTTTTCTGCTGCCATATTATTTCCCCTCCTCTGGTGTACGGAAGTTTCCTAATGGATAGTATGGAATCATGTTTTCCTCTAACCATTTTAATGAATCCACAGGTGAAATACCCCAGTTTGTAGGACAAGTTGATAATACCTCTACGATACCAAAGCCTTTACCCTCTATTTGAACCTCAAAGGCCTTTTTAATAGCCTTCTTTGCTTTTCTGATGGCTGCAACATTGTGTACAGATACTCTCTCTACAAATACTGCGCCATCAATTGTAGCCAGCATCTCTGACATTCTTAATGGCATACCTGCTGTTGCCTGCTGTCTGCCATAGGGTGCAGTCGTTGCCTTTTGTCCGATTAGCGTAGTCGGTGCCATTTGTCCACCTGTCATACCGTATATGGCGTTGTTTACAAAGATTGTAGTGAACTTTTCGCCTCTGTGGGCAGCATGGATAATCTCTGCTGTACCAATGGAGGCCAAGTCCCCGTCACCTTGATAAGTGAATACAACATTTTCTGGTAAAATTCGCTTAATTCCTGTAGCAACTGCTGGTGCTCTACCATGAGCTGCCTCGTGCATATCGCAATTGAAATAATCGTAAGCTAAAACTGAACAGCCAACAGGTGCAACTCCAACTGTTTTGCCTAGCACGCCTAGCTCTACTAATACTTCACCAACTAATCTATGAATAATCCCGTGAGTACATCCTGGACAGTAGTGAAATTGTTTATCGGTTAAACCCTCTGTTTTATTGAAAATCTCAGCCATTATTTCACACCCCCTAATACTTCCTTAGCCTTATTTCCGATTTCCTCTGGTGATGGTATCATACCACCTGATCTACCATAGAAATGAATCGGTAATCTTCCCTCATTTGCTATTTTAACGTCGTCAATCATTTGACCCATACTCATTTCTACAGTAAGTAATGCTTTAGCTGCAGGAATTTCTGTAAAGGCCTTATTTGGGAATGGCCATAAGGTAATTGGTCTGATTAAACCAGCCTTAATACCTTCTGCTCTTAACGCTTCAATTGTATTTTTAACAATTCTTGAGGTTGTACCATAAGCCACAAATACTATTTCAGCATCCTCAGTCTTGTACATTTCATATCTAGTCTCGTTAGCTTCGATTTCTTTATATTTGTTATCAAGCTTGATATTATGCTTTTCTAGCTCTGCTGGGTCAAGAGCTAAGGAGTTGATGATGTTAGGCTTTCTCTTGCCCTCAGTTCCAGTAGTTGCCCAAGTCTTTTCAGGTAGATTTCTCTTTGTAGGCTCATTGAACTCTACTGGCTCCATCATTTGTCCGATCATACCATCTCCAATAACGATAACTGGAGTTCTGTATTGATCTGCTACGTCGAAGGCTTCTATTGTTAAATCAACTGCCTCTTGTAATGTAGCTGGTGCATAGCATAGATGTCTATAGTCACCATTTCCGCCACCTCTTGTAGACATGAAGTAGTCAGCCTGTGAAGGTTGGATACCACCTAATCCAGGGCCCCCTCTACTGATGTTAACGATTACACAAGGCAGCTCTGCTCCTGCGATATATGAAATTCCCTCTTGCTTTAATGCGATTCCAGGAGATGAAGAAGAAGTCATAACTCTTGCCCCTGTTCCTGCTCCACCGTAAATCATATTTATAGCTGCAACCTCAGACTCAGCCTGAACAAAAGCTCCGCCTATTTTAGGTAATTCTCTTGACATAAACTCAGGTAATTCATTTTGTGGTGTTATTGGATAACCGAAGAAATATTTACAGCCAGCCTTTATAGCAGCAGCACCAATCGCCTCGTTACCCTTCATTAATACTTTAGCCATCAGATTCCCTCCCTACAATTTTTCTTATTCTTCTACTGTTTCTACTTTTATAACGACATCAGGACAGATTGTTGCGCAGTTTGCACAGGCAATACATTTTTCCATCTCGTCAACAGTTGCTGGATGGTAACCCTTTACGTTGATCTTTGTTTTATTCATTTTCACGATATTAACAGGACAAACAGTTGTACAAAGCTCACATCCCTTACAACGGTTCTCTTCAAAAATAACTCTACCTTGTCTTTTAGCCATCGTTCAACCCTCCTTGATTGTTTAAATATATCATAAGCCTTCATCGGCCACTGCCTCCAGCAAAAGCTACATCCAATCCTCCCGCATTATCATTTTGATTGGTAGGACGGTACCCTCAATATTATCAGGTACCTCCGCCATCAAGGTATGAATTATGCTGGTATATTTAATCGGAATATTTAGGACCCTGGAGACCTCTTTACAAAGCTCCTGTCCCTTTAAAATGTCTTCTATTGTTGTGAACCTCAGTAAATGGGTGTTATTTATTAAACCCGTTACCTTAGTTTTTGTAGTTCTTTCTATTGCTGCAATATGCTCCAGAACACCTTCTAAGGTCTGGGTTTCAGGCCTATTGGCATTGACAACACAGAACATATCGTATTCACCCTCAACAAAATACTCTGTGTATCTTGCCAGGGTTCTAGCTCCTGCTGAGTCTCCACCTACATCTAGTACAACATTGTAATCTGAATTTTGAAGTGGTGCCAGTACATCAGCAGATACAGAAGGCAAATCAGAGCCTGAGCCCTTTACATAGCTGGATAACACATTGATATTATAGGTCTCAAGTAGCTCCCATTTTTCACGACTTCTGAAATATGGATTTATAACATCTAAGTCTGCTAAGGCAACGTTTCTCTTGCTTTCTTCTGCTAGCTTTATAGCATAATTCACAGAGAACTCTGTCTTGCCGCTGCCATAGTGACCTATTATAATACGAATTCTGTTGTCATTTAACATTTTGCATCACCTTTTTTATAGGTATAGTTTTGGTTCCTCTTCACCTCTAAGAACTCTTAAACCGCCCTCAGCTAAAGCTATCATTTCGTCTTCGCCAGGGTAAACAATAACCTCTGAGATAAAGCCTACGCTGTCCTTAATCCAGCCAGTGAACATCTTATCATAAGCTATACCACCAGTTAAGATGATTGCATCCACCTTACCCTTTAATACTGTTGCACAGCTACCGATATCCTTAGCAACCTGATAAGCCATAGCCTTATATACTAATTCTGCTTTTTGGTCGCCCTCTTCAATCATTTTAACTACATCTCTACCATCATTTGTTCCAAGGTAAGCAACTAAACCACCGCTACCCTTGATTTTCTTCTTGATGTCTGCATGAGTATATTTTCCAGAGAAGCAAAGCTTAGCTAAATCTCCTACTGGTAAACCACCGGATCTTTCTGGTGAGAAAGGACCTTCACCATCTAATGCGTTGTTTACATCTACTACTCTACCCTTCTCATGGGCACCAACTGAGATACCGCCACCTAAGTGAGCAACGATGAAGTTCATTTCATCATACTTTTTATCAGCCTCTTTAGCGGCTCTTCTTGCAACTGCCTTTTGGTTTAAGGCATGGAAGATACTTTTTCTATCGATTTCTGGCATACCAGAGATTCTAGCTACATCCTCCATTTCATCTACAACAACTGGGTCTACGATGAAGGAAGGAATATTTAGTTGTTGAGCGATTTCGTAAGCTATAGCGCCACCTAAATTAGATGCATGCTCTCCTAAAACGCCTACCTTTAAATCCTTAAGCATGTTTTCATCAACCTTGTAGGTGCCACCAGCGATTGGCTTTAATAAACCACCACGGCCTACTACTGCTGCAAGCTTTGTAAGGTTGATACCCTTTTCATTTAATGTCTCTAGGATAACATTTTTTCTGAATTCATATTGATCAAAGATTGTGTCATATTTTGCAATTTCTTCGTTTGAGTGTCTTAAAACCTCTTCAAAAACAGGCTTCTCGTTATCAAAGATTGCAATCTTTGTAGATGTTGATCCTGGGTTAATCGTTAATATTCTAAAAACTTCACTCACAGTGAATCCACCTTTCTATATGGTAATTTATTTACTAGTAAAATTTAGCTGCAGATAATACGCCTAATGCTATTGAGTATAGCTTTGCTTCATCGCTGTCTGCTCTAGAGGTTAATACCACTGGGGCCTTTGCGCCAACTATAATACCTGCATTTTTTGCATTAGCAAAGAACACCATTGATTTGTAAAGAATATTGCCACCTTCGATGTCTGGTGCTAATAAAATATCTGCATAGCCTGCTACTGGATGATTAATACCTTTGTGCTTAGCAGCCTCTAGTGAGATTGCATTATCTAAGGCAAATGGTCCACCAACCATGCAGCCCTTGATTTCACCATTTTTGTTCATGTTTTCTAGCTCTTGAGCGTCCATTGTGGCTGGCATTTTAGGATCTGCCTTTTCCTTTGCACATACAACTGCAACCTTTGGCTCTTCAATATCTAAGGCTTGAGCTACTTGCACTGCATTTTCAATGATTTGCTTTTTAGTTTTTAGGTCTGGAGCAATATTCATAGCTGCATCTGTTACTAGGAATAATCTGTCATAGCCTGCCACATCAAATACTGCAACGTGGCTTAGCGCATTACCTGTTCTTAAACCAACCTCTGCATTTAATACAGCTTTTAGTATAATAGAAGTATCTACTAGACCCTTCATTACCATGTGTGCCTTACCAGTTGACACTAATTCAACCGCTTTAAGTGATGCTTCACTTAAATCCTTGATATCTATAATTTGAAATTGTGTGATATCGATATTGTTTTCAGCTGCAATTTCTGAAATTTTAGCTGCATCTCCAACTAAAATGGCATCTGCAATACCTTCCTTCTTAGCATTGTTAACCGCTAATAGCACATCTAAATCCTGTGCACATGCAACTGATATTGTCTTTGGTCCTCTTTGTCTTGCTATCTCCATTACTTCCTTAAAGCTCTTAATCATTTATCTTCACCTCATTTTCATATATCTTTGCAACCTCTTGACCCTCAAGAACTCTTAGAACACCTTCATTTAAGGCCTTCATTTCGTCTTCGCCAGCGTAAACAACGACTGGGGCCATGAAGCCAACTCTTTCCTCTATGTAATTTGTTAATCGTTTTGAGTATGCCAGACCTCCAGTGAGAACAATAGCATCTATTTTACCTTGTAAAACTGTCGCCATAGCGCCGATTTCCTTTGCTATTTGATAGCCCATTGCATCATATACTAAAGCCGCCTTGGCATCACCAGCATCAATCATCTTTTCAACATCTCTACCGTCGTTTGTTCCAAGGTAGGCTGTCATACCACCCTTACCTCTTAGCTTAGTCTTAAGCTCAGCTGCTGTATATTTCCCAGAGAAGCAAAGCTTTGCAACGTCTCCAACCGGAAGTCCTCCAACTCTTTCTGGAGAGAAGGGTCCCATTTCATTTGCATTATTATAATCAATAAGTCTGCCCATTTTTACTGGTGCTACTGAAATTCCGCCACCTAGATGAGCAACCAGTAGATTTACTTCATTAAATTTCTTGCCCATGCTAGCAGCAACGCGATGTCCAACTGCTTTGATATTTAAGGCATGACCAAGGGATCTTCTTTCAATTTCAGGCATGCCGGAGATTCTCGCGACATCCTCAAACTCGTCAACTGCAACAGGATCCACGATATAGGCGTCTATACCCTCAGGATCTGCTATTGCCTTTGCCAGTATTCCTCCTAGATTCGAGGCATGCTCCCCTTGAATTGCGTTGTTTAAGTCCTTTATCATAGCATCGGTAACCTTATAGGCACCACCCGGCATAGGTCTTAATAATCCACCCCTGCCAACAACTGCCTTCAGTTGATCGGTGCTGTAATTATTAGCCTTTAGCCATTCAAGTATGATATCTTTTCTAAGCTGATATTGATCAGTTATTTTCGAGAATTTTTCTAATTCCTCTGGAGAATGGCTAAGATTGGTTTGTAGAATATTTTCTTCCCCCTTAAATATAGCCACCTTAGTAGTTGTGGAGCCAGGATTCATTACTAATATAAATTCCCTCATTTTTTCACCCTTTCAACAGTGATATCTTTAATTTATCTTTTACAATATGATAAATTTTTACAAGCATAATTTATAATTTTACCATAGATGTCTTAAAATCTCTAAAGGATCACCAAGATAATAGTGCAAAAGTCATGCCAAACAGACCTGTACATGGCTACAATATTTCTTCCTTAGGATTTTCAACGTTTATGTGTATGAGAAAAAAATAAAATGGTAACGTTTTCCTGATAATTTTCATTAATGCAAAATTTTGCATGAAAAAAATTGCACAGCACTGTGCAATTTTTTTCATGTTGATACCTTATTGATCAATTTCGTATCTTTCCATTTTATAATACAGATTTCTTACTGAAATCCCCAATTCTTTTGCTGCTATTGTCCTGTTGCCATTATATTTTTTTAGCTTCTTTATTATAATCTCTCTTTCAAATACATCCATGAGTGCCCTTAGGCTTTGATTATCCTCTGGCTCTCCAACTCCCAGCTCTTTATCCTGCAGCTTAAATTGCTTATCATTATCAAAAAACTTAGGTAGGTGCTCAATAGAAATCACCGTTTCATAGTACTTCATATTGATTATCGCCCTACCTATATAGTTTTGCAGCTCTCTCACATTACCGGGCCAATCGTAGCTGGTCAACCGTTGAAGTCCCTCTGGTGAAATATCCGCCACCTTACGACCGTATTCCTGATTAAATTTCTTTATCAAATGAATAACTAAAGGATAAAGATCCTTTTTCCTTTTTCTCAAGGGAGGTATCTCAATTGGTATTACATTCAATCTATAATACAAATCCTCTCTAAATTTACCCTTTTCGATCGCCTGTTCAAGAGATATATTGGTGGCGGCAATAACTCTAACATCGATACCTATTGGCGTCGTTCCGCCTACCCTGACGATTTCCCGCTCCTGCAGCACCCTTAAAAGCTTTGCCTGTGTGCTTATTGGTATCTCTCCTATTTCATCCAGAAATATTGTTCCACCATGTCCTTCTTCAAAAAATCCGATTTTCCCACCCTTTCTGGCGCCTGTAAAGGCCCCCTCCTCGTATCCGAAGAGCTCACTCTCCAGAAGGCTCTCACTTATGGCGGCACAATTAACCCTGACAAATTGGTTGTACTTTCTAACGGATAGATTGTGTATGGCATGGGCAAATAGCTCCTTACCGGTTCCACTCTCGCCCCGCAAAAGGACGGTTGCCGGAGTAATGGCTGCCTGTCGGGCCTTATCTATAGCCGCCAGCATGCCGTTATCCTTAGCTATGATATCTTCTATTGTATATTTTGCCTCCAGCTTTCTGATGATTTGCTTTGCCTGCATCAGTTCATTGTTCAGCTTTTTTATCTCTGTAAGGTCGTGCAGTACACCTACGCTGCCCTTTAGCTCTCCATCAACAATGATGGGTGCAGCATCTGCCACAACCTCCTTGCCATGGGGGCCAACCTTCATTCTGGCATTTTTTACTGGGAGCTTTGAGCTTATCACCTGCATATGGATGCTTTCACCTTCAGCAATATCTACCGGTGCCGGCTTTCCGATGATCTCCTTTTGACTAAGGCCCGTCAGCCTGGTATATGCAGGGTTTATCAGGACATGGATTCCCTTTTCATCGCATACGCTTATGGCGTCCTGGGTTGAATTGAATATTGCCTCCAGCATACTCTGCACTTCCTTAAGCTTATATATTTCGTGGGTTAAATCCAATATCTCACTGATGTCTCTAAAAATTGCCACAGCACCAGTAACAACACCCTGCTCATCCTTAACTGGCATTCTACTGGTTATAATAACGGTGTTTCCCAATGGCTGCTTCTGGTTCAGCTCGGACTCCCCCGTTTTAAGTATGTAGGGCAACCGAGTGCTGCGCACTACTTCTTCGATATGTCTTCCCAACACTGCTGACTCCTGAAATCCAGTTATTTTCTCTGCTGCTCGGTTAAAAAGTGTTATTCTTCCCTCTATATCGACTGCGATCATTGCATCATTTGTGGTGCTTAGTATTACATCTAGTTCCTTTTTCACTTTTTCACCTCTATCTTATTTATAAAAATAGATTTAGTTATTCGTCTCAACTCTAATCGTCACCTGGCTAGGATTAACAGTTATTTCCTTTAGAAGCTCCTCTTCAATAGAAGGTATCGAGGCTTTCAGTATAGCATTATGCTGCCCTGTCTCCATATCCCTTAAATCCGCCACCAGCTGTATATCCCCCAGACTTATTTCCTGCACAACAGCTTCCGGCCCTACAAGCCTCACCTCTATAACCTCCGGCAGGGTGGCTTTATTCACGGTATGGCCTCTTCTGACATTTGTAAATACGATATTTTCACTTGTGATGCTGTAAATTTGCTCTGTTATCCTATTCACTGTAAACTTAACTCGTACATTTGACTCCCCAACCACTTCAACACCCTCAGGAAGGATTAAAGGTACTGTAACTTCAAAGTCCTCAGTAACGTCCTCTCTTATTATAGCTTCGGTTGTTACCTCTGTAAGCGGACTCACCAGTTCATCGGGACCCTTCAGGCTTACCTCCTGTGGCAGAACCGTTACTTCGGAAATTTCGTAGCCCTCCTGAGCTGTAACCTCCAGCTGTGGCTTAACCGGTATGGCATTCAAGCGATATATTGGTAATATAACATCGATATATGGACTCACAATATCAACATTTGTTACCTCTACGCCTCTACTATTGTACGCCTTTAATGGGAGACTGGCAGATATATTTACGGTATCCTGAAGCACCTCTAGCTTTGCAGCAATTCTCTCTATACTGTTAACACTGCTTTCAGGCCCCTCCACCATCACTAAAGTCGGCTTAAACTCAGCTTCCCCTAGTACATAACCTTCAGGCGGCGCACCTGTTATATCAAGACTTACCTCCTTCTGCCTTTTTACGATTTCCTCCAGCTCTACCTTGATGTATTTAGGTGAATAGTCTATCTCTATGCCCGGTGGTGCAGTTACCTCTACCGGAATATTATTTGTGCCCACTCTATAGCCGCGGATATCGGCTACAGCCTTAATTTCACCTCTTGCAACCTTATATACCTCATCTCTTCTACCTGTAAGCTTCACATTTATAGTAAAGCTGTCACTTCCCTCTATAACCAGATCCAACTTCCTTATATCCTCCACCCCAATTAGCTGCACAGGAATATTTGATTCAGGCTTTGTGGTCCTTGGATTGATTTCGCTCATAACATAAATCCAAAGAACCAAAGCAAAAAGAATTGATAGAACCTTTGCTGTTACGTTTCTTGTAAAAAAACTATTCATCCTTTTGCCTCCATTTCCATTTGAAGAACTGCCACTGCGTATCTTCAGTAGATTTATACATTTTAAACAGATGATTCTTAAGCGTATCTGTATCTAAAAACCTCTTTATTTTGCCATTTTCAGCTATCGAAATGGCCCCAGTTTCCTCTGACACTATAATTGCAATGGCATCGGACCTTTCGGAAATCCCAATTCCTGCCCTATGCCTAGTCCCAAGCTCCTTGCTAAGGTTCTGATTCTCCGTCAGAGGCAATAGACAGCCTGCCGCTAATATCTCATCCTTCCTAATAACAGCCGCTCCATCGTGTAGGGGCGTGTTGGGAATAAAGATGTTTATCAGTAGCCCTCTTGAAACCTTCCCATTGATAAGGGTACCGGTTTCCAAAACCTCATTAAGTCCTGTTTCGTTTAATATTACCAATAATGCACCAATTTTTTGTCTGGACAAAGAGCCCATCGCCTCAACAATTTCATTAACTGCAAAGCGTATTTCTTCATCCTCTATATCTATAATTGATTTTGTTAGGAATTTGGTTCTGCCTATATACTCCAGAGCCCTTCTAAGCTCTGGCTGGAATACGATTAAAAGCGCAATAAGTCCTACTTGAATGGTATTTCTCAAAATCCAGCTAATAACGTGAAGCTGAAGCCATTCGCTGGCTTGAGTAGCAATTAACAACACCACGATACCCTTTATCAGCTGTTCCGCCCTGGTCTCTCTAATCAGAGTGTAGAGCTTATAAAATACAAAGGCGACTATAGCCATATCAATTAAATCCTTTAAACCTATGCTGCTGAACAAATCAATTAGTTGTTGCACAGTAAACACCTCTTATCAGTAATATTATGAAAGAATCAATCTATTAGTAGACTATAATTAAAGCAAAGACTTATTTATGAGTATATTTCCATAAGGCATTGATAAAACCTTCTGAAAAAAAATTTTTTTCGTGGGTCTTAAATACCATTTTTTCCTTAAACTACCATGAATTTGCTGTTATATGGTAAATTTATGATATATCAATTCTATTCTACTACATAACTACAATAACTTTAATAGGTTAAATGGAAGTATTTATAATTATTTCAAAATCTTTTTATTATTTTCGTTATTAATGATGTTTTATATGTGCAAAATTTTTCAGATTAAATAAAAGCTTCTCTCCGAAACATATTTATTTGTTTTTTAGAAAAAATAATACCATAGTTTAATAAGAAAGGTGAGAAGCTTATGACCAAAAGGAAAACCGATAGCCATTACCAAGCCGGTGTATTATCAGACGACGAAAGGATTACCGATGTCATAAAGGAGAAGCTTCACGAAGCAATGCAGGAAAGTGCAATGGATATTAATCTCTTCTGCAGAGATGGCTTTGTTCATATGTCTGGAATTGTCGACGTGCTTACTGAAAAGCAGTACGCTGAGGAAGTTGCTGTCAATACATCGGGGGTTCGAGGTGTAGAAAATAAAATCACAGTGGCAATGGATGGTAATTTCACTGACAAGCATATAGAAAAAGAGGTCCGCAGCACATTAGCTGAATACGAAAACAACGACACCATAACTGGTCTAGGTGTGAAAGTCAACGACGGTGTTGTCAGCATACTAGGCCATGTTGACACCCTAATGGAAGCGAATATTGCCATGAACCTTGCCTCTAGAATCCGTGGGGTTAAAAATGTCGTAAACAATACCAATCTAGCCTCCTCCGGTAAATATGACGATACCTTCATAAGCAACAAGATTCTGCAGGAGCTCAGCAAAACAGAGCTTAGCTATAAGGATATCCATCGAGATGTCGATGGTGGCATTGTTAACCTATCCGGCTATCTCAATAACCCTGCCGAGGTGGAGCTGGCAAAGGAAATCGCCATGAATATTGAAGGGGTTCGTAAGGTAATAAACAGAATTCGCCCACGTAAAAAGGATTAAAATTAAGTCCGCTGCATAGCCTCGCAGCGGACTTAACCTTATCGTTTTCTCTGGGCAGAGAGTAAACTTTGAATTTATGATTATAGAGCGTTTTTGAATATTTGAATTACATCGTCAAGCTTTGCCTTTCTTGGATTAGTGAAGCTACATGCATCCTTCATCGCATTTTCAGCCATTATTTTTAAATCCTCTTCTTTAACCCCAAGCTCTGTTAAGCCTGCTGGGATTCCGATGTCCTCAGATAATCTGACGATGGCATTCAATGCAACCTCAGCAGCATCTCTGGTTGATAGATGATCAACTTTTTCTCCCATAGCAACAGCTATATCAGCTAATCTCTTAGGGTTACTGATCAGGTTGAATCGCTCAACATGTGGCAATAGAATCGCATTACATACGCCATGAGGCAGGTCATAGAAGCCGCCTAATTGGTGAGCCATAGCATGAACATAACCTAAGCTTGCATTATTAAATGCCATACCTGCAAGGAATTGTGCATAGGCCATGTTATTTCTTGCCTCGAAGTTTTCGCCATTTGCAACTGCATTTCTTAAGTTCTCAGAGATTAATTTAATAGCCATCAAGGCTGCTGAATCAGTTACAGGGGTAGCAATTGTAGAAACATATGCCTCTACTGCATGGGTTAAGGCATCCATACCTGTTGCTGCAGTTAAAGCAGCAGGCTTCTTAATCATTGTCAATGGGTCATTAATGGATACAGAAGCTGTACATCTCCAGTCTACGATAGCCATTTTTACCTTTGTGGAGGTATTAGTGATAATACAGAATCTAGTCATTTCACTTGCTGTACCAGCTGTAGTGTTGATGGCAATCAGTGGCGTCATAGGCTTTGTGCTCATATTGATTCCTGCATAATCTCTTATGTTTCCACCGTTACCAGCAACGATACCGATGCCCTTTGCACAGTCATGGGATGAGCCCCCACCTAAGGATATGATGATATCACACTTTTCACTGTTAAGTATCTTTAGCCCGGCCTCAACATTCAAGTCGGTTGGATTTGGCTGTGCTCCGTCAAATATTACCGCAGGAACTCCTGCTTCCTCAAGTAGTCCCTTAACTTCATCAGCAAACCCCAGTTGCTTAAGACCAACGTCAGTTACTATAAGCGCCTTAGTTGCACCAAGTCCCTTAGCTTGAGGACCTACCTCTTTAATTGCTCCCGGACCCATGAGGTTTACCGTTGGCATAAAATATGAGTATACTTGATTTGACATTTTTAAATCCCCCTTTATAATTTGTACAAATATATAGAGCAATTACTATGCCAACATGGTATAATTTGATTAATAAAGATTGAAAACGTTTTTATTTAAATGATTATTCAGAATTTTCTATAATTTGATAAAAATTCCACAATTATAAACTGTTCGAGTATGGCGCAGTGCCTATTCCATAATTGAACAGTTGTATCAAAACAACACAGAATTTATACTGTTGCAGCTTAAATTCTGGTATTTTTTAACATAAATAAGCAGCAGGGTTAATTAAAAAACGATATTTAACATAAAAAAACCTGATACTCTTTCGTAGTCAGGTTTTTTTTATGGACATACTTTCAAATAACTTATCTAATCGTTGAATTGTCGATATATTTAATTTGTCAATATGTTATCATTTATAAAACCAGCTAAACAGCAGGACTAAAATTAAGTAAAAAAATAACAAATCGCTATTATCTTTACTAAATAATCCGCTTTTCATAAGTATTATTGCCAGCAATATAAAGAAGAATAACAGGCTTGTTCTCTTATTCGTTTTAGCCGCCATAATGAATCTCCTCCCATCTTGACTACTATTATTGTATGTTCTGATTTTTATTTGTTTACACCAAAAACATGTGAGTCTATAACTCACAAAAAAAACCAACAACTGTATGTATATTTATGAATAGTTACTAACAGAAGGATTATATTTTTATATGTATAGAATATAGTATAATTATTTTCTAAATTGTCTGATTTTTAAACTCTCTCTTTGTAATTTGAAGCCTTTACCCTATATAATGGCTGTGTAATAGCATTTTAATATTTTTAATAGATATTTAAAATAACTCTTGAATATTTATACATTAAGCCTTATAATAATATCTATAAGATTGATATTCGGAGGCGATTGTTATGATAAAGAAGGATAAAGTTGTTTTAGCTTACTCAGGAGGCCTTGACACCTCTGTTATACTAAAATGGTTGGAAAATGAATATTCCTACGAGGTAATTGCGGTATGTGTAGATGTTGGTCAACAGGAGGATTTTTCTGCTGTTAAGGAAAAGGCCCTTTCTACAGGAGCTGTAAAGGCATATGTGCTGGATGTTAAGGATGAGTTCGTAAAGGATTATATTTTTCCTACATTGAAGGCAAGTGCAGTTTATGAGGATGACTATTTATTAGGAACCTCCTTCGCAAGACCCTTGATTGCGAAAAAACTAGTTGAAATCGCAGAAAAGGAGGGTGCCGTTGCTATAGCCCATGGGGCCACAGGTAAAGGTAATGATCAGGTGCGTTTTGAAGCCACTATAAAGGCCCTCAATCCATCCATTAAGATTATAGCGCCATGGAGAATATGGAGCTTAAAATCCCGCGAAGACTGTATTGATTATGCGGTTAAAAACAATATCCCTATTCCTGTCACCAAGAAGGATATTTATAGTCGAGACCAAAATATCTGGCATTTAAGCCATGAGGGTGGTAATCTTGAGAACCCTTGGAATCAACATGATAACAGCATTTATAAAATGTCTGTGGCACCAGAAAATGCACCTGACAAGCCGACCTATGTTGAAATTGCCTTTGACAAGGGTGTTCCTATTGCTATTGATGGTGTAAAATGCACACCTGTAGAAATGATCTACAAGCTAAATGACATTGGTGGTGCAAATGGTGTCGGAGTCATTGATATTATTGAAAATCGTCTTGTAGGTATGAAATCTCGTGGTGTTTATGAAACTCCAGGTGGAACTATATTATTCGCAGCTCACAAAGCGCTAGAAAAGCTTACCCTCGACAGAGCAACCCTTAATTTTAAAAAGACTGTTTCTGAAAAATATGCACAATTGGTCTACGACGGTCTTTGGTTTACTCCTTTAAAGGACGCTTTAGACAAGTTTGTAGACAGCACTCAGGAATATGTTACCGGTGTAGTTAAGCTTAAGCTATATAAGGGAACCTGTGCAGCTGTAGGCTCTGCATCTCCTTATTCTTTATATAACGAAGCCTTTGTTACCTTCGGTGAGGATGATGTTTACAATCAAAAGGATGCTGAGGGCTTTATCAACCTATTTACATTACCTCTTACCATAAGAGCAATTATGAAAATGGAGAATGAAAAGGATGGAACTGAAAAGCAAGTAATCTAAACGAGCATTCCGATGAAAAGACAAATGCACTGGTGTTTGTTAGCAAATAATATTTTGAGCCATGATTCTATAATCATGGCTCTATTGTTTTCTATATTATGGCTTATATTTTTTTCTGAAATTGATACCATTTCGCATTGCCTGCAGATTAGCGTTTTAAAGCTACATGCATCTCCCCTGTTGCCTAGTTGGTTGTCCTTCAGGAGAAATCCAATAAATTAGAATATCATTGACTACCATCAGCCCTGAATATCATTTAATTGGGTATCATAAGACTAAGAAATAACTTCTAACTTATTGAAGACTGCCCTTCTCTATCTAATAAAATTTCATTGCCCTACCCTCTAATTTTTCTATTTCCTGTAGCACGCCATCGATATGGGCTTGATTGATAACTCGCTCAAAACTCCTTAGCCCCGCCAGCTTGAAACCATGCTTATGGGCAAGCCCTCTGATTTCATCAACCTTCTCAACCTCCATTTCTCTGCCAAGGCTAAAATTTTCATAGCGTTTCTCTAACGCTAAAATCATTGTCTCAGCCATGCAGGCATAGGTTAATCCCTCGGGAAATCCATAATTGAAATTGAAGTTTAGCCCCTTTGGCACCTCAATGACACCACCCTCTATTACCAGCACATCCTTTCGCTTATCTTGAACAGCTTTTGCCACATCCCTTGGTCTTGCAACATCACATACTACTGCTCCGATTTTAATATATTCTGGCTTAATAACGTCATTAATACTGCTGGTAACGGTTATGACGACATCTGCATTGTGAATTCCCTTCTCTATGGATATGCTTGTACGTATATCCTTATCAGGGTATCGACTCAACAATTGAAGCTTCAGCTCCTCCAGCTTGTCCATATCCTTGCCCACCAGATTTAAAACATTCACCTGTCTTAAAATTATCTCTGAGCAGACCTTTCCGATAGAACCATTTGCGCCGACCACTGCTGCTTCACACTCCGTTATGCGCTTATTCAGCAGTCTGCAGGCTTCCTCTACACCCTCCAAAGCTGCTGCTACCGTATAAGTGTTACCTGTGGTTACGGCGATATTTAGATTATTGGCAATTGTAATCCCCGCATCGCCGACAACAGAAGTATATGCGCCAAGTCCCAATATCTTTGCACCCTCAGCTTCAGCAATTTTTCCTGCCTGTATTATTTTCTTAAGCACCCTTTCAAGCGGAAACTTCATCATCATTCTGGAGGTCATTGGAACGCCTACAAACAGACCTTCCGCTGTGCTATCATTGCCTACAACATTATCAATACTAGACACTATTGAGGGTGAAAGCCTGGAGGTCAACGCTTCAACAATGGTATCCGGCAGAATTCTAAGCTGCTTGTACTTTCTATATATATCCTCAAGCTCTATTGGATGAATTAAAAACGCAAACTTTTCCATTCTATACCCCCTAATTTTTATGTAGTACCTTTAATAGATTTTTGGTAGTTGACATTACCATGCCGGATAGACTGAGCTTTTTAACTAATATCTTTTCAAGTGAGCCGACAAAATAGTCTATTTCCTCATAGCTTATTATTAACGGTGGCTCCACTCTTATAACATTTGGATTATTTAAGGTATAGGCCGTTATGATTTGATAGCCGTTGGCCAGCTCCGAAGCAATCATGCCGCCAATGTACTCATTTAAGGTTTCGCTATTTGAATTTGAAAGGACCCTTTGAATTATCGGATTTTTAACTTCAGCAAATTCAAGACCAATCATTAGTCCTTTTCCTCTTACTTCCTTTAGCAAGGGGTACTTTTCCTGAAGCGTCTTTAGTTTAGCAAAGAAGTACGCTCCCTTTTCATGGGCCTTCTCTGGCAGTTCCTCCTGCTGCATTATTTCTAAAGTTGCTAGGGCTGCAGCAGCTGCAAAGGTATTGCCACCAAAGGTGGAGGTGTGTAAAAGGCATTTGTCGATGCTGCCATACCCTTTTCGCCAAACCGCCTCAGTGGCTATATAGGCACCAATAGGCATTATGCCGCCACCCAATGATTTCGCCATACACATGATGTCGGGTACTACGTTCTCCTCTTGACATGCAAACCATCTGCCTGTCCTGCCAAAGCCAGTCTGAACCTCGTCCATAATTAGCAATACCTGATGCTTGCTACAAGCCTCTCTGACATCCCTAAGATAGCCTTGAGGCGGAACTATAATGCCTCCCTCTCCCTGTATCGGTTCTAATATAAAGGCTGCAATATCGTTATATTTTTTTAGGACCGCTGTCAGCTCATCTATTGACCCAAAGCTTATTTCCTCCGCCATTGGCACCATTGGTCCAAAGTATTTTTTGTATTTATCCCTTCCCGTTATTGAAAGAGCGCCTAGTGATTTGCCATGAAAGGAGCCTCTGCAATATACAATCCTGGATTTGCCTGTGGCAATCTTGGCTAGCTTTAAGGCACCCTCCACTGCTTCTGCCCCACTATTACAGAAAAAGCTATATTTTAAATCTCCGGGTGTTAATATAGAGAGATTTTGAGCTAGGGCAGCTGATAAAGGATGTATTGCTGTTTGAAGTAAATTCGGTAAATGAAATACCTTAGTTAGCTTATTTATAACGCCTTTATGATTATGCCCTAAATTGATTGCGCCGTAGGCCCCTAAGAAATCTGTATAGCTTACATTGTCTATATCCCATAGCTTAGTGCCCTCTGCTCTTATGAATTGCTGGTTCAAGCCTAAAAGCTTCAGCAAAGACACAAAATATGGGTTAATATACTCCCTATAATTGTACGCCACATCTGTCGCAGGCATTTTCAACGCTGCCTCTATAGTTATCATTTTCCCGCTGCTAACTGCTTCCTCCATTGATCCCACTTCCTTTAAAGTTATTATCTATAATAATTACCATTTTTTTCTTAATTTATTCCATCGAGGGCCTTTTATAATATCTTCTTTACAATAAAATAAGTATTACCTGTTTGGGCAATATATAAAGCCTTCTTAAAATTGAATTGTAAACTTAAAGTAGACATGAAAAAAATCATGTCTACTTTTTTGCTATAATCTTTGGAAAGGGTATGAAACCAATGGGAAGACCAAAGGGTGGGAATAATAGGAATTGTACTCAAGAAAAAAACTACGAATCGTTATAAGATATTTTGATGAAGGAATTGGGCGCAGATCTCTTTCAAAAGAAGAGGTATTTCTTCAGGTATGTTGTGGACTTGGATAAATAAGTACCAGAATGAGGGTGAAGATGGTTTGATTCCAAAGAATAAAACTGGTAATCATTTTGCATCTTTGCACGCAAGTAAATCTCTTTCTGAATTAGAGCTTTTGAAACTTATTTTATTAAAGCAGGAAATAAACTGGTTGGATCTTTTCGGACGACCTTGCTCATAAGTGTTGTAAGTTTGCTCAAATCAAGTCTACGGCAAAGCACTATAAATACGAGAAACAGGTCAAGAACACCATATATATATCCTAATAAAATCAACGGGTTATGGAATACAAGCAGACCATTGGAAATTGTCGCATCTGATATGACTACAATTAAACATAAAGGAAAGGTTTATGAAAAGAGGCTCATAAGTATTATAACTTAATTCGTTCAATATCTCGAATAGGAACTCCTACTGATAATCCAATAATCGTTCCATCAACAGCTGGATAAAGACAGAATTGAAGGTAGATTATAAATTATGGGAAATGGATGATATCTATAAATGGATTAGAAAGCATGTATATTATTTTAATAACTACAGACCTGCGTATGCTCTTAACTATCAAAGCCCCGTTCAATATCGTGTTGCATGTACGAGGCCTATAATTAGAATATTTTATTAACTTACATATGATAGGATTTTTTTTAGAAAGTAATTAAAGCTCGGAGATGTATTACTGCCTATGTTCATATGAGGAGCAATATTAATCGCCCACTCGCATTTCTTTTCTCCAACAACATAAAAGGGCGCATCCTTCAATTTTTTATTGTAAAATTTATCATCTATTACCTTTGCCAACTTTTCCCATGTGCCGCAAATAGAATCCTGCATATATGTTGAATATTCCTTCTGACTAGCCTTAGGAATAGCCTGAAAATCTCCAAGCAGCCATGCCTCCATTTCTTCTATTGCAATTGAGACAATAATATTTTCTGTAGAAATAGAAGAATAACTATTTATAGTTGTCAGTATTTGCGTCTTAAAGTCTGCACAAACTCGGTTATCACAGTCTGTTACAATTACAAATACTGCTTTGTAATCGGATAGGTTCTTATATGTATTAACAAACCCATTTATTAATCTAGGTACATTATTAAGAAGAGTGCTTGTCCTTATCTCCAATGCTGATGTTTGGTTAGCAGGAAGCTTTCCACATCCTTTATATGAATGTACCCTATACGAGTATCCTTCTTGCGGAAGTAACCTGTCCAACAATATCTCTACTAAATATTTCCCTGATATATCTTCTATAAAAATGTCAAAATGAGTATGCATAAGCTACCTCCGCTCAAGATAGTTACTATACCATAAGTCACCTAGCGGTATTTCTTTTGCAAGATTCTTAACTAGCTCCATATCACTTGCTCTTCTTATGACTGAGAAGCCGCTGTCATCTTTTTCTAATATCCATACTTCTTCTGGAGACAAAGCGTTAACAAAATAAGGACTATGCGTGGTAATAAACATTTGACTTTTCGACCTGTTATCAACCTTTTCTTTTAGTTCTTTAGCCAAAACTGTTAAAAGATTGTGATACAGACCATTTTCAGGTTCCTCAATACACACTAGTGGTGCCAGTTCAGGATCCTCTAACAAAACTAAATAAGCAACTAATTTTATCGTTCCATCTGACATTTTTTGAACAAAATGTGGTTCTGAAAATCCTATTTCGTCAAAACAAAGTAAAAGTCTATTATCCGCAGTTCTTTGAGTATAAATTTTTTCTATGCCAGAAATCCGCTTTGTAATTCCATCTAAAATTGATTGCATGTGTCTTTTTCCCTTGATTTGTTCCATATACTGCAATACATTTGAGAGATTGCTTCCTGTTTTATTAAGGTGTTTTTGGGGTCCAGCTAACGGTAAGTCTCTTGCCGCATTAGGCATAAAATAACATAAATACCAACCTTGAATAAAGTTCCTAAACTGAGTAATACGAGGATGCTCCTTTAATGAGCCTAAAGTAGTTATTGCTGGCATATTTAAATCTGACAGTTGAATCGGAGTTGTTGTTGCTCCTTCATCGCCTTCGAGCATATCTCCTGCCCAAGCATTTCCCTTGCCATCTGTAATATTTAGAAAAGAATATGGCCATCCGCGTTTTTCACCTTTTCTTCGCTGACGAAGACGCTCATGGCTAATATATGGTCTACCTATTTGATCAGCAGATATAACCAAATTATATGTTATAGGACGGCTATTATTAATTTCACGATAAGTTATCTCAAATTCAATAGGCCCACTAGAACCCTTTGACAGTAAGCTTTGATATCCTCTACGCTCATTGCCATAACATGCTTCTTCAACACCAGACTTCAAACAGTCTGCCAAAAATCCAAAAGCATCAATTAGAGTACTCTTTCCCGTTCCATTCTTACCAATTATTGTTACAAGTTGAGTCAGTGGCTTTTGAGACTTATCAGAGATAACACGACCTATCGTTATATCCTTTAGGACTCCATAGTTTTTAACACTAAACCCTTCTATTGTCGGCATAACAAACCTCCATTCAATAATATATACCAATTATATATTATCATAATAATCAATCTTTGGACACTCTTCTCAAAGATATTGTATTTGTTTTAGGAAATCTCTTTCTAAAGTCTTTTATTTATTGTTTCTCACTATTTCTAATTGTGTCCAACCTATATTTATCTAATCTATTTTAAAATAACCATTATACTAGATGACATTCTTGATTAGTACCTTTTCTCACTCCTCTTAATTATCTGTAAAATAAATGGAATATTATTAACACCCATATCTATAATGTCAACAGCATAAGTAAAGGGCAGATATTTCTGAGAATATCCACCCCAACTATTGACAAAGAGCCAACTATAAAAGCCGGAAGTATAAGTAATACTTCCGGCTGAAGGTTATGGTGCCCAGAGGCGGAATCGAACCACCGACACGGGGATTTTCAGTCCCCTGCTCTACCGACTGAGCTATCTGGGCAAGTTGGTGATCCATCCGCGACTCGAACGCGGGACACCCTGATTAAAAGTCAGGTGCTCTACCGACTGAGCTAATAGATCACAAAATGTGGTGCGGGTAGAGGGATTTGAACCCCCACGGTTGCCCGCTAGATCCTAAGTCTAGTGCGTCTGCCAATTCCGCCACACCCGCATGTTATATTAAATGGTGGAGGGAGAAGGATTCGAACCTTCGAAGTCGCTGACAACAGATTTACAGTCTGCCCCCTTTGGCCGCTCGGGAATCCCTCCAAAATATAATTGTGAAGCTAGTACAAAATATAAAGTGCTTATAAATAGTAATGAATAATGTCTTCACATTATTCATTACTACAAAAATGGCGACCCGGAACGGGCTCGAACCGTCGACCTCCAGCGTGACAGGCTGGCATTCTAACCAACTGAACTACCGGGCCATTTGTTTTATGGTGGGCACAACAGGGATCGAACCTGTGACCCCCTGCTTGTAAGGCAGG
>JAHDLO010000002.1 GCA_018432235.1 Clostridiaceae bacterium | reverse complement strand
AGTAGCACCAGTCGCGCCGGTAGCACCAGTCGCGCCGGTAGCACCAGTCGCACCGGTAGCACCAGTCGCGCCAGTAGCACCAGTCGCGCCAGTAGCACCAGTCGCGCCAGTAGCACCAGTAGCACCAGTCGCGCCAGTAGCGCCGGTAGCACCAGTAGCACCAGTAGCACCAGTAGCACCAGTCGCGCCAGTAGCACCAGTCGCGCCAGTAGCACCAGCAGGGCCAGTAGCACCGGTAGCGCCAGTAGCACCAGCAGGGCCAGTAGCACCAGTAGCGCCAGTAGCACCAGTCGCACCGGTAGCACCAGCAGGGCCAGTAGCACCAGTAGGACCTTCAGGACCAGTAGGACCAGCAGGGCCAGTAGGACCTTCAGGACCAGTAGGACCAGCAGGGCCAGTAGGACCTTCAGGACCAGTAGGACCAGCAGGGCCAGTAGGACCTTCAGGACCAGTAGCGCCAGCAGGACCAGCAGGACCAGTAGGACCAGTAGGACCAGTAGGACCTTCAGGACCAGTAGGACCAATTTCTCCACCTTCAACTTCTAGTAATGACACATCATCTACGACTATATCAGCACTGCCCGCAAGTGGAAGCTTGTTAATAGTAACAAGCGCCTGAGTTGTTCCCAGTGGGGCTACAGAGGTTGTATCATAGATTTCCAGCCATATGCTGTCATTAACGTTTGGCAGACGACTAGAAACAACACTGATGATTAGACCGGTACCAAGAAAGTTGAATGCTCCATCATAAAAAGAAATTGAAATCGATATGAGTGGACTAGGTGCAACCCCGACTTTAGCTAACGATACAAAAAATTGAAGGGCTTCCCCTTCATTGACTGGAACAAATTGTGATATAAAGCTATTCACATTGCCACCAATCAATCTAGCAGAATAAAAGCCTGAGTGACTGAATTGTGGGGTTACAAATGCGTTGGAGGCTAACCATGGAGAGAGAAGACCAGTTTCAAAACCTCCATTAACAATTAGATCATTGAAAGACATTCCTTTTTCACCTCTTTACATTAAAATGATAATACTGCAGATGGATAATTTTAAAGCATATTTTTGGTTATATAAAAAATCTAGTATACTTACCAAATTGATATTTTAAAACATTCACATCCCCTTAAAATACTATATGTTAGAAATTAGTCTGGTGTTACTTATATCATAAAAAGACCTGTTGCCACAAAATAAATATTTGTCATCAATGAGGTGAGTTGCGTGAAGCGGTGGAAGACTGTGAAAACGACACCTAAAGCTGCTACTCTTCATAGTATATGGATGGTAGTCGATGGATGGTGCAGATATCCTTTGCTTAGTTGATAATATAAGAAAAAGCGGTAAGCCTGTGACACATGACCTTGATAGAGCATAAAATACTATATGAACCGGCTCATATTAACTATAGCAGGGCTTCTACTAAAGGGGTGAAATGTATGGGGGGCTATAAAATATTTATACTAGATCATCGTACCTACTGTATAAATAGTCTAGGAGATTCCTTGGCTCAGCTAGGCCATGAAATAATGTATCAATCCTCGTGGATACCTGATGAGGTAGAAAAAGGAATTGCTTATTTTAAACCGGATATTTTAGTTACTGTAGGCTACAATCGTAGGCTTTTTTCTCGATTTATTGATATTGTACCTAGGTTGTGCAGAAAATATGGACTTTTTCACATTTATTGGGCTACGGAAGACCTGATAAACTATGACGATTGGTCCCTGCCATATGTACAAAGAACAAGGCCGGATTTAGTATGGACGATACATCCGAAATGCATAGTAAAATATGAGGCTATGGGTATACCTTCAAGCTATCTTAACTTTGCCTTCAATCCCAGAATTTTTTCTGGAAAGAAAAAAACTGATAAAGAGATATATGATATTTCATTTGTAGGGTCAACACATCTATTTAAAAGAACCTACCGATATGATAGCCTTAGACATTTACTTTTCCCTTTGGTTGAGACTGGGCAAAAGGTTCATATTTGGGGCTCAGATTGGAAGAAGGACGAAGTTCGTATAAAAACTGAGTTCGGAGTAACCGTACCCAGAAATTGGCTTCAAGGTTATCTTTTATATGGCAGGTCAGGGAATGTTTATCGTTCCTCTAAGATCGTTTTGGGTGTTCAAAATGCAGAAGATCAGGTGACACAACGTACCTTTGAAATATTGGGCTCGGGTGCCTTTATGATAGCTAGTAGAACTAAAGGAATTACTGACTATTTTAAGGAGGGGAAAGAGCTTGTACTTTCAAGCTCAGCTGAGGAAACTAAGGCATTAGTAAAATACTATATTAATAAGCCTGATTTAAGATATGAAATAGGAGCCAATGCTCGTCGAAGCGTTATTGAGAGTTTTACCTACGTAAAAAATATAAATACAATTTGGCCAAAGGCAGAGCTTCTATTAAAGCAGAAGCAAAGAAGGCGTTAACAAGGAGGGATTTCAGTGATGTTTGGCAACGTGTTGGTTACAGGTGGCGCAGGCTTTATAGGATCTCAGCTAATCAGAAGAATTTTACCTATAAGCCAACATATTTATGTGATAGATGATTTATCTACAGGACAATTAGAGGCTATACCAGAATCAGAGAAAATTACCTTCATTAAGGATAGTATAACAAATAAAAGAGTCCTTGATGAAATTATGCCAAGGGTTGAATATATTTTTCATTTGGCTTGCTCCAATATCATTAAATCAGTCATCGACATCGAGCTGGATTTAAATACAAACCTGATAGGCGGTTTTAACTTACTCCAAAGTGCGCATAAGCACTGCTTGAAATTAAGGCGGTTTATATATGCTTCCACTACCTCCGTTTATGGCGCAGCCACACTATTGCCCACGACGGAGGATTATTACAAAATCGAACTCCCTTATTCAGCAAGTAAATTTTCTGCTGAGCATTATTGCAGTGTTTATCACAGCATGTATCATACACCTACAGTGGTGCTGAGGCTGTCAAATGTTTATGGGCCAGGTCAAACAATTCTAAATCCATATTGCGGTGTAGTGGCTAAATTTTTTGAAGCAATAGATAATGATATGCCATTGATAATTTATGGTGATGGTCAACAAACCAGAGATTTTACCTTTATAGAGGATGCCCTAGATGCTTTCCTGCTGGCTGCTATAAATGACGGTGCAATTGGTCAGGTATATAATGTAGGCACCGGCGTTGAAACCACTATTTTGAAAATTGCAGATGAAGTAAAGAAGAGCACTGGACATCCTGATAGCTTAGTAGAATTCAAGCACAAAAGACCTGTAGATGTGGTGAGAAGGAGGAATATCGATTCAACAAAAATTCAAAGAGAATTGCAGTGGCGGGTTAACTATTCTCTTTCAGAGGGGTTGAAGAAAACTTTTTTATGGTTTAAGGAGGAAGGTAGATAATGAAGATTTTTCATGGCATTGTTGAAATAGCAGGTCAAATGGGAATATTATGCGGTGGTTTAAAGAAGAGAGGAAATATAGCCAGCGCATACAATACCTTTCATTCCTATTTAGGCTATAAGGAGCATCTTATAAATACCAGTGTAAGCGAATTGAGGAACACAGCTAAGCATATTATTAATTTTTATGATCTTTTTCATTTTCATTATGCCACCAGCATGGAAGAGCAATTTGCAGATCTTCAGAAAATAAGGGAAAAGGGGAAAAAGGCTATAATGCATCACTGGGGAAACGATGTTCGCTTTCATGACATGGCTCGAATAAATAATCCTTATGTATATACAGGTGATTCTCCTCCGAATGAGGAGATTCATCGTAAGCTTTCAATAATTTCTAAGTATATATCAGATGCTATTGTTCAGGATTATGAAGTGTTGCCTTACGTAGAAAAATACTATAAAAGGGTGCATATCTTACCTCTGGCGATAGACTTAACTAGATTTAAACCCTCCTACCCCGAAAAGGATAAAAAGAAGCCGTTGATTCTACATGCCCCAACAAATCCTGATTTTAAGGGCACAATTTATGTGGAAAAGGCAATTGAAGAATTGAGAAAAACTCATAGCTTTGACTACAAAAGGATAGAAAAAATGAGTAATGCTGAGGTTCTAAAGCTCTATAAAAAAGCTGATATTATATTGGATCAAATACTTTGCGGCTCCTATGGACTGTTAAGTGTAGAGTCGATGGCGCTGGGGAAACCAGTTGTGGGTTTCATCAGACCTGATTTAGTAGATAAATTTCCATCAAGTCTACCCATTGTCAATGGAAATCCAGACAATGTTAAGGAGAAAATAAAAATGCTCATAGAAAGCCCGAAGCAAAGACATCATCTTGGTATTATGGGGAGAAAATACGTTGAAAGGTACCATGAGAGAGATATTGTACTCAATAAATTACTGGCAATATATGCGCAACTAAAGTAAAAATGAATAAACAAAAACAACTCCTTATGTTTATTGGGAGTTGTTTTGTTAGGGGATAAGTTTAATATGGCATATCTGGGTAGGGAACCTTCATATATATGCCTTTCGCGAAGCTATATACTCGTATATAATCGGTGAAATTATTCGTGAATACATCCTTTAGATTTTGATTTGGGAAGTTATAGACAATTACGCAATCATTCATATAGCTATTGTATTGGGGGAGACCCAAATTCAAATAATCAATTAGGTGATTTGGACTGAAGACAATGCCCTTTCCGTAATTTATCTGCATACCGGTATGGTAAAATTTTGCAAAAGCAGATGCATAGTTAAGCCACTTCCAATCATAGGTTGTATTCCCATAATAATTAGAATTGATACAGGTTACGTCAAAGCCAATCTTTTGCCAATCGTTAATACTGTTTGAGCCATAATTAGGAAGCCACATACTCAACAAATGTTGGTCATGTATATATTTGTTAACATTTACTACCAGCTGATTATCAGGACCAATAATAGCCTCTCTTTGCCAGGTGAAACCCTTAAAGGTGAGTAGTGAATGCAAATGAACCTCACTTCTCCATCGATCAAGAAAGCTATTTATCCACCATTTTAAAGCTAAGAATCTATGGTTTTCATCCTCAAAATTGATATTAACATTGTCGGCATAGCCAAAATTATTCTGTAGGGATAGGGGATAAGGCAATGAAACCCATATATCCAGAGGCTTACCACATAAATATGCTGCATGCAGATTGAAGTTCAACTTAAATAAATTATCTATAGCTAGCTTCCAATCCTCGATATTGGCTAGATTGCCAAAGGTTGCATAAAGAGGGTATATAAATCGACCAGGTCTTGTGCTTATAGGATTAAATATTAAACCACCGAAAACAGTATCGATGAACTTTCCTTGATAGATATACGAGATATATGGCTGAAGATCAGCAGTCGTCCAATTTTCAATTTTATGATCAGCTAAATCGCCCATGGGTATCATTGCTAAGTGATTTTTGATATTCAGCTGACTAGGGGATAAAAATTTTAAACTCATAAAATTCCTCCTCACAAGTTTTCTCTATACAACATATGTAATAGTAGAAAAAATGTTATTGATAGTGTCTTGCGACATTAAAACCTTGAGGTAAATCATAAGGAGGTAACATCAGGAAGAAAAAGGAATATCCAGTAAAATTACGACTGATGACCACAAAGCTATATGAAATCAACCAGGGATTACTAAGAATTTAATTGTAAAGAAGTACTAGTATCCATAGACCATTAAGGAGGCGTTAGAATATGCAGATTATACATGCACCAACTGAAATTGCTGGACAGATGGGTATTCTATGTGAGGGCTTGCGGGCAAAGGGTCATTATGCCAGTGGATATAACTGGTTTAATAGTTATTTGCAATATAACGGCAAAATTTTGAGTACAGATGCCTATGAATTATTTAAGCTTATAAATGATTTAGATAAAAATATAGATATCATCCATTTTTATAATGGAAATACCTTTATGCTAGCTAATACAGATCTTCCTTTCTTTGCTAAGCATGGTAAGAAGATGATTATGCATCATTGGGGAAATGATGTACGGAGCCAAGCAAAGGTCCGGGCCCTTAACCCCTATGCCCTGCCCAGCAGCTATTATACCGATCAGCAAATACACAATAGCTTAAGCTTCATATCAAGTTATATTGACACAGCTATTGTTCAGGACTACGAGGTATATCCTTATGTAAAGGATTATTATAAAAAGGTTCATGTTTTGCCTCTTGCCTGTAAGGTTAATGAAATACCCGTGGCTTATCCTGATGCAAACAAAAAGGTTTTTAAGATTATTCATGCGCCAACCAATAGAAATTTTAAGGGCTCAGTTTATGTAGATGCCGGAATAATAAAGCTGAGGCAATACCATCCTGATAAGTTCATCTATCAGGCTATAGAAAACATGAGCCACAAGGAGGCCATGAAGGCATATATGGAGGCAGATATCATCATTGACCAGCTGCTGTGTGGCAGCTACGGCATGCTGAGTGTAGAGGCTATGGCGATGGGAAAGGTAGTTGTAGCTTATATTAGAGATGATGTAAAACAGCAATTTCCTGCAGATTTACCCATAGTAACTTCAAAGCCAGAGGCAGTTTATGAGACATTAGTTGGCTTAGTATGCAATCCTGAAAGATTGGCCAGCATAGGCCGAGCAAGTCGAGAGTATGCCATGAGATATCATGAAATTGGTAATGTAGTCGATAGATTGTGTAATATTTATAGTCAGCTTTAGGAGGGGGGATATACTATGCAGAAAAAAAAACCTAAAGTAGTCCATGTGCCTTTAGAAATTGCGGGTCAGGCAGGATTGATTTGTAAATATCTAAGAGAAGCCGGTTACAGAGCCCATAGCTTTAACTATTTTGAAAACTATCTACAGTATGAAAATGTTTTTGAAACGGAGGCCTATGAACTAATAAAGACATTGGATAAATTCATTGATTATTATGATGTATTTCATTTTCACAACGGATATTCGATCATAGACGACTTCCGAGACTTCGATATGATAAAAGCAGCAGGGAAAAAACTGATCATGCATCATAGAGGAAATGATGTGAGGTCTGAATTAATGGCGAAAAAAGGGAATGATTATGTAAATCCCTATGTAAACACTGCAAATTATCTTACTGATGATTTGATATTTAAAAATCTAGAAATTTTTTCGGAGTCAATGGATGCAGCTATTGTACAGGACTACGAATTATATAAATATGTCATTGATTACTACAGCAAAAAGGGGAAGTCAGTTTATGTGCTGCCAAGATTTATTAACAGTAAAGCAATTCTACCTTCATATCCTGATTTAAGCAGCAAGGTGCCAATGATCGTGCATGCCCCTACCCATAGAGGATTTAAGGGATCTGATATTATAAAGGCTACGATTGACAGACTTAAGAAGGATGGCATAGCCCTCAAATATCTTAATATTGAGGGAATCTGCCACAAGGAGGCTCTAAATTACTATAGTCAGGCAGACATAGTTATCGACCAAGTATTATGTGGGGCCTATGGTAATGTCAGTGTAGAAGCTATGGCTATGGGAAAGGCGGTAATTTGCTACATTCGTCCAGACCTTATGGCGTTGTATCCTAGAGAATTGCCGATAGTATCCGCCAATCCTGATAACCTGTATGACAGACTAAGGTATTTGATTCTAAATCCTGAAGAGCGCCACAGACTGGGCGTAGAGGGAAGAAAATATATTGAGAAATACCATGAAGGCTCAAAGCTCATTAATGATTTAATTCAAATATATCAGAAGGTCCTAAATGGTTGAGATCATAATGTTCTAGAAATGCAACTAGTCTAAGAGAGGAGGATGTATTGCGTTGAAATCATTAGAAAAGAAGATGTTTATCATACCCGATAGGCTGTATGTCATAAGGGATCTATTGTTCGTATCCTTCAATTTAGCAAATGTGCCCAGAGATATGAAGGTGACTACAATGAATCTTCATGTGCCTCTTGTAAAAGCGACAGCACCCACAAATGTTTATGTCAAGGAAATAACTGCTAGTTGGAGTGAAAAGGGCCTGCAAAAGGGGGAAATCCCTAGCTTTTCCAATATGAAAAAGATACTGAGGCCTTCGCCTAAACAAAGGGAGCTGGTAATAAACGTAACGCCAAATGTTAAAAAATGGTACACTAAGGGAACTCACAATCATGGCATTGTTATAAAGATAGATAAACAGAGCTCTAAATATCTTGAAAGTAATCCGCCATTTTTAATTCTGGATACCATCTAGTGTAAATTTAAAGGCCTCTGGTGGGACTTCATGCACTAACGGCTTACTTGTGCATATACTAAAACTAAATAAATATAGATCAGTGTAATTTAACACCTCTATATTAAATATTAAGGGCTACATCAGTAGTCCTTCACTACGTTTTCCAAAACGTATGTCAAAAGCCACTAGAGGCCTTTAAAAAATCCTTAAAAGGTAGGTGCTGAAATGCAGATATTGTTTATTTCTATATTAGCAAAATGTGGTGTATTTACCCATGTTAGAGAGCTGGCCCTGTATATGAAAAAAAGAGGTCTACAGCCTGTCATAGGTCTAATTCATAATCCTAATACCGCCCGATTGTTTAAGCTAACCAAGAGAGATATGGAGGGTATGGTGGAGTCCCTACAAGGATTAGATTACTTTTGCTATGAATCTGATGAAGAACTGGTCAATATTGTGGAAAATTTGAAGATAGATTTAATCCATGCACATTCACCAATTGTTTTATCTGCCGCCATCAGTGCCTCTAGAAGATTGAATATTCCCTATGTAATGACCCTTCATGGAACTGCCAGCTGGAGCAGGCTGCATGGAGAAGCCTTGAGAGAAGCAAAGGGGATTATAGCTATTGGTCCTGAGGTGGCAATGTCGGCAGGGCCTGAATTTCAAAATAGAATTAAAATTATATTCAATGGAGTTGATATAGCCCATTACAGACCCAGTGACATAAGAATTGGCAACGAGCCACTACGCATCTTATGGATGGGAAGAACCAACGGCCCTGCTGCAAAGGGAGTTACATACCTAGCCAAAGCAATTAGAGTTTTAAGAAAAAAAGGAATAACCATAGAAGCTAAGGTTCTCGGGCATGCATTGGGAGCTGATATAGGGGAAATGGAAGGCTGTGGTTGGGTACATGATCCGCTGGAGTATCTTCAGTGGAGTCATATCGTCTTCGGTCGAGGTCGTGCCTTAAGGGAAGCTATGGCCTGTGGGAATGTGGGTTTCTTAATAGGTCAAGGGTATGGCGGTATGGTTAAAAGAAATTGGTTTGAGGAGGGCAAATCTCCTATACTCAGTGCTTCACCTAAGCACGGATATGCAGAGCTAGATTCCCTGAAGATTGTGAAGGATATTCAGCTCCTTAATCAGCGTCGAGATATTTTAGAGGCAGCAAGAAATGCTGCGAGGAAGATAGCTGAGGAAAACTTCGACATTCAAAGGATGGTAGATGAGACATTTTTTGTTTATGAAGAAGCACTTCAGCGCCACGCAACAACGGGGCATACAATAGCTGGTGGAGCAAACTAAGCTTTATATAGCTTGTGGCTATAATGTATAGGGAGGGATAAGGCTTGCGTAATAAGATAAAGCAGTATGAGATTTTGATAAAGGATCCTTTTGTAGCAAGACATTTACCTGAGACCTATTGGTTCCATAACAAGTCACTTTTGAATATGCTAAATAAGCATCAGGTAATTTATTTAAAGCCCAATGACAACGCAGGTGGTAATGGCGTAATAAGGGTCAAATCTCTGAATAATGGGACATATCAGATAGCCTATGAAAAAACAACTAAGCAGGTGGATACAAGCAATATAGGCTCTGTCTTAAGGAAAATAATGATATGGCCTCAAAAATACATTATCCAACAGGGAATAGATTTAGCCACATATAAAGGCAGGCCCTTTGATATGAGAATCGTTTTACAGAAGGTATTAAAAACCTGGAGGGTAACTTTAACATCAGCTAAGGTGGCTACAGTGCAGGATGCTGTAGTAACAAATGTAGCGAAGGGAGCAGAGGATTTTCCATTGCAAAAGATTTTGCAGGAATACGATCAAAAGCAGGAACCTTTGGCAGCTTTTAGAGAAATCATAGACCTTTCACATCAGATAGCATCGATATTAGGAAATCAACAGGCCATAAGGATAGCAGGATTGGATATAGCTCTGGATAAAATAGGGAGGGTTTGGTTTGTTGAATCCAATGAAAGGCCTGAATGCAGCAGATGTAAGCTTGTAAATGATCCCATTTCTGTAAAGAAGTACGAGGAAGCTAGAAATATTTTAAAACGTAGTAAATAAGTGATTAGTCCTAATATTTTTTACAACACAATTTCGAAAAATAAAGATTTGATTTTATTATGATGAATAATACTCATATTCTTTTGATTATAGATTATTTAAAGCAAAAATTAATAATGGGGGTATAGATACCATGAATATATTGAAGGAGAAATTGCTCAACAAAAGTGCTATTCTTGGTGTTATTGGTCTGGGCTATGTAGGGCTTCCGCTGGCTGTGGAAAAGGCTAAGGCAGGATATTCAACAATAGGCTTTGATGTACAGCAATCTAAGGTGGATATGATAAATGCAGGTAAGAACTATATTGGTGATGTTATTAACGAGGAGCTGGAGGAAATCGTAGAAAGTGGATTATTGAGGGCAACTACAGACATATCTCAAATAAAAAAGGCTGATTGCGTTTGTATTTGTGTGCCCACACCACTAGACAGATACCAGCAGCCGGATATTAGCTATGTAAAAAACTCTGCAGAAGGCATAGTGCCATATATGCATAAGAATATGTTGATAGTACTGGAATCCACCACCTATCCCGGAACAACCGAGGAACTGTTAAAACCAATACTTGAGTCATCAGGACTAAAATGCGGTGAAGATTTCTTTCTTGCATTTTCACCTGAAAGGGTGGATCCCGGCAATCTGATATATAAAACAAAAAACACACCAAAGGTAGTGGGGGGAATTACACCAGAATGTACTGATATCGCCGCTGTAATGTACGAGAATATCATAGAAGCTCCTGTTTTCCGGGTATCATCACCTAGAATAGCTGAAATGGAAAAGATACTGGAAAACACCTATAGAAATATTAATATAGGCCTAGTAAATGAACTGGCTATGTTAAGTAATAAAATGGGGATCAACTTCTGGGAGGTTATAGAGGCTGCTAAATCAAAGCCTTATGGTTTTCAAGCATTTTACCCGGGCTCAGGCTTGGGAGGGCATTGTATTCCCTTAGATCCTTACTATCTTTCATGGAAGGCCCGTGAATATGGCTTTCATACATCAATGATTGAATCCTCAATGATGGTGAATGATCGTATGCCAGAATACTGTGCAGAGAGGGTCAGCAGGATTTTAAACCGTCAGGAAAAAGCAGTAAGGGGTTCGAAAATACTGTTTCTAGGTGTTGCCTACAAGCAGGATATTGATGATTATAGAGAAAGTCCCGCAATTAAGGTAATTGAGCATGTTGAAAGATTAGGTGGAGAGGTTATTTATTATGATCCCTACGTGCCGGAGTTTGACGAGGGTGGAGTAACAAAAAAGGGTGAGTCTGAATTAACGATAGCACTTTTAGAGTCAGCAGATTTAATTATAATAACAGCCGCCCATTCAAATATAGATTATGAACTGGTTCAAAAGCATTCAAGGGTTATTTTCGATACAAAAAATGCAATGAAGGATGTCAAGAACAGAGAAAATATAGAGCTGCTGTAGAGGAGGGACTGCTATGAGCCTAAGGTATGCCTTGATTGGCTGCGGAAGAATATCTCCCAATCACATTGCCGCAGCACTGGAAAACAAGCTTGAAATAGTAGCATTATGCGATTTAGATAAAGTAAAGATGACTGATATTGTAGAGAATTTCAGCTTGAATAAGGATGTTAGACTATATATTGATTATAAAGAAATGCTTGAAAAAGAAGATATTGATCTAATAGCTATCTGTACCGAAAGCGGGAAACATGGTGAGATAGCATTGGACTGCATAGATAGAGGAGTAAATCTAATTATAGAAAAGCCCATAGCCCTATCCCTTCAGGAGGCAGATGAAATAATAAAAAGATCAAAAAAGAAAAATGTAAAGGTCAGTGCCTGTCACCAGAATAGATTTAATAAATCAATAAAGAAAATCAGAGAGGCGATGGAGGACGGTCGTTTTGGAAGGCTTCTATACGGAACAGCTCATATCAGATGGAACAGAGGGGCTGATTATTATAATCAGGCCCCCTGGCGGGGTAGCTGGCTGCAGGATGGCGGTGCCTTGATGAACCAGTGCATTCACAATATAGACCTTTTGAGATGGATGATGGGGGATGAAATTGAAGAGGTTTTTGGCATGACCGACAGGCTTATGCATGATTATATAGAGGCAGAGGATTTAGGAATAGCTGTGATAAGGTTTAAGAACGGCAGCTATGGTATAGTTGAGGGTACGACAAATATTTACCCTAAAAATCTGGAGGAGACATTATATATCTTTGGTGAAAAGGGCACCATCAAGGCGGGAGGAAAATCAGTAAATCTTATTGAGGAGTGGCTCTTTGTGGATAAACAGGATAATCCTGAGGAGGTTAAAGAGAGGTATTTCGAAAATCCGCCCAATGTCTATGGTTTTGGTCATACACCACTATATGCAGATGTGATTGCCGCTGTAATTGATGATAGAGAGCCTTATGTTACCGCTGCGGATGGCAGAAGGGCGTTGGAATTGGTTTTAGCTATTTATAAATCAGCTGCTGAGGGAAGAGCAGTAAGGCTGCCGCTGGAAAAATGCAGTACATTGGATTTTAGTGGGAGGTTTGACAGATGAGCTACTATGTGCATGAAAGCAGCTATGTCGATGAAAATGTAGAAGTCGGAACAGGGACAAAAATATGGCATTTCTGCCACATACACAAAGGGGCTGCAATAGGTAAAAACTGCTCTCTAGGACAGAATGTAAATATAGGAAACAATGTAAGAATAGGAAATGGCGTGAAAATCCAAAACAATGTATCTGTTTATGAAGGTGTTGAGATAGAGGACTTTGTGTTTTGTGGTCCCTCGATGGTATTTACAAACGACCTGACCCCAAGAAGCAAATATCCTAAAGGGCCTGAGGGCTATAAAAAAACCTTGGTTAAATATGGGGCGTCTATAGGTGCCAATGCCACAATAGTATGCGGAAACACAATTGGAAAATGGGCAATGATCGCTTCAGGTGCTGTGGTAACCAAGAATGTGCCGGATTATGCCTTGATGGCAGGAGTTCCCGCCAGGCAAATCGGCTGGGTATGTAAATGCGGGGAACCTCTGAAGGAGGGCCTTGCTTGCAGGTCTTGTAGACGGGAATACCAGCTAGAAAATCAAGTCCTTCGAGAGATATAGTAAAGAGGGGAGGTCGAAGGGATGGAATTTAGAGATTTAAAGGCACAATATGTAAAATATAAAAATGAAATAGATGCTGCGATACAAGGTGCTCTGAATAAAGCTGACTTTATTGGCGGAGAAGAGGTAGGTATACTGGAGAAAAGGCTGGCGGAATATGTAGGCGTCAAACATTGCATCTCCTGTGCAAATGGTACCGAGGCTATGACGCTGCTGATGATGGCATGGCACATTGAAGAGGGGGATGCGGTATTTGTACCGGACTTTACATTTTTCTCAACTGGTGAGGTAGTGGCCTTTAGAGCGGCAACGCCAATATTTGTAGATGTGAGACCAGATACCTTTAATATCGACACGGAAAAGCTGGAGGAGACCATAAGAAAAACCCTGATGGAAGGAAAGCTAAAGCCAAGGGCAATTATTCCCGTAGATCTATTCGGGCTTCCCGCAGACCATATTGCTATAGAAAGAATAGCAAAGAAATATGGGCTTTTAGTATTGGAGGATGCTGCACAGGGCTTTGGTGGCAGCATAAAGGGAAGAAGAGCCTGTAGCTTTGGGGATGCCGCCACCACTTCATTTTTCCCTGCAAAGCCGCTGGGCTGCTATGGTGATGGGGGTGCTATATTCACAAACGACGACAGCTTAGCAGAGCTCCTAGGCTCTTACAAGGTTCATGGAAAGGGAGGAAATAAATACGACAATATCAGGATTGGGATAAATTCCAGACTGGATACGATTCAAGCGGCAGTATTGCTGGTAAAGCTGAGTATATTTGAAAAGCATGAGCTGGAGGATGTCAACAGAATATATGGCTGGTATAATGAGGGACTAAAGGGAAGGGTTAAGATTCCATTAATTCCAGAGGACTACAAATCAAGCTTTGCCCAGTACACCATAAGGTTAAAGGACAGAAGAGAAAGAGACCAGCTTCAAAGTAAGCTTAAAGAAAAGGGCATTCCCAGCATGATCTATTATCAAAAGCCTATGCATAGACAGGGGGCCTTTAGTCAACAGGCCTTTTATGAAGAAGATTTTAGAATAACAAACGAACTATGTAATACGGTGCTATCATTGCCGATGCATCCATATTTAAGTAAGACAGAGGTGGATTTCATCTGCAATGAAATATAACACGGAATAACACAGGGGGACTAACACAGGGGGACGGTTCTTCTGTGTTGTTATCACTCCCGGTATATGCTATGCTAAAGCTGGGGGTGATTTTTATGCCAAGGAAAGCTAGGGAAAAATCCAGCACAGGCATATATCATGTGATGCTAAGGGGAATAAATGGACAAACCATATTTGTGGGAAATGAGGATTATGAGAAGCTGATTCTGACACTAGAAAACTATAAGGAAGTATGTGGGTTTGAATTATATGCCTATTGCTTAATGAGCAATCACATACATTTGCTGATTAAGGAAGGCAGTGAGGATTTAGGATTAATATTCAGAAGAATAGGCGCAAGCTATGTGCATTGGTACAACAGGAAATATAGAAGAACTGGACATCTTTTTCAAGACAGATATAAAAGTGAAGCAGTAGAGGATGATAAATACCTTTTAACCGTGCTTAGATATATACATCAGAATCCCATAAAAGCAGGCATTGTGAAGGATATAGGAAATTATGCCTGGAGCAGCTACAATGAATATATAAACAGCAATAGGCTATGTAATACAAGGCTTGTACTTAGCTATTTTGCAAACGAAGAAAAAAAGGCACTGCAATTATTTAAGCGTTTTAACCAGGAGACCAATAATGACAATTGTCTAGATTACGGGGATCTGTTAAGCCCTAGTGACGTAGAAGCAGCAGCAATCATAGCTGAGGTTGCTGGGTTTGAGAGGATTATAGAAATACAGAATTTAGATAAGTCTAAAAGAGATGATATTATTAAGACGTTAAAGAATAGGGGAATATCCATAAGGCAGATAGAAAGATTAACAGGGGTTAGCTTTGGAATAATTAGAAGTATTTAGTAGAGCACAAGAGAACCGTCCCCTTGTGTTCTAACACCTCAATCCTAATGCATAGATTTGAGGTGTTGCTTTATGTCAAAAAAAGTGTAAGGGGTTACAGCTATGGAAAAGGAAAGCTATTTATATTATTTAGGAAAGACCTATCCACTCAAGAGTAAAATAGATAATGCAGCAAAAAGGCTAACAATAGAATTTGATGGTAGTGCATTTCTTTGTATAAGCCCTGAGGCGGGAGAACTTGATATTTCTAAAGCAGTACAGGCCTTCTATACAAAGGCATGTAAAAGAATGATCGATGAGAGGCTTAAATTTTATCAGCCTCAGATAAAGGTTAAGTATAAGGGCTTTACGATAGAGGATCATCAAAGCAAGTGGGGAAGCTGCAGCAGTAACAAAGCCCTCACCTTCAACTGGAGGCTTATAATGCTTCCACTTGAGGCAATGGATTATGTTGTTGTCCATGAGCTATGCCATTTGGTGCATATGAACCATGATAGATCCTTTTGGCGCCTAGTGGGCAAAATATATCCCCAATATAAAGAAGCAATGAAAATATTAGGTACAGAGAAAACTAGGGATTTATAAAGGAAAAGGATCGACGATTATTTATGGTGAATAAAAATCTAGGTTAAAAAGGATTAGCGATAAACGAAAGAGGTATACTTTAAAATATGAGAACACAGGGGGACGGTTCTTGTGTGTTGTAATCACTCCTAGCCAAAGCCATGCAAAAGCGGGGGTGATTTTTATGCCCAGTAGAGAGTGCTACAAATAATAAAAAGTTGAAGGATTGAGGAATATCAATAATGCAGATATAAAGATTAGGGTCAGCTTTGTATTAGTAAGAAGTATTTAATATAGAGCAAGAACACAAGAGAACCGTCCCCCTGTGTCCCCCTGTGTCAGCTGCTTTTTCTCTAATGTTAAAAATAATGACATTTGTAACTACAAGGCATAGCTTTTCCCTGCTAAGATAATATTAAAATATAACAGCAGGGAGGAGAAAAAAGATGACAATTGTTCATATGAAGGATATCGTAAAACGCTACGGTAATCAGCTGGTGCTGGATTATGTTGATTTAGACATGGTAGAGGGGGAGATATTAGGGCTTTTAGGGCCAAATGGTGCCGGAAAGACCACCCTCATTCATGCCTTAATAGGCCTAATAAAGATTGATGCTGGAGATATACAGGTCTTTGGCACATCCCATAAGGGTAATTCATTGGATATTAAAAGACAGCTGGGGCTTGTGACTCAAGATATTTCAATATATGAGGATTTGACGGCTAGAGAAAATCTAGAGTTCTTTGGAGGAATATATGGACTAAAGGGTCAGGTCCTTAAGGAGCGAGTGGCTGAAACCCTAAGCTTTGTAGGCCTTTCAGAATATGCCAATAAGCTACCAGCAAAATTTTCCGGCGGTATGCTGAGGCGTCTGAACATTGCCTGCGCTCTTGTTCATAGACCTAAGCTTTTAATTATGGATGAGCCTACGGTGGGCATAGATCCTCAATCCAGAAACCATATACTTGAAACCGTAAGGGAGCTAAATCGGCAGGGAACGACGATTCTTTACACCACCCACTATATGGAGGAGGTACAGAGCATAGCCTCAAGAGTAGTCATTATGGATCAGGGTCATGTCATTGCAGAAGGCACTATAAGGGAACTGGTGGAGAGAATTCAGCATGAGGAAAAAATTTCACTGGAGGTGGCAGAGGTTAGTGGGGAGCTCATATCAAGGCTGAAGAAGCTAAATGGCATTAAGCAGGTAATTCAAAAGGGAAATGAGCTGCAGATTATCTCTCAGGTAGGTGCGGGGAATTTGGATAGAGTGTTAGCCATAGCCAGAGAAGCTGGGGGCGTCCGCTCCATTAATGCAGAAAAACCTACTCTCGAGGATGTTTTTTTAACCCTTACAGGTAAAAGACTAAGAGATGGGGAGGCTGAATAGTATGGTATTTAGACTAAGCTATTATATGCTAAGGAGAATGCTACGGGGTTATTTGGCCTTGATCATTCTAATGCTGACACCTTTGGCTTTAATAACGGTTTTGGGCTTGATTGCCGGAAATGCAGTGAATCCTTCGGGAATTCCTGTTATGGACACGATTGCTATCACGATGATACTGGCATTTCAGCTATACGGTGGTTTTTACACCATGGATTTTATTAAAGTAGATTTCTTCAGTCAAAGAAAGTGGAAAATGCGCTCATTGCCGTATCCACCAAATCTTTTTGCCCTTTCGGTATTTTTTTCCTGTACCCTATTCAGCGCCCTTCAGGGCTTTGTCATGGTCATATTCACACAGTATGTATATGGCGTCTATTGGGGCAGCTGGGGGCTGATTTTACTACTGCTGATGGCAATTTCAGTATTTACGCAGCTGATCTATTTAATCATTATTCTCTTGGTGAAAAACTACAAGGTGGCGGAGGGATTAGGCACCTGTTATGCTTTAGTATCTATGGGCCTGTCAGGAGTATGGTTTCCTATGCCAAGGGTTCAGCCCTTCATCTTCCTTACAAGCTATGGTAATCCCCTGTCGCTGGGTCAAAATATGGTATATGCTATTATTAAGGGCGAAGGCTTAGACAAGGCCTTTATAAGTACGGCAATACTATTATCCTCGTCTGTAGTGCTAGCCGTAGTGGCGACCTATTTAGGGAGGAGGAAGCTGGCATGACAGTTTTCAGCTTTGTATTTAAGCGATTTTTCAAAGGGGTAGCTAATATTGCATTTATCAGCATCATTCCATTAGCAGCAATTTTTTTACCGTTGGGAGAATGGCATCCTCTGCCGGGGGGCTTTCAGTACTACGGGATTATACAGCTATTCCTTGCTGCAAGGCTATCGGGTATTATTCTGGAGGATCGTTCAAATAAAACTCTGCTTAGAATCGGTGCTGCCCCTATATCGCATTTTCAATATCTTTTTCAAAACACGCTGGCCTATTCATTGATTATGCTTATGATTAATCTTCTGTTTGTCCTAGGTGGTGTTTTGGTGCATGGGGAGGTATTGATCAATCCAGGTATTCTCCTAGTGCTATATACCTTCTTTGGTATGCTGGCCATCAGCTTTTCACTGGCCTGGTTTTCCTTATTCGACAATAAAGAGGCAGCCTTTAGTGTTTTAACGGGTTTAGCAATGTTAATGGCAATGCTGGGGGGAATGATGTGGCCGATACAGGCCATGCCATTGCTGTTACAACGTACTGCCCTTTTGCTACCCACCTATTGGTTGGCAGAGGCCATCTTAAGACTGGCGGGTGGGGCGACAATATCCCAGCTGATTATGCCAATTGCTATGATGCTGCTTTTTAGTATTGGCTTTATATTTTTGGGCAGCAGGAAAAGATTGTTTTAGGTTACTGAAGCTTAAAGGCAGCAGGAGGAATATCCCATGAAACAACAAACGGTTTTATTGGAGCCAAGAATATATATTATAATATGCAGAATACTGGGACTAGTGTTTTTGACCCTGCTCTGGCTGCAGGATAAGGGAATGGATCAAGGCGCTATTCTGTTGGTGTTTTTAACAATAATGGCCATAGCCCGCTGGAGATTTAATTTGGCGGGCTGGTGGGCTATTTTTGATGCGTTGGCTTGCTTTTTTTGTATGCCATTTTGGCCTAATGCAGCCTATGGCTTAGCCTTCCCATTGTTTGACATAGGGCTACGGGGGAATATTCTTCTTTCGGCGCCTATCGCCATCTATTTATTAGTCTTCTCGAAGCTATCGATGCCTTTAGCTGTTGTTTATATACAGGCAATTTTGCTTTCCTTGATGCTAAGGCATTGGTCCCTACAGCTTAAAATGTACCTAATGCAATCTGATCAGCAAAGAAGAAGCCTGTATGAATTGGAGGACTTGAAATGGGAGCTTATGGCAGCAGGGGCCTTGGCCAGCCGTAATGCAGAGCTGACGGAGAGAAATCGCATAGCCCAGGATTTGCATGATGATGTTGGTCATGAAATAACTGCTGCTGTCCTGGCCCTTCAGGCCTTTGAACAGCTATGGCGGGAACAGGACCCACTGGCGCAGGAGATATTTCATCAAGCCCAGCAGCGTCTTAATAATAGCGCTGGGCAGCTGAGGGAGACTGTGCATAATATGCGGCCCAATATACCCTTAGGTGTAGACCGATTAAAGGAAATATGTGATGGCTTTACTGCCTGTCCTATTAAGCTGATGATATACGGTGATACCCTAAGGGTGCCTGCTCATTCATGGCGTATTTTAGAGCCTTGCTTAAAGGAGGCCTTAACAAATGTAGCTCGTCACTCAAGGGCAACCGAGGTTGAAATAAAGCTGGACGTTAATCCCAATATCGTGAGACTAAGCATCTATAATGATGGCGTGGCTTCTAAGCTTATGAAGGACGGCATAGGGCTAAGGAATCTTCGCCTCAGGGCAAGGGCAGCGGGGGGCAGCCTGTCGGTGGATGCAAAGGAGGGCTTTCAATTGATTTGTGTATTACCTATAGAGGATGCTTTAGGAGGTAAAATTTAGTGAGGCTATTAATTGTAGATGATGATATGCTGGTATGCCAAAGTCTTAAGGTGCTGCTTTCACGAGAAAAGGATATGACGGTTGTGGCTACCGCCTATAATGGATTGGAGGCTATAGAATGCTGCCATAGAGAGACGCCGGATGTGGTGCTGATGGATATACAGATGCCTGAAATGGACGGCATACAGGCCGCAAGAGAGATAAAGCGTAGCTGGCCGGAGGTAAGAATTATGATGCTAACCACCTTTCAGGATGAAAAGAACATCAGATTAGCCATCCTTGCAGGGGCAGAGGGCTATTTGATTAAATCCACTGAGGTGTCTGGTATGGCCCAACAGATTAGGTCCCTATACTCAGGGGTGTCGGTTTTGGACCCGGATGTGTTAAATAAGCTGCTTCAGCAGCCAAATACAGATAAATTTATAGACCTGACCCCGAGGGAGATGGATATCGCCCGATTGGTGGCGGAGGGGCTCTCTAATAAGGAAATTGCCCAACAACTGTATATCAGCGAGGGGACAGTAAGGAATACATTGTCCGTTATCTTAGATAAGCTGGAAATGAGGGACCGTACTCAGCTGGCCATTCAGTATTGGAAAAGATAGTTAGCAAAGATAGATGAAATGGCGAGGGAGGTCAGCAATAGATATGAAATACAAAGGCATAAGCTATGATACAGGTACGAATTATGCACCTGGCTATTTATCAAGGCCTATATGGGGTGAGGAGCAGATGCTTCGAGAGGTGAAGCTGATAGTCAATGAGCTGCATTGTAATTCGATGCAAATATATGGTAGTGATATTCAACGGATAGTGCTACGCCATAGTTAAATCCTTCGCAAGGGAGTTTAACTATGAAGCGGGCTATTGGGAGCCAAAGAAGGCCTTTGAGGGAATTGCTAAATTATATTTAGAGGATTGAAATGAAAAACCACCAGCAACGCTGGTGGCGAGTATTAAAGTGGCAGGCTTCGGCGATTAAAGACTATGATACCACCAGCATAGGCTAAAGCTGCAATGCTTAGAAGTATAAGCATAGCTATTGGGGTAAAAGCGCTCCCTGCCAATATTTCAGCTGGATTTATAAGGGTAAAGATGGTAAAGAACCGTACCCATGAAATATTGTCACCGGCATTTGCCAGCATATTTAATACGAAAAAGGCTATAGGTACTCCGGCCCCAAAGCCAAGGGCGTATTTTGTATCATCAAATATGCAGGAGAAGAAAAAACCGATGCCGCTTATAGCTAAGAAGGCGAGTAGAGTTACCAGATTCAGTAAAATAAAGCCCTGTGTATCTAATTCTCCCGGGAACATTGCATGGCTGGTTCCAATTCCAGCCAGTATTAAAAAGAGAAATATCGAGGCTACACTACTTATCAAATATATCGCCTGTGTGGCCACTATTTTCAGCCTTGAGTTGGGTGTTGATAAAAGATAGGCCATGGAGCCGCTGTCTACATGCTTAGCCACCAGTCTGTTGCTGGCTATTATGACATATATCATTGGAAACATAATAGCTATAAAGTTATAGTACATATTACCTAGGTAGGTGGTTAAGCTGGTGCCTAAATCTTCAAAGCCCATCGCGGAAACTAATTCCTTAGGCAGCATTTTTATCATTTCTCTAAGGCCTTCAATGCTTTCAGGGTCAAACATAGATATCATAACAGCAAGATACATATACATCACAGACATAATGATTACTGCAATCAGCCAATTACCCTTTAAATTGGCCTTAAACAAGGCTTTATTCATTTCGATTTCCCCCTTCGCCATAGTATTTCATAAATACCTGCTCCAGGCTTTGGTCGAGAATATCTATACCTACGACACTGCAGCTGGATAGGGTACTGATAAAGTCTTGATAATTGCTGTTTATGGCAATTTCAACCTGTCTGCCATTGATTGCCCCGATTTCAAGATTGCTTTTCTTAATGTGCTCAATATCTTCAACTGTCTCCAGGGTGACGACAAAGACCCGCCTGAGGGAGGATTTTATTGAGTGAATATCCTCCACCGTAACTAGTCTGCCGTCTCTTATAACCCCGACTCTGTCGGAGGTGCGTTCAATCTCTTCGAAGATATGGGAGGACATAATAACGGTTTTGCCCCTGCTTTTTTCTTCATTTATAAGCTGTATAAAATTTCTTTGCATAAGAGGATCTAAACCGCTGGTGGGCTCATCTAGGATATAAACCTTCGGATCATGCATAAAGGCTGCTATGATACCCACCTTCTGTTTCATTCCCTTAGACATTTTTCGGATTTTTCTTGTTGGGTCCAGCTCAAATCTTTCTATCAGGTGGCTCATCATGGTTGTATTCTTCGTTTTCCGCATAGCATTAATAAACTCTAAGAATTCAAGACCCGTCATGCTTTCGAAAAACGCAATTTCCCCCGGCAAATATCCCACATGCCTTTGAATTTCCTCTGCGGCACTTCGACAGTCCAGACCCAGAATCGTGCAATTGCCTTTGTCTGCGTTAGTAAAGCCCATTAATTGACGAATGGTGGTGGTTTTACCTGCTCCATTGGGACCAAGGTAACCAAAAACTTCTCCTTCCTTTACTGAAAAATCAAGGTCAAATATTCCCTTACCATTTCGGTAGGTCTTTGTTAACCCATCAACTCTAATAATATCCACCAGCTGCACCTCCTTAAATTATATAGTGAAACCACTAAATAACTACATAATATCACTTAACAATTCTTTGGTCAACAATTATATAGTATATTATTGCTTTTACTATATAATTTATAACTGAATTATTTAAAGTGTGGTATTATATATTATAGAGGTGAATGCGATGAACGGCTTTGAAAAACGTAGAGAAGAGAAGAAGGCAGCGATATTGATGGCTGCAGAGGTTGTGTTTTTTAAAAAGGGCTTTAAGGATGCAAGCATTGAGGAAATTGCAGGAGAGGCAAAGGTTTCACCTGCAAGTGTTTATAATTTTTTTGATACCAAGATGAATTTGTATATAAAAACAATTGAAAAAGCCTTTTACAATGCTATGGACAAGTATGATGAAATATTGAATAGTGATCAGAGCTTTCACGAAAAGCTGCTGGCATTTATAAAATATAGGATTGACTCTAGAAATGGTTTAAACCCTGATTACTTCAAGCAAGAAGATTTAAAGAATCCAGAGCTTGCAAAAATAGTAGCGGAGGTGACTAGGGTTAGAATTATTCCCTTCTTCCTACAATTGGTGCAGCAGGGAAAGGCAGAGGGTGCGATAGATAATGATATTGATGCAGAGGCGGTTATTCTCTATATCAACATTTTTGCCAGTGGATTAATGAATGCTAATTTGCAGCAGAAAATCTCTGGAAATGAACGATTGTCTGCCGGTGTCGGTAAGCTATTTCTATTTGGATTTGCGGGAAATAATGAAAATGACACAGGGAATTACACTATATAAAGTCTAAATCCCCCTATATGAATGCGCCATAAAACCATAGGTTTTTTGGAAAATAAAACATTAACTGCTTTGCTCCCTATATATGGTAGTTGTTCAAAAAAAATGATAGAATATAAATGGTAGTATAAAAACCACTAAACTGGAGGTTTGAAAATGAGAAAGACCGCGATTCTATTACTATTTGTTATGATTTTAACTAGCATATTGACTGGATGCGGAGAGAAGGGACTGAGCTTTACATTGGAAAGCTATCCGAGAGTCGATGGCTCTACGGTCACTATTCCCCTATCAGAGGCTATGGCTGCAAGGCTAACCGGACTCGACATAGAGGAGGTAAGGCCTTACATACTGCACAATAAAACCCATGAGGCATATGTAAACCTGATCGACAATAATGCAGATATCATATTTGTAACCTCTCCTTCAGAGGAGGAGCTGGCACTGGCAGAGGAAAAAGGGATTACTTTGGAAGTAGTGCCTATTGTCAGTGAAGCCTTTGTATTTTTAACCCATTCAGAAAATCCTGTTAAAGGCCTTTCCTATGACGAGATAAGGCAGATATATGCAGGCAAAATCACAAATTGGTCTGAAGTGGGAGGGCCTGATGTCCCCATCATCGCCTATCAAAGACCCATCAACTCAGGCAGTCAAACGGGTTTTTTAGATTTGGTCATGAAGGATATAGAGCCGATGGCGGCACCAACAGAAAAGGTTATAGCTGGTATGGGAGGGTTAATTGATGCCATAGCTGCCTATAAAAATGACGAAAGCGGCTTAGGCTATTCCTATTACTATTTTGTAGTAGATATGTGGGGGAATGAAGCAGTGAAGCTTTTGGAGGTAGATGGGATTTATCCTGATAAGAAAACGATACGAACAGGCCAATACCCAATAAAAACCGCATATTATGCTGTGCTGCGAAGCGACGAACCCAAGAACAGTCCTGCTAGAAAATTGCTGGAATGGATATTGTCTGAAGAGGGACAACAGCTGGCGGAGGATACCGGTTATGTTAAGATTAAGTAGGAGACTTATATTTATACTGGTTTTAGTACTTCTAATCAGCTGCAATGCAGAGCTTGATAAAAGGGCAGACAATATAGAACAAATAAAGGACGAGACAGACTATTCTCTGAAGGGAAGGGCGGTATATGGACCCGGAGAGATTTATTCTGGTGTGCTAAACCCTATAGAAATTAAAGAGATTATCGTTGCAAATACAGAAGATCAGCATTATAATTATGTACAAATTAGCGGACTGAAGGATAAGGTGGTTGAAGAGAGGATTAACAGAGATATTAAGAAGCGATTTGATGAGCTTATGAATTATACCGAATTTAAGAAGCCTATGCCCTTTAGGGGAGCCCAGATCTTCATGCAGGAGGATACGAAGGTTTATGGCGCCAATCTCTCAATTTATACTGCCTTTAATTATAATAATGTATTGTCACTGGTGGCTTATGTATCAATAAATCTGGAAAATCCGCTTAATGGATATAAATATATGTATATGACTGACAGTCTGAATTTTGATTTGAATACTGGAGAGCAATTTTCTCTTGAGGATGTTTTTGTAAATGACGTAGATGCATTGGAAATTGTAAATCGTGGGATATATGAGGACATAAACAGCCTAAAGGGCTTTCACCATGTCGATGGGTTTAGTTATTATGATCTGGTGTCTCCATTTAAGGGGATAAAACACGGGCAGAGGTTTTTCCTAACACCAAATGGCATCAATATCGTTATCGATTACAACAATCCTGAATTTAATGTTGATTTTGCTTCGACCGTGATGGAGATACCCTATAGCTCATGCAGAGGGAGTATAGCCATTACTGAGCGTTTCTATAATGAGGATGTCAATTTATATACCGTTGAAGCAACTGAAAAATGTCTATTTGTAAGCTATAGTGGAAAAAGAAAATATGAGTATTATAATTCGGATAATGCCAATACCTTCTGGGACGCCAGTATAGGGTATCCGGAGGATTTATCAGAGCATCTGCTGGAAGAAATTAAAGCCCATAGGTTTAAACAGGAGGCCTATGTACTGGACTCAGCAAATGCTGAGGCACTGAATTATGTGGAGCAGCGAATAAATGTGCAACAAGCAGGACGATATTTAAACGTCAGCTGTCATGTTTATTTCAATAGCAGCAATGAGTACCAATGGCAGGAGGATTACTATGTTTATTCAGAAAATGGGGAACTGCTAAGTATTAAGGATATATTTGCAGCAGATTACGATTATTTGCCCATCATTAGAGAAGGTCTGGAAAAAGCAATTAAAGAGTACCGGCTAACGGATGGTCCTGAGGCTGATGCACTGTTACAGGAATTGAATTTTGGTATCTATGACACCTACATTACCTTTATAACCAAGCCCTATGAATGGCGTACAGGAAGCAAGCATCCTATTAGCTTTCAAATACAATATAAAGATATTGGCTACGATAACCTATTGGTTTTTTAAGTGTGTCGATGTTGAAAGATGAATTTAATATCTCTCGCAGTTATAACCTGGTTAAAATCTCTGAGAAAAACGGAATATGGGTAGTATTGCGACTGACGACAACTCAGTCCTGAGGAGATTTAACTGTTGCTAAACTAAGAATTAAGGTGTTAAGGTACATCTATAATTAGACAAAAAGATTCATGAAGGGAGCTATTTTATGGATACAAATGCGATGCCTGCATCAATCGATGAATATATCTTGAAATTCCCGAAGGATACACAGGAAATACTATTGGAAATAAGAAAAGTGATTAAGGAAGCTGCACCGGAAGCAACAGAAAAGATAAGCTATCAAATGCCCACCTTCTATTTGCATGGCAATTTAGTGCATTTTGCAGCCTTTAAAAGCCACATTGGTTTTTACCCTGCCCCCAGTGGCATTGAAGCCTTTAAAGAGGAGCTGTCGGTATATAAGGGAGCCAAGGGATCGGTTCAGTTTCCTATAGACAAGCCGATGCCCTATGCTTTAATCAGCAGAATAGTTAAGTTTCGAGTTGCAGAAAATATTAGACAGGCTGAAGAAAAGGTTAATAAAAGAAAATGAGGTGGCAGGCTAATGCCACCCTTTTTATTATGAAAAAATACAATTTAAGAACCTTTAATTTCCACTGGAATAAAAGCATAAAGACATTAAATCTACTTGGCATTAACAGCTGAGGCTTGCTTAACAACAGCTTTATCCCATTCAGCTGCCGCCTGCGCCTTATTAATATCACCTATCATATGAAATGCAATTATAGCTATGGGTAGTTGCATTTTTTAATCATCTCATGATATAATATCAGATATTAGTACCTGGTTATAATACTAGGTCTGACGTACAACTATTATGAGGAGGCACCTTATGGAGATTAAGGATATCAGAGACCTAATACTAACGATTGACAAAACCAGCATACAACAGGTAGAAATAGAAAAGGGAGATATAAAAATTAAAATAAATAAGGGATTGATGAATGAAGGTGGGGGAAAAGCTGCAGTATTTGAAGAGATAGGTGTTGAAGGCATCGAAGTTTTATCCGCTGCAGTGAAGGCAGAGGATGAGCTGCCTCGACAGGTCGAAATAGAGAAGTCGGATGCTACATATATTATGAAATCACCAATGGTGGGCACCTTCTACAGCAAGGCCAGTCCGGATTCAACCCCCTTTGTGAAGGCAGGAGACAGGGTAGAAAAGGGCCAGACACTATGTATTATCGAGGCCATGAAGATGATGAATGAAATAAAGTCGGAGGTATCAGGTGTTGTAGTGGAGATCATGTGCGAGGACGAAGATATATTGCAATATGGTCAATCTATCATGAGAATCAGGAGGTAGCCACCATGTTTAAAAAGATTTTGATTGCCAACAGAGGTGAAATAGCCCTTAGGATAATCAGGGCCTGTAGAGATATGGGGATAAAGACTGTGGCGGTATACTCTGAAATAGATCAATCCTCCATCCATGTCCATATGGCAGATGAGGCGATATGCATAGGGCCTGCTGCTGCTAAGAAAAGCTATTTGAACATGGAGGCTATTATCACTGCAGCTCTGGTTACAAATAGTGATGCCATACATCCCGGATATGGATTTCTTTCTGAAAATCCCAAGCTTGCTGAGGCTTGCAGCGTCAATAACATAAAATTTATAGGTCCCCATAAGGAGCATATTGAAAGAATGGGAAATAAGGCTGAAGCCAGAAAAACTATGATAGGGGCTGGGGTTCCAGTCATACCGGGGTCAGAGACCGCTACCAACAGAGCAGAGGAGGCATTGGCAACAGCAGTAAAAATAGGCTTTCCTGTTATGATTAAGGCCGCCAGCGGTGGCGGTGGTAGAGGCATGCGGATTGTGGCAGCCGAAGCAGAATTTATTGAAAAATTCAACATGGCAAAGGCAGAATCAACAGCTGCTTTCGGGGATGACGCCATGTATGTGGAGAAGCTAATAGAAGAGCCCAGACATATTGAATTTCAAATATTAGCAGACAATTACGGCAATATTCTGCATCTAGGTGAGAGGGATTGCTCAATACAGAGGAAAAATCAAAAGCTTCTGGAGGAGGCCCCCTGTACCGTTATAAATGAGGCGCTGAGGGCTCATATGGGAGAGATGGCGGTAAGGGCCGCAAGGGCTGTAAATTACATCAATGCAGGGACTGTTGAGTTTCTGTTGGATAAGCATCATCGCTTTTACTTTATAGAAATGAATACAAGAATACAGGTGGAGCATCCTGTAACAGAGCTGACAACTGGAATAGATTTAATAAAGCAGCAGATACGAATTGCCTATGGGGAAGCATTGGACATTAAGCAGGAGGACATAAGAGTCAATGGTCACGCCATAGAATGCCGGATAAATGCAGAGGAGCCAGAAAAGGATTTTAGGCCCTCGCCTGGTGTGATAGAAGGATATTTTCCTCCGGGGGGCTATGGTGTTAGATTAGATAGTCATATCTATGGCGGCTATAGCATACCACCAACCTATGATTCTATGATCGGGAAGCTATTGGTCTGGGGAAGAGATAGGCAGGAGGCTTTGAATAGAATGAAAAGGGCCTTGGAGGAAATTGTTATCACAGGAGTGAATACCAATATTGATTTTCAAAGACGTATGCTGAATAATAAAAGCCTTCAGGACAATAAAATTGATACCTCCTTTGTTGAAAGGGAAATATTGGGTAAAAATGGGGGCATTGAGCTATGCTAAAGGACCTTTTTAATAAAAAAAGCTATATAACGATTAACATGTATGAGGGTGGTCGATCGCCAATATCTAATGCCATAAAGCCAGAGGATAAGTTAGCTGCGCATACTGCTAAGGAGCAGAAGAAGACGGAGCGTATCAGTGCAAGGGTAAGGATAAGGACTATAATCGATGAGGGTAGCTTTCAGGAATACGATACAGACCTTGAAGCCTGGAATCCTTTAGAATTTCCTGATTATCCCCAAAAGCTGGCATCTGCAATGGCAGCCACCGATGAAAAAGAAGCGGTTATAACAGGTGAAGGTAAAGTATTGGGAATGGGTTGTGTCATCGGTGTTATGAACCCCAGCTTTATGATGGGTAGTATGGGCACGGTAGTGGGAGAAAAGCTCACTAGAGCAATAGAAAAAGCAATTGAAAAAAAGTTGCCCTTAATCATATTCACCGCTTCAGGCGGTGCAAGAATGCAGGAGGGAATTTTATCCTTGATGCAAATGGCTAAAACCTCAGCTGCCTTGGCAAGATTAGCTGAGGAGGGAATATTGTATATAGCTGTTTTAACGGATCCTACAACAGGAGGGGTTACTGCCAGCTTTGCCATGCTGGGAGATATTATTTTAGCCGAGCCTAGAGCCTTGATCGGCTTTGCAGGCCCAAGGGTTATAGAGCAGACGATTAAGCAGAGGCTTCCTGAGGGCTTTCAAAGGTCAGAATTCTTAATGGAAAAGGGCTTTGTAGATAAAATTGTCATCAGAGAAAACCTGAAGGAGACCTTGGCTGCCATATTAAAAATCCATTCAATTGGGGGTGAGCATAATGTATCATCACCTAGAATTTGAAAAGCCGATATCAGAGCTTGAAAATAAAATTGTTGATTTAAGAAAATTTGCTGAGGAAAATAATATTGATTTAAACAATGAGGTGAACATCCTTACTAGAAGGCTGGAAGCTATGAAAAAGGAAATCTACAGCGGTTTAAATCCATGGCAGAAGGTAAGGTTGGCTCGATTACAGGAAAGGCCAAAGGCCCTTGATTATATCCAAAAGCTCTTTTCGGATTTTATAGAGCTTCATGGCGACAGATATTATGGAGATGACGGGGCTATAATTGCTGGCATTGGTATGCTGTCGGATATTGCTGTAACGGTTATAGCCCATCAGAAGGGAAGGGATTTGGAGGAAAACCTCAGTAGAAATTTTGGCATGCCCCACCCAGAGGGCTATCGTAAGGCCCTGAGGCTAATGAAGCAGGCGGAGAAATTTAAAAGACCGATAATTACCTTAATCGATACCCCAGGGGCTTATTGCGGCCTTGAGGCTGAGGAAAGAGGACAGGGGGAGGCCATTGCTTCGAATCTTCTCCATTTGAGCAGGTTAAAGACTCCGATCATTTCAATAGTTATCGGAGAAGGCGGCAGTGGCGGTGCCTTGGCCCTTGGTATCGCCGACCGGATGGCAATGCTGGAGCATAGCATATACTCAGTCATTTCACCTGAGGGCTTATCCAGCATACTATGGAAGGATTCAAGCCTTGCTCAGAGGGCAGCCGACATAATGAAGCTAACAGCACAGGATTTACTGCAGCTGAAGGTAATAGATGCTATAATACAGGAGCCTCTTGGGGGTGCCCACAGGGATATCCAGGTAGTGACTGAAAATATGAGAGAATATCTTCTAGGGGAGCTGAGGATTCTTTCTAGGCACAGCCCCCAGGTGTTGCTGGATACCAGATACGAGAAAATCAGAAGCATAGGGGCATGGAAATAAGGTAGTATAGAATAAAGTGGGTGGCAGGGATTATCTCTGTCACCTTTGTGCTTGTATATATCTAAGCTTTAGACTAAATCAGGTAGGCACTATTTTTTCGATAAATCATAGTATATAGCGGAAGGGTGGATGAATTATGAAAACCTACACTTTAAGATCCTCAGCATTTAGGGCAGATAGTGTTTCACAAGTCGTAACAGCTGAGCAGCCTTTAACCCATGTTTATTATCAAAATGTAGTGTTCGACCTTTGTGATGACTATAATCCTATGGATTCAATTTTCGTGCCGAGATGTCAAGGCGTTTATTTGATAATAGCCAGTGCATTTTTTGCTTCAGCAACAGCAGTGGATTATAGAACCTTAATTGCTATAAGAGTCAATGATGTTTTGGTAGACGAACAAAATGCATTTTGGGGTGAGTCACAGGCTGGCGCACGCTCTTCTGTAGTAAGACTGTCTTCAATTTTGCACCTGGAGGCTGGAGATGTTGTTGATGTCGTATTTACAAGCACAGTAGACGGTTTAATATGGGATGGAAACTTCCAAGCAGCAAGATTTCCTTCTATGAGGTGTGGACTTAATTCTCCAATGGTAAAGGTTGATAAATCAGATGCTACTGCAAGACTGTAGATAAATAATAGGTCTGCATTATTATAAAATAATCCAATATAAAATACTCAATAGATATACGCCTATTGGGTATTTTTTTGTTTTTTGATAGAATAGTCACAAATACACAGTCAGGAACGTTCTAGTAGTAAAGCTACTATAGAAGGGAGACTAAAGATGCAGAAGAAGGATTTAGATATTAGCTTTGCTGATGGGGGAGAGGCAGAGCTGCATTTAGCTGTAGAGCTGTATGGTTACCCCTTACTCAGGTATTGTCATAATATTCTCTGTGACTATGCCGATGCACAGGATGCCGTTCAGATAACATTTATCAAGGCAAATCATAAAAGGAACAGCTTCAAGAGGGGTACCTCACTTTCGGCCTGGTTATATCAAATTGCCTATAGGAGCTGTATAGACATATTGCGGAAGCGAAGACTAAGGCAGTTGATATTACCACCAAAGGTTAATGACACCCACAATCTTATTGGTGATGAGCTTAAGGAGGCCCTCATGGCCCTTTCACCCTTGGAAAGAGGCTTAGTATTCAATCGCGTAATCGGAGAAAAGAGCTATGCTGAGCTGGAGGAGATTTATCAGCTATCTGCTGTAGTATTGAGAAAAAGATATGAGCGAGCAAGAAAAAAGCTGGCAAAGCGACTAAAGGAAACACATCCTTACTATTCCAGATTGGAGGAGAAATCGTGAAGCATATACCAGAAGAAATCATATTAAAGGAGTTGCTTAATACCATACATACACCTGAATATGACATAATGGCTTCAATAAGAGGACAGGTGACATCTTCTCACAAGCCTTTTAATTACAAAAGTGTGATCTATTCTGCTATTGTTCTACTACTTACCTTTGTTTTGACGATAGGGGCAGCAGCGGCTGTCATCCCAAGCTTTAATGATCTCTTGGCTGCTATAAGCCCTGAAATCGCTTCAAGATTACAGTATATCAATGCCAGTAGTATGTATAATGGGATTAAAATGGAGGTAATGGCGGCATTAAATGATGATGAAATGGCCGTCATATACATTAAGATGCAGGACTTAGAGGGAAACAGACTCTCACAAGACCTAGACCTGTATAACTACAGCTTTAGCGGCGGCAGAATGTTCAATAGTCAGGTGGTCCACTATGATGAAGTCTCAGGGACAGCTATCCTTAGGCTTCAGCTGAATGGTGGTGAGGAATTGAATGGAAGGCTGATGCGTTTTAGGGTACGATCCTTCTTGACCAATAAAAAAAGCTTTGAAGGCATTGATACGGGAATAAGCCTTAAATCACTAATGGGTGCTGAAGCCCCTGAAACTATTAATTTGAATATGAACAATATACCTGGCGGCGGTGGTGATTTATACCAGGAATACAAGGACCGTGGGACCATAGTGGTTTTAAAGCCAAAGGAGGCAGGCGTAGGGCTCCCAGATTTGAATTTTGTTGAAATATCCAATATTGGCTTGATAGAAAACAGACTGCATATTCAAGCCAGATGGACAGGCGGAGGCATAGACGATCATGGCTATTTTTACCTAGTGGATGCAGCAGGAAAGCCGCTGGAAACTAGCTCTGGCAGTATACTCTTCGGTATCGACCAAGAGGGGAGTACCACCTATGGCAGAGAATTTCAAGAAAACATCATCGATGTTACCGATATAAACCTAGAGGAAGTCCGACTTATGGGGTATTTTGTGACCAATGAAAAATATATAGAGGGTAATTGGCGGGTGAGCTTTAAAATGGTGTCACAAAATCAGCAAATAACGAGGGAATGTAGTCTGCAGCTTAAGGATTTGCTTATAGATACAATTGCATTATCTCCCTTGGGTATAACCCTAACAGGCAAAGGTTCAGCAGCAGAGGTTGGTAATATTGACATAAGGGCCAATACCTATGATGGTGAGGAAGTATACTTTGACGCCATAAGGACTTTAAATGACGCAGAGAAAATAATTGTAAAATTTTCCTCAAGTCTGCCAGTGGATATAGATGCAATAAAGTCTGTAGAAATAAATGGCAATGAAATAAGCCTTGATTGATAATAAAACGCCTCAAAGCAAGGACACATAATAATCTCAGATTTTGCAGAAACTAAAGCAAAATACACCTTGAATGGGGGATTACTATGCTAAAGAGGATTGTTGTAGGATTAATAGTATTATGCGTAATTGCTGCTACAGGCTGTAACTACCGAAGGGATGTGCCTCCCGATAATAATACAAACCAAAATCAACAGGGCAAAATACCCAAGGAGGACAAGCTTGCAAAAACCGATAAGGAGGCGGTGGAGGAAAATATCAACGGCTTTACTATTGAGGATGACCTAAAGATCACTGATTCAGTAGAGGACGAGGCGGAGAATAGGACAGTATTGTTAAGTCAAGAGGAAAGAAATCAGCTATTAAACCAGATTGGTCCTAAAAAAATTAACACGGTTTTGGAGGAATTCGACAGTGGCCTACCGACCACAATCGTCAGCAGCCTACAGTACACCCAATATCAAATAGCCTTTGATTATTTTGTAGTAACAGCTGAGGAGGGGACCAGGGTGATGGAAAGCCCCAGTCCTGATGCGGCAGTTGTTTCAGAGGTGGCTAATTTGGATAAGGCTTCTTTATTGCAAAGGGCAGAGGGAAAGGTGGCAGATGGCTCTGACATCTGGTACAGGGTTGCCTTTAAGAATGGTGAAGAGCTGAAGGAGGGTTATATTAGTTCAACTGCAGGGACGCCAAGAGGCTTTCGTTTTAATGTCATGCAGGAGGCAATAAGTCAGCTAAGGCAGCAGCTGGCGGAGGGGCCAATGCATTTTATCAGCAATTATAAAAATCAAAATGGGACACCCCCACAAATAGGGGAAGAGTCGGTGGATGCCTATGGATATCGCTTTTATCATAGTGCCCCCGCCTATACAACAGCCAGTGCCGAGGCTGAATTTCGCTATATTCCCGATGGCATATTGGTTAGACTTTTGGAGGAGACCGGAGACTTTTACCATGTCAATGTTCCCACCTTTGGGGGAAATTATTATGTTCCCAAGCAGTATATCGATCCAGATGTTACCTTAAGTGAGCTAAGGCATGTGGTGGTGGTGGACAGAGGTCAGCAAAACCAGGCTGCCTTTGAGGTTGATGGTGAGGGATTAAATTTGATTTCCTACACACTATCTACCACAGGCTTTAAGGGAGAATATTCCTTTGAAACAACCCTAGGAAGCTATAAGGCGATAGAAAAAAGAGAACGATTTGAATATATAAAGAATGGTACTCAGGAAATTGCCGGCTACGCGCCTTATGCCATAAGGTTCACCGGTGGTGCCTATATTCATGGCGTACCTGTGGCCTATGAGGAGGAGAATGGAGAAAAAATTGATCCGGGTGTAATCGAATACCTCCATACCATAGGCACCTTTCCAAGATCCAATATGTGTGTACGTAATTATACTAGTCATGCAGAGTTCCTGTATAACTGGATGAACACACAGCAAGGTGCAGTGATAGTCATAGAATAGTCCGGCGGCCCCTCTGATTTAGGGGCCTTTAATATATGGAAAAATTGCATAATACCATAATAGCGTATATATTCTAATGATGCAAAGTTAAAAGCTTATCGCCCATTGCCAAGGGCTAATAACATTTTAGAATCATACATATTAGACCGTGGGCACTAAGCAGAAGCTTCTGAATTTGTATCAACATAGTGCTCATCTTAATGATGCAGTTTTCTCATGTATAAAAAAACTATTGTAAAAAAATTCTAAATGTGATATAGTTATTTGGTTAGCTTATTGCGCTAATTAAGAAATCATATGCTTAAGAATATAACAGAATTAGTTTATTGAATCCTACCGCTTGATTCGATTTTATTGTGAAGATACTTTTCTTTGTCCTAAGGCTAAAACCAGATGCCTACCTTAGTTCGTTTTAAAGATTAACAGTTCTGATGAAGAAGGTTCCATCCTTAAATTTTCCATATGAGTTTTTTATGTAATGATGAATTGAATATTAACCCGTGCAATTCGGCGACTATATCAGAATGATTAAATGATCTGAGTAGTTTATTTGTCATGTTTACTAATATAAGTGAGATTGAAATGACATGCTTCTAAAAAGCTATGTCATATAATGGTAAATTTTAGCAATAACCTAATGAAAATGCAAATTGCGAAAAATGCAATTTTAAATAATGAGGAGGTGTCTTAATGACACAACAATTAATATTAACGCTGCTGGGCTTGTTTCTAGTAACCGTTATAGCTAATATTTTAGCCACATTAAAAAGCATACTTATGGCGACCAAGATAATGAATCCAGTATATGTCTTAGTCTTTGTGGATGCGATCATATTTGCTACGGTTTTAGGTAAAGTAACCAGCTCACAGGAGATAAACTTTGTCATCGTATACGCTCTAGGAAAAACCCTAGGAACATATATAGGAAGCAAAATTGAGGATCAGATGGCCTTAGGCATTTTAGAGGTTGATTTATTCTTAAATCATAAGGATAAAATGATTGAAATAGCTGAGAGGCTTAGAACAGAGGGATATACCGTCAACAATTATTTAGCTAGAGGAAATAACGGTGGTAGAAGATATAAGCTGGAGCTTGTTATAAAAAGAAAAGAATTCAATATTTTTGAAAACATTGTCACTGAATGCGGTGTTCTAGATCCAACCTTGAAAATTAAAAATCTGAATAAGGTAAAGGGTAAGATTACCGCAACAAGATTGGTATAATAAAAGAGCCTTGTATATACTAGTAGATGGAGTGATATTGAAGCCTATTTAATTTAACTAAAGCTTTTGTTTAAAGCTAAAGAATGTGTTAAATTATAGTAGGGGCTATCAAATATCACAGGTAAATTTATAATGCCATAAGGGTATGGGTAACATAAATAATGCTTTGGTATTTAAGATAAACATATACAGCTGAAAGGGGTCAATAAAATGACTAGATCAATGAATATAAACACAATAAGGTCAGAGGATTTAGAGGAATGCTTAGCCTATAGCGATAGTGCCAAACTATATGGTACTGACTATGGTACTTTAATAAAAGCATTGGTGTATACGATGAAAAAGTCTATGGCGGTAGAGATATTGGCCAATGATACCAATGAAATATTAAAAATAGAAATACGAGAATTCACCCTTAGCTATGTTGTAGGTGAGGAGGGTTCGACAGATAGCTTAAGCATAAGCTATAACCGGACAGGAGAAGAGAATGTACATACATTGAGCTTCAAGGTCATAGGCTGCGGTAGCGTTATCAAGGATAAAAAAAGCAGCAGCAGAACCTATTATAGATATTATATTGATGGCAATAGGAGCACAGGCTGTAGACTTACCTTTAATAGAAGAATTACTAAAGATTAACCATTATCATTTCATTATACAATGGGACTTCGTAAGTCTTCGCAGTGGCATTGATTTTACATTTATTGATACTGCTACTCTAATTACCTTCAATATCTGTTACCCGGAAGACTACAAGACTAATACATTTAATCGATTGAGCGAGGACTCAATCGATTTTGTATTTTTTGAATCGGTTGAATAAACCATATGAAGGCGTGTAATAATCTTGACAAATTATTATAGCTTTACTATACGGATAGCTTGCAGCATGTTATATTATGTCAGTGATAAAAGGATAAACGACGCTGATGTCGAAATAAATAATATATGAAAATTCCGAGATTGTGAAGCCATAGGAGCAGTGGGCATGGATTATAGGATAACTAAGGAGGCAGGCAGACAATGAAGCTATATATCACACGACATGGGGAAACAGAATGGAACAAGGCAGGAAAAATGCAAGGCTGGCAAAATTCAAATTTGACTGAAAAGGGCTTGGCTAATGCAAAGGCATTGGGGGAGCATCTAAAGCATATTGATTTTGATTGCATCTATAGCAGTCCTCAGGGGAGAGCTCTTGATACGGCGATGCAGATCAGAGGGAATAAAGACACAGAGGTTGTCATTTATGAGGATTTAAAGGAAATGGGCTTTGGCACTTGGGAGGGGCTGGACCACGAGGCGTTGTCGCAGGATTATCCTGACGAATACCAGTATTTTTGGAAACAGCCCCACTTATATAAGGGCGTGGGTGGTGAGAGCTATCAGACCCTTATAGCTAGAGTTAAGGCGGCTATAGAGGGGATTGTAGCCGAGAATAAAGGGGAAAATATACTGGTGGTGGCACACGCTGCAGTGATAAAAGCGATTTATGCCATAGTCAAGGGGCTGCCTCTGGCGGATTTTTGGTCACCTCCATATATGCATGGTACCTGTCTGTCTATCATTGAGGTAAGTGATGATGGTATGAGCTTTTCTTTAGAGGCTGACATTTCTCATTTGGATTAACTTGAAGGGTTTTAAAGCCATGTTTTAACTGAATATTAAAGTAAAATTAATATTACTGAAAAAATAAAGCGCTATAATTGGCATTATGGAAAATCTAAGCAAAAGCCATATGATACGTTTATAATATTTTGGGAAACAAAAGGAGGAGACCATGGATACATCAAATTATAGTATTCAAAGGGTAAACAGGTTCAATGTGATTCTAATATGGTTATTTGCTTTATTATTGACAGTACAGACATATTTACTTAACGGACCAGATAAAGGATTATCTGTCATGACCGTTACCTTCGGGGCAGGCTTGGTGGCCTTAGCTTTACTGCTGCTTAAGGTGAATGAAAAGCTGTCGGCTGTCATAATTCCGCTGTGTCCAGCTATAGCCGTCACTTTTTACGCAGCACTTCAAGGGGGCTCCTTAAGGATTTTTATAGTATATTTGGTGACCAGTTCTATGGCAACCTTGTACTTCAATAGAAGGACCTTATTAATATTTATCCTTATGTTGGATGCTATTTTTGTCATATGCCATTACTTTTTTAATATCAGCTTGATGGTCAGTACCGTGGATTCTAAGGAAGCACTGATACAACTGTTTATGGCTAATATCGGGATGATCGTGCTGTATTATCTTGCCAAATGGGGCAATGAGTATCTACAGACAGCATCAGCTAATGAGAAAAAGGCAATGGCATTATTAGAAACACTTAAAGGAACCTTTCATACCATTGAGGGACTATCGATTAATCTGGATGATAGTGTGGCGGACTTTTCAGAGCATATAAAATCCGTATCGCAGATTAGTGCTGCGGTGACAGAAGGCTCACAGCAAATTTCAAAGGGTGCAGAGGAAGAGGCTATAGCCTTGACTGCAATATATGCGATGCTAAAGGAAGTCTATGAAAAGCTGCAGGAGACTCAACAGCAATCAATGAACATAGAAGGGATTTCGGAAAGAGTAAACACAGTAACTAAGAGCAATGAAAGGGATATTGTGGATTTGAAGGAAAGCATGCAGTCGATCTGCAATAGCCTAGAGAATGGCTTGATGACGGTGAGAGAGCTAGGTGAAAGCATGGATCATATCAGTGAATTTGTCGTTGCTATTACAGGTATAGCGAATCAAACAAATCTACTGGCACTAAATGCAGCAATTGAAGCCGCCAGAGCAGGAGAGGCAGGCAGGGGCTTTGCAGTAGTAGCTGAAGAAATTAGAAAGCTTTCAGAGGATAGCAATAAAGCAGCCAGTAAAATCAGTTCAATCGTCGGGGCAATAAAGGAGAAGGCCGAAACTGCTGTTGAGGTTGTTTCTAACGGTAATATTGCTGCCATTGAAGGGAATGTACGAACCAACAGGCTAAATGAGAGCATTGACTATATGACGACGGAATTTGATGCTATGCAGGGCTCTATTCAATCGGAATTTAAATCAATTGATGAGATTACAGAATTATTGAAGGATATAGATAATCATTTGGAGAATAATGCCAGTATTATGCAGCAGTATTCATCTACAACGGAAGAAATATCCGCCACCATGGAGGAAAATAATAATAGGATATTAGAGATGAATGAGGTTATCAGCAAGATTAAATTACTCAGCAATGATATGAGGAAGCTGATACAAAGTAAATAATACAATCCGTTTGGAACAGACCATGCAGAAGAAAGCAGGTCTGTTTTTTGTTTGTTTGATTAAATATAAAAAATCTTGTAAAATAAAGGAAAGAGAAGGGAGCGGTAATAATGGAGGCAAGGGAGCGGCTTTTTTCCTACAGTAAAATATATGACCATGAGGGAAGTGAAGGTCTTTTTGTGGCAGCTATGAGGGAGTCGATAGACCACCACAGCCGGAATTGCGATTTTTACCGAAAGCTTCTTCATGATAGCAATTTCTCTGCCGAAGAAATTAAGACTATGGCGGATTGCAAAAGGATTCCCACGATACCGGCACATTTTTTCAAATACCACGAGATTTTAAGCGTCAACAGGGAAAATATAGAGGTTCACGCAACCTCCTCCGGCACGGAGGGACAGAAGAGCCAAATCTTTTTAGATGCGTCCTCCCTAAGGCTGGGGACAAAAATGGCCGTAAAGGCAATGAAGCATCACGGCTTTATATCAATCATTCCCACCAACTATCTGATGCTGGGCTACGAGCCTAAAAAGGGAAATGAGGCCGGTAATATAAAGGTTGCCCTTGGTATGACTAGATTTGCCCCCGCAAAGGAAAGGGTTTTTGTCCTTCGGTCATTGGGAGAAAACTATGAAATTGACTATTTTGGTGTGATGAAGGCCCTTATAAGCTACAACAGACAAAGGCTGCCGGTAAGGATAATGGGCTTTCCCTCATATTTATATATGCTGCTTAAAATGATGAAGGAATCTGGCATTAAGCCCCTAAGGCTGAACAAAAGATCACTGGTGCTAACGGGGGGCGGATGGAAGCGATTCGACGATATGATGATAGATAAAGCAGAGCTGTACCATATGGTGGAGACGCTTTTAGGCATACCCGCTGAAAATTGCAGGGATTTTTATAGTGCTGTAGAGCATAGCGTTGCGTATCCGGAATGTAAAAGGCATCATATGCATGTTCCCATATGGAGCAGAGTGGTTATACGTGATGTAAAAACCCTGGCACCCTTGGGTTATAATGAACCGGGTTTCCTCAGCTTTATCAGCCCTTTAGTTTCCTCAATGCCGATTTCTTCGATAGTGATGGGGGATATTGCAGTGCTGAGGGATGGAAAGAGCTGCGGCTGTGGTATAAAAACCCCATATTTTGAAGTGATTGGTAGAGCAGGCTCAGCCAAGGTGAGAAGTTGTGCCATAGCAGCATCGGAGCTGATGAAGGAGGGGTTAGATGGATAATATTTTTAGAGGCGAGGGAATTTCTAAGGCGGATTTTATCCATAAGCTATCGGAGCTTAAGGCAGTGCTGCAGGAGGATATAATGCAGGAGCCACCTTCACCAATGGCAATTATTGAAGCCTGCCACATCTTGTCTCAGCAGATCAACCAGGCTGAAGTGATTGAGGAGCTGGTGGCTTTAGGGATACAGCCATGGGCAGCAGAGGACTATGTCAAGGAGGCAATAGAAAGCTTAGATCGAGATAGCCTACTAAAGAAGCTGAGGGTGGAGCTTGGGGAAGACACATTTCAATGGACTACAGTGGCAGATGGCATTGAAGAAAGGAATTTTCCATTAGGGGTGCTGATACATATCGGTGCAGGAAACGCATTGGGCCTTTCAGCCTTTAGTGTTATTGAAGGGCTTTTAACAGGCAATATCAATATATTGAAGCTGCCGGAGCATGAGGGGGGCCTGTCCTCCAGGCTGCTGCTGGAGCTGGTGAAGCTGGAGCCTTGTTTAAAACCCTATATTTACGTACTGGAGGTTTCGTCTAAAAATACTGAGGTGATAAATACGCTATTTCAGCTTGCCAACGGTATTGTGGTGTGGGGCTCAGATGAGGCAATCAGAGGAATTAGACAGCTGGCACCCCCAACAGTCCCAATAATTGAATGGGGGCATAAGCTGAGCTTTGCATATTTTACGGAGAACCCTGATATTGAGAAGGATATGGAGGGGCTGGCAAGGGATATCTGCTTGACGGACCAGCTGTATTGCAGCTCTCCTCAATGTGTTTTTTATGAGACGGACAGTAAAGAGGAGCTGGAGGCATTTGCCCATAGGCTTTCAAGGCATATGGCGGCTATAGATGGCAGATTTCCAGCAGCCGCAAGAACGATGGACATTCAATCGCAAATTACCTGGAGCCATCAGATGGTAAGGATGGAGGCTCTCTTAGGAGATAAACGGTTCCTAACCAATGATAACAGTAGCTTTGGTATAATGGTGGATTTCAAGTCTGGCCTTAAGGCCTCCCCTCTTTTTAGAAATATATGGGTTATGCCGATAAAGCGAGGGGAACTGTTTGGGCTGTTAAGACAACAAAATGGATACCTGCAAACGGTTGGTTTAAGCTGCGGCGAAGGGGAGCTGGAGGCACTTTCAAGGATTTTTTATTCAGCAGGCGTCTGTAGAATAACAGCCTGTGGTCATATGTCGGAAAAATATATAGGGGAGCCCCACGATGGTGTAAGAGCCCTTAGTAGGTATGTCCGAAGGGTCAGCAGGACTGTTGGCAGAAGGAGTGTGCCAGGTGATGAAGCTAATAAAGTATAGGGTTTCAAAGGCTGAACAATTAGTATTAGGCTTTTACCTGATTATTGTATTGCTTGCCTGTGGTATTGCAGCAATAAAGCCAAAAAGTAATTATATCTTTGAAGCAATAATAGGCTCCATAATGATTTATATGGTATTCAGATATGCATTAATAGTACTTACCAGATTTTTCTATGAGCTTTGGTCAAGGTCCCCAATTTGGCCCTATCGAGTTAAATTTGTGCAGACTGTGATCAATCTTTGCATGTACTCATCGGTATTTCTGGTTTTAGTCGTAACGATAAAGGCTGGAACTGCATTAGATGCTCAGAGTATAATATATGCATGTGGTTTTTTAGGGCTTTTGGCAGGCGGACTTAAGTCCAAGGAATTAATAATTTGATAACCTCAAAAGGGAGAAAAATGGCTCAGGAAAGGTAATCAAAGCTTTGATTAGTATGATGTAAAATTCAAATACATTAATCTGTATTGAAGAAAAGAGGAGCTTTATATCTAAAAAATTTATAGATATAAAGCTCCTCTTAATTAAACTAAACAGCCTATTTTATAATTCAAGATATCAATGAATTTCTTTCTGATAAAAGCATCTGAATAGACATTTTCACATATATCCTGCCACTGCACTTGAGTCATTTCAATCTCTTCCTCTATGACATCAACAAAGGCCTCTTCCTCAGTGTCCCCGCCCTGCATAACATAGCTGCCTATTTCTGTAGGTGAACTGAAAAGCTTAAAATAGACCAGCTTGCCATCGCTGTCTTTCCAGCTGCTATTGAAGGAGGCTGAAAACTGCTTCAGCATCTCAAGGCTGCCCTCCTCAGAATATCGCCATAGCTCCTGAAGGATTCTTAGCTGGTCCCTCATTTTTGCAACCTTGCCCATATCAAGATTTTCTTCCAGCTGGCACATTATATTCAGTAAATCCTCACCTGTAGTAAGTGGGATGTTAAAGCCCGCCACAGTATCATCCAATAAGGTGAAAAAAGCGGTTGGCAGAAACACATGCTGTATAAAGCCTAATAGGGCATACACATCAGGATAATAGGCCCACCTGCTTTTCAAAAAGTCCTTATCCTGATCCATAACAACGGTGTAAATAAAGATGGAGTCCTCTGTCAATGGCAGATTTCTGAAGCCATTTTGCCATATGGGGGCATCAGAATGAATGAGGTTTTCCCAGAAATAATAGGCCTCATATTTAGTTGCTTTTAATTTACTGCTATTAACTCCAACAATCATCATTAACTCTCCTAGGCTTTATTATCGAGTAGAGAAGTATTCTACAATGAGCTGATCATTTATCTCAATCGGAATTTCGCTTCTTTCTGGAAGCTTGATTAAAGAAGCAGACCTTTTCTCCAGATCCTTTTGAATATATGGCAGACTATTTAAATGATTAGTCTCGTACACTTCAGAGAAGGTTTTAAGGGATTTTTCTCTTAGGGAAATGACATCGCCTACCTTCACCGGGTGAGAGGGTCTATCTACCCTATTACCGTTAAGTAGTATATGTCCATGAACTACCATTTGTCGGCCCTGTCTTGTGGAGGCGGCAAAGCCCATTCGATAAACCATATTATCCAATCTACATTCCATTAGCTTGACTAATGCCTCACCCGTCATACCGTGAGCTTTACTTGCAATTTCAACGTAACGCCTTAACTGTCGTTCCATCACGCCATAATAGGCCTTTAATCTTTGTTTTTCCAACAACTGAATACCGTAGGTAGAGAGCTTTTTATCCCCTCTACTGGTGCCAACCTTTGCTCTATCCATAGCCTTTGGGTGACCGCATACATTTAAGCCTAAACGCCTGCACTGCTTGAACCTGGGTCCATTTTTTGTTGCCATTTACTTTCCTCCTAAAAATAAAATATATATGATAATGAAAATCATTTTCAAAAACATTATATATAATCATTTCAAATTTGTAAAGATTTTCTTTTAAATTAGAAATTGCATGATACCATGCAGAGTATATATTTCTTACTGGTGAATCACAAATAATGACTAAGCGATGAGGAAGTATTATCAGTCAAAATTATAGCTTTGACGGAGATAAGCTGTGTATTATCTTTTTTATAGGAATATACACCAATCAGTTTTTTAATTAGTCAAAATTTTATGTATATATAAATTTGTATGTATTTTTAAAAAATGCTACAATATCCTTATGGGAATAAATGTATTGTACGTACTCAATAAACATCAGTATCGGAAGCTCAATGACAGTATTTAATATTAAAAATCATAAAATATGAGGGGGAGTAAAAGTGGAGAAGAAAATTCTGGAAAGAAAAGATGTAGATGTATCCATGACCTGGGATCTTACAGCGCTCTTTGAATCAGAGGAGGTGTTTAATGAAGCCTTTAACGAGGCTGAGGCTTTATGTCAAGAAATTGAGAAAAGCTTTAAGGGAAGGCTGAACACTGCCTCAGCAATAAATCAATGCTTGGACAGCGTTAGAGTGATGTATCAGAAATTGCATTTTATTAGTGCTTATGCCAGTCTCAATCTTTCAGCCGATCAGTTAAATAGTGAGGCGCAGGCCAGAAATATGAAAACCTCAAACTTTGTCTCAGGACTTGACAGCAGGCTAAGCTTTGTTAGAAGCGAAATTATACAGGCAGATGAAGAACTGATAGATGAGGCTATTGTGGCTTCAGAGGATAATAGAAATTATTTGAAGGAAGTGAAGAGAGTTAAGCAATATGCGCTTCATCCTGAGGTTGAGCGGGTATTATCAGCACTGGCGGGTACAATGAATACCCCCTATACCATATATAATAGAGCAAAGCTGGCGGATATGGATTTTAAGACCTTCAGTGTTGATGGGCATGAATATCCCCTAAGCTTTGTCCTCTTTGAAAACGAATGGGAATATGAGACAGATACAGATATTAGAAGAGCTGCCTTTGACGCCTTCTCAACAAAGCTCAGGGAATATCAGCATACCATATCGGCAGCCTATCAGGCACAAGTGCAAAAGGAAAAGACAATGGCAAACCTCAGGGGCTTCGAAAATGTAATAGAGAGCCTTCTGCATCCTCAGAATATTGATAGAGAGCTGTATGATAGGCAAATCGACTTGATCATGGCGCATCTGGCACCTCATATGCGCAAATATGCTAAATTACTTCAGAAAATACATGGGCTGGAGGAAATGACCTTTGCAGACCTTAAGCTAGCGGTTGATCCCGGCTTTGAGCCTGATATAACGATAGAAAAGGCCGGCAACTACATAAAGGACGCGCTGTCTGTTTTAGGAGAGGATTATCTTGAGGTCATAGACAGGGGCCTTAAGGAAAGATGGATTGACTTTGTACAAAATAAGGGGAAATCCACCGGAGCCTTCTGCTCAAGTCCATATGGCTGTCACCCCTTTATACTGATTTCCTGGACTGAAAAAATGAGGGAGGCCTTTGTCTTAGCTCATGAGCTAGGGCATGCCGGACATTTCTATTTTACGCATCAGCAACAGAACATATTTGATACTCGACCCTCACTATACTTTATAGAGGCCCCCTCTACGATGAATGAAATGCTTTTGGCGGATTATTTGATCAAGACCAATTATGATTTAAGATTTAAGCGTTGGGTGCTGTCTTCCATGGTTAGTCGAACCTACTATCACAATTTCGTCACACATTTATTGGAGGCGGCATATCAAAGAGAGGTTTATAAAATCATTGATTCCGGTGGTAGCGTGCAGGCACCTATATTGAATAAGCTTAAAAGAGAAGTGCTGGAAAGCTTCTGGGGAGATGCAGTGACAATTAATGAGGGGGCAGAATTAACCTGGATGCGACAGCCCCATTACTATATGGGACTATACCCCTATACCTACAGTGCAGGGCTTACCATAGCTACTGAGGTAAGCAAGAGGATAAAGCAGGAGGGGCAGCCGGCAATTGATGACTGGAGAAAAGTTCTTGGTGCAGGAGGCTCTGCGGATGCTATTGGGCTGGCTAAAATGGCAGGGGTAGATATCACCACTGAAAAGCCCCTGCGAGATACGATCGAATACATAGGTAGCCTGATAGATGAAATTATTCGGCTGACGGATGAAATTGAAATTTAGTATTACTGTGAAAACATAGCTAAGGCAATAATTTAGCTATGTTTTCAACTATATTAGCCACAGGCTTAATTAGATCATAGAAGTATGGATATATCCTATGGCTAAAATTCTGAGGGTAGCTGATTGCATAAGAATATGGCGCATTATTCCAGTATCTCTTGGCAATTATGTTTCAAATTAATTAAAGATTAAATCATAAAAGGAGAAGACGAATGGATAGGGAAATGTTCATAAGAATCGAACAGTATATGAAGGACCTTATGAAGGACGGTGCCCATGATTGTCAGCATATTTATCGGGTGCTATATTATGCCCTAGATATTTCAACTGGGTATAAAGTGGATAAAGAGGTACTAATAGCGGCAGCACTATTGCATGACATAGGCCGCGAAGCACAATATAAAGATCCCAAGTGCGATCATGCTATTGTGGGGGCAGAAATGGCCTATAAATTTCTGTGTTCTTTAGGGTGGCGTGAGGAAGAAGCCCGCCACGTTAAAGCATGTATATCGACACATCGATATAGGAATGATTCACCTCCAGAAAGCATCGAGGCAAAAATACTTTTTGATTCGGATAAGCTGGATGTCACGGGGGCCATTGGAATAGCAAGAACATTGGCCTATGGTGGCATAATCGCGCAGCCAATGTATTCTGTAGATGCGGCAGGGCAGGTATTACGCGGTGAAGGGAATGAGGAGCCCTCCTTCTTCCATGAATATCATTTAAAGATAAAGGGCATTTATGATAAGTTCTTTACAGAACGTGCAAAAATAATTGCTGAGGGACGACGTCAGGCTACCATTGATTTTTATGAAAGCATGTATACAGAGGTAGCAGCAACCCATGAAAAAGGCTTTAAGATGCTGTATTCCCAGTTGGTTTAGAGATATTAAAAAATTGCAAATTAAAAGCACTATGAGTCAGGGAGATCCTTGGCTCTTTTTCAATTAATCACTTATATACTAACCTTGTTAGAAGTATGAGTATTGTTGAGAATATCCTATACAAATGAGGATTTTAGTTTACAAAACTGGCTTTTGGGATACAAAAACTGCGTTTCGTTTACAAATATTTAGTTGTCGGTTACAAACATTGCATTTTGATTTACAAAATGGCTTCTCGCTTTACTATTAACCGCTATTATATACTAATCCAGTTGGAAATGTAAATATTGTAGGGAATCTCGCTTGCAAAGTGGGATTCTCACTTACAACACTGGAAAGTCGATTACAAAACTAGACTCTCGTTTACAAAATCTAAAAACGATGGGAATCTCGGCATACAAACGGGCGTCTCGT
>JAHDLO010000038.1 GCA_018432235.1 Clostridiaceae bacterium | reverse complement strand
GGAGGTCAAAAGAGAATTGACAGCCAGCATGAAAAGGGTAAATTAACTGCCCGAGAAAGAATTAATTTATTGTTTGACGAAGGTACCTTTGTTGAATTGGATGCCTTTGTTAAGCACAGATGCGTGAACTTTGGCATGGAGAAGGAGGATACTCCCGGTGAGGGGGTTGTTACCGGCTATGGCTATGTCGATGGCAGGCTTGTTTATGCCTATGCGCAGGACTTCACTGTTGTTGGGGGGTCCTTGGGTGAAATGCATGCTGCTAAAATTTGCAAGGTGCAGGATTTGGCCTTAAAAATGGGTGCGCCTATTGTTGGTATTAATGACTCCGGTGGTGCTAGAATTCAGGAGGGCGTGGATGCGCTATCCGGCTATGGTAAGATTTTTTTCAATAATACAATTTCTTCTGGTGTTATTCCTCAAATTACTGCTATTATGGGGCCTTGTGCCGGTGGGGCGGTGTATTCTCCTGCCATTACTGACTTTATCTTTATGGTGGATAAAACCAGTCAGATGTTTATCACCGGGCCTCAGGTTATTAAAACTGTAACCGGTGAGGAGGTTTCTGCTGAGGAGCTTGGCGGAGCCATGACTCATAATCGTACCAGTGGTGTAGCACATTTCCTTACCGCCAACGATGAGGCGTGTATTGCTGAAATAAGGAGGCTGCTGGGCTTTTTGCCTTCTAATAATATGGAAACGGCGCCTTTGTTTGATGCTGAGGATGATATCAATAAGATTATTCCGGAGTTAAATGAGATTATTCCTGATAATCCCAATAAGCCCTATGATATTAAGGATGTCATCACTAAGCTGGCGGACAATGGTGAGTTCTATGAGGTGCATCAATACTTTGCGGCCAATATCGTGACGGGCTTTATTAGACTTGGTGGTCAATCTGTTGGGGTCATTGCCAATCAGCCGAAGGTTTTGGCCGGCTGTCTTGATATCAATGCATCCGACAAGGCCGGCAGATTCATTAGAACCTGCGATTGCTTTAATGTGCCTATCCTTAATCTGGTGGATGTTCCGGGCTTCCTGCCGGGTACCGGTCAGGAATATGGTGGTATCATCAGACATGGGGCTAAAATGCTTTATGCCTATAGCGAAGCTACGGTGCCTAAGATTACTTTGATTTTAAGAAAGGCCTATGGCGGTGCCTATATCGGTATGTGTAATAAGGAGCTGGGGGCTGATATGGTTCTGGCTTGGCCTTCTGCTGAAATTGCTGTTATGGGTCCGGAGGGTGCGGCTAATATCATCTTCAGAAATGAGATTGCTAAATCGGATAATCCTCAGGTGACTAGAGGGCAGCTGATTGACAACTATAAGGCGGAGTTTGCAACACCATACAAGGCTGCTGAAAGGGGCTATGTTGATGATGTGATTGTGCCTGCTGCAACTCGACCTAGATTAATTGATGCCTTGAATATGCTATCCAGCAAGAGGGAAACTCGACCGCCTAAGAAGCATGGTAATCTTCCGGTTTAGTGTGGGTTTTCTATGGATTTTGTTTGGGTTTGGTATAGGCTTTGTATGTAGTTTAGAAAAAGAGGTGACATTGTATGAGTATTCTTGAAAAAATGAAGGTTTCGTCGGATTCGCTGTCTTTGAGTGAAAAGCTTATTGGCAGTCTGCAGGTGACGTTGTTTGGTATTTTGGTGGTATTCGTTGCTCTGGGGATTTTGTATGTATGCATTAATATCATGAACAAGGTGTTGAACCCGGTGGCAAATAAGGGCAATAAGAAGCCTCTGACGCCTGCTGCTCCTGTTGTGGCGGCGGAACCGCAGCCTGTAGATGAGGAGATTGCGGATGATTCGGAATTGGTGGCGGTTATTACGGCTGCGATTGCGGCTACGCTTGAGACCTCTGCCCACAATATTGTTGTTAGAAATATTACTAGGCTGCCGGACTGTACGCCGGCTTGGGGTAGGCTGGGCAGAATGGAAAATATCAATAGATGGTAATGCTCTGTTTTTAAATGACTAGTGGATGATTAGGAGGATGATTATAGATGAAAAAGTATAATATCACTGTTAATGGGATTTCTTATGAGGTGGAGGTTGAGGAAATTAAGGAGGGTGCTGTAGCTGCTGCCCCTGTGGCTAGACCGGCTGCGCCTGCTGCGCCAGCAGCTAAACCGGCTGCTAAGCCTGCTCCTAAGCCTCAAGCGCCTGCTGCTGCGCCTGCCGGTGCCAGCTCTGTTACATCACCTATGCCGGGCAATATTTGGAAGGTGCTGGTTAAGGAAGGGGAGCAGGTTAAGGAAGGTCAAGTTTTGCTAATATTGGAAGCTATGAAGATGGAAAACGAAATTATGGCTCCGGCTGACGGTGTTGTGGCTGGTATTCATGTTTCTGAGGGTGCATCTGTTAGCGGTGGCGACCTATTGGTTTCATTGAAATAATTGAATGGACACCAATATTAATTGAAAGGAGATGCACAAATGTTTGACGTTCTAAAAGAGTTTTGGTTTACCACCGGATATGCAAACATCACCTGGCAGCAGTGCGTTATGCTGATTATATCCTGTGTATTACTGTACTTAGCAATTGGTAAAAAGTTTGAACCTTTGTTATTGCTGCCGATTGCCTTCGGTATGCTTTTAACCAATCTGCCCTTGGCTGGCTTAACTGATATTGGCAGTACTGCTTTAAAGGCTTTAGGCGGTTCCTCAGCGGCAACCACGGCTGAGCTGCTGGGTAGTCCTACTGCTGAGATGCTGTTGGAGGGTGGCATTCCCGCCCAAATATATACCGCAAGCCCCGGTGGGCTATTTAGCTACCTGGGACAGGGGGTAAAGCTGGGGATTTTTCCTCCTTTAATCTTTTTAGGTGTAGGCGCTATGACGGACTTTGGTCCTTTAATTGCTAATCCCAGAAGTATCTTCTTGGGTGCGGCAGCACAGTTTGGTATCTTTGCCACCTTTACTGGTGCTATGCTTTTGGGCTTTACGGCGCAGGAGGCGTCTTCTATTGGTATCATCGGCGGAGCCGACGGTCCAACGGCCATCTTCTTAACCTCTCAGCTGGCTAGCCATCTTTTGGGGCCTATCGCTGTGGCGGCATATTCTTATATGGCCTTGGTGCCCATTAT
>JAHDLO010000015.1 GCA_018432235.1 Clostridiaceae bacterium | reverse complement strand
GATCCATCAAAAGACATATCCATGCGTGAGGTGTATGGGCTAGACAAGTCACTTAGTGAGTAAGAGATAGATGATTTCCTGTTCTGGACAGGTGATTTCCACTTGTCCGGAACTGCGATTTCATCGCAACGGAATATTCATAGAAAAAATTAAATAATTACCTCCAGTCCACACTATCTACCCCAACTATATAAAGTAAATCAGGAGGTTTATTTTAATGAAATCAATCGTCGAAAAAATACAGGAGGGTCTCTATGTAATAGCCATATGGGATACTACATGGAAATCCTATAACAATTGTTATCTTGTATGTCTTGATAAAGAAAATATTCTGGTTGATACTGGTAAGGCTATTCAAAGCCAGGAGCTAATTATGGCCTTAGACAATATTGGAATAGATAAGGAAGATATATCAACCATCATACTGACCCATGGCCATTGGGATCATGCAGGCTGTATTAGTATATTTCGTGATGCAGAGATATTTATCCATAGCAGTGACCTTCAATTATTGGGTTCTAAAGAACAGAAGGCTGTAGTACAGCTTAACACTGACATGGGTACTATTAAGGGTGTCCCCTATAAGTGGGTTGGACATCACACGCCAGGCTCAATAGTACTCTATTCTAATTATCATAAAGCTCTATTCGCAGGCGATTTACATTGTTTTTTTGGAGAGGAGACAGAGGGCCAGTATATTGTGGGCGAATGGACTGAAATAAGGGAAAAATCCCTCAGCTTTGTTAAGGAGCTAGTACAGACAGAAAACGCTTATAGTGAATATAAATTAGACGAGTACTTTCAAGGCTTAAGATTTATATCTAGTCTGGAGATTGATTATTTGTGTACCGGGCATGGTATGGTTCTTAAAAATGATATAGGAAAATACATTGAGGACTTGTTGGATATTGATCTTGAAACTAATAATTAAGCATTTGAAGCTATAAGCAATTATAAGGAGGGCTAAAAAATGAGCAAGGCATATGAAATTTTCTCGAAATTCTATGATAAGTATATCATGGACACAGCACCGGAAATGCATAAGGACTATTTAAAGCTAATAAAGCTTATGCAGGAGAAGTTTAACATGGAGATAGGCAGTATGTTGGACATAAGCTGCGGCACCGGAATATTAATGAAGCTACTAATAGAGAAGGGCTACAGCAATGTTGAGGGGATAGACAATAGCTCAGAAATGCTAGAACAAGCCCTTTCAAAGGGTTTAAAGGTAGCTAATGCAGATATGAGAAATTTTGATTTAGGCAAAAGGTATGATTTAATTATTTCCTTTGATTCTTTCGGACACGTACTTCATGACGAGGATATGAGTAACATTTTAATTAATATTGCAGCACATCTCAATGATGGTGGCATTTTTATCTGTGACGGGGGAACTAGAGCTAAGGCAAACAGAATGATAGGACAGACCTTTAATTATGGATCAGATGCATATTCCTTCAGGTGGGAAAATAGCGGTCAGGGTTCGAGGGTTAATGTGGCTTTAAATATTCTTGAGAAAACAACTGGAGAAAAATTCACTGAAGAGTTTCAGTTACAGGGCCATGATATAGAGGATATAGTTATGGCAGCAAAAGGAAGCGATTTAAGACTAATATATGCGACTATGGAGCCTTTAGTAAAGAAGAATGGTTCCTTTATAATCTGTTTTCAAAAATCCTGATAGGATAACAGATTTAAGCTGATACAGATGTAATAGCAACAAAAAGACTGGATTTAAATAAAAGGTGGGGATACAAAATGAATTATAGCTCAGAAGAATTTTGGAAGCTGCTGGATAAGCTAGTGGAAAGCTCTGAAATTATCATAGATAGGAGTAAGGGCTCCAGGCATCCTAAATATCCGAGCCTACTTTATGAGGTTGATTACGGATATCTTAAGAACACCACAGCCATGGACGGTGGTGGAATCGATATATGGAGAGGGACAGATGAGAGACAGCAGGTGGATGGTATTATCTGCACTATAGACTTATTTAAAAGGGATTCTGAAATTAAGATACTTATAGGCTGTACAGAAGAGGAAAAGGGAAAGGTATATCATTTCCACAATAACACGGAAACAATGAAGGGAATACTTATAAAGAGATGCTAATTATAACAAGCATGGAGGATAAAATCATATGAATGTATATATTATAACCGGCACATCTAAGGGATTAGGCCTTGCATTAACTAAGAGGCTACTTTTGGACAATAATCATTTATTCTGTATTTCCCGCAGCACAAATACAGATTTAGCGAAGGAAGGAAATTCAAAAGCAACCTTTATTGAGTTTGATCTTTCCAAGGTATATGAAATAGATAAGCTCATGAACTCAATATTTGATGAAATCAATATGTCAGAGATTAGAGCTATAACCTTAATAAATAATGCAGGAACCCTATCGCCTATGGCTCCGATTGAGAGCTGTAAAGATGTAGAGATAATCAGTAATATACATCTAAATCTATTAGCTCCTATGTTACTGTCGTCTGCTTTTGTAAGGCATACACAAAACTTTGGTGGGCACAAGCGGATTGTAAATATTTCCTCAGGAGCTGGAAAAAATCCGTATCACGGTTGGTCAAATTATTGTACCTCAAAGGCAGGACTGGATTTATTCACCAGATGTGTCGGCCTTGAGCAGGAGCAGCACAATAATCCTACTCGTATATTTTCAATAGCCCCCTCCGTAATGGATACTGATATGCAGGCTCAAATAAGAATGTCTGAAAAGGATAATTTTCAGTCTGTAGATCGCTTTATTGAAATGAAAGAAAAGGGCAGATTATTGTCACCAGATTTCGTTGCAGAAAAGCTTGTAACACTGCTGGAGTCTGATGAATACCCTCAGGGTGGGGTTATTGATATAAGGGATTATATAAGTTGATTCAAAACTTAAAGCAAAACATAAAATAGTACAAATCTTAAAATAAGGGGAGCTATTATGAAAAAAATAAAATATACTACCCTACTCTTTTTAGTATTTATGCTATTAATAATCGGTTGCATTAGAAAAAGCCCAGATAGAGAAGTCGATAGTCCAGTTACTATTGATGAAAATTTGATGATTTTAAAAGAAATCGAAAACCTATCTACTAGAGTTTCATATCTTGAAAACAGAACAAGCATATTGAAAGCATTGGTTGCTGAGCAGGTCTTAATTCTTTCAGATGAATTCGATAAAAATGCTCAAATAATGCTGCCAATATATCAAATGGATGTAGATACCTATGAGATTATTGTACAATATTATGTGCTGGTTCAAAGTGATATACTACTCAAAGAAAAGCTTGAAATGCTTGCAACAAAATTATCTAGATATTCCTGTGATTCCTTGCCTATTGAAATTTTAAGAATCGAAAATGTAAATGGCAATAGAATTGCTGTAATAAATCTTGTTGATAAAGTAGATGTATTCGAAGCAGGCTATAGGAGGACTTGGGCTGGCAACTATCTACAAGGCAGCACTGGTGGTAGTGCAACTACAGCGATGCTGGTTAATACTTTTCTTCAGAAGGAATATACTAAAGAATGGATAGACGGTGTTCAGTTTTTATATAACAATGAGGTCACAAATAATTTTGAACACGTCGATGGATTTTTCGGCAGAATATATTACCGTAAGGAGCATTAGACCATTGAATTTTACAGTTTGGAGGGAAGAGAATGCAGTTTGACAGTATCATATTCGATTTAGACGGTACCCTATGGAATGCAACTAATGGTATATTAGAAACCTGGAATAAAACTATCAGTAGATTCAGTGAGGTTGAAAAGCCTTTGACGATAGCGGATATCGAGGGGGTTATGGGGTTAGCATTAAAAGATTTATCTCTAAAGCTGTTTCCATATTTAGATGTGGAAACAAGACTAAAAATAGCCAGTCATTGCCTCAAGGAGGAGTGCGAGCTTCTACAAAAGCAGCATACCATTCTCTATGATGGACTGGAGAAGACACTTTCTAAATTAAGTAAAAATTATAAGCTATTCATAGTAAGCAATTGCCAATGCGGATATATAGAAGCTTTTTTTGATTTTCATGGTTACGGCAAATACTTTCAAGACTTTGAAAATGCAGAAAGAACCGGATTAAGTAAAGGGGAAAATATAAAGCTTATCATTGAAAGAAATAACCTTAAATCTCCCATATATGTTGGCGACACTACAGGTGATTTAGCTGCTGCCAAACATGCTAGAATTCCCTTTGTCTATGCAGCCTATGGGTTTGGGGAGGTTAAGGAATATGATTTTAAAATAGATTGTCTTGAGGAGTTGCTAGGGATTCTAGGATAAAAAGCCATTTATAAGGGGACTGACTTATGAAAATAGATTGTCACTTACATCTTCCATTTAATGAAGTATTAGATTCATTAGAACAGAAAAAAGCAGTATTTATGGATGATCTGAAAAGAAATAGTATTGACTACGCAATTATCATTCCAGACCACACTACAGGTTCTGTTATTGGCGATTTAGACGATGTGTTAGCATTATTTCGTCATGAGCCTCAGATTTTTGTAATGGGAACCTTAAATATTCTAGAAGACAGCAATGATATATACCTCAAACTTGATAAACACTTAAAAAACAAAGAAATTAAAGCTATAAAGATTTACCCAGGCCATGATCCTCACTATCCAGATGACAAAAGACTAACGAGAGTATTTCAAATGTGTGTTAGATACAATGCTCCTCTAGTGATACACACTGGTTGGAATAGTGGCAATCCCTATGTAGCCAAATTTAATGACCCCAAATATATTGTGAATATCGCAAAGAAATACACAAATTTAAAAATTGTTATATCCCATTACTTTTGGCCTGAGATTGAATACTGCTATGAAATGACTAAAAACTTCGATAACATTTATTTTGATACCTCAGCTCTTGCAGATGAAGAGGTGGAGACAGAAACTGGCAAGGAAAGAATCAAATTTATATTAGAAAAGACCATTGCAATTAACCCAAATAAGCTTCTATTCGGCAGCGATTACAGTATGTGTGATATTTCTAGGCATATATCGTTAGTTGAGAGCTTAAGAGTGGATGAAGAAACTAAGGAAAGAATTTTTTATAAAAATGCAATTGAGCTGTTTAATTTGAATTTTGATTAAGCAAGCCACAGCGTTTAAAATACACATAAAACATCACGCGAATACTACACATAATGTCATTTTAAAGGAGATGCTAAATGATTATAAGACAAATGACAATTGAAGACTATGATGCTGTATACAACCTTTGGATCAGCACACCAGGCATGGGCTTGAATAACCTAGACGATTCAAGAGAAGGCATTGAGAAATATTTACGTCGTAATCCAAATACCTGCTTTGTTGCAGAAAAGGATAAAGCAATTATCGGAGTTATATTATGTGGAAATGATGGGCGACGAGGCTATATTCACCATACTGCAGTTGCTGTATCAGAACGTAAAACAGGGGTTGCTACAGCACTAGTTGATACTGCACTGAAGGCATTAAAGGACGAAGGAATAAATAAAGTAGTATTAGTAGTTTTTGAAAAAAATGATTTAGGGAATTCCTTTTGGGAAAAAAGAGGATTTAAGGCTCGGCAGGATTTAGTCTATAGGGACAAGCTGATTAATGAGTTGGTCAGGATAGATACTTAAAAGAGAAAGGGATGGATGAGGTGGGCTACACGCTTGAAATCCTATCAGAAAAGCAAGCTGAAGAAATATGCAATTGGAGATATGAGGGGAAATATTCTGTTTATAATTTCTCAGAATGGAGTACTGTAGTTGAAAAGGGATGGGACCTATCAAGAAAGGAAAAGAGAGAATCAGAATTTCTAGCAATTATAGCTGGCGAAAAGCTTATCGCCTATGGGCGTCTTTCTTTAAATAATGACACTATCATGCTAGGCATTGGTCTAAATCCGAATGACTGTGGAAAAGGCATAGGCAAGGATATAATCAAGCTTTTAATAGAAGAGGCAAAGCGGCGACACCCCGAATACAAGCTTGCACTAGAGGTGAGACACTTTAATGAACGAGCTATAAAATGCTATGAGAGTGTTGGTTTTAGGATAATTGATAGCTATAAAAAGGCTACGATATTTGGTGAAGATGTATTTTACTATATGGAATATATAGAAATCTAAAATCAAAAGTGAAGGACCTAGCACAATGTATCTAAATACATTTTGGTAAAGGAGAAAGAATGAAAAGGTTAATTATTTATATATTAATAGTATCAACATTGATGCTGCTCATCGGTTGTTCGCCTTCAGTGAATGAAGAATTCAATGATAATGATATTAAAATAAGCATGCTTTCAAGTAAAATAAGAGACGAGGATCAAACATATATATTTGAGGTAATTAATGAAGGTTATATAGAACTAAGCCATCTTAGTTTAGAATTATACTATCCAGTACTAATTGCGAACGGTACAAAATCAAACCCATTTACGCTGCAAGGAAGAGCAGAATCAAATTTCAAGATAAATTTGAAAAAAGGTGAAAAGGTTAGCTTTAGCTTTTATGCCCCAGTAAAAGAGGTCTTTGGTGATTCAAGTTTGTTGGATTTTAATAAACCTCAGCTCAAAATAAAAGGCTTTGCTATAGTGAATAAGTCGGAGGTTCCTTTTGAGAAGAGCGGGGATATATTATCAGAATGATTCAAATTGCTAATGTTTTTTTCTAAATAGCATTATAGAATTATAGGAGGAGGATTCATAATGAATTTCGGTGTAGAGATTGGCTGGACCTTCATATTTCAAGTAATAAATTTACTGGTTTTAGTAGGTGTTGTTTGTCTGGTATATAACATTTTAGTGAAAACGCCAAGACGCATCATGCGCAATGATGAAAAAATTCTTGAAATTGAAAGAAAATTAGATGATTTATCTCGTCGGATTGATAAGTCAAGAGATATTTAATATAGCTTATTTCTTTAAGATAGTATTTAATTGATCTAATATGCTAACCAAAAGGGGGACAAAATGCCTATCAAAAATATGCCTCAACCTGAGTTAATTATCCTTACAGATGATATTAGACTAAAAAAACCTAATGAAACAGAATGGAATAAAGGAATCGAATGGTATGGCGATAGAGACATAATGTATTATTCCGAGGGAAAAACAGATGAAACCTATATGCAATCGGATATAACTAGGATGTATAGCTATTTGAGTAAAGCAGGAGAGCTATATTTCATCGAGGTGATGGCGGACAATGTATGGCATGCTATTGGTGATGTCACTCTTTCTGAAGAGAATTTTCCAATAGTAATAGGAGACAAACGTTATTGGGGAAAAGGCATAGGTACGTTAGTGATAGGGAAGCTTGTGGAGCGGGCACGTGAAATTGGCATAATGAGAATATACGTACCAGAGATTTATAACTATAATGAACGATCAAAGAGGCTATTTACAGCCTTTGGGTTTGTAAAGGTAGCAGAAAATGATAGGGCCTCCTCCTATGAGCTTTACTTGTAGCAAATTTTAAGAGGGGTAGGTGTAGTAGTGGCACATATAATAAAGGACTTAAATCAAAACTTAGAATTAAGCGATAGCAGTCAAATCCATAGTCCACGGTTTCTATTGCAAATGGCAGGCTTTCCTGGAAGTGGTAAGTCCACATTGGCAAAACTAATAGGAAAGACCTTAGGGGCAGTGATCATAGACAGGGACATCATTAAATCTTCATTAATGAATTATAATATTGCAGTAGCGGAGTCTAGTAGCATATCATATCAATTAGTTTACGACTTGGCAAATTTTTATTTAAGCTGTGACCTTAATGTCATTATTGATACACCCTGCTATTATGAAAATATCATTCAAAGAGGTCAGAGCTTAGCACAAACCTATTCTGTAAATTATAAATTCATAGAATGCCAGGTAGAGGATTTTAAGCTTATTGAAGAAAGAATTTTAAATCGGATTAATATGACAAGTCAAATAACAAAGCCTACACTGGTGGGCTTTATGAAGGCCAGAGAAGGTGCAAAGAGACCTATAGGCAGTAAGTATTTAATAGTAGATACTAGTAAATGGGAAAACATCAGCATTCAAAAGATATCAGACTATTTAATAGAGCAATAATACGTCAATGGAGGCCAGAAGATGAAAATCTCACAAAATATAGATTAGCCTACTACTATGGGACGAAAATTGTTGAGGAATTAAATAAAAGCTATTGCCTTGAAGAAATTCTTAAGCTGGATTATATTGTGCTTAGAAAATGCATTTATAGTTATTTCAACCTGAAGGACATTTAACAGGGCTTTAGCTAAGCTATCATATACCCTTTTTTACATAGGAGGTCACTATGCTTCATAAATATAAGCTGGTTTGTTTTGATATGGACGGAACCTTAATTACAAATACCAACTCCGTAGAGTATCTATGTACTCTAATGGGAAGGCGGAAGGAAGTAAAAGATATTGAGGATAAAGTGGATAAGGACGAAATATCATGGATTGAGGCAGATTATATAAAGGCCAGATTATTTAAGGGGTTAGAAGTAAACCGGATTGAAGAAGAATTCTCTAATCATATTGAACTGATACGCAATGTTGAAGAAGTTCTTAAGATATTAAAGATAAACGGTCTTCAAGCAATTTTGGTGACGGCAGGCCCGATACAGGTTGCAGAGGTACTGGGTAAGCAGTTTAAATTCGATAACGTTTATGGGAGTGCTTATGAGGTAAAGAACGGCCGATTCACAGGTAACATCCTTAACCACCTTGGGGACAGCGGTAAACTAGAATCCCTAAAGCAATATTGTGAAGTGAATGCTATCGCTATGAATGAGGTTGTAGCCATAGGGGATAGCGCATCAGACATCAAAGTTTTTGAAAATAGCGGCAGATCAATCGCTATTAATTATAGCTATAAGCTAGAAGGAAGAGCGGATTATTATCTTAAAACTAATAATCTCATGAAAATACTGGACTATATTATTTAAGAAATAATTGGATTCTATATTAAATGCTTTTCGAGGAGGGAATTTGTGATTATGATAGAAAATATAAGAGACGAGGATCAGAAATCCCTTATATGTGAAGGTGTATTGAGGCAATTGCCCAGTTGGTTCGGTGTTGAAGAATCAATAAAGGAATATATAGAGATTTCTCGTGAAATGCCCTTTTATGCAGCCTACAGTAATGAAAAACCCGTAGGCTTTGTTGCTGTAAAGAATCATAATCAGTACACTGCTGAAGTTTACGTAATGGGTGTATTACAGGAGTATCATCGTATGGGAATTGGAAAAAGGCTCATCAACATATGTGTAGACTATTGCAGCGATAATGGCATAGAGTTTCTAACCGTTAAAACCCTTGATGGATCAAGAGTCAGTAAAAGCTACGAGAAAACAAGGCTTTTTTATTTATCTATGGGATTTAGACCTCTGGAGGTTTTCAAAACCCTTTGGGACGAAAATAACCCATGCCTATTTATGGCGAAATATATAAATAAACGAGGAGGAATATAATGAATTATCTAATGGACTTAAGAAAGACTGTGGGCTCAAGGCCTCTAATTGCCTGTGGTGCAGGCGTAGCAATCATCAATCATCAAAACGAAATCCTACTTCATAGGCGAGTGGATAACGATTGCTGGGGCTTTATAGGCGGAATGCTGGAGCTGGGTGAAAGCATTGAAGAGGCGGCTAAACGAGAGGTTTTTGAGGAGATTGGTGTGAAGCTTCTTACTATTAGCTTCTTTAAGGTCTATTCAGGTAAGGATTTTTATTATAAGTATCCTAATGGGGATGAAGTATATAACGTAATTAATTTGTTTACATATAGAGGCTACATGACGGAAGCGCAATTGAATGCAAATAATAGCGAGGTTAAAGAAGCTAGGTTTTTCAGTATAGATGAATTACCTGAGCATATAAGTCCCCCTGATATACCAATCTTAAAGGATATCATTGAGCTTATACAGAGATAATATGAGCGGATGGCGATGAATACATACCACAACACATTACAAGAATCATGGTATGCTGGAATTAAATCAAAAGCTAGGTTATCTGCCAGGTATGGTAAGTATGGTAAAGCTATTGTAGCACTATATTGCATTAGGAGGGTTAGAGATGTATGAAATAAAATATGCTGATACCACCTGTTTTGAGTATTTAGAAATTAACGATAAACATATATCTGGTTCAATGTTACTGAAGAAAATAGATGATAAAGAAGTAATAATAATCAAGCAAGGGGAAAAAATATTAGGCTGGCTTCGATTCTCCTTCTTTTGGGACAATATTCCCTTTATGAACCTATTGATGATTGACGAACACTATCGGGGTAAGGGCTTAGGACGCTTAATTACAGAGTTCTGGGAAAGAGAAATGAAGGCTATAGGCTATTCAATTGTTATGACCTCATCTCTGTCTAATGAGACAGCGCAGCATTTCTATAGAGGGCAAGGGTATAAAGATGCAGGCTGTCTTCTGCTGGAGGCAGTAGGACTAGAGATTATCTTTAAGAAGGAATTATAGGAAGCATTATCCGGTGAATACGCAAAAGCTCATGGTGTGAAATACTGATAGAATGAGTAAGCGTACAGTTCATTATATTTAAATGGTGTACAATTTGTTAGCTTTAGAATTACTGGTTAATCATTATATAGAAATATATTGGGGGTGTTATTGTGATAACTCCGTTGGAATTGCATCATAAAGTTTTTGAGCTACTGGGGGATTTTACTATTATTAAAAATCATCGAGAGGGAAGCAAAAGAACAGGCGTATGGGAGATTCAAGCGAAGTGCAGCATGAAAAAATTCTATGTCAAGTCCTTTTCTAGGGTTAATCGTTGGCACCCAGAGGTTTATGCATATAAAAATTGGATTACCTCAATTAAACCCTTTGCTCCAGAATTAGTTGGCGTTATAAATGATAATGGGATATATGCGATAGTAATATCCTCTCTCGGTGGGGTAACCTTAATGGATGCCAGAGGATTAACAGATGTTCAAAAGGAAGAAGCATTTTATAAAGCTGGTGAATTAACAAAGCTTATACATAATGGCTTTGAAGGCAAGTTTTTTGGAAGACCTGATATTGATGGTAATCCCATTGAAATATATCATAGTCAAGATCCTGTTGAATATTACGAAATGGCGATTAAAGAAGCCCTTAACCATGGTAAACTAAAGGGATACTATAATACTAAAGAATTACTTCTAGGCGAGTGGGCATTAAATAATTCATGCATTTTTAAGAATGAAATGCCTCGGCCAACAAGTTGGGATTCAAGTCCAAACAATTGGATTGTCGATGAAAGTAATGGTGATTTTTTAGGTATGATTGATTTCGAAAATATGCTGTGGGGTTTTGCTGTCGATAGCTTCACGATTCTTTTTGACAGGTATTTTCCAGAGTTTCCAAAGGGAGAAAAGGCGTTTTTCGTGGGTTATGGATATGACATTTTGACGGAAAAGGAAGGGCAAATAAGACTCGCTTGTATTAAATCCGGTCTATGCAATATCAACTTTGGCTATAGCTTTAAAGATGATAGGATGGTGGCAATTGGAAGAAAAATGCTGGGGATGATAGTTGTTTAATGCATTCATACTTAATCAAACCACATTAAATAATCAGTAGACAATATAAATAATATTTGTCATAATATTTAAAAAATACGAAGAAAATGGTATAATTATATAATCTTTAATACAAAGGGTTTTTAGAATAGGGTCTATTTAAGCCCTTTTATTTTTCAATAGATGTACCAGATTTATACATAAATGGCACAACGAAGGTAAGTATGTTGACTGTGATGTATATAGTATTTTAAGCAGTGACTCTTAAAATCCAGAGGGGGGATACCAATGAAGGAAATGCAGGAAGCAGTTAATCAATTTGCAAAGGAAAAGGGGCTTAATGCTACTGTAGCAATCAGAATTATCGATTTAGCCTCTGAGGTAGGGGAGCTTTCAAAGGAGGTCTTAAAATCCACAGACTATGGTAACAAGACTTTTATCACTACAGAAAGCTTCAAGGAAGAGCTGGGAGATGTTCTTTTCAGTCTAGTTTGTGTGGCAAATGAGGCAAAGGTAGACCTTCAAGCATGCCTTCAGGGTGTACTGGATAAGTATAATAAAAGATTTGAAGGTAAGGGGAGTATTGCTTCAAAGTAGTTAATATAAAATAAGGGGGAAAATCTATGGTTAATCTAATTGATAAGGCAAGGGAATATCAATTTACGTCACTGGCATATGCTGATGCTGAGGATATGCAAAATGCAAGCTTAGTGGTTGATAGTGAGGATGCAATATTTATGTTTACTCGACTGGATGATAAAATAAAAATCGATTGGGCAGCAAACGCAAAGGATGCTTTTCTATCAGGATTAAATAAAACAATCACGTCATTAATTGAAGGCGAAGGGATTAAAGATATAGAGGTAGATTTTATTCCTGTTGAGTATTTAGACGAAATGAGTCGACAGGGCTTTGAAATCGTCAGTGAATGGGTGGACTTCTGGAAAAACAACATGGACAAGGCAGATATCAAAACCCCTGGTAATCTAAGAATTGATGAAATAACTGATAATGAATACGATAAAGCTTCTGCCATAACTAAAGCCTGCAAGGGACTTTCTCGTGGGTATTATGGCGAAACTGCTGAGTGGCTGAGGGAATGGCATGAAGCAGAGCATTCCAATATTTTTGTAGCTAAGCTGGAGGATAGTATTGTGGGCGTATGCTGTGTGTCTTTGTACGGCTTTGAAAGTGAAAAAGGAGCGGTGTTATGGCTTCGAGAGGTGGCGGTGACGCCTGAATTTCATTCCAAAAAAATTGGTTTAAACCTCATTTGTCATGCTCTTGACTGGGGAAGGGCCTGCGGCGCTAAAAGAAGCTTCTTAGCCTGTGATATGGATAATAGAAAAGGGATTAGTCTTTATGAAGGATTAGGCTATGAAAAAAAAGTGGAACGAGGACAAATCAATATGAGAAAGTCTGTTTCATACTAGGGTGTGTCTAAAGACCCACTCAAGGGTTCTGTAAAATCTGCTCCCTTCGGAGTATTCAGACACACCCTAATTTTGTGTTAGGAGGTTGATTATTCTGGCATTAGTTATAAGGCTTGAAGAGGAAAAGGACTGGCGAAAAGTAGAGGAATACTTTATACCACAGCTGGATTTTGTGGCAGAGCTAGATGGTAGGCTGGTGGGCAACATTATGTATTGTAAAGGGTATGTGCTGATGCCGACGGGAATCAAGAAGGATGTCATTGGTTTTGGACCTGTAAGCGTGTTACCTGCTTATCAAAAACATGGAATTGGCAGTGCTTTAATAAGACATTCTTTAGGGATCGCTAAGTCGAAGGGTTACGGCTCTGTAATCATTTATGGTCATCCCACCTATTACCCTAGATTTGGATTTAAAGAGGCGAAGGCATTTGGTATAACTACCCGTGATGGAAAAAACTTTCCAGCCTTTATGGCCATTGAGCTTATAGAAGGTGCGCTAAGTGGAATAACGGGCTGCTTCCATGAATCTCCTGCTTATTCTGTTGACCCAATTAAAGCCTGTAAATATGACCTTATTTTTGAATAAAATATCAACTAAAATAATACGGCGTAAGGGGACAAAGCTATGGAGAAATTCGCTATACCCGGTGTGGGAGGCATATTAGAAAAGAACGTCAATGGTGAGGATTATATCCTTATACAAGATAGATACAAGGAGGATGCAATCGAAGAGAGGGGATTAATAGAGATTCCTGCAGGTAAGATTCGAGAATTTGAGAATATATTTGATTGCTTACGTAGAGAAATTAAAGAAGAGACAGGTCTTGAGATTACTGAAATAGTCGGAGAAGAGAATTGTAGCGTAGTAGAGGCAGAAGGGTATCGAGTGATAAGCTATGAGCCATTTTCCTCCTCCCAGAACATACTAGGAGCTTATCCTATTTTGGTGCAGGTGTTTATTTGCAAAGTCCGTGGCGAACTGCTTACTGAGTCCAATGAATCAAGAAATATGCGATGGGTAACCCTGGAGGAGATAAAGCAACTATTAGATAAGCCACAGCTGCTCTATCCGATGCATGTTGCGACTCTTAAAAAATACCTAGCATACAAGGATCATGCTGCATCCAAATAGAAGAGGGGGAGCTGTATGAAAAATTTTTACCAGTCCTGTGGGGCTAGTGTGATTATATATAAGGATAATAAAGTACTGCTACAACAGCGCAAGGATAACAAGTGCTGGGGATATGCCGGGGGACGTGTGGAGTATGGGGAAGTGATAGAGGCTGCTGCAAAACGTGAGCTGCTGGAAGAAACAGGCTTAATTGCAAATAAAATAGTGCTATTTGATGTTTTTTCGGGGCCTGAAATGGAATATACCTATCCCGATGGAAACACCGTAAGTATAATAGATATCGTTTATCTATGCAATGACTTTAGTGGAGAACTAAAGCCCCAAGCATCCGAGGTTTTAGATTTGAAATGGTTTGACATGGAGAAAATTCCTGAAAATCTGAGTCCACATATTAGACCAGCCTTAAGCAGATTTTTAGAAGACTTCATAAAGAGGTCTGCTGAGCAACAGAAAAGTCGGCTGTAAAATAAGACGTATTAAAGTAAAAAGGGGGATAATATTGAGCGATATCATAGGTAGATATATCAATTATATGGAGAAAAAGCATGGTATAATGGCAGCGATGGTGGCTGGCTCCTATGTTACGGGAGAAATGACTGACCGCTCAGATATTGATGTTTTTTTCATATGGCCGGAGGCATTCAAATCCATGAGGGGCAGAGAATACTTTGAGGGTCAAGAGTTTGAATATTTTATTTCTCCAGAATGGAAGTATTATGATAGGTTAAGGACGGACAAGACCTCAATGCGAATATACGCCTCAGGTTCTATTGTATATGATCCTGATAAAAAGCTGGAGAGGATAAAAAGTACTGCAATACAAAAGATAGAGGACTATAGGGAGAATATAAATGATTCTTCAAAAAAAGACTATCAGTTTTGGCTTGAAACCATAGCAGCAGATGGTATAGATTTATTCGAGAAGAAAAGGTATGCCGATTTCTTGTATTTTACAGCGACTAATCTACAAATGATGAATGATTTACTGTGCAAGCTGAAAAACAAGCTGCCAACATATAATAAATACGGCGTTGCAGAAATGATGGCGATTGATGCCAATTATGGGGAAAGCCTTCAGGCCTTTTTACTATGTCAGCTTGATGATATAAATAAGCCGCAGCTGTGGTCAGTACTATGCAACTATCTTCAAGATGCCTTAGGTCGCCAGGATATTACTAGTTACGAGAGTGTACAAGCTCTTTAATATGCTTCCCCAAGCGTTATATCTGCTGTCTTTTCTAGGATAAAGAGAAGGATAATATGACATAATGCTGTCCTATAACTTTGATATAATTATTGAAAAAATAAGAGGAGGAATTCACATGCTGGAGAGAATACCGACACAGGAGGAACTTATTTCAATAATGGGTATGACCGCATTTCAAGCGTGGCAGGAGATTAACGGCTTTATACAGGAGAATTACGTGATGGACATGCTTTGGGATAAGGGCGGTAAGGAGGGACATTTTGAGCTAAAGTATAGAAGGGGAGGTAAGACCCTGTGTACACTGTATCCAAGGGATAATGCCCTTAGAGTCCTTATCATATATGGCAGGCAGGAACGTAAAAAATTTGAGACAGCAAGGACAGATTACACAGCTTTTATAAATGATTTCTATGACAATACCCATCAATATCATGACGGAAAATGGATGTTTATTGATTTAACCAACTCAGCTTTAGTAGAGGATATCAAAAAGCTGTTACTTATAAAGAGAAAGCCCAATAAGAAAAAGTCCTAGGAATCAAAAGAGAAAGAAAATCTAATTGATGAAATTAAAACAAAGGGGTTAGGCTATGGAGAATACTGTCAGTGCTATAGGCTACGATAAAAAAACGCTAAAAAAAGATGTCAATAAGCTTTCAAGAGTATTGATTTATTTAGAATTACTCACGATATTAATCTTTATAGTCTGGCTCTTAAGTTATTTTATACAAGAGTACACGCCAAATAATATAATAGCACCCGAAATAGTAGTAAACGCAATGAAAAGTCAAGAATGGTTTTTGACTATGTGGTATTACATACTAGGGACGTTAATTATTTGCATATATCGCAAGGAAGCATTATTAAAGGATTTAAGGCTCAAAAATAAGGAAATGAAGCGTGAGGTTTTTGGGTTCATGGTGCTGTTGTTTTTAGGCAGTCAATTCACCTTTGTTTTATTCTCTAGGCTTGCTGAAGCGGGCTTCAACGTTTGGGGATATAGTATTAAGACATACATTGATTCAATAAAGATTTCTAATCCAAGCCTCAGTCGAATAATATATGTGGCTATTATAGGTCCTGTTTTTGAAGAACTGCTATTTAGAGGAGCAATCCTCAGGACCTTAGAAAAGTATGGTAAGGTGTTTGCTATAGTCGTTTCCTCTATGCTATTTGGTCTTATGCACATGCATATATTTCAGAGCATTTTTGCAGCTGTGGTGGGCTTAATACTAGGGTATGTCGCTATTGAGTATTCTATAAAGTGGGCTATTTTACTACATGTCCTCAACAATTTTATAGTGATTTTATACAATTTACTGTTTAGCATGATAAAGTCACCTTTTAAAAGCATATTGCACCCTGCACTGTTCTCCATGTTTTTTATTTTCGCTGCGATAAAGTTATATAAGCATAGGCTGGCAATTGGTCAATATATTAAAGAAAAAGGCAGTGAAACGGGTATATACAAGCATACCTTTAAATCCTTTTTCCTCATCATCTATATTCTGATAAATATAGTTATTCCGTTTTTATTGCTGAGAGGCAATATGACTGCATTATAAAGCAATTGGCTTTAGGGTACTAGCGTCTTATGTCTTCTGACTTATAAGACTCCCTAAGTTATAATTTCATAGACGAATTTAATCCTCAGCAGCGCATTATGAGAAATTACTTTATGCCTTATTCAATTTTAAGTGATACTAAGCACTAATATAATATCCATTAAATCTGCTTATCAGGAGTGATATGATGAACAATAGAATTATAAAGGCAACATTGGTATTGGCAATATTAACTGCTTTGCTAACAGGCTGGATAATCCTTGGCGGCCCCTTTAACACCTATTACCTCATATGGAATCTGATATTAGCTTGGGCGCCAATGGTGTTTTCGCTGATTTTTATTTACAATGCTTCAAAGCCGGCCTCTGGACTAAGAATGATAAGTAAGTTGATTTCGGGACTACTGTGGTTATTCTTTTTTCCCAATGCCGTATACATTATTACAGATTACATACATCTAAGCAATGACAGCTTTTATTACTCAAACCCAGCCTATACGCCTTACTCAGGTCTTCCGCAAATATTATACAGCTTCGAGAGGCTACCATGGAACAACCTTTTGTCCATTACCTTCGCTGTATTTATAGGCTGTGCTTTAAGTGTTTTCTCCCTCTATTTTCTACAGGCTCACATTGAAAGAAGAAGCAGTAGACTGGCGGGATGGGGCTTTGCAATTTTTGTCCATATCCTAAGCGGGTATGCCATTTATTTGGGGAGGTTTATACGCTTCAATTCCTGGGATGTTATATTTAATCCTATAGGATTAATTAGATATCTTCTATCAAGCATAAATAAGACTTCATTCGTTTTTTCATTGCAATTTTTCATACTAAGCTTCTTTATATATGTCATATTCTATCTCTTTATTTATGTAGGTGGAGAAGATCATAGATTTACTAACAGCTATCGAGAGCAGAAAATCTTATAGGGGTGATACTATTGAGCATTATTATAAAAGAATCCTATAACTTGGATATCCTCAACTTTCTGAATGTCATTACGGGAGTTGATTTCTATACAAAGCATCATACGGCGGCCTATTTGAAATTTAAGGATTTGATGTCAGATGAAGGAAGGAAATACGCTAAAGCGCTGGCGGAAAAGACAAAAGGCATGATTAGCCCTTATCTTGCTTTAGTTATATCATCAGTAGAGGGCTTTGAAAATGTAGTTTTAGCAGAATTATTGGAAAATCAAGAGCTATTGAAAAGCAGCTTTTCAAAATATAGCTATTTTAATCCTGACAATTGGGAAAACAAAAGGGATATGTTAAAACCCGCTGCACATTTAATAAGGGAGCTGGAGGCAAATGGCTTCAAGGATTACTGGATTAAGGAAAGATTACCTTTAATTAAAGAGAAACAGACAGAGCTTGATGGCTTTATGAAGGAATATAACATACAAAAGGAGCTTGAAGTCCTTTTGGGTAAAGGGATCAAAGATAACTCTATAACTCTGTATTTATGTAGCTTTGCTTCACCACATGGTATTAAGCTTTGCAATCCCAGCTATATATCTGACGTAGCCTACTCAAAGGAAACAACCCTTCGCATTGCGATACACGAAATGTTTCATCCGCCATATAATAGGGATAGACTAAAGAAAGAGCTTGAAGCTCTGGCTGAGGACAGCTTAATTAAAGAAGCCTTTGAAAATCAGAATCCACAATTCGGATATTCAACTATTCAAGGTTTCATAGAAGAAAATGTCGTAGAGGCAATGGAGCTATATGTTTCAGAAAAGGCAGGGCTTATTAAAGACCCGCTAGCATATTTGGATAAGCATGATGAAGGCTCTCATGTTTTTTCGGTTGTTCTGCTAAAATATCTTAAGGAACAGCCCAAGCCAATTGATGAGACCTTTGAGAACTACTTTAAAGTACTTCTTAAAGGCATGACTATTGGAAATCTAACAGAGGAATTTAAAATTATAAAGTCAAAATAGTTGTTTACTACAATACCCTTCATAATAAGGAGAGAAATCACATGAATCCCTCAGAAATAGCTATTGAAAGAATAACTGAAAAAAACTATCATAAATTCGATGATATGGTTGCTTGGAGAATAAATGGTGTGGAAAGTAGCCAGGAAGAAAAGAGAATCAACAGGGATAAGGATTTTAGTGAAGCTCTTCAACAGTTAAGACAGGAGGGCTTTTACGGGTATGGGGCACTCGTAGAAGGTAGGTATGTGGCTTGGATTACAATAATACATACGCCTAAGCTAGGTAAATGGCAAGGTGGCGTTATCTATGTAGATGAAATTTGGACAGCACCTGAATATAGAAGAAGGGGTATTGCCTACCAGCTAATGCAAAAAGCCTTTGAAGTCCAGACACTAACAAATGCAGTAAGGGTGAGGCTCTACACTGACAATGTACCTGCCCAAAGGCTTTATGAGAAATGCGGCCTTAAGGTTACTAATCATGCAGTCTTCATGGAATCGGAATAGTGGGTGATGAAATGAAAAAGCAATTTATTATAATTAATGGTACCATGGCCTCAGGAAAAACCACCATCAGTAGACTTTTGAATAAAAGATTAGAAAATTCGGTGTGGTTAGATGGCGATTGGTGCTGGAGCATCAATCCCTTTGTAGTGAACGAAGAAAACAAAGCTATGGTTGAGGATAATATAAAGCACCTTTTAGGGAACTTTATGAGGAACAATTCAATCAAATATGTAATATTCAGTTGGGTTCTTCATACAGATGCACTGATGGATAAGGTTAGAGACTGGGTTAAGGACTTTGAATTCGATGAATACAGGATAACACTAACCTGCTCGGAGGATGTATTGAGAGAAAGAATCCTGTCTCGATCCTCAAAGGATGAGAAAAGCCTACAAGAAAAAGATGAACAGGCTGCAGCCAGCATAAAAAAGCAAAGCCTATACAGCATGATGTCCACAACTAAGCTTGATAATAGTCAGAGCACCGAAGAAGAAATCCTTGATAAAATATTGAATATTATAAAGTAAAGTATTGAGTCTAAAAGATAATGACAGGAGATGGGTGTATGAGCAATAAAATTTCTAAGGAGAGAAAGCAGCTCTATTATTTTGGCATGGGATTGATGGTATTGGGCTTTATTTTATTTATGTCATCCTTTTTTATTACCGAGCAACCAAGCTTTGGCTTTGGGCCACCGCCCTTCTTTGTTCGAGCGGTAATCGGTATGATTTGTTTAATTATCGGTAGTGTTGTTATGAGCATTGGACAGAGGGGTGCTGCAGGAGCAGGGCTGATATTAGACCCCGATAAAGCCAGAGAGGATTTAAAGCCCTTTAATCAAGCAACGGGGAAAATGATAAATGATGTGATTGAAAATGTAGATGCAGCAAAGGGACTATTAGACAAAAAAAGTGAGGGTGCAACAAAGGAAATTGTAAAGCTGCGTTGTAGGGACTGTGGCGCTTTGAATGATGAGGATGCAAGGTATTGCAAATCCTGCGGCAAGGAATTATAACGAAGCCGCATAAATAGCAACTAGTAAATTCTCAAAGGAGTGTAATTATTTGGACGGTGTAGATAAGCATAATAGACTTAAGCAGGAAATCTTTTCATACAGAGTCTCGAAGGATAAAAAGGTATTTATAGACTATATGGGCAAAACAGTTAAAATTCTTAAGGACAAGGAAAGCGATAAATTTCTAGCGAGGGCAGAAGTAGCTGATGACTTCAGCTTACAGCTTTTAATGGCAAAGGCAACAGGAAATTTTAAGCATGGTAATGAGAAGGTCATGAAATAAGGAGGAAGGTCAGTGGGGCATATTGACTATAGAGAATTAACAGAAGCAGATTTAGAAATTTCGATATTTTCAAGCTTTAAGCGTTATCAAAAAGTAAACCGCTGTTGGCGTAAGGAAGAAGATCTTTGGGTTTTAAAGGATATCGCCTTTGTAGAGGAATGGGATGCAGAGGAATATCAATATTTGGTTAAATGCCTTAAAAATACGCTGATTTCTGGTGGTGCAGTCATCGGTGCCTTTGATCATAACGCTTTAATCGGCTTTGCATCCTTGGAAAGCAAGGTCTTTGGCTCTGCTGGGGAGTATCTACAGCTATCTAGTCTGCACGTATCCAGCGACTATCGTAGTATGGGTATCGGAAAGACTTTGTTTATGAAAATAACTGTTAAAGCTAATGAATTAGGCGGTAAAAAGCTCTATATTTCAGCCCATTCCTCTGAGGAGACTCAAGCCTTTTATAAGGCCTTGGGCTGTGTCGAGGCAGTGGAATATAACGCAGAGCTGGTGGCAAAGGAGCCCTACGACTGTCAGCTGGAATTTGATTTACTTAATTAAGGAGCTGACGGTATGAATAATGTAAATTTGGCGTCATGGATAAAGGACTAGCCTGATCTAGTATTACAAAAGGCTACAAGCCTAAAGTCAGCTGCAGAAATAAGCTTGATGCTTTGTAGAATACGGCTGAGAGTAAGAATTGAAAGGAATGATTTTGTGGAAAATGCAATCATTAGATGGGCAAATCCCAAAGATTCAAAAGCTTTAGCTCTTATTCATACAGCGGGCTGGCAGGCAGCCTACAAGGGCATTATCCCTGATGAAATACTGGATAACATCTCTGTGGAAAAAAGAAGTAAATACTTTGAAGCAGCACTAACGGAAGGAAGAGATGAAACAGCATTAATTGAGGTGGATACTATAACTGCTGGCTTTCTGACCCTTGGACACAATAGAGATGAAGATTTAGATAATACCTATGGGGAGATTTGGGGGCTATATTTATTGCCACAATATTGGGACAGAGGTATTGGCAGACGTTTAATGGATTGGGGGACGCAGGAGCTAATCAATAGAGGCTATAAATATGCAACACTATGGGTGCTTGCTGACAATAATAGAGGGAAGAATTTTTATTTTAAGCTAGGGTTTCTTCAGGAAAGCAAGGTTAAGGAGATTCAAATTGGTAAGCTCTTAAAAGAGGAGCGATTGATAAAGGAATTACTGCTATAAAATACTAGAGGTGGTAGATATGCAGACTATCAGAAAAGCATTAGCTAGCGAAGCGGATATATTGACTAAAATAGCCATAGACTCTGAGGCATATTGGGGCTATGACTCCGAATATATGGCGGCATTTAAAAGAGAGTACAGTGTCACAAAGGACTTTATTGCTAATAACCCCACCTATGTATTGGAGAAAGAAGAGGTAATCGGCTTCTATGGCATTATAATTAATGAAAATAAGGCTGATTTAGAATATCTCTTTATCCAACCCAATTATATCGGCAGTGGTTATGGAAAATTGTTATGGCAGCATATGATTAAGACCTGTAGAGCATTGGGAATTGTAGAGCTCACAATGGTGACCAGCCCCCAAGCAAAGGACTTCTACCTGAAGATGGGCTGTACTGAAGCTGGAAAGGTGTCATCTTTAATTGGAAACGGGAGAATTATTCCTAAGCTTTCTTACCTTCTATGAACTACTTTCTTAATCATCGACTAAACGCTAACGATATGTCAATTTAGTATTATTGAATAATAAAGGAGGTTAAATGAGCATGGGGGAGTTATCTAGACTAATAAATATAGGTATGGCTGTTGAGGCTCAGCTGATAGAGGTAGGAATTGAAACGGCTGCTAAATTAACCGAAGCAGGTAGTAGAGATGCATGGCTAAGAATAAAGGCAATTGATGAGTCTGCCTGTATCAATAGGCTATATGCTCTAGAGGGGGCAATTAGAGGAGTTCGCTGGCATGATCTGCCAAGGGATGTTAAGTTTGAGTTGAAATATTTTTATGAGATGAATAAAGGCTAATAGCGCTTTGTTGTGGTCTTTTTTAGCCTAATTTGAGAAAGGGAGGTCATTTATGAGAATATCATTGCTTCAGCCTAAAATAATAAGGGGGGATATTGCGTATAATGCTGACATAATTCAAAAGCTAATCGATAAAAGTAAAGGAGATCTTTTAGTTTTACCAGAGTATTGCTTCACTGGTTCTTTGATATTAGACAGAGAGGCAGATTTAGAAGGCTGGGTAAATAGTAGCTTTCATGCTAAAAAGAGGCTTCTAATTCCAGAAAATAAGCTACTATTAGTTAATTCAATCGTAAAAGTCAAGAATGAATATTATAACAGCTGTGAATTTTTACCGACACCATTACAACAGTTCAAGCTTTACCCTGATGAAACTGAAATGGAGAAGGGTATTATAGCCGGAAAAGCTCACGAGGTATTTAAACTCTTCAATAAAAGCTTCAAAGTAATTATCTGTAAGGATTTAAAATATTGGAAAAGCATTTCCACCGATGATTTGGACTTTGCTCTATTTATCTATCATTTCACTGGTGACGATTATGACTTGAGAATACATGAGCTAAAGGAGCTGGTTAAAGAAAGAAGGTTACCCGTTTTAGCCAGCAGCCTTGTGTCCGACAAGAATATTGGTCACAGCACCTATATAGACGAGAAGCTATTAGTTTGCCTTTCTGATGATGAAGGGATATTGGAGATTGAGCTTTAGAACTGAAGTACGGAAAGGAGCATGAGAAATATTAGCAGAAACATACCAAACATTATATCCATCATAAGAATTGCCCTTTCAGTAGTATTATTAGGACTCATATCAACACCTTATGCCTTTATCGTAGTTTATGTACTTATTGGTATTAGTGACGTACTGGACGGCTTTTTAGCGAGAAATTTTGGCTGGGACTCGCAGCTGGGTGCTCAGCTAGACTCAATTGCAGATGTTGTATTTTACTCTATTTTGATGTATGTCTTTTACCGACAGCATACCTGGGCGATAGTTATGGGTAGTCGTTACATCGTAGCCATACTGATAATTCGATTATTGAATATGCTGCTGACAAAACTGAAATACAAAAGGGTGGTGCTACTGCATACAATAGGAAATAAGGCATCAGGATTTATTGTATTTCTAATGCCTATGATGTTGATGATAACGAAAAATTCGATAATAATAAAGGGACTACTATCCTTCATTATACTGGCAGCCTTTGAGGAGCTTTGCATTACTCTACTGATCAAGGAGCCTAAGCTTAATAGAAGAAGTATATTTATTGAATGATTAGCAAGGGGGGATATCTTGATTGAATACAGTAGAGCAGGCATATAGGAAATTGGCTTCAAAGAGAAGCATTCACTATGCAGCAACCTTGGTTATTTGCAGAGACTAGCTTACACCTGCAGGAGGTAGAATAACTTAGAAAAAATCTATATACAGGAAAAGCTCATCATATAATGGAAGGGGTTTTAAAATGCTTGAGTACAATAGCTTATCAATGATACTTGCTGCTGCCTTTATTATATCCGGTTGGCTAATATGGAAAAGAGGTAAAACCACTCTGATTCATAAGTATAATATTCATGGTGTAAAGGATATTAAGGGTTATGGTACAGAAATGGGAAAAAGCTTATTCGCCCTTGGGATAATCATATTGATCAGTAGTATTATGAGCTTTATACCCATGATCCCTGATGCCTTTAGAATTGGCATTTCAATTCTTGGGATATTAATCGTCGCCATATTTGTATTCCGAATTCAGAAAAAATACTCTGGAAGATATATCTAATCCATGATGCTCAGAGGCTGTTAAAATAAGGAGAAAAACATGTTAAAAATAATAAAGGCAATAGATAACGACAGAGAATTTTTATCAATGGTATGTCAGGATGCAGCTAAGCTATATGATAGTATACTCCCTGGTGCCTTTGACAAGCAGGCAAAAAAATTTATAGATAAGGGGCTTCCGGATGCTTATGAGATCGAAATTATAAAGCAAAAGGAGGAGAATATCGGTTTTATAGGTACAACAGGCCTAGATGAAGATACCCTTTATATAACTGCCATATATATATTAAGCCCATATCAAGGTAAGGGTTATGGTACTGAAATACTGGAGGCTATTGAAGGAAAATTCTGTGATAAAGGCATTAAAAAACTGGCTTTACTGGTGCATTCAAAAGCGACTTGGGCGATAAATTTCTATAAAAAGAAGGACTTCACCATCGTTGAGACTGAACCCGAAAAAATTAAGGAATATTCGGCTCATCGAATGGCTAAATACTTCCTACCGGAAACACTATTAATGGTTAAGACAATAGCACTATAAAGCGAGGTACACAAATATGATAAATCCGTCGATGCTATTCAAGGAGTTTCCTGTAATTAAAATTGAGGACTATACCCTTCGAGAAATAGAGCTTAAGGATTGCAAAGATATTTATGAGATATATTCAGATGCAGAGGTAATGCAGTATCAGGGAGAAGGACCAATGAAGGCTATCGAGGATGCCGCCGGCATGATTGAGCTGGTAAAGGGTGGCTATAAGAATAAGCACTTTATCAAGTGGTGTATTATTGAGGAGACAACCCAAAAGCTGATTGGCTTAATTTCCTTTCACCACATCGATTTTAGAAATAACAATGGTCAGCTGGGATATATCTTAAATAAAGCCTATTGGAGCAAAGGGATAATGCGCTCTTTGGTAAGGTATATAACCGGCTATCTTTTTAATAGCTGTGGCCTTCGCAGACTAGAGGTATCGATACATCCCGATAACCATCCATCAAAGAGGCTTGCAGAGAACTTAGGCTTCGTCAAAGAAGGCATTAAAGCTGACTGTGTCTACAACAGATATACTGAAAAATATGAGGATCGCATCGTAATGGGGTGGGTGAAGCAGGATTGACTGCTAGAAGGTGAACAAGCGAGGGGAAGAGGCTATGAGAATAAAGGTACAAAGAGATCAACTGCTGCAGGGAATAAATTCAGTTCAAAAAGCCATATCAAGCACCACAATAATGTCCATTTTAAAGGGGGTACTCATTAGAGGTGAGGATAATCACATATATTTAACTGCAAATGATATGCAGATAGCCATAGAAATGGCAATTGAGGGTGAGGTGTTGGAGCCCGGAAGCATAGTGGTGGATGGAAAATTATTTTGGGATATCGTCAGGCGCCTTAAGGATGATTCGATAGAGCTAAGCGTTAGGGAAAATCAGAAAATAGAATTAAAGAGTGAAGAGCTGGATATGAGCTTTTCAGGCTTTGATTCTACGGATTTTCCAGAGCTGCCAAGTATGCAGGAAAACAACGAAGCTTTTCTTGATGAAGGGCAACTGAATAAAATGATAAGGCAGACGAGCTTTGCAGTATCAAAAGGAGAACATATTCAAGCGATTTCAGGGGCTTTATTGGAAATAAATGAGGGTGAAATGATCATGGCTGCCACCGACGGATACAGATTTGCTTTAGCAAAGCTTTGCTGTTGTGATAATCGTATTCGGGCAAAGGGCATAATTCCTGGAAGCAGCTTAATACAACTTGGGAAGCTATTATCCGCCGATAGCAGAAGTAAGGTAAAGATTTCTCTACACGAAAAATATGCTGTTTTTAGTTTTAATAGTATAAAGATAATAACAAGGCTGCTGCAAGGCAATTTTATAAACCATAGCGCTGTAATTCCCACACAATATGAGTCGGAGATCAGGGTAAGGACAAAGGATTTACTTTATTCCATAGAGGTTGCTTCAATTTTTGCATCCTACAGCAATACTGGTGTTAAACTGGATATTTCAGACAATAGCATGATAATTTCTTCAAATGCCGAAATCGGAAGTATCTCAAAGCGGGTAAACATAGATAAAAGGGGTAAGGACCTGGTTATCGCCTTTAATAGCAATTATATTTTAGAGGGCTTAAGAGTATTTGATGAGGAAGAAATATCCATCTGCTTTTCTAAGGGCAGCAACTCGCCTGCGGTTATAAAAGCTATAGGAAGTAAGGACTATGAGTACTTAATACTTCCTGTAAGACTGAGTAACAACATAATCATATAGTAATCAAGAAAATTAGAGCTTTATAATTAAGGCTCTATTATTTTTATCCAACTAAAGGAAAATCATGTTCATTGTTGAATATATAATATGTCGAAAAAAAAGGTTATGTTGAAAGAGAGATTAGAGATGCAAAACAAGGAGATTTTCCTAGCAGCACTACCCATAGCTTTTGATGACTGCTTCTTTAGGGCCATGAACCGTGACGACCTAGACCTACGGGCTAATTGGCCCAGCTATCCAGAATACTATGAGATGTTTAATGCCTCTTTTAAAGACAAGCCCTTACTTGAAAGAGATCTTAAATGGCGTAAAATAAAAGAGAATACAGGTTTAATATGCTTAGCACTTGAAAACAATACAGAAAAGCTATTAGGCGTATTTTATTTGGCTGAAATTAATTGGAATTCTATGACGGTAGGAAATATGACCATCAGAATTCATCCCGATTGGTGCAATATAGGTATTGGAACTAAAGCATTAACGGCACTGTCTAATTGGTGTATGGCAAAGGGGCTCAAAAGAATAAGGCTGGATGTATTAAGCACAAACCAAAGAGCCATTAAAAGCTACCTTAAATCAGGCTTTTGCATAACAGGTGAATTCATTCAGGATGACGATTTATTTTATTGGATGGAGAAATTTTAGGAGGTGCAACTTTGGCTAAAAAAACTCATAATGAAAAGCTGAATAACTCAGGCGATTTACCGAAGGTAGAGCTTATAAGCCCCGACAACAAAATGGCAAAACGTTTTGGACATGGTTATATGCTGGTGGCGGCACCTAAGGAATATGACGAAATAATGAAGCAGGTCCCTGAAGGATATGTTATAACTATAAATGAAATTAGAGCATACTTAGCTGAAAAGCATAATGCGGATTTCACATGCCAGCTTACAGCGGGTATTTTTACGAACCTTGTAGCAAAGGCTTCCGAGGAAAGAGAAATTCTGGGAAGCAAAGACATAACGCCTTATTGGAGAACCTTGAAAAGTGGCGGAGAGCTTAACCCTAAATATCCAGGTGGCATAGAACACCAGAAGGGATTAATGGAGCTTGAAGGACATGAAATAATCAATAGGGGTAAAAGATTTTTTGTTAAGGATTTTCAAAAACACCTATGGCAACCACAGCAATAAAGGAGTGTTAATATGCATAACAAAGCAGTTATATTAGGCTCAAATTATTATATCGGACTAAGCATCATCAGATGCTTGGGTGCTAAGGGAATTTACACAGTAGCAGTAGACTATACAAAGGAAAACTGCTATGCTGCAAAATCTAAATACCTTCGGGAGCATTTGATTGCGCCTCACTACAGTAATAGTGAGAGGGAATATCTGAACTTTTTAATAGATTATGCAAAAAAAGAGGAGCACAAGCCTGTTCTTTTTCCCTGTGCCGATGGCTATGTTGAATTTATAGACAGACATCTTGAGGAATTGAATAAGTATTATCTCATAAATATGACGGATAAGGGCCTGTGGTCAAGGCTGATGGACAAGCAGGCCCTCCATAGTATAGCAGTGGCGCATGATGTGTTGGTACCAGAAACCATAACGACTGATGAAGCCGACTATCTAGAAAGAGTAAAAAATGAGATCGGCTTCCCCTGTATCGTAAAGCCCACTGATTCACCATCCTTTATGGCAAAGTTCCGAGCTAAGATGTTTATGTGCTACAATGAGGAGGATGTCAGTAAGGCCGTTAGCCGGGCCAACAATGAAAAGCTGGAGGTGATCGTCCAACGTATCATACCTGGCTTTGATGACCACATGTATACCTTTGACGCTTATTTAGATCAAAGCTCTAAGGTTACCCATTGGATGACCTGCCAAAAATTAAGGCAATATCCTATAAACTTCGGCGCATCAGTATACACAAGGCAAAAATATGTTAAGGAGCTATACGATATCGGAGCCCCCTTTTTAGAGGCAATAGGCTATAAGGGCTTTGCTGAAATCGAGTTCAAGAAAGATGCGGTTACTGGAAAATACTATTTGATTGAAATTAATGTTCGAACCACAACATTAAATGTATTGCTGGAGAAATGCGGTATTAATTTCCCTCTACTGGCTTACAAGGAGCTAACCGGTGATGAGATCGGCAGCGGATATATAGATTATGATATTGATATGGCCTTTAGATACCTGTTTGAGGATATATTTGCAATAAAGGATTATATTAAAACAAAGCAACTAGACCTTGTAAAGGTAGTAAAAACACTTACGTTGAAAAAAGCACCAGCAATTTGGTCCTTAACTGATCCTGCACCTGCCTTTAGCTTTTTTCTCATTGTTTTAAAGAAAGTAAAAAGAAGACTAGTGCGATAATTAAAGTTAATAGTAATTTGCCCATAATAGATATCAAAATTTAAAGCTAATCCTCATCAAGGGCTAAATAGATGGAGGGGTTTGTGTGAATTCAAAGCATATAAAAATCAGCCTGCTTTTATTATTGATTTTCTCGATATTTATGGGGTGCCTTCAGGCTGAGGAGGTAGATACGGCAGCCACTGCAGAAAGCATATCTATTTATCTCGTAGATAATCTGAATATAGAGCGAGCTATGGCTAGAGATTTAAATGACCTTTTCTTAGAAAGCCAGCCCTTGTTTACCGACAAGGAAATAAAGCATTATTCATGGAAGGAACAGCAATTCGTAGTCAAGGAAAGCTTTAGCCTGGAGGCGGCACTGGATGGTAAGGTGCCTATAGCAGGCAGACCCTTTGTCGTCATGGTTGATGAAGAACGGGTATTTTTAGGTCTATTTGGGAATATGCTTTCTTCTCAGATTTACACAGAAATACCTACAATATACTCCATCTGGAGCAAGGATATCAATAACGATAGATATAGAATTTCTCATACAAAGGATACTATTGAAGGCAACGCAAGGTTTTATGATGCACTTAAGGATTTGGGATTGCTGATTGATGAATAGGATGAAAATATTTGTGATTTAAAGATTAGGTGAAGACATGACAGAGATAATGAGTGAAAAAGTAGTAGAATTAAATAGAAAAGAATTAACAATAGACTGTAGTGAATGCTGGGGCATATGCTGTATTCATCTGTATTTTTCAAAAAGCGATGGATTTCCAAATAATAAAGCCGCTGGCACACCCTGTAGCCACCTCAGTACGGATTATTCCTGCAGCATTCATCAGCAGCTGGCAAATAGAGGGTACAATGGTTGCTTGTCTTTTGATTGCCTTGGCGCTGGACAAAAAATATCACAGGTCACCTTTAGGGGTGATGGTGATGAAGGTCTACAGCCTTCAGATAAAATCCTTGAGGCATTTCAACTGATGCGACAGCTACATGAGCTGCTTTGGTATCTATTGGAGGCTTTAGATAGGGCAGAGGCGGTAAGAGAGAGCATTAAAATAAGAGAGCTGTATGATAAAATTCATGCTCTGACCCTACTGGAATATCAAAGACTTATCTTAGTTGATATATCGCTATATAGAGCCGAGGTAAATGCAATACTTCTGGATGTCAGTGAAGGGGTAAGGGGTAAGGTGAAAAAGGTAATGGATAGTAGCCTTAAGACCTTAAAAGGCCTCAGACCTAGAGCCGATTTTGCAGGACAAGATTTAAGAGGCTACGATCTCAGCGGTGGGAATTTTAGAGGCTCTTTACTAATTGCATCGAATTTAAAAAATTGCGACTTAAATAATGCAGATTTTATCGGGGTAGACCTGAGGGATGCCGATATAAGCGGTGCTGATTTTTCAAAAAGTCTGTTTATAACCCAGGCCCAGATTAATGCCGCAAAGGGTAGCGTGACCACAAAGCTGCCAAAATATATAAAAAGACCCGCCCACTGGGATAATAACAGCATGAAGAATGAATGAAAAGAGCTAAGGGGGGATTCTATATGAAGCTAAGCTTTGGTCAAAGCTTATATGACAGGAGAGCTACTGAGCCATGGGGAATACCACAGGAGGTTAATTGGTGCTTTGATTATATGCATCAGCATTATATGATACCAAAGATTTTTTATTTTGAAGAGGGCATATCCTTCGATGTTTTTAATATACTGGATACTGATAAAATAAAGGCTTTTATCAGTAAACACAAAAGCTACGTTGATGCTATAGATGAAGAAGCCTATATCTGCTTACAGGCAGAAAATCCAATACCTGAGCTTTCCTTAAACAAAGCTTTTATCAATAACAAGGCAGTTGAAATTGCCGGCGCCTCCTCCAATGTTTATATTGCTTGTAGCGAAGATGAAGGAAGCCCCCAACTAAAGGAAATATATTGTTGCTATGAATTTCTTAACGTAAAGGATGTTTCCTTTCAGGTTAATCGTATCCATTTAAAGTGTTTAGATAACACCAACAAGATCAATGAAATAAAGCTAATACCACAAAGCTCCAAAGCTCTTCTACAGGTTAAAAAGCATTTCACTGTCGCTGTTGATTTGAAAACAGCCCAACAGGAAATTTCCTTTAATCATCCAATTACAGGCATTACCCACAGACTACTTTTAAACGATACCACTGAATTTGATACATCCAGTATAGGCATCAATAATAACATACCCTACTATATTCTGATGCTGCACTATGAGGTGTTACCCCCATTGGCAGAAAATGAAGCCCTTTGTATTAAGGACATATTGGTAAAGCTGAAGGATGGCTCAATACATACAAGCTATGATACCCCATCGCCTGCGATCGCTGTCTTTACTGAAAAGAAAAAGGGAAATAGCGGATATCCCCTAGAGCAGGCGGTTTCCAAGCCCTATCTCGCGCCTATCGATTATGCAACCTTTAGCATAGTGGGGATTGAAAAAGAAGAGCTGCAGGAAGACATTATCATTAAGTCGGAAGAGTAGTTGGTATGATGAGTAAAAATTAAACCTTTAAATCAGGTACCACAGCAGATGGCAGATTAAATAAAAAACAAAGGGTGTATATATGAAAGATAATTCGATTTTTACAGAAAGATTAATACTACGGGAGTATAAGCTGGAAGATTTTGATACGATTCACAGCTATGCCTCGGATTCAGAGACAGTTAAGTACATGGACTGGGGCCCCAACAGTCTAGAAGCTACTCAGCATTTTCTAAATGAAGTTATTGGGCAACAGGCTCAAAATCCAAGAAGGGATTATGAGCTGGCTATTGTTCTGGCAAAAGAAAACCGTCACATTGGCGGCGGCGGGATTCATATATCAAATGCTAAAAATAGAGAGGGTTGGATAGGCTATACGTTAAACAAAGCGTACTGGGGCAATGGTTTTGGAACAGAAACAGCAAAGGCCCTAATATCCTATGGCTTTAACCAGCTGGGACTCCATAGAATATATGCCACCTGTGACCCTACCAATAAAGGATCAGCCAGAGTTCTAGAAAAGGCCGGGATGACCTTAGAGGGAATAATGAGACAACACAAGCTAAAAGGCACTCAATGGCGGGATTCCTGCCTATATGCCATATTGGAAACGGATATTAAGAAATAGCTTGTAATGATAAAAAGGATGGATAGGCATATGAAGCATCAGAGCAGCATAAATAAGGCTGCATGGTCCCATAGGGCCTATGAAATTTTGGATACTGAAAACTGATATATCAAAATAACCTATTATACATAATTATATGGAACTTAAGGGGAGTATTTGCAATCATAATTAATACTAGTATGGCAGCGATGCAAGGGGAGAGAAAAAACATGGCACTGGAAGACCGCGTATACGAAATGGAAAAGCATAGCATAAACCTAAAGCCGATTACGTCAAATGGCAGAATACTGGATATTGGTGGTGGCGGTGAAGGTATAATAGGACAGCTGATGGGGAATAACGTCATATCAATCGACATTAGTGCTGAAGAGCTGATGGAGGCTCCTGAAGGACCTTTAAAAATAATTATGGCGGCTGAGGAGCTAAGATTTTTAAGTAATAGCTTTAATACGGTCACCGCCTTCTTTGCCCTGATGTATATTAAAAAGGAAATGCATAGAAAAGTGCTAGAGGAAATATATAGGGTTTTAAAACTGGATGGTGAGCTGCTAATTTGGGATGTCACTATCCCTGCATTCGACGGAGGAAGCCGGGATATATTTCTGATTCCCTTAGAAGTCGTATTGCCTGAAAAAGTACTATCAACCAGCTATGGTGTGAAATGGTTAGAAAAGGATCAATGCATTGATTATTATATAAGGCTTGCAGAAATGGTGGGCTTCAAGGTAATAGCATACGAAGTCAATGGAGGCACTTATTTTGTTAAATTGAAAAAGCTAACTGAGATATAGCAATATCATAAACATAGAAGTCGTATTTACACTAGCAAAATCATAAGTAACCACTCCCCTTACATATCGTTGGAAGAGGTAGAGTTGTTTACAGAGTAACATATCAATTAATAGAGAGCTAAGGGAGGGCTGGGTTAGATTTGGCAGTCTTTTCGGTCCCGATTGGAGATTGTTGAAAAGGAGGTTAATAAAATGGATTTTCAAGGAAACTCATCATGGTGGATAAATACTCTGCCTTCGATGTATCTGGTATATAGATTAGCCATATTGGCAGCAACAGTGTATGCCTTTGTACTATTTGTCAGATTTGCTAACTTGGGAATAAAGGCATTTAAAATTTATATTGACAAAAATAGAATTCAAGGCTGAAGCCTTCAAATACTATACTGATGCCACTGAATAAAAAGGGGGTAGTTGATATGTACGAAATTAAACGACTAACTCTACACGATGCTGCTGTAGTCAAAAGCATAGTCAAGCTATTCCGCAGCTCTGATACTGATGATAAGTGGGTTCAAGACTTTTTAATAAATCAACAGAACTATGTCATTGCATGCTTAAGTGGAGCCTCTCCTGTAGGTTTTCTACTAGCCTATGAGCTACAAAGATATGATAGAAACGGTATGCTTTATATACACGAGGTAAATGTGCTGCCACAATATCAAAGAGAAGGCATTGGCAAGCGATTGATGGAGGAAGCCATCAGAATTTGTAAGGAAAAGGGCCTTTTTAAAAGCTTTCTTATAACAAATAAGTCTAATACTGCCGCTTGTGGCCTCTATGAAACAACTGGTGCCATTGCAACAGAGGATGATAACATTGTTTATTGGTATGAGGAAAACATATTATCTGGAGATAGATAGGAGATAAGATCATTATGATAAACGGAATTAATCATATAACCTTTGCAGTTACTCAACTAGACATATCCCTAGACTTTTACGTCAACTTATTAGGCTTGAGGCTTGTGGCAAGCTGGGATAGCGGAGCCTACTTATTAGCAGGTAATCAATGGATTGCTCTTAATGTGGATAGAGATAGGATTAAGGAAACTCCTCCTGATTATAGTCATATATCCTTCAATGTACTGTCTAGTGATTTTCAAATGCTTAAGGAAAAGCTAATAAACGCAGGCATAGTCCCCTTTAAAGAGAATAAATCAGAGGGAGATTCCTTCTATTTCCTCGACCCCGACGGACATAAGCTGGAGCTGCACTACAACACACTAGAGGATCGTCTTAAATGGGCCAGAGAAAATACCTGGGAGAGCTTTCAATTGGAAAAGGGGAGGTAACAGCTATGGAAATACTTTTATTTTTCATTGGATTATTGCTGCTTTTTTTCGTCATAGTCACGGCCATCAATTACTCAAATATAAGTACATATTTGAAAAACAATAATATTCTTCTGGCGGAGATTAGGGATTTATTAAAGGAAAATCAAACAAGAAGGTAATACACGATAGGAGGGATAGTCATCAGTCTATTTAATTATTTGATATCTGAGCATCAGTTGGATAAGTCTAGCATAGAGGAGGTCAAAAATAGTTTTTATTTGACTGATTTCGTAATAAAGATTAAAGACGATAAAGAGGGACGATTTTGCTATATATGTTTATATGATACTGATATTCTAATAGGTATAGCTGAAAAACTTCAGCCACTAGGAAGCTTTGTTTATGCAAAACTTTCAATAACCGATGCCATTGAAGACGGTTATTTTAAGGAAAGCCTTGAAAAATGCAAAGAGGAAAGCATTAGCTATATGGACTTTTGTTGGACACTTGTAACTAATGAAAGACTACTAAAAAGTGATATCATGTATAAGGTGCTACCTGAATAATGGTATACACCTTCAGCTTAAGGGAAGCAGGAAAAAAACGAGTTAATGACTAATTCAGGGAGGTGAATCTATGAAGTTAGTAATTATATCAATTATTCTTGGTCTAGCAGGTATAGAGATAGCCTTAAGATTTGATCTAAATAAGCTAAGTTATGTGTTTGCCGTGGTGGGCGTCCTTATACCAAGCCTGTGGGTAATCATAAAGAATGCCCTTAATGAGTTAAAGTCAGAAAAGGCAAATGATAAAAAGGGTTAGTTCAGTTATGAAATATTAGTAATGGAAATGGAAGGGGGCGAAATAATAAATGCAGAGTAGGACCAAGGCGATATTGTCAATTTTCGTATTCTCCTTAACCATATTTATGATGATGACAACAAAGTACCTTGATGCATTGGGGGATTATCTTTTACGGGGGATAGGTTTAAAAGCATGGACGGGTGACAGCTCTGGATTTCATCTAACAATTTTGTTTTTTGCTGTAGCGGCCCTTATAGCAAATTATTTTGTTATGCGCTTTGCCGTTGATGAATATGGCATGAGGGGGCGAAGGGTTTTTCTGTTGACAGCCATCTTTTTAACCTGCTTTACCATACTAACCAATACGACTGCATTGGGTATAAAGGGAAATTATGAAGACTTACGCACAATCGGCTATGATCCCAATAGTAGGATTAGCTTTAACGCTGACACCGATATGAAAATTACTAGCTTTGAAGCTGACCTTCAGCTAACCAACTATGCCAAAGCCTCCAGGGCCTTTTATCTTACGCTTGTCTTTCCAGATCATGGTGAATCAAAAATGTATCATAGGATACTGACAAAGGAAAATGAACCCTTTTTATTTGTCCTAGGGGGAAAGGAAAGCAGAAGCTTCACAATCAATCTTGAAGGCTTTAATGTCAAATATGAATCAGCCTCAGGTATAGATGGCAGCACTGGTGGGCATGGGAATATTCCTTCAGTTATTTTAACCGATGAGAAGGGTAAGACAATAGAGCTTAATCGTAAAGACTTTTTCGGCATTGAGCTGTCACGATGATCCCGGCGGGATGTCATTGGCATCAAAAAAAACAGAGCTTTACATAATATTATTATGTAAAGCTTAATTTTTTATTCAGTATTAACGATAATTCGTAAATTCCATATTAATCGGTAAATCTGCTGCTCGAAGGGCTTGTATAACTGCCTGTAGGTCATCTCTGTTTTTACCTGTAACCCTTACCGTATCCCCTTGAATGGAAGCCTGTACCTTAATTTTAGAATCCTTTATCAAGGTAGTTATTTGCTTTGCCTCATCCTTATTGATCCCCTGTTTAATTTTAATAGCCTGCTTGACTTTGCCCCCCAATGAATGCTCAATCTTTCCATATTCGAAGGCCTTTAATGAAACACTTCTTTTGGTAAGCTTTGTTTGCAGTATGTCCACTACATTCTTAAGCTTAAAATCATCATCTGCTGTAACAATCAAATCGTCACCGGAACGCTCAACCTTTGAATTTGTGCCTTTTAGGTCAAATCTTTGGGAAATTTCCTTCTCTGTTTGATTAACAGCATTATCCACCTCACTCATATCCACCTTTGATACAATATCAAAGGAACTATCCTTAGAAGCCATGCCGATCACTCCAATCATACTTATTTTACCAATTCATTATATATTGAAATAAAAGTCCTGTCCATCCCTATTGAGGTAATATTTAGTTTTAGCTGATAAATGCTATATTATAACTCATATAAGCTAAATAATCTCGTGGATTGTTTTCTAGGGCAACGTGGTACTAAAATCCTGTATTCATCGCATTTTATTGAAAATTTAGAAAACCTTTGACATTTCAGCCATGAATATTTATAATTGAGTATATTTATTCATTATAAGGGGGTTAAAGTATGGGAGTTAAGGTTTCTAAGTTCGGTGGAACCTCCTTGGCTAATGCTGTTCAATTCAGAAAGGTTGAAGAGATTGTTAAGGGAGATCGGGAAAGAAGATATATTGTGGTTTCAGCACCGGGGAAAAGACATAAGACTGATACTAAAATTACAGATTTGCTGTATCAGCTTTATGAAAAACGCCAGCAAAATCAGGATTATACAGATATTCTCAGCCAAATCAGCGATAGATATCTTCAGCTGGTGGAGGAGCTGGGGCTTACGCTGGACATTAGAAGCCATCTGAAGGAGCTGGCTGATAATGTTGAAGCAGGGGCTTCATTGGACTATATCGCCAGCAGAGGCGAATATTTTAATGGTGTTATATTAGCGGACCTTTTGGGCTACAGCTTCTTGGACCCAGTGGGTGTGATTGTTTTCAATGAAGCAGGCAGCTATAATGATGCGCTTACCCATCAAAATATGGTACAAGCTTTAAAAAAACATGAAAAAGCAGTAATACCAGGCTTCTATGGCGCTTCAGAAAATGGTGATATTAAAATATTCTCTCGAGGTGGCTCTGATATCACTGGGGCTATTGTGGCAAGAGGAGCAGCAGCAGATGTCTATGAAAACTGGACAGATGTTTCCGGCTTTTTAATGGCAGACCCTACGATAGTTGAAAATCCTAAGCAAATTAAGGATATTTCCTATAAGGAGCTGAGGGAATTATCCTACATGGGCGCTAAGGTGCTGCATGAGGAGACGATATTTCCGGTTCTAAAGGCAGGGATACCCATAAATATAAGAAATACAAATGATCCTTCTAACACCGGAACCATGATCGTTAGTAAAGTTAACGGAAGCAGAGAGAGGGGGGCCATTACCGGCATAGCTGGTGTAAAGGACTTCACTGTTATAGCAGTAGAGAAATACCTTATGAACTATGAGGTGGGCTATGTCAGAAAAATGCTGTCTGTTCTGGAAAAATACAATATTAGCTTCGAGCATATCCCCTCCGGCATAGATAATATATGTGTGATTATTAGCAGCCATGAGCTTAATGGAAAGCTGGAAAAGCTGGTAGAGGAGATTACGCAGGTCTGTCAGCCAGATTCAATTATGGTTTATGAGGATATGTGCTTAATCACAACAGTAGGCCATGGCATGGCTTATACACCCGGTATGGCCGCCAGACTATTCGGTGCTTTGGCAGCAGCCGGAATCAATGTTAGAATGATTGACCAGGGCTCCAGCGAGATCAACATTATTGTCGGGGTAGAGAACAAGGATTATGAGGAAGCCGTTAGGGCAATTTATAATGCATTTGTATAGGTTGTATCGTAGTTTAGGGATGTCGCACCAATGATTGAAATATCGTTGGGAGGCATCCCTTTTTTTACTTACCTTCAGAAGTTATATAAATTGTGTTAATGAATGTCCCTAGAATGGTATCTATAATATATATTTAAATGCAAATAACTGTAGTCTGCAGAAGGAGCTGAGTTATATGTTACATCAAGCTATGGTTTTTATAACTATCATATTTGCTTTATTCATGTTTATAAAGGGATGGTTAAGATATGATATTGTGGCCATACTAGCCTTGCTATTTCTGACATTGGTAGGCATAATAGAACCACAGGAAGCCTTTGCAGGCTTTGGTAGCCCTGTTGTTATTACGGTTGCTGCTGTCCTTATCATAAGCCGAGGCTTAATCAATGTAGGCGCTGTAGAGCTTTTGGTCGACAAGCTGGAGGCCATAGGGGGCAACAAAAACCAGCAAATTGCTATACTCACTTTAATAACCGCCATACTTTCCAGCTTTATAAACAATGTTGGTGCCTTGGCTATCGTTATGCCGGTGGCCATACGTTTGGCAAAGAAAAACAAAATACCTGCATCTAATCTTCTGATGCCCATAGCATTTGGTTCTCTGCTAGGTGGCTTAACAACATTGATAGGCACACCACCCAATATCATTATTGCCGCATATAGAGCAGATAATGGCTTAAGCGCCTTTGGCATGTTTGATTTTACAAAGGTGGGGCTGGGGATTGCCCTTGTTGGCATCATCTTTATCTCAGTCTATGGGTGGCGATTAATACCTGTGAGAAAAAAGGATAGCCCATCTGAGGAGTTATTTAAAATAGAAGACTATGTTACTGAGGCCTGTGTGCCAATGGGTTCACATATCAGTGGTAAAAGCATTGCGGAGCTATGCACTGAGATAAACACGGATATTAATATATTGAGTATTATTAGAAACAAGACGAAGATATTGGCCCCAACAGCCTTTGATGTAATTTTCTCAGGCGACATTCTCATTTTAGAGGCTGATTCTGAGGAGCTTAAGCGATTGGTGGAAAAAACTGATATCGGTTTACCCGGAGTTGGCTGCAATACTGAGGTAAATAGAGAGCTATTGAATTCAAAGGAATACAGTCTGGTGGAAGCCGTTATTCGAGATGACTCTCCATTAATAGGACAAACCGCTAAAAAGATAAGGCTAAGACCTCAATTTGGTGTCAATCTGGTGGCTGTATCTAGGGAAGGCTCTAGAATCTCCAATAGATTAAAGAACATTAGCTTTAGGGCGGGAGATATCCTCTTATTTCAGGCAAAAGCCTCTGCGCTTCAAGAAACCCTAAGCAGCCTAAAATGCTTGCCTCTGGCGGATAGGGATTATCGGCTGGTAAATCATAGAGAGAACAAAAGAATCTTTAGCGCTATAGGTGCCTTTGCTGCAGCAATAGCATTAACGACAGCAGGACTCTTAAGTCCACAGGTGTCCTTTGTGGCAGTAGCTGCTGTGATGGTGCTTACAGGCATTGTTACCTCTAGGGACATCTATGACAGCATTGACTGGCCTATTATCGTGTTAATAGGGGCTCTATTGCCGGTGGGGGAGGCTCTTGAGACGACAGGCGGCTCTGAGCTTATAGCAAGCCTCATTCTAAGGAGTAATGGTATGCTGTCACCTGCGATTGTGCTGCTAATTGTTATGATCATTACCATACTTCTGACAAATATCATTAATAATGCAGCAGCGGCTGTTTTAATGGCGCCAATCGCAATTAGTGTTGCAACGGGCATGGGAAAATCTCCTGATCCCTTTCTTATGGCTGTAGCCATTGCCGCCTCCAGTGCCTTCCTAACACCAATTGGACATCAATCAAACACGCTTGTTATGGGTCCCGGTGGTTATCACTTCAAGGATTATTGGAAAATGGGACTGCCCCTAACGATTATTATCATGATCATCGGATTGCCTTTAATATTGTTATTTTGGCCCCTATAGCTTTAATCTGCTCAAGACCGATTATTAATATATAAAAATTATTTCATATATTGACATAGATTGGCAGCCATTATATAATCAAAACATGGAAACGGTTTCAGAAATGAGGTCATAATATGAAATTAACTATAAATGATATCGCAGAAATATGTCAGGTTTCAAAGTCTACAGTATCACGAGTGCTAAATAATTCTGGCTATGTAAACGAAAAAACAAGAGAAAAAATTGAAAAGGTCATAAAGGAGAACATTTATTATCCATCTGCAACGGCGCGAAGCCTAAGCAAAAAGGAAAGCAATACCATTGGCGTAATTATTCCTGAGGCCGACAATGCCTTCTTCGGAGAAATCTTAAAGGGTATCAGTGAAGTTGTAGATGAGAAAAACCTCACTTTGATTTTTTGTGATACAAATAATAACTCCTCTAAGGAAGAACGTGCTTTAAATATGATCAACATGCAGGGGGTAAAGGGTCTAATTTTAACTCCTGTAAATGATCATGATGATGGAGAGGCCGAGAAGAAATTAAAAGGCAAATTAAGAGATTTGAAAATTCCTACTGTACTTTTAGATAGAGGCGTAAAGAACTCTCAGTGGGACGGCGTTTTTTTTGAAAACTACCAAAGCTCGTATCGTGCAACAGAAATACTGATTAAAGAAGGGCATAAAAAAATTGGGATTATTACAGGTGACCTAAAATTAAAAATTGGAAAAGACAGATATAAAGGTTACTTAAATGCGTTAGAGGATTACAAAATAATGATGGACCATAAATACATATACGAAGGTAATTTTAGTGTAGAGAAGGCATATCAGCTATCAAAGAAGTTTATGAGCAGCGATGATTTGCCGGATGCCGTACTTACCTGCAATAATCTAACAACCTTGGGCTTTATCAAAGCTCTTAAGGAGTGCAATTTAGTACTCGGCAAGGATATATCTGCAATAGGAATTGATAATAATGAGGTATTGGACATCTTAGGCTACGACTTCAGCAATGTAGCAAGGGATGCGGTGGATATGGGAAGAGTAGCTATGCGTATGCTATTAGAACGGTTTGAAAATCCAGGTAGACAAAGGGTTGAATATATCATGCCGTTTAAGGTTTCATTAAAGGGCTCTGAGAAAAAGAGCCCCTAGATTTTTTTTAAGTATATATGGAACCGGTTCCATATATATTTTAATAATTTTGGTGTCTCATTAGTAAGAGGCACCGAAAATAAGATACAAAAAGGGAGGAGAAATTTATGAAAAGAAGGATTTTAGCATTTTTGCTGGTGTTCTTATTGGGGGTTACGTTGTTGGCTGGCTGTGGTACAAACACCGATGACACCCAAACTGATCAAGGAGACGTCGATGACATAGGTGATGCAGACATAAATGAACCTTATAGCATAGCTGTTATAGTTAAGGCCACTGACTCAGACTATTGGCAAACCTTGCTAGCAGGAGCCAAGGCTGCTGAAAGAGACAGCAATGGAAAAGTTGTTGTAACCACTGATGGACCGCCATCAGAAACGGATATTGACAGACAGGTCTCAATTCTTGAAAACGTTATCTCTAGAAAACCAAATGCGGTTGTCATTTCCTCAACTAGCTCTGATGCTACAGTACCCGCTGTTGAAAATGCTATTAGCAGTGGGATTCCGGTGATTACTATAGACAATAAGCTTAATACAGACATCTATACTTCCTTCTTGGCAACTGACCATAGAATCGCTGCTGCTATGGCTGCCAAGGAAATGGTTGAGGATTGGAAGAATATGGGCATAGATCCCACTGGCAAAAAGGTAATTGTAATCAGCTCTGTAGCAGGTACAATGGTTAACACTGAGCGAACAGAAGGCTTTATTGAAAAGATGAAGGAGCTGGTACCAGGTATCGTGGTACTGGAAACTCAGTATGGTGACAATGATATCACAAAGGCCTTGAGCATAGCTGAGAACACCATAGCAGCCAATCCTGATTTAATAGGGATATTTGGGGATAACAACCACATGGGGGTTGGTATAGCTGCAGCGCTTGAAGAGTCAGGAAAGTATAACGACATAGTAGCCTATGCCTTCGATACAAATGAGGATCAAATAGATGCCCTTGCTAACGGTGTTTTAAAAGGCTTAGTAGTTCAAAACCCTTTCGGAATGGGATATGACGGCGTTATGTACGCTATTGATGCTATTGAAGGAAAATCAGTAAAAAAGGATATTATAATAGACGCCACCATAGTTAAGAAGGAAAATATGCAGGAGCCTGAAGTACATAAGCTTCTCTATCCTTTAGAATAGCTGATCAAAGGTAGTTTTAATATCACAGACATGGAATCTCCTTCGTGTCTGTGATATTTTTAAAAATACAGCTAGCTTAACACTGGCGAGGAGGGTGGCTATGTCATTAGAGCATGAAAAAATAATTGAGGTAAAGAACTTATCGAAGGAATTTCCCGGAGTTAGGGCTCTAGATAATGTTAGCTTTGATGTAAAAAAGGGTGAGGTCCTTGCATTAGTTGGAGAGAATGGCGCCGGTAAGTCTACCATTATAAAAATACTTATGGGAGTCCACATCAGGACATCCGGTGAGATTTTTATCGAGGGAAAGGCTGTGGATTTTAAATCTCCACTGCAGGCTGAAAGACATGGTCTTGGGGCGGTATATCAGGATATCAATTTAGCCAAGGATTTGACGATAGCTGAAAACTTCTATATGGGGCAATTGCCTAAAACAAAGTTAGGGTTGGTGGATTATAAGACGATGTATAGCGAAACCAAAAAGGTTTTAGAGTCCATCAATGTGCATGTTAATCCTAAGTCAATTATTAGCGAATTGTCGGTTGCACAACAGGAAATGGTTGCAATAGGTAAGATTCTTCACCTTAAAGCAAAGCTGGTAATATTCGATGAACCGACTGCATTACTTACAAATGAAGAAATTGAGCAGTTATTTAAGATTATTCTAATGTTAAAGAAAAGAAATGTTGGCATCGTCTATATCACCCATAGAATGGATGAAATTTTCAAAATTAGTGATCGCGTAACTGTCATGAAGGATGGCACCATCGTAAAGACTGTAAATACAATAGAAACCAACGAAAACCAGCTCATAACCATGATGGTGGGCCGAAATACAGACAGCATGTATGAAATACAACAGGCAAAGCAAGGAGAAGCTGTATTACGGGTTGAAAATCTCTCAAGGGGCAAGTCATTCCAAAATGTAAATTTTGAAATTAAAAGAGGCGAAATTTTTGGTATGTTTGGTCTTGTCGGCTCAGGACGTACTGAAATAGTAAGATGTATTTTTGGTGCGGATAAAAAAGACACCGGGACTATTTTCGTAAATGGAAAAGAATCTGACATAAGCAGTCCACAGGCAGCAATAGCAAAAGGCATGGCCTTGATACCTGAAAACAGGAAGGAAGAAGGCTTAGCTTTAGACCTATCCGTGGCAACCAATACAAATATGGTTTCAATTAATAAGGTTTCAAGGTTCGGAATAATAGATTCTAGGAAGAGTGATGATCAAGCTGAAAAATTAGTGGAGCGTCTTAGGACAAAAACCCCCTCGATACATCAAATGGTTATGAATCTATCTGGCGGTAATCAGCAGAAGGTTGTCATTTCAAAATGGCTGGCTCATGAAAGTGATATTTTTATATTCGACGAACCAACAGTAGGAATAGATGTCGGTGCGAAGCATGAGATCTATAAAATTTTTGAGCAGTTACTACAGCAGGGAAAATCAATTTTGCTGATTTCATCATATTTACCGGAGGTAATGGGTTTATCCAATCGTATTCTTGTCATGTATGAAGGCAAGCAAATGGGTATTTTAGAGAAGTCGGAATTTAACGATGAAAAAATACTTAAACTGGCGTCTGGTATACGTTAAAGGAGGTTTCTATGGAAAAGTATGTAAAAGAAAAAAAGGGGAAGCCCAAAGGAAAAAAAGCACTAAGATTTTTCAGTACAGGAATGAGGACGGAACTCTTTTTAGTTATGCTATTGGGATTGCTAATAATATTTCTTACTGTTAAATCAGATGTGTTTTTTACGGCAAGTAATTTAAAAACCCTCACCAGACAAGCATCAATCTATGGCATTATTGCAATTGGAATGGTAGTAGTCATAACGTCATCAGGTATTGATTTGTCAGTTGGGTCTGTTACCGGTCTTTCAGGTGTGGTTGCTGCCTTAAGCATGGCTAGTGGCGCTTCTATCACCATCTCAATCCTAATAGCCGCCATAGCTGGTACATTAATTGGGTTAGTCAATGGGATTTTGGTCTATGATGGCAAGGTACCACCCTTTATTGCAACCATGGGGACAATGACTGTAATAAGAGCAGTAATAATGCTCCTGACAAATGCAAGTATGATATCCGGATTGCCAAGAGAATTTAGAAATATTGCTCAGATAGAGATATTCAATATACCTTTTCTCTTTGTCGTTTGGCTTGCCATTATTGGCTTAGCATGGTTTATGACCAAGAAAACTGTTTTCGGCAGGAATGTATATGCCCTCGGAAGCAATAGAGAAGCTGCAAGATTAAGCGGTATTAATATACGAAGGACGACCTATGGTGTCTATATGTTCTCTGCATTAGTTTGTAGTATAGCAGGTATTCTGCTGACTGCAAGGCTGGGTAATGGCGTACCGACAGCCGGCTCTGGATATGAATTGGATGCGATAGCTGCTGCGGTTGTGGGAGGTGCAAGTTTGGACGGTGGTGCCGGAAGTGTTATAGGAACAGTATTGGGGTCGATGATTATGGCTACCCTTCGTCAAGGTGGGGTCCTACTGGGCGTAAATTCCTTCATTTTAGAGATTATTATTGGATCGTTAATTGTTATAGCAGTGCTCTTAGACAAATTGAGACGTTAATTAGAGGAGGTATAAAATATGCTGTATAAAAAAGTAGCAAAGATTAAGGAAGCTCTTTCAGCAATAGGCATAGGTTGCTGGAACTTTGGAGGCCAATGGGACAATTCCGTTGGAGATAATACTATAGCGCTTGTTCATGCAGCCGTCGACTATGGCATTAATCTTTTTGATGTGGCACCCGTTTACGGATATGGAAGAGCTGAAGAGCTTCTGGGTAAAGCATTAAAGGGCGATAAGAGATCAAAGGTACTGATAGCCAGCAAATGTGGTTTAGTTTGGAATCAAAAGCTTGAAAATACCAATAACTTAACAAAAAAGAGCATATTGAGGGAAATTGATGAGAGTTTGCAAAGACTCCAGACAGACTACATAGACATCTATCAACTACATTGGCCGGATAAGCATACACCGATAGAAGAGACCGTCAGCGCCCTGGAGGAAATAAAAAAAGCAGGGAAAATCAGGTATATCGGGCTTTCAAATTTTGGTCAGCAGGATATGGAGCAGTTTATGTCAATGATTGAAATTAGTGTTCAGCAGTCATTATATAACATGCTTGAGAGAAATACCGACAGCTATCATAATATACCTCTTGCTTACAGAACTGAGTCTGAGGTGCTGCCTATGGTGAAGGCGCACCAGCAGGCATTTTTGCCCTATAGTCCTCTATTTCAAGGCCTACTGGCAGGCGCCTTTAAAAAAGAAAAGAATTTTTCTGAAAATGATATAAGAAATGCGAACCCAAAGCTACGGGGGCCTTTGTTTAAAAAGTACTATGATGGCGCTCTTGCGATAGGAGCCTTTGCAGATAAAATTGGAAGACCAATAAATGAAATTGCATTTAACTGGCTAAGACAGAAGGAAGAGGTCACTTCTATCATAGCAGGCGCTTCGAATATATCTCAGCTGGAAAGGAATATCAATGCCATGACCTGGAATTTAACAGAAGGCCAGCTGACGGAAATCGAAACTATTATAGCGCCATTCAAATCATTATAAGGCAGGTGATAATATGTCAAAATACCTGTTAGCCCATGATTTAGGGACATCAGGCAACAAGGCTACATTATTTACAACCGATGGCATACTGGTAGATAGCTGTACATATGAATACAAAACAAAATTCTTTAACGGAAATTGGGCAGAGCAAAACCCTTTACATTGGTGGAATGCCTTTTGTGAATGCAATAAAAAGCTTCTGGCCAGCAGGGAAAAGAAACAGGTGGCAGCTATTTCCTTCAGTGGCCAGATGATGGGATGTGTATGTGTAGACGCCAAAGGGCAGCCCTTAAGAGATGCCATCATTTGGGCCGACCAAAGAAGTGTCGTGCAGGAAAGAGCCATAAAGGAGAAAATTGATGAGGCCGAGTTCTATAGCATAACAGGCCATAGAATTAGCTGCTCCTATAGTGTCGAAAAGCTGATGTGGATAAGAGAAAATGAGCCCCATATATTTGCCCAGACTTATAAATTTCTTCTACCAAAGGATTATATTATTCAAAGGCTCACAGGCGAATTTGTTACCGATTATTCCGATGCTTCAGGTACAAATGCATTCGATATCATCAATCTCAAATGGTCCGACAGAATTATAGATACAGCCGGTCTAGATAACGCTTTATTTCCTGAGGCTTATCCCTCTACTCATATTGTCGCAGAGGTATCTGCAGCAATAGCCCAAGAGAGCGGTCTAGCAGTTGGTACGAAGGTGATACTGGGAGGCGGTGATGGCGTGTGTGCTGCTGTTGGCGCTGCTTCAGTTGATGAAAATACAGCATATAATTATCTGGGCTCCTCCTCATGGGTTGCATATACAGCCAGAAAACCGGTATTTGATAAGGATTTAAGAACCTTTAATTGGGTTCATTTAGTCCCTGGATATTACGCACCCACAGGAACTATGCAGGCAGCAGCAAACTCATTTAATTTTGTAAAAAACAAGCTGTTTGACGGATTAGCATTGTTGGAAAATCATAAAGACTTAAATGTATATCAGCTGATTAATAAAGAAATTGAAGGCTCTAAGCCAGGAGCCAAAGGACTCCTTTTCCTGCCCTATCTTCTAGGGGAGAGAAGCCCCAGGTGGAATCCCAATGCTCGTGGCGCCTTTATAGGGCTTAAAATGGAGCATACAAAGGGCGATATCATACGCTCTGCAGTAGAGGGTATATTAATGAACCTTAATATGATACTGGAAATATTTAAGCGAGAGTCCCATATAAAGGAAATGAACATAATTGGAGGTATGGCACAGAGTGATATCATTTTAAATATTTTATCAGATATTTATGGCATGAAGGTCCACAAGCTCAACTATTTAGAGGAAGCCACCTCCATAGGTGCAGCTGTAGCCGCCGGTGTCGGCAGCGGAGAATTGAAAAGCTTCCAAGAGGTAAATAAATTCATATGGGTTGATGAGACCATCAGTCCCGATATGGAAAATAACAGGCTATATGAAAAATATAAAAAGGTATTTGATGCCAGCTATTATGCATTACTGGATATTTATGAAGACTTGAATAATTTACCTTGAATAATTTATAGGGAAGGGTGACAATATGAATCTCGATATTAAAGGCTTAGCCAAGATGATTGATCATACGTTATTAAAGCCATATATTTCAAATGTTGAGCTGCTTAATCACTGTAGTGAGGCTATAAAATATAGCTTTAAAACAGTGGCAATCAATAATGCAGCAATAGCTTTTTGTAAAAAGGAATTAGCAGAAAGCGATGTTCTCTGCGATGGAGCGGTAGGATTCCCGCTTGGACAATCAACCATCGAAGCAAAAGTATTTGAGACAATAGATGCCATAGAAAAGGGCGCAGGGGAAATAGATTATGTTGTGAATATAGTTGAAATAAAAAACAACAACTGGGATTATATTGAGGATGAAATGAAAAGAATTGTTGCTGTATGCAATGATAGCAATGTCGTATCTAAGGTTATATTCGAGACCTGCTATTTAACATTGGAGGAAAAGAAAAGACTTTGCAAGATGGCTTTGAAGGTAAAACCTACCTTTATAAAAACATCTACAGGCTTTGGCACAAAGGGTGCTACTATAGAGGATATAAGGCTGATGAAGGAATGTGTCGGAAATAATGTTAAAATCAAAGCTTCTGGAGGAATAGCTACACTTGAAGATGCATTGTCAATGATTGAAGCAGGTGCCGACAGAATCGGTACTAGCAGTGGTGTTAAAATAATTGAGGAATTACTAAATCGAAGTAAATAATTGGCAGGGAGGAGGAGAGGATGGACTCAAGCTATACAACTGGCCTACAGCATATCGGCGTACCAACAAAATGCTTAAAAAGCTCAATTAAATTCTATTCCAGTTTAGGCTTTGAAATCCGCTTTAGGACAAATTCGGTAGCCTTTATGGAGCTTCATGAATTATGTATAGAGCTTTACGAAATCAAGAATACCTCGGAAAGCTATGGTGCTATAGACCATATAGCACTGAATGTAAAAGATGTCGAAGCAGTGTATACACATGTTAAATCACTGGGCTTCAAGCTTTTGGAATCGGAGATTCAAGCATTGCCCTTCTTTGAAAAGGGTGTACGTTATTTTACAATTGAAGGGCCGAATGCAGAGAAAATAGAATTTAATCAAATACTGAGTTAGTGTTTAGCAAGTCAAACACTGATAATGGAGAATTGCAAAGGGATCATCACCGGGTTAGCTATCCGGTAATGATCCCTATTGTGTTTTGATAACATCAGGTATGGGAATCAACCGCTTTAAAATACATAATTATTCTATTATTTTTGTATTGTAGTCTAAAAATGAATATTGATGTAGATTACAGGTATATAGAGAAGGAAAATGTTGAATTTTCAGTATTTCCAAGGCAATAATCTCTATATTTCCTTTCCCTATTGATTAGGAAATTGGGTTAAATAGTTTGAAAAGATATTAGCTGTATCTGTAATTTGAGGTCCTGTGGCTATTTCTGCCTGGTATTCACCTAAATCAAACAGCTCATTGAAGCATCTGCTATGAAGGCTCTGAAGGGCATTTCTATTCTTTATAAGAATATTTTTAAGGTCTTCATTAATCACCTCATTTATAGCGATTTGATAGGTCACCAGGTTGTGCTTTTCAGATAAAAGCACATCATTTAGCTTATCCCTGAGATTAATACTAATATCCTTTTCCTTTGGCAGCTTATTTGAGACCCTTTTACCTATTTTTTCAACTCCGGTTTCAGATATTACCGTCTGCTTTGTATCCATTATTGTAGATTACCTCCTTGCTGTTTATTAAATTGTTGAATATAATTTAATAGGTTCATGTAATTTTGACGATGTATGCCTACGGCATCAAAAAAAGCTTTTTGATCCTCAGTATTACCTTCGTCGGATGCATAGCTATAGCATTTTTTAACTGACAGCAGCTCCCAGGATAAAAGGTCCTTTATGTAGTTTAACTCTTTTGATGAAAGATGTTGCATGTATACAGCTCCCTTCGTATTTATTGATATTAGTATTTCACATAAATAAATTATATAATCATTAATATGAGGGTATACAATACATATACAAGCACTAAAGCTAATTGTGGAAATTGGATATATTGATGATCAGTATGCTAATCCAGTGTCAAAGGTCCCGCTTAGTGTCTTAGTATAATTTTTTAAATTTAAACTAGACACTGGGCGATATCCTTTAGTAATATGCTAGTTTTACATTTATTAAGCAAATGGCATTGAGTAAAAATATAGATGAGGTGGAAGAATTGAGGCTGCAGAAATATCTTGCATTATGCGGTGTCGCTTCAAGAAGGAGAAGTGAAGAACTGATCAAGGAAGGGCAGATTACAGTAAATAACAATATCATACAGGAAATGGGCTTTATCATTGATCCCGATAAGGATGTGGTTAAGGTTAAGGGTAAAGCCGTAGTTCCAGAGGAAGAGAAGCTATACATAATGATGAATAAGCCAACAGGCTATGTCACTACTGTTTCCGATCAATTTAACAGAAGCAAGGTTACAGACCTGGTGGATGTAAAGGAGAGGGTGTATCCCGTTGGGCGTTTAGATTACAACACCTCAGGCTTGCTGTTGATGACCAATGACGGTGACTTAGCCTATCGATTAACCCATCCCAAATTTAAGGTGGAAAAGGTTTATATGGCGAAAATAAAGGGTAAACCAACTGTAGGTGAAATGAAGTGCTTTGAAGCAGGTCTAAAAATAGAGGATTATATTACCTCTCCAGCTAAAATAAGAATAATTAGGGAGCTTAATCAGGAAACCATAGTTGAAATTACCATAAGGGAAGGCCGCAACAGACAGGTCAGAAAAATGTGTGATGCCATCGGTCATCCGGTTACGGAGCTCAAACGATTGTCCATCGGTGAACTACAATTAGGGGATTTACCCTTGGGAAAATGGCGATATTTATTAAATAAAGAGTTGGAATATCTTAAAAATTTGTAATAAAGCAATGGAAAGAGCATCTAGTATTTGCAATTAAAAGCTCTTAAGGAAGCACTTCGTTTTTTGTAAAAGAATATAAAAAAGTATATAATGAGTTTAAGTAATATATGGAAGGTAGTGAGTCCATGATTATTATGAGAGTAGCCGAAATAAAGGATATAGAATTGCTGCAGGATTTTATTGCTAAAAATAATGCACAAAGCTTTAAAAGTACACCTACCGTGGATTGTTTTCTAGTGATAGAGACTAAAAAAATCCTGGGCTTTACGCAATATAAAAGACTTCCTTCTGGATATGCCGTTGTAGAGACGATCTACATAACTCCGGAAGAGAGGGGTATGGGGCTAGGAGATGGCTTATTGAGAGCAACACTTAACTATCTGATGCAGCAGGCAGTACATCATGTCATCCTATTATCCACTGCAGAAACAGATGGTTTTTATCAAAGCGAGCACTTAATACCTCTTATTCAAACTGAGGCCTATGACAACCTTGTCAATAGTGGTGCTTATGATAAGGAGAAGCTGGAAAACGCTTATTTTTGTGATATCAACAGCTTCTTCAATAGAAAATGCAAAGGCAGTAAAGGATTGTAGCTATGAATAGACAGAAAAGAATCTCAGTAACCACCTTTGTGCATCAGCTGCTTAAGGAACATCTTCAAAAGGGCGACGTCGTTGTTGATGCGACTTTAGGCAATGGTAAGGATGCAGTTTTTCTTTACAAGCTTATCGGTAAAGAGGGTCGCCTTTATGGCTTTGATATTCAAGAAATATCTGTAACCAACACAAAAAGACTACTGATGACATCAGGCATAGAAAACACCGACAATATTGAGCTGATACTTGATGGGCATGAGAACATTGAAAAGTATATAAAGGAGCAAATTGACTGCTGTATCTTCAATCTCGGCTATTTACCCGGAGGCAGCCATAGTATAGTTACAAGACCAAATACCACCATAAGGGCTTTAGCAGCAGCCTTGAGACTGCTTAAATCAGGCGGCATAATTACTATAGCCATATACTACGGCCATGAGGGAGGTAAGGAGGAAAAGGAGTCTCTGCTGTCCTATCTTACAGAATTGCCCTTTGAAGCCTACAATGTTATGCAATGGTACACAATAAATAATCATAATAATCCCCCCATAGTCGTCGTAATAGAAAAAAAGTAGCGGCAAGATAAAATTTAACTTATAGGAGGCTAATTATGGCTAAGGTTAAAATTACTGAAACTGTTTTAAGGGATGCACATCAATCTCTGCTGGCAACAAGACTGACAACTGATGAAATGCTGCCAATCGTTGAAAAGCTGGACCAGGTAGGCTATCATTCACTGGAGATGTGGGGTGGGGCCACCTTTGATGCATGTCTGAGATTTCTAAACGAGGACCCGTGGGAAAGGCTAAGAAAAATAAGAAAAGCGGTAAAAAACACAAAGCTGCAGATGCTTTTAAGAGGACAAAATCTTTTAGGGTACAAGCATTACGCAGATGATGTCGTCAGTGAATTCGTAAAAAAATCCATATACAATGGCATTGATATCATTAGAATTTTTGATGCCCTAAATGATACCAGAAATTTAGAAACAGCAGTAAGGGTAACCCTGCAGGAGGGTGGGCATGCCCAATGTGCCATCTCCTATACGATTAGTCCGGTGCATAATATTCCCTATTACGTTGCTAAGGCGAAGGAGATGGAGGAAATGGGTGCCAGCTCCATATGCATAAAGGACATGTCAGGCATCATAACGCCCTATGCTGCCTACGAGCTGGTGAAGGAGCTGAAATCAGTGTGTAAGGTGCCTATTCAGTTGCATTCCCACTACACCAGCGGTATAGCCTCTATGGCTTATTTAAAGGCAATAGAGGCGGGTGTAGATGTCGTTGATACAGCGATTTCTCCCTTTGCTTTAGGCACCTCACAGCCGGCTACAGAGCCATTGGTGGCTGCAATTCAAAACACCGAATACGATACCGGTATAGACCTGAGCCGATTAAATGAAATAACGGAGTATTTTAAACCCATTAAAGATAAATATATCGAAAACGGTCTCATTAGTCCAAAGGTATTAGGCGTGGATGTAAATACATTGGTATATCAAATACCTGGTGGTATGCTGTCCAACCTTATTTCTCAGCTAAAGCAGCAGAATAAGGAGGATCAGCTGGAGAAGGTTATGGCAGAGGTGCCAAAGGTCAGAGAGGATCTGGGCTATCCCCCGCTAGTTACACCTATGAGCCAGATGGTGGGTACTCAAGCAGTTTTAAACGTCATCATGGGAGAACGCTATAAAATGGTGCCTAAGGAAATCAAGGATTATGTAAGAGGCCAATACGGCATGCCCATAACCCCTATAGCTGATGAAATCAAGAAAAAAATAATCGGCAATGAGGAAAGCATTACCGTTAGACCTGCAGATTTAATTCCTCCACAGCTGAATTCAGCAAGGCTGGGAATCAAGGAATATATAGAGCAGGAGGAGGATGTTTTGTCCTACGCATTATTCCCACAAATTGCCCTGAATTTCTTTAAGGACAGATGGTCACAAAAGTATAAAATCGAATCAACCCTTTATAATGAGGAAAATAAAAATCATCCAATTTAGATAAATCCACAAAAGCCCTTACCGCTATAGACTCCTGCTGCAAGGCATCATTTATTGAAGCCAGCATCGGTATACCTACAAAGCTAAGGGCTTTTTTATATTACTTAAGACATTCATTGTGCAAAAATACCTTGTGGGAGCGATTGCTGTAAAACTTGAGTACTGATGCCATAGAGTTGCAAGGTATTACACCATTGCATTTTAGACAGATTAAATCCTTGTGCTTCACCCTCTCCTGACTTCTATGAAGCTGAAGATTGCTATATTTTGTCCAGCTTTTCCATCCTGTTTTACATAGGGTGCTTCTGTTTTCAAAATCTGCATAAACCCACTTTAAAATACGATGAAAGTGGAAGGGGAATTTTGTATAGGTAATAAAGTCCCTTGGCAAGCCCAAAGCTATAGCATAGTCCTCAAAGCTTTTCTCAACAATAGCCTGTAAGGGTTCCTGAATCTGCGTATTGATATAATTGTATCCATTGCTTTTTAGCCATTTATTCAGCTCCTCAAACATATATCCTCTGCATACCTGTACAAGCTCCGCCTTGCCTACCTTAAGCTCTTTAAAAGCATTATTTACAATATCAACGACATAGGATATATATTTCTTTTCCTGAAAGGGTTTCGGCTGATAATGTTCTAGGGGAATGATTTCATATCTATATTCATTTGTTTCAACACGCAAAACACCTATAATCGTACCACCAAGCAGACTACCGCTGCCTGCATCGTCAATCTGTATCAAATTATCACCTCGATTCAAGGGTCATCTAAAAATTATTATTTGCCTTCCTTGTAGGTTATATAAAAGCAATTCTTCCCAACGACAAAAGGAACTATTTTAAACTTTAAAATAATGTCTTTTCCTATTGTAATAACGAAAAATGTATTATAATAGTAAATGTATGGTTAAATTAGAAATATTTATATATGATGAAAATGCATAATAAAGCTACATCGTATGTTTTACATAATTAAAAGCTTACAAAAATCAATAAATTAAAGGAGCGAGCTTATGAGAATTTTAGTTACAAATGATGATGGTATCCTTTCTGAGGGAATTTATACATTGGCAAAGACATTAAAGACAATCGCTGATGAGGTAGTAGTTGTGGCCCCAGATTCAGAGCAAAGTGCAACAGGGCATTCGATAACCCTTAATCAACCGCTAAGGGTAAAAAAGGTCAAATTTTTCGAGACGGATATAGAAGCTTATGCAGTAAACGGCACACCAGTGGATTGTGTAAAGCTGGCAGTGGAGGCGATACTGAAGGATAGAAGGCCAGATTTGGTTATATCAGGAATCAACAACGGGCCTAATCTAGGAACCGACGTTATTTATTCGGGAACCGTATCTGCCGCAGTTGAAGCAGCTATTATGGAAATACCTTCTATAGCAATGTCAATGGCCACCAGTCATATCGAAAGCTACAATGGTGCCGCTGATTTTGCATGCAGGATTGCAAAAAAAATATTTCAATTGCATAAGCGAAACGAAACCATCATTAATGTAAATTATCCGACAATTCCCGAAAAGAAAGTAAAGGGCGTAAAGGTGACTACTTTAGGAATAAGAAAATATGAGAATTCATTTGATGAGCGAAAGGACCCTAGAGGAAACTCCTATTACTGGGTTTCGGGGACTGTACGGGATATTGAACAAAGTGAAGAAAGTGATGTTGCCGCCATACTAAACAACTATATTTCCATAACGCCTATACACTTTGACTTAACACACTTTGAGACCTATAAGGAATTAAAGGCACTTGATATAGAAAAATGATTATGGGCTCATATTTTAAAGGAATAATTTGCTAAAATGAAGAAAATGAAAAAAATCTTGCAAAACGTCATTTTTAGCCATAAAATATGAAATAAAAATTGCAAAACCCACAGCTATCTGATATGATTTTCTTAAGAGGGATTACCATATTTGAAGGGAGTTGGGTTCTTTGGCACAAAAAAGCAATAAGAAACTTGTTATTGTCGAAAACTGGTGTAAGGGCTGCGGTATCTGTGTTGCCTTCTGTCCTACTAAGGTTTTAGATTTGCATAATGAAAAGGTTGTCATTAAAGATATAGACAAATGTATAAAATGTGGATTATGCGAATTACGCTGTCCTGATTATGCTATTTATTTGGAGGGGTCCGACAATGAGTGATAGAAAAGTTAAGCTTATGCAAGGTAACGAAGCCTGTGTTGAGGGGGCGTTGGCAGCAGGAATGAAGTTTTACGCCGGTTACCCCATAACACCTTCAACGGAGGTAGCCGAATTATGTGCACAAAAATTACCGTTAATCGGTGGTAAGTTTATACAGATGGAGGATGAAATCGCTGGCATGGCAGCAATAATAGGCAGCTCTCTGGCAGGATTAAAGTCAATGACTGCCACCAGTGGTCCCGGCTTTTCCTTAAAACAGGAAAACATAGGCTATGCTGCTTTAGCAGAGGTGCCATGTGTTATTGTGGACGTGCAACGAGCAGGCCCCAGTACAGGTCTTCCTACAGCACCTTCACAGGGGGATATCATGCAGGCAAAATGGGGCACCCACGGTGACCATCCTGTTATCGCCTTATCACCCTCATCAGTTAAGGAAACCTTTGATTTAACAGTAAAATGCTTTAATCTTGCTGAAAAATATAGAACCCCTGTTTTGCTGATGTTGGATGAGGTAGTGGGTCATATGCGAGAGAAGATCGAGATTCCTAACCCCGATGAAATAGAGATATACAATAGAATAAAGCCTCAAGAAGGTGATGACAGCTATAAGGCCTACCGGGTTGAAGAGAAGGAAATAGTCCCCCGAATGGCAGCCTTTGGTGAAGGCTTCCACTTCCATGTAACAGGATTAATGCACGATGAATTTGGTTTCCCGACAAACGATACGGATACATCAGATAAGCTAATCAGAAGGATTATGGCTAAGGTAAGTGATAATGTTGACGATATAGTCATATACGAGGAAAAATATATGGCGGATGCAGAATATGTTGTATTGGCTTATGGCGGTACAGCAAGATCTGCCATCAGTGCAGTGAAGAAGGCAAGGGAAATGGGTATTAAGGTTGGTTTATTCAGAGCAGTTACCATTTGGCCCTTCCCTGAAAAGCAGATTAGAGAGTTAGCTGGAAAGGTTAAGAAATTTATAGTACCTGAAATGAACCTTGGACAATATGTATTAGAGGTTGAAAGGGTAGTTGCAGGCAGAGCTGAGGTAATAAGTCTTGGCAAGGCAAATGGCGAGGTAATTACGCCGGATGAGATATTATCCAAGATAAAGGAGGTACTATAATATGAGTAGTCAGTTAATACAGAATAATTTTAGAATGGATAGATTGCCTCATATTTGGTGTCCTGGCTGTGGTCATGGTATCGTAATGAGGTCACTGGCTCAGGCAATTGAAAATCAAGGCTATGATAAGAAAAAGGTATGTGTTGTTTCAGGAATAGGCTGCTCCTCCAGAGCCTCCGGGTATATGGATTTTAACACCCTACATACCACCCACGGAAGGGCCCTTGCCTTTGCAACCGGTGTTAAGCTGGCAAATCCCGAGCTTAAAGTAATTGTAGTGACCGGGGACGGTGACTGCTCAGCGATAGGCGGAAATCATTTAATCCATACAGCTAGAAGAAATATTGACATAACTACAATTGTATTTAATAATAACATATATGGCATGACAGGCGGGCAATATTCTCCTACAACACCAACCTCTGAGTATGGTACCACTGCACCCTTTGGAAATATCGACAAGGCCTTTGATATTTGTAAGCTTGTGGATGCTGCTGGTGCAACCTATGTTGCAAGAGGTACGGTGTATCATACAGTACAATTGATTAAGCTAATAGAAAATGCCTTGATTAACAACGGTTTTTCATTGGTGGATGCCATTAGTACATGTCCCACCTATTATGGTAGAAAAAATAAAAAGGGTTCTGCGGTTAACATGTTGAATTCATTAAAGGAAAATGCAGTAGACATAAAGGCAGCAGAAAAACTGCCTAAGGAAAAGCTGGAGGGTAAATTCCTTATTGGTGAATTTAAGAATACCAATGAGCCTGAATATACCGAAGAGTATATGAAAATTATTAAAAAATACCAGAAGGAGAGATAATATGGATAATCGCATCGAAATCAGATTAAGTGGCTCTGGTGGACAGGGTTTAATACTGGGTGGGATTATATTAGCAGAGGCTGCCATAAATGAAGGCAATAATGCCATACAATCTCAATCCTATGGTCCTGAGGCACGGGGCGGTGCCAGCAAGGCAGAGGTTATTATTAGCAGGGAAGAAATTGATTTTCCAAAGGTCGACAAGGCTGACCTATTGCTGGCAATGACAGAGGTCGCCTACAAAAAGTATATTAAAAGCCTTAAGGAGGGCGGCATTCTAATAGCCGACTCCAGTATCAATGTAGATGCTGAAGATAAAGCCTATAAGGTTCTGCAGGTTCCAATAATTGCTACTGCTGCAGAAAAGCTGGGAAAGGCAATGGTTGCCAATATTATTGCCCTTGGGGTAATTCAACAGGTCACTGAGGTTGTAAATAAGGAATCACTGGAGGCTGCGGTTTTAAACAGGGTTCCCAGAGGAACGGAGGAGCTTAATAAAACTGCTTTAAGCGAGGGTTATATGCTTGCTTCCTCAACTTTTTAATTAGGGAAGGTGTATATAGTGGATGATAAAAAGGACTTGATACTACAGATTCAAAAGAGCTTTTCAAAGATGAGCAAGGGGCAAAAGCTAATAGCTCAATTCATAATTGACAATTACGACAAGGCAGCTTTTATGACTGCATCGAAATTAGGGATCAAGGTAGGGGTAAGTGAATCTACCGTAGTGCGTTTTGCCAATGCATTGGGCTTTGAAGGATATCCTGAGCTGCAAAAGGCGCTTCAGGAAATCATTAAAACAAAGCTTACAACAGTTCAAAGGGTAGAAATGGCAAGTGAGTATTCGAATGAAGGTGCAATTTTAAAGAAGGTATTAAAATCAGACATGGATAATATTCGTGCCACCATGGATAATATTGATTACGAGGATTTTCAAAGTGTAATTGATATGATTTTCAAGGCTGAGAAAATTTACATTATTGGACTGAGAAGCTCTACTGCTTTGGCTGAATATTTAGGCTTTTATTTAAGTCTTATTTTAGACAACGTAAAAATTGTCGGCTATGGTATTAGCGACATCTTTGAACAAATGCTCAGGATATCGGACAAGGACCTAGTTATCGGTATAAGCTTCCCGAGATATTCAAATCGGACAATTGAAGCAATCAATTACGCCCGTGAAGCAGGTGTTCCTATTGTAGGAATAACCGATAGCCTATTATCCCCTATAGCAGGTATTTCTGATCATTGCTTAACGGCTAAAAGTAATATGGTGTCCTTCGTCGACTCCTTAGTAGCACCACTAAGCTTGATAAATGCTTTGATTGTAGCCGTAGGGATGAGAGAGAAGGATAAGATACGAGGATACTTCAACAAGCTGGAGGATATCTGGTTTAGATACAATGTATACGAAAGAAGAAATGGTAATGAATAGATAAAATACGGCCAAGCGGCCGTATTTTTTTAGGCTGTAGGCAAAATAATGTGGTAAAATAAACCTTAGTTAATAAAAGATGATAATAATTAATACTTTTGAAAAAAATATGCAATAAGGGTGATAATTATGAAGAGATTATATTTGGTACGACATGGTGAAACCGCATGGAACTTAGAGGGTAGAACTCAGGGGAGAAGAGATTCCCATTTAACCGAAAGGGGACTTTACCAGGCAACAATGCTGGCTAAGAGGCTTACTAAAGAACCTATAGACATAATTTATAGCAGTAATTTAGACAGAGCAAAATCCACTGCTGCAATCATTGGTAATGAGCTGGGTCTTGAATCACATTTTCACGAGGGTCTAGCGGAATTGTCCTTTGGTCTGTGGGAGGGACTTACGATTAAGGAAATAGAAAGAGATTACCCAGATGCGGTGAATGTCTGGCACAGTACCCCACAGTTACCCTGTATTCCTGATGGTGAGCTGCTGGCGGTGGCACAGGCAAGAATAAATGCCGCAATAGAAGAAATTTTACAGGCATCAGCAGATAAAAATATACTGATCGTTAGTCATGGCACAGTCCTAAAGCTTTACCTTCAAGGCTTTTTAGGCATGGACCTCAAAGACTTTTATAGACTGAAGCAGGAAAATTGTGCTTTAAACATCATAGAATATAAAAAGCGTGGTCCTATGCTAACTAAGTATAATGATACTTCATATATGGATATAATGATAGAGGGTGAAGCTCTTGAAAAACCATAGGGTTATAGTAGTTGGCGGAGGTCCTGCTGGTATGATGGCTGCCTTCATTGCTGCCAAGCATAATAAACAGGTAGTCCTAATAGAAAAGAATCCGCAATTGGGGAAAAAACTGGCAATCACTGGTGGGGGAAGATGCAATGTCACCAATCTCTCAGACCCAGATGAAATGATTAAGAAAACAGTAACCAATGGTAAATTTCTTTATAGCGCCTTTAATTCCCTCGACAGCAAAGCCCTTATGAAGCAGCTGGAGGCTATGGGAATCTCCTTAAAGCTTGAGGAGGAAAACAAAGTCTTTCCTGTTAGCAATCAATCCAGCGATGTTATAGAGGGCTTCTATAAAAGTCTTAGGCAATTGGGTGTAGAACTTATATTTAACAGTGATGTTGTTGAGATTATGAGTGACGGTCACGGAATTGTTGGAGTTAGACTTGATAATAAAGAAACTGTCAAGGGAAACTCCGTAATATTGGCAACTGGAGGTGCATCCTACCCTGCTACCGGCAGCAACGGTGAAGGCTATAGACTAGCCCAGCAGCTGGGACATAGGATAATCAAACCAAAGGCCGCTCTTGTTCCGGTAGTTACTAAGGAGGAATGGGTAAAGGATCTTATGGGGATATCCATAGCAGATGCAGAAGTCTCCTTTAGAGCAAACGAAAAAAAGCCCATTACCGTCAGAGGACCCATCATTTTTACGCATTTCGGTCTTTCTGGTCCGGCAATTTTACAGCTGTCCTCCCGTTTAAATAGCTATATAGATAAGGGCAGCATTTCACTTAGACTTGACCTACTGCCTCAGGTGTCATTAGAAGAGCTGGAGAATACATTTATGAGGCCTCAAGTGACATATGCTGATATGTCTATCCGGAAATATCTAAATCAATACCTACCTAAAAATCTCTTGCAGATATTAATGGAAAGAGGTTCAATAGACGGGGAAGTGCCCCTTAAGCAAATAACAAAAAAAGACCGCAATAAGCTACTGGAATTAATAAAGAATATGACATTAACCGTCATTTCATTAAGAAGCCTCAAGGAGGCAATCGTCACCTCAGGTGGGATTGAAATTAAGGAGATTAATCCTAAAACAATGGCGTCTAAATTAATAACGGGTCTTTATTTTGCTGGAGAAATCATAGATGTAGATGCTGTAACCGGGGGCTACAATCTACATATCGCTTTTTCAACAGGCTACCTTGCAGGCTTAAATGCATAAATTAACGAGGAGTGTTGTCCTTGAAATCAAATGAACGTTTAGATAAAATTGATAAAATTCTTAAGTTTGCTTTGATATGCTTTCTACTATTAACTGTGCTTTCAAATGTAAGAATACGCTATAACAACAGGCAAAATCCAGTGTATCAAAGCAGCACCGACGATAGCCTTCAGCCGCTGTCAGCGCCTATGGGTGCTATCGTGTTGGCTCTGGAGGGGGATGCCCTTTACCCTCAGCTGGAGGTATTGGTGAATGGCGAGTCCTTTATAAGCTTCGAAAACAACAGACAGCTGGAAATACAAGTAAAAGACAGGGACGTTGTAGAGATTAAGGGAACTATGTATCAGGAGAAAATTCCAATAAGAGTCATTGAAATTACTAAAGAAATAAATCCTGACTTTATAAAGGAACAACTGTCTGTAGAAAAAAATATCGTCACTATCGGGATAGTGAGATTCTAAATTCTATTTCACCTGAAAATATTGTTTTATATTGTATAATATTGTATAATTTTCATTAGGCAAAAAAGAGGGGTGTTTTAATATGGTATGGGCTATACGGGGTGCTATTACAATTGATGAAAATAGTGCCAAAGCGGTTAGTGAAGGAACCTATGAGTTAATGTCTGAGATCATAAGACAAAACCAACTAAAGGAAGAGGATGTTATAAGCATTGTTTTTACTGCAACCAAGGATATAAATGCTAAATATCCCTCAGCTGTTGTAAGGGATGAGTTAAGCTGGTGCACTACGGCGATGCTGAATTACCAAGAGCTGGATATAGCAAACAGTCTAAAGCTCTGTATTCGTGTTTTACTCCATGTCAATACCCAAAGGTCTAAGCAGGAAATGAAGCATGTATATTTAAAAAATGCCAAGGTCCTAAGGCCGGATATCTCGAAGTAGCTTCAATAAAGGAGGGCAAATGATGAAACCAATACAGATTGCTATTGATGGGCCTGCTGGTGCCGGCAAAAGCACCATAGCTAAAAAGCTGTCGGAGCTTTTAAATTATATCTACATAGATACCGGGGCAATGTATCGCGCTATAACCTATATGGTTTTACAGGAGGGCATAAATACCGGGGATATCGATGGCATAGTCAAGCTGTCGGAGCGTATAGAAATTCGGTTTGAAAATGATAGCATCTATGCCAATGGCAGAAACCTAGACCATGAGGTTCGTGGGATTGAGGTAACTCAAAGCGTATCTCATATAGCTCAGATACCTCAGGTCCGTAGTATTCTTGTAAAAATACAAAGAGAAATAGCTGCCAATCATAATGTTGTTATGGATGGCAGAGATATCGGCACAAATGTTCTACAGGATGCTACTTTGAAAATATTCCTTACTGCTTCTGTGGAGGAACGTGCCTTAAGAAGATTCCAAGAAATGATTGGTAAAGTAGAAAATGTAGACCTTGAAGCCGTTAAGGCAGATATTAGCAAAAGGGACAAGATGGATAAGGAAAGAGCGCATTCACCTTTAGTAAAAGCGAAGGATGCCGTAGAGATCGATACCACTAATTATTCAATAGACGACGTAATTAATAAAATAATATTCCTATTAAAGGAGAAAATAAGTATAACAAATTAACAGATAACTTTAATGGTTCATATAAAATATTTAATTATTAAAAGAAGGAATTATTCATTCTTTATCGAAATTTAATAAGTCTACGTTTTTTCATTGCTGGAACAGGAGGAAATATGAAGGTAACATTAGCAGATTATTCAGGTTTTTGCTTTGGTGTAACAAAGGCAATTAACACCGCCTTTGATGAAATAAATAGAAACAGGGATAAGGCCAACTATTCATTAGGTCCGTTAATTCACAATCCTCAGGTGGTCAAAAGCCTTGAAGATGAAGGTGTAAGGATAATAGAGGACTTAAATGATATTAAAGAGGGTAATGTTATCATTCGGTCTCATGGTGTTCCGGAGGAAATATACAGAATTGCAGAGGAGAAGCAGTTGAATGTTATTGACACCACCTGTCCCTTTGTGAGAAGAATTCAAAAAATTGTTAAGGAATATTGCGATAAGGATTTTCAAATTGCAATCATAGGAAATCCCCATCATCCTGAGGTGATAGGAATTAATGGATGGTGCTATAATAGAGCCGTTATTATTCAGGAGCCCGGTGACATTGAAAGGATTAATAAAGATCAAAAGCTATGTGTAGTTGTTCAAACTACCATGTCCTTAACAAAATACAGGGAGCTGATAGAATTACTGAAGGATAAGGTTAAGGAAATTGAGATTTTCGACACGATATGTCATGCCACAAAGCAAAGACAGGATGCAGCAAAAAAATTAGCGGGTGAAGTAGATGCAATGATTGTTATAGGCGGAAGCAATAGCTCAAATACACAAAAGCTAGTGGCTATTTGCAAAGAAGTAAAGCCCGAATCCACCTTCCATGTGGAAGGGGTGGAGGAGCTGGATATAGAAGCCCTGAGGAGCTATGAAAGGGTAGGTGTCACAGCAGGTGCCTCAACACCTATTTGGGTAATTAATGAGATAATTGAAGCGTTAAAAAATATTAATTAAGAGAATTAATAAAATGATATTATAAATTCTGGGAGGTTAATTTAATGAACAACGATATGATGAACTTTATGGAGGAAATAGAAAAATCCATGGTTAGACTACGTACAGGAGATGTTGTTACCGGTAAAGTAATCAACGTGACTGACAACGAAATAATGGTTAATGTAGGATATAAATCTGATGGAATCATTCCTAAAGAAGAAATTTCTAACGACACAACCGTTAATCCCAAAAGCGTGGTTAATGTAGGTGATGAAATAAAGGTTTACGTAATTAAAGTAGATGATGGTGAAGGTAATGTTTTATTATCTAAAAAGAGGGTAGATGTCCAAAAAGGATGGGATGACTTAGAAAAAATTCAAGAGTCTGAAGCTTTACTGGAAACCAAGGTTATCGAAGCCGTTAGAGGCGGCGTGGTTTCTATATCCAGAGGAATCAGATGTTTTATTCCCGCAAGCCAATTATCCGACTCATATGTTGAAAACCTTCAGACCTTTGTTGGCAAAAGCTTCAACACAAAAATCATTGAAATAGATCGTAGGAAAAATAAAGTAGTCCTTTCTAGAAAACCGGTTATAGAGAACGAAAAGCAAGAAAAGAGAAAGGAAGTTCTTTCAACCTTAAAGGCTGGTCAGCTTGTAAAGGGAACCGTAAGAAATATCACTAATTTTGGCGCCTTTGTAGATTTAGGAGGCGTAGACGGTCTTATCCACATTTCAGATTTATCATGGAATAGAGTTAAGCACCCTTCTGAAATCTTAAAGCTGGGTGATCAAGTAGAGGTAATAGTTCTGGATTTTGATGCTGCCACCAGCAAAATATCATTAGGTCTTAAGCAAACTATCCCTCAGCCATGGGATATTGTTAAAGAGAAATACAATGTTGGAGATGTCATAGAGGGTAAGGTTGTTAGATTAGTTGATTTTGGTGCCTTTATTGAGGTAGAATCTGGCGTAGACGGATTAGTACACATCTCTGAAATCAGCGACAAGTTTATTTCTAAACCATCTCAGGCACTAGAAATAGGCCAAGTTGTACAGGCTAAAATTTTAGATATCAATATAGAACAAAAGAGGATGAGCTTAAGCATTTCAGCTTTAAATAGGGCAGAAGAGGAAGCTGAGGAAAAGGAATTCATCAGCGAGGAAAATCCTGTAACAATCGGAGACGTCGTTAATCCAACAGATGAAGAATAAAGAGTCCTTAGACTCTTTATTTTTTCATAAACAGTTTGCCTATTTTTTCCTATAGCATGTTATGTTTTAATATATATTTAGTGTTGTAATCCTAAAGGGGGATGTAAATGGAGGGCTATGAAGCTTTTATAGCAAATGTATATAAAAAAACCGGGTTAGATTTATCCTGCTATAAAGAAAGACAAATGAAGCGTCGAATTGAATCCCTTGTAACGCGGAACAACTATACTTCCTTTGACGCGTATTTTAACGGATTGAATACAAATAGCAAGCTCTTTGAGGAATTCATAAATTATCTAACTATAAACGTTTCAGAGTTTTATAGAAATCCTCCACAATGGGAGGTTTTAGAAAAGGAGATTCTGCCGCAGCTCTTAAAAAGAAAATCTCGTCTTAAAATATGGAGCTCAGCCTGTTCCACCGGCGAAGAACCCTATTCCTTAGTAATGCTTCTATCTCGTTTTTTTGATTTAAAGGATATCAATATTTTGGCTACTGATATTGACAAGGGAGCTATAAATAAGGCTAGGTTTGGCGTTTACTCTGCAAAAAGTCTTGAAGGACTACCGACAGATTTTATTTCTAAATACTTTGACCGCATTAATGATAGCTATGCTATAAGGGATGTTATAAAGAAACAAGTCACCTTTCAAAATTTAAATCTATTAGAAGATAAATATCCTGATAATTGTGATTTAATACTGTGTAGAAATGTAATGATATATTTTACAGAGGAAACTAAAAGCAAAATGTATCAGAAATTTCATCAGGCTCTGGATCAGGATGGTGTATTATTTGTTGGTAGCACTGAGCAAATTATACTACCGAACCGATACAAGCTTGCGCCAGTAAAGACCTTTTTTTATAAAAAAATGCCATAGATCAAATAACATGAGGAAATTACTTGTAATTTCTTCAAATCTTTAAAAGGCGGAAGGGAGGCTATTCATGAATAACAAGGATTTTATAAGGACTATTACAGAGGCAACAGGGGTATCAGGCCATGAGGAAGAGGTTTCAAAGCTTATAGAGACAGCCTTAGGCAGCTATTGCGATGATGTATCAAAGGACCCGTTAGGAAATCTCATCCTACTTAAAAGAGGCGCTGGCAAGGGAAGAATTATGCTGGCTGCCCATATGGATGAAATCGGATTAATGGTTAAAGAAATTGACGAAAATGGATTCATCAGATTTACAAACATAGGAGGAGTGGACCAAAGAACCTTGCTATGCCAGGAGGTTACAATCCAAGGCCGTGAAAAGGTATATGGCATAATAGGAGTTAAGCCGCCACATCTTACCAACGACGCTGAAAGAAGTAAGGCAATAGGCATAGAGGATTTGATGATTGACACCGGCTTTAATAGAGAGGAACTGAAGGTGAAGCTATCCGTAGGTGATGTCGTTACGGTAAACCGTCAAAATGTATCACTGAAAAATGATTTAATAGCCGCAAAGGCACTGGATGATAGAGCCGGGGTTGCTGTGCTGCTGGAGTGTCTTAAGGAGCTAAAGCATTTAAAGCATGAAGTAGACGTCTATTGTGTTGCTACCGTTCAAGAGGAGGTTGGCACAAGAGGTGCCACCACTGCTGCATATAGCATTAATCCGGATATCGGTATTGCTATAGACGTTGGATTTGGCAGAACACCGGAGCTAAACCAGCACGATACAATAGAGCTTACAAAGGGACCGGCTATCACCGTTGGGCCTAATATTCATCCAAGGATTTTTGAGCATTTAAAAACGATTGCAAAGGAGCATTACATAGATTATCAGATTGAAATAGCAACAGGACACTCTGGCACAGATGCATGGCCAATGCAGGTCAGCAGAGCAGGAGTAGCCACTGGTATTCTTTCAATCCCCTTGAGATATATGCATACCTCTGTTGAAACCCTAAGCCTTTCCGATATAGAAAAAACCGGTAAGCTGCTGGCACACTTTATAGTCAGCCTAAATGATAGAGATATGGAGGAATTCCTATGCTATTAGAGAAATTAACAAATGCCTGCGGAGTTTCAGGCAATGAAGGTGAGATTAGAAGTATAATTCTTGAGGAGCTGAAGGGCCATGTAGAGGATATACGTGTGGACAGAATGGGGAATATTGTCGCAAAAAAACATGGTCATAGTAATAAGCCTCATGTGGTAGTAACTGCTCATATGGACGAGGTAGGCTTCATGGTAAAGGGTATAGACAGCAGCGGGCTTATTCGCTTCGCTCCTATAGGCGGCATAGATTCCAGAATTCTGGTTTCAAAGGTGGTACTGGTAGGCAAGGATAAAATACCAGGCGTAATTGGCGCTAAGGCGGTACATATGACAAAGCAGGACGAGAGAAAAAAAGCCTTAACCCTCAATGACCTTTATATCGATATCGGTTGCAGCAGCCAAAAGGAAACGGAGAAATTTGTTTCTCCAGGTGATTATATCGCCTTTGACAGCAAATACACAGAATTCGGCAGAAATAGAATCAAAGCCAAGGCTCTGGATGATCGTGTAGGCTGTGACATCATAATCGATTTAATGAAAAAAGAGCTTCCAGTGAATGTTACAGCAATGTTTACAGTACAGGAGGAGGTTGGGCTAAGAGGGGCTGAGGTAGCAGCTTATCAAGTCGATGCAGATCTTGCCATAGCCATTGAAGGCACCACCTGCTCCGATGTTTCGGATATAGAGCCCCATATGCAGGTAACAGAGCTTGACAAGGGTCCGGCAATATCCATAATGGACAGAACCTCAATATATAATAGAAATTTAGTCGACAGCTTGGTTGCTACTGCTAAGGCAAATAATATACCATGGCAATATCGTAAAACTGCCTTTGGGGGAAATGATGCCGGAAGATTCCATACAGCAAAGGGCGGTACCCGTTGTGTTTCAATGGCAGTACCCTGCAGATACATACATTCACCAGTCTCAGTCCTAAGTAAGGACGACTATAATAATGCTAAAGCACTGCTTATTAAATACCTTGAAAAGATAAGTGAAGGAGGCGTGTTGTAATGAAGACTATGGACCTGGAGCTACTAAAAGCATTGCTATCGATATACTCTCCATCCGGTAACGAAATGAGGGTTGCTGGACTGATTAAGGAGCAAATAGAGGATTATGTGGATGAAATACATATCGACCCCTTAGGGAATCTCATTGCACGAAAAAAAGGTAATGGTAAGAGAATTATGCTGGCAGGGCATATGGACCAAATCGGTCTTATGGTTACCTTTATCGATGATAAGGGTTTTCTGCGCTTTACAAATGTTGGCGGTATTTCACCTGCCATCACCCTTTCTCAAAGAGTTATTTTTGAAAATGGCACTATTGGCGTTATCGGTTCTGAAAAGCTGGACAGCATTAAAGACTTAAGCTTAGATAAGCTATTTATAGATATCGGTGCCTCCAATAAGGCTGAAGCCGAGGAGCTTGTGACCATAGGGGATGTCTGCGTTTATCATAGCGAACCCCTAATAGATGATAAAAAGGTGGTTTCACAGGGATTAGACGATAGAATAGGCTGCTACATTATGATTGAAGCCTTAAAAAATATGGGCAGCAGCAATAATGATCTCTACTTCGTATTTACTTCGCAGGAGGAGGTGGGAGTCAGAGGTGCTAAGACCTCAGCCTATGCAGTTGATCCTGATTATGGTATAGCGCTAGACGTGACTGCTACCGGTGATACACCAAAGGCGAAGCCAATGGCAGTAAGCTTAGGAGCAGGACCTGCAGTAAAAATTAGAGATAATTCCATGTTAAGTCATCCTAAAATAAAAACGCATATGATAGAACAGGCCAAGAAAAATAATATTCCATACCAGCTGGAGGTGCTTGAGTTTGGTGGTACCGATTCTGGTGCTATTCATTTAACTAAGGCTGGCGTACCCTCCGGTGTATTGTCCATCCCTACAAGATATCTTCACAGCAATTGTGAAATGGTGTTTTTATCAGATATTGAAAACTCAATTAAGCTTTTAGTTAAGCTTGTTGAGAATGAAATAGAGTAAAACAAAGAACACTTTGCAGTCCTTCTAAAGTACCTGTGTTCGAAACAGATTTATAAGGTATTTATAATTTTAGGTTAGCCTCAGGCCAGATGATCTTAATCATCTGGCCTTTTAATATCTCGGAGTATGCTTTCAATTTCATAGGTCATTAAATCTACTAAATTTCATTATATATTCTTTTTTTCGACAGGATATAGAGGATTTTGAATGAATTTGTATGACGAAAGTCCTATATGATTAGAGGAAATGGCATGTCGAGTATTGAAAAATACAGTAAGGAGGCGGAAGTATATGAATATATCAAATACTGAAATATATACAATTAAAGAAGTTGCCGATATGACAGGGTTTAAAGCACATGTCATCAGATTTTATGAAAAGGAATTCGACCTTGAAATACCAAGAAATGATGAAAACAATCGAAGGTATTTTACATATAAGGAAGTCGAGGATTTAAATCAGATCAAAACCCTGCAGGAGAGGGGCTTGACCAATAAGCAGATAAGACAGCTTTTGAAGTCACCTAAGGTCATTATTGAACAAAATAATAATGAGGTAGCCGTTGCCAGTACCGGCAATGAGGTAGCCCGACAGCAGGAATTCCAATCTGAGGAATGGCTAAAAGAGGCCCTTCAATTTCTTAGGCTGGAGCTGTTGGAGTCAGTAAAAGGTCTGGACTATAAAAAGGAAATAGAGGACTTGACAGAAAAAATCGACGATTTGAGAATGCAGTTAAATAGAGAGGACAAGGATGTCTTAATCTGTGAGAACGCAAAGCTGAGAATGAAGCTAAAGGAAAAATCCTATGAGGTGGCGGAGCTAAAGGAAAAGGTTAAAAGAGAGCAATACAAAAGCAAGTCGGTATTTCATAGGCTATTTGGCTCTAAGGAAAAGGCTGAGGTCAAAATATAATAAAACCATTTTCATGTCATCCTAAGGCATAAGGAATTTCTATGCTTATTGAAATTCAAAGATTCCTTCAGCTATATCTTAGGATGACAGAATAGCAAAATATTACATTATTCTGTATTGTTAATGGGCCTTCTATCCATTAGTATCCTTAAGGCTGCAAAGGTAAACAGTATTTTTGCAAATTCAATGAAAAGAAGCTCTTTGTCAGAGCTTCTTTATATTTACTATATTTTTCTTCCCGGATAGCTTTCAACAGCCTTTTTAAGGATCGCCATAGCCTTTTTCAAATCATTTTCATTCAGAATGTAAGCAATTCTTGCCTCATCCCTGCCAAGACCCTTTGTGGCATAGAAGCCTTCTGCAGGGGCCAGCATTACGGTTTCTCCATCCACATCAAAATCCTTAAGCATCCAGATGGTGAATTTTTCTGCATCATCCACTGGAAGCTTAGCTATAACATAGAAGGCACCTGTTGGCTTTTTACAAAGGACATCAGGAATGCTATTTAAGCCCTCAAATACGATATTTCTTCTTTTTTCATATTCATCATTTACAGACTTAAAATATTCCTCAGGGGTTTTGTATAACTCAACAGCGCCAACCTGCTCCAGGGTAGGAACACATAATCTACCTTGACAAAGCTTCAATATTTCCTTCATCAGGTCTTTGTTCTTACATGCTATGGAACCAATTCTTGCGCCACATGCACTATAGCGCTTAGATACACTATCTACGATAATCACTCGATCTTCAATACCCTTTATATTTCCAAAGCTAGTATACTCCAGTCCATCATAAACAAATTCTCTGTAAACCTCATCGGCTATAATAAAGAGATTATATTCCTTAGCTAAATCCGCCAGCATATATACTTCATCCTTTGTATAAACAACACCTGTGGGATTACCGGGATTTGACAGCATGATTGCTCTGGTCTTCGGGGTAATTGCTTCTTCAATTTCCTTTCTGGAAGGTAAATGGAAGCCCTCTTCAGCCTTGCAGGTGATAGAAGCCACCTTAACGTCTACAGCTGCACTAAAACCATTGTAATTGGTATAGAAAGGTTCAGGAACTAAAATCTCATCCCCGGCATCGGCGATGGCGATGATACTGAATAATAGCGCCTCTGAACCACCATTGGTGATCAGTATTTCATCGGACTCAAAATGCATGTCATACTTTTTGTAGTAGTCGATAATTGAATTTATAAGCTCCGGCATACCCTGAGATAGTGAATAAGCTAATACCTTTTCATCGAAGGCTTTAATAGCCTCCATGAATAGAGATGGTGTCTCGATATCCGGTTGTCCAATATTTAAGTGATAAACCTTTTTTCCCTGTGCCTTTGCAGCCTGCGCATAAGGAACCAGCTTTCTTATGGGTGATTCTTGCATGGAAGTAATTCTTTTTGAAAAATTCATTTTTATTATACCTCCTAATTATGTATTTACAAAATTTACTTATATGATATCACATTATTTTGATAATTAACACTGGTTGACAAATGTTTAAATATTCAAAAATTTAACCCCTTATTACAGTATTATTGCCCTTTGGGGCTGTAAGAATACTTATAGAATGGTACAATGAGTGTTTAAGAATAACACTACCACTATTTTCGATGCCCACTGTGGCATAAACCTAACAATAGCAATTCTTTTATTTCATTTAGTTAATTAAAGTGGTACAATAAAAATACACTTAATTATAAAAGGAGATGACGAGGTGGATAAGAACGAGCGGATTTCCTATTGGCTTGAATTGGCAGAATACGATTTAGTTACAGCTAAAGTTATGTTTGAAGGAGAACGATTTTTATATGTCGGGTTAAGTGCCATCAAGCAATAGAAAAGGCTCTAAAAGGTTATTTAACATCAGTAATACCAGAAAATCCTCCATACGTTCACAATCTTACAGTATTAGCCAAAAAATCAGGTATCTATGATATTCTAAACGATGATCAATTGGATATTATTGATTTGCTTGAACCATTAAATATTCAAGCAAGGTACCCGACAGTAAAGAATAAATTGTTAAAATCCTTGTCAAAGGAAAGATGCAAAAAAATTATTGAAGAGACGGAGGCTTTGTTTCTATGGATAAAAGCCAAGTTTTAGAGAAAGCAATAAAATATGCCACATTAGTATGTGAACAGATAAAGCCAGAAAAGGTTATTTTATATGGTTCCTACGCAAAAGGAAATTGGATAGAAGAAAGTGATATTGATATAGCTGTAATTGTGAGTGAATGTGAGCATGATTTTTTGGAAACGGAAGCTCTACTCTATAAGTTAAGAAGAAATATAGATGATCGAATTGAGCCAATATTGTTAGAAGAAAATAATGATGGCAGTGGATTTCTAGATGAAATTTTAAGGCATGGTCAGATCATATATACAGCATAAAAAGATGAGTGTTTTAGACATTCATCTTTTTTATATCATAGGAGAGTTCTTTTATTTCCCTATGATATGGGGGGGGGTTAAGGGGGGTGTCTCCCCTTATTAAAATAAGGAGGGTACAGCGAAGCGTCCTAGTGAACGCATGGGTTCCCTGGAAAACAAACGTGGCGAAGCCACTTTTATTCTACATTTATGAACTAAAACAAATGTGTACTCCTCCTTTCATTATGCAATTCTTTCGAGTAATTACAGAAAGGGGTATTATGAGAGAAATTTACTTTATTGAAGGTTGTTTGCAATACCTGCTTAATTATTTCTGAGATTCTTTTGTATTTTGTATATTAAATTTTCAGAAAAGTGTTTACAAGAGAAGAATTATCGTATAGAATAAGAATAATTTAAAAACTAAAATCGATGATTGAAAAGAGTACTTACAAGAGCTTGTTGCAGCGAGCCAGCGGTCGGTGTGAGGTCTGGTACATAGGGATTGTAAGGAATGGGTTCATGAGATGCTAGGTGAAAAGCAATGAGTAGCCGATGCCGTTTCCTTACGTTATAAGGGTAAGATATCGAGCAATTTGCTCCGTATCGGATAAGAGTGAGAAGATGCTTATGGCATTGGGTGGCTAACAAATACAAGGTATTTCGTCCCAAAGGATGGAATGCCTTTTTATTTTACCCAAAACATATGCAGCTTCTAAATTGGGTGGTACCGCGGAAAAGTAAAGGCCATTTCGTCCCATATATGGGATTGAAATGGCCTTTTTTATATCATAGGAAAGTTCTTTTATTTCCCTATGATATGGGGGGTTGTTAAGGGGGGCATCATCCCTTATTAAAACAAGGAGAGGCGAGTGGTGCCACGAACAAGTGGCACTATGCTACGAGCGGCACCGAGACAGTGAGGTGACCGAAGGCGAAGCGTCCTAGAGAACGCATGGGTTCTCTGGAAAACAAACGTGGCAAAGCCACTTTTGTTCTATGCATGAAAGGAGAATACAGATGGAGACTTTAAAACCATATGTAAGGGTTTTACCAGGGGATACCCAAACACCCATTACCCTATATCAAAGCTATGTGGGGTCAGGTATCGGATTCTTGCTGGAGAGCAAGGCGGAAGACAAAGGCAGATTTTCGTTTTTGGGGAAAAGCCCTCGTGCTATTATTTCAGGAAAAGGAGAAGTCATGATCCGGCAGGGGGATCAGGAGGAGAAAAAAGAAGGAAAGAGCTTGGAGATTGTACGGGAGTATATGAAGCGCTTTCACTTGATTCAAAGAGAGGGGCTTCCCTTTGTAGGGGGTGCGGTAGGGATACTGTCCTATGATATCATCCGACAGCATGAAAGGCTTCCTGAAAAGAATCCGGATGTATTAGGCATACCAGATGTGCATTTGATGGTGGTCACAGAGCTGATTGCCTATGATCATCTTCATGGACAAATCTATTTGGTGGTGTTAGAGAGTGATACAGAGGATGGGGAAAAAAAGGCAGCAGAAAAATTAGATTTGATGAAGACAGAGCTGAAGCATCCAATGGAGGAGCAGTTGCAAACAGATGTAAGGGTAAGCGCTGCTGAATATCCGATTAAATCCAATATTTCTAAAGAAGAATTTATGCGGAAGGTAGAAAAGGCAAAAAGCTATATCTGTGAAGGGGATATTTTTCAGGTGGTGTTATCTCAACGATGGGCAGTTGAAGTTAAAGAGGCCCCCTTTTCCCTCTATAGAAAGCTAAGAGCTGTCAATCCATCCCCATACTTGTATTACTTTAACTTTGGCAGTTATCAGGTGGCGGGAAGCTCACCGGAGATGCTGGTGGAGCTGAGGGGAGAAAAGGTCTATACCTGTCCTATTGCCGGCACAAGGAGAAGAGGAAAGGATACTGAAGAGGATGAGCAGCTGGCACGAGAGCTTTTAGAAGACCCTAAGGAGCGGGCAGAGCATGTCATGTTGGTCGACCTTGCTAGAAATGATATGGGTCGAATAGCAAAAATTGGATCGGTACATGTATCGGAGCTTATGGGGGTGCAGAAATATTCTCATGTCATGCATATCGTCTCCTTGGTAGAGGGAAGAAAAAGGGACGGAGAGGATGCCTTTTCTATATTGGCTTCCTTCCTGCCAGCCGGAACCCTATCCGGGGCCCCAAAAATCAGAGCGATGGAGATTATTGAGGAGCTGGAGAATGTTGGCAGAGGACTATATGGCGGCGCAGTCGGGTACTTTGGTTTTGATGGCGACATGGATATGTGTATAGCGATACGAACCATGGTGATTAAAGAAGGTCTAGCATATATGCAGGCGGGGGCGGGAATTGTAGCGGATTCTGAGGCTGAAAAGGAATATGAGGAGTGTAGGAGCAAGGTACAGGCGCTGCTAAAAACCATCGGAGGTGAAGTAATACTATGATTCTTCTTATCGATAATTATGATTCATTTACCTACAATCTCTATCAATATCTTGGGCAGTACCACCAGGATATTCGAGTTATTAGAAATGATGAGATTACTGCTGATGAGGTTCAAAGACTACATCCGGATTATATCGTGGTTTCACCCGGACCCAAGTCGCCACAGGAGGCGGGCAACTGTCTGGAAATCATCCGCAGAATGGCAGGCCGAGTCCCTATACTGGGGATATGCCTGGGGCATCAATCCATAGGTGCTGCCTTTGGCGCCGACATCTCCTATGCTAAGCAGCTGCATCATGGGAAAACATCACAAATTTATCACGATCAAAAAGGGATATTTGAAGGGATAAACAGCCCTATGGAGGTAGTCAGATATCATTCCCTGGCGATTCAAAAGGAAAGGCTACCAGAAATGCTGGAGGTAACGGCGGTAACGGCGGATGGTGAAATTATGGCAATTCGCCATAAGGAACATTCCATTTTCGGTCTGCAGTTTCATCCGGAATCCATTTTCACCCCACATGGGAAGCAATTGATCGAGAATTTTATAAGGAGGGAGATCAAATATGCTAAAGGATGCGGTGCATAAGCTAATTCTTCAAAGGGATTTGACAGAAGAAGAAATGATTGAAGCCATGAATGAAATTATGGAGGGAAAAGCACAGGAATCTCTAATCGCCAGCTTTTTAACAGCACTAGCCATAAAGGGTGAGACAATTGAAGAGCTTACTGGGGGAGCCAGGGTCATGCGGGCAAGGGTTCAACGGTTAGAGCTTCCGGATAGATATACGATAGACACCTGTGGCACAGGTGGGGACTGTAGCGGAACCTATAATATATCCACAGCAGTAGCTTTTGTAACGGCAGCGGCTGGCGCATCAGTCGTCAAGCATGGCAATCGCTCTGTATCCAGCAAAAGCGGTAGCGCGGATGTGCTGGAAGCATTAGGAGTAAACCTTTCATTAAGACCAGAGCTGATTCAGAAAAGCGTGGAGGAAATTAATATTGGCTTTTTATTCGCCCCCATGTTCCATACTGCAATGAAGCATGCTATAGGCGTTCGTAGAGCTCTGGGCTTTCGGACGATATTCAACCTTCTGGGCCCCCTTACAAATCCCGCATTTGCAAAGGCTCAAGTATTGGGGGTATTTGATAAAGGGCTGACGGAGCCCATGGCACAGGTGTTGAAAAACCTAAAGGTTGAGAGGGCTTTGGTGGTTCATGGGATGGATGGCTTGGATGAGCTTACGGTGACAGCTGAAACAAAAATTACGGAATTGAATCAAGGAGAGATAAAAACATATGATATATCCCCTGAGGCTTTTGGACTTTCCCGCTGCTCTCTTGCTGATATTAGAGGAGGGGAGGCAATGGAAAATGCCAGCATTATCCAGCGGCTTCTGGCAGGCGAAAGGGGACCTAAGCGAGACATATTGGTGCTCAACAGCGGAGCAGCCCTGTATGTAGCTGGGATTACAGAAAGCATTTACAAAGGAAAGATGCTGGCTGAGGAGCTGATAGATTCGGGAGCAGCACAGAAAAAGCTTGAAGACTATATTTGCTATACACAGAGGGCAGGGAGCAAGTCGGCTTAAGGAAGGAGAATTCTATGATTTTAGAAGATATTGTCCAAAGAAAAAGGCTTACCTTAAAAGAAAATAGCCATTTTAATAGCATCGACGAAATGATTGAAAAAGCTATGGCGACAGAAGCCAATAGAAGCTTTATAGCCGCCATCCAAAAACCTAGTCTGTCTATCGTTGGAGAAATTAAAAAAGCATCACCCTCCAAAGGTATTATTAGAGAAGACTTTGATCCGGTAGCAATCGCAAAAGAGTACAACCATGCAGTGGATGCCTTATCCGTGTTGACGGAGGAGTATTTTTTCCTGGGTCATCCAAGTTATCTGGAAAATGTCCATAAGGCTGTAGATTTACCTATTCTTAGAAAGGATTTTATCATAGACCCACTGCAGATATATGAGGCTAAGGCATTGGGTGCCAGCTGCATACTGCTGATTACAGCAATTTTGACAGATAAGGAGCTTCGCAGCTTTTTAGCCCTCGCCCATACACTGGATATGGCAGCGCTGGTGGAGGTTCATACCTTAGATGAGCTGAAGAGAGCCTTGGATACTGACGTCAGGATAATAGGCATCAACAATAGGGACCTTCAGGACTTTACGGTTTCCCTACAGACTACCCTGACACTTTCACAATATATACCTAGGAATATTTTAACCATCAGTGAAAGCGGTATTAATACGAGAGAGGATATAAGGCTGTTGAAGGAAGCCGAGATAAACGGCATATTAGTTGGTGAAGGCTTCATGAAAGCCACCTCCATCAAAAAAACAGCAAAGGAGTTTCGTGAAGCCTATGAAGCCAAGGATTAAGATATGCGGCATAAGGACCTTTAAGGATATTCAGGCTATAAATCTCTTCGATATCTCCTATGCTGGATTTATCTTTGCCGAGAGCAAAAGAAGAGTAACAAAGGAACAGGCTAAAGCCATGAGAGATGCTCTGCGGCCAGATATTAAGGCAGTAGGGGTATTTGTTAATACTCCTACTGATCATATCAACGAAATCATCGACTATTGTCAATTAGATATTGCACAGCTTCATGGTGAGGAGAGTCCTAAGCATTGTAAGGAAATCCATAGGGCTGTATGGAAGTGCATCCCTATTCAGGATGAAGGGTCCTTGGCGGCGGCAGAACAATACAGGAGTATTGCAGGTATATTGCTGGATACCTATAGCCAAGGAGCCAGAGGAGGAACCGGAAGAACATTTTGCTGGGAATGGGCGACAGAAGCTTCAAATCAATACTTTACTATATTGGCTGGAGGATTAAATCCAGAAAATGTGCAAAGGGCAGTAAAAATCGTTAAGCCCCATGTGGTAGACATTAGCTCAGGGGTAGAGACTGATACTCAAAAAGATCCCTATAAAATAGAACAATTGGTTAGGAGGATAAAGGATGGAGATCAATAGAAAGTTTGGTATATTTGGAGGGCAATATGTCCCTGAAACACTCATGAATCCACTGTTAGAGCTGGAAAAGGCCTATACCAGCCACTGCAGTACAAAAGAATTTAAAGAGGAATTTGCCTACTATCTGAAACAATATGTCGGGCGTCCCTCACCACTGTATTATGCCGAAAGGCTGACTCAAGAGCTAAAAGGAGCAAGGATATATCTAAAGAGAGAGGATCTCAACCATACTGGGGCCCATAAGATTAACAATGTCTTAGGACAGCTGCTTTTGGCAAGGCATATGGGGAAAAAACGTGTAATTGCAGAAACAGGAGCTGGACAGCATGGGGTAGCTACAGCTACAGGCGCAGCCCTCTTTGGAATGGAATGCACGGTTTTTATGGGAGAAGAGGACATACAAAGACAAAAATTGAATGTCTTTAGAATGGAGCTATTAGGTGCCAAGGTTCAACCGGTTGTCTCAGGAACAAAAACCCTGAAGGATGCTACCAATGAAGCTATTCGAGAATGGGTTGCCAGGGCAGAAGATACCTTTTATGTCATTGGCTCAGTCGTAGGACCCCATCCTTACCCCACCATAGTTCGTGACTTTCAAAGAATCATTGGGGATGAAGCAAGAGCGCAGATTTTAGAAGCAGAAAATAGATTGCCAGATGTATTGGTGGCCTGTGTAGGAGGCGGCAGCAACTCTATGGGGTTGTTCTATCCCTTCATCGAGGACCAACAGGTGAAGATGATAGGGGTAGAAGCTGCCGGTTGTGGAATTGAAACCAAGAAGCATGCCGCAGCCTTTGCAGAGGGCAGAGTAGGGGTGCTTCACGGAATGAAGACCTATCTTTTACAGGATGCAGAAGGTCAAATCCTGCCGGCTCATTCTATTTCTGCGGGCCTGGACTATCCGGGGGTTGGCCCGGAGCATGCCTATTTATATGAGACTCATCGCGTACAGTATGAGTCAATTACAGATGAGGAAGCCCTAACAGCCTTTCAAATGCTCAGCAAGCTAGAGGGAATTATACCTGCTCTGGAAAGTGCCCATGCCATAGCACAGGCATGTAAAACAGCTGCATTAAGGAGTCCCGAAGAAATAATTGTCGTTTGCCTATCTGGTAGAGGAGATAAGGATGTTCATACGGTAGCCCAGTACCTAGATCAAAAAATTGGAGGAGGGGAACAATGAATCGGATAGATAAGCAATTTCAACTGCTAAAAGAGAATAATCAAAAAGCCTTGATCACATTTATGGTGGCAGGGCATCCCAGCATCGAAGCAACGGAGGCACTAATCTATGCTAAGGAAAGAGGTGGCGCCCATATCATCGAGATTGGTATTCCTTATTCCGATCCATTGGCGGATGGCCCGGTAATCCAGAAGGCCGCCCAACAGGCACTGGACAAAGGCATCCGTCTGGGAGATATATTTGCTTGTATGGAAAGAGTTCGTAGAAAGACCCAAATCCCATTGATTTTTTTAGTATACTATAATACGATATTTGCCTACGGCATAAAGCGGTTCATAACAGCCTGTCAGGAAGCTGGAATCGACGGCCTCATTATCCCTGACCTGCCGATGGAGGAGAAGGAGGAGCTAAACCCATTCCTACATGGCACTGACATTGCCATAATACCCTTGGTAGCCCCAACCTCTAAGGAACGGGTTAAAGCACTGTTGCAAGGAGGAAGGGGATTTGTCTACTGTATATCCTCCTTGGGGGTCACTGGCATGAGGCAGGAATTTCACGCAGAATTGGATAGCTTTTTAAGTAGCGTCCGGGAGGCTACGGCGCTGCCCATTGCCGTAGGGTTTGGGATCTCTGGTAAAGAGGATGTTAAAAAAATGCAGCCCTATGTGGATGGTGTTATAGTCGGCTCGGCTATTGTACGTCAAATCGAAGAAAGCGGAGGAAATCCAATAGAGATAGAAGCATTTGTACGCATGCTGTCGGACATATAAAAGCATTAATTGAAAAGCTCTGCAGTACGTATCTGTGACAGCTGCAGAGCTTTTATATTTCCTAATGAAATTATGTAATTTACTTAATATTGAATATGTTTTTTAAAAGGCAGTTTACAATGACAGATTTATGTACTATAATGATATTGATAATTAATATCATTAATAGGAGGTTTTAAAATATGAAAAAAGTGGCAATTATCTATTGGAGTGGTACAGGAAACACAGAAATGATGGCAAAAGCTATCGCTGAAGGTGTAGGTGCAGATGCTGAGGTTAATTTACTTAATGTTTCAAACGCTAAAGCAGACGATGCCTTTAGTGCTGATGCAGTGGCCTTAGGCTGCCCATCTATGGGTGCTGAGGTTTTAGAGGAGGATGAAATGGAGCCCTTCGTTGAAGCATTAAACAATCCTGCGCTAAAGGATAAGCCGGTTGTGTTATTTGGCTCCTATGACTGGGGTAGTGGTGACTGGATGAGAGATTGGGAAGAAAGAATGAAGGGCTATGGCGCCAAGCTTGTGGAAGAAGGCTTAATAGTTCAATTAACGCCTGATGCAGCTGCTTTAGAGGATTGCAAGGCTTTAGGAAGCAAATTAGCCAGTAGCATATAGTATTATAGATAGGCTACATAATTGAATAAATGTTTTCCTCATGAAAATCCCTTTTTCCATAAAAAGAAAAAGGGATTTTTGTTGACTATCGTTTTAATGAAACTATGAGGTTATAAAATCCGTAGGGGAGAAATACCAAGCCCATCAGGCTGATGAAAAATCCAATCTTATAAAAGGTGTATAAAGGAGCTCCTACTGCATTTTTCATTGCCATCTCAAATAAAGTGAGCAGTCCAGCAAAGACAATGCCAAAGAGCATCTGAAGAAGACTCTTCTTGACAGTCATTGAAGGTCCTTCTGTGACTCTATCCTTGACCTTATCGTTCATTTCCTTCTGAATCCTTTTAGCCTCCAGATACTTAACATCATGTGGCATCATATCCTTATTATGCACGGTCATCCCTCCTTAGTCCTTGCAGCCTTAAAAGTTTCTTATTATTAACTCAACGGTTAGACTCTGTTAGCTATTAGAAATATTATACCATTATTTCCCTATTGATTCAAATAAGTAATTTTATCCCTTGAATAAAGTATAGTTATATGGTACATTAGTATCTGGACAGTTCGAAAGCCTCCTGTCCTTAAACAAAACTAAGGCACAAAAACTGAATGCTTCTTTTTCTTTTTTTGTACCTTTTTTTGTACGATTATTTAATATGTTTATTATGATATATAGAGGCTGCCTTTTGGTAGCTTTTTTTGATTGTATTTAAAGCCTTTGTTCGGAAAGGAGCTTATATGAAAAAAGTTGGTTTAACTACAACGATACCGGTTGAGGTGCTTTTAGCTGCAGGATGTACCCCGATTGATTTAAATAATATCTTCGTCACCGGCGGCAAGGGTCTGGAACTGATAGAATCCGCCGAGCTAGACGGCTTTCCCAGAAATCTATGCGCCTGGATAAAGGGGCTCTACGCCACAGCCATGACCAATGAAATAGATGCAGTGATCGGTGTTACCGAAGGCGATTGCTCCAACACCAAGTCCCTGATAGAGGTTTGGCAATCGAAGGGTATGAGGGTTATCCCCTTTGGATTTCCACAAAGCCGCCAACGGGAGGCAATGGTTAAGGAGATAGACCATTTAATGAAAACCTTCGAGGTTTCTATGCAACAGGTCAATAAAGTCATGGAAAAGCTGTATCCTATTCGTCAAAGGATTAAATATCTGGACGAGCTTACCTGGAGGCATAATAAGGCAAGCGGCTTTGAAAATCACCTTTGGCAGGTCTCCTGCAGTGATTTTAATGGCGATCCTGCAACGTTTCTAAAGGATTTAGAAGTACAAATAAGTGAAATAGAAGCTAGGAGTCCATTTTCAGATTATGAGGTTAGATTGGGCTATATAGGTGTACCGCCAATCATTGAGGACATCTATGCCTTGGTTGAGGCCAACGGAGGACGAATTGTATTTAATGAGGTACAGCGTGCCTTTACAATGGCAGAGGCCTCTGTCCATGACAGCATATATGATATATATCTTAGCTATACCTATCCCTATGATTTAAAAGCTAGGCTGGTTGACATCAAAAAAGCCATTGCAGAAAGAAGGCTGGATGGCATCATCCACTATACTCAGAGCTTTTGCCATAGAGGGATTGAAGATATCTTAGTAAAGCAGCAGCTAGGTATTCCGGTTCTCACCATCGAGGGAGATTTGCCCGGCAAGGCTGATGCCAGAACAAAGCTGCGGCTGGAATCCTTTATGGATATGCTAAGGGATTTAAAGGAGTGACTATATGAAGATACTGGGAATTGATATAGGCAGCAGAGCTGTAAAGCTGGCCCTCTTTGAAGGGGATACCCTTAAAAAATCAGATATTATCAGCACCATGCAATTTTACAGGGATTACAGCACCACTGTAGATGGCAGTATACGACTGGATTTAAAGGCCATCGGCTACCATCATGCAGATAAAATTGTCAGCACCGGCTATGGCAGAAACAACCTTCAGGTGGAAAATGCTTTAATCATCAATGAGCTTAAGGCCCATGTATATGGTGCCCTTTATCAGACGGAGCTGAAAAATTTTACTCTGTTGGATATTGGTGGGCAGGACTTTAAGGTTGTAAAGGTTGAAAATGGCATTATAACTGATATGCTGTTAAATGACAAATGTGCTGCCTCCAGTGGTAGATATTTAGAAAATATGGCGGCTTTATTGGAGATATCTATGGAGGAGCTTAAAGGACATTTTGAAAATCCTGTGGCCTTAAACACTACCTGTGCAGTATTTGGTGAATCGGAGCTGATTGGGCAGATAGCACTGGGACATAAAATTCCTGAGCTTTCAGCAGGAATCAACTATTCATTATATAAAAGAATCAAGCCACATATTTTGAAGCTGAAGAGCAAAAATATTGTTTTAACCGGTGGCGTAGCTCAAAACAACGCCATTATACATTATTTAAAAGAGGATTTCCATGAGGTTGTAGTACCGGAATTGCCCCAGCTGAACGGTGCAATCGGCTGCGGTTATCTCGGAGTCCTAAAGGAGAGGAAGAGATCAAATGCATAATAAATTAGTGGATGTCACAAAAATATTTACCTTTGATAGTGCCCATAGGCTTGAGAACTATGAAGGCGACTGCAAATATCTGCATGGTCACACCTATAAGCTGGAGATTACAGTTAGGGGAACCGTTGACCATAGGGGTATGGTTATAGATTTCAACGATTTAAAGACCGCTGTAAAGGAAAAGGTCATTAATATTCTAGACCATAGATATTTAAATGAAATATTTCCCTTCAACCCCACCTGTGAGAATATGCTGGTATGGATTTTTCAGGAGCTGGAGCCAGTACTGACAAATGATTGCCATAGGCTCCAAAGGGTTGTACTGTGGGAAACACCAACCAGCTTTGGCACCTTGGATAGGGAGCAGTTCTATGCTTAGGATAAATGAGATTTTTTTAAGTATACAGGGGGAAGGGATATCTACGGGATACCCGACAATTTTTGTGCGTTTGACCGGCTGCAATTTAAGCTGCAGCTACTGTGACACCACCTATTCCTATAGTGAGGGTGAATACATGACCGTGGCTGCAATAATGGAAAAAATTGAAGAACTGAAATATAAGCGTGTATGCCTCACAGGAGGCGAACCCCTTTTGCAGCAGGAGGTTAAGGGGCTATTGGCAGCCCTTGAGGACTATGAGGTCAATATTGAAACCAATGGCTCTGTTGACTTAGCAGCTTTCCCCTTACAGGCGGACCATCGTTTTACTATGGATATCAAGGTACCCAGCTCCGGTGAAGCAGACAGCTTTTTAATCAGCAATTTTGAGGTCCTTGGAGCTAAGGATGAAATAAAAATCGTTCTGGGAAGCCGAGAGGATTATGTTTGGGGTAGAGAGCTTTTAAAAAAGCACTACAGAAGAGGAATTATTACCCTATCACCAATCTTTGGTGCAATTGATCCCAAGGATATTATTAGCTGGATGCTGGCGGATGGTTTAGATGCCAGATTTCAGCTGCAATTACACAAAATCATTTGGAATCCCGAGGAAAGGGGTGTGTAGCATGAGGGAAGACAGAGTTTTAGAGGCCGTAAGAGTTATATTGGAGGAAATCGGTGAAGACCCCAATAGAGAGGGTTTAAAGGACACGCCTAAGCGTGTATTGAACTTTTTTAAGGAAATATACGGAGGCATAGGCACTGACCCTAAGGAGGAGCTAAGTGCCGTATTTGATGAGGATCACAAGGAGATGGTGGTGGTTAAAGAAATTCCCTTCTACTCCATGTGCGAGCATCATTTAGTGCCTTTCTTTGGCAAGGTATCCATAGGGTACCTACCTAATGGCAAAATAGTAGGCTTAAGCAAGCTGGCAAGGCTGGTGGAAAATGTCTCTAGAAGGGTTCAGGTTCAGGAAAGAATGACCACCATGATCGCTGATGCCATTAATGAAAAGCTACAGCCTATGGGGGTTATCGTGGCTATTAAGGCTGAGCATTTATGCATCAGCATGAGGGGCATCAAAAAGCCCGGTACAGAGACGGCTACTATAGCCTCACGGGGTGTTTTTCAAGAGGATGTTAATTTAAAGAATGACTTTTTTCAATTATTAAAGCTATAGGAGGTTTTAGAGATGAAGAGGGCAGTCGTATTATTATCGGGGGGACTGGACAGCACCACCTGTATGGCGGTGGCAAAGAGCGAAGGCTATGAGCTGTATCCCATATCCTTTGACTATAGTCAGAGGCATAATATCGAGCTGAATAAGGCAAAGGAAATTGCAAAATACTTTGGGGTTAAGGATCATAAAATCATCAAAATGCAAAATGTCGGCGGCAGCGCCCTGACGGATGCTTCAATTGATGTTCCGGAATACCAGGAAACTGACACGATACCTGTCACCTATGTACCTGCACGAAATCTGCTTTTTTTAAGCTATGCGGTAGGCTATGCTGAGGTTATAGGGGCTGAGGCTATCTTTATAGGCGTAAGCGCTGTGGATTACAGCGGCTATCCCGATTGCAGACCTGAATTTATTGAAGCCTTCCAGCGAGTTGTTGCGGTGGGGACAGCAGCAGGAGCTACAGGAAAAGTGATCGAGGTCAAAACCCCTATCATTAGGCTAAGCAAGGCAGAAACCATTGAGCTGGGCAATCGCCTGGGTGCACCCTATCATCTGACCACCAGCTGCTACAATGGCAGGGAAAAGGCCTGCGGCGTATGCGACAGCTGTACCCTAAGGCTAAAGGGCTTTAAGGATGCAGGGCTGGTGGACCCAATAGATTACGAAAAAGCTGGAAAATAGACATATACAAAAGCTGATGGAATACCCTTAGTGGTATTACAACAGCTTTTATTGTTTTATGGCTGTATAAAATTTTAATGTTTACACCAACTTACTTTATGTTATAATATAAATAGAGAAGGTAACTGGCACCACAAGGTGCGGTTGCCACAAAGCGATTTTTTATTTAATCACTCTGCGGGCGTGCAGGGTGATTTACTTTTTTGGGCTCTTATTCCTATCCAAATAGGAGATAAGCGATACTAATAGCATGCCAAACCCTATCATTAAAGATATTGCTTGATATGTACTCATCGCACCACCTCCCTTCTAAAAGAATTGAGGTGGCAACCTCATCCTGCTTTTACCAGTTACCTTGTTCTTATATTAGCATGCTTAATTTATCAAGTGCAACTTCTTATAGGAATTTCATTCCATAGAGCATCATACGCATAATTATATCTAAAACATATCACTCATCCTAATTATACGATGATCGTATTTAAAAAAGGCAAAAAAGTCGAAAAAAACAAAAAAACACTTTACACAGAACACATGTTCTATTATAATAAAAATATAAATTGCAGTTGATGATGACATAAGAGACGACAGCACTTAACATATAAAACTATTTTGAGGAGGAAAAACGATGAAGGTATTTGTTTTCAGTGGAACGGTGAAGGATCTTAGAACATATTTAAAGGAATGGCGCAGCAGCAAATAAATAAAGACGGGAGGCTCATAATGATGATTGATTATTTGCTTAGGCAAGCCTTTGAGCAGCATACTCCTATTTCAATAATTTACAAAAAAGATAGTACCTTCAGCCAGAGAAGGATAAAGATTATCAAGCTAAGCCAGGATACCGTCTGGGCCTATTGCTACTTCAGAAGAGACTACAGACAATTTAAGATAGAGCATATTTTGTCAGTAGCAAAAACCTCCGGCACCTATCATTAGTCGGTTGCAGCACTTGAAATATATTTAATTTCATACGAATATTTATTTTTTCTAAGGAATTATTTAATAATTCCTTTTTTTATGATATTTTTTAGGTTATAATTGATAATTGAACATAAAGGATATAATATCTATAGGGAATAATGGCTTTTACCTGAAGATACCACTTACAAACACGACTTAATATATAAAGCTAATGATTTTAAGGAGGAAGCACCATTGAAAAGGACTAATAACTATGAGGTTACTTCTCTAGATATGCAAAAGCAACAGGAAATGATAGAAGCAATGAGAAGTATGAATGAAGGCGCTAAGGAAGTAAAGAAGTACATAATCGTAACCTATGGCTGTCAGATGAATGAGCATGACTCTGAAAAAATAGCCGGGATGCTGCAAAATATGGGGTATCACGAAACAACAGATAAAAAGGATGCAGATTTGATCATCTACAACACCTGCTGTGTCAGAGAAAATGCCGAACTCAAGGTGTATGGCAATCTTGGCTCCTTGAAGAACCTAAAGAAAAAGAAGGAGGACATGATTATAGCCGTATGCGGCTGTATGATGCAGCAGCCTCAGGTGGTTGAAGAAATAAAGAAGAAATACAGACATGTTGACCTCGTATTTGGCACCCATAATCTTCATAAGTTCCCGGAGCTATTGGTCAATGCAAAGCACTCTGACAATATGCTGGTGGAGGTCTGGGAAAATGAGGGTGAAATAATAGAGGGTGTCCCTGTCATAAGAAAATACGAGCTTAAAACCTTCGTCAATATCATGTTTGGCTGCAACAACTTCTGTACCTATTGCATCGTCCCCTATACCAGAGGCAGAGAAAGAAGCAGAGAGGTGCAGGATATCATAAATGAGGTTAAGGATTTAGCTGAAAATGGCACAAAGGAAATCACCCTATTGGGTCAAAATGTAAACTCCTATGGCAAAACTCTTGAGGAAGGCATTACCTTTGCAGGACTTTTAAGAAAACTAAATGAAATAGAAGGCATTGAAAGAATTCGATTTATGACCTCCCATCCAAAGGATTTATCGGAGGAGCTTATCGATGTCATGGCTGAATGCAAAAAGGTAAGCCCTCATATGCACTTGCCCTTCCAGGCGGGAAGCAACAAAGTACTTAAGGCCATGAACAGAAGCTATACTAAGGAAAGCTACTTAGCTTTAGTGGATAATCTAAAGCGCAAGGTGCCGGATGTCGCCATAACTTCAGATATTATAGTCGGCTTTCCGGGAGAAACTGAGGCGGATTTTCAGGATACAATGGAGATTGTCGAAAGGGTGCGCTTTGACTCCGTCTTTACCTTTATTTATTCCAAGAGGCAGGGCACTCCGGCGGCAGAAATGAAAGATCACATCAGCGACGAGGTAGTGCATGACAGGTTTAACCGCCTTGTAAGAAAAATCAACGAAATATGTGCAGAGATAAACCGCAGCTATCTCAATAAGGAGGTAGAGGTGCTGGTGGAGGGCCCAAGCAAAACAGACAACGAGAGACTGATGGGGCGAACCGGGCAAAGTAAGCTGGTCAACTTCGATGGGGACTTTTCTTTAATAGGCAAGCTTGTAAAAATCAAAATAACTGACCCCAAAACCTTCTCATTAAATGGTGAAGTGGTGGAGGAATAAAAAAATCTAAAAACCACTATATCCAAATCTAGGATATAGTGGTTTTTACTGTCCTAATTTTTAAGATGTCAGGGCACTAACTATAGTTTATCATTTATATATTTGTTATAATACTCTTAGAGAAAAAGACTTCATTAGACTATAAATGACGATATCATCAAACATTCATACATACTGAATACAATTAGAAGGCGAGGGAGGATTTTGGCTAAATTAACACCAATGATGCAGCAATACATGGATATAAAAAATCAATATAAGGATACCCTCCTTTTATTTAGATTAGGCGATTTTTATGAGCTTTTCTTTGAGGATGCCATTTTGGCTTCCAGAGAATTAGAAATAACCCTTACCGGCAGGGATTGCGGCCAGGAAAGCAGAGCGCCAATGTGCGGCGTACCCTACCACGCTGTAGACAGCTACATAGACAGATTAATAGCCAAGGGCTACAAGGTTGCCATATGCGAGCAGGTGGAGGACCCCTCACAGGCTGTCGGTATCGTTAAGAGAGATGTCGTCAGAGTAATAACGCCTGGAACCGTTATCGATACCCAGCTGCTGGAGGATAAAAAGAACAATTACATAATGTCCCTCTATGGCGATGCAGGCGGATGGGGCATTACATATGGTGACATCACCACCGGCGAACTGTTTGCAGCTGAAATTAAGAGTGAAGAAGGTCTGCAAAGGCTTCTTGATGAAGTCGGCAGGATTCAGCCTAAGGAGTTAATTTATTATTTAGAAGGGCAGGAGGATTTACTTCAGGAGCTGCTGACAGCCACCTCACGATTAGATACTATTGCTAATTCCTATGATGCCTGGTCCTTTGAGGAGGCATTTGCAGCAAATCAGATAAAGGAGCATTTTAAAATATTATCCTTAGACGGTCTTGGCTTTACCGAGGCACATTATGGTGTAAAATCCACAGGTGCCCTTTTAGATTATTTAAAAGCCACTCAAAAGAGATATTTGAGCCACATTAATAAAATCAAGGTTTATAGCCTTGCAGAAACTATGGTATTGGATTTAACCACCAGAAGAAATCTAGAGCTTACAGAGACTATGCGGAATAAGAGTAAAAAAGGCTCATTACTATGGGTACTGGACAAAACTGCAACCTCTATGGGAGGAAGAATGCTGAGAAAATGGATTGAAGCGCCTCTTTTGAGCATAGATGAAATCAGCAGAAGATTGGATGCTGTAGAGCTTCTGAAGGATTCTCTAATAACCAGAAAAGAGCTGAAGGAGGCCTTGAAAAGCATCTATGATATCGAACGGCTTGCTGCAAAGATATCCTTCGGCTCCGCCAATCCAAGGGATCTCATTGCCCTTAAAAGCTCTCTCGAAAGACTCCCTGATATTAAGACGTTGCTTTCTCCATTCAATACCGGGCTTTTGAAGGACATGTGTCAGCAAATAGATCCGTTGGAGGACATCTGCGCTTTAATCGCTTCTGCAATAATTGATGAGCCTCCTATAGCACTAAAAGAGGGTGGCATAATCAAGAGGGGCTATAACCAAGAGGTGGACAGCCTTCAAGCCGCCTCCAGAGACGGAAAGCATTGGCTTGCGGAGCTGGAAAGAATGGAAAGAGAAAAAACCGGAATAAAGAATTTAAAGGTAGGCTTTAATAAGGTTTTCGGATATTTTATAGAAATTACCAACTCCTACATAAAGCATGCACCGGAGGACTATATAAGAAAGCAGACCCTTGCCAACTGCGAACGATATATTACCCCTGAGCTAAAGGAAATGGAATCTAAAATTTTAGGGGCTGAAGAAAGGGTTGTTTTACTGGAGTATCAGCTTTTTGTCGAGGTAAGAAATGCCATAGCCGATGAGGTAGAAAGACTTCAGCGGACAGCCTACGCCATCGCTGTATTGGATGCCGTATACTCATTGGCGGAAGTTGCTGATGAGGGACGTTTTATAAAACCAGTGCTAAAGCGTAGTGGAGAAATAATAATTAAGGAGGGAAGACATCCTGTTGTTGAAAAAACCCTTCATAATCAAATGTTTATCCCAAATGATACCTTTATGAATGCAGGCACCCATCAAATATCTGTAATAACCGGCCCAAATATGGCAGGAAAATCCACCTATATGCGTCAGGTTGCCATCATTGTACTAATGGCTCAGGTTGGTTCCTTTATTCCAGCCGTTAGTGGAGAAATCAGCATAGTGGATAGAATATTTACCAGAGTCGGCGCCAGTGATGATTTATCTCAGGGGCAAAGCACCTTTATGGTGGAAATGACAGAAATGGCAAATATCTTAAACAGTGCCACCGCCAACAGTTTATTGATATTGGACGAAATAGGCAGAGGCACCAGTACCTTTGATGGTTTAAGCATAGCGTGGTCAGTCATCGAGTACATAAGCAAAAGAGAAAAGGGCATGACCCTATTTTCCACCCATTACCACGAGCTTACAGAGCTGGAGGGCAAGATAAAGGGCGTAAAGAATTATAGAATCTCTGTCAAGGAGGACGGAGAGGACATCATTTTCCTCAGGAGGATTGTAGAGGGGAGTGCTGATAAAAGCTATGGTATACAGGTTGCAAAACTGGCAGGCCTGCCTAAGGAGGTCATACACCGTGCCAATGAAATTCTTCATCAGCTGGAGGAAAATGATATTACCCTAGCTAATGCTGCTGGTGTCTCTAAGGGACTAGAAGAAGCCGCCATGACATCAGAGGAGAGCACACAGATGGATTTCTATTCCCTATACCAAAATGAACTATTGGAGGAGCTTAGGCATATCAACCTCCTAAACACAACACCGATAGAGGCGTTAAATCACCTGGCAAGGCTTCAAAAGAAGCTTACGGGACTATAGTCCTTGACAACTGTAGTTCTTAGTTCAGCAACGGTTAAATCTCTTCAGTACTCCGTTGTTGGTGCTAGCACCTTAAATCCTTAGTTCTTATACCATTTAAGAATTCTAAAGGTACTAAATAGGGGGATTAAAATGATACGAATATTAGATGATTTGACCATAAATAAAATAGCTGCCGGCGAGGTGGTTGAAGGTCCCTTTTCTGTTGTTAAGGAGCTGATTGAAAATGCCATCGATGCTGAGGCCAACAGTATCACCCTCGAGATCAAAGAGGGTGGTAAAAAGCTGATCAGAATAACCGACAATGGCATAGGCATACCTGAGGGCGAGGTCCAAAGAGCTTTTCAAAGACATGCTACCTCTAAGATTTCAAGGCTTGAGGATTTAGAATCCAACCTTTCCCTTGGCTTCAGGGGTGAGGCACTGGCCAGTATAGCCGCAGTCTCACAGCTTGAGATAATAACCAGACCACATCATCAAGAGCATGGCATTTGTCTTGAAATCGCTGGAGGCAATATTGTCGGCAGCAGACAGGTGGGTTGCCCGGTGGGGACTACCATATTAGTTAAAAATCTGTTCTATAATACACCTGTTAGAATGAAATTTATGAAATCAACCCAAGGGGAAACCTTAAAAATATCAGAGATTATTACCAGATTGGCATTAAGTAGGCCGGATATCGCCTTTAGGTACGTGAACAATAATAATGTTATGTTAACAACCGTAGGGGATAGCGATTTATCCAAGACAATCTTGTCTATTTTAGACAAGGAAATTTATAATAACTTACTGCCTATTGCAGCCTCAGAAGGCGGCATGAGTGTGCAGGGCTACATCGGACAGGCCGTATTGGCAAGAGGCAATAGAAGCTATGAAATTACCTATATTAATAGCAGATACGTTAAAAACAAGCTATTGTACAACAGCATTGAGGCAGCATACAAGGAAAAGCTTCCTATAAATAAATATCCCCTCTGCATATTAAATTTAGAGGTTCCACCAAATACTATTGATGTTAATGTTCATCCCACTAAGACAGAGGTGAAGTTTAAAAACGAAGATGAGATTAAAGAATTTTTACTGAAAAGCATAGCTAATGCACTTAGAAGCGGGATGACCATTCCCAAAATTGCCATGAGCGTTAATCCGACATCGGTCAATAAACCTTTGGCATCTGTGGCAAAGACGGAAGCCGCCAGTCCGGCATCAAGGCCTACGGAAATGAAAATTCAAACTGAGGTCTTCGAGAGGGCCGATGCGATTGAGCCCCCTAATGATAAGGGGCTTGCATTGGAGAATAAATCCATCTATACTACAGATAATACACAACAGGAAAATAAACAGCTGCCATTGTTCGATGAAATAATAAAGGATATTGAAGCCAGAATAACAAGTCCATCATCGAGTCGTCCTGAAAAAGCGCCCGAAGAAATACAAAATGATTTTCTGAATTCTCTAATGATTGACTTCAAAATCATAGGTCAGCTGTTTAACACATATATTCTGCTTGAAAAGGACACCAACCTCTATTTAATCGATCAGCACGCTGCCCACGAAAGATTGATTTATCAACAGCTAATGAAGGAACAGGAGGAATCATCGGTAGTTACTCAGACATTATTGGCACCACAGGTCATTAGTCTTATCAATGAGGACTACTTGATATTGATGGAGAATATAGATAACTTCAGGCGCTTTGGGTTTGAAATCGAAGCATTTGGGCAAAATACAGTTATCCTTAGGTCTGTGCCATTGGTCATCGGTAGACCTGCCAGCTCAAGCTTCATCGTAGAAATTATTGATGAAATAAGGAGCAACCAGCTGGAGGGTGTGGCCATTAAGGAGGCAATTATATTAAGATCCTGTAAGCAGGCCATTAAAGCCTCTGATAGCTTAGATACACTTGAAATAAAGCAGCTTCTACAGCAGCTTTCTACAACAAAATCACCACTTACCTGTCCCCACGGCAGACCAATAGTATTAAGTCTTACAAAATATGAAATAGAAAAGTTCTTTAAACGTATACAATAGGAGGGTAAGGAGTTATTAATGAAGCAATTACTTATAATAGTTGGTCCTACAGCAGTAGGCAAAACCGATACAGCTATCGCACTGGCAAAGAAGCTAAATGGCGAGATCATATCTGCGGACTCCATGCAGATATACAGATTTATGGATATAGGCACTGCAAAACCTACAAAGGAGGAGCAAGCAGGAATTCCTCATCATATGATGGACTTTGTAGACCCAGATGAAGCCTTTTCGGTGGCAGAATTCCAGAATAAGGCTACAGAGCTGATCGAAGTGCTTTCGGAGAAGCACAAGCTGCCGATAGTGGCTGGAGGTACGGGGTTATATGTCAATTCATTGATGTATAAAATGGACTTCACTAGCACCATATCCAACTGGGCCCTTCGAAACAGCTTAGAAAAGGAAGCTCAGCACCATGGCAATTTATATATACATAACAGGCTTAAGGAGATTGATCCGAAGGCAGCAGAAAGAATACATCCTAATAATGTTAAGAGGGTAATTCGTGCAATTGAAGTAAATTATGAGAGCGGAGAAAACATAGGTGATTTTAAAGAGGATACTATCCCAAATGATGAATACAGCATTTGTATGATTGGGCTCACCAGAAATAGAGAAGAGCTTTATGACAGGGTCAACAGGCGAGTTGAAATTATGCTGCAGCAGGGTCTTGTTGAAGAGGTAAGGGGGTTATTGGAAAAGGGTTATTCAAAGGACCTCATAGCCTTTAAGGGTCTTGGCTATAAGGAAATCATCGGATATCTCGAGGGTAAATATGATCTGGATTATGCTGTTGAAATTCTAAAGAGAGACACAAGACGATATGCTAAAAGGCAATTGACCTGGTTTAAAAGATACCAAAAGGCAAATTGGTTTAACCTATCTGAATACACCTCTTCAGAAAAATTAATTAATGATATTATGGAGGTAATTGAAGGACATTTTCACTTAATATAGAATTAATACTCTATGAAATTAATTTAAGGAGGATATATAATGAAGAATAATATTAATCTGCAGGATGTGTTCTTAAATCAGGTTCGAAAGGATGGCATTCCGATTACAATATTTTTAGTAAACGGCTTTCAATTAAAAGGAACCGTAAAGGGTTTTGATAATTACACAGTTGTTCTTGATTCAGAAGGAAAACAACAATTGATATATAAGCATGCCGTATCAACTATTTCTCCTGCGTCTCCTATAAATTTATCCGTAACTCCTAAACAACAGCCATAATAATAAAAAAGATGCTTAAGGGCATCTTTTTCTTTTAACTTATATTTTTCCTTCTCAAGTATAATGTACGAAAAAAATACATAATTTTATAAAGGGTTATGTATTAAGTTGTCGAATATTAGAAAAATGATGTTTAATTTATCATAAGGAGAGGGAATATGTTCATTGTCTTTTTTCAGAATATGACTTTGATAATCGCCTTAACATTTGCATATACTAAGCTGCAGGCTATCATTATGGTCAAAAAAGATAACACTAAAATTTTGTTTTGGTTAAATTGCTTCGTTATGGGTTTGTTAAGCTTTTTAATTATGATGAATCCCTTTGAAACTAATGGTCTTTTCTTCGATTTAAGGTCTGTTCCCATATTCTTTGTTGCCTATAAATACGGCCTTAAGTCAGGTTTATCCGCCAGTATACTCCCTTCAGTGTATCGGTGGAACCTTAGCTCCTTTGCAGCACTTCAGGGAATAGGAATACTCATACTTATTCCAGCAATAATAGGCGCTTTGCTAGGTAGCTATCATTCGAAAAGGGATGAAAATGGACTGACTAATCCAAGAAGCGTTGTTACCAGCTTTTTGTTGTATTGTGTCATCAAAACAGGCCTTTTATTCTTTACTCTAAATGTTACATTAGATAAATGGTTTATCACCAGTATTGTAATGACATTATACTCCATTGTAACATTATTGCTCATCGTTGTTATGACAAATGATCTCCACATAAGCCATACAACAGAAAAAATGCTTAAGAAAAATGCAGAGGACTATCGTAAGCTGGTGGAATTTCTTCCAGACGCTATTATAGTCTATAAGGAAGACAAGATTGTATATGGTAATTCTGCTGCCGCTAAGCTCTTTGGTTTAGAAGACAATACTATGCTTATTAGAAAGAAGCTTTCTCAGGTCATTAAAAATCCTGAGGCACTTGTCAACATCAATAGAAGGATCATGCATAAAAGGGAATCTAATAGAGAATTTTTGTTGAAGGAAAAAAAACTGATGCTTTGTAGTGGAAAAGAGATAGATGTAGAGGTTAAGGGATCGGTTTTTAACTCAGGCGAGGACTTATTTATATGTAATATTATTAAGGATATTTCAAGTGAAAAGATGGCTCTTGAGCTGGAGAGAAGTATGGAAGCAAAGCAAAAGCTGCTGCAGGAGGCCATTGAGTATGAAAAGCTAAAATCTGATTTTTTCTCTAATCTTTCTCATGAATTCAAAACGCCGGTTAATCTGATATTCAGCACCATTCAACTATTGGAGCTGGAATTTAGAAGGGAGCTAGAGGGAGAATATTTAATAGCTCGGAGATTTAGAATATTGAAGCAAAACTGCAATAGAATGATTCGACTGATTAATAATTTGATTGATGTAACTAAAATGGACTCTGGATATTTCCAACTGGAGCTTAAGCATTGCAATATTGTAAATGTCATAGAGGATATTACCCTCTCGGTGGCAGAATACATAGAAAATAAAGATATCAATCTTGTTTTTGATACAGATATAGAAGAAAAGTTTCTTTTAGTTGACCCAAATGCCATAGAGCGAATCATGCTTAATTTACTTTCTAATGCAGTTAAATTCTCCAGACCCAATAATGAGATTTACGTTTCTATAAATGATGCTGTCGGGCATGTTATAATTTCTGTTAGAGACAGAGGCATAGGTATTCCTAACGATAAGCTTGAGCTGATTTTTGATCGTTTCAGGCAGGTGGACAAATCATTGACTAGAACCCACGAAGGCAGCGGAATCGGCTTATCTTTAGTCAAATCCTTAGTCATGCTGCATGGTGGTACCATAGATGTCTCCAGTAATTACGGTGAAGGAACAGAATTTATAATTGTACTACCTGTTAAGGAATCCGACAACAATGAAATTTGCTATGATTCATCTCTTGTAAAGAATCGACGTATCGAGACGATTAATATAGAGTTTTCAGACATTTATTCAGCTAACTGATATTAAGGATTCAAAGGCCCTCGGATACCTAAAGGTATTGTGACGGGCCTTTAGATTTCTTTTTAGCTATTTTTTGAGGCATTATTGAATAGAATTAAATAGCAGTAGCATAGAGGTGATAAGAATGAGCAAAAAGGTTTTACCCTTCAAAGAAGTCTTTGATACCCTTCAAGGCGGCAATTCAACAGCTAATGAGGTTTTTATTAACAGCACAAAGGAAAAGGGCAAAGCATTGGATACTACTGATCAGGCTTCTTTAAGTCAGCTGCTAACAGAGCTTAATCAGCTAATAGGCTTAGGAAATGTAAAAGAGTTGGTTTACGAAATCTTAGCCTATGCGGATATTCAAAAAGAAAGAAAAGAACAGGGCCTAAATGCAATGCCCATTGTTTTACATATGATATTTAAAGGTAACCCCGGCACCGGAAAGACTACTATTGCTAGACTTCTTGGAAAAATACTTAAGGTAAAGGGATTTTTGTCCTCTGGCCATATCATCGAGGTCGAAAGGGCTGATTTAGTAGGAGAGTATATCGGACACACTGCTCAGAAGGTTAGAGACCAGATTAAAAAAGGAATGGGTGGCATCCTCTTTATCGATGAAGCGTACGCTTTAGCTCGAGGAGGGGAGAAGGATTTTGGAAAGGAGGCTATTGATTCATTGGTTAAGGCAATGGAGGATTATAAAAATGATATCATTTTAATACTGGCGGGATATAGAGAGGAAATGGATAATTTTCTTCAAATCAACCCCGGGTTGAAATCAAGGTTTCCTATTCATATAGAATTTAACGACTATTCACTGGAGGAGCTGGTGGAGATAGCTGAGCTAATGGTAAATGAACGGGAGTATATATTGGCAAAGTCCTCAAAGGCTAGATTATACAACATATTGGCCCTCCAAAGAAGCAGAGGCGGTCTGCATTCAGGTAATGCCCGTATGGTGAGAAATCTAATTGAGCGATCAATTCGAAAGCAGGCTGTACGGCTTAAAAGCAAAAAATACTACTCCAGAGATGAGCTTATGACTCTCATGAAGGAGGACTTTACAGACAGCAATCAATAAACTCATGGGATCTCTGGAAAACAAAGGAGGGAAGCCACTTTTGTTCTTTTACTTATTATATTTTATCGTTTAAGCGCATATCCTTAAGCAAGCGATAATTTGTCATCATCCCTACAGCATTGCATCTAAAAGTGGAGTATAAGAGGTGAGGGTCTTGTGGTTAGAAATACTTAAGCGTTACATTGCTATCCTGATTATAGGTATTATTATAAGGGAGCTGAATAAAGAGGCAGAAGGCTACAGAGATAGCGGTCTAATGGCAAAAAAATTACTGGCCAGGCTTAGGCCAAGTTATTTCTCTTATAGCATTTTAATGCTATCTGTTGCTATGCTTCTTGATGGCTATCATAGCTTTACCCTTTTGTCCTCAGCTTATATCATAGTCAGCCTTAAAAATCGCGAATATACGGCTTTAAAGCTAAAGCCCTATCAAGAGTCCATCATAATTGCAATTGTCAACCTACTGCTGGCTCCAGCTCCTATTTTTCTTCATTCTCTACTTATGATGATGATATTACAGCTGGGGGAGGATCTGCTGCAGCTGGAATATGATTTAATGTACGGTTATACCAATTTTGTCCTTAAATATGGCAAAATAGAGGTAGTACTAGCAATAGGTATTCTTTTGATCACTGGATTCATGATTAGCTGGATTAATACCTTAATTATATTACCTGCCATATTTATGATAAACTACTTGTATTCAATATAAGAGGAGGGGTATAATGCTATATGGGTATATCATAATTCTTTGTCTGATTATGCTGCTGACTGGGTATTCAGTCGGAAGGAGAAAAGGCATTGATGAGGGAATGAAGAAGGGTAGGGCCTGCCTGCCTATTCAGTATAAAATGCGGTATCTTAAAGAAGATAAATGCCCCATATGTGGATACGAAAAGACAGCATTAACAAGCATTATTAAATAGGAGGGAAAAAATGCAGCAGAAGATAAATGCGTTAACAGAGCTTTTTAATATAGAGCCAGAGCTTGCGACAAAGTCTGAAGCAGTTGAGGCAGCAATAGGAGCAGCCTTCAAAGGAATGGATGAAATTAAGGAATATAATCAATATAAGGTTCTGAAGGCAATGCAGCAATCCAGGCTTAGTGACCAGCATTTTCAATGGACAACCGGCTATGGGTATAATGACATCGGCAGAGAAAAGCTTGAGGAGGTATATGCCAGGGTTTTTTCTACTGAAGATGCGATAGTAAGGCCCACCATCGTAAATGGTACCCATGCTTTAACATTATGTCTGTCAGGACTTTTAAACCCCGGAGACCAACTGGTGGCGCTAACCGGCAAACCCTATGACACCCTGGATGAATTAATTGGCATAAGAGGAGAGTATCCAGGTAGCTTAAAAAATCATGGTGTCGCATATAAGCAGGTGGATTTTTTAGAAAATGGCAGTATAGATTTTAATGGAATAAAAAAGGCTGTCGGAACCGAAACAAAAATGGTGTACATACAGAGATCAACAGGCTATGCCTTTAGAAGTGCAGTAAATATCAAGAGCATAGCAGAAATGATAGAGCTGGTTAAGGCACTGAATCCCAATGTCATCTGTATGGTTGACAATTGCTATGGTGAATTTCTGGAGATAAAGGAGCCTACCGATGTGGGGGCAGACATCATGGCTGGTTCTCTTATTAAAAATCCTGGAGGTGGCCTAGCCCTAAGTGGCGGATACATTGTAGGCAGAAATGATTTGATTGAGGCGGTATCCTACAGAATGACCTCACCCGGCATAGGCAAAGAATGCGGTCTTACCTTTGGACAAACCCGTTCGATGTTTCACGGTCTCTTCATTGCACCAAGTGTAGTTTCAGAGGCAATGAAGGGGGCAATTTTTTGTTCAAAGCTCTTTGAAGAGGAGGGCTATGATGTAAAGCCAAAATTTGACGAGGAGCGAAGCGACATCATACAGGCCATCCAGCTTGGGGATGAAGCAAAGGTAGTGGCCTTTTGCCGAGGCGTTCAGGCAGCGGCGCCAGTGGATGCCTATGTAAAACCAGAGCCTTGGGCTATGCCTGGGTATGAAGACCCTGTAATAATGGCGGCTGGAGCCTTTGTCCAAGGCTCTTCAATAGAGCTTAGTGCCGATGCTCCTATAAGACCTCCCTACAACGTGTATTTTCAAGGGGGCTTAACCTATCAGCATTCAAAGCTGGGGGCTTTGATGGCACTGCAGTATATAAAAAATCTGAGTAAAAATAAATAATAAGCAACTCCCCATATCATTGGAAAAAAACGAACTACCCTATGAATTAAAAAATGGAGCTTCCTTGGGAATCTCCATTTTTTATCATAAAATACTTACTATTCATTATTCACTATTTACTAATACATTCATCTACATCTTTCTTAATACCCCAACAACTTTACCAAGTACAATCACATCCTTAGCAATGATGGCCTCCATAAAGCTATTTTCTGGCTGAAGACGGATATGATCAGCCTCTTTATAAAAACGTTTTACTGTTGCCTCCTCACCAAGCAAAGCAACAACAATATCTCCATTTTTTGCAACCGATTGCTGGCGAACCACAACATAATCACCATTCATAATGCCTGCCTCTATCATACTTTCTCCCTTTATCGTAAGCATGAATAAATTAGCATTGCTATTGCCTACAAAATCCAATGGAAGAGGGAAGGTGTCTTCAATATTTTCAACGGCTAAAATAGGGCTGCCGGCTGTTACCTTTCCAATTATAGGTACATTCAGCACCTCTTTTTTATAAACAAGCTGACTATCGTCAGTAAGTATCTCTATCGCTCGTGGCTTTGTTGCATCTCTGCGGATATAGCCTCTTTCTTCAAGCTTTGCCAGATGTCCATGAACAGTAGAGGTAGACCTAAGGCCTACAGCTTCACATATCTCTCTTACTGATGGTGGGTATCCCTTTTCGCTAATTTGACTCTTCATATAATCCAATATTTCAACCTGCTTAATATTTAAATCCTCATACATAGGAGAAGCTCCTCTCTTACTTTGAATTAGTTTACTTAATTATAACATAATTTGACAGCCTATACAAACATCAGTTCGAAATTATTTCTTATTTTTCTTCCTCAATCCATTCAAAGTTTTTAACAATCTCCCTTTTGGCATTTTTCCTATGGGCGGCATATAGCTGAGTAGTGGTAACATTATCATGATCCAATAAATTTTGTACGTCAAATATGGAAAAGCCCTGTTGAATCAAGGAGGTTGCCACAGTAGCCCTTAGCTTATGGGGGCTGTAGCCGCTATCGGTGGTTGTTCCAAGGGCTAGCGCAGTATACTTTTTTACAAGATTTCTTATTGCCCTGGTGGTCATCCTGGTTCTCTGAATGGAAATAAAAAGAGCGTCCTTGTCCTCATCAGGCAATTCACCCGTCGGTCTTTCCAGCTCAATATAATCCTTCACAACCTTTTCGCAGGTTCTATTAATGGGCATCAAAACCTCCTTGCCTCGCTTTCTATATATCTTAAATTCCCCTCTATTAAAGTTAAAGGAGGAAATATTCAGCTGCTGAAGCTCACTCAGTCGTAGGCCATAGGTTACAAACAGCAAAATGATGGCCCTGTCCCGAAGCTGTGTCTTTTTCCAAAAAACTCTTTCCCTTTCAGTAAAGCTGGTTCCCTGTTGGATAATATCCAGCATACGGGCAACCTCATCAATTTCCAATCTCTTAATCGCATCCGGCTGTGGCTTGGGCAGCTTAATAGGATTAAAGCCGTCGGTAATGTTTTGCTTCAGCTTTTCATCCCTATATAGAAACTTAAACATAACCGATAGAGAAGATTTTTTACGTGCTAGGGAACGATTATGGTTTTCCACCACCTTTATGCCGTATTCGTCCTCCAACGTATAACGGGAGCAATAATCACCAATATATCTATTGACATCTCTTGCGGTAATGCGGTTGAATTCCTCAAGGGAAATATCTGCGACGTTGGAGGCCTTACTAATTCCTGTCTCAGCTATGATGTAACGACAGAAAAATGAGATATCATTTAAATACGCATGTCTAGTAGATAGGGCCACAGCATTTTTAAGATATAGAAAAAAGTCCTTCATAAACCCCGGTAGCTGCTGTTGGATTTCCAAGCAGTCTTCAATCATCTGATGCTCCTTCAAAACAATATTATCGGGCTTATCGCTTTTGTTATGTACTTTGATTCTTTTCTTTGTCATAGTCATCAACTCCTAATTCTATTGTAATAGCAATGAATTGCAAAGACAAGGTATAAAAGAGGGACATTTACAGACAAGTCCCTCATAATAAAGCTGCACAGTATGTATTTATAAAGGCATAATATAGATGCGGCAAAAATAATATGACAGCCCTAAAGTGTAAAGGTGTAGTTAATACTGGGAACATATGTTAAAATATTTGTAATGAAAAAATCATTTAAACAGCCCTTAGGGAGGTGCTGAATATGGAACATGCGAAATTTTATATTGCTGCAAAGGGGTTTGTTTTTTACGGCGATAGGTTCCTCATACTCAAGAAATATAAATACAATGAAGATGGAAAATGGGAGCTGCCGGGTGGAAGACTTCAAACCGGAGAAACGCCTCAAATTGCTCTGGAAAGGGAGGTGTGGGAGGAAACCGGCCTCAAGGTAACTGTTAATAGGCTTTTAAGTACCTGGAGCTATAGGATTGATGCCACAGAGGAGCTGGTGGGATTGAACTACCTCTGCAATACGACGACAGATTTTGTCAGCTTATCTAAGGAGCACACAGACTATCGATGGATTGCAATCTCAGAGGTGAATCAATACGATTTTTATCAGGGTGTTAATGAAGAATTGCACCTGTTGGATATAGAAGGCACCCAAAGCAAAAAAGACCAGTCACCAAATAATAGTATACGGGATCTACAACCTCAAAAAGCTGCTATGATTGAAGAGTTTAAGCAGGTTAAGAGGTGGAAGGAGACCGCCTCAGCTTCCGCTATGGTTACATTTTTTTTTATGATACTGACAGCTTCAAGATTCTATCTATTAGGTATATTGGGTATCATTGCAGGTCTTTGCTTTGCATTCTATGCATTTCGTAAATTTAAATGTCCAGCCTGCGGCAAGCAATTGGATTCTCGAACAGAAGAAACCTTCTGTCCCCACTGTGGTGTTCAATTAAAGGAGCTAGAGGAGGATCATAAGATTGAAAACTAAAAATAAATGGCGCTATGTCATGCAAATTTTAATAATGATAACAGCTGTGGTATCCCTATATCTGCTTTTTAATGCATCACCTTTGACAAAGGGAGCCTCTAGCATCGGTATCATTGGAGGAGCAGATGGTCCAACAGCTATTTTTCTCGTTGGCAAACCTACTGATATGCTTAAACTGCCTTTCCTAATACTCACAATATTAGCCTTAGCCTATATGTCATATAAAAGGCTCAGGAGGAGTAAATAGCTTTTATTTATGAGCAAAAAAAAGAAACTGCCCATTAAGGGCAGTCGCTGTTATTATAGCTTAGTTACGTTCTCAGCTTGAAGTCCTCTGTTACCTTGAACTACATCAAACTGAACTTTTTGGCCTTCTTCAAGAGACTTGAAGCCGCCTCCTGAGATAGATGAGAAGTGTACAAACACATCATCTTCGCCTGGAACTTCGATAAAACCAAAACCTTTTTCTGAGTTAAACCATTTTACTGTACCTGTTTTCATTAAAACAACCTCCAAAATATAATTTGTTTCATAATTGATGAAAAAAAAATTCACATATTATGAAGTGATCAATTAAATAGATTGATACACTTTATAATATGTGAATTATAAACTCCATCTATACGACCTTTTTTAGTATACTACAGAAGTTAAATTATGTCAACGCTATTTTTTTGATATTTTTACTGTTTTTGGCTACAATTTAGTGCTAATTACAGGTTTTTTTAGACACCAATATCTTTACACCCCCATCAATTAATTATATTATAATACTCTAAATACTTTAAGAAGGACTGATGAATATGAAATATAAAGCATTGACTGCACCAAGGCTTCCGCAAAGCCTAACTAATTTTGAGGAAGTGCAGTATCAATTAGAAGCTGATACCTCCTACGAAGGGCTTGAGGTCAAAGATATAGCTCTGGAGGATTACAGAGTTGATGGTTTAAGCTTCAGACAGACAATTTTTAAAAATGTAGAATTCAAGGGAACCATTTTAAAGGCTATAGATTTAACTGATGTTAGATTTGAGGGCTGCGATTTATCTAATATCGATTTGAGCAATGCGATAATCCACAGAACTGAATTCATTAATTGTAAGCTCATGGGCATAAGGCTTAGTGATGCCACCTTTAACAATGTTTTATTTGAGGGCTGTATTATAAACTATGGCAATTTTAGATTCAGCAGGCTAAAGCAGGTGGTCTTCAATGAATGTAATCTCCAGAGCATCGACCTTCAGGCCTCAGAGCTCAATAAGGTAAGCTTTAGCAGCTCCAATCTCAGACAGGCTGAGCTATCTGGCACAAGGCTGGCAGGAATTGACTTTAGCACCTGTGAAATAGAGGGTATAGGTGCAAGAATCGAGGATGTCAAAGGGGCCATCGTAAATCCCATTCAGGCTGCAGAGCTGTCTCGATTAATGGGATTGGTATTAAAGCTTTAGCTGTAGGCTTCTGGCACCTCATCAAGTTGGAATTTAGATTAGACACTGAAGAGATTTATATTGCGACTGACAACAATGCAGTCCTAATGAAATTTTATCGTTGCTAAACTAAGAATTAAGGTTGTCAAGGCACTAGGTTAATTACAATAGAAATGTAAGTATTGATACACCACTGTGGCAAATGCCACATACAGAATTAACAAACCTTATAAATTTCCCTATCAACAGGCTCATGGTGCCTGTTTTTTTATTGTATAAGAAAGTCCTATTTTTTTACTATGAATTCTTATACAATGGGGGGTTGTTAAGGGGGGTGTCTCTCCTTATTAAAATAAGGAGGGTACAGCGAAGCGTCCTAGGGCGAGTAGTGTCACGAATAAGTGGCACTTCGGTACGAGCGTTGCCGAGACGGTGAGGCAGCAGGGTGCTTGCACCGCATGGGTTCCCTGGAAAACAAACGTGGCGGAAGCCACTTTTGTTCTTTCATAGAAGTTCGTTTTTTTTACTCATTAAAACTGGCACGATAATTGCAATGTTATATATAGTCAAAAAAATAATGATTTGGAGGAAAGTTCATGACAAAAAAGCAAACAAGCAAAAGAGATCAGTTTACACAACCGACTAAAAGCAAACTCCCCATAATAGCACTCGCTATAGGGATAGTTGTAATTGCTTCCTTTCTATTCTTGAAGTCAAAAGGTGTTGATACAGCTGAGACAGCATACTTTGGTGAGCCCGTAGTAGCATCTCGTTCTTATGTAGGCGAATTTATTTCTATGACTGCAATAGACCCGACCATCGGTGCCGATAAGGTAATACTGAAGCTTGATGAAATTGATAAAAACAATATTGTGTTCTTTGAAATTGAGAATGATACTAATGAGCAGGTGCCCCTGATGGCATATATCACGCCCTCCGGAAGACTATTCGTCGGCAGCAGCCTATGCGAGCCATGCCGTGGCCGTACCTTCTCATTGGCGGGAGAAACCTTGGTTTGTGACACCTGCAGAACCACATATAATGTAGAAACCCATGAATACCTTTCAGGATCACCTGTTTGCGGTCAATATCCCCCTGTCAATATGAATCCAGTGGTTGTTGATGGCGAGGTAGAAATACAGCTGAAGGATATTTTAAGCTGGAAGAGCCGTATTTAGTGAATTTAATTATAAGGGGATGAGAACATGAAGAATGGATTAGATCAGGAAAACAGCTTAAATCCGCCTGAAAGAAGCAATAAGAATAGCAATGGTGGTCCCGACTTTTGGAAATACTTGAATATTGCATTATTAGCAGTGCTTATAATCATTGGCGCAAATCGTTTCATTTTTCCCATGATAGGTGGAGGCAATGATAATTTAAGCCAAATTGGCATGGCATACTATACAGAGAACTATGCTGAAAAAATGGGTACAGAGGGTGTAGAATCCAGAGTTCAAAATTTAGGGTGCCACAAGGAAATTCATATTTATAAGGATGGCACACTGGTTATGCGACTAAGCTATTTCAATGGTAAGGTCTATGAGCTCTAATTAATGTCATGTGATTGAGGAGTGTAATAATGAATCTATTTCAAATAGCCTTTAATAACATTAAAAGACGTAAGGTCAAGATGGTGTTTTTAGCCCTTGGTTTAATCGTAGGGGTGACTACAGCAGTTGCTTTCCTGAGCATTATTGAGTCGATGACGGTGGATTTGGGGGACAGAATTGACGAGTTTGGTGCTAATATCGTGATTCTTCCACGTTCAGAGGGGCAGGAGGTCCATTACGGCAGCACGCTGATCTCCAACATAAGCTTTGATATCGAGAAGCTGACACTTGAGGATATACCAAAAATCTATGAATCCTCCGTCGCAGAATATATTAATATAGTTTCGCCTAAGCTGGTGGGGGCTGTGGATATCAACAATCAAAAAAGCCTATTGGTTGGTGTTGAAACTCAAAAAGAGTTTATCCAAAAGCCGTGGTTCTCCCTTCAAGAGCCATTGAAGGAGGGTAATTCAATAGTTGATTTGGCGCTAATGGAGATTCCTGATGATGGTATTATTCTAGGGACATCTGCTGCTGAAGCTCTGAAGCTTAAAAAAGGGGACGAGGTATCGATAAATAACAGAAGCTTTAAGGTATTTGGGTTACTAAAAAAGCTGGGAAGTGAGGAGGACGGCCTGATCTATGCCAATCTCACTGCGGTTCAGCAGCTGCTGGATAGACCAGGTGAGCTTTCTATGATAGAGGTTTCTGCTTATTGTAATGCTTGCCCCGTAGAGGAAATAGCTATGGGCTTAGAGGAGGCAATACCCCACGGCAGAGGAATACCCCTTCGTCAGGCTGCACTTTTTAGAGAGGAGACCATCAGTCAATTTTCTACCTTCGGTTATGCGCTTTCCGGCATGGTATTGTTGATCGCTGCACTGGTGGTGCTTATCACAATGCTTTCTTCAGTGAATGAAAGAACTAGAGAAATTGGAATTTTTCGAGCCATTGGCTTTAGACAAGGTCACATACTGCAGATTATATTTTTGGAGGTTGGTATAGTAAGTATCACAGGTGGTATCGTAGGCTTTGGTCTAGGCAGCCTGGCAGCAAAATACGCTGGACCTTATCTGGCGCAGCTTCAGGGCGATATCCCCTTGAGGCCTGAGCTGCTGTTACCCGCTGTATTACTTTCAACAGGACTGGCCATAATAGCCAGTGCCTATCCTGCACTAAAGGCTGCCAGATTAAATCCTGCAGAAGCAATTCGATTTATTTAAAGCTATAATGACGATAACAAGGGAGGCAGACTATGTCTGAAATAATGATTTCTATAAATAATATCATAAAAACCTATAGATCTATGGGGGATGAGGTGCAAGCCTTAAAAGGAGTATCCCTATCTATAAAAAAGGGAGAATCTGTAAGTGTCATGGGTCATTCTGGCTCAGGAAAAAGCACATTATTATCAATCATAGGGGCGCTTAATCCCCCGACATCTGGAAAAATAGAAATTGACGGTATAGATCTCTATAGCTTATCACAGGAAAAAAGGGCCGACTTCAGAAGGGAATATCTTGGCTTTGTCTTTCAGCAATTTCAGCTAATACCCTATTTGACTGCCCATGAAAATGTAATGCTGCCTTTAACCACCACAAGGCGGTCAAATAAAGAGAAGCAGGAAATGGCGAAGGAAGCCCTCGTAAGGGTAGGCCTGGGTAACAAGCTAAATAGATTGCCTAATCAGCTATCAGGAGGAGAGCAGGAGAGGGTTGCAATCGCAAGAGCAATTGTGAATGAGCCACCTCTAATTCTAGCCGATGAACCCACCGGCAGCCTTGATACTAAAACAGGCGATGAAATTATGGCGCTTTTTCAAAAGCTGAATGAGGAAGGGCTTACCGTGCTGATGGTAACTCACAATCCAGATAATGTTAAATATTTGAGCCGTACCATCATGATGAAGGATGGTCGTCTCCTTAACCATGATGAACAGCTAATCACCACAATGAACAATACGATACTATAGCGGAGGGGATAAAATGAAGCTCTATAATATTTCAATCAATAATCTCCTGCGTCGAAAGCTTAAGCTGCTGTTTGTGCTATTGGGTTTAATTATTGGTATTGGAACCATAGTTTCAGTTTATAGCGTAGTTGATGCCATGAAGCTTGAAATGACCCGTCAGGCTTCAGAGTTTGGGGTAAATGTGGTAATTACCCCTGATGCAGGCGGACTGGCCTTTTCCTATGGCGGAATAACTTTGCCTGAGATAATGTATGATGTAGAGCAGCTGACGAATGAGGATGTGACAACAGTAGCTTCAGTGTCCTCAAAGGAAATGATTAAAATTATTTCACCAAAGCTTATGGGGCTGGCAAAGCTGGAAAATCATAAAAAAGCTATGGTTGTTGGTGCTAATCTTCAGGAGGAGTTTACAATAAAGCCATGGCTGCGGCTTAAAAATGATAATGAAGCCGAGGCTGACAACGACATTAAGGCTAATGCCGAAGAAGGCGATAAGAATATGAGCTTCCAGTCATTGGATTTATCTCGACAGGAATTGGCGCTGCTCAGCCTCAATGACAATCAAGTCATTGTCGGCTCTATGTCGGCTGCTTCGTTGGGGCTGACGGAGGGTTCTGTCCTACAGCTGGAAGGGAAAGAATTTGAGGTTTATGGTATACTGGCTGAAAGCGGCAATGGTGAGGATAATCAGATTTACATGAGCCTAACGGTGGCACAAGAACTTTTAAATAGACCTGATGAAATCACAGTGATCGAAATGGCGGTGGACTATTCATTGTCATCGGAGGAGAAACTGCTGTCGGAGCTAGAAGCAGCTCTCCCTCATACGCAAATCACCAGCATGAGGCAGGAGACCCTGAGAAGAGATGAAATGCTGACACGTTTGGTCAGATTTGGTATGACGATATCTGTCCTGGTGCTGCTTATAGGTATGCTGGTGGTAGGGCTAACCATGTTCAGCTCCGTAAGAGAAAGAACCAGAGAGATCGGTGTGTTTAGAGCCCTTGGCTTTAGAAAACTAGATATAGCCAAGCTGATATTGCTGGAGGGCCTTTTAATAAGTATCGGAGGTGGTATCCTGGGCTACCTCTTTGGCATGCTGGTAGCGAATTATTCTGGTGAGCTATTGGTGGGGAGAGAAATTGTAGTACAATGGCATTTTAGTACGATTGTGCTGGCTGTCGGTTTAGCTATCTTTATGGGGCTGATCTCCAGTCTGTATCCAGCATATAGCGCTGCAAATCAAGACCCGGTAGAGGCATTGCGCTTCTTTTAAATCTATTAAACGTACTGTATATCATCTATAATACAGTGCGTTTTTTATTTATTTTTGCATCCTTTGCAATTTATAAATATTTGTAATATAAAGGAAAAGCAGCTTTAAAATAGAATAATATATAGTATAGGGGTGATATGAGGAAATTCAAACCTTTAAAATTATTTTACTTAAATAGGAGCTGAAAACATGAATAGAGAAAAATTTAAGAAAGAGGCCTTTGAATGGCTGAAGACTATAGGATATTCCCTTGCTCTAGCTATGCTTATAACTATATTTGCACTGCCGACGGTGGTTTCAGGCGCCTCAATGTATCCAACACTGGAGGACTATGACGTCTTGCTGCTGAGCAAGGCAATATATAAGCTTCATGGCCCTCAGAGAGGTGATATAGTTGTTTTTCAGCATCAGCCGGATGCAAAGAATTATATTAAGCGGGTAATCGGCATAGAAGGCGACATCGTAGAAATAAAGGATGGCCTTGTATATGTTAATGGCATACAGCTGGAGGAGGACTACCTCATTGAAGCCGATATAAAATCTGTCGATATAAAGGTTCAGGTGACTAAAGGAAAGTACTTTGTATTGGGAGATAACAGAAACGGCAGCAAGGACAGCAGAAGTGTAGAGGTTGGTTTAGTAGATGAAGAAACCATCATTGGGAAGGCATATTTCAGATTGTTCCCCATTAGCAAAATAGGTATGGTGGATTAGACCTTTAGAATGCCTGGTAATTTTCAAAATAACTATGCTAGAATCATAAGACGATAGGATGGAGGTAGCAATGCTGCATTATAAAATTGAGATTCCGGATAAGAAAGACCTGTATGACCTGTATGAAGCTTTGGATTGGAATCGTTTTTTGGGGCTGGACTCAGAGAAATTATACTCAGCCATGAAGAATAGCTGGCGGGTTGTATGCTGCTATGACAATAACCGATTAGTCGCCACCGGCAGAATTATCTCCGATGGTATAACCAACGGGTATATATGCGGTCTAGGGGTGCTGAAGGACCATAGAGGTCAAGGGATAGCCGCTGAATTGTGCAAAATGATGATTGAGGAATGTCAAAGGTCAGGCCTGCATATACAGCTCCTCTGTGAGGAAGATTTGGTGCCCTATTACGAAGGCTTGGGCTTTAGCCGTTTTACAGTAGGAATGAGATATTTGATTGCAAAGTAATCATAGCATTTTGTCATATAAATCGGGAGGATACATTATGCTTAAAAAGCTCATAGTAGTATGTATTATCTTAACAGTATTAACCGCCTGTAGGGGTAACGACAATTCAAACAGCTTAACCCAAAGCAATTCCTCAAATATTGCTAATGGTCAGGTAGTAACTAATTATAAGGGCTTTAATTATATGGCAATCCCTGGTGCCGATGGTATCTATCGATTCGAGAAGGATATTTCAAAATCCGAGATGATATTGGCGGGGAGCTTTTTCGGTATATCCATAGCTGATGATTGGATTTACACCCGAAGCGACGAGACGGGAAATAGTGGTATCTACAGAGTAAAACTCGACGGCACAGCTTTAGAAAGGCTTATCGACGACCATGTGGGTGCTATTAATATAGACGGAATTGCTATATACTATGCTGTTATTGGCAGTATTAGCCATGGTGGGACAGAAGCAAAGGTCAATAGTCAAGCAATTCAAAATGACGAAGCCAAAGAAGGCATTTATAGACTTGATCTAATAACAAAGGATATTACTTGCTTAACAGATGATAAAGCCATGTATTTGAGTCTAGATGAGGATTGGATATACTATTTGAATTATACAGAAGAGGGAAGAATATACAAAATATCCGCCGACGGCAAGGTTAGGGAGGCAATAGGCCATGAAGCAGCACGCTTCATGGTGACAGAGGGGGAGTGGATATATTATATTTCAAATACAGGGGATATTAAGCGTATTAAGACGGATGGCACTGAAGAAGCAACCATTTTAGAGGCGAATGGCATTTATCATTCAATAAACGTATCAGATGATTGGCTATTTATCGGAGTCAATAGCATTCCGGATGGCCATTGCCTCATGGCCTATAATATAAACACAACAGAGGAAAAGCTGCTTTATGAGGGTTATACTCAAATGATTAATGTTATAGATAATTTTATTTATTTCTCGAGCAAAAATGAATATATACAAATGAATCTACAAAGTGCGGAAGTCGTAACCGTTATATTCGACTAGTACCTTGTTTTATAAAGACACTCATCTAATTAGTGTCTTTTTTTTTCAGATCATATATTTTGACAAAGAGCTGAAACTTTTTAAAAATCCAGCAGGAATATTTAAAGAATTGTCGAAATAGAATTAATAAGCAAAATATAGTGAAGAATTTAACTAACTCCGAGTTCTTTTTTCTAAAGGCTTTGGCCCATGAAAAAGAGACCTATGGGTATTATCGGAAACGATGATGCCTCCCGCTGGAAAGGAGTAATAATCAATCAAAGGACTTTTTGATATTATTACACTCCCACCAGGAGTGTTTTTTTATGGAATTTAATACAGCTCCGAGTCCACGCCTCTAACGGTTATCCCATGAGGCTGGACCGATGGGCTTTGACGGAAACGTCAAAGCCTCCCTTTGGAAAGGAGAATTCAAATCTATGCATGTCGTCAATCTGCATAGCTAGGGGCTCCTATCTCATTATTTAGGAGCTCTTTAACATTTTTGATTGTATACCGCCCCTAGCTAGAGATTTAATTATACTAAGGTAGGTGATTAGATGCTAATACCCGAAAGATTTTACGAAGAGAACCAAATAAAATCAATACAGATTAATGAAAAATTCTACAGTAAAAATAATGATGTCTACTTTATTAAGGCCTATAGAGAGGGGAATATTCCTTGGAATTTGGCTGTGAAATTCTATAAGCGCTCCAGATACAGCTTTAATAAGGAGGTTGATTTATTAAGGCATCTTAGGGAATATGAGGTGATGGTCCCTGATATATATTTTACAAGTAATAATCTGATTATTATGGAGTATATAGCAGGAGAAATTATGCTGGATCGAATTCTCAGCTTGGAGGAAAGTGAAGTTACCTGCAGCTCTGAGGAGGTCTATCAAACCATTAATCAGCTGGCCCAATGGCTTCTGAGTTTTTATCAAGCTATGAGAAAATGGAAAAAGCGGCTATATGTTAAGGAGGATGTGAATCTAAGGAATTTCATTTATTCACAAGGAAAAATTTATGGTATTGACTTTGAAAATACCCATCCTGGTGTTATTGAAGCAGATGTAGGTAAGCTATGTGCCTTTTTATTAACCTATACCCCAGAATTTACTGAATGGAGATGCAGCTTTACCGAAAAGCTGATTCGGATATTCTCTAAGGAGCTGCTGCTGGACACAGAGGTGGTTATTAGAGCCATGCGGAAGGAAATCACCGTGATAGCCCATAGAAGAAAGACAAGCTACTCCATGGAGGTGGTAAACAAAATAATAGATTCCTGGAGAAGGGAAAGGATGGTCTACAAGGTACTGTAGCCTAGGGCAGAGAGTCTACAATACCCCACAGAAGGGAGCGAAAGAATGAAGCAGAAGAAAATGTTTATACGGGCGGCTATAATATTCCTTTCACCTATAGCACTGGTTTTCCTTACCCTTTTTATAGGCAGATATCCTGTTCCCCTCAAAGAGATGCCAAATATTCTGGTATATCCGATATTCCGACAGCTTAATGGTCTTGAGGATACATATTATACGATTATTTGGGAGATACGCCTGCCGAGAGCTATCCTTGCTGGCCTAGTGGGGGCTTCACTAGCTGCCAGCGGTGCTGCCTTTCAGGGGCTCTTCCGAAATCCTCTGGTTAATTCAGGTATATTAGGGGTCAGCTCCGGAGCAGGCTTTGGCGCAGTATTGGCTATATTATTGCTCTCGCCCGCCTCACATCTGGTATATATCTTTGCTTTATTATTTGGCGGAGTGGCTGTCTTTTTTAGCTATATGATAGGTAAAATCTATAATTCAACCCCTACCATCATGCTGATTTTGGGTGGGGTAGTTGTATCGTCAATTTTTACATCCCTGATATCCTTGATTAAATATGTTTCAGATCCCTTTAATCAGCTGCCAGCCATTACCTTTTGGCTGATGGGAAGCCTTGCCTCCGCCAGCAGTCAGGAATTGCTAATAGGTGCACCGCCAATGCTGGTGGGTGTTATTGGCCTTAATTTGATTCGTTGGAGGATAAATGTACTATCAATGGGGGATCGAGAAGCACAAACATTGGGGATTAATGTTAAGCTGGACAAGCTTATGGCCATTTGCTTTGCCACGCTGTCTACCGCCGGTGCAGTTTGTGTCAGTGGAACCATTGGCTGGGTGGGCTTAATCATTCCCCATATCGGAAGGATGATTGTAGGCAATGACAACAAAGCCCTTATCCCCATAAGCTGTGCACTGGGGGCCAGCTTTTTAATCATTGTTGATAATGTCTCCAGAACCATCATCAGCGGTGAAGTGCCTATTGGAATTCTGACCTCCCTAATTGGAGGACCCTTTTTCATCTATCTATTGAAGCAAACCAAGGGAGGTGCATGGTAGCATGAGACATCAAATTGAAGTAAAAAATACCTCCTTCAGCTATAGCGATAAGCAAGTGTTTTCTAACCTGAGCCTTAATGTGGGGGAAAGAGAGATATTTTGTATTGTTGGACCCAACGGCTGCGGAAAAACGACGTTATTGGATTGCATACTGGGGCTTTTAAGGCCGGATAGCGGCGAAATAGTGGTTGATGGATTGAGGCTACAGGGCATAGAAGCAAAAAAATTGGCAGAAAGGCTGGCCTATGTCCCTCAGGTTCATCATAGAACCTTTCCTTATTTGGTCAAGGATATTGTACTTATGGGCAGAGCCTATAGGACATCTCCCTTTACAGCACCCTCCAAGGAGGATAGAGCGATTGCCATGGCAGCAATGTCATGGGTTGGTATTCAAGCCTTGGCAGATACCCCCTATACCCAAATTAGCGGTGGACAATGTCAAATGGTTATGATAGCCAGAGCCTTAGCCCAACAGCCTAAGGTCATTGTAATGGATGAGCCGACATCTCATCTGGACTTCAAAAATGAGCTTCTTTTGCTGGAGATTATAGAGGAGCTGGTAAAGAACAACGGCATATCAATCCTCATGGCAACGCATTTTCCAAATCATGCCTATCATTTCGAAGCAAAAGGTCTTAGGACCAATTTGGCACTAATGAACAATGGTGCATTTGAAAGGATAGGAAAGCCCAGAGAGATTTTAAATGAGGAAAATGTAAGAAGCATATATGGCATTAACTCGAGGGTCTTAGATTGTAGTCTGGATAATAATACCGCATTACGTCAAATAGTGCCCTTATCCATAGTAAAGGACAAATAAACACGATCGGAGGAGGTTGTTGAGTGAAATACTTTAATACCAAGGTTTCTGCAATTATAACTGTACTGATTATTGTGTTGATGCTTCAGGGATGCTCTTCAGATACCATGGGCAAGACAGCGGAGGTGGTGCCAAAGGAGCCCACAGATTACATAAAGGTAGTGGACTACTTAAACAGAGAGGTGATTATCCCAATACCAGTGGAGCGAATAGCCTGTGGCTATGCCTTTACCGGACATGCTGTTGCTATGATGGGGAGAGGCTCTGACATAGTTGCAGTAGTGGGGGGGCTGCAAAGAGATAAGGTGCTTACTGCCATGTATCCCCATATTCAGGAATTGCCGGTACCCTTCAGCTCAGGTGCAATAAATATTGAAGAGCTGTTGGCCTGTAGACCTGACGTGGTCTTTATCAAGACGGATACCGCTTTAAATGAAGGCGAGGTTGCCAAGCTGGATAAATTTAATATCCCTTATGTCGTCATAGATTTCTATTCCATGGAAGAGCAAATGAACACTATCGCAACAATTGGTAAGGTTATCGGCGCTGAGTCAGAGGCGGCGGAATATCTTCAATATTACAGAAGGGTTGTTGATGAAACCAAGGAAATCACAAATCAAATACCTGTTGAAGAGAGAATTTCTCTATACCATTCCGTAAATGAGGCTGTGAGGACAGACACCAAAAACAGTCTTCCAGCAGATTGGATAGCGGTAACCGGAGGAATAAACGTATCTATCGATGCCGACTTAAGAATCTCCGGTGACAAGTCCTTCGCCACTATCGAACAGATTTATTTATGGGATTCAGACATAATTATTGCCAACGAGGCAGGGATACCAGAGCATATTCTCAGCAATCCCCAATGGGCTTCTTTAAGGGCTGTAAAGGAAAATAGGGTATACCAAATCCCTAATGGCATATCCCGTTGGGGACATCCCGGTTCACTGGAGACACCATTGGCAATTCTATGGACTTCAAAGCTTTTATACCCTGAGGATTTTCAGCACATCGATATGGAGAAGGAAACAGGTGAATATTATAAGCGCTTTTTGGGATTGGAGCTAAGCAATGATGAAATTTCAGATATTCTGGAAGGCAAGGGCATGCGGGAGCCTAAAAATAGTAGATAAGATAAGGAGAGCTGCTGATGAAAACCTTTGTTTGTATTGATGATACAGATAATTTAGAGACAAGAGGCACTGGGGAATTGGCAAGGCAAATGATAGAGGAACTAGAAAGCATGGGTTTGGGGCAATGCTCCGACATAACCAGACATCAGCTTTATTTCCACCCCGATATACCCTACACCTCCCACAATAGTGCAATGTGCTTCATCATAGAGCATAGAGATCCCATATTTCAGAGCTTAAAGTGCTTTGCTGAGGATTTTCTATTAAGTAACAGTGCTGAGGGCTCTGATCCCGGTCTATGCATTGCTGAAATCAGCAGCATTAAAGATCAGCTTGAGCTAATGAATTATGGCTTCAGGGCCAAGAAGGAGATATTATCAAAGGCATTGGCTTATGAAACCGCCTTCAGGCTCGACATACATCTTTCTGAGCATGGTGGCACTGGCGGTGGTGTTATTGGGGCATTGGCGGGAGTAGCCCTTCGACTCAGTGGAAATGATGGCAGATTCAAGGGAAAAATCTACTTTCCTATAGAAGGCAATACGCTGAGGGTTGGAGACATATTGGATAATTCAAATATTACCAAGGTTCAAAGCCTGGAGGGTAGGATTCTTGAAGCCCACCAGGAGGTCGTATTAGGTGAGAAGGTTAAGGCGGTTCTACTGAACCACCAAAAGGTTCTACTGGTCTATTCAATGCCCCATGACAAAGCTGGCAGGCAAATATGGCATACCTGCACCAAGCAGCAGCTTAGTGTTTATTAATCGTAGGAATGGGGTGAAGGCTTGAGGCTATTTAAGGTGGTTATGATAATGCTGTTTGCCTTTATGCAGCTGGGCTGTAATCATAAAGCAATTTCTAAAGAGGTGCTTGAGGTAAGCGGAGCCGAAAATGTTACCAGGCTCACAGAATACGAGACAGCCGGGATAAAGGAGGTCTATACAACAGAAGGTGAGCTTATACAAGTGGTGGAAGAGAAGGGCTTTAAGGATAACATCAGGATGATGGTATCAATAAACCTAGCCGGAGATACGCTTACCGCTATAAATATACTGGACCATAAGGAGACCCACGATTATGGCGGCTATGTAACTGAGGATTGGTTTCTCAATAGATTTAAAGGAAAAACCACCACAGAAGCCCTTAAGCTGGTTAAGCTAATGGCTGCAGCAGATAATGAGATCGTTGCCATAACCGGCGCTACAAAAACCAGTCAGGCGGTAATTAATGGGGTGAATGCTGCCTCTGAAAATTATATGAAAATAAAAGGGGAGGTTATAAGATGAAAAGAGCTTCAATTTTATTACTCATAGCTTTCATACTAATCAGTTCCACAGCCTGTAGCACCTCAAACCCTGTTAAAGGTCTTGAGCAGGAGGAAATAGCCGCAGGAAAAATTACCTTAGTTGGCTTAGAGGCCGCTGAGGTGGCGGTCGATTTAGAGGAATTAATGACGCTGCCGGCTATTAGCAAGGAGGTAACCTCAGTTAATTCCAGTGGAGCTGAAAACACCTTTATTATCGAGGGTGCTCTGTTGGAGGAGCTGCTGAAGAGCAAGGGGAAAAGTCAAAAATCCTATACTGCCCTAAGGCTTGTGGCAGGAGATGGATACTCCGTAGAGGTTCCCTCAGAGATATTGCAAAATAGGGATATTATACTAGGCTACAGGGTTGATGGCGAGCCATTGGATGAAATAAGCATGCCCATCAGAGCCATTATACCCGAAGAAAGAGCAATGTACTGGGTAAGGAACCTTGAGCAGATCGAATTTACAGGCACCAAGGCCGAGGCCGCCATAAATGAGATTTTATTTCTGGAGGAGGCAGTAAATACATACGATTCTGTAGACTATACCTACTATGAAAGTGTAGACTCAGCCATTGCTGGAAAGGACTTTTTCTCTGCTGAGGAAATGAGTAACGGTATCATCATTAAGGCTAAGGATGGACTCTTGAAAAGTGAAACAGCTGAAGTTTTTAATAGCGGCTATATAAAACATACCGGTACAGATGCGCCATTATTTTTATCTCCAGACCTGCCAAAGGGGATGCATGTCAAGAATATACTGTGGTTCTCAGCAGGCGAGAGGGCATATTACTCTGTAGCCAGCGGGCTTTCAATTACCGACAGGGCCACAATTGACGATCAGGAGGGAATACCTCTCCATAGGCTCTTTGAGGAACTAAGCATCAACCCCTCTGATAGCTACATTTTTACAGCAGCAGATGGCTATGAGGTTATTATTGAAACAGCAGACATTGAAAAGGGAATTCTTTTTATCAGTGAGGATGGCCTGATTTCCGTGAAATTCGACGGCCTGCCTAAAAATACCAATGTAAAGGGCTTGTTTGCCATAAAAACGGCCCAACAATAGAGGAGTGATTTTATGTTTAAAAGATGGATTGCATCCTTCTCTATGTTTGACCTGGTGATAATTGCATTGATGGCTGCCATCGGCATTGCCATAAAGCCAATCGTTGTCCCTCTGGCCCATATAATTACCGGACCCTTGTATATCCCTGGCGGTGTTATTGCCGGAGGCTTCTATATGCTTTGGATTGTACTGGGGGCTGGCTTGGTGGGAAAGCCGGGGGCTGCAACATTAATTGCATTGGTACAGTCCATAATGGTTTTGACAATGGGGATTTTTGGAACCCATGGCGCCATGAGCTTTTTTACCTATACCCTTCCGGGACTGGCTGTAGACGCTATTTTTCTGCTGTCGGGTCATAGAGGCTGCTGCAAAGGCTGCTGCTTTGCCGCCGGGATTGCGGCAAATATCAGTGGTACCTTTTTAGTCAATGTGGTTTTTTTCAGGCTGCCGATGATCCCGCTCTTATTGAGTCTTTCAGCTGCCGCCTTTTCAGGAGGCATCGGTGGCCTAATAGCCAGCTCGGTAATTATACATTTTAAGAAATGGCATCTGACCCACTATCAAATGTAAGGGGGGAAAGCTTTGAAATACAAACAACTTTTTTTCTACACAGCTGTATTATTAATAGGCCTTCTATCCATTAGTATACTTAAGGCTACAACGGTCAACAGTATTTCTACATATACGCCTGTCTTCAAAGTCATAGGCGATGTTGCAAATCCGCTATCCATCAATAGCTATCCCGAAGCTATAAGCACTAAGCTTCAACACAAGGGCACGGCGCTCTCAGCTATTCCTCTGAAGCTGCTTTTAGAGGATAGTCAACCTGCATCAGATTTTTATGATATATATATCAAAGGCAGCGACGGATTAATGGCTATGGTACATAGCAGCACCATAGAAGAAAGCTATATTGCCTTTTCAGAAGAAAACGGCTGGGAGGCTATCCAATTAAAGCATCCCATAAGCAGCAATATCAAGCACATCCAAGAGATTATTATCAAGGTCGAAGGTGAAAGCTGGGACACAGGCTTCAATATCATTTCATCAGAGGAGAACCTCGCATCCTATAGCATCGGAGAGCTTTTGACTAATGGTCATACGCTTCAATATTATTCTGAAGGAACCTCCAGAGTGGCTGATGAAAACAAAGGCTATGAGACAACTGTATACACGACAAGAAGAGTTCTTGAGCTGTCAAGGCTCTATCAGCATTCTGCCTCTGATGGGATTTTAGTTATCGGCAGCAAGGGAGAGGAGACATTCTTCAGCAACGAAGGATATCTACAGCTGATGGATAATTCAATTACCTACAGCACCATAAGCCGTGAAAAAAGAATAGATAATGTCAAGGGATTAGTTATAAATCCCACCATAGGCAGGACCACTGATGCCTACTATGATTCCCTTCATTATTTGGAGCAGGGAAATAAAGTAATGCTGTTGTTTTTAGACGGCTTTGGCTATCATCAGTATCAGCTGGCTAAGGCAGAGGGCTATGCACCCTTTATCAGCAGCTTGCCTGAGGCTTCGAAGGTGATGACTGTATATCAGCCGGTAACAAATGCAGGCTTTGCCGCTATGATTACAGGTAAAACGCCTGAGGAAAACGGTGTTTATTCAAGGCAGCAAAAGGATATGCTGATGGAGAGCATCTTTGGAAAGGCCACAGCCTTAGGCAAAAAAAATGCCTTAGTAGAAGGAAATATAAAGATTTTGAATACAGAAACAGAGCCTATTTTAAATCTGGATTCAGACAACAGCGGCACCACCGATGAAGAGGTTTTCTCTTCTGCTATGGCGCTACTTCAGGTAGATTATGATTTTATGCTGGTGCATTTTCATGGGATTGACGACAGAGGTCACAGCTACGGCGACACTGATACTAGAACGCTAAACCAGATACAGCAGGTGGACGAATATGTCAGGCAGCTGTCTCGGCTATGGGATGGTAAAATCATAATTATATCGGATCATGGGATGCACGAGACAGATGAGGGCGGCTCCCATGGCACCTTAAGGTATCAGGATATGTTTGTGCCATATATCGTTTATGATGGAGGTGAAGGACAATGAAAAAAATAGTCATCATACTGTTGATTATTGCTTCTGTAATGGCTGTGGCTGCATACTTGAACAGAGGAGACATCGCAAGTAAGGCCAAGCTTCAGGAGGATGCAATCATAATCGTAAAAAGTGAAGATAAAGAGGTGGGACGCTTGGATTTTTCAGTAATCAAGGAGCTGGAGGCAAAGGAATTCCCCGCCACCCTCAAAAGCAGTGGTAAGGACCCCGTAGAGCTGACGTATAAGGGCGTGGAGGTCAGAATGCTCTTTGAAAAGCTGGGATTTTCAGCTGGTGATAAAAAGCAAATTATAGCAAAGGCTGTAGATGGGTATACGGTTGCTCTCTCCGTAGAGGAGGTTATGGCGGTAGATAATGTATATCTTGTCTATGAACGAGAGGGAGAGCCTCTCGGAAGAAAGGAAGATGGCGGCTCTGGACCATACCAATTAGTCATACGGCAGGATGCCTTTGGACAGCGATGGGTGAAGTTTCTTATGGAGCTTGAGGTAAAATGACAAACCATCTTGAGATAAGTCATCTTTGGTTTCGTCATCAAGCTGCCTCTGATTATATATTGAAGGATATCAGCTTGACCATCGGGAGGGGGGAGGTCATTGCATTAGTAGGCTTAAGCGGCTGCGGAAAGAGTACCCTTTGCTATTGTATAGCGGGAATAATACCAAGGATATACCCAGGTGAGCTTAAGGGAGAGATATTATTAGAAGGCAAACCAATTACAGAGATGACCCTTCCTCAGGTGGCCTGCAGGCTGGGCTTTGTATTTCAAAATCCCGATAATCAGCTTTTTTCTCCCACTGTAGAGGATGAAATTGCCTTCGGGCCTGAAAACCTCTGCTTGCCCCAGCCAGAAATAGAGAAAAGAGTGGTTGAATCTCTTTCCATGGTTGGGATGCTACAGCATCGCTATAAAAATCCTCATCACCTTTCCGGTGGCCAGAAGCAGTTAATTGCATTGGCAGCTGTATTAGCTTTAAATCCAGAGATATTGATATTTGATGAGGCCCTCTCTCAGCTGGATAGTAGGGGTAAGGCCATGATCCAACAGCAGATAAGGGACCTTAAAAGCAAAGGAAAAACAATTATTATGATAGAGCATGATTTAAATAATATTGTCCTTGCTGATAGAGTTTTGCACTTAAAGCAAGGTGCTTTGATAGCGTATAGCGGCAGCTTTTAATAGTAAAGGAGAATGGTATGTTCATACATGTATCAGAGGTCAGCTTCGGCTATAAAAAGGGAGAGGAGATATTAAAGGCTATCAGCCTAACCCTGCGTCAAAACCAATTTACCGTCATAAGAGGAGACAATGGCAGCGGAAAGACGACCCTCGGCAAGCTGCTGGTGGGTATTTTAAAGCCCGATAGCGGCAGTATATTTATTGATGGCCGTAAAACCAGTCAAATGAGTCTTGGCGAAATCGGCAAGCAAATCGGCTATTTATTTCAGGAGCCGGAGCGTCAAATTTTTACTTCAACAGTAGGCGAGGAGCTTTCCCTTTCATTGGAATTAAACAATGAAAAAGACTCTTCCCAACAGGATAGAGTCACGGAGCTGCTGGAGCTATTTCAGCTTCTCCCCCTCATAAATCAATTTCCATTTTTTCTGAGTAGAGGTGAAAAGCAGCGATTGGCTATGGCTTCAATATTAGTAAATCAACCAAAATTTTTAGTCCTTGATGAACCAACTACAGGACTTGATCAGGTAAGAAGGAGAGTTTTATCTGAGCTGCTGCTTGCACAAAGAGCGAAAGGCGTAGGGATGGCAGTAATAACCCATGATGAGGAATTTATAAATAGGCTTGCAGATAGAATTATCGTCCTTGAAGGAGGTGTGATTAAAAGTGATACCTTCACTAAGGCTTGACCCAAGGGCAAAGCTGGTCATTGTTATTTGCATTTCTACTCTGGCTGTATTTCTGGAGAAGCTTAGCTTTATGCTGGCCCTGCTGGTAGCAACCTTGCTGGTGGCCTGGTTATTCCAGCTCCACTCTTCAAGGAGTATTGGAAGAATAAAGAAGGTTCTTTCAGTTATTATATTTATTGCTATGCTGCAGAGCTTGTTTACTAATGCCGGGACACCTTTGCTTTCGATAGGTCATATTACCATTATATCTACCTATGGACTGCAGAGGGGAGTTGGAGTTTTGCTTAGGATATCAATAATAGTCCTATCAGCCGCCTTACTTACCACCTCCAGCTCCAGAGATATCGTGCAGGGGCTAATTCAATGGAAAATGCCCTATGAGCTTGCCTTTATGGTATCTATAGGCATAAGATTTCTCCCCCTTTTGGCAGAAGAAATACAGGACACCTTTGTCGCCCTTCAGCTGAGAGGTGTAGAGCTAAAAAAAATACCAATGAAGAGAAAGATAAAGACCTACTCCTACCTGCTTATGCCGATGGTTTCCAGTGTTCTAATTAAGGGGAGGGAGCTGTCTATGGCTATGGAGCTACGGGCCTTTAGAGCCTATCCGGAAAGGAGCAGCCTGAGGACACTTAAAATGAAGCATATGGATTATGCCTTTATTCTACTTAGCCTGAGCTTGACTTCAGCTGTCTTTTACATATATATGCATTATTAAGGAGGTATCAAAATGAAGGTGTTTTCTGTATTTGGAATAACCTTGTCCGGCAAGACCACCACCATAGAAAATATCATAAGGGAATTGACTAGGAGAAGGTATTCTGTAGGTTCTGTAAAGGAAATACATTTTGAGGAATTCGCTATAGATCAGGTGGGAAGCAATACCGACAGGCACTGGCGGGCTGGCTCTCAATTGATTACAGCCAGGGGCTATAATGAAACGGATATTCTGTATAAAAGAATGCTGTCAATAGAGGAAATACTCCGTTTTTATCACCACGATTATGTCGTCCTTGAGGGTGTTACCGATTCAAATGTCCCTAAAATAATAACTGCCCACACAATTGAGGAAATTGATGAGAGGCTGGATGACAGTGTATTTGCAATATCCGGTCAGATTGCAAAGGAGCTGACGGTGTATAAGGGGCTGCCGGTGATAAATGCTATGAGTAATATTGAAGCACTGGTGGACCTAATAGAAGAAAAGGTTTTCGATAAGCTTCCGGAATTTCCAAAGGAATGCTGCAGCAGCTGTGGCTCCAGCTGTGAGGAATTAGCCTATAAAATCCTTAGAGGTGAAGCTAAAAGGGAGGACTGCAGCATTGAGAAGGGGGGCATACACTTAAAAATAAATGACAAGGAAATACAAATGGTTCCCTTTGTCAAAAGCATACTATTAAATACAATTCTTGGGGTAGTTAAGGAGCTGGAGGGGTACCAGGAGGGGGCTGCAATAAATATAAGGATAGGTAATTAAGTCTTATTAAGCAAGGCTTATATACAGTAAGTGTTTAAAAAAATTAAAAGTGGGGTGCTGAAAATGAAAAAAATCGCTGTGGTAATGATTTTAATGATGTCACTATTGGTCTTTGTAGGCTGCAGCAAGGAAGAGCCTGTTGCCGCCGCCAAGGAGCCTGCCTGGTCTATAACCGTAGAGGGCGTTAGAGATGAAGCAGTTAGCTTTACAGATCTAGATGTTGATAAGATGGGCACTGTTGATGCTAAGGCTACAATGAAGAAAAAGGATGGAACGGAGCAGGAGCAGCTTTGGCATGGTGTAAGCTTTAAGGCCTTCTTGGATTATCTGGAGGTAAAGGACTATAATTTGGTTATAGTAGAGGCAGCTGATGGCTATTCAAAGGAATATACCTCCCTTGAATTGGAAAACGAAGGGTGTCTGCTGGCGGTAAAGGTTGACGGTAAGGATTTAACCGAAGAGGATGGCTTGGTATATCTGGTGGTAGACGGCAAAGGCTCTAATTGGTGGATTAAGAATGTTTCAAAAATTACTATAGAATAGCGACATTAGGGGTCCTTTTATAAGGGCCTTTAATTATGCTCGAAAATCATGCACTATTCGTGTAAATTTTATAATAACTATGATAAAATGGATATAAAGCTTTTAAGAGGAGTTTTATGTATTTTAGTATAAAGCATGAAAGGATTGAAAAAATGCAAATTATCATTGTAGGCGCAGGTAAACTGGGTTTTAAGCTGGCAGAATCCCTATCTCAAAAAGACAATCATGTAACCATAGTGGATATTGAGGCTAGAGCAATAGAAAAGGCCAGTGACCAGCTGGATGTCCTTACTATAAAGGGGAATGGTATGCAGCTTGATATTCTTGAAAATATGAATACGTCTAAAGCTGATCTACTAATAGCCGCCACCAGCAGCGACGAAAGCAATATATTGATTTGCTCAATGGCTAAACGCTTAGGCTGTAAAATGGTGGTGGCAAGGGTACGTAATCCTGAGTACACGAGACAGCTTAGCTTTATAAAAGCTGAGATGGGTATAGACCATATAGTGACTCCTGAGCTGGCAATGGCAAAGGAAATCGTAAAGTATCTATTAAAGGGTCACGCATTGCACATGGAGGAGTTTGCCAAGGGTAAGGTAACCATGCTGGACATTAAAATTCAGAGTATTCCCAGCTTTACAGGTAAAAAAATAAGAGAGCTTCAAATCCCTGAATCCATCCTTATTGCCGCTATTCATCGAGAGGGTAATATCATTATTCCCCATGGTGATGTCGAATTAAATGCTACGGATACGCTTTATTTAATTGGGAAGAAGGACAGCATTAACGGTTTCTGCAAATCAACAGGTATTCTATCCTCAAGAAAATATATTAAAAAGGCTTTAATACTTGGTGGAGGAAAAGCCGGCTATTTTCTAGCACAAAAACTAATTAAAAATGGTGTGCTTGTAAAAATTATCGAACAGGACAAGGCCCGCTGCAAATACTTAGCAGAACAAATTCCCGAGGCCCTGGTCATATATGGCGACGGCTCAGATGTAAATCTGCTGGCAGAGGAAAACATTACCGAAATGGATGCTATGGTATCTGTCACTGGCTATGATGAAGAAAATTTGCTTTTAGCTCTACTGGCTAAGCAATATGGCGTTGAAAAAGTAGTGGCCAAGGTCAGCCGCCCCAGCTTCATTCCTATCATCGAAAAGCTTGGAATAGATTTGGCAGTCAATCCAATAATGATTACAGCCAGCGAAATATTAAGGTTTATTCAGGGCGGAAGGGTGGTATCCCTTTCTTTGCTACTGGGAGGCAATGCTGAAGTACTTGAAATAATCGTGAATAGAGACTCAAAAATTGTTGGCAAGATGCTATATGAGCTTGGCCTGCCAAAGGGGATAATTATTGGTGCAATCGAGCATGAGGGAAAGGTCATCATTCCAAATGGTAATTCAATAATTCACCCTGGTGATAGAGTAATCGTGTTCTGCCTTGAGTCTGAAGTTTCAACACTTGAGAGATTTATGTACCCTTCAAAAGGAGGATTTTTGAATGAATTTTGGAATAATTATAAAGGTGTTGGGAAGCCTGCTTCTTTTTAAAGCAGTTGCCCTCCTGCCATCCTTAGGCATATCGATTTATATGGGGGAGTCTGATACATCAGCCTTTCTACATTCCATACTTTTATTATTGGCCTTTGGCGTACCAATGTTTAAAAGAAAGGTAAGCTCCAGAAGAATCAGACCGAAGGAGGCTTTAATGATTGTTTCCTTCGGTTGGATTTTAGCTTCAGTTTTTGGTGCCTTACCCTTTGTTCTTTCTGGGAGCATACCATCTTTTATAGATGCTTTTTTTGAAACTGTGTCCGGCCTGACAACCACAGGCGCAACAATAATTGATAATATTGAAGTATTGCCGAAGGGCATATTGTTCTGGAGATCCTTTACCCATTGGATTGGCGGTATGGGTATTTTGGTTCTCACTGTCGCTATTTTACCTATGATTGGTGTAGGCGGCTTTCAAATCTTTAAGGCCGAAAGCCCAGGCCCGATATCCGATAAGCTGGTGCCTAGAATAAAGGATACAGCAAAGATATTATATACTGCCTACTTAGCAATAACTATTTTAGAGGTCGTTTTTTTGATGTTTGGCGGCCTGAATCTGTATGAGGCATTAATACATACCTTCGGAACAGTGGGTACTGGTGGCTTTTCAACTAAAAACAATAGTATAGCTGCCTTTAATAGCAGCTATATAGAAACAGTGATTGCAATATTTATGATTGCCTCTGGTGTAAACTTCGCCTTATATTACGATGCTTATAAAAGACGGTGGCGGGATATATTCTCAAATTCAGAGCTCAAGCTTTACCTAACAATTGTCGCTGCCAGCATCATATTTATAACCTTGAACTTGAACGGTCGATTATATTCCTCTTTAATGGAAACCTTTAGACATGTGTTGTTTCAAGTCGGCTCCATTATAACCACCACCGGTTACTCAACAGTAGATTATGATCAATGGACCACCTTCAGTAAGGCCATATTGTTTATATTAATGTTTGTCGGTGGCTGTGCTGGTTCTACAGCCGGAGCAATTAAAAATATACGTCTATTAGTGCTTTTTAAGATGATTAAAAGAGAGTTTGGTAAGATCATGCATCCTCGTGCTGTAATACCAGTAAATATTCAAGGTAAAACACTTTCAGGTGATGTCGTAGCAAATATTACAAGCTTTTTCTTTCTTTATGTATTGGTGTTTATAGTTGGAACACTACTAATCTCACTTGAGGGTATTGGCTTAGTTAGTGCCGCCAGCTCTGTAGCTGCAACCTTAGGCAATATAGGACCGGGGTTTGATTTTGTAGGACCCACCAGAACCTATAGCCTATTTTCAGTACCATCTAAGCTTTTGCTTTCTTTACTCATGCTATTAGGAAGATTAGAGCTCTTTAGCTTATTAATTTTAATGACACCTAACTTTTGGAGACAGGAGATGTAAATATAAACTAATCATATAACCTTAACTATTGAAGTCCCGTATTTCCTAAAGAAATATGGGACCTAATTATTTTAATATATTTTTCTGCATCCTCAAAATGGCATAAGAAATAGAAATTAATAAAGTATCAACTCTGACATTATGTCATAGTGAAATAGGTCTCAGAGGAACCGGAGATGATGATGGAATGGCATAATAATTCCAGTATAATATCAATGAAAAAAGGTGAAGAAATTCACCCTGAATCCAACAGAATACTACTTCTCGTTGAGTAATATCCCCACGAGCTGTATGTCAGCTTGTTTTAAGACATCCTCCTCCTGTAATCTTGCAAATGCAATTGACTTCACCATATCTTCGTTCTTTTCCTTTAGCTTCTTTATAAAGATAAATTGATTATTAGACTTATCTTGAATTAGACTTTTACCTTCAAGCCTTAAGGAAAAGTCAGTCGCAGTTGCCCTAAGGTCAGGAAGAATATTGTCAGCATTAAGGGCAACCTTAAATTCTATATATTGAATGATGTCTCCAGTAAGCGCCTTCGGCAGCCTAGAAGTAAATCTGACTATCTCTGATGCTTGATAGCATGGACTAATCCCTTTACTGGATTCTCTCCCTAATAGAAGCCAATCAGTAGATACGTCAAAATAATTCGCCAGAGCTATGATGGTGTTGCTGGTAGGACTTAAAATATCGCTTTCAATTTTACTAATGTTACTACGGGCTATGCCGGTGGCAGAAGCTATGTCCTGCTGTTTTAAGTTATTCTCCTTTCGTAGGTATTTCAGTCTTTCACCTAAAGTATTCAAAAACTCAGCCTCCTCCTAATCTCTTAAATGAACTCACAAAGATGCGTGTTCTTTATAGAACATGATGCTTGACAAAGTTCCTTTATGAACATATAATTTATGTAAAGTGAACATATACACTTAAAATTTAGCAGAATCAACTGCAAAATACAATCAAAATTTCCAAAAACTAACTATCCACTGGAGATAGTTTCAAAATTTTCCGACTAAAATATGCGTAATTTTATTCAAAATCTACGGAAAAGCTAATATCCCTTAAATAAATGGGACTTTTGTAGGGGTTATGAAAAAGTACAAAGCTTCACGGGGGGTTCTTAATGACTCACTTACCAAGAGGAGGATACCAATGAAGCAACAGAAAAATAAACGAAAGCTAACAGCATATGGTGCTTGGGTAAAGAAGCGATTAATTGAATTGGACATGCAGCAAAAGAGCTTAGCTCAGAACATCAATGTCAGTGAAAGCTATTTAGCCGATGTATTGCGGGGAGATAAAAAGGGTTCAAAATACATCTCCTTAATCAATGACATATTAACAATCGATGCAAAAAAGAAGCTCCACTAAATTGTACAACACATGCCTTTCTAAACTTATATAGAGAATCCTGACCTATGACATCACCTGATAACTAAAATTAGCTAAGCTATTTATTTAATGAAGCCCAGAATTATAGATGAAAGCACCAAATAAAGAAATCCAGGTAATATCTACTCATAGAAAATATTATAGGAGGTTAGTATTGATTATATCAGTCCGATATTCTTGAGTAAATAATGCCTGCTGATAGAAAAAATTCATAGAGAATAAAACGAACTATGCTATGAATTAAATAATCAACTCAAATCAGACTATAATTAGGAGGATGAATAATGGAATATCTAAAGGAAAAATCCAGTTTTCTCAGTAATAAGAATATTATAAAGACGAAGCTTGGTATTAAGCTAAAGGTGTTAATTGGATTAGTTGTCGTTTTAATCATAAGTCCAACGATTGCGCTTTACATTAATAATTTCATTCAAAGATTTGATGTCATAGAGGGTGACTTTTCAGTTTACATAAATACTGTTATTAATCTAGCTACAGGCTCTATTTTAATACTTGTCCTTTTAGATTATATCGTTCTTAATCCACTAAAAAAGGTATTAAAAATTGTAGAAGCCTTATCCCATTATAATTTAAGTAAAATCGTTGATAATGAAGCGCTACGGTACGGAAAAAGAGGCGACGAAATGGGCATCCTGGTTAAGGCCTTGATGGCCCTCCAAGAGAGCTTCTCGTCTATCATTCAAAATGTTCATAGCAGCTCTCAGGAGGTTAGTAGCGCATCCGTAAGCCTAAAGGAAAAAAGCCAACAAAGCCTTCATACCTCTGAGGAGGTCTCTAGGGCCATAAACGAAATCTCTAGGGGGGCTTATGAACAGGCAAAGGATGTAGAGGTGGGTGTTGTAGGGATAAACGAGCTAGGTGAAATTCTGGATACTGATAGACAGCTCTTGTTGAGATTGGTTGACTTTTCACAGGAGGTTAATGCCTTAAAGGATGATGGCTTCAGAATACTCACTGAGCTTACTGAGAAAAATCAGCTTGGTAGGCAAAAATCAAATGAAACCCGTGAGCTAATAATCAATACCAATACGGCTGCTGAAAAAATCGTTCTAGCCAGTGAGATGATAAGAAACATTGCAGAGCAGACCAATTTATTAGCTTTAAATGCTGCCATAGAGGCCGCTAGGGCAGGGGACGCCGGCAGGGGCTTCGCTGTCGTCGCTGAGGAAATCCGGAAGCTAGCGGAGCAGTCTAATGAATTCACTAATGAAATTGCAGCAGTAATCGAGGATCTAAGCAATAAGACGAATGAAGCAGTTAGTAATACCGAGGCAATGAGCAATGTTGTCGATAGTCAAACTGACAGCTTGAATCGTACCAATCAAAAATTCGAGGGAATCGCAGCAACTATTGAAAAAATGCAATCTGTGATTGCCGATATGAACAGCTCCAGCCAAAATATGGAGCTCAAAAAAGAGAGTATTATATCCATTATGGAGAATCTCTCCGCCATCTCTGAAGAAAACGCTGCTGCAACTGAAGAGGCATCTGCCTCAGTTGAGGCTCAGGTTTCATCTATAGAAGCAAACTTAAACTCCAGTGAGGTCTTGTCTGTACTGTCTGAGAAGATGCAGGAGTTTATATTAAAATTTAAGTACTAAAGCCTCGAAATGACCCCATTAATAGGGGTCATTTATTTTATACCGTTTAAGTAAGCACCTAAGTATAAGTATTGAAGATAATAGTATACTATCCTTATATCTATATATAGGTCTAAAATACGATTTAGCAGGGGAAGTGCTACAATTATATGGCAGAGCTGAATGAAATGCAAGAAATAACAAAAAAATTGTCCGACAATCAACAGCTTTTCAGATTAGTCTTAAAGGATTGCTGCGATATCATCTATAGAAGCATAAAAATCCCTCTGGCTAACGATGACTGTGACGGTCTATTGATTTCTCTAGATGGACTGGTATCTGAGGAAATCATAAATGATTATATTATAAAGCCAATAAAACAGCACAGCTACCAGACATCTAAGCTAATGCGCAAAAAGCCTGATATGAACTACTATAAAGAGATAATCTTAGTTAATAATATAGCTTCATCATCTAAGGTAGGCGACATCATATTAGGCATACTTTCTGGTGATACAATTCTTATGGTGGAGGGGCATAACACTGCTTTAATTATTAACACCCGAGAATGGGACTCTCGATCTGTTGAAGAATCCAATGTCGAAAAGCTTGTTCGAGGGCCAAAGGATAGCTTTGTAGAGGATTTAAGAAGCAATACTGCAATGATAAGAAGAAAAATTAAAGACCCTAACCTAAAAATCAGAGAAGTACAGGTTGGCACTAGAAGCCGAACAAGAGTGAGCGTCATCTACATAGAAGATATTGTTAATCATAAGGTACTTAACGAGACTATTGAAAAGTTAAATGCCATTAAGGTTGATGGTATTTTCGACAGCGGATATATAGAAGAGTATTTGGAAAGCAATAAATTTTCTATGTTTCCTCAGATGGTGGTCACTGAACGGCCCGATAAGGTATGCGGAAATTTACTGGAGGGAAGGATAGCCATACTGGTTGACGGATCGCCAGATGCGATTATTTTCCCCGTTTCCTTTATACAATTTATACAATCACCCGAGGATTACTACGAAAGAATTCTTTACGGAAATGTAGTAAGAATTATACGGATGGTGGGCTTCTTAATAGCTACAACCTTTCCGGCCTTTTATGTTGCTATAACAACCTTTCATCAGGAGATACTGCCAACCAATTTTATATTGGATATTGCCAAAACAAGAGTAAGCGTTCCTTACCCACCAGTTGTAGAGGCATTGCTTATGGAGGGTACGATAGAGCTGTTGAGGGAGGCGAGCAATCGTCTGCCTACTGGGATTGGGCAAACAATAGGCATCGTTGGGGCTATAGTCATAGGCGATGCAGCCGTAAGAGCAGGCTTAGCCAGTCCTGTTATGGTTATAGTAGTTGCAATAACCGCCATAGGGTCGTATATATTTCCACATTTTAGCACCTCCTACTCAGTCAGATTTATTCGTCTTCCCATGATTATCATGGCAGCAACCTTCGGGGCCTTTGGTATTGTTGTCATGTGGGTACTGATAATAGCACATATGTGTAAGCTAAACTCCTTTGGGAATCCATACATGACACCATATGCCCCTTTCCAGCTGAACGATTTGAAGGATTCTATAGTCCGGTTTCCCAATCTTAGCTTTAAGAAAAGGCCTATGAGTGCAAATTCACGCAATAGACTTAGAAAATGATAGGCTAAAGGAGTGCTTTGCTATGATTAATAGGTATAGGGATGGTGAAATAACCTCTGGTCAATTATATATAATGATCGTCAGTATAATGATTGGAACGGGGGTTCTTGGCTTATCCAGAGCAATTGCAGAGTTTGCTCAACAGGATGCCTGGATTTCTGTTATCATCAATGGCATAATTATTAGCTTAACAACAGCTATGGCCATATACGTTGCACAAAAACATCCTGAGATGAATTTTATTCAGTATACCGCTAAGCTATTAAGTAAGCCGATAGCTTATTTAATTCTGTTTACATATTCGGTATATGCAGTCCTTTCAACAGGTTTAATCATTAGATTTCTCAGTGATATGGTAGGGACATGGTTTCTACCAAGAACCCCTACCATAATTGTTACCTTTATTATAATTGCATCAACGGTATATATTGTAAAGGATGGACTAACGTTGGTAGGCAGATTTAACGAAATTATTGTTCTGTCAATACTATCATTTATTATACTAATCTTTCCATCCCTCTCAAAAGCTTCCGTTTTAAACCTCATGCCTGTTGGGGGATCAGGAGTTGTCAATATACTAAAGGGTGTGTTGCCATCATATTATTCCTTTGCTGGCTTTGAAATTGTGTTGCTTTTTTATCCCTTGGTATCAAACAAAAACCCTAAGATCCTCAAATACTCTGTATTCTCTATACTATTTGTTACGCTATTCTATACGATTACTGTAGCATCTCAAATCGCTCTATTTGGCTATATAGAAATAAAAGATATTCTATATGTCTCCATAAACTATCTAGATGTACTGGATACACCGGTGATAGAGCGCATAGAAATATTTTTTGCAATTTTTTGGACCTTCTCTGTATTTGGCACGATCTCGATACAGTATATTGCTGCAAGCATTGGCCTTCAATCCATATTTAATACAAAAAAAACATCCTTTTTTACCTATTTATTTGCACCATTAATCTTTATTATCGCCCTGCTGCCCCGAAACACAGTAGAGGTTGCAGCTTACAGCGATATACTAGGCAAAATTACGATTTTCTTCGGTATTATAATCCCTGTGCTTTTATATATCATGTACCACTTAAGAGGAGGAAAGATGAAAAATGAAAAGGCTTAAAGGGCTGATCCTGTTCTTACTCTTATCCATACTTCTTGGCTGTTGGGATTCGACACAAATCGAGGACATTTATCTTATCAATAGTATTGGTATCGACAAAACTGAGGAAGCAGATAAAATAAATGTCACTCTCATAGCCCCCACAATACATCCTGAGGCAGTAGAGCCTAAGGCCGACATTTCCAGTGTCGGCTATTCCTTGAGAAGTGCCCAGGATAACATTCAAAGCAAGGCTGCAAGAATAATAAAATACACAAATACAAAGCTATTAATATTGTCAGAGGAAATTGCACGATCTGGCATATCGGAACATGTGGACACATTACTGAGGGACCCAGAGGGGAGGGGCACCATGAAAATCATTGTAACAGAAGGTATGGCTACAGAGCTTATGAGATTAATTCCCCCTGTTTATCCATTGCTTAGCGAATATATACTGAAGCTAGTCGATCAGGGGTATAAGACAACCACAATTCCATCTACAAACCTAAGGTCCTTTAATAATGATCTCAAATCCGAAGGTATTGAACCGGTAATGCCATACTTAAAATATGGTAATAAGGAATATGAGCTTTTAATTAATTCCACTGCTATATTTAAGAATGATACTATGATAGGGATTTTAGATAATTTAGACAGCGCCAACCTAATGATACTTAGAAATGAAATCCATGACGGCTTCTTTTCATTTATATATGAAGATAATACTGGGAGTGAGGGTATTGTAAGCCTCAGAAAAATAAAAGGCAGAAGTAATATAAGCCTAGAGCTGATTGATTCACAGCTAAACATTTTTCATGAGATTAAAATTACAACGCATGTATCAGAATATACGTTAGATGGAGCAATATATGATGAGGAAATCATTAAAAAGGTTGAGGCTGCTGCCAATGACAAATTAAAGAGAGACTGCGAAGCTTTAATTAAGAAGCTTCAAAAGGAATATGTCTGTGATAATATAGGCTATGGTAAATATGTAAAGGTGTATTATCCAGACATATTTTTAGCTGAAGATTGGAATAAAACCTTTTCTAATGTGGTTATCCATATTATCCCAGATTTTAAGATTGAAAAGGTAGGTACTAAAATATAAAATTTCTTGAGCGTTTTCTCTGTATAAGTTAGATTTGTGTAATACCTGTCAAAGATACTTTTGATAAATTGGTCGGTTTAATATAATATCAACCGTTATTATTTTTGAGTATATTTTTCAACATCTTCAAAATGTCTTCACATTCATCCTATACAATAATATTGAAATATAAACTATTTATGCTTCAGGGCTCTTATCAACAGGGAATAGGGTGATAATTATATTGACAACCGGCGACAAAATCTTAATAGCTGTTCTTTTAGTACTAAACCTGCTGGCTTTAGTATTTATAGTAAGGGGTAATGCTGCTAACGCTTTAGAGAATTATGCAGTAATTCAAATAAATGGTGAAGTCGTCGAAAAAATTCAATACAGCAAAATCAGCGACCTAAGATCCTATAGCTTTAAAATTGGTGATGAAATCGCTGAAATAGAAATTAAAGATGGAAGAGTAAGGATGAAGGCTATGGATAAAAGCATATGCCCTGAAGGTATTTGTTCCGATACCGGATGGATTGAAGGCTCCTATGAAAACATAGTATGTCTACCGAATAAAATCATTGTTACTTTGGAAAAGATTGAAGAAAGTGCTTTAGATGTTATTTCAAGATAATATCTTTCGCAGCAGGATGTGGCACGATACGTGCATCTAATATTATAAGATTTAAAACTCAAATTTTAGTATAGGAGGTTATATTTTATGAGAGAGCATGGAAAAAAACATGGATTATTAATGCTATTATGCTGTTTAATACCTGTACTTCTCATTGCATTTCTGCCCAGACTAGGTATTAATCTCGGCCCATTCTCAAGACTGGCACCCTTTGCAATACTTCTGCTTTGTCCATTAATGCATATGGGAATGATGTTCTTTATGGTCAAAGGCAAACAGCAGAATAATGATCATAATGATAGCAGTGAACTGTAGTTATCACTTTATAGATTGTGGCATTTACCACAATTGATGTGTTATTTCATTAAGAGGGAGTGTTCTAATGGAAAAAATTTTACCGATAATATTACTGGTAGCAATGATATTTGTAATGAGAAAAGGCGGCTGCTGCGGCGGCCATAGAGATAGCGGAACGAGAGGTAAAAAGACGGAAAAAGACTGCTGCAGCGGAGATCATCAGGATAAATAAATGCAATAAAATCAATATAGGTGGCGATATGCCCTCTGCCTATTGACCTATATATGAAATTTTTTCATAGAGCAGGGAGGGAATGCAGATGAATGAACATTATAATGGCAGTCAGCAAAATTTAAGTCGTCGTTTAAATCTTATTGAAGGACAAATTTGTGGTATAAAAGAAATGATTGCTGAAAAACGCTTATGTGATGACATAATTAATCAATTAGAATCAACCCGTGCTGCTCTTAAATCTTTGCAAGTGCTTATTCTGCATAATCATATCAATACTATTGAAATTCAGGAGAACAGTAACCAGGAATTTAAAGACTTATTTATGTTAATAAAAAAAATGTTAAAATAAATAAGCGCCATCCATTATAAACTATACTATATGGTGTGAAAACTTCATAATTCCTTCAAATTCTATAAGTATAATATAACCAAATAAATAATTGAAGGGAGATATACAAAATGAAAAGAAACGGTTTTGCTATAACAGCTTTAATGGTCGTCGTTATCGGTTTAGCAGGAGGTATTGCCTATGCACAAAATAACACCAGTGAAAATACTGATATTACTACTAACAAGGCTGTAAATAACATCGAGTCGGCGAATTTTCATTGCGATAATAATGAAGAGGTAACCAAAGCCGACAGCTCCCACTGTAATGACAACCAAGGTATGATGGGGGATATAAGCAGCGAGGACATGGTAAAGATGCATAACAGTATGATGGGTTATAAGTCCACGAAGACTATTATACAAAATTATGATAAAGCTAATTAAAAACTGAAATAACATGAAAAGGTAGCTTTTTCAAAGCTGCTTTTTCAAGGCTTCGCATATACCCTACAGGGGTATGGTATATGAAGTTATGATATGATCAGCTTATTCATTGACTGTTGACTATTAAACGAGAGGAGAGAAAAAATATGAACACAAACCAGGCTGTATTAAAAATCAACGGCATGTCTTGTACCAGCTGTGCCGTCAGCATAGAAAACAAACTGAAAGAATTGAAGGGCATTTATGCTGTTACCGTAAATTTTGCTTCTGAAAAATGCTTAATTGAATTTGATCCAGATGTAGTACGAATTGATGATTTTATAGCTGTCATTGATAAATTAGGCTATGGTGCCGAAGCAGTTAATGATACTGAAAGTATTTTACAGAAGGTCACCTTAAAAATAGATGGAATGAGCTGCAGCTCCTGTGCAGTTAAAATAGAAAAGGCCTTACTGGAGACTGATGGTGTCTCAACGACAAATGTCAATTTTGCAACTGAAAAAGCTATGATATCATATAATCCTCAAAAAACCAGATTTTCAGAGATTAAAAAAAGAATAATGATGCTGGGCTATGAGGTAAGCCTTGAAGATGACCTAAATTCTGAGGTTGATGTGGATGCCCTGAAAATGAAAAAGGCCAGGAAAACAATGTTGATATCCATAGCATTTACAACAACCATTATGGCTCTGATGATGATAAATATGTTTGTGACACATATACCCGGCTACCTTTTAATCGTAGCCATATTAGGCCTCCCAATTATATTCGGAACCGGCCTGCACGTTCATAAGGCCAGCTGGAAGGCATTAAAAAATAAAAGCCCCAATATGGATGTCCTTGTTTCCCTTGGGTCATTGCCACCCTATTTAATCGGTCTGCTGGGTATTTTCTTTCCTATCCAAACCTTTATAGAAATGGCCACCACCATAATGACCTTCCACATTATAGGAAAATATCTGGAGGTAAGAGCAAAGGGCCGCGCCTCCCAAGCGATAAAGAAACTGGTACAAATGGGTGCTAAAACAGCCAAAATTCTTGTAAAGGGTGAAGAAATCGAGGTGCCTGTAAAGGAACTGCAAATTGGCGATATTATGATAATCCGACCGGGTGAAAAAATTCCAACAGACGGTGTTATTATTGATGGTAATAGCTTAATTGACGAATCTATGGCAACCGGTGAGTCAATGCCAGTCAAAAGAGAGGCCGGCCATGAAGTCATTGGTGCAACCTTAAACAAACAAGGGCTTTTAAAGGTGGAAGTAACAAAAATTGGCAAAGATACCTTTCTGTCTCAGGTTATAAAGCTGGTGGAGGAATGCCAAGGCTCAAAGGTGCCAATACAGGAATTTGCAGACCGTATTACAGGATATTTCGTTCCAATAATACTTCTGCTGACAATCGGTATATTTGTATCATTTAACATATTTCCTGAATTTCATATGGGTGTCATTCGCTGGGGTGCCGGCTTCCTGCCATGGATTAACCCGGATCTTACACCCCTTACGCTGGCTTTTGTCACCGCAACAGCCGTCCTCGTCATAGCCTGCCCCTGCGCTCTTGGTCTTGGTACTCCGACTGCTTTAATGGTGGGCAGCGGAATAGGAGCTGAAAAGGGAATTTTAATAAGAAACGGCGAAGCTGTTCAAACCTTTAAAGATGTTAAGGTCATAGCCTTTGATAAAACCGGTACAATTACAAAGGGCAAGCCAGAGGTTACAGATTTCATTTTAGCCAAAGACCTTGATAAAAACATGGTATTATACTATGCCGCAACCATAGAAAAAGGTTCAGAGCATCCCTTAGCCCATGCGATAGTGGAAAAGGCAGAAAAAGAGAATATCCTACTTGGAGAGGTTAAGGATTTCAATGCCATAGTAGGTAAGGGCGTAGTAGGTTATATTGATAACAACAGGATTTTAGTCGGCAATAGAAGACTGATGGAAGAAAATAAAATTTCTTACAGAGCATATGAAACGGAATTGGTAAGGCTGGAGGAGGAGGCTAAAACCGCTATGCTTATATCCAAAGGAGAAGAACTTATGGGCATTATTGCTGTTGCCGATCCTTTAAAGGAGGATTCCGTATTTGCAATTGCAGAATTAGAAAAAATGGGTATTAAAACAGCCATGATAACCGGCGATAATAAAAGAACAGCTGCCGCCATTGGCAAAAAAGTTGGTATTAGTCATGTCATAGCGGAGGTTCTTCCGGATGGTAAGGTGGATGAAATCGTTAGTTTACAGAAAACATATGGCATGGCAGCAATGGTTGGAGATGGCATCAATGATGCGCCGGCATTAAAACAGGCTAATGTTGGGATAGCTATCGGCACAGGCACCGATATAGCAATAGAGGCTGCCGATGTCACTCTGGTAAGGGGTGAGCTAAGCGGTATCATCTCGGCTATAAAGCTGTCTAAGGTTACCTTCAAAAAAATTAAAGAAAATTATTTCTGGGCATGGTTCTACAATGCTGTCGCAATTCCCTTTGCGATGCTAGGATTGCTCCATCCGATGATAGGCGCAGCTGCAATGGCCATTAGTTCTCTAAATGTTATTCATAACTCTTTAAGATTAAAAAAAGCAGATATAGCACCAAGCTATACTAAATAAATCATTATATAAGCTTTGGACATTCTAGCATAGCTGAAGAATCTCATATTTTGTCAGAGAAGAGATTCTTCGCTATGCTTAGCGTGACATATATAGCTATTGAAAATGTAAGGAGAGATAAACTTGAAAACCTTATTCAGTATTGGCGGCATCCACATACCATTATTCGGATTTATGATTGGACTAGGTATCCTTGTCGGCTTTTATATCTTAAACCATGAGGTAAAAAGGAAGGGACTGAATGGAGACAAAACCGCGGATTTGGCAATCTACACAATCATTATAGGTTTTGTAGGTGCTCGGCTTAATTATGTCATTGCCTTCAACCCTTCATACTATATCGAAAACCCACTTGAGATAATCATGCTCCAAAAGGGGGGCCTGTCTATCCAAGGGGGATTAATAGCCGGCGTATTGTTCGCCCTATGGTATGTAAAGCGAAAGAATTTACCCCTCGGCAAAACGGCAGATGCCTTTGCTCCGGCAATAATATTAGGCCAGGCCATAGGAAGAGTTGGATGTGACGTATTCGGTATTGCAATGTCAAAACCCTGGTTTTGGGGCGTTCAGATAGAGGGGCAGCTGCTACATCCTGCGCAAATTTATGAGGCTATTTTAAACTATTTATTATTCTTTATACTATGGCAAAATCGAAAATACATTAAATATAACGGTCAGCTGTTTATATATTATTTGGCTGGCTTTTCCCTCAACAGGTTTATTGTAGAGTTTTCCAGAAGCAATCCAATCGTAGCAGGCCCAATATCAATCGCACATTTGTATAGCTTGGGCTTACTCTTTGCTACTGTTATCCTAGCTATATGGTTAAAAAGGAAGTCTGACTGCTTATCGGATATAGACAATAGTCGAAATAAGGTCTTTGAAAAAAGAGCCTTTATCAACATAATAGCTGCAATAACTGCATCGACAGCCTTCTATTACTTTATTCATAGCAGGTAAATCTTAAAATATAAGGGGGCAAAAATGTGAGAAACAAAACACTATTTTTTCTAATAGGCTTGTTCTTTTCTACTACAATCCTATTAACAGCTATAGAGGTGGTGACCTTTAATAACAATTATTATGACAGGATGTTCAGCAAATATGAAATAACAAAGGTGACGGGCCTTGAGGAAGGGGAGCTGTCACTGATAATTCAGGATGTGCTGGCGTATCTAAAGGATAATAGAGAAGTATTGGACACCGAGATTACAGATGAGGAGGGCTTAATAAGGCCCGCCTTTGGTGAGAGGGCAATTCTGCATATGATTGATGTTAAAAGACTCTTTGTAAGAGGAAGACAGATAAGAACCATCAGTCTGGTGCTGTTTATAAGTCTTGTTGCCTATAAAATGATAAAGGACAAAGGCTGGCAGAAGAAGCTCGCCTACGTACTTTTAATAACCTCCAGCACCAGTTTGCTACTGATACTTTTACTTTATATATTGATGCAGATGGACTTTTATAAATACTTTACGTATTTTCATCTGATATTTTTCACCAATGATCTTTGGATTCTAGACCCGAATAGTGAGCTCCTTATACAAATGCTGCCGGAAGGATTATTCTTTGACACAGCTATACGGATAGCCCTGACATATATAGCAGCTAATCTATTAACCGGCATATTTTCCTTATTTTTATTAAAAATGCGGACTAATAGGACTACCCTTGGTTAATCAACTTTATTCCTCTATTAGATAATAATCTTACTATCTTCATATTTTCCACATAATTATTGTGTATGATTTAAGAGACGCTAGGTACTAATCATAGTTCAAATCTTTCCCCTTTTTTTAGTGGCAGCCTTTATGGCTGCTGCTTTTTAATAATTCTATATAACTGTTTAGTTTAAGTAGCATCGGTTAGGAGAAAAATATAATATATTTAATTCTGAGGTGATATATATGTCCTTAAAGTATAAAAGCATCCTAGTTGTAGATGACGAGGAGAACATTGTTGAGGTAATAAAGGCTTATCTTGAAAAGGAAGGCTGCAAGGTTTATACTGCCCACGAGGGCAGAAGGGCTTTAGCCATAGCAAAGAATGAAAATATTGATTTTATCATATTGGATTTAATGCTTCCCGACATAATGGGTGAGGAGGTTTGCAAGGAAATCAGAAGCTTTTCTGATGTGCCTATATTGATGCTGACTGCAAAAATTAATGAAGCAGATAAAATATACGGTCTTGATAGCGGAGCTGATGATTATTTAATAAAACCCTTTAGTCCAAAAGAGCTAATGGCAAGATTAAGAGCTATTTTTAGACGTACCATCAATACAAATGAGACTAATATAAGCCACAATTACGGAGATTTACTGATTAATATCGAGAAAATGGAGGTTATAAAGGCTGGGAAGGCAGTAGAATTAACCTCAACAGAATTCAAAATATTAGCTTTACTGGTTAACAACAAGGGTAGGATTTTTAGCCGTGAAGAGCTTATAACCAAAGTGCTGGGCTATGACTATGAAGGCTATGATAGAACAATCGACACCCATATCAAAAATATTCGACAAAAGATAGAGTCTAACGGCACTAAATATATTACTACTGTATATGGTGCCGGCTATAAATTTCTGGGGGAATAGGACATGTTTAAGAAAATAAGGACAAGATTAATATTGCTGACGGTTGGCAGCACGCTAGTTTCAATATTACTCATCAGCTTCCTGACTAATATCACGATTTTCCAGCGCTATAATAGATATCTCCGGCAGGAGCAGGCAAGAGACCATCAGGAAATTATCGAATTAGCTGTAAAAAGTTATCAAACAAATGATGGATGGCACCTCATTGACGCAAATTATTTAGATTTTTCCCCGATAATCCATAATTACGACATTGAAATAAGGGACATGACTGGTAAATTAGTATACAGCCATAAGCTTGACGCTTCAATGATTGCCCTTCATAATGAAATGATGAAACAAATGGGTCATTCTATGGTGGGCAGATATACATCTGAAAATATAATTGGCGAAGAGGGTAGCTATATTTCTAAAGGATATGATTTAAATTTGGAGGGCGTAAGTATTGGAATCATTGACATAGCTAGTTTCTCACCTTATTCAATAACCCAAGGGGATGTTGAATTTACTAAGGGAATTAACAAGTCTATAGGATTTGCCACCGTTATCTCCGTATTTGCAGCACTTCTAATCGGTATTTATTCCTCAAAGGTCTTTTCAAGCCCTATTATAAAAATCACTAAAGCTGCAAATGATATGAGGAGTGGCATACTGGATATACAGCTTAGTCTGTCGGACAATACAGTAGAGCTACAAGAGCTGGCGGATTCCATTAATCATCTAGCCAAAAGTCTAGATCATCAACAGATATTAAGAAGTCGACTGACAGCGGATATTTCACACGAGCTAAGAACCCCCTTAACCATACTCCAGAGCCATATAGAAGCTATTAATGACGGAATATGGGAGCCCACTCCCGATAAGCTTAATATACTGAGTAAAGAGGTAAACAGGCTGATAAAATTAGTTGGAGAGCTAAAGTATTTGACAGATATAGAAAATCATAATTTAAGGCTGGAGATGAAGGAAATAAACCTCAGTATCATTTTAAAGGAGATAATTGACAGTCTCAGCTTAGAGTTTCGCCTAAAGGGTTTATCCTTACAATCAGATATAGAAGACAATGTATTGTTTATCGGAGACGGAGATAAGCTAAAGCAGGTATTGATCAATCTTCTTGCTAATGCTTTAAAATATGCAAATACAGGGGGTATTGTAAAACTAAAAATAAATTCAGATAAAGAGAACATCATCATATCTGTTAAGGATACAGGTATTGGAATTGATCCAGAGGATTTGCCCTATATATTTGAACGCTTTTATAGGAGCGATGTTTCAAGGAATCGTAAAACCGGCGGCACTGGTATAGGTCTAACAATCTCAAAGACAATCGTTGAGGCTCATAATGGCTGTATAACCGTCGAAAGCAAGACTGGTGAAGAAACCGAATTTAAGGTAATATTACCACTAACTATCAGCTAAAATAAGCAATCCTGGTAAACATCAATTTAGAACATTTTATTGTTTATCTATTCCCTAAATATACATTTAAAGAATAGATATTTGAGCTTGATAATAGGGGTTTTCCTAGGAATTCATACCTTCTCTACTTCTAGCGGCATTTCAGTATCGTTTATTGCATATTCAAAGACTATTTACGGATTATTTTTTTCTTTTATAGATAAAATATATTTATAGATTAAGCTTTATCGATTAGACTATTTGCTTGTTTTAATTAGCTACTTCTATCCATTATAAAGTATTGTTAAATTTATAACGGCGTTGATTTATTTCGTTGGTTTTAATGTCAATGCTTATGATTTATCCTTTCCTATATCGACATGTGCTGTGTGGGATTTCGACAATGATTAAGTTTAATTCGATACTGGTTTCGACATGATGATACAGTCCTCTGCTTTAGTCATAATAAGTCGAAAAACCTTGTATTTTCAAGGCTTTTATTAGTAATTGAGAACATATATTATTCACATTTTATCCACATGGGCGTCTTTATGTGGTGGACTCTGTTGATTATGATAAGCAACGCATCATAAAATATTTCCCGACTGATTTTAGATCGTGGAGGTTAATCATTTGGAGGTAATTATGAAAATTAGATTCGGATATGTGGCAATGGCTTTAGGTCTTCAGGATGGCTCTCCAAACAAAACCATTACCTATAAACGTTATACGGAGCTTAAGGACGATGAAATCAGGCTCTATAAGCTTAAGGATTTAACTAAGCAAAATCTAGAGATATCTAGACGTATTCTGCTTTATAATAAAGCCTCAGATATTCATTTATATCGTTTTACCTCGAAGCTCATCCCCCTTGCTACGCATGCAGAGGTGCTAAATTGGAATTATACTGACATGTTTAAAAAGGAATTTGAGGAATTAGGCAGACTAGTAAAGGATATCGGTATTAGAGTAAGCGCTCATCCTGATCATTTTACGGTTATTAATACGCCTAAGACCGATATTTTAAAAGCAGCTGTTGCAGATCTGGATTATCATGTTAGACTCTTCGAGGCCATGAATCTGACTGAAAAGGAAGCTAAGCTGGTGGTACATGTTGGCGGCACCTATGGAAGCAAAGAAAAGGCAGCTGAAAGGTTTATAGAAAACTTTCGCCATTTAGATAAGAGGCTTTCTAAAAGGATAATACTTGAAAATGACGATAAATCCTTCACTGCAAAAGAAGTGCTTTCGATATGCAAGGCGCTTTCAATACCAATGGTATTGGATATACACCATCATTGGTGTAATAATGATGGTGAAGCCCTAGAAGACTTATGGGAGGATATTTATAATACCTGGCGCAATGAGATTTCCCCCCCGAAAATACATGTATCGAGCCCTAAGGATAACAAAAATATAAGGGCCCATGCGGATTATGTTGACATTGAATTTCTAATGGGTTTTTTAAGCGTTGCTAAAGCGCTAGATCAGGACTTTGATATTATGATTGAAGCAAAGATGAAGGACACTGCATTACTAAGGGCCATGACGGAGTTAAAAGCGATGGGCTTAGTTAGCATTATCGATGAAGGTACTATAGAATACTAGGAGAGAATTTGGTAGACGTAATTTAATTATGTCTACCCGCTATATTTACCTACCCTGTAATACTGACCTACAATGTCTCACTTATGTAGGCGCTGAAAACTACATTATACTTTTTTATTACAAATATAGCTAAGCTATAGCAGCAGGATTTATTCAGTTATAATGGAGAAGCTCACTGATATATAAGTGAGCTTCTCCATCATCGCAACTATAATATACTTAATATTTCCTCCGGCTTATTTACGATATAATCCGGCGTCTCATCCTCTAAGGTCTCCAATACATCAAAGCCCCAGCTTACCCATATCACTTTAATTGAATTTTTTCTGCAGGCTACGATATCTCTATGCTCATCCCCTACATAAATCACCTCCGAGGAGGTCAGCTTATTCCTTGAAAGAAATCTCTTAATTATCTTATCCTTGCCAAACAAATTTTTAGAGCAATGAATTTTATCTATGACTTCAATTTTATATTTACTCAGAAAGTCCCTTATAATGTGCTCTGAATTAGACGAAATAATTGCAATTTCATATCCTCTTTGCTTAAGCGCCATAAGCATCTCCCGGATGCCATCAAACATGTGGAGCTCCTTCATAGCATTCCTGTATAGCGTGTAAAAATCTGCGGCCCATATAGGCAGCTTATATATTGGAACATTTAATGCCTTGCATTTTTCAGGAATAGATAGCTTTCTAAGATATTCTATTTCTTCGTCCAATACTCTCTTAAACTTATATTTCTCCGACAGCTTATTTATAGAGGCTATCGCTATGTCCTTGGAGTCCACAAGGGTTCCGTCAAAATCAAAAATAACATACTTTATCATAAGCCTTCTCCTCAAGGGTAATATTTTTTGTTTTAAAACTCTCATTTTATCTATTTTATCAAAATTTTGTAGTTAATTGTAGAATTATTTCATTAAAATTATATTCTAATGTATAGCATTATTTCAAAAATCTATATATCCAATATTGAGAAATTGCATTATAGCGATGAAGATAATAACCTAAGGTTTCATTCGATAATGACTGCAGACCCATTTATTATTACTAAAGGTTTGTATAGGCAATGGAACAATAAATCTTTATGATAATGTAAGCGCCCTCTCTTTAAACTCTAGTTCAATAAAAATACACTCTTAATGAGCATTAAGAGTGTATTTTGCGCAAATATAGTCTTTAAAATATCCCCAGCATATACTGTTTAAAACCCTTCAGCAAATCCTGTTCTGAAAGCTCTTTTATTTCCTTTCCTGGTAAAAATAAGCTTAATATAAGCAATCCATTAAAAATATTAATGTATACGTCCTTTAAATCGAAGGTGAAAAATCCCCTAACTAAAATATAATCTAGACTACCATCCCAGAAGACCTTGTCAATTAAGGAACAGACCGCACCTGCAAAAACAAAGGCAAACATTATATTGACTAATTTTATATGACCATATGTCTCAATAATATATTTATAAAAAAATAAAATAATGATCAACAATGCTGCCACAAAGACTATGTGCACACTTTTACTAACACCCAAAGCCAGCATGGAATTAAACCATGAGTAATGTCTGTTAAAAACTGGCTCAAAATATAGCATAGGGGTTAAAATCGGATAGCTTTTATCTAAAAAATTGCTATTTATTATTATTTTAATCGTTTGCTCTATGAGAATAAGTAGAAATACCCCAAGCCAAGTTGCTTTATTATTTTTCTGCACATTCTTCTCTCCTTAATTTAAAGCCATTAATCTAATTACTGCGACACCATCTATTCTTACAGATAAACCATAAATTTTCCCTCATAAATCGTCATACATCTTTTCTTACAGATTAGATACTTTATCTTACAGATTAAATACTTTATCTTGAATTCCAATCAGCACTCTAGATATATTCTATCATAGAAAAGAAAGGATTGGAGAAAAAATTACAAGAAAATCTATACAATTTTAGAGTCATAGTTGTGAACTCCATCATTGCTTCAATGTGTAGAATCTCTCATAGGAAGTAGTTAACAGATAATCCTTACTTTATTTTAATGCGTCAATTCTCGTAATAGGAATCTGAGACTCATAAACTAAAAAAACTTTTTATAGATATAGCTTGATGTCATGGCTGAAAGGCAGCCCCCGTAGGCCAAGTGAAATTTGATTTTATCTCCAATGCTATACTGTTCCTCTGTATCAGTAATATCCAGCAGTAAATGATCGCTGCTGGCGCCTAAAATTTCGATTAGGCTGTCGTAGGGTATTAGGTGATGGGGATTTATATCCTGCTTCCCTAGTGCACATATTGCTCTTTTCCTTATACCCTTTTCCAAGAAAACAGGCTTCAGACCGAAGGCATCCAGCCCTATTTCTCCTATTGGCACTGAGGGCTTATCCTTTATTTCTACAATCTCAGCCACCAGCTTAACTGCGTCATGATGAAGACCTTCAATAGGTTCATCGTTAAGACCAATCCCCAGTGTAAGCGAAGAGCCCAGTCTTAGCTGATTGATTCCCTTTGGCAGCTTGTTTCCATCAAATAGACTTGTACTGCCGGAGGCCCCTCCAGAAACGACATTGAGCTTAAGATTAAATTCCGCTTCAAGCTTATTCTTTATGTCCACAAGTCTGCTTAAGTTTTCACTAGTTGGCATTACGCCACCAAAGCAGGTAAGATTTGTCCCTACCCCATATAGCTGTACACCCGTCAAGGGAACAATCTCCTTAACAATAGCACTTATATCTTCTTCATAAAATATGCCTTCTCTTAAATCCCCCAGATCAATCATGAGTATAATTTTATGTAGCTTATTTTGCTTAATCGCCTGCTTCGATAAACCCTTTATGATTTCTAGATCAGAGACAAGTGAAATGTCTGCATACTTCACAACTCGACTAACTTGACTTAGCATTGGTATCCTTATAAGCATCTTAGGTTGACTAAATCCCGAAAGCCTTCTTAAATTCTCTATTCGTGAATCGGCTAATATGCTGACGCCTCCTTCTATCATTGCCTCTGCTATTTTTTTATGACCACAGAAGACCTTTGTAACGCCTGCAACCTCAATACCCCTTTCACTGCATGCTTCAACCATTATACGGGTGTTATTCTTAATTTTCGTCAAATCTATTTCAATTCTCGGGTAGCTCATTTTCCCTTCCCCCTTGGCTGTTGATATTTTATTTATATGGCGATGAGTCGTTTGCATAAGCAAGGCATCATGTACTCATATACTACAGTAGCAATATGCAATTTCCTCATGTAACTATAATAATATATACCCAAAATCATTTTATCAAACTTAAGGGAAGGTTGTATATATATTTATATATTATTATAAATATACTATTTATTCATTATTATTCATTATGTTTATATTAGTCTTAGTTAGCACTTTATTGAGAAAATCCTGAATTCGCTCTCTATCCTCCTTATAGAGCTTAAATACGACTCTTCTGTTATCACCGTAAAAGAAAATATCCAGTTTACTTGGCTTTATGTGAAATATCAATGTACTGTACCTTATATTGATATTTTTTATATTGATATCTTCATCGAACCCCCACTCATAACGCGTTATCCTTTTCCATTCATAGCTGCCGATGCTGGTATTAATCCCCTTTAATGTTATGGCATTCTTCTCAACACCCCTGTAAATCAAAATAAATACCATTAAAGGATAAGTAATGACGGCTAGTATATTCAAGTAATTATTCAACCCAGCAGAAACTATATTTCTTAAATAAAAGAAAGCTAACGGTATAAATATAAGAGCATTTATCAGATATGCCTTATTGCCTGTCACAGAAGCTGCTATGAGAGGTTCTTTTTTCCTACGTAAATATTTGACCAATTCGAATATTATCAGAATGCAAATCATAGCAGTTAAAACATATGTTAATTTACCCTCTCCCATTACGCCTTTGACCCCCTCCATTAGTTTCTAACCTGTATCTTTTTTATATTTCTCCAACCCAGAAATGCATAGGGTTCTTAAAGTAAGTATTCTTCTGTCTACAGCGCCTCTATCAGATTTCGCTTTTCTGCCTCCTTTGAACTTACCGCTGCCAGCTGTTGCTTCAGCCTGTATTCCAGCTTTTCTATTGTTGTATATAGTCTGTTCTTTAAGCTTTGCACCTGCTCTAATGAATCAACTATTTTTGATTGAACCATCCAGTCTACAAAAAAGCCATCGAAAAAATAATCTGCAAAGCTTAGGAATGATCCGATTTCTATGTCAACTGTAGAAATATTGGCTTCCACATCCCTTAGCTCTCTATGAAAAATTCTAAGTCTATGCTTTAAGGTACTTATTGAGGCCTTGGCATCATCAATCTTAGAATGCTTTATGGCCGTGGATATAAGACCGCCCCCCAGCATATCCCAGGTTCCCCAGCTTCTGGCGCTGGACAAATATTCTATTGCTGTGTTGGCCTCATCAATTGCGCCGCGTCCAGCTGAAATTGCCTCCTGCAGCTCCTTTATATCTGACCTAGTATCCTCTATATCCTCCAGCAGCCTCAATAAATCCTCTGTCGCTGCATCCTTCATATCTAGAATCATTTCTTCCTTTTCCTTCATTAGCCTGATATATTTACTATCCACATCACCAAGCTCCGCCAGCTCCTTTTTTAATCGTGCCTCTTCCTCTGTCAGTTTCTTCACAGCCCCTATGGCCTCATCATACCTAAGCTTAGCAGCAAGATATTCCTGCTGCTCCTTCTCCAGCATTGCCTCCTTCTTACCCAGCATCGAATTAAAGAGGCCAGTAAAGCTAAAGCCCTCCAGTTTCTCTACATCCTTGCCTTCCTTCTCCATATCTAATTTTAAGCGATGTAGTTTATTTCTTTCTTTATTCAAGCTATCTACAACTGCTCGTTTATCTCCCTTAAGCTTGTCACTTCTCCTCTTTTTTGCCTTTATCTCCTGTAGCTCCTCGTTGAATTTATCAAACATTGTTATGCCTCCTTATATACTCATATTTTTATAGTGTGTTATTAAACCAATATTCAGCCTGTTGAACAATTACTTCATTAAGATAATCAAGAAAACCAATTCCTTCATAATTAAAAAAAATTTCTCCACCCTTTCAATAATCCCTTTATGGTGTGTTTGTTTTCTCACATCTATAACATATGATGTCCGACAAGGCAAATTTGTTTCATCCATTTACTTTAATCAATTTCAACCCACCATATCTTTTGCAATTATGTTTAGTATGCTATAGATTTGATATAGCATAGGCTTATTATTTATTATGTATGATAGTGTCAATTCTAGATACTCATTAATACTATACAGTGTAACAAGATATAAATGCCTGAGGAGGTTATTCTATGGCTACCACATTATTCAAGCTGGTGATGAACGCCGTAACTACGACCGATACGGATTCAAATCCTGAGGTAGAGAAATATTTCTACAATCTACAAGGCACTGAATTAACGGACGATACCATTACAATTCCAGCTACATTGTTTACAGATGATGCAGGTGATACAATGACTGGTAATCTAACTACAGTAGCTACTGATAATGGATATTATCTGCTCTTTGTCAATGGTGTGTTACAACAATCAAGTTTATTTACAGTCAGCGCAGGAGGATCTCAGGTTGTAATTACCCAAGCTTCAACAGTACCAATCAGCGCACCAATAACATTGGTGGTAAACAATTTTGCACCAAGCTCTACCTCTACAACAACAGTCACAAGCTAATCCTGTATTGACGTTATCGGATTTTGATTTTATTACTAAGGAAGAGCTTATGGCAGTGCCAGAAGCTCTTCTTCTTGTTTCATTGGAAAGCTCTTTTCTAAGAGTCCTAGAGAACCCATACCATAATTTCATTCAAGTCCTGAGTTTAATACTGTCTATTTCTTGTGATATGAGTTGACTATAAGCGTATTGCCGTTGCTCTTGAATTAGTCTATCCCGATGTAAATCGCACCAGATATCATGAATTGTATCTATGACAGCCTCTTTATCCTCAGTCTCCTGCCATAACAGAGCTGCCCGTTCCTCCCTGGCAGTAAACCAAAGTAAAGCGAGTATATACAATCTTGAAGGATTGTAGCCCCTTGAACGAAAGGATGCCTTGTCAAAGGAATCCAATGCCGCATCATAATCAAAGCATGTTAAGTCAATCAGTCCCTCTACAAAATAATAAAATTCCTCTTCATGGCTAAAATATTCTCCCTCTGGTAATATGCTGCTATTCAGTATTTGAGAGGCAGAAGGATTTTTTTCTCTGAAAATTTCTCTGAAAATTTTAGCTAGTTTACCCTTTGCTGCCCTATTAAAAGGATGCCATTGTAGCCCCCGCAAGTAAGCAACCAGTGCTTCCCGCCATTTCTGCTGTCCTAAATAAATATCACCTATTAAGATAAAATTTTCTTCTGTCGTTAGCCCTTCACGGTCTACGGCGCCAACACCCTTGTCTGAATTATAATGCCGTGAAAGACTGAGATAAAAATGAAATAGCTCCTCAGAGGGCAAGTGACACCTTTTATGAACTGCACCTTTTTCAGCCCCTAACTTTTTCTTCAGCTTAGATATACGTGAATTTATCTTTGCCCTATATTCCCTTGAATTAAGTACAACCTCTATTGGTGCAAAAATATCTGTAGCCCCAACCTCCTTTAGTCTTAGGGCAGCGTCAAGGCTATCATGCCTTAATAGCTGCAGAATTAAGCTGTCTAAGAATTTTCTTCTATCGCTTGTCTTTATACAACGAAATATCCCTTCAATAGCATTAAAGTCGTAGTATTCTGTCCATAGCGTTGCCAGCTTTATTCCTTTGTCCCCATCAATATCTTTTAATAGCAAAGGTAAAAGCAGCTCTGCCCGCTCAGCTTGATGACACCATAGCAGTCTTTTCTGCAGGGAAAATACAATTTCATATTCATCCGTCGTAAGCTTATTCTCATAGCTTATATTGCTTTTAAGCAATTGATGAAGGCCATGGTATAGCCCTCTTAGCTCTTCTGTCATATCAATACGATTTAATAGCGACTCAGCCGGTCCCCAAAGCTGATGAACCCAAAGATCCTCAATTTTTTGCAGCAGAAGCTGATTTTTAACCGATACGTCTGTTATCGTGCCGGCATATATGGCTTCTGCTTCCTCTTTTTCACCCATCCAGCAATAGCATACATATCTCAGCACCTCAATATTTTCATTGCCACCAGTTATCTTTTCCAGAGCATCCAAATACCTAATTGCTTCATTAAATTTCCGTTGTTGAAAGAGTATATACACCAGGATAAGCATTGCTTGACTATCCTTACGAATAATTGCAGCCTCCATCAGTTCTAGCAAAATATGAATATTATCGCCTTCCTCAGCAAGGTCGCCAATGCGATACAATAGTCTGTAGCTCTGCTTATTTAGCTCAAAGGCCTCCCTATAGCATAAAAGCGCATGTGGTAGATTGAATACCTCTCTGTGGATATCCCCCATAAGCTCATAGATAGTTGACGTTGCGATTGCTGGCTTTATAGGTAAATGTTGGGATTGCCCCTTGAGCTTTAAGGCTCGCTCCAAATCAATTAAAGCGTCTTCATATAGCTTTTGCTTTTTTCGTAGCTCCCCACGCAATATGTGAAAATCCGAATTTAAGGGATAATTGATGATACCTTCCTCCAGCACAGCAAGTGCCTCTGCATCTCTATTTAGAGTAGAAAGCGTCCAGCTTAAGGTTTTATAGAGATGCTGTGCAAATAGGTAGTCCTTGTTAAGTAGTTTATGGGCCTCCTTCAGTGCTTTTGCAGCAGCTTCATAGCTTTTTCTGTTCAGCAGGCTGATTCCTTTAATGTATTTAAGATAGCAATCCTGGGGATAATCCCTTAAATCTGCCGCCAGCAATTCCGTCAGACTGATGTCTTCCCTCATCTGAAATTGCTGTTGTGTAGGTGTAATGTAGATATTTGCCTCTAGTATATGACTTATAGCCTCATCGGGAATTCTTTCAAAAGCACGATAAAGGAAGCGATACTCTCTCCTAACCCTGATGAGCCTTAAACCGGCTATCGGGGAAACCATCCTTTGATTGCAAAGCGTTCGATCAATATTTAATATATACCCCTCTGCATTAGGATTCTGCAATAGCCCCTTAAGCTTTGAAAATTCCGTAGGGGTGAGTGTTTCATTGCCCTCTAAAAACAATATCCAGTCTCCTTTAGCTATCTCCATACAATAATTCTTGATTTTACTATGGCTATTTTCCCATTTCAGCTTATGGATACTGATTTCCTCTGCTTTGAGGACCTCCTTTGCTGAAGCATCTGAGGAAATTTCTGCAATTATGATCTCATCTGCAAAGTCCCTCATCAATGCTAAACAGTTGGGCGGATATCCTTTATCATCCTTAGTCAGGATACAAAGGCTTAATCGCCATTTATTGGTCATAGGCTTTACCTCCTTTACCGCCCCTAGAGCTTCTCATACAACTTATCCGCAGCACTATAATCTCCCATCATGTAATAGCAATCAGCTGCCCTTATTATAATTTCAGGATCATGGCGCTTTTCAAAGCAGGGCTTTAATACTTCAATAACCTCTTGATATTTTTGATTGTCATACAATACCCTTGAGTAATTATATATATAATCTATATTTAAGCTGTCCAGACAATAGGCTCTTTGTAAATATCGCTGCGCATTTTCCAAATCCCCCAGCTGATAGAGCATAACCCCTATAGCATTTATAGCATTCGTATTGGCAGGGTCCCTTACCGCCTTGTCCAACTGCCTATTTAAAGCCTCAATAATACACATAGCCACACTCCTTATCCTTGGGCCTCCAATCCCCTTAATAGCTCCTTCAAAGGGTCTATAGCCGCCTCTATATGAATAGAAACGCTCTGGGCAATGATATTGATATGATGAAAAAATCCATGCTGAACCTCAAATATTTCATATATTTTTTCAGGACTATCTATAAAACCCACACGATTCATGAGGTAGAAAAAAACAAATATGACCTGTTGCAGAAAGCATCTGTAGAGTTCCTTTGAAATATAGCTCTGATATTTACCAATATTGCTTTGATAAGCCTCCTCCAGAAGCCTACGATTGGCTTTTTCTGTATCATGGCGAGCTAAATCCATCATTTTTCTACATTCCAATTTTCCCTTAGCTGCATCTCTGCTGAGCTTGTGAAAATCCTCTGAGTAATCCTCCAGGCTTTTTATCAGGGCCTTCAGACCGGCGGCTCTTTCTAAAGGATTCAGCTGCTCCCTATGACTGTTGATTAATTCATGGAGAGGAATAGTAAGCTGCTGTCTGCAGTATTGGCCGATAACCTCTGAGAGACATCTGCTTTCAGCACCTTTAATTTTTGCACCGCCCTCTGTCGCATTTATGATTAGCTTGCTTGAATGGGTGCTAATTTTTCTTTCCAGCCCCTGCTTAAAGTCTGCCCACAGCTGATTGGAGGGAATACTGCTGCCATCGTTGCCCTCTAGGTATACGACAGGCTTAGACTTTAGTATCTCTCTAGCCCTTCTCCCTTTTTCACCGGAATAGACCGCATTTTTGCTATGAGTCACGCCATCCGGCCCATAGGCATAATCCTGCCCGACAAAGACTATAGGATTCGCCCCCAGATATACCGCCAGCTCCAAAGCCAGATGCGATACATTTGCGCCTGCATCCAACCCACTGCCATCTCCAACAAAGCTGTTAATCCACTGGTTTATGGCCTCCCCATTTCTGAATATAGGTATTTTAGTTCCTCTGAAGGAAGGGTATACCTGTCGGTCTACTAGCGCCAGACACAGCAGAGCTATGCTTTCCGGATAGCTGTTGTTTTCAAAATGATAGGTAAAGGTATATTTGGTACGTTCAATTATCGTCAATATGTCGGGGATTATATTATTTTTAAGCAAGGGTATGATGGCGGATTCCGTAGAAATAATCAAGCCCCTCCCCTGTATTTTTTCAAGCTGTTGAATATTTTTATCTAAAGAGGGTCCATTGGCGATTATAAAGGCAGGGACTTCCCGGTACTTATCCTTTAAGCTGCTGATGTAAGGATTCTTTATGATCTCCCCCATATTCCCCAATATGTTATTGAGTCCTATTAAATTGTCGAGATGATCATTACCGATATAAAAAACAAAGAGTCCCAGCTGTGAAAAAATATATTTATGCAGTTTTGTATACTGCTGTTTAAAATTTCTTCTGGCCAGTGGTGTCTCAGCCAGGGTCGGTGATGTGCAATAGGCAAATACGACACTAAAGAATAATAGCTCAAAGGCCTTTGAAAATTCCTGACTGTCTCCTATCATCATCGTTATTTTTTGGCTTTTTATAATTGGCTCCAAATCAAAATGATAGAGCATTGCTTTAAATATATAGGGGTTTTCCTCAAAGAGCACCACCAGCGTATGGGGTTGCTTTTTAGCAAAGATCTCAAAAAGATAATAGCCAAAGCCGCAGCCATACATAAATATCGCACCAGTGCCATCAGTCGCTATGCCCTTACCCCATAGCTGAGCCTCCCTTAGGGGCTGTTCTCCTACTATACCAAAGCTGCTATCTGCCTCCTGATATTTACAAACAGGATAGCCTTCGTTATTATATGAAATCTGAATTTTCTCCCAAAGGGCCTCCTCGGTTATCCGATCAAGCATTTCCTTTATCCACGGCGGCAACAGCCTGAGATTTTTTTGAAGCATTTTTTCAGTCTCATTTTGCTTAGCGACGATCATTTCCATCACACCCACCTCGCAGTCCATGCATCTATCAAAGGCAATAGCTTGAACTCCAAAGCATCCGTCAGCCCAATAACATCCTTGCCCTCCAGCAGTGCCTTTAGCCTCCGTAGCACTGGTATAAATTCAGCTATATCCTCTGGTGCTCCCTCTGCCAGCCGATAGTAGTCTATAATATCCTCAATTTCTTCAATGCTGCTTAGGAGAGCGTCCAAAGCTGGGCTATCGTCGCAGCATCTAAAATGATCAATCGCTGTTTGTAAATAATCCTTAAGCCTATTCCCTTTGCTTTTTAATATAACGGCCTCAATCATCAGCAGCCTCTCCTTCATCAAGTATTTTTCTCCAGCCATGCCTCTGGTAGCCCTCTATATTTTTCAAGGTATAGTAAACGGTTGCCTGCATTCTAGCATCAAAAAGACTCTTTGCTGAGCTTCTCTCAGCCTCCTCCTGTGGAGATATAATAGCCTCTCTAAGCTCAAGGACCCCCGCCTTCGTGTGCTTTAATAATTCCTTTGCCTCTGTAATAACAGTGATAAGATTAAAAGCTGACGCCACTCTTTTTTTCATCTCTGCCGAATAGTCTTCTTTATTTTCAGATATATTGTCCTTTATTCTCATATCTCCCTCCTATAGCTACCAAACACTAAGGCCGCCATCGATGATGATGCTTTGTCCCGTAATATAGCTTGAGGCATCGGATGCCAGAAAGACTAAAGCTGCCACCATCTCCTTTGGGTATCCCATTCTTCCCATTGGCACTCTAGCAGAGTACTTTTTCTGAAATACTTCATTTTGTCCGCTTTCATTACCACCGGGTATTAGCGTGTTCACTCTGATTTTTTTATCAGCCCAATAGGCAGCCAAATATTTGCTTAAACCTATAACCGCTGCCTTTGAGGTGGAATAAACAGCAGGTGTATTAATGCTGCCCCCCATATAATTAGAACCGTCGTAAATCCGTTGATCCGGTGCCAATAGGCCATATATAGAGGAGGTTTGAATTATGCTGCCCCCTTTATTTTGCTTTACCATCTGAGCCCCCACCGCCTGAGCAACTAAAAACATGCCATCAATATTAACTGACATAATCCTTCGCCATTCCTCTAGGCTGTATGTCTCAAAGGCAGCGAAAAAGGCGGTTAGATCATCAGATTTACTAGCGGCATTATTATGTAGTATGTTGATTTCTTTAAACTCCGATAAAGCTCTATGGACCATAGCTTTTACCTCAACAGGAGCTGCTATGTTACAGCCGATGCCAATTGCACCGATATTATATTTATCCATCAGCTCTTCTGCCAAGCCCTGAGCCTCAGCCTCGTCTTTATCCACAATCACAACATTTGCCCCATATTCCGCCAGGCCCTCACAAAAGTGTCTCCCCAATATGCCCAGTCCTCCTGTAATAATGGCGGTTTTATTTTTAAGGCTGAAGCTATCCCGATACCCACCTTTAGTCAATTTCCTTCCCCCTCATACGCATCAATTGCGCCACCAGCTGAAAATCCAGCTCTGTATCAATATCAACAGCCAATTGCTGCGGCATTACATATAGCAATGTGCCAGCATTAAATAGACTAGACCCTTCTATTAGCACCTCTCTCCGCCATGCGTAAATGGAGGCATTCATATCATAGGACTTCGGGGCATCCTGCCTTCTATAAATGGGTTCTGGCAGTGGCTTGGATAATTGAACCAGCCCATCGTCATCAATCTCCACCATATTAAAATAGGGAGACCGACGAGAGGGTACGCCTGTTATGACATTATCGGCCCCCTGACTCTCCAAAAGAGCTACGACATTGGCAATATCTTCAGTTCTCCGCAGGGGAGCCGTTGCATCCAGGTCCACGATTACCTCAAAATGCCTATTAAGCCTTTCCTCCATCGTCAGCAACGCATGACGGATAACCGGTATTTTAGGCGACTGATCGGTTGCAAGCTCAGCAGGCCGCTTTACGAGGTGGTCGGCCCCCCATTTATCTGCTGCCTCGAGAATATCATCCCCGTCGCTGCTTACCACCACAGCCTCAAAAAGGCCTGAGTCTTTTGCCTGCATAATGCTATGGGCGATAAGGGGCCTTCCAGCCAGCTCCCTGATATTTTTATTTCTTACTCCCTTGGAGCCTGATCGTGCACAAATCGTGCAAAGTCTTATCATTTTATTATCCATCGCCTTTCACCATTGGATTCTTCGATTGCCTTAATTGTATTAAGCACCGCCATACCCTCATCAATATGGCAAAGGCTTCTTTCATCTCCGTTGATCACAGCACAATGCTGCATAAGATAGGTATGATCCCTATCGATGTCATAGCTGATTATCTCATGGTTTATTTTGAGGGTGTTGCCTACCAAGTCTGCTTGAATTGTGTTGTTTTCTGTAATAACCCTTATTTCCCTTCTGCCCACGCTGTCCAGATAATTTAAATTCAGCTGTACCACGGGGCAATTCTCCATAGATAGCATAATACTGTATATATCCTCACTGCTGATTTCCAGATTGCTGTATTTTCCCCCTATTGCCACCAGTCTGTGCCAACTGCCAAAGAGCCAAAGAAGATAATCCACCTCATGGCTTAAATCCCGCAGCACCCCGCCTCCCTCCTTCGCAGCAGCAGAATAGCAGTGCCTATAATCAGTCCCCGGTCGCCATTCTGGTAAATACTGTCCGACATAGGCCTGTGCATATAGCACCCTCTCTTTTGCAATGATTTTCGACAGTTCAATAAGGAGAGGATGCAGCCTTAAATTATATCCGACATATACCGCCTTAAAGCTATTGGTTGGCAGCATCACAGCCCTATGAAAGAGGGGCTTCTCCACCAGTAATATGCCTTTATATCCTAAGTCGGCCAGCTGAAGAAATGTGGCGTAATGCTCATAGGTTCTATTTGCAATAATAATATAGTCGGGCTTTTCCTTAAGAACTGCATCCTTTAAATCCTTATAGACCAGCGGATACATTATTTCCCTTTTACTGACAACAGCAACCTTGCAGTTTAGCTGCTTTAATAGTCGAACATGCCTTGCTCCTATCGAGCCATACCCCACCACAAGACAATTCATTTAAACACCTCATCAATCTCCCTATTGGCCTTTTTAAAATCTGCCATATCGCCAATATCTATCCAATACTCCCTGATGGGAAAAACCGTTATTTTGTTTTTATCCTTCAGCATCGCCTCCAGCAGCTGATTCATATCATAATGGGTATTTGGGGGAATTTGCTTTAGAACAGATGGGTCTAAAACATAGATACCAGCATTTATAAAGCAGCTATATACAGGCTTTTCCTCAAAGCCTGTAAGTCTATCCCGATTTGTCTTAACAACCCCATAAGGGATTTCAATGTCATAGCCCCTAACCGCAACCGTGGCCTTTGCCTGATGCTCTATATGAAACTCCAACAGCTCCCTAAAATTCAGCTTTGTCAATATATCACCATTGATTACAATAATAGGCTTGTCGGTGCTTATGGAAAACAGACTTAAAGATCCGACAGTCCCCAAGCTGCATGCTTCCTCAATATATTTGATTTCTACCATATAATCAGAGCCATCTCCAAAGTAGTCCTTGATTTGATTGCCTTTATAATTAACAGAAAGACAAAAACGACTAAAGCCCTGCTTAATAAAGCACTTCATGATAATTTCAAGCAGAGGTCTATGCCCAATCCTCAGCATCGGCTTTGGGCAATCATCAGTTAAAGGTCTTAGTCTACTGCCAAGGCCACCGGCCATTATCGCAACCCAATTGTCTGCTTTTGTAGCCCCCAGCAGCTCCTCCATGCGCTTTATACCGATGATTTCCCCCGCGCCACCTACTACAGGGAGATGCCTTATGCTGTACCTTTTAAGTAAATCCAAGGCCTGCTGCGGATCAGTATCCTCTTTTATGGTCACAGGATTTCTGCTCATAATTTTTTCTGCCGCATCCTCCAGGGTTAAGCCTTTAAGAAGACCCCTTCGGATATCCCCATCCGTTATGGTACCAAGCAATCTCTGACAATCATCGATGACAAGGGCAATTTGCAGGGAGCTAATATCTATAATACTAATGATCTGCTGAAGGCTGGTATCAGCGGATACTAATATTTTCCTCCACTCCTCCATACTAACCGTTCCTTCCCGACTAACCTCTGCTCTATCTGGCAGGTACTCCTTTAACTATTATATTGTCGGGAATGCTTTTGGTGACAACAGCACCGGCACCTATGACGGAGAAGCTACCCACAATGAGCTTCTCTGTTATCGACTTACCCTGAAGGACACAGGCATTTGCCCCAACGTAGCTGCCCATGGAAAGCCTTACATTGCCAGAAATGTTGGCACCTGGCGATATGGTCACAAAGTCCTCAATTATACAATCGTGGGCTATGGTGCAATTTAAGTAATATATACCAAAATTGCCAATTTTTATGTTATTGGTCAGCCTGGCACCGGCACAGACAATGTTTCCTTTCCTTTTATTCATCACCGTCAACTGTCCATAGCCAAAGCTTGAAGCTGGGTGTATGAGATTCACGTAGCTTAGATCAGGATATCTTCCCCAAATCTCTTGCCTTAGGGAGGGGCTGCCAACCCCTATAATAAAGCTAAAGCCTGCGGCTGTGAGTTTTGGCATATCTGCTTCCCTAACCACCGGAAAGCCATCAATACGCTTAGCATCATGCTTATCAATGTATACAATGCTTTCATAGCCATTTTCAAGCGCGATATCCCTGACCTCTCGAGCAAAGCCTGAGGCACCGAAAATAGCAAGCTTCATCTGAGAACCTCATCCCCTCTATAGGTCTTTTCAGCCTTTTGACCCAATAGCTCCCAGTATAGCATAGGAGAGGGCCCATCTCCCGGGCGTTTTATGGCTATATTTTCTGCCGTAAGCAGCTCTCCTTTTGGGATATCCCGGACAGCCACAATGCTTTTTCTTGCTGCCTTCAAATTTTTAATTTCAGCAGCTGTGGGGCCTTTAAACTGGCTTCCTAATGCCTTTTCAACCTGACGTATTCCCTCCACCATTTTAGAAAAAACCATAGGCTCAAGTGAAGCTCTATGATCCGGTCCCGGCAGCTCTCGATTTAAGGTGATATGCTTTTCTATTATGTCGGCCCCTAAGGCTACAGCTGCCATTGGCAAGGCAATACCCTCCGTATGGTCAGAAAAGCCAATGGTTAAGCCAAAGGCCTGCTTAAGGGTTACCATCGCCCTTAGGTTGCATTCATTAAATGGGGCTGGATACTCAGTGGTACAATGCAGCAGTGCCACCCTTTGCAGCATTATTTTACCCCTCTCTGAAAGAAATGCTGTCTTAAAGGCCTGCCGAGTGGGATGCTTCAATGCATTTTTTCCCTCCAGATAGCCATAGGCAATTACCCCTAAGGCCTCCTCTATTTCCCCTAAAGTCGCCATTCCTGTAGACAGAATTATTCGCTTGCCACTGACAGCAGCCCTCAGCAGCAGTGGCCCGTTGGTGATTTCTCCGGAAGCGATTTTGATAATGGGTAGCTGAAGTCTATCCACTAAAAAATCCAGACTGTCGCTATCGAAGGGGCTGGATAAAAATTCGATGCCCTTACCTGTAGCATAAGCCATTAAAAGCCGCTGCTGTGTTTCCCCCAGCTCCAGCGCCTTAACCATTTGGTACTGTCCTTCCTCTTTCATAGTGTTTTCCCGTTGATAGTCGGCCTTTGGGGTATTTCTAAGCATTAGGCTGTCAGTATTAAAGCTTTGAATTTTAATGGCATCAGCGCCTGCATCAGAGGCTGCATCGATCAGAGCCTTTGCCATTTCCATAGAGCCATTGTGATTGACACCTATTTCTGCAATGATATAAACCCGCATCTTCATAGCTCACCTACTTTATAAAATTTCTTAATCAATAAAGCCTTAAAGTCCCCAATGGACTTAATGGCCTTTAAGATTTTAGGGACACTGCCACCGTCGCCGTAGGGATTTACGGTGTTGGCACAGTCCTTTACTAAAGCCGCCTTTATAGCCAGCTCTATTGCCACACGATTTGGTGAGCAATTTATAACAGAGCCGGCATAAAGCCTACCCTTTTGCCTGTCGCCAATATTAACAGTAGGCTTGTTGAAGGAGGGAACCTCCAATAATCCACTGGAGGAATTACCTACAACTGCATCCACCTGCGATACCAAGCTGAAATATAGCTGCTGTCCTAAGGCGGTATAAACAGCTGCATTTTTATGGGTTGATAAAAAGCCCTCCAGCTGTTTAGCTAACCCCCTTCCTTCTGGGTCTGCATTTGGCTTTGTAAATATCAGCCCCATATCCGGACCCAGACGGTGTAGTGCCGCCAGCAATTCATTAAGCTGCTGATATGATGCATTGCTTTCCAGCGTAACCGGATGAAAGGTGATTAATAGATTTTTATTCAACAGCTTAAACTGCAATTTTTCCTCAAGCTTTTTTAGCGGCAACAGCACCATATTTTGTATCCTGTCAATGGCAGGATTACCAACCTTGAATATATGCTCCGGATTTTCCCCCAGCTGTCTTACCACCTGATATGAGGCTTCGTTTGTGACAAAATGCAAATGAGACATCTTTGTTATGCTATGGCGTATGGCATCATCAAATGCAGCCTCAGTGATGTCTCCACCACATATATGAGCAACGGCAATTTTGCACATTAAAGCCGCCTCTGCAGCCGCCAATATTTCATATCTGTCTCCCAGCAATATAACTAGATCAGGCTTTAGCTCCTCAAATGCCTCTGCAAAGCCAATCACCCCCAGTCCCATTGATTTTGCAGCTCCAATTGGGGTATCACTGGACAGTAGGGTTTCAATTTTCTTTTCAATAAAAAAGCCATCCGCCTCGATCTCCCTGTAGGTTAGACCAAATTCTGGAGACAGGTGCATGGCGGTGGCAATAAGCTGTAATTCCAGACAGTCATCCGCCTTTATTCCCTTTAATAGTGGATAGAGTATGCCATATTCGGAACGTCCACCGGTGACGACACATAATTTAATCTTCATTGGTGTCCACTCCTAAATGAGGACTGCTGGGAATATTGATGATGGCCTTTTCCAGTCTCTCGGCTATAGAGAGGTCCATTCTGGGACAGCCGCAATACATAGGCAGCTTATTCATAAGCGTCCATACCGGTCGAGTCAATATGCCCTCCCGATGAGTGGCCGATAGCAACGCATCCCGTTCATCCCAATATGCTTCATCTAAAACCAGCGTATTTAGCCAATAGTTACTAACCCCATAGTCCGGTTCCTTAAAGAAGCTGATACCCTCAACCGCTTGAAATGCCCTCTGATATTTTGCAGCAAGAGCACGCTTGCTTTCAAGGAAGCCTTCAATGCCTTCAATTTGTCCGCAGCCAAGAGCCGCATTGATATTTGGCATTCTATAATTATAGCCCACCCTATCATGGACATAAGCCCATTTGTGGGGAAGCTTTGCCGTTGTGGTAACATGCCTTATTTCCTCTGCCAGATCAGCTTCATTGGTCAATACAGCACCACCGCCACCGGTAGTTACTATTTTGTTCCCATTAAAGCTGAGGGCGGAAAGCCTTCCCCAATTTCCTGTGTGTTTACCTTTATAATAGGAGCCCAGAGATTCTGCCGCATCCTCCACCAAGGCGATATGATATTCATTGCATATTTCCACCAGAGGCTCCAGATCAACAGGATGACCGAAGGTATGCATGGCTACAATCGCACGTATGGGTCTCATGGTTTTTCTGTTGTAGCATATGTCATCCTTTAGCATTGCAATATCCTGTAAATGGGCCTTTAGCTTTTTAACGTCTATTCCAAGGCTTAAGGCATCGCTATCTACAAAATGCGGCACTGCCCTGCAATAATCTACTGCATTAGCGGTGGCGACAAAGGTTAGGGCCGGCAGCAATACCTCATCATCTGCCTTTACGCCTGCATATTTTAAGCAGATATGCAAAGCCGCCGTACCATTAACAACAGCTATTGCATGCTTCACTCCCGTATAAGCTGCTAATCTCTTTTCAAATTCTGCAACATATTGTCCGCCATAGGAAACCCAGCCGGCATCCAGACAATCCTTTAGATATGCCCATTCTCTACCGCAAAAGCTGGGTTCATGCAGTGGAATAGGCTTTTTTTGCTTTTTTAAAATTTCTTTAAGAATTGCAGTAACATCCTCTACATCAATACCCTTTCTCATATATTGTACCTATCTCCCTTATACAATTTCAGATTCTCTGAGTCAGTAAACCACCTTATGGTCTCCTTTAGACCACGCCTAAGGCCTTCCTTGCCGCCATATTGCGGTGACCAGCTCATCAATTCTCTTGCTCTGGATATATCAGCCCAAAGCCTTTCCACCTCGCTTTTTTCCGGTCGAAGCCTGAGGAAATCTCTTTCAATCACAACCTCAGCCCCCATGAGCTCAGCTATCATTTCCACTGTTTCCCCAATGGATATCTCATACCCACTACCGATATTAATCACCTTACCTATTGCCGCCTCAGCTGATGCCACCGCCATGAAGCCCCTTACCGTATCGGCTATATAGCTGAAGTCTCTTGTTGGGGTTAAATTCCCCAGCTTAAGCCTGGTTGCCCCCTGTGCTATTTGTGTAATTATGGTGGGAATAACGGCCCTTGCTGACTGCCTTGGACCATAGGTATTGAAAGGTCTAATGACTGCAACCGGTGTAGAAAAGGAATTATAGAAGGAGAGGGCCAATTGATCTGCTGCAATTTTTGTGGCAGAGTAGGGTGATTGCCCTTGCAAAGGATGCGCCTCTGAAATAGGCACGTATCTGGCTGTACCATAAACCTCACTGGTGGAGGTAATAACTACCTTTTCCACATCTAATGCCCTTGCTGCCTGTAGAATGTTTAAAGTGCCCTTAATATTCGTATCTACATACAGCTCCGGTGTCTTATAGGAGAAAGGAATAGATATCAAGGCAGCTAGATGCAACACGCAGCTACAGCCCTTCATAGCCTCCCTGACACCATAGGAATCTCTGATATCTCCCCTATATATTTCTAATGAGGCTCTTATCTCCTCAGGAGCCTCCTCCAGCCAGCCATCAGAATTAAAAGTATTGTATAAAACAAAGGCTCGCACATCGTATCCACCAGAAACCAGCGCCTCAGTTAAATGGGAGCCAATAAAGCCTTCTGCTCCCGTAATTAAAAGCTTTCCTTTCTTAAGCTTCATCCTATCCCTCCAATCGAAATGCTTTCGTTATATATTATATTTATTTAGTTTTGCAACAATTAGAACCTTTAGGGGATAGTGTTTCAGACTTGGGTCTTTTTTTATTGAAAGAACATATGCTTTACTATAGGCATAAAATAATAAAATAAACGGTAACTCCTGGAGTGATACTATGCTTTACAATAGTCCCCCAAAAGCAACTAAAAATCAGCAAAGGCCTCTAAAGGCAGAGGTCTATCAATACAACGCCATAAGCGACGGAGAGCAGAGGATATATACCAATCAGGATGAATTGACGGAGTATGGCACTAGAGGTATTCTGTCACCTGATGAGGTATCCTACTACAATCTCTTTATCAATGGAGTATTACAGCCTGGGACAAACTATGAGCTATCAAAGGGTGTATTAATCTTAAAAACTGCAGATGTCCCGCAAAAGGGAGTTGTTATCATCCTTTCCTTCGTTACCTTTTTCATTGAGAAGGACACTGTGTTGAATCTTGCCTCTGTTGAAGGCGGAATTCCCTCCGGTGTAACCAAAAGCGGTCCTGTCTCTGATCTGCCTATAACAGTATGTAGTCTGCCACAGAACCCTTGCAGTTGCTTAGACCTAGAAATTTCAGTTAACTCAGGCCCCCCTTCTCTATCAGCTGGACAATTGGGCAATTGGGTTCTTGTTCTAACGATAACAAACAAGGGCACGGTCCCAATTATAAATATTACGATTACAGATACTATACTATTGGATAAATTGGTGTCTATAGAACCGAACGTCGTCTCTAGGGGTAAGATTAATATAGCAGCAAATGAGATCGTCTGGCATGTGGATTCGCTGGAGATTGGTGAAGCCGTACATACAGCCTTCAATGTTAAGGGCTGCTTCAGCGCTACAGGAACACGATATTTAAGCAGAGGCTGGGGGATGGGAGATACCTCCTACGAAATTATTAAATCTTTAGTTTCTGCAGGGCACCCGATTATGGTTTCAGGTGGTTTGAGTATATTGAAGACAATCACCTCTGGTCCTTTAGCGCTACAGCCCAATTGTCCGGGTAAATGGCGGGTGGAAATCAAGATAACAAATGCCTCTGCCCTAAAGGCTGTCAATTTGGTCATGAAGGACGAATTACTAGTCGACAGCCTAAATCAGATAGATCGTATCAGTTTGTCAAAGGGGATGATGAGCTCCTACAGCAAGGAAATCATCTGGGATATTGATGTGCTGGAGGCTATGGAGACGGCAGTTCTGGTGTTGGAAATTTCCGGAGCATTTTCTGAGGAGGGCTGCAAAAGCCTGGACCGTGCAGTAGTAAGCGGTGAAAATAGTCTTGGACAGCTTATGGCAGGTCCGACTGAGGATAATAGTATATCTGTCTCCTTCCCTACTGCGGCAGCTGACTGCCTTAAAATAGAGAAGGAGATTTTTGCCTATCCCATGGTTTCCTTTAAGGAGAAATATGCCGAATGGCGCTTCATCTTAAGGATTTGGAATTTATCAAATCGATTGATTAAGGATATTATAGTAACAGATGATATATTGCTGGATGAGCTTACAGGTATTGAAATAGAAGCCTCCGTCTCAGGAGAAATAGAAGCCTCTGATGCATCGATTTTCTGGAGAATTCAGGAGCTAGCCCCCGGCAGCAGCTTAACTGCTGCTATAAAGGTAGGGGGATATTTTAAAGCCACAGGACTACGTTCTCTTAACAGAGCAATGGCAACCGGCTATGATTCCAGAAATCCCTGCTTTATCATGACAGGTATTGAATCTGGCGCCGGCATCAGGGTTCTAGATATACAGCAGGATTTGAAGCATGCCTGTATACTTACCGATAAGGTCTTCTGGCAATGTCAGGACAGATGCTGCTTGGAGGACATATCTTTAGATTTGACGGCGATGGTTTATAGGGATATTTCCTTTGAATCCGGCACTATCCCGGAGGGAAGCCTTCAAATATCAAGGCTGGCCCATCGTCCTCACTTTAAACGGGTGAGGCTGAAAATCCGCATTCCCTATACGGTCAATTTGCCAAATGGAAAAGCAATTGAAGCTTACTTACCTGACATAGACAAGGATATCATTATGTATATGCCAGAAACGACAAATGGGTTTTCCTATCAAATCATCGTGGAAACTAAAACGGAGCTGCTAAAGTCCCCTATTGTAATCAACCAGCAATTGAGTATGTCGCTAGGTGTCTTTATAATAATAAAAGCAATGCGACGGGTACAGCTGATGATACCCTGCTTGGACGGATGCCCTGAGGCCAATGAGTGCAAGGATTATAGCAAAGCATCTACCGCCTATAGCTATAGCTTAAATCAATGCTATGATCATTTATATCCGCTTCAAGAGAGGTCCATACTTAGGCAAAAGCAGTGTCGCTGTATGCCGCCTCCAAAAATTTTTGGGGAGCTAAGGGTCGATAAATACATCGTTTCAGGCCCCCTCAGGGTTAATAACCACAACAGCATTTGGCGATTTGAAATAAAGGTGACTAATATTGGTCATGGTCCTGTCAGCTTTATTAGGGCAACTGATGAGCTACTGTTGAATAGCATTCATTCTGTCAATGTCATAAGCTCAAGCCAGGGAACAGCTTCTATTGTGGATGGCGTTGTAATTTGGGGGGTTGGCACCCTGTATTCCTACACTTCAGCCCTTCTTTTGATTGAGGTTAACGGTGCCTTCGATATCTCAAAAACAGGTATTACTGTTGAAAATCTTCAATATAATGCCGTCTCCGATGGGATAAGACGTGAATTCACCAACGCTGATGAATTGGTATCTTATGGCGTATCAGGAATACCTGGTCCTGATGAGGTATCCTTCTACAGCTTATTTATAAACGGCGCATTACAGCCACCAGTGAATTATGAGGTTAGAGAAGGAGAGCTTTTATTGACAACTGTAGATGTTCCACTAAAGGGGGCCCCTGTCATTTTACAATCCTTTATTATAAAGAATTGGCTTCAACAGCTTTTGAAGGCCAATACTTATCAATACAATGCCTATGCAGGTGATAAAAAAAGCTATACTGACAGCGATGAGCTTACAATGTATGGTGACAAGGGAATACTTCCCCCGGAGAGCGCCTCTCTATATAATCTATATATCAATTCTGTACTGCAGCCTCCCGTTAATTACTGGGTTGTTAAGGGGCTTCTCATGCTGACGACTTCAAATCTGCCACATCCTGATGCACCGGTGTCTCTGCAATATATTTCAGTGCATGTGTAAAGGGGCCAACTTATAGTCAGCCCCTTTACCTTTAGCCTCCGGCTAAGAGATGGATTACCTTAACATCATCACCATCCTGAATCATAGTGGTGGCGTAATCCTCTTTTTCAATTATTGCACCATTTATTTTAACGAATATCTTCACATAGGTATATTCCTTAAGCTCCAGGAGTCTTTGAACCGTCATACCCTCCTGCCATTCAAAGTCTCTCGAATTTACCTTAATCATACTCCACCTCCTAAGAAACATCTGAAGGCAATACTATCAGGCAACGACATTCCGCTACCTGATAGTGCGTTCTCATATATAAGCCTGCCTAAAGATGCTGTTTCACAACCTCTACAACCTCCGGCAAATCTATGCCTATTTCCTTTAGATGCTCTATTGTGGGAACACCATTTGTATTCCAGCCTCTTCGCTTATACACAGCATCTGTAAGCTTTTCGTATTGATCATAGCGATAATCCCTCATGACCTTAATCTTTTCCTCTGTTGTTTTTCCTTCAGGATTATAGTCCAATAGCTCACGAAGCTGCTGATCATACCTATCCTGTCTGGATTCATACTCCTCTATGGTTACAGGCCCCATTGCCCTATAGGGCATAGCATCATGCAGCCTGAGTCCCTTGCCTCTTCTGATATTAAATACTCTTTGGAAATTGTATACCCGCTCAGATTGACGAATCAGCTCATGCTTGTCAATATTCATGCCCGTAACGCCATTGTATAAACTAACGTAATGCTGAACATGCTGAGGTATTTTAGCCGGTTCATCGGTTAAATGATTGTCTGCAGGCATTGTATCATTCCATGGCAGCTTGCATAGGCCCATTAAGCCGAACCAGGTTCTAAACATTGGGAAGTAATGCAACGCCTCTGCCTTATCCTCAAAGGTAGGAATTTGATTATTCACCATATCCATAAAAATCAGCCAGGCCTCATCGTGCTGCGGCCCCTTATTGGTTAAGCCGTAGCCCCCTTGCTGGGCAAGGGATTCCTTCGGCAGATACTCTGAAACCTCCAGACCCTTCTGCTCCATACCGATGTCCCTCAGGAAGTCGGCATCTGCCCCATATTCCTTAACAAAGACCTCCTTCATCACCTTGACGCCCTGGCCCACCAATACACCGAAGCCTTCGCCTCTGGACATCTGATGCAGCAGCTCCAGCTGTGCAATACCATTACCGAAGTTCAGCTCCAATCCTCCGGTTATATCTTTGTTTATAATACCCCGCTCATAGCACTCCATGGCAAAGGCACAGGCCGTACCAAAGGAAATTGTGTCTACACCATAGGTATCACAGTAGAAATTGGCCTCCAGTACCATTTGTGGGTCAAAAACTCCGCAGTTTGAGCCTAAACCTGCTGCATTTTCATATTCCGGTCCGTCTACCGTGACCAAATCCCCTTTATAGGGTCCTGTCAGCAGCTCAAACTTATCTGCTGCCTTGGCACAGGAAAGAGAACAGCCAAACCAGCAGCCATCCGGCATACCCTGTGTAATGAACTTTTCTATAAAAACGTCTGAGGCTATTTTAAAGGTGTCAGAATGCTTACCGTATTGATAATTATGAACCGGTAATAGGTCATATTTATCCATTACCTCTATAATATTTGCCGTTCCTATCTGTCTCATACGACATTGTACATCATCAAGATCGTGTATTTGCTTATGAAGGGTGATACCGGCCTTGTTTATTAAGCTTTGATCTGCTGGCTTATTTAAATCCCCCTTAGTTCCCTTAAACCTAATGACTATAGCCTTGATTTTCTTGTCTCTGAAGACCTTTCCGATTCCGCCTCTGCCGGCCTGCTTAAGCCGAGTAACCTGACGTCTGATATCATAAAAGGAGAAATTTAACAATCCGATGTTAACATGGTTTGCAGCCGTACCAGCGGATATAACAGAGATATTCTTCTTGTCCTCCTCAGATTCCGCATACATTTCCGTCAGCTGCTCTGAAACCACATGACCGTCCACCGCCTCCAGGGGTGCCTCTTCAATTTTTACAATTCCCTTATTACCATCAATAAAGATAATGACGTCCTTTTCTGCCTTCCCCTGTACCTCTAAGGCATCCCAGCCTGAAAATTTAAGATAGGGTCCGAAGTAGCCCCCTACATTGCTGTCAATTGGAATATCTGTCATAGGTGAAATCGTAACAACTAAGGATTTTCCTGCTCCGGGATATTGAGTTATACCGCATAAGGGTCCTCCGGCGATGATGATCTCATTCTCCGGGTCATTCCATTTTGTACTGGGCTTAGTTGCATCCCATAGATACTTCAATCCTATTCCCTTACCGCCGATAAATTTCTCCTTGATTTCAGGCGTCACAGTCTTGGTGGAAATTTTATTTTCTCCGATATTAATATACAGTGTTTTATCTGTATAGCCCTTATCAAGCTTTGCCGGCTCATAGCTGTATTCTGCCAGTAGGCTATGGGCTTCCTTTAAAGCCTTAATATCCATTTAATTCGCCCCCTTCACTATAGTCTTTCCTTGGTTTCAAAATCGATGTCCTCTACTGCTATTGCACCGGTGGGACATTCCTTTGCACAAAGCCCACAGGCAATGCATTTAAAGGGCTCGATGTAGTCGTCATGCTGTCTCATTGAAAGTGTGGGACAGAAGCCTACACACATAAAACATCCAACGCACTCCTTTTTATTGACTCTTACTACACCATTAGAGCCTCTGGAAAGGGCCACCACCTGACATATATCTATACATGCCCCACATTGATTACAGACATTAATCTCATTAGCCTCCCCCTTTGCCACCTGTATGCAAGACTTATCTACGTTATTTTCCTTGAAGTACGCCTTTGAGCAAATCTCCTCACAAAGGCCACAGCCTATGCAAAGCGCTTCCTTTTTTACTAATACCTTCACCTTAAATCACCTCCAGTTATAATCGTCGGATTCCCGACATTGAAGAAGGAGAATCATAATTTTTGCTCTTTATGATTCTCCAATATTCCCCTTTACTTATATCAATAATAATACTTTTAAAGGCTGATGTTAATAAATATTACGAATTTTTAAACTACTGATGGCTCGAGGATGAGGTTGCCACTCTTAAATCTATTTAAGTGAAGCTCTGTGGCCGGTAGTGATGCTGCCTCTCCTAGAATTGATTCTGCAATGATCAAGCCTGTAGCGGGTGCCAGCATAAATCCGTGTCCACTATAGCCGATTGCCAAGTAGAAGCCCTCTACCTCATCAATTGGTCCATAAATAGGCTGGCGGTCTTGGGTCATGTTGTATAGTCCTGCCCATTGACGAAGGAATCTGACATCCTTCAAAGGAGGCAGCACTCTGGTTATGGTTTTAGTCATTTCCTCCAGGAAATGCCAGCCTGAGGTAATCCTTAAATCTCTTGGCTCACCTTCGTCACCTCTTCCCATGACAAAGCCACCATGGGGCACCTGCTGACAATAAAGATTTAAAGAGAAGGACATCACCATAGGATCTAATATAGGCGCCACTGTTTCAGTTACTAAAATCTGATGTCGCTCTGAAAATACAGGAAGGGCCACCCCAACCATGTTGCCGATTAGTTGAGAATAGCCTCCGGCAGCATTGACCACGATATTAGTTGATATATCTCCTTTATTGGTTCTTACACCCCTAATCTTGCCTCCCTCCACCAGGATATCCGTTACCTCTGTAAAGGTATAGATTTGGGCGCCCAGTCGCTTTGCCGCATCTGCGTAGGCCTGTGTCGCATGGAAGGGATTGAGATGACCATCCTTTTGATGGAAGGTGGCACTGATTAAACCCTCGGTATTCAAAAATGGTACGATTTCCTTTGCCTCATCAAGGGTTAAAAGCTTTGAATTAATCCCTAAGCTATTTTGCAGGGCAACATTTTTCTTAAATTGCTCATGCTCCTTTTGAGTGCTGGAGAGGATTAAATAGCCCCCCTGCTTGAACTCTATATCACCGTCGTATTGAAGCTCCTCTTTAGCATTTTCAAAAAACTCACAGGAATACTTGGTCAGCCTACAGTTCATTTCTGTTCCCCATTGCTGCCTGATACCAGCACCGCAGCGGCCGGTGGCGCCACTGGCCAGGTAATCCTTCTCCAGTACGACAACATTCTTGACACCCTTTTTTAAGAGGTTATAGGCAATAGCTACGCCGGAGATGCCTCCGCCGATGATTACCACATCTGCCGTTTTAATCATGGTTAACTTCACCACCCTCTAGCGCATGTCTTGCAATTTCTCCTAATTTTATTGGCTTAACCGGAGGCCTGAAGATACCCGGTGAAAGCTCCGATATTGGCTTCCCTGTAGCTATGGAAAGCTCTCTAAGCACTATCTGCATACAGGTTCTGCCCTGACACGGCCCCATACCGATTCGGCTAATCCGCTTTAATTCATCAAAGGAGGTATAACCCTTATTGATTAAATCCCTTACATCCTGAAGGGTTAAATCTGAACAGCGACATACTATTGTATTATCCTCCATGCTAACCCTCCATTCTTATATTTCTAACCAGCTTCACAAAATCCTTCTTAACTGCTATTGAAATTACGGGAGTTTTATCCAAAGCCTTTGAATTAACAACCCTTACAACCTTAACATCACATATTTCCTGTCCTGCTCTGTCTAAGCCTTTGACCATCTGGCCAGCCTCCGGCAGCGGAAGAAATTCATAGGGTATCTTAAGTAAGGCCTCCTCTTCTGTATAAGTCATATCAACAACCATTATCGACAAGCCGGGACAGTTGCTGACGCATAAGGTACAGCCATTGCATAGACTATGGTCCACCGTCGGTAAATCATTTATGTCTTCAAATTCCTTTATAGCGCCTGTTCTGCATGCCGTATAGCAGGGGTTACAGGGTATACTTTGATAGCATTCAACGACTACGACAGGTCCTTGAGCCAGCCTTTCCTCACTGGGAAAAGCCTTCTCCACATCCTCCGCCGTAGGAATTCCGGTAACAGCTAACATAAAATTACACCTCCTCTAAGCTTCCTTTGAAGCAGCTGCTTCATTAATTATTCGAAGTTCTGCAATACCTTTTCTGATTCTGTCGCCTACAGGGCCATGCCTCAAGGAGTCCAACTGCAGCAATAAATCTGATTTCAACTCATTCATATTATATATTTTATAACCAAGATAGGAAGCTGCTGATAAGCCTGCCAGGTAACCCTCCACCATGGCACTGCTGGCCTCCTCCACTCCGGATACGTCTCCAGCCACGAAAATACCTTTAACTGAGGTTTGTAGATTATCATCACGATATGGTACAAAGCCCCCCAGAGAATTAACATATTTCATTTGGCAGCCTGCCTGCCATAGCAGCTCCGACAAAGGTGTTAAACCTACAGAAATACACACCACATCTGCTTTCACATCAAACTCTGTTCCAGGGATTTGCTGCCACTGATCATCAAGCCTGCATAGGGTTACTCCCTCCAATACCTCCTTGCCGTAGGCCGCCTTAACAGTATGCTGTGTATAAATGGGAACCCCCATTCGACGCACCTTTGATGCATGAACCAGGTAGCCACCGATCTGTGGTCCACCCTCAACAATCGCCTCAACCTTTACCCCAGCCTGCATCAGCTGGTAGCTAACGATTAAGCCTATATTTCCTGCCCCCACCATTAATACGCTATTTCCAGGCTTAACACCATATTCATTCATCAGGGTTTGTACCGCACCGGCGCCATATATCCCGGGAAGGTCGTTATTTGGAAATGCCAATGCCTTTTCACTGGCACCGGTGGCCACCACCATAGCCTTTGGCTTCACCTTCAAGTAGCTGCCATTTTTTTCAAGGGTAACAACGCCATCCTCATATACACCCAAAACAGTAGTTGCCTCCAACACCTCAATATTGGACAAATTAGCTATTTTATCCAACAGTAGCTTAGCTATATCAAAGCCTCTTTTTGATGCATATTGCTTTTCTGAGCCAAAGAACATGTGAGTCTGCTTTACCAGCTGTCCACCTAAAGCATTATTTCTATCGACAATCATAACCCTTGAACCCATTTCAGCAGCTTGAATTGCTGCACATAGCCCGGCAGGTCCACCACCAATTACCAGTAACTCTACAGGCATCATAGTATATCACCTTTCCCTTTTTGTGTTTTTACCACCATACCCTCGTGAACCATTTCCACGCATATACGAACATTTGGTTCACCATTCACCTCCATAATACAGGAGGAGCAGTTGCCGATTGCACAATATAGACCCCTGGGCCTGTTTTTTTCATGGCTGTGGCTTAGGGTCTTTATGCCTGCTGCATGTAGGGCTGCTGCAATTGTCTCACCTTCAAAGGCCAATACTTCCTCATCATTATAGTGAAATTTGACGGCCTTACCCCTCTTAAAGCTTAAAATCGGATGCTCTTCTATTCTCATTTGCCCACCTCCCATTATAATTAGTTTTAAATTAAGGCTCTCCCAGTTAAGGGAGAACCTATGAATTTTATCAATCCTTATTTGTTTTTGCATTAAAGGCTCTGTTAATCAGCCATCCGGCACCACCAAAGTAAAAGCCAAGTATGATAACCATCATTATAATAGAAGCAGTTGACATATTATTACCTCCCTACTTTTCAGCTGGAATATCTGAGGATAGTTCCAGTCCATATTTCCCTTTGCCAATTTTCCCAGCAAGCCAATCATTAGTCAGGAATGCAAGAATCAGTACAATAGCAAATTGGAAGATGATTGTTCCTACGCTAAAGACCTCAAAGGGCGCCCACCAGTTGCCGGGATACCAGGAAATCGCCTGCATAACCCACCAGCCAGTAACCCATATGAAGAATACTGGGAAAAGATAGATAAAGACATTCCACCATTTGCCAACATTAAAGTCGGTCCATTTATGGTTAATATCCTGAGTTCTAGCCTTTTCAACACCATATTTCATTAAAGCAAAGGCAACAAATAATCCGCTTACCAAAAGACCAATTCCCCATACCCAGTCTTGATTGTCCAGGAAATTAAGACTGTAGGCAGAAGGTACACCTAATATGAAACCGCCAATTATAACAACAAGTGTTGACTTCTTACGATCCATGCCTGTATCCATAAAGTTCCTTACGCCAACCTCCATCATTGGTAGCAAGGAGGATAACGCTGCAATAGACATTGCAAGGAAGAAGACAGCTGCTAAAACATTACCCATCGGCATTTTTGTAAATAGCTGAGCCAAATAGATAAAGGTTAGTCCAGTATTACCGGATGATAATGCATCCTGAGCAAATTCTAATGTAGGAGACAAGGCAAATATCGCCGGAAGAACCGTCATACCAGCTACTAAGGCACCGATATGATCTCCCATACCCATAATCATAGCATTACCTGCAATATCCTCCTTATGGCTGGTATATACCGCATAGGTTATCATAAAGCCCCAGCCGGCGCCTGTTGACCAAGCTGCCTGTGTAAAAGCCTCAAGCCATATTGTAGGCTCGGTTAACATTTCAAATTTGGGACTAAATAAATATTCTAAGCCCTGTAATGCCCCCGGCAAAGTCAATGCTCTTACGACTGCCAGACCCAATAAAACAAATAGCGTTGGAATCATAACCTTACATACCTTTTCGATACCGCCGGTTACACCCCTGTAAATAATAAAGCCTGCAATTGCCATAGAAAGTAAATGGAAAAATATCGTTTGTGGGGGTGATGTGGTAAAGGTATTCCAAATTGCCGCTGTCGTCTCAGTATCAATACCAGAGCTGAAGGTACCTGTAACCGCAAGGGTGAAATACTTAACGCACCAGCCCATGACAACTGAATAATAAAACATAATGCCTAAACAAACCACAGTAATCCAGGTGCCCATCCAAGTAAATTTTTTGCCTACAAAGTCCCTGAAGGCGCCTATTGTTCCCAAGCCTGTCTTTTTCCCCATTACCAGCTCCCCCATAAGTAATGGTATCGCCCATACGAATAGGGCTATGGTCCAGGCAATCAGGAATGGTCCACCGCCATTCTTTGCGGCAACTCTTGGGAATCTCCAGATGTTACCGGTACCAATTGCCATACCGATAGACGCCATGATAAACCCCCATCTGCTACCCCATTGTTCCTTCTTCTCACTCATACAAACTCCTCCTTCTTTTTCTTATTGCTCAAATTATGCAATGTTTTATGTCCATCTTGCATAATATTAATATTGTATTTAACAATCAATACATATACAACATTGTTTTCGTATGTGCACTGGTCTAGAAATTAACAATGCCAGTATTTTTTTTACGAATAATGCAACGTGTTTTGTATTTCCTGCATATACTAATATTACAGCTGTAGGAAGAAGTGGGTTTTTATAGAATAAGAACTGAAATTATAAATTGCAATTTTCATGCCAAAATATTCTCTAAATTAAAAATATTTCGCATAAACCCCTTCTCCTTAGAAATGCTGTGTATATGCAGTCATACAGCTGCCATTTTTTAAAAAGATATTGACGACCACATCTTAGTATCGTCGAATTTTCGACATTTGAACGATAAGAAATAAAGTGTTAAATCTTTGTAATGTTGAAAATAAAAAAAATATACACCATTCGTCCGTTTTTAGACGTTTCGTCTAAATTTAGACATTTAATTCCTTTTCATATTGCTTTAGCTTATAATATAGCGTGGTTCGAGGAATATTCAATATTTTGGCCGCCTTTGTTTTATTTCCTTTAGCTCTTCTCAGGGCATTTTCAAGCAAATCAACCTCCAGACTCCTCAAATTATAATCCAGCTGCTGCAGCTTTATTTTCTTGCTTGGTGCCACATTTATACCCTCCAAGATATACTGAGGTATTAGCTCCTTAGTGATTCTCTTATCATAGCAAAGCACCACCATGTGCTCTACAGTGTTTTTAAGCTCTCTGATATTACCCTTCCAATTGTATTTTAAAAGGATATTAAATACATCCTTTTCAACATAATCAATCGCTATATTATTTTTTTGGCATATCTCTGAAAGGAAGCTGTTAAATAACAATACAATATCCTCTCTTCTCTCTCTTAGTGGCGGCAGGTCCAATTCTACAACATTTAGTCTATAATAGAGGTCCTCTCTAAAGCTGCCATTACGAACCATTTCCTTCAGGTCCTTGTTGGTGGCAGATATGATTCTGACATCCACGCTATTGTATTTTTCAGCGCCTATGGGCTTAACCTTCCCCTCCTGCAGAACCCTCAGCAGCTTTGCCTGTAGCTCCAATGGTAAATCTCCAATTTCATCTAAAAACAATGTACCGTCGTTGGCTAATTCAAAATACCCAATCTTACCGTTTTTTAAGGCTCCGGTAAAGGCCCCCCCCACATATCCAAAAAACTCACTCTCGAAAAGCGTCGGCGGTATAGCGCTACAGTTTACCGGTATGAAATGACCTGCTCTTCTACTATGCTGGTGAATGGCTCTGGCAAATACCTCCTTACCCGTGCCGCTTTCTCCCGTTATAAGGACACTGGTATTGGTCTTTGCAACATGCTTCGCCAGTTGTATTCTATTCTGTATTTTAGGGTTCTTGCCATTGATATGTCCAAGGGAAAAGCTTCCCTTAGTAATCCTTTCAACCTCCTCCTTCAGTAGGTCTATCTCGAAATTGGCATTTTCCAGCTTTGCACTTAGATTACGGTATTCCGTAACATCCCTTTCTGTCGCCACTACCCCCAGGAATTCACCGTCGATGTATATCGGCAATGCGCTGATGATCACATAATAATTGGGCTTTGGTGAGTGGTATATATTTTCTATAGCTACCTGCTCCTCTATAACAGAAAGCGTTAGGGCATTTGGAAAAAACTCCTCCAAAGGCTTATATAGTATATCCTTTGACATAATGCCATAATTCTTTTCTGCACTTTTATTCCAGAATAGGACATTGCCCTGAGGATCGGTGACTGTAACTGCCTCGTGCATATGGTTGATGATATCCTTATACTGGAGATTGATGGACTCCAGCTTCATATAATAGCTGTTGAGAATATTATCGCTTCTGACAATACCCACAAGCTTGTCCTCAGCCATTACCGGCAGCCTTCCTATTTTATTTTCAATAAGAATTCTTCTTGCTTCCTCTATCAGCATATCCGCTTTCACTGTTAATAAATTACGGGACATGTAGGCGGATACCGGCATATTAATATTTTCATTGCTTCTTTTTATTAAGGATACATCGGTTAAGGTAAGTATGCCCAATAGCTGCTCCCCATCATGGGCGCTGTCCATGATTATAATTTCAGGAATATTATTATAAATCATAAGCTCTACAGCCTCTGAAACATGAAGCTCCGGTGCTACCTTAAGCAAATTAGTAGATAATATTTCCTTTATTGTATACTGAAACAATTGATTTTCCAGCATTTCTTCAGTCCCCTTCTATTTAATTTATAAAGCTTATTAATACTTTTTAATAAATGGTATAAATATTAAGGAAATCAAGTGTTACCATGGGAATGGATTTATTTTAGTTTAAACTTGAAGCATACTACTTATCTTTATTTATGCAGTTTTCTTCATGGTATAAATAAAAAGTAAGGATAATCCTTACTTTTTATTAAATAATTTATTACATTTTCATAATATATTATATCAGATATTTAACTATGGATAAACCCTATTTAATGTTCTAGCAAATGGTATAGTTTGTCGAATATGGTCAATTCCGCAAATCCAAGCCACTGTTCTTTCTAAGCCTAAGCCAAAGCCAGAATGTGGCACTGTGCCGTATCTTCTCAGATCGATATACCATTCATAAATATCCTGAGGGAGATTTTCCTCCTTTATTCTTTCCAGAAGGAAATCCAAATCATGGATTCTCTCTGAGCCTCCGATTATTTCACCGTAGCCCTCTGGTGCAATCAAATCTGCCCCCAAAACAACCTCAGGATTTGATGGGTCTGGCTGCATATAGAAGGCCTTCATTTTCGTTGGAAAATGGGTTATGAATACAGGCTTATCGTATTGCTCAGCAATATAGGTTTCATGTGGTGCTCCAAAATCATCCCCCCATTGGAACTCAAAATTAGCCTCCTGCAGCATTTTTACTGCATCGGTATAGGTAATCCTGGGGAAGGGCGCCTTCACATTTTCAAGTGCAGTTGTATCTCTTTGCAAGATTTTTAGCTCTGTTTTCTTATTCTGTAAAACCTTTTCGATAATGTACTGAATCATTTCTTGTTGTACCTCAAGATTGCCTTCAAAGTCAACATAGGCCATTTCAGGCTCTATCATCCAAAACTCATTTAAATGCTTTCGCGTTTTTGATTTCTCTGCTCTAAAGGTGGGACCAAAGCTATACACCTTCCCAAAGGCCATCGCCGCAGCCTCGGCATACATTTGTCCTGTTTGTGATAAATATGCCTTTTCACCGAAATAGTCCAGCTCGAATAATTCAGTGGTACCCTCGCAGGAGGATGGTGTTATAATCGGCGGCTCAACAAGTGTAAAGCCTCTATCATGAAAAAAGTTCCTGATGGCAAGATTTATCTCATCTCGAATTCTTAAAATCGCATTTTGCTTAGGGGTACGCATCCAAAGATGGCGATGCTCCATCAAAAAGTCGGTGCCATGCTCCTTTAGAGAAATTGGATAGCCTTCATTTGCTATACTTACAGGCTTAACCGCCTTAACTAAAATTTCATAACCACTGGGGGCTCTGTCATCCCTTTGTACTAATCCAATCATCTCTATAGAGGATTCTTGTGTAAGCTTTTTACACGCCTCGAAGAGCTCCTCCGGAACCTCGCTTTTTACTACTACCCCTTGAATAAAGCCTGTACCGTCTCTAAATTGAAGAAAGTGGATTTTTCCACTGGAGCGCTTATTATATAACCAGCCCTTCAACAGTACCTCCTGTTGATCATATTGACTAATTTCAGCTATTGTCGTTTGATTCATCTTTATTACACCTCCGTAAAATGTGAGCCTATACCTTCAGATCAACCTCTAAGCCTAACAGCTCACGGTTTTCACTAATGATAGGATTGATATATTCCTCTAAAAACTCATCCACCTGTTGCGGCGCACGACCAACAAATTTGATGGGATTTAAAAGCTCCTGAATTTCTTCTCGGGTTAGACCAAAGGTAGGGTCATTCAGTATTCTATCCAATAAATCATTTGGCTTACCCTCAAGCTTTACCTGCTTAGCGGCCTCTATCGAGTGCAGCCTAATGCTCTCATGCAGCTCCTGACGATCCCCGCCTCTTTTAACAGCCTCCATCAAGATATTCTCCGTTGCCATAAAGGGCAGCTCAGCTTCAACATGCTGCTTTATCATTTTGTCGTAGACCACCAGGCCGTCGCATACATTAATGGCAATCTCTAAAATGGCATCTGCAGCTAAGAATGCCTCCGGTACAGCTATTCTCTTGTTTGCAGAATCATCCAGAGTTCTTTCAAACCACTGGGTGGATGCCGTCATGGCAGTGTTTTGCTGTGCGGCAATAACGTATCTTGCCAGGGATGCAATCCGCTCACTCCTCATTGGGTTACGCTTATAGGCCATAGCAGAGGAGCCGATTTGGTTCTTTTCAAAGGGTTCTTCAATTTCCTTAAGGCTTTGCAGCAGACGGATATCGTTGGTCATTTTATGAAGACTTTGTGCGATACCGCTTAGGACTGTTAAGACCTCGAAATCCAGCTTTCTTGAATAGGTTTGTCCGGTTACAGGAAAGGCTTGATCAAAGCCCATTTTATTAGCCACTCTCTTCTCCAGCTCCTTAACCTTTGAAGCGTCGTCATTAAATAGGCTCATAAAGCTGGCTTGAGTTCCAGTAGTACCCTTTACTCCTCTGAGCTTCATTCTACCAATCTGAAACTCTAGATTTTCAAAATCCATTAATAGCTCCTGAAGCCATAGGGTTCCTCTCTTCCCTACAGTTGTCAGCTGAGCCGGCTGAAAATGGGTAAAGCCAAGGGTTGGCAAAGCCTTATATTCTTGGCAGAAATTAGCCAATACATTTAAAAGGTTGACCATTTTTTTCTTAGTTAATTCTAGGGCTTCCTTCATTACAATTACGTCGGTATTGTCTCCAACATAGGCACTGGTGGCACCCAAATGTATGATACCCTTTGCATTGGGGCATTGCTGTCCATAGGCATACACATGGGACATCACATCATGTCGCGTTTCCTTTTCTCTTTTGGCTGCTACCTCGTAATTAATATTGTCTTTGTTTGCTTTTAATTCCTCCAGCTGCTCCTCCGTTATAGGAAGTCCCAGCTCCTTTTCTGACTCCGCCAATGCGATCCAGAGTCTTCGCCATGTTTTAAATTTATTGTCGGCGGAAAATATGTAGGACATTTCTTTACTGGCATAACGCTCGTTAAGAGGGTTTTGATAGCTTTCTCTATTCAAGTCACTATCGCTCCTTTCTAATTGTGTGGGTTTGTATATTGAGAAAAGATATGAGAAATTCCCATATCTTAGCTATTTAGCAATTCGTCAATGCGATTTAATCCCTCTTTAATATTCTCCATTGAATTCGCATAGGAAAGACGGATATAATCGTCTGCGCCAAAGGCAATCCCTGGGACAGCAGCCACCTTCGCCTCCTCCAGCATAAGCTCCGAAAAGCTTAGGGAGCCATCAATCAATTTACCCTTAACCACAGTGCCAATAACCTTGGAAATATTCATCATGATATAAAAGGCACCCTTTGACTCTATACAGGAAAGACCCTTAATGCTATTGATTCTTTCCACCATATATTTTCTTCTTTCGTCAAAGGCCAATCTCATTGCCTCAATTGATTCATCGCTGCTGGTCAAGGCATCAATGCTGGCGTATTGCGCTATGGTATTAGGATGTGAAGTGGCATGGCTCTGAACATTACCCATAATTTTTGCTATTTTAAGATTAGATGCAGTATAGCCAATTCTCCAGCCTGTCATGGCATAGGCCTTAGACATACCGTTGACAACTATAGTAATATCCTTAATTTTATCATTCAGGCTTGCTATGCTGATATGCTCTGCACCAGCATAAACCAGCTTTTCATAGATTTCATCTGAAATAACTATGACGTTTTTCTCAACAGCAACCTCAGCTATAGCCTCCAGCTCTTCTCTTGTGTAAAGAGAACCAGTAGGATTTGACGGACTGTTTAGAATCAAGGCCTTTGTATTTGGTGTTATGGCGGCTAATAAATCCGCTTTGCTTAGCTTAAACTCATTTTCCTCTGTGCAATTCACTATAACCGGAACGCCTGCTGATATCTTAACCAGCTCAGGATAGCTTACCCAATAGGGGGCAGGTATAATGACCTCATCACCGGGATTGCATATTGCCTCCAATGCATTATGTAGTGCTTGCTTTGCACCGTTGGATACGATAATTTCCTCGGGTCTATAGTCCAGCTGATTGTCCTTCTTAAGCTTTTTGCATATTTCTTCCCTAAGCTTTAGAATACCGGATGCAGCGGTGTATCTGGTTAAGCCTTTATCCAATGCCGCTATAGCCGCCGCCTTTATATGATCTGGAGTGTCAAAATCTGGCTCCCCTACACCAAAGCTAATGACATTTATTCCTTCGGACATCATTTGCTTTGCTTTAGCGTCAATAGCCAGTGTTATAGAAGCTGTAATGCTTTGATTTTTCTCAGATAATCTTATGTTCATTTATACTTCCCTCCAGTAGGATTGTCCTATATTTACTAAATTAACCAATCTATATTATTTTAACAAATTATTATCTAATTTGCTATATAGATTTATAAAGTTCCTTCATTATACATTCCAGCATATTTAATGCATCCCTTAGGGAGGACTGGTATAGCAACTTAATTCGATTATAGTGTTCAATGCCGCTATCTGTAATCCTATAGCTCCGTATAGACCTCTTGTCTGGCTCCCTCCACCAGCCATAGATATATCCCTCTGCCTCCAGCTCTCGAAGCATAGGATAAATCATACCCGGGCTGGGGGCCCAATTATCCTTTAATCTGCTTCTGATTTCATCTATGATTTCATTACCATAATAGCTCTTTTCATTTAAAAGATGCAATATAAACAGCTTCGTAAACTGAGTAGTACTAATTTTTGTCGGAAATTGACGACTTCGTTCCCCTTTATATGTCATGTCACTACACCTCAAATTCCATATTTATACTAGATAAATGCCTTTAGCTCCTCCAGAGCGATTTTTACCGCCCCAAGGTCACTGCGGGCTTCAGCAGTGCTGGGCGGACTATGAAAGTCAGAGCCGCCGGTAACCAATCGTCCGTGAATTACAGCAAGCTCTAACAACAATCTGCTTTCCTCCCGGCTGTGTTCCGGATGATACACCTCTATTCCGTCAACACCATAATCGATAAGCTCCTTTACCAGTGGGCGGTTTTTTATGAGGCCTGGATGGGCAATTACCGCTATCCCACCTGCTCTTTTTAGTAAGTCAACCGCATCAAAGGGACTTAGCTTATATCTTGGCACATAGGCAGGACAACCCTTATTCAGGTATTTATCAAAGGCCTCCTGTACGGTTCGAAGGTATCCTTTATTGATAAGGGCTCTAGCAATATGTGGTCTGCCGATAACCCCTTCTTGAGATATTTCTCTTATATTCTCAAAATTTATTTTAAATCCAATATCATTTAATCGTTGGATAATTTTTTCAGCCCTGATGCTTCTCTCATTATGTAGAATTTTCAATGTATTTAATAACTCCTTATTACTGCAATCAATCCTGTAGCCCAGTATATGAATTTCTTCGTCCTTATATTCTGTACTGAGCTCTATGCCGGGAATAACAATCATTCCCTTTTTATTACCGTAGCTTATAGCTGCCTCAAGTCCAGCTATGGTATCATGGTCGGTTATTCCCACTCCTGCCAGTCCCTTGCTTTTAGCATAATCGATTATCTCCTGAGGGGAAAGCTTCCCATCGGAGGCTGTAGTATGGACATGCATATCTATGTATTTCATAATAGATTCTCCTCGAATATTACTATTTTTCCAATTAATATTATACCCCTTAAAGCAAATAGTATCAAAGGGGAATTCCAAGGTGGCATAGTGCCACTTATTCGTGACACTACTCGCCTCTACTTAATATAATAAGGGGACACCCATCTTAACAGCCCCCCATTTCATTGAAAAAAAATTTCCTATAAATGAACAAAAGTGGCTTCGCCACGTTTGTTTTCCAGAGAAACCATGCGTTCTCTAGGACGCTCGCTGTACTCTCCTTATTTTAATAAGGGGAGACCCCCCCCTTAACAACCCCCCATTGTATAAGAATTCATAGTAAAAAAATAGGACTTTCTTATACAATAAAAAAGGTCTGCCAATCGCTCAGCAGACTTAGTTAGTGCTATCTAGGTTCTACAATAAGTTTGATGGCCGTTCTTTCCTCACCATCAATTTGTATGTCTGTAAAGGCCGGGATGCAAATCAGGTCAAGTCCACTAGGAGCTACAAATCCTCGTGCAATTGCCACTGCTTTAACTGCTTGATTTAGAGCTCCAGCGCCTATCGCTTGGATTTCAGCTGCACCACGTTCTCTTAAAACGCCAGCTAGTGCTCCTGCAACAGAGTTTGGGTTTGATTTTGCTGATACTTTTAATACTTCCATCGAATAAAAGCCCCCTTTTACAAATAGAATTTCTATATATTGGATTTCAATATTAGTATTCTACCTTATTTTCAAAATACCTTCATTTTTTATTAAAATTTTCTAAAAATTTAATAAACAGTCGGGGCTTCTTTGTGTATTTACTTCAGCATATTCTCTAATTCGACAAATATCTCCTGTGCAATTTTATTCGGCAGCACCGCACCACGCCAGTGCTCCTGAGCCTTTATTCCTTGATAATACAACATGGAGAAACCGTTAAGCACCCTGCAGCCGGCCTCCTCTGCTGCCTTTAAAAGTAACGTTTTATAGGGATTGTAAATTAAATCAAAAACCACCTCGGAAGCCTTCAATATTTCTAAATTTTCCAAAGGAAGCTGCTGCTCCAAAGGTGCCATTCCCACTGGGGTAGTGTTGACTATGCAATAATAGCCCTCCTTAAGCTCTGATGGACTACAGGTTATAATGTGCTTATTGCTGCTGTGGGCCAATAGCTCTGCCTTCAGTCTTTCCCTCTTTTCCTCACTCCTGTTGGCTATGGTCAGATGACAGCCCTTATTCAAAAGCTCATGAGCCACTACCCTGGCAGCGCCTCCGGCCCCCAGCAAAAGCACCTTTTTTCCCTCTACCTTAAAGCCCTCAGCCTCCATCGCCATTATAAAGCCGTAGCCATCGGTGTTGTAGCCCTTTAGTCTGCCATTTTCCACCCTTACGGTGTTTACTGCGCCATAGATCTCTGCGGTTGTGTCCAGCTCATCAAGATATGGGATAATAGCCTCCTTATGGGGTATGGTCACATTAAAGCCCTTAAAATTATTTCTTAAAAGATCAATGGACGCCTTCAGCTCCGAAGGTGGTATTCTCATGGCAAGATAGGCCTTGTCCTCCTTTAGCCGTTTGTATATCCTATTATGAATATCTGGTGACAGACTATGGGATATGGGGTCTCCTATCACAGCATAAAGCTCTGTTTTACTATTTAAAAAGCACTCCAATATCATCAACTCCTATACTAAAATTAAGCCTTTAATCTCTTCTGTTGTCAGCAGCAGCTCCTGAACCTTGCCCCTGGCAATCGGCAGAATAAAGGAGATTTTTCCAGCCCTATTCTTTTTATCTCCCGACATCCTGGTCACCACAGCATCAAGATCAAGAGAGAGTGATTTAAGATCGGTGGATATGCCGGTATCCCCTATGATGCCAGCGATTTCACAGAAATAAGTCTCCTCTATTAAGTCCAGTGCTTTAGCCATAGCTGCCTCATGATACATGCCCATCATAACCGCTTCGCCATGAGTGTAGACCGCATAGCCTGTGAGGGCCTCAACAGCGTGTCCGAAGGTATGGCCAAAATTTAATATTTTTCTTAGGCCCAATTCCTTTTCATCCTCCGTGACTATGGCAGCCTTGATCTCACAGCATCGCCTGATGACCTGCTTTAAAACCTCCGTATCGATGCTATAGATTGCCTTCAAGCTTTCTTTAATATACTTCAAAAAGTTATAATCATAAATAACGCCGTATTTAATAACCTCAGCTATACCACTGGTTAGCTCCCTCTTTGGCAATGTTGCTAATAGCGACGGAGACATAAGGACCTCCTTTGGTTGATAAAAGCTTCCCACCAAATTTTTCCCCTGCGGGAAATTAATACCGGTCTTTCCACCAACACTGCTGTCTACCTGCGCCAACAGGGTTGTGGGGATTTGGTAAAAGTCTATACCTCTCATAAATATTGAAGCGACAAAGCCTGAGATATCACCTACCACACCGCCGCCAAAAGCGATTACCCTAGAGGACCTGTTGAAGCCCTTATCCAGCATAAAATGAAGGATTTCTGTAACTGTATCAATAGATTTACTGGTTTCCCCTTGTGGAATGACATATTTATACTGGTGAGCTCCTAGAAGTCCCGCTATAGCCTTGCCATATAGGGCGTCCACATTACTGTCGGTAATAATGACGGAGGGTGCATCAATTTCTGTATATTGCTTAAGACCCTCTGTATAGTCAGCGCTGAATCTTATATTGTAGCTATCCTTTCCTAAATCTATATATAATCCTTCCATCTTTTATATATCTCCTCCACGGAATCTCCACCAAATTTTCTTAAAAACTCCTGGGCAATAACAGTGATTGCAACCATTTCCCCCACCACCGATGCAGCAGGCACAGCACAGCAGTCGCTTCTTTCCACCGATGCCTCCACTGATTCAAGACTTTCTATATCGACTGTTTTCAAGGGCTTATAGAGGGTTGGTATGGGCTTCATGGCACAATGGATAACAATAGCCTCACCATTGGACATCCCCCCCTCAATACCACCAGCCCTATTGGTTTTTCGGAAATAGCCCTTTTCATGGCTATAAAATATTTCATCGTGGACTTCAGAGCCGAGTTTTTTACTACTGTCAAACCCTTCACCAAGGGCCACTCCCTTAATTCCCTGTATACTCATCAGCTGATACGCCAGCTTTGCGTCTAGCTTACGATCCCATTGTACATAGCTGCCTAAGCCAACCGGAACCCCAGTCACCTGTATCTCAAAGGTGCCACCAAGAGAGTCACCCGCCGCCTTAGCCGCTTTAATTGCCGATATCATTTCCGCTTCTGCAGCGCGCTCTATACATCGCACCTCTGAGGCATCAGCTTCTGCCAGCCGACCGAAATCAGCCTGTGTACTTATGGATACCGCCCCTATAGCGGTAACATGGCTGGCTACTTTAATCCCAAAGACTGCCATCAGCTGCTTTAATATACTGCCGGCCGCCACCCTCAGGGCTGTTTCTCTGGCACTGCTGCGCTCCAAAACATTTCGCACATCAGAAAAGTTATATTTTTGTACTCCCGTCAAATCTGCATGGCCGGGTCTTGCCTTTGTTACCCTTCTATCTTCACTGTTCTCACCAATAGGGTCCATATACTGACGCCAGTTTTCAAAATCTCTGTTTTCTATCATAAATGCCAAAGGACTTCCAAGGGTTTTCCCGCCCCTCATACCAGCTATGATTTCAATGGTATCCTTCTCTATTGACATTCGACCGCCACGGCCATAGCCGCTTTGGCGCCTTGCTAAATCCATATTGACCTTCTCTATATCAATTGCTAAATTTGAGGGCAGTCCCTCAATAATTCCCACAAGTCCCTTGCCGTGCGACTCTCCTGCAGTTAAAATTCTAAGCAATGTCATCCCTCCTAAATATTTGCTCCGATAGGATACGACCCGAATATTAAAAATTTGTTTGTGATGCCTTTAATGTTTTCAATCACCCTGGCGACTTCCGGCTCCCGATAATGGCCCTTAAAATCGATATAGAATATATACCTACCCAATTCCGCCTTGGCGGGTCTGGATTCAATTCTTGTCAGGTTGATATCCACCTCAGCAAACTCCCTCAATACCTGAAACAGGCTACCGGGAAAATCGTCAAAGAAGCTGAAGGCAATTGAGGTTTTATCATTTCCGGAGGGGCTGGTATCTTCCCTACCGATGACAATAAAACGGGTTTGATTCATTAAATTATCTTGTACGTCGGCTTTAATAATGTTGAGACCATGAATATTGGCAGCTGAGCTGCTGGCTATTGCGCCATAGCTACTATCCTCTAAGGCGATCTTGCAAGCTTCGGAGGTGCTGCTGCAGCTTTTGAGGATTGCCTCCGGCAACTGATGATGAAGAAATTCCCGACATTGCTCAATAGCCTGAGGATGAGAGTAGATATATTTGATATCCGCCAGCCTGCCTTTGCCCAGAATATTATGCTGTATTTGCTGTATCATTTCTCCTTCAATTGTAGCTCGATGCATCGATAGCAGGCCGTCCATTACCTGAGTCACCGCTCCTTCCGTGGAGTTTTCTATCGGTAAAACCCCCTTATCCACGATACCCGCTTCAACTGCATTAAATATTTCTCTAAAGGTGTTGAGCTTTCTCAAGTCTGCTCCCCTGCAGCAGCTTAATGCAGCCTCGTAGCTGTATGACCCCTCGGGCCCTAAATATCCTATTATCATTTTATCATTTTTCCCTTACACTGTAATTTCTTTTAGCTTGGCTTCAAATTCGGGAAAGGATATGGCTATACAGCTACTGTCCTCAATTATTACAGGCTTCTGAGAAAATAAGCCCGCAATCGCCATTGCCATTGCAATTCTATGATCGCCATAGCTCTTCACTTCGCCGCCCTTTATTGTATTAGGTCCATTTATCTCCATACCATCCGCCAGCTCAATTATATCAACACCCAACCCTTTTAGTTCCGTTACAACTGCTGCTATTCTATTAGACTCCTTGAATTTTAACTCCTCCGCTCCAGTGATTGTTGTTTTTCCCTCCGCCAGAGCCGCTGCCACTGCAATCACAGGTATTTCATCAATAAGCCTTGGAATGATATCCCTTCCGATTGCTACGCCCTGCAGCTCACCGCCATGAATGATGATATCTCCAATTTCCTCTCCACCGCTGAGGGTAATATTATCTAAAGTGATGTCGGCCCCCATAGCTTTTAAAACCTCAATTATCCCGGTTCGGGTAGGATTCAGTCCCACTCTGTTTAGCTTCAATGAGGCCCCAGGCATTGCTGCCGCCGCCACCATAAAGAAGGCTGCAGAGGATATGTCCCCTGGCACCTCCACCCTTTGTCCGTACAGCCCTGAGGATTTTACGATTATTGTATTGGCCTCCCTGGCAATATTACCGCCAAAGGCCTTGAGCATCCTTTCTGTATGATCCCTTGAGGGCTGAGGCTCAAGGACTCTGGTGGTACCTTCGGCATATAGACCCGCCAGCAAAACAGCGGATTTTACCTGAGCACTGGAGACCGGCAGCTTGTAATCAATAGCCTTCAGCCCACCACCTCTGATCGCAAGGGGAGCCAGCCTTCCATCGCTTCTGCCATCTATTGAAGCCCCCATTTCCCTTAAAGGTGCTGCTATTCTTGCCATAGGCCTTTGTCTAAGAGATTCATCTCCGGTAATAACCGACAGAAAATTTTGTCCTGCTAAAATACCAGAAAGGAGTCGCATAGTGGTACCGGAATTCCCGGCATCCAGAATATCCTGAGGCTCCCTTAAGCCCATTAGACCTCTGCCTTCAACTATGATTTCCTCCTGTGTTACGTCTATTGCCACACCCAGCCCCCTAAAGCAGCCAATGGTGCTTAGACAATCCTCCCCCATCAAAAAACCACTTATTACACTCCTGCCTTCACTGATTCCCGCCAGCATAATGGATCTGTGGGATATGGATTTATCTCCCGGCACAGCGATTTCTCCTTTGATTCCATTTACCCTGCTAATAGACAGCATGTTATTTCTCTCCCCTCTTATATAGAATCCTATAGCTACAACTACTTAATATATCAATTGCCCGCTCAACCTCGTTACTTTTTTCAAAGCCTATTCGAATTGCCCCCTCTTCACCCTCTCTGGAATGCAATATTTCAATTTCCTTAATATTCAGCTTGTTTTCTCCAATTATCCCTGTCAACTCACCTATCACCCCTGGTCTGTCCTCCACTCCAACGATTATTTCATAGAGAGGCGGCATGTAGCCGGCGGAATGCTGCTGAATGCTGCTTCTTAAGAGCTTCGCCTTCTTCAGGCCTTGAAGCAAAGCAGGCTCATTACCCGAAGTCAATAGAGTTTTATATTCACTTAGTATCTCTTGAAAACCGTTAACTCCTGCAATTAATTCCTCTTTATTATAGAGGAAAATATCTCTCCAAATATCCGGGTTGCCGGCTGCTATTCTTGTACTGTCGCGAAAGCCTCCCCCAACAAAGGGTAAATAGGAAATGCCACTGCTAGAATCCAGCATATTCACCAGTAGCACCGCCAGCAAATGAGGCAAATGGCTTATTCTAGCCACTATTCTATCATGTTCCGATGACGAAACCAACACCGGATATGCCTTTAGGATTCTTACAAACGCCTTCATGATTTCGATTGTTTCGGCCCTTGTATTCTCCTCCGGCGCTAAAAAATAATATGCATTTTCAAATAATATCGGTGAAGCCGCCTTTATTCCTCCCTTGTCAGAGCCCGCCATAGGGTGTCCTCCGATAAACTGAAATTCCTTCCCCAGAGTACTGCCCACTGTATTGCTCACAAAGCCCTTCACACTGCCAACATCCGTAACGATGGCTGTGGCCTTAAGCATAGGTAAAATATCCTCCAGCAGCTGTCGGTAGCCTCCCAAGGGAAGAGCGATAATCACCAGGTCTGAATCCTTAACAGCTTCACCGGGATTTAAAGTGACATAATCTACCGCTCCAATTGCTATTGCCTCTTCAAGACTTTCTTTACAAAGGTCGCAGGCTACAATTTCTCCTTTATAACCGCCCCCTTTAAGACCAAGAGCTATCGATCCACCAATTAAACCAATACCAATTATTGATATTTTATTTATGTTCAACAATAAGTATCCCCCCTTTTTCAATTAAGCTTTATGCCGCTTATCACCTGCATTTTTTTATGAACACTTAAGTTTAGGTTTTATTTTTTTACCGTTTCAATTATTTTCTACTTACTTTACTTTATACTTTTACAGATGTCAACATAATTATTCAAAAGCGTTTTTTTTCATAATCATTTGATATAGACTAAAATTTTATTGGAATTCAAATAAGTTGTAAAAAAAATTTTCAGAATATCTGTTGACAGATGATTCGCTTTTGCATATAATGAGTTTTAAATATTCAGAAAAAAGGGTGGTCCATATGCTAAACAAAAATAGACAGGATTTCCAATTGAATATCTATTACTTTAACTTTTACTGGGGCTTTTACTTTTATAGCGCCGGTTATTTTGCATGGTTAAAAAGTAGATATCGAAACCTTCTATTTTCAATAGAATCCCTTTATATTCAGCTATCCTATAGCTAATTATACAATGAATTATATGTATACAAGGAGACTCTTGAAATGGGTCTCCTTTTTATTTGAGGAAATTGCAAAACAGCAAACAGCAGTATATTTAAACAAAGACAAAAGCTACCTGCCTAGAGTCTGATAGGCTATCAACATGAAGGATTATATATTATTAACCCTAGGCAATGGGCGATGAGCTTTTAACTTAATATCAGCTAAACTATATATGCAATTGCCTCATCCAAAAGGTTTTAAGCTTTGCTTTAAAATAAATTATAAAAATCAAGGAGGAGTTATACATGGTAATTATTATGAAACCAGATGCACCAAAGGAAATTATTGAAAAAATCGAAAGGAAAATGGAGAGCCTGGGCTGCCAGGTCCATATTTCGGAGGGAGAGAATCATACAATTATGGGCTTAGTAGGAGATACCACCAGAATTGATCCCAGTCAGATTGAAGCAAATGATTATGTCGATAGACTTGTGAGGATACAGCATCCATTTAAGCTGGCGAATAAAATCTTTCATCCTAAGAAAACCGTCGTTACTGTTGACGGCATTGAAATCGGAGGCGACGAAATCACTGTTATAGCCGGCCCCTGCTCTGTAGAGAGCGAAGAGCAGCTTATGACCATAGCCAGAGCGGTTAAGGCCAGCGGTGCTAAGTTTTTGAGGGGTGGTGCCTTCAAGCCTAGAACCTCCCCCTACAGCTTCCAGGGTATGGGCGAAGAGGGTCTGAAGCTATTGCAAAAGGCTAAAGCAGAGACAGGTATGCCTATCGTAACTGAGATTATGGATCAGGAGCAATTCGATATGGTTTGCCATTACACTGATATTCTTCAAATAGGCGCAAGAAACATGCAAAACTTCTCATTACTTAAGCAGGCTGGAAAGTGCAATAAGCCAGTGCTTCTTAAGAGGGGGCTTTCCGCCACAATCGAAGAATTGCTGATGGCGGCTGAGTACATTATGTCGGAGGGAAATACGAATGTCATTCTATGCGAAAGAGGCATACGTACCTTCGAAACCTACACCAGAAATACACTGGACTTAAGTGCAATTCCTGCCATCAAGGAACTGAGTCATCTTCCCGTTATCGTTGATCCAAGCCATGCTGCAGGGAAATGGCGTATGGTGGAGCCCCTATCAAAGGCTGCAATAGCTGTAGGTGCCGACGGACTAATTATCGAGGTGCATCACCAGCCCGAGATGGCCCTATCGGATGGTGCCCAATCCCTAAAGCCAGAGAAATTCGATGGACTTATGAAGGCAGTCAATAAAATTGCTGCCATATAAGACACACAAGAAGCTATATTTCCCGACTATCAAACCGTACCATAAGGGATTTATAGGAAGTCTGAGTCCCGCATTATGAACCGACTTTTAACATGCCATATAATATCCAAAAGTCGGTGAATACTAAGCAGCGAGGGCTTCCTATATTTCCCGACTATCAAACCGTACCATAAGGGATTTATAGGAAGCCTGAGTCCCGCATTATGAACCGACTTTTAACATTCCATACAATATCCAAAAGTCGGTGAATACTAAGCAGCGAAGACTTCCTATATTTCCCGACTATCAAACCGTACCATAAGGGATTTATAGGAAGCCTGAGTCGCGCATTATGAACCGACTTTTAACATTCCATATAATATCCAAAAGTCGGTGAATACTAAGCAGCGAAGGCTTCCTATATTTCCCGACTATCAAACCGTACCATAAGGGATTTATAGGAAGCCTGAGTCCCGCATTATGAACCGACTTTTAACATGCCATATTATCCAAAAGTCGGTGAATACTAAGCAGCGAAGGCTTCCTATATTTCCCGACTATCAAACCGTACCATAAGGGATTTATAGGAAGCCTGAGTCGCGCATTATGAACCGACTTTTAACATGCCATATCATATCCAAAAGTCGGTGAATACTAAGCAGCGAGGGCTTCCTATATTTCCCGATTAGAGCATCCACACACATAAGGGATTTATAGGAAGCCTGAGTCGCGCATTATGAACCGACTTTTAACACTCCATATAATATCCAAAAGTCGGTGAATACTAAGCAGCGAGGGCTTCTTATATTTCCCGACTAGTACATCCACATACCATAAGGGATTTATAGGAAGCTTGAGTCCCGCATTATGAACCGACTTTTAACATTCCATATCATATCCAAAAGTCGGTGAATACTAAGCAGCGAGGGCTTCCTATATTTCCCGATTAGAGCATCCACACACATAAGGGATTTATAGGAAGCCTGAGTCCCGCATTATGAACCGACTTCATTCTTAAAAAATTATAACAATAAAAAACTGCCAATCGGCAGTTTTTTATTTAGCATATTCAATTGCTCTGGTTTCTCTAATTACATTAACTTTAATCTGACCAGGATATTCTAATTCAGCTTCAATTCGCTTCGTTATATTTCTAGCCAGTAAAATAATTTCCTCATCAGAGTAATTCTCAGGCTTAACCAAGATTCTGATTTCACGTCCTGCTTGAATAGCAAAGGACTTTTCAACACCTTCAAAATCAGTAGCAATCTCTTCAAGCTTCTCCAAACGCTTAATATAGGATTCCAAGGTCTCTCTTCTAGCACCCGGTCTTGCAGCAGATATTGCATCGGCGGCTGTAACCAATACTGCTTCTATTGTTTGAGGCTCGTAATCCCCATGATGTGTTGACATCGCATGAATTACTTCCTTAGACTCCTTGTACTTCCTTAACAGCTCCATACCTATTTCTACGTGGGTTCCTTCAATTTCATGATCCACTGCCTTACCGATATCATGCAATAATCCAGCTCTCTTTGCAACCTTCACATCTGCGCCAAGCTCTGTAGCCATTATACCAGCCAGATATGAAACCTCGACTGAATGCTTTAAAACATTTTGACCATAGCTTGTACGATACTTTAAACGTCCCAATAATTTAATCAGCTCTGGATGAAGGCCATGTACGCCGGCATCAAAAGTTGCCTGCTCGCCTTCCTCCTTAATAATATTTTCAACTTCTCTTCTTGCCTTTTCAACCATTTCTTCGATTCTAGCAGGGTGTATTCTGCCATCAACGATTAGCTTTTCCAATGCGATTCTAGCAACTTCTCTTCTAATTGGATCAAAGCCTGACAGTATTACTGCCTCAGGTGTATCATCAATAATTAAATCAATACCTGTTAATGTCTCAAGTGTCCTAATGTTTCTACCCTCTCTACCTATTATTCTGCCCTTCATTTCGTCATTTGGTAATGCAACAACAGTTACGGTAGTTTCTGCTACATGATCAGCAGCACATTTTTGAATAGAGTAGGTTATTATTTCTCTTGCTCTCTTTTCTGCTTCTTCTTTTGCTCGTGATTCGATTTCCTTAATCATCATAGCAGATTCATATTTGACTTCCTTTTCGATGTCATTCAAAAGCAGCTGTCTGGCCTCTTCAGAGGTTAAACCAGATAATTCCTCAAGCTTTTTAACTTCCTTTTCAAATAAAAGATTTAACTCCAAGTGCTTGTCATCTAAATCTTTAATTTTTCTATTTAGCTTATCATCCTTTTGCTCAAGACTTTCTGATTTTTTATCCAATACCTCTTCTTTTTGAATAAGCCTTCTTTCTATGCGTTGTAGTTCGTTACGCCTTTCTCTACTTTCTCGTTCGATTTCACTACGGAGCTTATGTACTTCTTCCTTAGCTTCGATTAGAACTTCCTTTTTTGTTGTTTCTGCATCTTTTTCTGCTTCTTCAACTATCTTTTTTGCTAAATTTTCAGCACTATTAATTTTTCTCTCCGCAATTGTTTTTCGAATAAAATAGCCGACAAGGCATCCAACTACAATTGTAACTAAATAGTAAATAACGTCTATGATACGTGGACACCTCCTTTTATTAAGTTTTAAAATACAAAATCCTTTTAAAAGACTAAAAGTTTTTAAGGTAGATTTTGTCAAACACATTTCTTATTTATAATTTTTGATATGTCAAGAATTATATATTCCATGTGTTTATAATAATGAGCCGCCCCTTGAGGCAAACCCCAATTATTTAACCTATAAAGCTTAAAAATACACCAAGACGCAAAAATAGAAAGATACACCATGTTGTTTTAATTGTATATCTTTTTTTATTTTGTGTCAAGTTTACATTATCATGGGATATACAAGATTCATGACTTATTTTCATTTTTGACCTAAATAACAGGTTTATATTCAGAATTTATCAACATTTTAGGGTATTTTTAAATTATTTCAAATATTTTAATTTTTAAATAATTTTTCACAGAAAAACAAAATCCCTATAGACCCGTCTTTAGACCTGATCTTTAGGGATTATTTGCTTCTATTCTTCTTCAGACTCCAGTGCAGCTGCAACTGTCTTCCCTTCCCCATTGCTTTTAAGGGCCGGTAAGCCAAAATGCGCTCTGATCTTTGCATCTATCTCATTAGCCAGGTCAGGATTATCCTTTAAGAATTGCTTTGAATTTTCTCTTCCCTGTCCCAGGCGATTGTCATTATAACTGTACCATGCACCTGATTTCTTAACGACATCGATGTTTGCAGCGACATCCAGAATATCTCCCAGCTTGGATATGCCTTCACCGTACATAATATCAAATTCAGCCTGCTTGAAGGGTGGTGCCACCTTATTTTTTACTACCTTAACCCTTGTACGGTTGCCTATAATATCATTTCCCTGTTTAATAACGTCTGATTTTCTGACGTCTAGACGAACTGTGGCATAGAACTTTAATGCCTTACCACCAGTGGTTGTCTCAGGATTACCAAACATAACTCCGACTTTTTCCCTTAACTGGTTAATAAATATGGCAGTCGTATTGGATTTATTGACTGCTCCCGCCAGCTTTCTCAATGCCTGAGACATTAATCTGGCTTGAAGCCCTACATGGGCATCTCCCATCTCTCCCTCAATTTCTGCCTTCGGAACAAGTGCAGCAACAGAGTCTACAACAATAACATCTATAGCCCCACTGCGGACCAAGGCCTCAGCAATTTCTAAGGCTTGCTCACCTGTATCCGGTTGGGAAACAATAAGATTATCTATATCTACCCCTAGCTTTTTAGCATAGGAGGGATCTAATGCGTGCTCTGCATCAATAAAAGCAGCGGTACCGCCATTCTTTTGTGCCTCTGCGATGATATGTAGGGTAACGGTAGTTTTACCGGAGGATTCCGGACCATAGATTTCAACTATTCTGCCCCTTGGCACTCCGCCAATACCCAGTGCAATGTCCAAGTCTATAGAACCAGTGGAGATTGTCTCTAAATTAAGCTTAGATTCTTCTCCCAGCTTCATAATAGAGCCTTTACCGAACTGCTTTTCTATTTGGCTCAAAGCCATCTCTAATGCTTTTTTCTTTTCCATCATACCTCTACCAGATTATATCTGGCTTCACCTACCTTTCAAATGTTTGCGAACAGGTGTTCTATTTAAATTATAGCTTATAAAATACTAAAGGTCAAATATTATTTTAAATTATTTTTTTTGCTGCTTCAAAGCGGTTAAACCCTTTCGAAGCAAATCCAGCGCTGTCAGAACGGTCATAACCTGAATTCGTTCTCTTTCACCAAAAAAGCGATACTCATATACATTATGCTGATCTCCTATTGCAACCCCTATATAAACCAGTCCCACAGGCTTCTCCTGGGAGCCTCCTCCTGGCCCGGCAATACCGGTCACGCTTATACAGCAATCACTGTCGGTAAGCGCCTTTAAGCCCTTAAGCATGGCAAGCGCAGTTTCACTGCTTACCGCCCCAAAGCTATCAATAACCGCCTCAGGCACCCCTAGCTCCTGAATCTTAGCGTTATTACTGTAGGTGACTATGCTTCGATCAAAGACCTCCGATATACCCGGCAGTCTCGTAAGCCTCGCGGATAATAGTCCACCGGTACAGGATTCAGCCAATGAAAGCGTCATGCTTTTTTCCCTCAACAGCTTAAAGGCCACCGCCTCAAGTGTTTCTCCCTCAGTGCTGTAGATATACTGTCCGACGGCGTCTTCAATCTCTATCAGAAATGGCTTCACTAGGGCTTCAGCTTCTTCCTCTGTCGTCCCGGTTGCAGTAACCAAAAGAGTCACTGCTCCCATAGCAGCATAGGTGGCGATAATAGGATTTGACTGATTGTTGAATAAAGATAACAGTTTGTCCTCTAAAGCAGACTCACCAATGCCAAAAAGATCAAATCTCTTTGAAATGACATGGTTTAGGTTAAAGCCACTCAAAAGCAGCTCTATATTATCCTCCAGCATTCTTTTCATCTCTCTGGGAGGACCGGGAAGAGCTGCGATTTTTTTACCCTCATATGCAACGAGACAGCCGGGGGCTGTGCCCATAGTATTATCCAGTATTATGGCATCACTTGGAAAATATGCCTGTCTCAAATTGTTTTCTGTACAGGTTCTATGTCTTGTGGTAATCATATTCACAATTGCATCTCTTGCGGCAATATTGAGGACCATTGGAAGGCCGATATATTCTGCTATAGCCTCTTTAGTTAGGTCATCCAAGGTAGGTCCCAGTCCTCCTGTAAATATCACCAAATCGCTATTTTCCAGGGCCAGCCCCAAAACCGACTTAACCTGGCTCATATTATCCTCTACAATATATTTACCTACCACCTGAACACCATATGCCTTAAGTCTGTTGGTTATATAGTAGGAATTTGTCTCCTGGGTCATTCCAATCAGGAGCTCCGTGCCAACACATATTATAGTTGCCTTCATATCTCTACCCCTTTGTATATGCGTTTATAATGTAATAAGTATTGCCTTGAGGCTCATATGCAGAATATTAAAAACCCTCATCGATGTAAGGGTCTTTAAAATTTCCGTCTAGATTAGTATTTCAATATATGCTTATTTATTCTTAAATAATCTACGCCTGAAACTATGGTTATAATTACGGCAATTCCCATCATAATATCACTGAAGGGAAAATTAATATAGTGAAAAGGAAAATTGTTTATTATGACAAAGATGATGGCAACAATTTGAGTAATGGTTTTGGCCTTTCCCCACCAGCTGGCTGCAATTACAACCCCTTCAGCAGCTGCCACCGCCCGGAGAATACTGATTGTAAATTCTCTGGATATGATAATCACGACAACCCAGGCCGACAGTCTTCCCATCTGAACAAGAGAGACCAGAGCAGCAGAAACCAAAAGCTTGTCAGCTAAGGGATCCATAAATTTACCAAAATTTGTAATTTGATTTTTCTTTCTGGCGATATATCCATCCAGAGTATCGGTGATTGCTGCAAGAATAAAGATAGCAGCAGCTATTTCAACACCATAAGGAATTTTATTCAACATAAAAATCATAAAGACTGGCACCAGTAATATTCTGGCTATTGTAAGCTTATTCGCAAGATTCATCAGCAATCTCTCCCATCAAATCATATTCCAAAGCCCCGTTGATTTTAACTCTTACTATGCTTCCAATCTCTAGCTGTGAGGTCGCCTTAACGTAAACCAACCCATCTATCTCAGGCGCATCTCCTTGACCTCTGCCAATAAATTCTCTTGAGCTGTCCAGCTCCTCCTCAATCAGTACATCAATACATTTTCCTACCTTCTCTTGATTCTTCTGATAGGATATGCCTTGCTGAAGCGCCATTATTTTTGCTCTTCGCGCTTCCTTAACTGCCTCATCAACCTGTTGGGTCAGCCTTGCAGCCGGTGTATCTTCCTCCTTGGAATAAGCAAAAACCCCAAGTCTATCAAAGCGTATTGCCTTAACAAAATCTTCAAGCTCCTGATAATGCCCTTCCTCTTCCCCCGGGAAGCCTACTATCAAGGAGGTTCTGATGGTTATATCGGGCATAGAAGCCCTTAGACCTTCAATTGTCCTTATAATACTTTCCTTGCTAGTTCTTCGGTTCATTATCTTTAATATTTCGCTGCTACAATGCTGTATAGGCATATCGATATACTTTACGATTTTTTCCTCAGACGCCATTACCTCTATCAGCTCCTCAGAAACCATTTCAGGATAAGCATACAAAAGCCTTACCCATTGGATATTCTCTACTTTGCATAATTCCCTCAACAGCCTTGGCAGCGCATATTCCTCATAAATATCAATACCATATCTAGTGGTATCCTGAGCAATAAGGATAATTTCCTTAACGCCGTTTGCCGCCAGCTCAGCTGCTTCTTTAACAATATTTTCAATTTTTCTACTCCTATATTTTCCCCTAAGCTTGGGAATAATACAATAGGTACAGAAATTGTTGCATCCATCAGCTATCTTTATGTATGCTGTATGTGAGGGTGTTGCTTGATATCGTGGTAAGGATTCATCAAACAATTTATCAATATTTCCAACCGCCACAATCCTTGAGCCCTTTAAGGAATCATGTATGATTTCTATTATCCTGTCATAGCTTCCTGTTCCAACAACTGCATCCACCTCAGGTAATTCATTGATCAGCTCCTGATGATATCTTTCTCCCAAGCATCCAGATACGATTAAGAGCTTTAAGCGATTTTGCTTAAGTAGACCTAGCTCAATTATAGTATTTATGGATTCTTCCTTGGCAGCTTCTATGAAGCCACAGGTATTTACTATAATTACATCAGCATTTTCCTTAGTATTGGTCAGCTTATAACCATATTTATTCAAGATTCCCAGCATAATCTCTGCATCTATAAGATTTTTTGCACATCCGAGAGATTCTATGTAAACAGTCAAATTCATTTCTGTAACGTCCCTTCCAGTTCATTATATAACACCACAATAGCTTTAATTGCATCTATTATTTTATCATATTTAATCACCAAGTCATAATTATATTTTTTAATTGAGTGTAAATACATGGGATCATAGTAGTTCAGAATAAGCTCTTCAGCTATATGATCAAATTTCTTCTCCTTAACCCATTGAATATAGCAATCGGCCTTTTCATTACTGATTCTCTTTCTTAAATTGTCTATAGCATTTATTAGCATTTCTTCATGACCGGGACAGTTGTTAACATAATCGTCTACCAGTCTACTAATTCTATTTTCATTACTGGTTTCGACTAATACATGCTTACCATGAATAATTGCATCGTAAAGCTCATTAGGTAGATTGACAGAGCCCAGTCTCTTACTTTCACTCTCCACCACCACAAAGCGATTGCCTATATGGGTTAGCTCTTCCAGCAGCTGATTTTCAAAGTTTTTTTGTGATACAACAGGCTCGTTTAGCTGTCCGAAAACCGAGCCTTTATTATGGGCAAGTGCCTCTAGGTCCAGTATCGGCACCTTCTCCTGGCTTAAGCGCTTCAAAAGCTCAGTCTTGCCAACTCCGGTGTAGCCATGTAATACTATGAATTCGTGATGCTTCTTGATATTGGAAATATAGTCTAAGGCAAATTGTCTGTAGGACTTAAAGCCGCCATCCAGCTGATAAACATTACGATTTATGACATTAAAAAAATTAGTGAAAAAAGTACTCCTTAGTCCACCTCTTGCACAATAGATGATGATATCCTCAATAGAGGCATCTATCTTATTTACTTCATCATAAAAATGCTTCAGCTTAGGTGATATTATCTCTAAGCCCCTTGTTTTTGCTGCCTCAGGGTCCACCTGCTTATACAGGGTTCCAATCTCAACTCTTTCCTCATTGTCCAAAAGTGGTATATTTATTGCACCGGGTATTGAACCATTATTGAACTCATTTGGTGAACGAACATCTACAAATATCTTGTTTTTTAATAGGACTGCATCTTTTACATCTATTAACCGCGTCATTTTTTCACCTTCATTGTATGTTATATATTATGCTAAGTCAGATTCATCTAATAATACCTGCCTTGGCTTACTGCCCTCGTGAGGACCAATTACACCCTTCGCTTCCATTTCATCAATTAATCTTGCTGCACGATTATATCCGATTCTGAGCCTGCGCTGCAGCATAGATATAGATGCCTGTTGGCTTTCCACCACCATTTGAACGGCACGTTCAAAGAGATCATCACCACCTGAAATATCCACCAGCTCACCCTGATCTATTTTTTTTATAATATCGGACTCATATTGGGGCTTCTCCACCTGTCCTTTAATAAAGGTCACCACTCGGTCAACCTCCTTTTCAGATATAAAGGCTCCCTGTACTCTAATTGGCTTATTGGCGCCCATTGGATAAAAGAGCATATCCCCCTTGCCCAGAAGCTTTTCTGCGCCTCCCATATCTAAAATGGTTCTGGAATCCGTTTGAGAGGCCACAGAGAAAGCTATTCTAGAAGGAATATTTGCCTTTATCACCCCTGTGATAACATCAACAGAAGGCCTCTGTGTTGCCAGAATCAAATGCAATCCAGCAGCCCTGGCCATTTGAGCTAAACGACATATGGCATCCTCTACCTCATTGGCAGCTACCATCATTAAATCTGCCAGTTCATCGATGACAATAACTATAAAAGGCAGCTGTGACTCCTGAAACCGTTCATTATATGTGCCAATATCCTTTACATTGTTTTCTGCAAACAGCTTATATCTTCTGGTCATTTCCTGCACGGCCCAATTTAATGCACTTGTCGCCTTTTTGGGGTCTGTGACGACGGGAATCAGCAGATGGGGAATGCCATTATACTGATTTAGCTCAACAACCTTAGGATCCACCAAAATCAGCTTTACCCGATCCGGGGAGCAGCTATATAAAAGGCTCAGTAGCAAAGAATTGATGCATACGCTTTTACCGGAGCCCGTCGCACCGGCAACTAATGTATGGGGCATTTTTGATATGTCCGCGATTACCGGTGTTCCTGATATATCCTTACCAAGAGCAAAGGGCAGATTGGCGGTGCTGCTCTTGAAGCTACTGCTATCAATTACCTCCCGCAATGTAACCATAGAAATTTCCTCGTTTGGGATTTCTATGCCAATTGCCGCTTTACCTGGTATTGGTGCCTCTATACGTATGGCTTTGGCAGCTAGATTCAATGCAATATCATCACTTAGGTTTACAATTTTACTCACCTTTACCCCAACGCTGGGTTGAAGCTCATAACGGGTAATTACAGGTCCCTTGCTTACCTGTACGACCTTTGCTTCTACACCAAAATTTTTCAAGGTATCTTCTAAAAGCTTTGCTTTTTGAATTATCTTCTTTTTATCATCCTTCCCGGTATGACCATCAACTTGATTCATTAAATCGACATCGGGAATAATGTACTCAAAATGCTCCTGAAGCCCGACTACCTCAAGAGCAGGAAATTCCTCCTGATCGGCCTTAGCAGTATTGAGGACTTTTTTCGACTCCTCTACGCCATTAGCTGACTTGCTGATAGACTCAGTTCCTGTAAAGTCCAATATCTTTATTTTCTCCTCTTTTACATTATGATCAGCATTTGAACCTAGGGCTTCATCATTATAAATAATTATTTCATTAGCTTCATCTGTCTTCCGCTTCTTTTTAACCCTCTCTTTAGGAGCGTCTACAACGAAATCCGATACAGTGCCCTTAAAGGAGTTGAATAGTCTGCCTATCATTTTATTGATATGCATAAGTATTGCCATTAAGGATAGCTTTGTGTATAGCATAAAGGATATCAGAAGCATACTCACTACAATAATATAGGTTCCGGCTATTCCGATTAGCTTCACCATAATAAAGGATAAAAATACACCTAATAAGCCTCCGCCAAAGCCCTCAGTTCCCAGTAAAAAGCTGGCCTTCAGCATCTCAATATTCAAATTTTCATAGGCCTCAGTAAAAAAGTGAATATCCTCCAGAGCTTGTACTATGATGATGCCTAAAAAAACGATACCGAAAAATAAAGTGCTTTTTCTATTTTTCCAAAAGGAGGTGTTGCTGAAGGTTAAGATACCGCACAAAATCGTTATATAGGGTAATAAAAGGGCAGCGTTAGAAAACAGTCCCGTCAATAAATACTTCAGCCACTCCCCCACCTTACCGGCGTTATTGCTTTGGAGACCGAATATCAGTATTAAGCCCACCGCTATATAAAAAACGCCTCTAATTTCATGATTAAACTGCTTCATGATCGTATCCAAATCAAGCTTATTCTTCTTTGTCCTTCGACTCATATTTATCACCTCTGTAGATATTTCAAGGATGCTGTAAAAGCACTTCATTAATTAAAGCGCAGTATTCTGCGCTTTAATTAAGAACTTAATAATATCATTTTACAACAAAATTGACAAATCTACAAACAAAATACAGTATATTATCTAATTTAATCCATTTTTCATTAAAGACAGATAGTGAAGGTAATATATCATTAGTTTTTAAGCTGCTCCTCTACAACCCCCTTTTTTAGTTCTATCAGTTCCTTTAGCTTTGCCAGTGACTTATTCAATCCACCCACCTCATTGATCAGCTTATGCTTTACTGCCTCCTTACCGATTAAAATAGTTCCTATATCATTGGCAAACTCATCGGTGGAGTTCATAAGATCAATGAAGGTCTTTCTGTTGACTTTTGAGGTCCTAACGACAAAGTCAACAATTCTTTCCTGCATCTTGGCAAAGTAATTGAAGGTCTGTGGCACGCCTATAACAAGACCATTCATTCTTATGGGATGTATGGTCATAGTGGCAGAGGGCGCTATAAAGGAATAATCGCCACTGGTGGCTAAGGGAACGCCGATGCTATGACTACCCCCTAATACAAGTGTTACTGCAGGCTTTGACAAGCTATGTATTAGTTCAGCTATAGCCAGTCCAGCCTCAACATCTCCGCCTACTGTATTTAATATAACCAGAAGTCCCTCAATCGCAGCGCTTTCTTCAACTGCCACCAGCTGCGGTATAAGGTGCTCATATTTGGTAGATTTGTTCTGGGGTGGTGATACCATATGCCCCTCTATATGACCGATGATGGTTAAAATATGAATATTGTCCGCTTTTTTAGGTATCTCTGTTGTCCCGAGTGCGTTTATATTAGCCAACTGCTGCTGATCATTTGTCTCTGCCTGCCTTTCCTTAAAATCCTCCTCCTGATTTCCAGTGAAAATAGGTATATAATTCTGTTCACTGCCTTTATCGTAATAATTCTTCATTTTTTTCACCTCATTTTTTATGTTGAAAGCTTTGTACATCAACAACCTTAAATATTGCGGCAGCAATGTAACATTTCTTTCAGAAGAAGCAACTTATCCCACACAGTCCTGGAGAAAAATTATCGTTGCTGAACTCAGACTTAAGATTGTTTATGTCGTAGTGTCATCTTACCTTAGCATTCCCTTATTACACTATTCTAATAGAGAATTTTAGATCTACATCAATATTATTTTTTCCCTTTAATACGCATCTATTCTCTGAAGAAAGCAAAGCCCTGTTCTGCAACAGGACTTGAGGAATTATTATGTAAAATGTATAAACCCAGCTTAGCTTAGAGGAAATGCTTTCTATTCCCTTCATCCTCCGCCTCTATAATAATCATATCACTGCCAATTTTCTTAATTGCCTGCCAGGGTATTTCCATAAGGGAGCTGCTGGATAAAAAGCTGAAAAAACCTCTTTCCTCCGGTATAAGTAAAGCCATTATTTTACCGGTTTTTTCATCAATTAATAAATCAGAATCGCCGATTATGCCCAGCCTGCTGCCATCATTGAGATTGACTATTTCTTTGCCGCTAATTGCACTGAAGCGCATATTGTTTACCTCCTATCCTTTGTATTTAACTCAATAATTTATATTAAAGAAAATAGACAAATATTCATTATCATTTATGATAAGATTTATTGTGATAATGATAGTAAATGAAAGAGCCTATTTTCACAGTGAAGCTTTTCCCTTCTACTGCTTTAATAGGCTCTACTATATTCCATATGACAGATACTTATTTGAAGACACCTTCAAAGACCTTTCTTTGGTTCTTTTTGCTCACTATGGTGGCTGCGATATTATCCATATTAATGACTTTATCCGCCACAGCTTCAACATCCGTTAGCTTTATATCATCAATGAGCTGTAGGATTTCCTTAGGGCTTAAAATTCTCTGTAATAGGAGCTCAGATTTACCGATGGAGGTCATTCTGCTGCTGGTGCTTTCCAGACCTAATATATAATTGCCCTTAAGCTGTTCCTTGGCTTTATGAAGCTCCTCCGCCGTCAATCCCTCTGTTTTAAGGGTATTCAGCTGTAGTTTGATCAGCTGACATACCTCCTCCAGCTGCTGCGGATTCATGCCGGCATAGATGGCAAAAATGCCACCATTTTTATAGGTTGTAGGATAGGAATAAACGGAGTATACAAGTCCTCGCTCCTCCCTGATGCTCTGAAATAATCTGGAGCTCATGCTGCCCCCCAAAATATTGTTGACCACCATCAGAGGATATACCTCCTTGTTCCCCATTTCAATTCCCTTAAAGCCAAGACATAGGTGCGTCTGCTCTATATCCTTAGATTTGTGTAAAACCTCATAATGATAATTTAATGGCATATCGACAGCTGCTTTAGTCTCCAGCTGCTGCCAATTTTCAAAGCGTTTTTCGATCTCCTTCATCAGCTGTAGCTCGTCAAAATTTCCCGCCACGGAGATAACGGCATTTTCAGGTCGATAATGCTTCCTCAAGTATTCCAGCATTTTTTCCTGATTTAATTGAGCAAGGCTTTCCTTCGTTCCCAGTATGGGATAGCCTAATGTGCTTTCTTTAAACAGTGTTTGAGAAAACAGGTCATGTACTAAATCCTCTGGAGAATCCTCGTACATACTTATTTCCTCTAAGATTACACTTCTCTCCTTATCAATTTCATTAGGATCAAAATTTGAATTAAATACCATGTCCGATAGGACATCAAGGGCCAGGTCGAAATGCGAATCTAAAACCTTAACATAATAACAGGTACATTCCTTGCCGGTAAAGGCATTAATCTGTCCCCCCACCGCATCAATAGACTCAGCAATAGCCTTAGCGCTTCTGTTCTTTGTTCCTTTAAATAGCATGTGCTCTATGAAGTGAGAGATGCCGTTTTCCTCAGAAGACTCCATTTTAGAGCCAGTTTCAATCCATACACCTATAGAAATTGACTTTACATAGGGAATATGCTCCGTAACTATCCGCAAACCATTATTCAGTATATGTTTTTTATACATTTTATCCTCCTAGTTGAAATAATTGCGCAATTATTCTACTTTATTTTACATTCTTAACATCCTATTAATTATAATTGACATTAAAAATATATGCAACTATCATTCACTTAATATGTTGGTTATTGTGCCCACCTCAACACCCTTCTCTCTAAGGCTGTCAATCAGCTGTGGCAATGCTTTTGCCGTTTCAGGCATCGGATGCATTAGGACAATTGCTCCCTCATGCTGTTTTTTTTCCAGTACCCTCTGAAGTATTACCCCCTCCGTGCTACCCTGCCGCCAGTCAATGGTATCTATCGACCACAGTATTGTTTTATACCCCAGCTTATCGGCAGCAATCAAAGTAGCATCACTATATGCACCGGAGGGAGGAGCAAAATATATTGGCTTGGTGGCAGTATATTTCATGATCTCCTTTTCTGCCAAGCTTATTTCCTCTTCGTTCTGAGCTTGATTTAGGCTTCCGTAGTTCAAATGATGATAGCCATGGCTGCCTATTTCATGCCCTTCCTTTATAATGCTTTGAAACAGCTCAGGATATTCCTTAGCCCATCTCCCTGTCACAAAAAAGGTTATCTTCGCATTTTTTTCCTTTAATACTGCCAATATTTCTGGTATTACCTCGTTGCCCCAGTCAACATTCATGGTGAAGGCTATGTATTTACCGTTGATGCCCTGACTTATAGGCTTAATTTCAGTATTAGTGGGCTGATAAACACCTCTCGCCCCATCCTTCCGACCATAGATAAACAGTGCAGCAGCTATGAAGACAATGATCAGGACAATGGCTACAACGACATTTATCATTTTTTTATTAATAATTAGAATCATTTTATCTCCCCCTTTTTTAATGAGCTTCATAATATATTATTCCTATAAAGTCCAGGGTAGAAGTAGTAATAGTGAATAACGAATAGTGAATAGTGAATAGTGAATAGTGAATAGTGAATAGTGAATAACGAATAGTTAATACTAATTAGTGCTTAACGAGTAGCGATTAACCAGCAGTGAATAATAAAAGACTTGTGATAGATAGACGGCATCGATTTTGCGTCCTTCGGTAGTGCAGCGTGATTCCTATTTAATTATAAAGCGGTTGCTAAGATTAATCGGATTAGCAATGATATATAATTGAATGTTTTTCGGTGTCATGCTGAGGCATAGCGCAATTGGTTTAAGCTATGTCTTGCAGCGTGCAATCGCATGCAACGAAAAATTAATAAGGTTGACATAATTATATTATGCCTACTTGCAGCAAGTGCATTATGATGTCACTAGCATTTTGGTTTGCATAAATTTATTATGTTAACTATATAGCCAATAAAAAACATAAAGGATTAGGCCTTTATGTCTTTATTTTCTCTATTTTCCTTGTGCTCTTTGTGATCCTTCTCAGGCTTTGGTAATAATGCCTTTCTTGAAAGGTTTACTTTGCCCTGTTGGTCTATTTCCATTACCTTAACCTCTATTTCCTGACCAACTGAAAGCACATCCTCAACCTTGCCGACTCTTTCATGGGCAATGTTTGAAATATGGACAAGACCCTCTTTGCCTGGTAATATCTCAACAAAGGCACCGAAGTTCATCAGTCTTACAACCCTACCGGTAAATACTTCTCCCTCTTTAGGCTCTCTGATGATGTTTTCGATAATTTGCTGAGCTTTATTTCCAGACTCTGCATCTAAAGCTGCAATAAATACTGTTCCATCGTTTTCGATATCTATCTTAACGCCTGTTTCTTCAATAATCTTTGTTATAGTCTTACCACCGGTGCCAATAACCTCTCTGATTTTATCAGGATTAATCTTCAAGGTGATCATCTTAGGTGCATATTTTGAAACCTCTGGTCTTGGCTCAGTTATACATTCTCTCATTTTGCCTAGAATGAATAATCTGCCTACTCTAGCCTGCTCCAGAGCTTCCTGCAATATTTTTCTATCAATTCCGGCAATTTTAATGTCCATTTGGATTGCTGTAATACCTGTATCGGTACCTGCCACCTTAAAGTCCATGTCACCAAGGAAATCCTCCATACCTTGAATATCTGACAGTATGGCTACTTTGTCCCCTTCTTTAACAAGGCCCATTGCTATACCTGCAACCATCTTTTTGATCGGTACGCCGGCATCCATAAGGGCTAAGGTGCTGCCGCAAACGCTGGCCTGAGATGTAGAACCATTGGAGCTGACAACCTCAGAAACCAATCTGATGGCATACGGGAAATCTTCCTTGCTTGGAATCATAGGCTCAAGGGCTCTTTCTGCAAGGGCGCCATGGCCGATTTCTCTTCTTCCAGGTCCCCTTAGGAATCTTGTTTCACCAACGCTATATGGCGGGAAATTGTAATGATGCATGTAGCGTTTTTCTTCCTCTTCACCTAAGCCGTCCAAAATTTGAACATCGCCTAGTGCTCCAAGCGTAGCCACTGTTAGAACCTGAGTTTGACCCCTTGTAAATAGCCCTGTACCGTGGGTTCTTGGTAATACACCAACCTCTGATGAGATTGTACGAATTTCATCGGTTTTTCTGTCATCAGGTCTTATACCATCATGTACGATAGCCCTTCTTACCTCTTCCTTTATGAGCTTTCCTACAATTTCACTTACGGTTTTTAAGTCCTCAGGATATTGCTCCTCAAAATGTGCCAGTGTTTCTTCCTTAACCCTGTCCATATTTTGAATTCTTTCGGTTTTATCAGCTGTCCTGATGGCTATTGCCAGCTTTTCATAGGCAAATGCTCGTACACCTTCAGTCAGATCTGCGTTTTGATCTATGTAGTTTACCTCTTGCTTTTCCTTACCAATCTCTGCAACTATGCCTTCAACAAACTCAACGATCTTTTTGATTGCATCGTGAGCAAACATGATGGCATCCAGCATTTGCTCCTCTGTCAGTTCATTTGCTCCGGCTTCAATCATCATAATGGCATCCTTGGTGCCTGAAACCACTAGGTGTAAAGCACTAACCTCTCTTTGCGCACTGGTGGGGTTTAATATAAGCTGGCCGTCTATCATACCAATACACACAGAGCCTGTCGGTCCGTTAAACGGAATACTGGAAATTGACAAAGCTACTGAGGAGCCTATCATAGCAACAATATCCGGTGTACAGTCTTGATCTACGGACATGGCAGTGGCAATAACCTGTACATCATGATAGTAGCCCTTAGGGAATAATGGTCGGATAGGTCTATCAATCAGACGAGAGGTTAATATGGCCCTTTCTGTGGGTCTTCCTTCTCTTTTGATGAAGCCTCCCGGGATTTTTCCAACAGCATAATATCTTTCCTCGTAATCACAGCTTAAAGGGAAGAAATCTATCCCTTCTCTTGGATTTTGGGAAGCCACAGCAGTTACCAACACGACTGTATCGCCATATTTCATTAGTGCAGCACCGTCAGCCTGCTCAGCAAGCTTGCCAATTTCTGCCTGCAGCAATCTTCCGCCAAGATCCATCGTAAATATTTTTGACATTAAAATCCTCCTTCCATTTAAATTACAATCATATAAATTGTATTAATATTATTACCCTATTGATTAGAATCATTCTTCTAGCCTCATCGCAGTTAAAACTTAGATTAAGCGGTAAAGAAAAAGGGTATTATTTTTCAGCATTAGCTTATTTTACCATTCAAAAAATTAAATAATAGAGCGGGCTAACCCGCTCTTAATTATTTTCTTAAACCTAATTTTTCGATGATTGCTCTGTAACGATTGATATCCTTGTTCTTAACATAGTTTAATAGATTTCTTCTTTGACCAACCATCTTTAATAAGCCTCTTCTAGAATGAAAATCCTTGGCATGAGTCTTTAAGTGATCATTCAAGTGATTGATTCTATCAGTAAGTAAAGCTATTTGAACCTCTGGAGAACCAGTATCGTTTTCGTGAGTCTTATGCGTTTCGATAATACCCTTCTTTTGATCCTTGTTCATTATATTCACCTCCTCATTTTATATCCCCTCACTCTAAGTAACCGTCGGTGACTCAAATTACCGAGAGTAGGTTCTCAACCTTAATTATTTTAACACATTTACTATTTCTTGTAAATGCATTTTTGTTTTTTCAACGTCCAGCTTCATCTGTTGGATTAAAGCCTCCGGTGAGCTAAACTTGATTTGCTCTCTTATCCGCTTTACAAAGCGAACCTCTATATGCTTGTCGTATAGACTGTCGTCAAAATCGATAATAAAGGTTTCCACAGAGGTCTTTTCTCCTTGAAAGGTGGGATTTGTACCAACAAAGGTAGCGCCCATATAGATCCTATCCTCAATCATCACTAAGGTCGCATATACGCCCGCCTTAGGTACAAGGTTACTCTCCTCAAAGGCAATATTTGCTGTTGGAAAGCCCAGTTTTTTTCCTCTACTGAAGCCATGCACCACAGGGCCAATAAGTGAAAAATGCCGCCCCAGGAATTCCCCAGCCTTCTCAACATTTCCCTCTTCTATATACTTTCTGACACTGGTGCTGCTGACTTTTTCACCATCTATAGAAATCGCATCAATCTCAAATACCTCAAAGCCATATTTTTTACCCAGTTCCTTTAAAAGAGCCACATTACCCTGAGCCTTATAACCAAAGCGATAGTCAAAGCCAACTACTGCAAGGCCGCAATTAAGTGTATCTATAAGTATATTCTTAACAAATGCCTCCGGACTTAAACTCATTAATTCCTTATCGAATTCTGCCAGAATTAGAGCATCAACACCAAAGCCTTCAAATATCTTGGCCTTAATCTCATTGCTGGTTATTAGGGGAGGTATTTTTAGGCCCCCGATAAGAGATAGTGTATGACTCATAAAAGTATATACAGATGCTGCCATCTGTCTATCATGACATTCCTTAACTAATACCTCCAGCAGCCTTTGATGGCCAATATGTACACCATCAAAATTGCCTAAGGCAACACCTCTTTTTTTACTGACATCTATGTGTTTATTATCTACAATTACCTTCATCTGTACGCCCCTCTTTAAATAAACAACCTTGAAAATTTCAGCGATTGAGTATTATTCCTGAAGATAAATTCACCTATGCCTATTATCTCATTACGGATATATACCCTTACCTGATCTCCATTATATATTTTATCACTAATATTCAATTGCTCCAAGGCCAAAGGATTTCCATTTAATGCCGCTTTTTCTGCCGCTGGAAGCACCTCAACCCTTTTCATATGCTGCAGGGAGTAATCCAAAGGCAGCAGCAGGCTGCTGGGGTTCTCTGTATTCTGAAGCTCCTCCAGGGTAATCGCATTTGACAGGTCAAAGGGCCCTGTGGCAGTCCTTAGTAAAAAGGACATCATGCCGCCTGTCCCCAGTATATCCCCAATATCCTTACAGATTGTCCTTACATAGGTTCCCTTTGAGCAGGTAATATCAAAAAGTACTTTATTCTCTTTTATTTCAATAATCTGTATTTGATCAATCGTTATCGCTCTTGGCTTTCTCTCGACCTCAATACCCTCTCTGGCCAGATCGTATAGCTTCTGCCCGTTGACCTTTAGGGCTGAGAACATAGGGGGAACCTGTAATACTTCACCCTTGAAGGCCTTAAAGGCTTGATATATATTTTCTTCAGAAACCCTTACCTCTTTTTGTGCCAATACTGTGCCATAGGCATCCTGAGTATCGGTTTCTATCCCCAGTGTAAGCTCACCACGATATCGTTTTTTGCTTTCCAGAAGGAATTGAGAAACCTTTGTGGCCTGTCCAACACAAATAGGCAACACGCCTGCAGCATTAGGGTCCAGGGTACCAGTATGTCCCACCTTTTTAAAGCTGAGCTTCCTTCTTATAACAGAAACAACATCATGGGAGGTCATTCCCGGAGGCTTTAAGATATTTATTATTCCCTTCAAAAAATCACCACTTATATCATTTTTTGAATCTGCTGCAATATTAAGTCCTTTGCCTCCTGAGGTCCCATCTCTAGGGTTGCCCCCGAGGCCTTTTTATGACCGCCCCCGCCAAAGACTGTCGCCAGTTGATTGACATCAACATAGGACTTACCTCTGAAGCTGACTTTGGTCCACCCATTTTCATTTTCCTTCAAGGATACTGCCACCTCAACACCTTCTATATCACGACAATAATTTATTAGCCCCTCAAGCTCCTCTTGCTGAACACTGAAGGCCTTTATAGCAGCCTGAGTTATTGTAATCAAGGCCACTCTCCCATCAAACAAGATTTCCATTTTATCAAGAATTGCCGCCAAAAAACGAACACTGCTTAAGGAATTATTGTGATAAAGATGAAAGGATATTTCATCTGTAGCGGCTCCCAGCTCCATTAGATGAGCCGCCGCCCTAAGGGTAACGGGCGAGGTATTGTCATATTTAAAGCTGCCGGTGTCAGAGGTAATCCCGGTATAAAGACAGGTGGCTATTGCCTCATCGATTCCCAGCTGCAAGTCTTCTAAAATAAAGCTATAGATAAGCTGACAGGTGGAGGATGCCTTCGGATCTAGGATATTAAAAGTGCCGAAGCTGTCATTGCTGATATGATGGTCAATATTTATTACTGCTTTAGCCTTTTGCAAAAGGTCTATACTGTCTCCCAGCCTTTTAGCATCTCCGCAATCCAGCACAAAAATAAGATCATATTCTACAAGAGCTTGCGACGGTTTTTTTACATGATGAACCCCCGGTAAAAAATTGAACTTACCGGGGAAATCATCCTGCATTAAGATATCGACATGATCCGAGAGCTTCTTCAGAGCCAGTCCCAGCCCCAGAATAGAGCCTATGCTGTCTCCGTCGGGATTAATATGGGCTATGACTGCAATAGCCTTACTTTCCCTTATCAGCTGTATCAGATTATTACTCTTCATCTTTTTCATCAGCCCTTTGGTTTATTTTTGCCAAAACGCTTTCAATCTCAAAGCCTCTTTCTATTGACTTATCCAGCTTAAAAACAATCTCAGGTATATATCTCGCCTTTACCCTTTGACCCACCTCTCGACGGATAAAGCCACTGGAGCTCTTCAGTGCCTCCATGGTGCTGTTTTGCACCTCCTGATCACCAAATACACTCACATATACATAAGCATATCTCAGGTCTCTGGTGGTCTCTACATCCACAACACTGGTCATGGTGGCAATTCTCGGGTCTCTAAGCTGATTATGAATTAAATGACTGATTATTTTTTTTATTTCTTCACTCAATCTGTTTACTCTAGGATTTGACAAATGACTTCACTCCTAATTTCTTTCAATTTCCTGCATCTTGAAGGCTTCAATGATATCGCCTTCTTTAACATCGTTGAAATTATCTATACCGATACCGCACTCAAAGCCAGTGGCGACCTCCTTGGCATCGTCTTTGAATCTCTTTAAGGAATGAATGGTACCCTCATGGATAACTATACCATCCCTTACTAATCTCACCTTAGCATTTCTTTGAATCTTGCCGTCAATAACATAACAGCCTGCAATAACACCGATACCAGGCACCTTAAAGGTGGCTCTTACCTGCGCCTTGCCCAGCTCAACCTCTTTAAACTCAGGATCCAGCATACCCTTCATGGCAGCCTCTATATCCTCTATCGCCTTATAGATAATTCTATAGGTTCTTACATCTACATCTTCCTTCTTAGCCTCATTGTTGGCACTAATTGTTGGTCTTACATTGAAGCCAATGATAATGGCATTGGATGCGGAGGCCAGCATAATATCTGACTCTGTGATGGCACCAACGCCACCGTGGATAGTTTTAACCACAACCTTATCGTTGGAAAGCTTGTTTAAGGAGGCCTTAACCGCTTCTACTGAGCCTTGAACATCCGCCTTAACAATGATATTAAGCTCCTTAATTTCTCCCTGCTGCATTTGACTAAACAATGCATCCAGTGAGACCTTTTGGCTGCTCTTCAGCTGCTGCTCCTTAATCTTGTTCACACGCTTTTCAACGATTGAGCGGGCGATTTTATCATCTGTCACAACGATCATTTGATCGCCTGCTGCAGGCACATCTGCCAATCCTGTTATTTCAACAGCAGTGGAAGGTCCTGCAAGCTTAACGCTTTTACCCTTGTCATTGATCATTGCCCTAACCCTACCGAAGGTGGTTCCTATAACTACAGAATCCTGAATTCTTAGGGTTCCGTTTTGAACAAGTATAGTGGCTACAGGCCCTCTACCCTTATCCAACTGAGCCTCAATAACGGTACCTATCGCACTTCTGTTGGGATTTGCCTTCAGGTCTTCAACCTCAGCCACCAGCAGTACCATTTCCAGAAGCTCGTCTATTCCCATATCCTTTAGGGCAGACACCTCGACAGCTATGACATCTCCGCCCCATTCCTCAATGACGACACCATGCTCAGAAAGCTCCTGCTTTACTCTATCGGAGTTGGCGCCTGGCTTGTCAATTTTATTTATGGCAACTATGATAGGTACCTTAGCGGCCTTGGCATGATTTATTGCCTCAATTGTCTGTGGCATAACACCATCATCAGCAGCAACAACCAGGATGGCGATATCCGTAACCTTTGCACCTCTGGCCCTCATTGCAGTAAATGCCTCATGACCGGGCGTATCAAGGAACACTACCTTCTTACCATTGACATTTACCTCTGAAGCACCGATATGCTGAGTAATTCCGCCGGCTTCTCTCTCCGTTACCTTGGTTTTTCTAATTGAGTCCAGTAAAGAGGTCTTTCCATGGTCAACATGGCCCATTACTGTAACAACTGCAGAACGGGGTTTTAAATCCTTCTCAGCATCCGGTTGAATTGTCAGGTCTGATAATTCCTCAATGCCTGCCTCATCCTCTAGCTTTTGCGGAAGCTCTAAATTGTATTCATCCGCTATTTTTTGTGCCATTTCAAACTCTATTTCCTGATTCATGGCAGCCATTACACCCAGCTTAATCAGCTTTGATATAATTTCACCAACGCTTTTGCCTATGAATTCTGCCAAATCCTTAACCACTACTCTGTCGCCAAAAACAACAGTTTTTCCTGTTTGGACAGGTGCAGCCTCTTCCCTGTATTCAACTCCAGCTACAGGCTGCTGCTTCTTTTTCTTATTTTTCTTGCTGATTTTTATATTCTCCTGAAATCTTGCCGCTTCTATCTCCAATAAGTCGTCCTCATCTTCCTTTATAATGTCTAAAGCCTCCGGCTTTGCCGTTGCTTCCTTCTGATTAGCGTCCTCACTAAACAGCTCCAATAATAAGCTTGCTTCTTCATCCTCCAATGTACTCATGTGATTTGCCACTTCCACTGAAAGGTCCTTCAATTTATCTATTAAATCCTTGCTACTAACACCTAAGTCCTTAGCCAATTGATACACACGTAACTTTGACAAGTTAATCACCCCCAAAATTTTTGCTGTCTGCGTATAAATCGATATATTCCATCAGCTTAGTCGATAATCCTTTGTCCTTTATTGCAATGACAGCTCTTGGCATTTTGCCAATCCATTGACCCAGCTCATCCTTTTTACCAAAGAATCTTATGGGTATATTACGATAGCCGGCTTTATCAGAGAAAAGCTTAATGGTATTGTTGGAGGCATCCTCAGCCAATATGACTAAATCCACTCTGTTGGCCAAAACCTCTCTCTTGCAGGTGTCGTCTCCTGAAATCAGCTTTCCGGCTTTACTAGCCAAACCAAGGAGATTTGAAATTTTGCTCTTCATTTTAATCAATCTCCTGCATCAGCTTTTCATATATTTCATCCGGCACATTACTTTCAAAGGCCCTATTGAAGGCCTTGGTCTTCTTTGCCCGTTCGAAGCATTGCTTATCTTGACAGATATATGCCCCTCTGCCATGAGCCTTACCGGTTAAATCGATTTTTATTTCACCCTCTTGGTTCTTCGTCACCCTCAAAAGCTCCTTCTTAGGCTTCATTTCATTGCAGCCAAGGCATTTTCTTAAGGGAAGCTTTTTTGTTTTCATAGAATCACCTCTAATTTTGCTTTGCTTGACTTTCGCTCTTTATATCTATTTTCCAACCGGTAAGCTTTGCAGCCAATCTTGCATTTTGGCCTTCCTTGCCGATTGCTAAGGATAATTGATAGTCGGGCACGATTACCTTTGCAGTCTTTTCCTCCAGGTTAATATCGGTTGAAACCACCTTAGCAGGACTTAAGGCACTGGTAATAAACTCTCCGGGGTCCTTGCTGTATTTAATAATATCTATCTTTTCCCCTTTAAGCTCATCAACAATGGTTTGAACTCTTGCACCCTTAGGACCGACACAAGCGCCTACAGGGTCCACGTTGGGATCCTTTGATTCAACTGCAATTTTTGTTCTTGAGCCTGCCTCTCTGGAAATACTTTTAATCTCTACTATTCCATCATGGATTTCCGGTACCTCCAGCTCAAATAATCGCTTAATCAGGCCAGGGTGAGTTCTTGATACCTGTATTTGAGGACCCTTTGTGGTCTTTTTCACCTCAACAATATAGGTTTTCAGTCTTTCACCATGATTATACTCCTCATTGGGCATCTGCTCACTGGGGGCTAATACAGCCTCTGTTTTGCCAAGGTTTATGTATACCATTCCCTTAGCAACCCTGGCTACAGAGCCGGTTATAATATCGGACTCTCTGTTGATGAATTCATCAAAAACAACCCCTCTTTCAGCCTCCCTGATACGCTGAACAACCACCTGCTTTGCTGTCTGAGCAGCTATTCTGCCGAAATTCCTAGGGGTGACCTCCCTTTCAATGATGTCTTCAAATGCATATTTACTGTTAATCTCTCTTGCATCCTGCAATGAAATCTCCAATAGCTCATCCTCAACCTCTTCAACAACCCTTTTTTGGGAGTATACATGAACATCTCCTGTTTCTCTGTTAATTTCAACTCTTACATTTTGCGAGGTACCAAAATTTCTCTTGTAGCTGGATATTAATGCCGCCTCTAGTGCTTCGATCAAAATCTCCTTGGAGATACCCTTATCCTTTTGTATTTGCTCTAATGCTTCAATAAACTCAACATTCATTTTTCCCTTATCCTCCTTAAAATTTAATCGCCAGCTTTGTTAGGGCAGCTTTATCATAAGGTATCTCTAATATACCAATAACCTTTGTATCGATTATTATTGTATTATTAACAAAGTCAACCAACTCGCCTTCAATGAGCTTTTGACCATTGATAGGCTCATACAGCTTAACCTCCACCAGTTCTCCTTTGTACTTTACAAAATCACTTTCCTTCTTTAGGGGTCTGTCCAGCCCTGGTGAAGAAACCTCTAAGAAATAGTTTTCCTCTATCGGGTCCAGCTCATCCAATCTTTCGCTGAGCTCCTCGCTGACTAATTGACAATCGTCGAGGGATATCCCCCCCTGCTTATCTATGTAGATTCTTAAATAACGATGGGGTCCTTCCTTTTTAAATTCCACGTCCACCAATTCAAAGCTTGCTCTTTCAACGATTGGCAGCACCAATTCTTCAACCAATTTCTCTATTCTGTTTTTCCCCATTTTTCTACCTCCTCTATTAAGTTTTTAATGTTACTGGTATTTTCAGTCATTTCTATAATATTTATTCTGATTTAATATTAGAAATGATAATAACAAAGAGTGGGAAAATCCCCACTCCTCCATAATAAACCTATGTTATCACAATTTAGTATATCACAGGATTTTCCTTTTAGCAAGGCTAAAATAGACAAAGCTGGTTGGTTTCTGGAAGATCACTTATGCAGCCATGATTGACAAGCGTTTCAATAGCTGTTTTCGTTATCTTGGAACGCAGTCTCAAATCCTCTAAAGAGATGAATTCTCCTGCTCCTCTTGCCTCAACAATATTTCTGGCAGCATTCTGACCCACCCCCTGAAGGGATTTTAATGGCGGCAGCAGACTGCCCTCCTTTATCAAGAATTTATCCGCATCAGAGCCATAGACATCTACAGGCAAGAGCTGAATACCCCTCAAAAACATTTCCATGGCAACCTCCAGCACCGTCAAAAGATTCTTCTCCTTAGCTGTCATATCATTGCCAAGGGCCTCCAGCTCCTTAATTTTCCTCAAAACGGCATCCTTGCCCTTAACAATCAGGTCAGCATCAAAATCCTCGGCCTTTGTGGTGAAATAGGTGGCATAAAAGGCTTCGGGGTGATGCACCTTAAAATATGCAATTCTAAAGGACATCATCACATATGCAACGGCATGGGCTTTAGGGAACATATACTTAATCGTATTACAGGAGTCGATATACCATTGAGGTACATTATTCTCCTTCATTACCTCTATGTGCTCCTCCGTCAACCCCTTACCCTTACGGACATTTTCCATAATCTTAAAGGAGGTTTTTTTAGGCAGACCCTTGTATATCAGGTAGTTCATAATGTCATCCCGGGTGGAAATGACATCCTTAAGCTCTGCAATGCCGTTTCTAACTAAGTCCTGAGCATTGTTTAGCCAAACATCGGTACCATGTGACAGACCTGATATCCGCACCAGCTCAGCGAAGGTAGTCGGCTGAGTATCCAGAAGCATCTGCCGAACAAATTTTGTACCGAATTCCGGTATCCCCAAAGTGCCAACCTCACAGCCCAGCGCCTCAGCCTTTATGCCCAAGGCTTCGGTGCCAGTAAAAAGGCTTACGGTGGCCTTGTCATCCAATGGTATCAGCTGAGCATTAAGCTTGGTGATATCCTCCAGCATTTTTATGATGGTGGGAACGTCGTGACCCAGTATATCCAGCTTCAAAAGCCGTCCACTTATGGAATGATAGTCAAAATGGGTTGTGATAACCCCCGAGGAAGCATCATTGGCTGGATATTGAATTGGGCAGAATTCATGGATATCCTTATTGGCCGGCACGATCATAACTCCGCCGGGATGCTGGCCTGAGGTTCGCTTTACTCCTGTGCAGCCCATAGTCAATCGATTGATCTCCGCCTGGGTGGAGCTTATGCTTTTTTCATCTAAAAACTTCTTTACAAAGCCATAGGCAGTCTTATCGGCTATGGTACCGATTGTTCCGGCCCTGAATACCTTCCCCTTTCCAAAGAGTTCTTCAGTATATTTATGGGCTTCACTTTGATATTCTCCGGCAAAGTTTAAGTCTATATCCGGCTCCTTGTCTCCCTCAAAGCCCAAAAACACCTCGAAGGGAATATCATGGCCTTCTTTAATTAAGGGCTTGCCGCAAACCGGACAGCTCTTGTCGGGCAAATCGGCACCGGAACCGCAGGAGCCGTCGGTAATAAACTCCGAATGTTTGCATTCTCCACATATATAATGGGGAGGCAGCGGGTTTACCTCCGTTATATCACTCATGGTGGCGGCAAAGGAGGAGCCTACCGATCCCCTCGATCCAACCAAGTAGCCGTCCTGCAAGGACTTTGTCACCAGCTTTTGAGCAATGATATACATTACTGCATAACCATTGCTGATAATTGAATTCAACTCTCTGTCCAGTCTTGCCTGCACAATTTCCGGCAAAGGGCTTCCGTAAATTCTGGCTGCCTTCTCATAGCACATTCTTCTTAATTCTTCGTCTGAGCCCTCAATCTCCGGTGGAAAGGTACCATCTGGAATAGGCAGCAGCTCTGCAATTTCTTCACTTATCCAAACGGGATTATCTATTACCACTTCCCTTGCCTTCTCCGGACCTAAGTATGAAAACGCCTTAAGCATTTCATCTGTTGTTCTAAAATATAGTGGGGCTTGATTATCGGCATCCGAGAAGCCCTGACCTGCCATCAGTATTTTCCTGAAGACTTCATCTCTGCTTTCAAGAAAATGAACATCGCAGGTGGCCACCACCGGCCGCTTGAGCTTTTCCCCCAGCTGTACGATTTTCAAATTCAGTGCCTGAATATCCTGAATGCCCCCCATTAAGCCCTTTTCTATCAGGAAGCTATTGTTCTCAGTCGGCTGAATTTCAAGATAATCGTAGTATTCGGCAATTCTCTCGATTTCCTCCTGAGGCTTGTTATCCAAGAAGGCCTGATACAGCTCACCGGCCTCGCAGGCGGTGCCCAGCAATATGCCCTCTCTGTATTTATTCAGTAGGCTTTTAGGTATTCTTGGCTTTTTATAAAAGTAGTTGATATGGGATTCCGAAACGATATGATAGAGATTCTTCAGCCCAATTTCGTCCTTTACCAATAAAATAATGTGGTAGGTGTTAAGCTTTGTAAAATCTGCTTTTTTGCCCAAATGATGATTAATATCCTCAAAGGTGTAAATTTCCTTTTCCTTCATCATATCGATCATCTTTATAAATATGTTCGCCAGACACAGGGCATCATCAACAGCTCTGTGATGGTTATCCAGCTTAACTCCCAGCTCCTTTGCCACCACATCCAGCTTGTGCCGCTTTAGCTTAGGCAGTAGCACCCTTGCCAGCTGTAGCGTATCGAGAACTGAGTTTTTAATGGAATGACCGATTTTTCTAACATTTTCCCGTATAAAGCCAATATCGAAGGAGGCATTATGGGCCACCAACGGCGCATCACCAATGAATTTAATGAAATCCGGCAGCACCGCCTCTATCGTAGGCGCATTAGCCACCATTTCATTGGTTATACCCGTCAGCTGAGTTATTTTGTCGGGAATGGGCATCTGAGGATTAATCAGCTGATTGTATTCATCAATAATCCTTCCATCCCTAATACGTACGGCTCCGATTTCGGTTATTCTGTCCAGCTTATTGGAAAGGCCTGTGGTTTCTATATCAAATATGATGAACTCCTCTTGAAGGGAGTAGGTATCATTACCCTCCACCAGCTTTGCTTCATCATTAACCAAGTAGCCCTCCATACCGTATATCACTTTAATACCATGCTTTTTCGCAGCCTCCATTGCCTCAGGGAAGGCCTGTACCACACCATGGTCTGTTATGGCGATTGCCTTATGCCCCCACTCGGCGGCTCTTTTTATTATACTGGAGGTGCTGCTGACACCGTCCATGGAGGACATCTGAGTATGCACATGAAGCTCAACCCTTTTGACCTCCGCCAGATCCAGCTTCTTTTGAACCTGTATTGTCACTATGTCTGCCGCCATCAGAACATATTCTCTGGCAAATTTATCAAAAACCACATCGCCCCTTATCCTAAGCTGCTGCCCCTTCTTAACAGCTGTCTCAAAGTCTGCCACAAGGTTTTTTCTTTCAAATATTTTGACCATAATCGAGGAGCTGTAGTCGGTTACCGTCAGGGTATACAGCTTCTTCCCGCTATTTAAATCCCTTGACTCCACCGCGATGACCTCTGCCTCAATAATGACCTGAGCCATCTCCCCTCTAACCTCCACCAATGGGGTTACTGTGCCATTAAAGTTTTTTCCCAGTAGCACCGGTGAATTGGGGTCCAATGCCTCGGATTTCTTGCCGTAGCCGCCTTTATTTTGGGGAGGCCGTTCAGCAACAACAGCAGGTGTAGAAGAAGGTGAGGGTGTATTTTTCATGATTTCCTCAATGTAAACCACCGTCTTCTTTTCCTTCTCCTCTTCGTAAATTTTTCTGTCGAAATGCGCTTGATTATATTCAACAACACATTTAAGTGTCTGATTAAATTCTCCCTTAAAATAGTCCTCGACAGCGATGTTGGCCTTTCTCTTAATGGCAGTCTCGGCAATTATTTGCTCCTCCATAGATATATGCAGAGCATTGCCCTCCAATTTCCAAGATAGCTTATCAGTCATTCCCTTAATCGCAGGAATGAGTCTTTGAAGCACAAATAATACATTATGCCAATTTGCTTCCACCAATGCATTAAGGTCCTCATAGGCGACCCCATGCTTAAAGCTGACGTTAATCTCCCCCGAAAGCTTCAAATGGTCCTTAAGAGAATTCAGGGAGAAATACAATTCCTCCCAATTCACCACCTCTTTAGTTGAAAATAATATCTCCAACCTTTTATCTGGCTTATAGAACTTTAAGCTCTCCATGAAGTACTTGTTGAAATTTTTCTTTGATTTTAAACCCAGCTTATCAAGAAACTCCTGATAGTTCAATTGCACCTGAGGGTCCATAGTATCCCACCTATCTAATTTAGCCAATATTTCACGATATCCTTATACATCTTCATGCGCCATATCGTACCCTTTACCAGACCCAATTTTTCTTCCTTCATGACATGGGTGGCATGCTTCATTATAACTCTTCTTGTCCGTATCCCTTCAGTCTTAGCCAGCTTAGTCAAGGCAAGCTCTATACCATAGCCATCCGTATCCAGTGACACCAGCTGCTTTGCCAAAGATGCCCTCATGGCCCTCTGTCCTGAGAGATTTGGAGAAATTTTTTGTGCCAAATCCGTGACAAGTCGTCCATCATCGAAGATTCCGATGGTCATGTCGGCATTTTCCTGCAGAACAGGCTCCAGTAAATCCCTTATATGTTCAGGGGTTAGACCTATGAGATCGGCATCCAGCAATAAAAGGATATCCGCATCGCAATCCGCCAGACCTCTTTTTACCGCCTGTGCCTTGCCACTGTTTTTATCGAGCCTTATGAGCCTCACATCATAGCTCTCGGCTATTTCTGAGGTTTTGTCCTGGGAGCCGTCATCAATGACTATGATTTCATTTACTAGCTCCACAGCCTTTAGGGGTTGAATTACCTTTTCTATCCGCTCTTCTTCATTATACGCCGGAACTATAGCAGATATCTTCATACGAATCCTCCCATTATAGCTTTTCTATTTCCCTTATGAGGGTTTCAACGATTTTATCCTGTGGAATTTTCCCTATTACCTCACCCTTTTTAAATAAAAGGGCAGAATCAATACCACCGGCTATGCCTATGTCCGCCTCCCGCGCCTCACCGGGACCGTTTACGGCACAACCCATAATCGCCAGCTTTATCGGCTTTTTCAAGCTGCCGATCTTCTCCTCTACTTCCTTTGCCAGACCGATTAAATCAATCTGACATCTGCCGCAGGTGGGGCAGGAGATAATGGTTATTTCATTTTGAACCAGCCCCAGAGACTTTAATATTTGTCTTCCTACCTTAATTTCTTCAACCGGATCTCCGGTAAGGGATACCCTAATGGTGTCACCAATGCCCTGCAGCAGCAACGCACCAATCCCCACTGAGGATTTAATGCTGCCGGACCACACAGTCCCAGCCTCTGTTATCCCTAAATGCAGTGGATAATCGCAGCCTTCAGCCATTAGCTGATAGGCCTTCACTGTCATGGCGACATCACTGGCCTTCAGAGAAATCACGATATCGGTAAAGTCCATCTCCTCTAGTATACGGATATGTCCAAAGGCACTTTCCACCATGGCCTCTGCCGTAGGATACCCGTATTTCTCCAAAAGATGCCTTTCTAGGGAGCCTGCATTGACACCAATACGTATTGGTATTCTCCGCTCCTTGGCCGCCTTAACAACCTCTACAACTCTCTTCTTCTCCCCTATGTTGCCGGGATTCAGTCGGAGGGCATCCACTCCCTGCTTTATGGCCTCCAGAGCAATTCTGTAATCAAAATGTATATCCGCCACCAAGGGTATCTTGGTGCCTGCCTTTAGGCGGCTTAGGCTATAGGCGGAAGCCATGCTGGGAACCGCAACCCTGACGATGTCACAGCCTGCCTCCTCCAGCCTTATAATCTGCTTTATTGATTCCTCAACATTCCTTGGGTCCGTTGTCGTCATAGACTGCACAGTTATAGGATAATCTCCCCCCACATATACATTCCCACAACGGACCGCCTTAGTTTTTCTTCTCATATATTCAACCTCCAGGACTTAGTCCCATATAGCAGTTAGTTTCTTGAAGCCCCTTGCTTAAACTTGTCAGGACTTAACCCAAGCTTTAGCTGCTAGTCGATTAGTTAATTAAATAGCTTTACAATATCCTGATAGGTCACAAAAATCATCATGGTGATCAGTAGTGCAAAGCCCACAAGATGAATCATGCCTTCCCTTTCAGGATTCACCGGCTTACCTCTGAAAAATTCGAAGATAAGGAACAAAATTCTGCTGCCATCCAGAGCCGGTATTGGCAGAAGGTTCATCAAACCAAGATTAATGCTAATTAATCCCGCAAGGAATATGAGATTTTCCCAGCCGGCCCGTGTAGCCTGACCCACCATGGTTATAATTCCTACTGGACCCGCCACTTCACCGGAGGAAACCTGGCGGAATATCAGCCTTCTTAGAAAGTCTCCTATTTCCCTAACCACATAGGCCGTATTGCTAAAGCTACTTCTAATGGCATAGCCCATAGATTTCTTGTACATTGGCACTATTCCCACCATCACCTGCTTGGTCTCAGCGTCCACCATAGGCGTTATGGTTTTACTTATAATCTCCCGATTCCTTTGGATGGTAAATTCCAGAGGTGTATTTTGAGACTTACCTATGGTACTAGTTAAATGGTTCCAATCTGATATTTCCTCACCATTTATGGAAAGTATAGTGTCGCCCCTCTGCATGCCCGCAGCCTCAGCTGGGGTACCTGGAATGATATCCTGCATGGTTGTTGAAGGAGCGCCAACATTATAGAACAGAATTGTAAAAAGCAGTATGGCTAAAACAAAATTCATAATAGGTCCAGCTAAAATGACAGCTATCCTGGCCCCCACTGATTTATTGCTGAAGCTGCCGGTATCGTTGGAGACCTCATCCTCCCCCTCCATTTTGACAAAGCCGCCTATAGGCAATGCCCTCAAGGTGTATTGAGTCTCACTCTTTGCAAAGCTTATCAGCTTTGGTCCCATACCGATGGCAAATTCATGCACCTTTATACCCACCATTTTAGCCACGCCAAAATGACCCAGCTCATGGAAAAATACCAAAAGCCCGAAAACTAAAATTGCTGCTACTGCAGTTACCATATATTTCACCCACCTAACTTATTTGTGATTTAATCCAGGATCTTACCCATGCATCCGCCTCCAGCAGCTCCTCTATTTGAGCATACTGATAGCTTTGATGCACCGCCATAGCCTTTTCTATGTATTTGCTGATATCATAGAAGCCTATTTTCTCCTGTAAATAATATTGAACCAATTCTTCATTAGCACCATTTAAAACGCATGGCATAGTTCCGCCAATAGCAATTGCTTCATATGCCAGTCTCAAGCATGGGAATCTGTCCATGTCCGGCTGATGGAAGCTCAGCTCCCTTACCTCACTGAAGCTTAGTCTGGGAAGACTACCTGCATAACGCCGGGGATAGGTCAACGCATATTGTATCGGCAGCTTCATATCCGGCATTCCCAGCTGTGCTATAACAGAGTAATCCTCAAACTCTACCATCGAGTGTACAATGCTTTGAGGATGCACCACTACCTCTATTTTATCCACATCTAAATTAAATAACCATTTAGCCTCTATTACCTCAAGACCCTTGTTCATCAAGGTTGCAGAATCAATAGAGATTTTTCTTCCCATGCTCCAGTTGGGATGCTTAAGAGCTGCCCTATAATCCGCCTTTGCGATATCCTCCTTAGACCATTCCCTGAAGGGACCCCCGGAAGCCGTCAGCAGAATTTTTGAAGGACTGTTTTCTGCCTTCCCCTGAAGACATTGGAATATAGCGGAATGCTCGCTGTCTACAGGGATGATATTGACATTATTTTTATTAACCTCTGTCATAATCAGGTCGCCTGCCACCACCAAGGTCTCCTTATTGGCAAGAGCAATATTCTTTTTACTTTTAATTGCCATCAGGGTTGGCTGCAGCCCCACGCTGCCCACCACAGAGTTAAGAACCATATCCACCGCTTCATGGGTGGCGGCTTCTATCAAGCCCGCCATACCGGTTAGTATTTTGGTCTGGGTTGGGGTAATTCTGGACCTCAACAGCTTAGCCTGAGCCTCATCATATACAACCGCCACAGCCGGATTGAATTCATGTATCTGCTCCTCCAGGGCATCAATGCTCTTCATCACCGCTATAGCCGTTATTTCAAATTTATCCCTGTGCTCACGGATTACCTCTATTGCCTGCTTTCCAATGGACCCTGTTGAGCCCAGTAGACATATTCTCTTCTTCATCTCTGCACCTCATTATAGAATTTTACACCCACTCTAAATAGTATATGTTTGCCCCATATGTATATTATATAATATTTCTTCCCCAAATCAAAATAAGCATAACAGAAGCCATGCTTATTTTTTATCCTCTATTGATAATAAAAATTAAAAAATAATAAACCACAGGCGCTGTAAAAATGATGCTGTCGAAGCGGTCCAAAACGCCACCATGACCCGGCATAATATTTCCAAAATCCTTGATCCCTACTTTTCGTTTTATAAGGGAGGCCGTTAGATCACCCGCAATAGATAGAATGCTGCCCACAAGTCCGATCATGATAATTGTAAGCAGATGCTCTCTCAAAAACAGATAGCCAAATATACCGCTGATTATGGTGGTGCCAATAGTACCTCCTATTGCCCCTTCAACGGTTTTTTTAGGACTAATGCTGGGGCATAGCTTTCTTTTGCCGAAAAAATATCCCGAAAAATAAGCAAGGGTATCAGAGCCAAAGGCAGTGATGAAAACTAGCCATATGACTATGGCATTTGCTTCCTTGCTTATAAGAATAACATGTCCAAGGAAGTAAGCAACATAAATAACGCCAATAAGACTGACGGCACCATCCAGTATATTATATTTATCATTTTTCAGTATAATTGCAATGCTCAACAGCATAAAGGTTGCTATGATAATGAAGAGCAGATGGTCGGCATTATGACTATAATAGAAGCTGCTAAGCATCATAATGGCTGATAAATAACCAAGAGGCTCTACAGCCTTAAGCTCCTTAACCGCCATAGCCCTATAAAATTCTCTTAAACCAATTAAAGAAACCACCATAACCGATAAAAACAGGGTCAGACCACCAAAATAAACAATAGCAACTAGAATCGGTAAACCAACTAATCCACTTATGACACGTTTAAGCATAAAATCCTCCTCTAAAGGCTACCAAATCTTCGATCTCTTTTTTGATAGTCTCTTATAGCCTCCACCAATAGATCACCGTTAAAATCCGGCCAAAGCGTATTTGTAAAATAAAATTCCGTGTAGGCGGTTTGCCATAGCATAAAATTGCTGAATCTATATTCTCCACTGGTTCTTATCAGCAGCTCTGGATCAGGAACTCCTGCCGTATCAAGATACTCCTCCACCAGCGCTGTATCAATATCTTCAGAAGATATCTTGCCCATATCCAGAGCTGAGGCTATTTTTTTTATCGCTCTGGTAAGCTCATCCCGACCGCCATAATTTAAGGCAATATTTAAATTCAAGCCGTCATTATCCTTCGTTAACTCGGTGGCCCATTGGATTTCATCTATAAGCTTGCCCTCAAGCCTAGACAGGTCCCCTATGGTGGTTATTTTTACATTGTTTTCATGTAGGGCCCTAGCCTCTCTTTTGAGGTATTCCACCATCAGCTGCATTAAGCCCGAGACCTCTTCAACAGGGCGATTCCAGTTTTCTGTAGAAAAGGCATACAGCGTCAACACCTCTATACCTATATCTGAGGCAGTTCTTATTACGCTTCTTAAGGCCTCCACCCCAGCCCTATGGCCGAAGGATCTAGGCATGAGCCGTTTTTTAGCCCATCTGCCATTGCCATCCATGATGATCGCAATATGCTTGGGCAGGCCTTCCGGCTTGAGCCCCAAGGTTTCTATGTCGATTGTCTGCTTCATCTTCTGTCTTGTCATATTACCACCCTATTCATTTTTAAGCCCCCTAATGGGGGCTTAAAATAATGATATTATTAGCTCTATTTCTTCATTGCTTATCGCCCTTTGTCTAATTACCCTTGCAGTGCCGGCTTCAATCACTTTCTTACCGTAGCTTTCCAAGATCACCGGCTTAAAGCCTGCCGCCACCAGAGCATCCACTGCATCCTCTATTAAATAGCCTAATACATCAGGAATTTTCAAGGCTTAAACCTCCATTACTTCCTTTTCCTTTTTTGATGACAAATCGTCTATCAGCTGTATAAATTTATCCGTAATTTTTTGAACCTCATCCTGAGCCTTCTTTAAATCGTCCTCAGTAAGCTCTCCGTCCTTATGCTGCTTCTTTAATGTTTCGTTTGCATCTCTTCTTTCATTTCTTATAGCAACCTTACCCTCTTCTGCTGTCTTTTTCACCAGCTTAATCAAATCACGTCTTCTTTCCTCCGTTAATTGAGGTATGTTTAATCTTATAATCTTACCATCATTGGATGGGTTTAAGCCCAGGTCAGATTGAAGTATCGCCTTCTCAATAGCCACCATTGCATTTCGGTCAAAGGGCTGAATAACGATCATTCTAGGCTCTGGAGCCGAAACCGTTGCCACCTGCTTTATAGGAGTCGTGGTGCCATAATATTCTATGGTTAGCTTGTCTAATATTGCTGGATTAGCTCTGCCTGCACGAATTGCATTGAAGTCATCCTTAATCACGTTAATGGTTTTTTGCATTTTTTCCTCTAAATGCATATGTACTTCTGAATACATTTGATACCCTCCCTTTTATTTAACTATTAATGTAAGTCCCTATACGCTCACCCATTACTACCTTAATGATGTTTTCCGGTTCATCAAGGCCAAACACCTTAATTGGTATTTTATTATCCATACATAGTGAGGTTGCTGTTGAATCCATAACCTTTAGCCCCAGCTTCAAAACATCGATATAGGATAGTGTTTCGAATTTCTTGGCCTCAGGGTAGATATGGGGATCCATGTCATATACACCATCTACCTTTTTCGCCAGTAGAATAACCTCAGCTTCGATTTCTGCTGCCCTTAGAGCTGCCGTTGTGTCAGTTGAAAAATATGGATTTCCCGTTCCTGCAGCAAAAATGACAACCCTGCTCTTTTCTAGATGCCTTACTGCCCTTCTTCTGATATAGGGTTCAGCAATTTGTCGCATTTCAATGGCTGTTTGAACCCGTGTCAAAACACCGATATTCTCCAGAGCGTCCTGCATTGCAAGGCTGTTTATAACGGTTGCCATCATACCCATGTAATCAGCTGTGGTCCTGTCCATACCTTCACCGCTTCTGCCTCTCCAGAAATTGCCGCCGCCGACAACTAAAGCCACCTGAACCCCCATGTCAATAATTTCCTTGATTTGGTTGGCTATATGGTTGATTGTGTCGGTGTCTAAGCCAAAGCCTTGCTCTCCCGCTAAGGCTTCTCCGCTTAACTTTAATAAAACTCTCTTATAGTGAGGACTTGGCATATTTACTCCTCCATTCTAATATTTCTACAGACTGTAAAAAAATCCTTTATTTTCTAGTTATATATGAACAAAACTTCCCGAAGGTCTTTGTACTTTTCGTATTTAATAGGTTTTTTAAAAGGAGAACACTGACGTGTTCTCCTATATTCTGATTATTGACCTAAAGTCTTTGCAACCTCTTCTGCAAAGTTCTCCTGCTTCTTCTCGATACCCTCGCCTACCTCGAATCGAACAAATCTTCTAACGCTTAGGTTCTCACCAATTTTTGCAATTTTCTCTGACAGTAACGCTCCGATAGTGATATCAGGATTTTTAACAAAAGGCTGCTCTAATAAACAAACCTCTTTGTAGTACTTCTCAATTCTGCCTTCAACCATTTTGTCAACGATTTTTTCAGGCTTACCTTCATTAAGTGCTTGCTTTCTCAGAATTTCCTTTTCCTTTTCTATCTCATCCTGAGGAACCTCCTCCTTCTTAACATAAAGAGGGTTAGAAGCAGCAATTTGTAATGCAACATCTCTTACAAACTCTTTAAATTCTTGATTTTTAGCAACGAAATCTGTTTCTGAGTTTACTTCAACAAGAACCCCGATTCTGCCACCATGTATGTATGACTCAACTAAGCCCTCTGCAGCGATTCTTCCTGCCTTTTTAGCAACTGCAGCAAGACCCTTTTCTCTTAATACCTCAATCGCCTTTTCCATATTGCCTTCTGTTTGAGTTAAAGCCTTTTTGCAGTCCATCATGCCCGCACCGGTTTTTTCTCTTAGTTCCTTTACCATATCCGCCGTTATACTCATTGTTAATCCTCCTCTTAAAATATTATTAAAGGTAAGGGTAAGGGAAAATCCCTTTTAAACCCTTACCTCGTTAATCTCTATTCTTGAGTTTGTACACCTTGTCTTCCTTCAATGACTGCATTTGCCATTGTAGCAGTAAGTAGCTTAACAGCTCTAATTGCATCGTCATTACCCGGTATTACATAGTCTACCTCGTCAGGGTCACAATTAGTATCTACAATAGCGATTACAGGTATACCTAATTTATGAGCCTCTTTGATAGCGATTCTTTCTTTTCTTGGATCAACAACGAAAATCGCTTCAGGCATTTCAGGCATATCCTTAATACCGCCCAAGAACTTCTCTAGCTTCTCTTGCTCATGTCTAAGCTTGATAACCTCTTTCTTAGGTAAAACTGCAAATGTACCATCCTCTTCCATTTTTTCCAGCTCACGCAAACGGTCGATTCTGTTCTTGATGGTCTTGAAGTTAGTTAACATACCACCTAACCATCTTTGGTTGACATAGTACATATTACATCTTTTTGCTTCCTCTTCAATTGCCTCTTGAGCTTGCTTCTTGGTACCAACAAATAGGATTGTTTTTCCCTCTGCTGCGATTTCCTTCATTACCTCATAAGCATCCTCAACCTTCTTTACAGTTTTTTGTAAATCTATAATATAGATTCCGTTTCTTTCTGTAAAGATATACTCTGCCATCTTCGGATTCCATCTTCTGGTTTGATGACCGAAGTGAACTCCTGCTTCTAATAATTGCTTCATAGAAATTACTGACATTACGACACCTCCTCTAGTTTTTCCTCCACCTTAATCATGTCCACCTGGGACTTTTCAAGCACCGCCAGGCAGATTATAAGATGTGTGTTTTTACCACCTTAAGTATTTTAACACACTGTTTTATCACAAGCAATAAATATTTTCTAAAAACAGTGGAAAATAACAATAAATTTTCATTAAAGCTCAACTTTAATCGACTTTGGTAAGTATTTCAATGATTTCCTTCAATGTAGCATCACGAGGCACCAGCTTTATGCCATACTTGAATTGCTTGGTCATCTTTAGCTCTATAGCCAAATCGATAAACTCCTGTCGATTATCAATAACATCATTTTCCAGCAGTAGGTCTGCTATGGTCTCACTGGTCATCCCTCTGGAGATTCTAATCTCATAAGGCGGGTCATTTCCTGCACCTGTTTCCTCATCGGACACCTTTATATCTTCCCCTTTATCCTCTTGAGGAATAATATCACTATTATTGCCGGTATCCTCATTTGTAATACCTGCCTCTGACATGTCCTTCTTCATATTTTGAAGGGAGGCCTCAAGACCGGAGGAGGCTGATGCATCATCAGCATTTGACTGCAATGTGTTGGATTTATACTGAAAAATGAGATTTAGTGTAGCAACCAATATTAAACCTATGCCTATCCCTAAAACCATACTGCGGATGCAAATTTTTCTCAAAATTTCACCTCATTTGACAAGCTTTATGATCATTTCAACCTCTCGAAAGCTCTTATTTAATGTCCTTGCAATTTCGTCAATGCCAAGGCCTTCATTGTACAGCTTTATAATATCTTCATTTCTACTGACAAACAATTGATAATTCAAGGCATGATTAAAGGGAACCTCCTCCTGAGGGGCCTCAGCCGCCTTAGCTGCTTCCACCGAAGCAGAAATCAAATGATTGGATTCTAGCATGGCTAGCTTCTGCTTTAGCTCCTCCATTTCCTCCGTAACCGCCTGTAGCTGATTACTCAAAAGCTGATTGCTGTTGGTATCATTATCCTTGTTATTCAACAGTAGGGAGGCCTTGTAATAGTAGTCCTCTTCCTCCTCATTATTCTGCTTAACAATAAAGTAGAGGGAAATTGCCACCAGAGCAACCCCAATAAAAATTATAATCAAATTATCATATAGCATTCTGCACCTCTTTAGATCATAATATCTATTTTTAAGCCCTTAGTTTCACCTTTTTTAGCTAATTCCTTTATATCCTGCTTTTCCTCTTGCCCGTCTTTTTTATTATCCTTTTTATTTTGCTGCCAGTCCTTTGGTTGATTATCCCTGTCCTCTGATTTAACCTTCTTTTCCTGAGCCGCTTCAGTATTGATAACACGCTTCTTGTTTTTTTCCACCTCGACTGCTTGCTGATGCTCTGCAATACTGCTTATTTCTCGATTGCGGTTAAACTCATTCTGCTTAGCCTTGGATTCATTGACTGTTGTTGCATAGGTTACATGGAAATCAATTGGTCTTATGGACATATCATCACCGCCTATTTTTCATAGGGGCCTATAACAACCTCTCCATCTTTTTTGTAGAGGGTGCAAAAGGCCATTTCATCATTGATAAATCTGGCACTATTGAGAATAATGATCTTAACTCCAGGGTATATGGTACCGCTTGCATGGACCTTACCATTGGAAAGGCTCTGGATTTTAGCATCCAACTGCTGAAACTGATTGCTCAGGCTTTGATGCTTCTCCTTAAGAAACTGATAGGTCTTTAGGGATTTTACCAGAATCTCCTCCTTGCTCTTTGGTATTTGGGAGGTTTTAGCCATTCTACCCAGTAAATCTATTGTTTTTTTAAGGTTTTCTGAATTTCTTTCTATTTCTAAAAGCTCATTCTTCAGTTCATCGTATCTAACCTTGTCATCGGGATCTATACCAACCTCTATTCTGGTATTTGTACCCATATGAGAACCGATGATCCTGGCTCTGAGCTCCTCGCCTACTCTTATGTCTCCACCTACAACCAGAGATTTTTTACCAGCAAGTACGATCTTGCCCTTAGCTACAACCTCACTATGCAATATACAGTCTGCATGAATATCTCCCATGCACTTTATTTTTGCATTTTCAATGTACTTGGCAACTAAATTGCCGCCGGCCTCTATATAGGCTTGATTATTGCCCTGGATTCCTCTGCTGAGGGCGATATTTCCCTTAGCTTTAAGGGTAGCTGCCTCTACCACACCATTGATATGGATGTCCCCCGTAGCCTCCACCGTAAAGCCGGACTTAACATTTCCTCTGACAGCTACTGTGCCATTGAAGCTTACATTTCCAGTTGAGGTGTCGATGTCCCCTGCCACCTCATATACCTCACTGACATTTAGCTTGTTTTCAGAAATATACACCTGCCCATCTCTTGCTGCCGAAAACTTCAAGCCCTCACTGTCCACCTCAACATTTTTTCCGGGCCTTACATTGACTTCTTTGCCTCGTTTCGCAGGTATGGTTGTACCATAGACATCCATTCCGGGAGTTCCGTTTGTGGGTCTGAAGATTTGAGCTAGGGCATCCCCTGTCTTTACATTGCTGATCAAATTCAACTGTTTGTAATCAACACTACCGTCATCCAGATACTTAGGCTTAATTTGGCGATTTGTTTCAAAGCTATATGCCACTTTCCCATCTATGCCATTAACAGGACCCTTCCCCTCCGCCACTGTGAACCAAACCTCAAATCTTCCGTTTTCAACGATATCTCTTATTACCTCTTCTTTAATACCATAGATGATCTTTTTATTAAAAAGCTCATTCTTTAGTTCATCAAAGCTAAAGGTCTTTCCCCCATCTGGGGCTGTTACTAGTATTTTGGCCTCCAGCTTATCCCTGGCAATTTCATAATAAACCGCGCTATCTATTAGTACCTCCTGCTGCGGTGGCGCTATTCTAGTGGGAATCTCCTCTTGGTTAAAGGCCACTGTTATCTGTGGTGCTTCTATATCCTTAACAGATTTTTTATTTAAAGCCTTGAGTAGGTCCTCCATTGCTTTTTTAACATTGATGCCTGTAAGATTTTTGGTGGTGACATATACACCATCCTCTTTGTACTCTATCAAATACGGCATCGAGGCTTCAATTTCCCTTGAGTTTATTTCATTTACAATCTTTTCAGCGCCTTCAATCACTGTGTCAAAATCTAAGGCTCCTGCTACAGTATCAGTTGAAGTGTTAAGGGATTTTGAAATTAATGGTGTGAGCTTCAGCTTACATACACCTTTTTTGAAAAAGGAAGGTCTTTTCTCCTCTATTATCTCGACCTCTACCTCATCCTTTGTCAGTTTAAGACTTTCTAAACCAGAGGCTAGCGCCTCTTGGTAGGTTTCCCCCTCTGCAATTATATACGCTTTGTTGATCCCCATGCTATCCATCCCGATACTCTCCTTCCTATACTTTAATCTAAAGTATTGGCACACTAGAACATAACACAATTATTGAAGCACTAGTAGTTCAATTTTGTCTTCAGCCGCGAAATTGCCTTTGAGTGAAGCTGAGACACCCTTGACTCAGATACGCCCAATGCTGCACCAATCTCCTTATAGGTAAGCTCATCGTAGTAATATAGAGAAATAACCTCTCGTTCTCTTTCCGGGAGCAAATCTATACTATCCTTTAAGGTTTTGAATACCTCCAGATTGCATACAATATCCTCAGGCGACTGATTTTCCGGCTCGGAAATCTGATTGACATAGCCATCGTACAGCTTTTCCTCTATAGAAATAACGCTTAAATTATTGATCTGCTGCAATATTCCCTGAAAATCCTGAAGAGAAACATTCAGCTCCTTTGCTACTTCGAAATCCGCTGCACTTCTCCCCAGGTTATTCTCAAGCCTTTGATAGGCGTTTTCCACGTCCTTAGCCTTTTGCCTTACGGACCTAGGAATCCAATCCAGATTGCGAAGCTGATCAATAATTGCACCACGAATACGGATTTGTGAGTAGGTTTCGAATTTTACATTCTTGTCGATTTCAAACTTCTCAATAGCATCAATCAATCCGAATATCCCATAGCTGACTAAATCCTCATATTCAACATTGGCGCCATAGCTGCTATAAAGCCTTCCGGCAACTATCTTTACTATCTCTATGTACTTTTCAATTAAACTGTTCTTGGCATCTAAATCATTAGATTTCTTATATTTTTGCCATAGGCTTAAATGTTCCATAGACAGCCTCCCGGTATGTATAGTGTAACATAGTTAGATAATCTTTACCCCATGCCCAATGGTTTTGACTAGTAAATTGCCATTTTCTGAATAGAACTCGATGGTTCTACCATAGTTTCCCCCTGTATCCTCTGAAAGGATAGGAATCCGTAGCTTGCTTAATATTTCTTTGGTTGCAACCACATTACGATAGCCTATTTTCATTAAATCACTGCCGTTTGATCCAAAGGAAAACATCTGAGATCCCCCAGATATTTTCGCCGTCAATCGTCCGGGACCTGCACCCTTTTGTATCATTTCAGAAACCAATAAATTGATTGCTGTATCTGCAAATTTAGCAAGATTCTGATTATTTTTAATCTGGCTGCTGTCTGGGAGCATTATATGGGCCAAGCCTGCTATCTTAGTGACTTTATCATATAGGGCTATGCCCACACAGGAGCCCAAACCCAAAGTAGTTAAAACATCCGGCTCTGAAACAATTTTTAAGTCTGCCATACCAACCTTTATAACCTTCTGCATTTTATCTTAACACTCCCAGACTTTTTAATAGAATTATGAAGGAGGGTTCATCAGGAATCAGGAAAAAATTACCCTTCACTAGACTGTTGCCGTCCTTTAATATCGTCTCGATCAATACAACCTTATCACCGGTTTGAGAAAATTGGATTGCAGGAACACTTAATATCGCTCCCGCCATATCCACACATAGTGAGGGTACAGAAAGCTTAAGCTTCAGCCCTGTCAGCATATTTAAAGAGGAAATATATGAGCCTGAAAGAATATTTCCTATTTCCTGCAGTGCAGAATAGTCCATATCATCTAGATCACCGCTATAATCATCCCTGCCCATAAGCATCCCGGTCAGCACCTTGGAGGAGGCGATATCCAGCACGAACATGATATTGCCGTTGATATCTCCCTCCACCTGAAAATAAATGCCTGAAACCACCATTTCTTCTCCGCCTAAAATTGCTGCTACATCCTCAAAGGAGAGAATTTGCACAATTGGTACGTCCATATCGATTTTCTTTTGAACCATTTTGGCCAGTGCGGTCGCAGCATTGCCTGCACCAATATTTCCAACCTCTCTTAAGACATCAATATGCTCATTATTTAAATCCTCTAATGAAAATGTCATTTTACACCACCTTTATTAGCTTTCCATAGCTATTCCCAATATTTTAGGAATATCTACTATTATAATCATTCTATCGTCAACCTTGCCTATTCCCTTTATATAATCGTCTTCAAATGAGTTCACTAGGTTGCTGGTGCTGTCTATTGCTTCTTCCATAATTGTTATTACCTCAGATGAATTATCCACCAAAAGTCCAACAACCACCTCTTCGATAGAAAGAATAATAATTCTAGATTCATCAGCTATGGCCTTCGTTTTCAGGTTGAACCGCTGTCTTAAATCAACCACCGGTACAACCACACCCCTAAGGTTGATTACCCCCTTTACATAGTCGGGGGTGTTGGGTACCCTGGTTAGCTCTAGAACCTTTTCTATCGTCTCAACATAATTGATGGGTATACCATAGAATTCATTTTCCAGCTTAAAAATTACATATTGATTATTGTTTTCTAAATGATTACTCACTGGCCTTCACCCCTTAAAAAAATGAATTTGTGTCTACAATTAAAGCGACAGAACCATTACCCAATATAGTTGCTCCTGCAATCGCCTTAATATTAGAAAGGAACTTGCCTAAGGATTTAATGACGATCTCCTGCTGTCCTATCAGATGATCAACTATTAAGCCTGCCGTCTTATCTCCCTTTTTAACTATAACAACGATGTATTCCTCCGTATCGAGAGTCTCATCCGTCTGTACATTCAGCAGATTTGAAAGCCTCATAATCGGTAGCGTTGCGTTACGATAAAGAACTACCTCGTTATTCTGTACTCTTCTGATGGTATTGGCTTCAATTGTAGTAATTTCTTTAATGTTATTAAGTGGTATTGCATATTTTTCAGCCCCTATATTAACCAATAGCGCTTGAATAATAGCTAAAGTCAGCGGCAGACGTATGATAAACTTGCTACCCCTTCCACTTCTTGTATCCACCTCAACTACGCCACCAAGGGATTCAATTTTGGTCTTAACAACGTCCAAGCCTACCCCTCTGCCGGATATATCAGAAATTTTATCAGCAGTACTAAAGCCAGGATGGAAAAGCAGCTGAATGATCTCATTATCATCCATTGATTGACCTTGAGCCGGCGTTATAATGCCTCTTTCAAGACCCTTATTTTTAACCTTCTCTATATCTATTCCCTTACCATCGTCCTCTACCTCGATGACAACGCTATTGCCATCGGGATAAGCAACCAACCTAACGGTTCCGTTTTTAGCCTTGTTGGACCTTGCTCTAGTCTCAGGGTCCTCTATCCCATGGTCAATGGAATTTCTGATAAGGTGAATGAGGGGATCGCCTATTTCATCAATGACCGTTCTATCAACCTCAGTCTCCTCACCCGACATAAACAGGGTTATCTCCTTGCCTAAATCTCTGGAAAGGTCTCTGACCATCCTTGGAAAACGATTGAAAACTCTTTCTATTGGCACCATCCTAACCTTCATAACTGCATCGTGTAGGCTGGTGGTAATTCTTTCCATGTATTCAATAGCCTCATGCATATTGTTGTGGTTGCTATTTGAACCATCGATATCCTCCAGCCTGGTTTTTATAATGATTAGCTCACTTACCAGATTCATCAGATTATCCAATCGATCTATATCTACCCTAACGGTTTTGCCTGTTTTTCCTTTTTTACTTCTATTTTCATTTTGGTTTGCCGAGGTCTGCTGATGCTCATCTTCTGTCTCCATTAAAGTAATGGACTCATCTTCGCTCTTTTCAATGGTAATGTCATTAGCCTTCAAATCAACGATTTCAATGGATTCTATTTCAGATATGGCATTTAGCTCCTTCTCCAGAATCCTCTTATCTGACTTAGCTACCACCACCAGTTCAAAGCTATGCTCAAACTTTTCATCCTCTATATCCTCTATACTTGGATTAGAGTGGATAATTTCCGACAGACGCTCTAGCGTATTAATAATAATGTAGGCACGGGCGGATTTTAACATGCACTTAGCATCTAAGGTAATTTTTACCATATAGGTGTTTAAATCCTCTGCCGCCGCCTTTCGTAATACATTATGTACATATTCGTTTAATTGAATGTTTAGCTGTGGATTTATTGTTATGTCATCTCCGGCAACAGGGCTTGGGGTGTTGTTGGCTGTAGCCTGCAAAGCCTCCAGCTGCTTGATTAGCTCTCCGGAAATCATGTCACCTTCACTGCCATTCATCTCAACCTGCCCGATATACTTGTCCAGTTGATCGAAGCAGGTAAATAATATGTCTATGATTTTTGTGTTTATCTTCAACTCACCACTTCTAATCGCATGAAGCTGATTCTCCATCTCATGGGTAAGATGGGCTATGTTGGTAAAGCCCATTGTGCTGGACATTCCTTTAAGGGTATGGGCTATTCTGAAAATTTCATTCAATAGGCTCAATTCCTCCGGGGATTGCTCAAGCTGCAGCAGGGTTTGATTCATGTTTTGCAAATGTTCCTTTGACTCTTCAATGAATATGTCTAAATATTGACTCATATCCATTTTACAACACCTCCAACCTGTTAATTATAGTATTAGTTATTCTACTTAATGGTGAAACCACATCAACAATTCCTAGCTTTACTGCACTTTTGGGCATACCATAGACAACACAGCTTTCTTCGTCCTGAGCGATAATATACGCCCCCTTGCTTTCCTTCAAAAGCTTTAAGCCATTAGAGCCATCGGAGCCCATACCCGTCATAATGACAGCTATGGCGTCGGTGTTGCTTAAGCCTGATATAGACTTGAACATGACATCGGCAGAGGGCCTGTGGCCTGAAACCGGCGGATCCTTTGTCAGTTTTACAGTTAATGCACTGGATTGACCTTCTACAATCTCTACGTGAAAATCTCCAGGAGCAATGTATACCCATCCATCCTTTAGCTTTTCACCATCCTCTGCCTCCTTCACGGTAACATTTGATATTGAATTCAACCTATCTGCCAGAGAACGCGTAAAGCCTGGTGGCATATGCTGAACTATTACTACAGGTGCTGATAACCCCTTCGGTAGAGCAGGTATGACAGATTGCAAAGCTCTTGGTCCTCCGGTTGAAATTCCTACTGCGATCAGCGGCCTTTTGCCGCCATGGGCTTGCTTTTTAACTTCTCTCATACTGCTTCTGGGTTCTATTGTCTGTACTATCCTCTCGGAGCCACCTTTTTTCCCAACCTTTACAGTGGCGGCTACCTTAATTTTATCAATAATTTCTGCCTTAATATCCTTTGGATTTATCGCGTATATACTGGAGGGCTTTTCTACAAAATCAACTGCCCCCAGATCTAAAGCCGACAGAGTTGCTTCTGCACCGTCGGAGGTGAGGCTGCTTAGCATTACCACCGGCAATGGATGGCTTTGCATAATGTGACTCAGTGCTTCTATCCCACTCATTATCGGCATCTCAACGTCCATTGTCACTAAGGTAGGCTTCAGCTGAATAACCTTATCTATCGCCTCTTTACCATTTCTGGCAAAGCCTACAACATTGATTTCAGGATCACTATTTAGAATATCTGTAAGAATTTTACGCATAAAAGCTGAATCATCAACTATTAATACCTTAATTTGACCCTCTTTCACCGGAAGCATTTATATCAGTCCTTTTTTTCTCAATTCTCTTTGCTTTTCAAATATAAAGGAAACAATTCTATTTCTGACACCGTCATTACCCTCAAGAAAGGATATACCCAGCTGGTAGTCACCGGTATTGGTATCAACCACACAGCGCACTACGTTTCCCTGCAGGGTTACAACGCAGTCATCACTGAGGTATAGGGTGCATGCCACATTTTTGCCTGTGGCAATCGCTTTTTTGGAAATGGCCTTAATACCACCTCCGCTGATGTCCTTAGTGGCTGCCTCGATGATGATTTCCTCATCTTGCTCCAATGGCTTAAAGGTTACCTTCCTTGTGATATCCAACCTATAAAATATCCTTCTTTGGGTCTTTTCTGCCTCACTAATAGGTTCGATGACATAAATCGTCAAACGTGCCTGTACCTTTTTCTTTATTTCGGCAACAAAGCTGTAAATTCCTTTATCTTCCCTTAAAAATATTACCTTTACCCTATTACCTACATATAGCGGATAGGGTAATCCCTTTAAAATCGGACTCGATATATATAATTTATCCTCTTTCATATCCAGCAGTTGACTAACGATGATATTTTTGGCAGCTGCCTTTCTATCCTCCCTCAATGGTTCTATTTCTAATTTCTCTCCAATCTTAAGCTCAGAGAAAAGATCCATAATAAAATCCACCCCTTATCTAAATAAGCTGACTATACGATTGAAAAATCCTTTGTTTGTTGCTAGAGCATCATCGGTATAGTTTTCGTTCGTCAGCTTTAATGCTATATTTTCTATGTTTTTACTGATTGAGGCATTGGGAAACTGTATTAAAAAGGGGTTTTGAAGCTTAACTGATCTGCTGACATTAATGTCCTCCGTCAAGTACCCCAGCTTTTCTATTTGGATATTTAGAAATTTCTCCGAAGCCAGCCTCAGCTTATCGAAGGTGATCTTCCCCTCATTCAGATTTTCCACGCGATTGATCAACAGCTTTAATCGTTTACCCCGTTCCTTCATGCCAATGGTTTTTATCATGGCATAGGCATCGGTGATGGAGGTTGGCTCAGGTGTGGCGACAATAATGACTTCATCAGCTGCCATAACAAAGGACATCACCGACTTTGACAGGCCCGCTCCTGTATCAATCAAAATAATATCAGCCATGCTGTTGATTTCCTCTAGCTTTTCAACCAAGGACTGAATTCTTGTCTCAGGCATATCTACAAGCTCTAATATCCCTGAGCCGCCGGAAATCAGCTTTATCCCATTTGGCCCCGTGACGATTACCTCTCGCAGCTCCTTGCTGCCGTTTATAACATCCTGAAGGGTATATTTAGGCATTATACCCATAACAATATCTATATTTGAGAGACCTAAGTCTGCATCCAGTATGATCACGCTATAGTTTTGCTTGCTTAGGGCTATGGCAAGATTTAAAGTAAAGTTCGTTTTACCTACGCCCCCCTTGCCACTGGTAACACAGATTACTCTAGCTCTGGGTCCATCTGAAGCCTTGATAATGCCGGTATTCTTTTTCTGTTTAATTAGTTCTCTAAGTCTGGTTGCTTGATCCTGCATCAATTTAAGCCCCCTCTAATAAAAGGCTTACAATTTTATCAGCACTTATAATTTCAATATCGTCCGGCACGCTTTGTCCAGTAGTGATATAAGAAAGGGGTCTTTGGGTATGAATCGCCGTATTTATAATGGTACCATAGGTGGTTGCTTCATCCAGCTTGGTGAGAATGAGCTTGTAATCCCTTATAAAATCATAGGTTTTAACGATTTCTCTCAAATCGCTGTTTTTGGAGGTACAGCTGACCACCAGATATATTTCCTTATCCTCAACCTCATTTAAAAGATACTGAAGCTCCTTTATCTGAAGCTCATTTTTATGACTCCTGCCGGCGGTGTCAACAAGTATTAAGTCCTTACCCTTAAATTTTTCTATTGCACCATGGATTTCCTTAGCCTCGTAAATTACCTCTATCGGCAGACTCAGAATATCACAGTAGGTTCTGAGCTGTTCAACAGCGGCTATTCTGTAGGTGTCGGCACTGATAAGTCCGACGGTTTTTCCCTCGTTTAAGGCGTAATTCGCCGCTAATTTTGCAATGGTTGTTGTTTTGCCTACACCAGTAGGTCCCACGAAGAAAATTACCTTTGAGCCGGACTTCCTGGTCTTCTCCATCACATATTTATTAATAAAGTCACGGAATTTGAAATGGACGCTTTGGCTATCGGGGGAGTCAGCTAAATCCTTAAGGATGTATTCCATAATCTCCTCCTCAATTTCCTGGGCCTTAAGGGCATCATATATCAACCTCAGCTCCTGATTGTCGTTATTTTTTAGTATATCCGGCAAGCCCTCGTGGTTCACACTTTTTGCAACAGCTGAGAGCATTGTCTTGATTTCGTTTATCTCCTTGGACAGGGTGTCGTCCACTGACTTTATCGCATTGGACCTGGTACTGACTCTTGACTTAAGCTGATCCTCAGGTGATTTTGGAGGTGAAGGCTTGAGAATCTGAGCTGCCGCCGCTGCCTGAGGCACTGACTCTTCTACAGCAGCCACTACCTCTATGATGGGCTTCTTGAGGAAACCAAAAACGCCCCTTGGCTTAACCCTTCGTTGGTGCAGTATTACCGCGTTTATACCCAGCTCAGCCCTTACCTTCATCATGGCCTCATGATTATCGGCACCACTGAATTTTTTAACCTTCATTAAATACTCACCATCCCTATCGATTCAATTTCTACTGAAGGGTCCACCTCATTATAGGAAAGTACAACCAAATCCGATGTCAATTGCTCTGTTAGGCGTTTGAAGTACAATCTTACTATAGGGGCAGTAATGACAATCGGCTGCTCTCCTAAAGAAACGAACTTTTGTATTTGTCTTGTCAGGTTTGACATTATGTTTTGTACGATATCAGGATCAATTGAAATATAGTTGCCTCTCTCTGTCTGCTGAATGGATTCAATAATCCTTTGCTCCAGCTGTTGATCCAGGGTAATCACCTTGGCCGGCTGCTGCTGTATAAATTGCTTAGATATCACCCTCGCCAGCCCCTGTCTGGCATACTCCGTCAGCATATCGGTATCTCTTGTCATTCCGGAGTAATCCGCCAGCGTCTCAAGAATTGTCACCATGTTTCTTATAGATACACCCTCCTTAAGAAGGTTCTTTAAGACCTTCTGAACATCTCCGATGCTCAGCTGGCTAGGTATCAGCTCCTCCACTAATGCCGGACTGGTTTCCTTCACATTATCAATCAGCTTCTTGACCTCCTGTCGGCCTAAAAGCTCGTGGGCATTTCGTTTCACGATCTCCGTCAGATGGGTGGCAATAATAGAAGGTGGATCAACTACTGTATACCCATAGATTTCTGCCTTTTCCCGTTCCTGCTCATTAATCCATTTTGCCGGCAGTCCAAAGGCTGGCTCCTGGGTGTCAATTCCCTCCAGCTCTTCTCCAGCCATGCCGGGATTCATCGCCAAATAGTGATCAAACATAATGGCGCCAGAGGATATTTCAACGCCTTTTATCTTAATTATGTATTGGTTTGGCTCCAGCTGAATATTATCCCTCAAACGAATCATAGGTACGATAATCCCCAGCTCTAATGCACATTGCCTTCTGATCATAACCAGACGATCAAAGAGATCGCCGCCTTGATTTGAGTCCGCCAAGGGGATAATCCCATAGCCAAACTCCAGCTCTATTGGATCAACATTTAACAATGGCATAACATTTTCAGGATTTCTTTTTTCCTCCACAGCTTCTTCAACGGGATTAATGACCGCCTCCATCTCCGCCTTCACCAATGCCTTTCTCAGGTTCATCCCTAAGGATAAAAAGGCAGCAGCTATCAGTAAAAATGGAAAGGTGGGTAATGGTGTAAAAGCCCCCATCGCAAATACCACACCTGAGATGATAAACATAACCTTAGGCTGGTTGAAGAGCTGCTTGATTAAGTCGCTGCCCAGATTGCCCTCTGAGGCAGCTCTGGTTACCACAATACCGGTGGCAGTGGAGATTAAAAGCGATGGAATTTGGCTGGCTAAGCCATCTCCTACAGTCAATAGGGTATACTTTTGCAGGGCTGTAGAAAAATCCATCCCCCCCATTGCCATACCAATGATAAAGCCTGCAATGATATTGATTACTGTTATAATGATACCCGCAATGGCATCTCCCTTAACAAATTTACTGGCACCATCCATTGCACCATAAAAGTCTGCTTCTCGTTGTATTTTTTTTCTTCTGTCCCTTGCCTCTCGATCATCTATTAAGCCTGCATTCAGGTCGGCATCTATTGCCATCTGCTTACCGGGCATAGCATCAAGAGTAAAACGGGCAGCAACCTCAGAAACCCGCTCCGAGCCCTTAGTAATAACCATAAACTGAACTATAATAATAATCAAGAACACGATAAAGCCCACGATTGCATTCCCCTGCATAACAAAATTACCAAAGGTGTCGATGAGGCTTCCAGCATTACCGGAGGATAAAATATATCTTGTGGTGGTAATGTTAAGGGCCAGCCTGAAAAGAGTAGTCAAAAGTAAAATGGAGGGGAATATTGAAAATTGCAATGCTTCTTGTGTATACATTGCAATTACCAATATTAATAATGCTAATGAAATATTGAAGCTCAATAAAACATCTAGGGCTCCCAATGGTATAGGTATAATGATCATTATTACTATGGCGATTACAGCAAGAACTACTAATATGTCACCGAATTTCATAGCTTGGCCCCCTTAGTCCTATTGTTGATTTGATATACGTAAGCTAATACCTCTGCCACAGCCTGATACATATCCTGTGGTATAATCTGTCCTACTTGAACCGCGTCATATAGGCTTCTGGCCAATGGTTTGTTTTCCACCATGGGCACATTGTTTTCAGAGGCTATTTCCTTTATTCTCTGAGCGATAATATCCATACCCTTTGCCACCACCAACGGCGCATCGGAGATACTTGGATCATATTTTATAGCTATTGCAAAGTGTGTCGGGTTTGTTATGATAACATCCGCCTTTGGCACATCCTGCATCATTCGTCGCATAGATATCTGCCGCTGCTTTTCCTTAATCTTTGATTTAATCTGTGGGTTACCCTCAACCTGCTTATATTCTTCCTTTACCTCCTGCTTTGTCATCTTCAAGCCCTTATTATGCTCATATCTTTGGTAAAGATAATCCAGCAAAGCCAGTGCCACCAGCACCATTCCCGCTCTTAAGCCTATTTGTATGGTCAGATCCACCAGGGTCTTTATAATCAGCACTGTATCCATTGACATGGTGTTGAATATGGTGTCCAGCTGTCCCTCTGCATAATTAAATACCACCATGCCGACGAAAACGATCTTGATGAGGGATTTTACCAGCTCGAAGACCGATTTCATAGAAAACATCCGTTTAAAGCCCTCGATGGGATTCAGCTTGCTAAATTTGACCTCAAGGGTCTTAGTGGTAAATAGATATCCTACCTGCATATAGCTGCATACCAAACCAATAATAAGGCAAATCGCAGCTAAAGGTATAATCATCATCATCATATAATACAACGCCGTAAGCATAAGCTTATAGATATTGGTAATGGAAAATAAGTAGTTGATATTGAGATATTCCTCATAAACATATAGGGTTAATCTCTGAATTATATTGCCTAAAAATCCCCCCAGCAGCCTCAGGGATATAAAGGCGCCTAAAAGCATAAATGCTGAATTTACTTCCTTACTCTGAAGCACCTGTCCCTTTTCTCTTGACTCCTTAATCTTTTTCTGGGTAGGCTCCTCAGTCTTTTCCTCTGAAAAAAGCTGTAAATCAATTAATAATTCCAATTCCATGTCATCAACCCTTTTATAGGATTTGTAGCATTTCATATATCATAACAAGTATTCTTTCAAATAGTCTCTCTGAGAAGGGAACTAAATAACGTAATGAGATAATAACCGTTACCATCCCCACAATGATCTTCAGAGGAAGACCCACTATAAATACGTTCATCTGGGGCATTGTTCTGGCTAATATACCCAGCAGCACATTGGCAAGAAAAATGGCCACCAGTACCGGCGCACTGAATTTTGCTGCCAGTATAAACATTTCAATAAATATTCGTGTCATCAAATTGACTGCTTCAATATTAAAATTCATACTAAAGCCTATCGGCAGTATTTGATAGCTATTAACTAAAGCTTTTATCAGAAGATGATGTCCATTAACAACAATGAACAGCAATGAAATCAAGTTATTATAAAAGTTTCCCATTACGGGAATCTGGGTATTGGTTTGGGGATCAAAAACATTCACCATACCAAAGCCCATTTGTGTATCTATAATTGTCCCTGCCAAATAGATGGAAGAAAAATAAACAAAGGCTATAAAGCCAATTAAAATGCCTATCAAAAATTCCTTTATTGTGTAAACCGACAACTGTATGAAGGAGTCAATCACCAATTGACTGTTCTCCTGCAGTAATGGCAGCATAATAAAGGCTATTGTAACAGATAAACCGATTTTCATCAGTGCTGGTAGATTGTTTCGTGCAAAGATTGGGGCTGCCACAAATATTCCTGTTATCCTTACTACTATCAGTATAAAAATATTGAGATTTACAAGGATAAAATCCAATAAATTATCCATATAAGTCCTAGGAAATAAAGCTGCTTAAATTAGCAAAGAGCCTGGTGGTGTAGTTGATTATTACCGACAGCAGCCATGGCCCGAAAATTACGATAGCAGCAAAAATAGCTACAATTTTGGGTATAAAGGCCAGAGTAGCCTCCTGTATTTGTGTAGTAGCTTGAAATATACTGACAGCTAAACCAACTAATAATCCAATCCCCAGCATGGGTGCAGATAAAATCAAAATTGTAAACATCGCCTGTTGACCAAGCTCTATAACCATTGCTTCATTCATAAAATCACTCCTATTTGAATCCTAAGATTAAGGAACGAATAATCACATTCCAACCGTCTACCATAATAAAAAGCAACAGCTTAAAGGGTAATGATATCATCGCCGGTGGCAGCATCATCATACCCATTGACATAAGGGTACTGGCTACAACCATATCGATAACAATAAAGGGTATAAATAAAACAAATCCTATTTGAAAGGCTGTCTTCAATTCACTGATGATAAAGGCTGGTATAAGGTTAGTGGTTGAAATATCCTCCAATTCATTTGGAACCTCTGCGTTTGAAATTTCTATAAATAATGCCAGGTCCTTTTCCCTTGTTTGACGAAACATAAATTCTCTCAGGGGTTTCATCCCCAGCTCCAGAGCCTCTGATTGTGTTAATTCCTCAGCAAGATAGGGCTGAATTGCATTCTGATTGATTTCTGAAGCAATGGGTGCCATTACAAAAAAGGTCAAAAATAAGGCAAGTCCAATAATTATCTGCGTTGGTGGTGTTTGCTGAGTTGCTATTGCATTTCTTAAAAAGGATAATACGATGATTATCCTGGTAAAGCTGGTCATCATTATAAGTATCGCAGGTGCAATGGATAGTATGGTCAGTAAAAACAGCAGCTGCAATGAGGTTGTAACCTCCTGTGGGTTTTGGGCTTCATCAATGTTAATCCCTATCTGAGGTATCGGTAAGGTGGACTGAGCACTTACCTGCTGCAGGCCCATGATAAAAAATAATCCAACTAACAGCAGCATTAGGTACACCCTTGTGTTTTTGTGTTTTTGTATTTTTATCAGCTTCGTTTCCATTATTTTAAATCATCACCTTTTTTTCTGTTGGGCATTTTGACGTATTTTTTCAAATAGGCTGATACGGCATCCATGGGATTTTCCATTGGAAGGCCAGTATGTAACGCCTCAAGATCAAATTCCTGCTTTTTCTCAAACCATTCCTTTGCATCGATGACATCCAGCAGCTGAGTGCTCTTATTTTGAATTGCTAAAATATATACCTTGCCGTTGATTAGAAGGACATAAATGTTGATTTGAAAGCCGATAGAGGCCCTTTCCAGCACCTTGACGCCTGGATTTCTCATTATGGCATTCGATTTTTTACCGATAATATATGTTGTTGCAAATGCCATCACTACCACCAGACCGATGGCAAATAACAACATAACTATTGAGTAAAAGTCAGCAGGCATAGGTTAACCCATAACCTTTTTAACTGCCTCGATGACACGATCCGCCTGGAAGGGCTTTACTATAAAATCCTTTGCACCAGCTTGAATGGCTTCAATTACCATTGCCTGCTGACCCATAGCCGAGCACATGATCACCTTTGCATTGGGATCAATTTTTTTAATTTCCTTGACCGCCTGAATACCATCTATTTCTGGCATTGTGATGTCCATAATAGTTAATGCAGGGTTAAGCTCCTTAAACTTTTCTATGGCTCTTGCACCATTTTCTGCTTCACCGATTACCTCGAATCCATTCTTAACTAATACATCCTTAACCATCATTCTCATGAAAGCTGCATCATCAACGACTAAAATTCCTTTTGACATTAGTTTACTCCTCCTCAAAGCTGTGTTTTAATATGAAACTTTAATTTTTGTGAAAGAAAAATCCTTTATCATTCTTTCCTTAATGGTATTATATATCGATTCTTCTACTATGTTCAATAGGCTTCGACATTTTTTAACACTTAGTTCGATAATTTTCTACTTTGTATAGGACTTCTGCTCTATAATTATCTATAGCTTTGAAAAGCGTTTTGAAGCACTAACTATGTCAGTTATTCTAATGCCATAGTTTTCATCGATAACCACTACCTCGCCCTTTGCAACGTTTTGACCGTTAACTAGAATGTCCAGGGGTTCACCCACCAGTCTATCCAACTCTACAATGGTGCCTGGTCCAAATTCTAGTATTTCGCTGATGCGTTTTACTGTACGACCTAATTCGACTGTGACTTTTAGCGGAACGTCCTGGATCAGCTCGATATTTTCCGGTACGTTTCTATTGGTATTAGTGTCAAAGGACTGGAATTGTGCCGGTTGAACATTCACCGGTGCATTCATCTGTCTTTGAGGCTGTGGTGCATAATACTCCTGAGGAGCTGAAGGTGCGTGCTGTTGGTGTTGTGGCTGCTGCTGTCTGACCTCCTGCATTGGCTTTGTCTCCGTTATAGGCTGCTGCCTTTGAGGCGCAGGCTGGGGAGCTGTATTTGAGGTTTCAAGACCACCTAACAACTTATTCACCATCTCCTTTCCAAAATCCAAGGGAATCAGCTGCATTATTTCGCTATCGATTAAATCACCCACCACCATCTTAAAGGATATTCTCACAAAGCTCATAGTAAACTCTGGGAATAGATCAACGAAATCCTCCGCATTTAAAGCGATATTATAAACCCGAGGTGGATATATATCGATTTTTTTTGAAAACATTTCTGATAATGAGGTGGATGCTGAACCTACCATTTGGTTCATGGCTTCACTGATGGCACTCATATGAATTTCAGACAAAGGCTCAGTGGAAGCAACGCCTGTACCGCCCATCATCAAATCCGTAATTATCTTTACATCCTCTTCCTTAAGTATCAGAACGTTTAAGCCCTCAAGTCCCTCCTTGTATTTTACGTCGACTACCACGAAGGGAAGGGGATAATTTTTAGCCAGATCATCGACACTAAGTATAGAAACCTTTGGTGTGGTGATATTTACACGGTTGCCAAGCAAGGTTGACAAGGTTGTGGCGGCTGTTCCCATACTGATGTTACCTATTTCACCTATCGTATCTTTTTCGTCGTCTGTAAATTCGATATAATCGTCACTTGTTGTATTATCTAAGCCTGCGCCATTCAGTAGGGCATCAATTTCCTCTTGAGATAACATATCACTCATTCAGTTCATCTCCTTTCTTGTCGATCCTGGTTACCTTGACTGCCAGCTTGTTCTTATTTGTTCCCGGTATGCCGTAATATTTTTGCTTATCGCCAACCTGAATTTCAATTTCGTTATTAACCAGATTGTCCAGCATAATAACATCACCCTTTTGAAGCTCCAGGAAATCTCTTACTGTAATACGGGTTCCCCCCAATACAGCCGCAACTGTAACCTTACTTTTTTCAACCCTTTTCTTCAGCAAATGCTTTTCATTTTCTGTAACAACCTTGTTGATGTTGGAAAACCAATACCTTGTGCTCAGCTTATCCAATATCGGCTCAATAAGTATATGGGGGATACATATATTCATCATTCCCTCCACGTCACCTATTTTAAGGCTTAGGGTTATTAGCGCCACGGTTTCGTTGGGCGAAACAATCTGAATAAATTGAGAGTTGGTTTCAATTTTATCCAGCTTTGGGTCCAGCTCAATGACATTTTCCCATGGATCAATTAAAAGCTCTAAAATTTGTTTCATCAGCTTCTTAATCAATGTCAGCTCTATTTCCGTAAAGGTTCTCTTCTCCTCAAGAGACTTGCCGTTTCCGCCAAGTATCCTGTCGATGAAGGTAAAGGCAATAGAGGTAGACAGGTCAATAACAATTTGCCCCGACAAAGGATTAAAATTTGCTATTGTAAGTAAAGCCGGATTCGATATTGAGTTGTTAAATTCGTAGTAGGAAACTTCCTCTACAGATAATACCTCTGTATGAATATAGCTCCTAAGATAGCCCGAAAGAAAGGTGTTAAGAAGTCTCGAAAAGTTTTCATGTATGATCTGTAATGTCCTCAACTGATCCTTTGCCAGCTTTTTAGGACTTTTAAAGTCATAGTTTCTTATCTTCTTCTCCAGCTTATCTTCTTTAATTTCTTCTACATCAACCTCACCTGTGCTTAAAGCATTCAGCAGGGCATCTATCTCGTTTTGGGACAATACCTCAGACAACTACTTCACCTCCTATTGGATTATGTAGTCGATAAAATATATATTTGTTACGCTGTTGGAATCCATTACCTTGTTTACTGCTTGTATGATTTCAAAGCGAAGACTCTGCAGACCGTCTTTATCCAGAAGCTCTTCAGGCTTTTTTGATATCAAAATTTTGATAATGCTGTCTCTTATGACTGCATCCTTGTCTGGAAACCTCTCTAATAGCCTTTTATCCGTTGTTTCTAGCACAATTGTGCCTTTAAAGTAGGACCTGATATTACTAAGGTTTGTAGAAAAGGGAGCCAGACTATACTCATAGGTTTTTGCCGCTTGCACAACCGGCTGATTGTCTCTGAAGAAGGCAAAATAAAATATTGTTCCAAAGAATACCCCTGATAGAATAAAGCCAATTATTGAATATGTAATTATTTTTTTCATACTTAATCCTCCAATTAAAAAGACTCAAGGTAATGTTTTCTATTCCCTAGGCATTACTACCTATGCCCTCTTGCTTTGCTTGAAGCTGTTCTCTGATTTTAGGAGGTAAGAAGGCCTTTAGCTTTTCTTCAATAATTCTTGGGTTTTCACCGGCTTGAATTGAAAGTAAGCCCTCAACCATAATTTCCTTTCTCATTATCTCCTCACGGCTTCTCAGCTTAAGCTTGTTGGCAATCGGCAGGAATATGAGATTTGCCAGCAAAGAGCCATAGAAGGTAGTTACTAATGCCACCGCCATGCTTGGCCCGATTGAAGAGGGGTCATCAAGCTTCTTCAGCATGTTAATCAGTCCTATTAAGGTACCTATCATACCAAAGGCCGGTGCCAATGTGCCCATCATTTCAAATAGACCCTGTCCACCCTTATGTCTTTCCTCTATAAAGGAAAGCTCTGTTTCCAATAGATTTCTTACCAGCTCAGGATCAGTACCGTCGACTATAAGCATAATACCCTTTTTAAGAAATTGGTCATCAATTTCCTCAGATGCCTCCTCCAAAGCCAATAGGCCTTCCTTTCTTGCAATATTGGCAAGACTTATAATCCTGTTGATTATCTCTCCTGCCTCAATTTGCTTATTAGAAAAGGCCTTAGAGACTATCCTCATTGCATCCAATACCTGCTGCATCGGATAGGCAACAAAGGTACCGGCAAAAGTACCGCCCAAAACTATTAATATTGAAGCTAAGTTAAAGTATGAGCTGATTTCCCCATCTACTAAGATTCCAAAAATTACAAAGGCAATACCTACAATTATCCCCATTATGGTTGCTAAATCCAAGACGACACCTCATTTCTTATCATGCTATTTATTCAAGGGGCCTACAAAAATACTTCTCTTATAGGCTACCACTTTTCTAATTACTTCGTCGGCACTATCCACAACTATCATTTTATGTCCATTGGTCAAGGTGATGACTGTATCGGGAGTTTCCTCCACCAGCTCTATCAGCTCTGCATTGATAACTATCTCTGAGTTATTTAGCCTTTTCAACCTGATCATGCATATCATCCTTTATTTCCCGGACACCCTGAGGTGCCCGGGAATATTATTTATTTTTATCGCTTCATGTTAACTACTTCCTGCAGCATTTCATCACTGGTGGTTATAATTCTGGAATTTGCCTGGAAGCCCCGCTGGGTTGTAATCATGTTTGTAAACTCTCTTGAAAGGTCTACGTTTGACATTTCCACTGCTCCGGGGTTCAGGTTGCCAAAGCCGCCGCCGCCGGGTACACCTATGATCGGCTGTCCGGAGTTGGAGGTTACTCGATACATATTGCCACCGGTCTTTTCCAGTCCGGCAGGGTTTTTAAAGTTAGCTAAAGCTATTTGACCCAGTACCTTACTTTGATTGTTATCGAAGATACCATAAATCTCTCCTGTAGGCCCTATGGTGAAATCCTCCAGAGTTCCCTGCTTATAGCCGTCTGTTTTTGTGGCTGAAGCGGTGGAGGTGTTGGCGAACATGGTTAGTTTTGATAAATCGATGTCAAAGGTAAAGGCTCCAGCACCATTGGTTAACGCTGCATTTACCTGAAGTGACATAGTGCCACCAGTTACTAATTTTCCGTTGTTATTAAATTGGACAGAATGGATGGCTGGCGTACTGACTAATGGATCGGCGGCAGCAGTAGAGGCTGGGTGCATAGTTCCATCAGCTTTAACGTAAAAAGTTGCTATTTGATATTGACTATTTGTTGAGGCTGGTGGCCCAGTCACGGTAACATCTTCAACTTTTATATACGCCTGCTTAATCTGATGTACACCACCTAACTTATCATATACTTGAAAGGTTGTTTCTCTTGCAACTGCATCCTCAAAATCTGGGTTGATTTCATAATATATCTTCCCATTTGCATTTGTCTTCTGTACATATACAGAAGTAGGTATTGGTGCTGTTGTTGTAGATTGAATAATGTCTGCCGGTGGCGGAATATAATCCGAAGTTCTCTTAGTCTCACTATTCAAATTCCCCTCAAACCACGCATTCTCAGTCACCTTAGCATCAAAGCTGGTGGCCTTGGAAATCACTAAGCCTTCAAGGGTAGACTTCAGCACACCATTTTCATCCGCCATATAGCCAAGCACTTTGTATCCCTCGGCGGTTACCAGGTTGCCGTCGGTATCCAGTGCGAAGTTTCCAGCTCTGGTGTAGCTTCTGTTGTTGCCGTCGGCTACGATAAAGAAGCCGTCACCGTTGATCATCAGGTCGGTGTTGTAGTCGGTTCTTTCAACGGCCCCTCTAATATGGAAGGTATCCATAGAGGAAACATTGATACCCAGACCAACCTGATGAGGATTTGTTCCTCCTTTGCCATCCTGAGGAGAACCAGCACCCTTTAGGGTTTGGCTGAAGACCTCCTGGAAGGTTACCCTTGAGCCCTTAAAGCCTATAGTGTTGACGTTGGCTATATTATTACCTATAACATCCATTCTGGTCTGATGTGCCCTTAAACCAGATACAGCTGAAAACATTGATCTCATCATTTTAAAACGACCTCCTATTCTATTTGGTACCCCATTTCCTCCGTCATTCAGAAATGGTAAGCCTCCTAAGTGGTCCGGCTTAGATTATGACAGCACCATCGATATTTGAAAACGCATTTTCCTTCAGCTGATCCTCCACTGCGGCGGTTATTACCGTCTTATTGGTGACACTGGCTACGAATACCCTATCATCCATCAATATTAAGGTGTCCTTAATGCCCTTTCCCTGGGCGATATTGAAGGCTTTGTCTATTCTCGCCATATCCTGGGGAGTCAGCTTAATATTTCTAGTCTCTAGCCTCTCCATTGCATGCTTTGAAAACTTAACCTCTTGATTTTGATATAGCTGCTGCTGAAGCAGCTGATCAAAGCCGCCTCCCGAAGGGATTCGGTTTTGTACCTGATTTAGCTTCGGCTGCTGTATGGAGCTAGGTTTGATTTTAAAATTGTCATACATTTTTATTCCTCCCTACTCCAAGGCTGTATGTACTTTTACTCTGCTGGTGTTTCCTCCACCTCATCCTCACCTGGTACTTCCTCTTCAGGATCAGGATCATTTGTGCCACCTAAGGTCTTATTGATCTTTTCCAGCATATCAATGATATTGGTTTGACTCTTTACAAGGTTATTGTTCATGGTCTTGATATGCTCCATTAGGCCAGCTTGAGATTCCACCATGGTGGTATTAAGATTCTGCATTTGCTCCAGAGCTGAGAACTGTGCCATTTGAGAGATGAATTCTCTATCCTCCATTGGGTTTAATGGGTCCTGATTTTGCATCTGGGTTACCAAAAGCTTTATAAAGGTATCCTTGTTTAGATCTGTTTTGTTGCTTGTGGAGCTGGTGGTTGGGTCATATATCCTGTACTTGTGCTGGGTTTCATTAACAGTTGTACTCATAATTTTACCTCCTAGGCTAAGCCTTCAAAATTTGAGTTGATGACATAGGGGTTAATTGCCTGTGCAGCATCCTCTACATAATTAGCAGCTGCTACCGCCCCGACTGCCGACAGTCTCTTAAGCTTCTGTCTTTGCTGCTGCATTTGAGATTGCTGGAATTGGAAGCTTTCCTGCTGTTGTCCAACATTTACCTCAAGGCTGCTGACATTGATTCCCTTTTCACCAAGGTTAATTTTTAACTGGTTCAAATTGTTCTCGATAAGCTCTTTAACCTGATAGTTTTCAGTAAAGACCTTTGCCGTCATAACACCCTTTTCTACAGTTATCTCAATGGATAAGCTGCCTAGAGCCTCAGGTGAAAGCTTCATTTTGATTTCGTTTTTATTGCTGTGTACCAATAGCTCTACCTTGTTGACGATTTGATTTAACAGATTTTGTGGCTCGCTCTTCTGAATATCCTGCTGCATAGAATTTACAAATTTTGTAATGATGTCGGCCTTTTCGGTGTTAATACCAAATCCCTCCAGCTGTTGAATGGTATCCTCTGCTTCTGCCTCCACCGGTTCCTGCTGCTCCTTGGCCTTTGCTTCCTTGCCTGTGACTACCACCGGTTCCTTTGGTGCTGTTTCAACTGATGCTACTGTAGCTGTCTGTGGCGTTTCATCCACTTCCTCTACGGGAGCTGCTGCTGTTAGTATCGGCTGCTGTGGTTTAGCAGTGGCCTCCGTCAGATGAATACTATCTGTTTTTGTCTCCACCGCCTCTGTCTTTGCTAAAGGGGCCTTAGGCTGCTTTTCCTCCTTCAACAGGTCTGAAAGCTTTTCCATAAACAGCGCCTTTTCCTCCGGAGTCAGCTTGATTTCTTCCTGGGTCTCCAGCTGCTTCAGCAGATTGACTAAGGCATTTTCAAGGCTTTGAGTTGCACTAAGCTCCTCCTGCAGCTGCAGAACAGTATCTACGATTAATGTCTTTTCCTCATCCGTAAGCTCTGTCGTCATGTTCAGCTGGGTTAAAAGTGCCAGTATTTCCTCTGCTAAAAGCTCATATGGCACTGCTTCCTTTTCTGTTTCCTGTGCTTCATTTGCTGTTGTCATTTCAGACTTATCGGTGGTTTCATTGCTCTTGAGATCCTTTTGCGGCCTTTCCTCTACTGCTGAATTATTTTGAGCTGGCTGCTTGGTCTCCGCTGCCTCGTTATCGGCTTTAGTCGGTTGGCTCTGACCTTGAGGTCTTTGCTGACTGCTTTTAATTGCTTCATTGCTTGTCTGGCTGCTCTGATTTCTCTGGCTTAATTGTCTGTTGAAGATATTGGCGAAATCACTTTTTGCCGTTGCGTTGCTGGACTGCTTTGAAGGACTAACTGTCATTTTCTCCTGCATTTGATAAATAGCGTCTATCGTCATTTTTTCACCTCCTTTCGATATGGTATATATTTTAATTTCGCATTAGCTTGTTTGAAAGCTCCACCGAACGATTGGTGCTGAGCTCCGCCAGGATATTGGCTACCTGTGCCGGCTTCATTCTCTTTAAGACATCCAGCACCAGCTGCTCCTGGGTAAAGACGATTTCTTCATCATCAAACTGATGTTTTTGATATGCCTGATTGGATTTAAGCATTTGCTCTATTAATGCCGCCAGCTCCTTAGGACTCATTTTTTGATATATCTGCAGCAGCTCATTAAGGTTTGTCTCATAGCTCTGCATCACCTGTACTGCCGAAGCCAGCTTCACAGCCAAGGTCTTTTCCTCCTTCATAAGGTCCTCCTGTAGGCTTATACTGTCATAAAGCCCAAGTATAAATGCCTCGTCGGTAGAAAGGGCCAACACCTCTGCAGCTTTTTTTAAGCTTAAATTCTGATATATAAGGGCAAGATTCTGATTATTATACTTATCATTGCTGCCTATTTCTGTGAAGAGCTCCTGTGGATTTTTACTTTCATAAATCTCCGCCAACGCCTTCATGTTATACGCATTAAGCTCAATTGCATCCATTTGTCTTGCTATCTCAGCCCTTTTGTTGATGGCCATATTGAATAGGATATCCTGCCTTATTTCTGAGTCCACATAATATAGATAATTTGCTGCCTGCTGAGGCTGAAGCCGGGTAAATAGTTCAGTGAATTCCAGCTGAGTTACCTCGCCATCTCTATAATTCTTTTCTATTTCTCTAATGGTCTCATTTTGCTTAAGACTGCCATAATGCTTGATTAATGTATCAATTTTCGCTGATTTTTCGCTGTTCATGTCTTCTATAATTCGTTGCAGCATATCACTCTTTATATCGGTATTTCTTATGACCTCATTTACTCTGGCCATCTTTACCGGATTTTCCTTATTCAATAGAGGAATAAGGTCATTAAACAGCTGCTGATTCTCGCTTCTGATCAGCATCAGCTTGTCCACCAGTCGTTCATCGTCAAAAGTAATGTAGTACTTTGCAATTTGACGCTTTAGGCTGTCCTCCTCCTCCCTGGTGGGAATGCTGGCAAAATGTCTGCCTAATGCTCCCGGCAATGAGGATAGATATTTATTGGAGGCATGTCTGAAATTGACATTGCTGTAATAGGTGATTAAAAAGGTAACCAACGGAACCATTAAAAAGGCTAAGGCAACCACCAGCAGCGCTTTTATCTTACTATTCTTTTTTATCTCTAGGCTATTGGTCATATTCATGTCCTCACTTAATGGCATTTCTATAGGAAACAATTTGATCCACGAAGTGCTCTTCTTCCTTAAGCAGCATTTGCTTAAATTGCTCCTGAGCCTTTTCCTTCAGCTTATCAAATATCATTGTCTGCTTTTTTGCTTCCACCAGCTCTAATCTACAATGATTCATATGGCTTTCACAATTCTTAACCACCACATTTTGATTCTCTATTTTACGCGCTATATAATCTCTTTTACTGCCGAAGCTCTGCATATCCTTTATGGTTATCACCTGCTGTGTCATCTGAGCAAACTCGTTATTGACAACATCCCTTTGTACAATAAAGTCCTGCAGTCGATTAGACTCCTCTTTGAAGTACTGAGTAGCTGTACCCAGCTGTGATTTTTTGGTATCCTCCAGCTGTTCCTTTATATCCAGGATTGTTTGAAATCTAAATGAAAATTTGTTCTTCATCTTATTCCTCCTCAGTTCAACCATTTAATAGGGAGCTTAATTGTGAAGCTGTTTCTTCAAAGGAAACATCTTCATTTACCCTTTGCTTTAAAAACTGATTGATGTTGTCTATCTTCTGCATTGCATTATCTATTTTGCGGTTGGTGCCCTTCACATAGGCTCCGATATTTATTAAATCCTCCGCTTCATTGTATACGGAGAGTATTTCCTTTATCTGTCCCGCCAGCAGCTGATGCTCCTCAGTAACAATCTGTGGCATTACCCTGCTGATGCTGGCCAGTACGTCTATTGCGGGATAATGGTTTTTGTTGGCAAGCCGCCTGGATAAGACGATATGACCATCCAGTATCCCTCTTACGGCATCGGCTATGGGCTCATTCATGTCATCACCATCCACCAGTACAGTGTAAAGGCCTGTGATGGAGCCCTTATTGGACCTTCCTGAACGCTCCAGCAGCCTAGGCAATATGGCAAATACTGAAGGGGTGTAGCCCTTTGTCACCGGTGGCTCTCCCACTGCCAAGCCCACCTCTCTTTGGGCCATTGAGAATCTTGTCAGTGAATCCATCATCAGCATGACATTTTTGTTTTCATCCCGAAAGTATTCTGCTATTGAGGTTGCCAGCAATGCCCCCTTCATTCTTATCAGAGGCGGTTGGTCTGAAGTGGCCACTATTACCACTGACCTGGCCAGTCCGTCCTCCTGAAGGTCATTGTCTATAAACTCTCTAACCTCTCGACCCCTCTCGCCGATCAGACCGATGACATTGACATCAGCCATTGTATTTCTTGCTATCATCCCCAGCAATGTACTTTTTCCAACACCGCTGCCGGCAAAAATACCAATCCGCTGTCCATTGCCACAGGTCAGCAGTCCATCCAGAGCTCTAATGCCAAGCCCCAGCGGCTCCTCAATTTTTGCCCGCTCCAACGGATTTGGGGGAGTCCCCATTACCGGGTAGGTTTTAGAGGTTATCAGCGGTCCCTTGCCGTCTATTGGGTTTCCCAAGCCGTCAAGGACTCTACCCAAGAGATTTGCACCAACCTTAACCTGTAGTGAATGACCGGTGGCCTCCACTTTAGCCCCAGGACCGATGCCCTCCATCTCTCCCAGCGGCATAAGCAGTACTTTTTTATCCTTAAAGCCCACCACCTCAGCCAAAATAGGCTGTTGGGTCTTTAGCGTGTAGATATAGCACACCTCACCAATATTTACGGCTGGGCCGATGGATTCAATTGTCAGGCCAATCACCTGAGATACTCTACCGGTGTACTTTATCAAATCTGCTGTCTTTAAGGCCTCATAATATTTCTCCAGTTGAATCGCCATCATATTCATCACTCACTTTGCAATAGCTGATTAAAAAGCGCCTCTACAACCTTCATTTGCGTCTCAATGCCAGCATCAATTTTGCCTGATGCAGTTTCAATTATAATACTGCCATTGGATAAGGAGGCATCGGACTTAATTTCTATATCCTCTATTCCCTCCGTCATCATATATACTCTGTTTTTATACAGGCTTACCACCTGATAGTCTGCATCACTGACCCGTATAATCAGACTTTCGGTGTAGGTGCATTTATTGATACCCTCCTGTATAAGGTTTAACAGCAGCTCATTATTTTCATTTATTTCATGTTGAATGACCCTTCGTACAGTTTCGGTTATCAATCCTACAATGTCCTTTTCCAGTGAAAGTGCTGTACGTCTTCTTTCGTCAAGCAGACCCTGCTTCATTGTCTTTGCTTCCTCTAACAGATCTTGATATTCCTTGAAGCCGGCCTCCTGACCCTCCTGATATCCCTTCTGAAAGCCCTCCTGACGAGCTCTTTCGGTTATGACCTTGCCGTCAGCATAGGCCTCCTCTAAAATTATCTCCGCATCTCGCTTTGCATTTTCCAGCAGGGCCTCACATTCTACATTAGTGTCCTCCAGTAGCTGTTTAGCCTCTTCTTCTGGCGATATCGTCACCTCTTCGGCAGCAGACATCTCGTCAGATGCTGTATTTTCTTCTGCTTCGACAATTTCCTTCAGAACTCTTTGGATATAGAAGGTATTAAAATCGATTTCTTTTTTTTGTCCTAGGGTAACCTCGGTAGATTTAATAACTTTAGACCTAGACAATGATTTCATCTCCTCCACCACGGGCTATTATAATCTCCCCAGCTTCTTCAAGCTTTCTTATAACATTAACAATTTTCTGCTGTGCCTCTTCAACATCTCTCAAACGAACAGGTCCCATGTAATCCATATCCTCTTTTATCATCTCTGCCATACGCTTAGACATATTGCCATAGATAACATTTGATACCTCTTCCGTTGCACCCTTCAATGCAACCGCCAGCTCTTTATTGTCGATTTCCCTAATAAATCTTTGAATAGATGTGCTATCCAGCGTAATAATATCTTCAAATACAAACATTCTCTTTCTAATTTCCTCAGCAAGCTCTGCATCCTGAACCTCCAGCGTATCCATGATATTCTTTTCAGTGCCCCTGTCAACAGAGTTAAGAATATCTACAATAGACTGTATACCACCGGCAGAGGTATAGTCTTGACTGACAAGTGAAGATAGCTTTCTTTCCAAAACCATTTCAACCTCTTTAATTATCTCAGGTGAGGTTCTATCCATCGTTGCTATTCGCTTAGCCACCTCCGACTGCTTCCCTTGAGGCAATGCAGACAGTATCTGTGCTGATTGATTTGAGGGTAAATAGGATAATATCAAGGATATAGTCTGAGGGTGCTCATTCTGTATAAAGTTCAGTAATTGACTTGGATCTGCCTTTCTAGCAAAATCGAAGGGCTTAACCTGTAGTGAGGCCGTCAGCTTGTTGATAATATCCATTGCCTTCTGTGACCCCAAGGCCTTTTCCAGAACATCCTTAGCGTAATTGATACCACCCTCGGAGATGTATTCTTGTGCAATACAAATCTCGTAAAACTCGTCGAGAATCTTCTCCTTTTCTAGAGGTGCAACCTTACGCATATTGGCAATTTCTAAGGTTAGCTCTTCTATTTCCTCATCATTCAGATGCTTGAAAATTTGTGCAGAATATTCCGGTCCAAGGCTTATCAATAATATAGCTGCTTTTTCTTTACCGGTCATTTCTCCTTTTAACCCTTTTTTTGACATCCTTCCACCTCTAATCCTCGCTTAACCAATTACGTAGCAACTGTGCTACTGCATCGGGCTTTTTAGTAACTAGCTTTTCTATCTGCTGCTTTACCTGAGATCCTGACAGCTCTAAATCCAATTCCTCTAATTCTTCAGCTGCAACTGCAATTTCCTTAAATGGCAATGACTCATCCTGCTTTCTCTTTCTTAAGGTAGTAACGGTCATGTAGGCAATGCCAAGGACTAATGCCGCCATAATACCCCATAACCAAATCGGCACTGCTGCCAAACCGCCTGCGGGTACATCTGAACCGACATATTGATCCGATAACGGATTGTTAAATTGCTGTACGCCTACCTGAACCACTCTTGTATCCAATCCTGAGGCTGCAGAGATTATATTGGTTAAATCCCTTCTTTCCTCTGCGGTTAACTCACCATTTGCGATGGCTCCGCTATTTATGTATACAGCGACAGTGACGTCCTTTACTTGACCCTGCGCCTTCACAATTTTCTTTCTTAGCTCATTGATTTCATAATTGATGGTTCTGCTGGCTTCCTCATACCTTGAGGAGCTTGGGTCCACCTCCACATATTGTGTGGTGTCGGTGTTTGAATCGGTACCGGGCACTCCCCCTATCCCTTCAGAGGTTGAGGAGGATTGCAGTTCCTGAAGACTTCTCACCATACCGTTGGTTTCACCGTCAATAGGTGGTGAAAACTCTGTTATTTCAGTTACCTCACTGTCAAAATCCAGCTTAACATTGGCCATTACCACGACATTACCATAGCCGTAAACTGTTGAAAGGAAATCAGTAATGCTTCTTTCCAGATCCTTTTGAACCGATTGCTGAAGACCTAGTTGACTGTTGGGGCTAAATATGTCATTTTCCTCTGCCTTTACGTTAAGTATTCTGCCATCAGTACCGTGTATCGTAACATTATCTGAGTCCAGCCCCTGTACCGCATTGGCGACCAAAACTGCAATACCGTTAACGCTTTTACTGTCTGGTGCTGAACTAGGTTCCAGCTCAATCAGTACCGAAGCCTTAGAGGTTTTATTATTGCTGCCTAATATAAAGCCGTTTTGCTCTGGAACGGTTAGATTAACAAAGGCCTTTCTAACCCACGGTATTTCCTCAATGGTGCTTGCCAGATAGTTTTGCTGTGCGTACAGATACCTTTGGGACCTTTCCTCACTGGTCATCATGAAGGAGTTTGAAAAGGCATCCTCATAAGAAAACCTCGCTGTAGGCAAGCCCTGAGTGGCAACCAATACCTGTGCTCTTTTTTCGTCCTGCTTATTGACTAATATGGTACTGCTGCTGTCGCCATATTTTGCCTTTATATTGTTACCCTCTAGAACCGCCATTACCTCGCCTGCTTGCTTTCCATCCAAATTATCGTAGAGCAGTATGTATTCGGGTCTTGTAAAATAGTACAATAATCCAGTTGCACTTAATAGTATCAGGAGAGCAGCTGCAGCTATTTTAATTTTCTGCTTTTTTTCCATGCCCCCAAAATAATCATTTAATTGATGTCGTATGTTTTCTATTGCTTCGGCCATTAACTCACCTCATTTCAGCTGTGTTTATATCTGCATTCGTGTAATTTCTCGATAGGCATCAAGTATCTTGTTTCTTATTTCTAGAACCAATTGCATAGATACATCTGCCTTTTGAGCAGCTATCATAGCTTCATGAATGTTTTCCATTTGACCTGAGGCTAATTTAACCGAATAATCCTCGCTTATTTTACCAAGGGCCTCTGCTTCCTTTATTGCATTTATGTATAAGTCCTGAAAGGAAAGAACCTCGCTGCCTTTTTGAGTCTCTAATACGCCTTGGGTGCTGTTATTCTGCAGCTCAGCAATTTTGTTTAAATACAAGCTATTAATATTCATTGGTTTGCTCCTCCGCTACTATCTTATTTCTAAAGCCTTTAAGGCCATACTTTTGGCGGCGTTTAAAGCTGTAATATTGGCTTCGTAGCCCCTTGAGGCAGAAATCATATTGGCCATTTCAGTGATGACATCGACATTTGGCATCATTACATATCCATCTTGATCTGCATCAGGATGCCCTGGGTCGTATACCTTTTTTAATGGTGTGTTATCATTTTTTATGCCGACAACCTCAACACCCTTTATATCACTTTGCTTGCTGCTGGCTCTTTTTAAAACACCAGAAAAGTGATTGTTATTGTCCTTCGTTTTAAATACCACCACCTGTCTTCTGTAGGGGCTTCCGTTTGCTGTTCTGGTGGTATTGGCATTTGCTATGTTTTTAGCGATGGTATCCATTCTTAATCTTTCTGCAGTTAAGCCTGTAGCACTTATGCTCATCGAATTAAATATTGACATTTAATATCACTTCCCTTCTTTTATAACTAATTTTAATCTTGAAAAGTGAGCGTTGACCTGAGTTGCTAATGTATTGTAGATAATTTGATTTTTAGCTAATTCCGCCATCTCTACATCAATATCCACATTATTTCCATCCCTTCTGGTGCTATAGCCACCGGTGTCTATAACCTTATGCTGAAGCGCCTTAGGGTCCATGGGGCCAATATCAAAATGCTTTTGATGGGTATTGAAGCCCTTCAGCGTGGTGCCCTTTAGGTAATCCTGCAGCAGCTCCTCAAAGACTACCTCAGACTTTTTAAAATTAGGGGTATTGGCGTTTGCAATGTTGTTGGTTATAACCTCGTTACGCTTCCATGAAGCATTCATTGCTTTAGTAAGCAAATCAACTTTTTCAAACATGGTTAAGCCTCCTTAAAGAATTAATTTTTATATGACCAGAATTTGGATTTGTATCATTTGTCGAAATATGCGCCATATATTGTACATCATGTATTTATTTGATATATTTTTAGGAATTCCTTCTTTTTAAATCAAAATTCTACAACCGGGACATAGGACCTATCAGCGTTCTAGTTGTCTTTTTACGAAATTTTTACAAAATAAAGGCCCTGCTTGCTGCATAACGGTTCCTGTTAATTTACAGTACATACTATTAAATATTTATACACCTAAATACACTTCAAAAACATCAAATCGTCATAAAATGTCGTTTTTCGTAATAACAAGTATAATTATATAATGCATATACAAATCTTTACAATGGGTATATTGTTTCAATATTTAAAAATAAAATGTGATTCTGTACCTAAGTTACTTAAAGTTTACGTAAGGACATCCATGGAAATTTATTCATATAGGATATAAAAACACTCCTTATACCAATGGTATAAAGAGCTAACACTACCGACAGTGGTATTCCGACCCCTTGTGCAGAGTTAGTGGTAAACAATAGTCTGCTCCTAAGGATCAGGAAAACCAGCACCTGAATGTTTCATTATGTTACCCTATATAAATACGACAAATTTCGATAAATTCCTCCTCAGCAGACTACTGCAATTGTTGGTAATTTCTATTAGTAGCTTCCGTTTTGTTAACAAATAAATAGCCCAAAATAAAAGTAATTCTCTTTTATTATGGGCTGCCTTGTATCAGACTTTAATATAGAGCTGTTCTCCAAAACTATCGTCATAAATTTTGATTATTGATTTGCTTCATTATTACCAGTATCAAGAAATTAATTGTTATAAAATTATCTATAAGTATATTAGCATTTTTTATCATATTTTGTCAAATGATAAATATATAAATAAAGCCACTTCTATAGAATAGTGCAGTAGATAATTATCACTGTCACATATATTGTGATTTCACTAAAGAAAAACAGTCCAAGAGGACTGCTTTCTATTGGTTTAAATCTGTGGATTGGTCTTATCTTTTTAGCTTTCTTAGCTCCTCCAGTAGGCGATCGTTGAGAATTTTAATATGTGTTCCCTTCATGCCCAGTGATCTGGACTCAATCACCCCTGCACTTTCAAATTTCCTCAGAGCATTGACGATAACAGATCGGGTAATACCTACTCTGTCAGCTATTTTACTGGCTACCAAAAGGCCCTCATTGCCATTCAGCTCATTAAATATATGCTCTACTGCCTCCAGCTCTGAATAGGAAAGGGTGCCGATGGCCATTTGAACAACAGCCTTCTTTCTGGCCTCTTCTTCTATTTCCTCTGTCTTAGCTCTTAATATCTCCAGGCCCACAACCGTTGCGCTATATTCTGCCATTACCAGGTCCTCGTCAGTATATCTAAGGTCATGTCGCGCCAGCACCACCGTACCTATTCTCTTACCGCTGCCATTGATTGGTACTATGGTCACCAGCTTGTTGTAGCTTTGAATATCGTACTTAAATATCTTCAATAGCTCATCCTGTGTGATATTGGATTTAGTTTCAGTAACCTTCATTAGCTGCTCATTGTATTCTTCTGGAAATTTCTTTTCCTCGGTTCTTTCATCAACTACGATTGGGCAGTCGGATGCATCCGTAAGGCTTACACCCAATACCTTCCCCTTAGAGCTTGCCACATAGACATTTGCGTCTAAAATCTCACTTAAAATTCTGCATACCTCATTAAAGGAAACAGGGTGTTCTCCCTGCTGCTGTAATATTTTATTAATTCTTCTGGTTTTTTCTAAAAGTGCGCTAGACATTCTAATTCCTCCTTCGTTAAATAATGTACTTTTCATTGCTGTAGGTCTTTATCGTGTGCTTTAGCTTTTCTTGAACATAAGCTCTATCTATGTTTATTTCCTTATCCTGCATGTCGGGCGCTTCGAAGGAAATGTCCTCCAGAAGCTTTTCTACTATCGTATGTAATCTTCTAGCTCCGATATTATCGCTTTGCTCGTTCATCATATAGGACAATCTGGCGATTTCATTTATAGCTTCCTCAGTAAATTGGATTTTTATACCTTCAGTCTCCAGCAACATCCTATACTGCATGATTAGAGCATTTTTAGGCTGAGTCAATATGGCGTTAAAGTCCGTTTCAGTTAAATTGCTAAGCTGTACTCTGATTGGAAATCTTCCCTGCAGCTCAGGGATAAGATCAGAAACCTTCGATATATGAAAGGCACCTGCGGCAATAAACAAAATATGGTCTGTTTTGACAGGTCCATACTTGGTCATCACTGTACTGCCCTCAACTATCGGAAGGATATCCCTTTGTACGCCTTCTCTGGATACATCCGGACCAGAGCCTCCCTGACTACCGGCAACCTTATCTATTTCATCGATAAATATAATACCCTGATGCTCAACATTGCTAATGGACTGATTGATTACCGTATCCATATCCACCAGCTTCTGAGCCTCCTGCTCTGTAATTATCCTTCTGGCTTCCTTTATCGTTACCCTTCTCTTTTTGCTCTTCTTGGGCACTATTTCTCCAAGAATATCCTGTAGGTTAATATTCATCTCTTCATTGCCTACTCCGGTAAACAGACCAAAGGAGGATGGACCCTGCTCAGAAACTTCAATTTCAACCATTTCATTTTCCAATAGCCCTTCTTCCAGTTGTTTTTTGATTTGATCCCGCTTTAGTCTCTTGTCTACCTCCAGGCTTTTATCCGGTATATCCTCTTCCTCCTGTTGAGGCTTAAAGAACATATCTAATGGATTCTTAAAGCTGGTTTCCTTTTTAACCGGTGGGTCCAGTAGATCTATTAGACGATTTACTGTCAATTCCCTTGCTTTTTCATAGTTTTGCTCAATATAGCCGGACTTGGTAAGCCTTATTGATGCCTCCACCAATTCCCTTATCATAGACTCGACGTCCCTGCCTACATAGCCGACTTCAGTGAATTTCGTCGCCTCGACCTTAATAAAAGGGGCACCCACCAGCTTCGCCAGCCTCCTGGCTATTTCTGTCTTACCAACACCAGTAGGACCAATCATAAGAATATTCTTAGGTTTTATTTCCTCCTGCATCTCCAGAGATAATCTGCTTCTTCGTATGCGGTTTCTAAGAGCTACAGCAACAGCTTTCTTTGCTGCCTGCTGTCCAATGATATACTTATCCAGCTCCTCGACAATTTGTCTGGGTGTGAAGTCCTTCATTTTATCACCTCACCAATCTATACTGATTCAACGGTAATTCTGCTATTAGTATATACACATATATCCGCCGCTATTTCTAAGGATTTTTTTACAATATCCTTAGCGGAATAATCCGTGTTTTTACTCAGGGCTATTGCTGCTGCTAGAGCGTAGGAGCCACCGGAGCCAATGGCTATAACATCATCATCCGGTTCAATCACCTCTCCTGTGCCACTGATAACCAGCATCGCTTCCTTATTAATAGCGATTAGCATTGCCTCCAGCTTCGTCAGATACTTGTCTCTGCGCCAGCTCTGGGCCAGCTCTACAGCTGCTCGTTTCAAATTTCCCCCATGCTGTTCTAGATAGCTTTCAAATTTTTCTGCTAAGGTAAAGGCATCCGCCACCGAACCGGCAAAGCCAATCAATACCTCATCATTGTATATTCGTCTGATCTTTTTGGCCTGATTTTTTATGACAACCTTTTCACCCAATGTCACCTGACCGTCGCCTGCTATTGCATAGTCAATTTCACTTCTTCTTGCGGCAACAATAGTCGTACCACGTAGCATCCTTTCACCTCCAATAAAATACAGACAAACCCAAATGAAATGTTATCATACATCTCATCCGGTTTCAACATCATTTTCCTAAATATAGTAAATATTTTTAATTTTCCGCTTTTTCTTCATATTTGCATTCCTTGTTGCTGCAGGTAATTTTATCCCCTGACTTATTCTTCTTATGTAATAAGACGGAGCCGCATTGAGGACATTTTCTGTCCAGAGGTTTATACCAAGAAACGAATCTGCACTTAGGGAAGGTACTGCAGCCATAAAACAAACGGCCTTTTTTTGATCTTCTTTCTATTATTTCCCCATCCTCACATTCAGGGCATTTTACACCGATTTTATTAAGAATTGGCTCTGTATGGGTGCATTCAGGATAATTTGAGCAGGCCAAAAACTTGCCATATCTACCATGCTTTATCAGCATCTTGGCATTACATACCTTGCAGACCTCGTCACTTTCCTCTACTAAATCATACTTCTCCATATCCTTTTCAGCAAACGCCAGCATTTTTTCAAAAGGAGGGTAGAAGCCGCTTATGAGCTCCTTCCATTCCGTCTCCCCCTCACCAATCAGGTCAAGACGCTTTTCCATTTCTGCTGTAAAGTTGATATCCAATATATCTGGAAAATAATCCTCTAAAAGCTCAGTAACCAATAATCCCAGCTCTGTAGGCTTTAAATATCTATTTTCCTTTTCAACATAGCCTCTTGAAAGAATTGTAGATATGGTAGGGGAGTAGGTGCTGGGTCTTCCTATGCCCAATTCCTCCATTGTTTTTACAAGTGTGGCCTCTGTGTATCTTGCCGGAGGTTGAGTGAAGTGCTGCTTTGGCTCCGATTTTACGATTTTTAACGTGTCTTCTTCCTTAAGCTCCGGAAGATTGACATCCTCAGTCACACTGGCATAAGAATATACCTTTAAAAAACCATCAAACTTAAGTCTGGAGCCGTTGGCTCTAAAGCTTATGCCCTCTGCCTCAAGGTCTATTGTGAGGGTATCAAATACCGCAGGTGCCATCTGACTTGCCACGAAACGTTCCCATATGAGCTTATATAAGGTGTATTGCTCCTTAGTCAGTGAGGATTTAATTGAGCTTGGGCTTCGCATGACATCTGTAGGTCTTATCGCCTCGTGAGCATCCTGTATCTGCTTCTTTTCAGCCTTCTTGCTTTGATCCTGCCCTAAATAGCCCTCTCCGAAGCCTTCCATGATATAGCTTGCGGCTGACAGCTTTGCCTCCTCGGATATTCTTGTAGAGTCCGTCCTCATATAGGTGATCAAACCCACAGAGCCTTCCTTTTGCAATTCTATACCCTCATAGAGCTGCTGTGCTATAGACATTGTCCTCTTGGTGGAATATCCTAGCCTATTGGAGGCCTCCTGCTGCAAAGTACTGGTAGTGAAGGGGGCATAAGGGTTTCGCTTCTTTTCGCTCTTCTTAACAGCTGTTACCCTTAATGCTTTATTCTTAATCCTCTTAAGTATATTATTAACCTCGTCCTCTGACTTTAGGTCCTTATTACCATTTTCATCGTTCTGGAACTTTACCTCCAGCTTTGTCTTATTCTTATCCTCTGTCTTCAGGGTAAGACTCCAATACTCCTCCTGAACAAAACCCTCAATCTCAGCTTCACGATCCTTGATGATCTTTGTCGCCACCGATTGAACCCTTCCGGCACTCAAGCCCTTTCTTACCTTCTGCCAAAGCAATGGGCTGATTTTATACCCCACAAGTCTATCTAAAACCCGCCTTGCCTGCTGAGCATCCACCAGACTTTGATTGATTTTTCGGGGCTTTTTGATGGCACTCTTTATCGCATTCTTGGTTATTTCGTTAAACTCAATCCTGCAGGGGGTTTCGTTGGGGATATTCAAGGCATTTGCTAAATGCCAGGAAATTGCTTCTCCCTCTCTGTCGGGGTCAGTTGCCAGATAGATCTTATCCACCTTTTTGGCCTCCTGACGAATTTCCTTCAACACAGGGCCCTTACCCCTGATAGTAATATAGTCCGGTTCAAAGTTATTTTCTATGTCAACACCTAATTTGCTTTTAGGTAAATCAATGATATGTCCAACTGATGCCTTGACTACATAATTATTACCGAGAAATTTTTTTACGGTCTTTGCTTTAGCTGGTGATTCGACTATAACTAAAGATTTTGCCAATTACCACACCTCCAATATGTTTTCATTCTAAACGGAAAATTAGACAAAATCAATTCAATACATTATAACAATATATTAATTTACTGTAAATATTTTACCAGGTAATTGACAAATTAAACCCTTTACCTCAAGAATTGTCAAAAGTGAATTTAAGTCATTTATCCGCATTCCGCTTTTTAAAGCTATTAAATCGATATGTATTGGTTCCTTGCTGATGATGCTATATACCTTCTTCTCCGCACTACTTATATCGTCATCCTTCTGCTTTTTATTAGGGTCGATATTAAATCTAAACCTTTGCCTTAAGTCCTCCAGAAGGTCCTCAGGATCGGTTAGAATTTTTGCCCCTTCTCTAATGAGACGATTTGTACCCTTTGAACCGGAGTTGTTTATATTCCCCGGCACCGCATAAATATCTCGCCCCTGATCCAGTCCAAATTCCACTGTGATCAGCGCACCACTCCTTTCTCCAGCCTCTACAACTATTATTCCCTCCGAAAGCCCACTGATGATTCTGTTTCTGGCAGGAAAATGATGCTTTAAGGGCGGCGTTCCCGGAGGATATTCGGAGACTATACCGCCATGAGTGCTTATAATAGTATTGTATAGCCCTTGATTGCTGCCGGGATAGCAGGTATCAGGACCACAGCCCAGCACTGCGATGGTCTGTCCCTTGGCCTCAATTGCACCTCTATGAGCAGCAGTGTCAATGCCCAGAGCCAAGCCGCTTATAATCCCTATACCCAGTTTCCCAAGCTCTGAAGCAAAATGTCCAGCAGCCCAAATGCCATATGAGCTTGCTTTTCTGGCACCTACTATCGATACCAGTGGAGCCTCAAAACAACAATTCCCTTTTAAATATATTACATATGGCAAGTCATATATGACCCTTAATTGCTGTGGATAATCATCATCGACTATTGTTCTTGTTGAAATGCCCCTATTTTTAAGTTCTTCCATAAACCCATCAAAACTGTATACGCTTCTATTTTTTATTATTCTTTCGGCAATTATGCTATTTTTATTCATGCTCTTCATGATATGCTGAGATTCAGCATGCCATATTTCACAAATAGAACCAAAGTATGCATTTAGAGCCTCAACCATTTTATACGAAACCCCGCCTATACTACTTAACCACAGTAATACATTTCTTTCGGTAAGTTTCATAATTCTCCTCCTTTTTTTTGTATTAAATTTTTCAGAGATGTTACGTATGAGCGGTCGGTTTTGTAAAACATAGGTACATTATAGCAATATATGGTAAGTATGGCAAGAGCAAGTATTCATATTATTCTGTTTTTTCATTAAGCTGAATCTTAAACATATCAATAGAATGCCATTAAAATACCCATCTATCTAGCTGATGGGCATCCTATACTTACTTATTGAATTGAGAAAATTCACCATTCTATATTCTTAGATACTGAATAGGAAACTTTTAATATGTTCCTACTGCATAAGTATTATGCAATATCCTCAAATCATTTACGCCATTCTTCAATATTGCCACCTATAAACTCAAGGATTCTCCTGTGCTCCTCCTTGCCGGTCCCCTCTATTGCCTGGGGTTCTCCAAAGCTTATGTATATTTCCTTACTTCTGTCAACCGGACCTAAATCCTTCATGTATTTTCCCGTTTTCCAGAAATCAGTTTTTATAGCTACAGGAAGCACATCAACCCCAGCCTTCTTCGCCAGCTTAGCACCGAGGGAGTTGAATTCCTCTGGAACAAAATCTGTTGTTCTTGTGCTCTGTGGGAAAATTACTATTGAGGAGCCCTCCTCCAAAAGCTTTACCCCCTCCTGCATTACCTTTTGCAAATCCTCCCTGGGATTTGTTCGCATAACCGTTATAGGGGATCTTGCCATCATAACCGGGCCAAAGACCGGGTGGGTCGCAAGGCTGTGCTTAACGACGAAATTAAATTCCATGAAGGGGGCAATCAAACAGGGAAAAACCATTGTCTCCAGCGTGCTCATATGGTTGCTGACGATTACGATCGGCTTTTTGCATTTTCTCAGCTGATCAAAGCCCGTAATATGAAAGCGTCCGCCACAGCCCTCAATGGATTTCATTATATTATAGGAGGCCTTCGCCCACTCCGCTGTGTCATACTTGCTTTTCAACGCCAAGCTTCTGGAATTCAGCAATTCTGCCACAACTCTTGTCATAAGTACGATTCTTGTATTAAGCAATAATTTATCCAATAAAAACCTAGGGGTATCCTTGGGTGTATGATATTCATTTCCTGTAAAATATGCTTTCATCTATCCACTTCCTTTATGGGTATAATGTACTGATTAATCCTATGGAAATTATAGCAATAACCAAAATAATAGGCAATAGGCAATGTATATCTCCCATACTTTATTCCCTAGGAAATAGTGTAATTTCAACATTTACCGACCTTTCGACACAAAGCTTCTCAATTGGAAGTCCATTGTCGAAGTACCGACACTACACCAATTTATTCATTGAAGCCTTGATTGCTTCTATTAGGTCAGTTGGAGATACTAATATTTGCATGCCCCTCTGTCCTGCGCTGATCATTATTGTGTCATATTTTAGTGCAGAATTATCTATATAAACAGGATAATTCTTCTTCATTCCCAGTGGAGAAACTCCGCCTCGTATATATCCCGTTAAGCCCTGTATTTCCTTCATGCTTACCATTTCCACCTTTTTATTGCCACTGACGGAGGCCAACAGCTTTAGGTTCAGTTCACCATTTCCCGGAATACATGCAACCAATATACCGGTTTTATCCCCACGGGCTACAAGGGTCTTAAATACCTGCTGGATCGGAACCCCCACCTTTGCCGCTACATTTTCTGCACTCAAATCATCTTCGTCCACCTTATATTCTCGTAGCTCGTAGGATATTTGATTTCTGTCTAATATTCGTGCCGCATTTGTCTTTTGCATAAAAAACCTCCTCTTGCTTTACATCCGATATCAGTATTCCTGCTTTAAGATTGACATGATATAAATCGATTCATAGCTCCCCTGCCAATTTACACATTCCCGCAGCAATCCTTCCTTCACAAAGCCTTCAGAAAGGTATAAGCCTTGTGCTCTTGTATTCTTTTCTCTAACATCCAGCCATAGCCTGTGGGCTCCCCATTCATTAAAGGAAAGTGCCTTTATCATCTGCAAAGCTCTTCGTCCATAGCCCCTGCCCTTTTCTGTGATTACGATTCTTCTAAGCTCGATGGCATTATCATTGCTTTTTATACCGGCAATTATCGCATAGCCTATGGTATTGTCCGTTCCACTTTCTTCTATTATTATGTGCTTAATATCCTCATCCTTCATGGCATCCAGATGCTGCTGCCTGCTCCACTGTGCGACATAGGGCGCATTTTCCTCACCTGCCTCTGCCTTTAAAACATATGAAAGGTCCTTTTCATTGGTAGGTCTCACGGCTATTGACTGCCATTTATTTGGTGCAATGTTCATAAGCTTTACCCCCTTATTGTCTTTATATAGCATATTATACCAACAGAAGACCTATTTTCATACAGCAAAAAGCCTATCTCCGCAAAGAGATAGACCTATACATAAGCTATCGGATGATATGCAGCCCACAAGCAAGATTTTTGCTTGGCATTGCAGTTCGCAATTTTCAAAGCTTAGGGCTTTTGTACTTCCTTGATGATGGCATCTATTGTCATTTGGTCTTGTTGACCGGTAAGCATATTTTTCAGTGATAGACTTCCGCTAGTCATTTCGTCGGTTCCTATGATAATGACATATGGTATGCTGAGCTTATTGGCATAGTTTAATTTCTTTTTAAACTTAACGTCCTCTAAATAGGTCTCAGCTACTATGCCCGCCTCTCTCAAGCCTTTGGTTACGCCTATGCTGTAGCCTGTGGTGCTCCTATCCATAGGAATCACCAAAACCTTAGTAAGGGTGCTGCTTTCATTCTTGATGATATTGCTTTCCCTCAATTGATAAAATAATCTTGTTAGGCCGATGGATACTCCTACCCCCGGCAGCTTTTTATCTGTATAGTATCCGGCTAAATTTTCGTACCTGCCGCCGGAGCAAACACTGCCGATGGATTGATAATCATTCAGCATGGTTTCATAGATGGTGCCGGTATAATAATCTAGACCTCTGACTATGGTTAAATCTATGGTGTAATTTTCCTGCGGTACCTGGAAGTATTTTATATATTCAACTACCTCAGCCAGCTCTTCAATTCCCTTTTGGAAGACTTCATTATCTATGCCCATTCCCCTTAAATAGCTTATTATTTCTTCAGGCGACCCTTTTTGCTGAACAAAATCTACAATTTTTGAAATATTGGCATCTGAAATGTCTTCCTTTTTAAGCTCCTTAATCACATTTTCCTGTCCAATCTTCTCAATCTTGTCCATGCTTCTTAAAACAGCTGCAGAATCCTTAACTTGCAGCTCCGCCATCAAGCCATAAAGGATTTTTCTATTGTTTATCCTAATGGTAAAATCACTGAGCTTTAAGGTTTTGAAGATATTATAAATGACACTTAAAATCTCTGCATCATTTATGACACTCAACTCCTCATTACCTATAATATCGATATCACATTGATAAAACTCTCGAAATCTCCCTCTTTGCGCCTTTTCTCCACGAAACACCTTACTGATCTGGTACCTTCTAAAGGGAAAGCTCAGCTCCGGATAGTATTGGGCAACATATCTCGCCAGAGGTACCGTCAGATCAAAGCGCAGGGCTAATTTATTGTCGCCCTTCTCAAATCTGTAGAGCTGCTTTTCAGTTTCACCGCCGGCCTTAGCCAGCAATATTTCTTCCTTTTCTATAACCGGTGTATCGATGGGATTAAAGCCATGTTTCTCGTAGACATCTCTAATTGTATCCATCATCTGATTAAACAGTATTTGGTCAGATGGTAGTAGCTCCATGAAGCCCGGCAATATCGACGGTTTTATTGTTCTACTCATTGTATCTCCTCCATAAATCAGCTAAAATTTTATCTGCTATGTATTTCTTTAGGCTGCGAAAAATATTTTGTCTTCTTCTAATTATTACTAATTTTATAACATATATATCAAATAAATCAAATCATTTTAACATTTTTATGATATTTTTTTATTTCGTGGCACTACTCGCCCTAGGATGCTTCGCTGTACCCTCCTAATTCTAATAAGGGGCCCCCCTTTAACAACCTCCCATTTTATAGAAAAAAACGAACTTTCTTACGAGAATAAGGCTTATTTTCATTCTACTTGGTGATTTTGAATCATGGATGTTTCCTATGAAATAAAGAATCGCATAATTCCCTTTATGCATCAGTAAAGGAGCTCCATTATTGAGAGCTCCCTTTTGTCATTTTACGTTATCTTATGATATAGGATGATAGGATATCCTCTACGCTTCCGGCGAAATCGTCGGCTGCTCCCCAATCGAAATTAAATACAAATCCCTGAGAGCTGCCGGTGGCTACGGATTTAACCTTAGTCTTACCGTTGATATTATCAATCACAACCATTAGGGCTGCCCTGTTGCTGGCCCTGAAGTAATACTTTTCAAATATCAACGTTGCGATACATCTGCCATCACCAAGATCGAATATTTCCTCATCCACCAACTCTGCTTTTTGATGTTCCTTTAGTAACCCCATCGCCGCTTCAGGCGTAATTGATACATTGAATACCAGTCTACTCATATGCTACCTCCTTTATTTATACTTAATGAATACATAGAATTCTGCTGAATCCACTATAATATTGCCATCGGTTTCATAGCCGTTAATATGCTTAAATTGATAGAGCAGCCTTATACCGTCTGCATTATCCTCATATCTGAGCTCCTTAGCTGTAGCATTGCTTTTGCCATTATACTGATATAGCGCCTTCGCAATTTCATCTAATGCCTTTACGTATACTACCTCAGCGCCCTTAATAAGCTTCAGCTGATTGGTCTCGCGGTCGAGGCTTAAGCTGAATTCACCTTCTTCTGCAATTAACGGTTCACTGTAACGATAATAGCTATGTGATGCAAAGAAATCATAGTCTGCTATATCCATCAGCCCAAGATGCTGGTTGGTATAAATACTAAAATAGTTCCTGCTGACATCTATACCGTCATACATCCTGAAACCTAGGACCTCCTCCATGTTCTCCAGCTTGAAGCCCTTAGGCAACAGCGTCAAATCCTCAAGGTGATGTCTATAATGAAAATAGGAGATGATACTGCTGATGGATTGCTTTCCCTCATCACTAATCTGCTGTGGCTTAACGATTTCTCCCGCCTGCAGCATCCCATATTCCTGTAAAAGCCCTTCAAATCGCTTATTTTGACTATATTTAGATATCGAGAAGGCACTTAAGGGTCCAAAGGTGGAAACCAAAGCTATAGCAGCCACCGATATTGCCAATAAAGTATTTTTGCAGCTCCTCCAAAAGGATAAATATAGCATACAGCCCAACACCCAAAGCCCTGCCGCTACGACAAAATATCGGCTCTCCGTCACACCGTAGGCGTTAATCCTTATCCCTATAGCGATAAACATCATGGCTAATAGTGGGAGTATCCACTTTGGAAAAAATGCTGCAAAGGTCTTGGTCCACTGACTGCTATCCTTTATTTGATAGACTAGGAATATGGTTGTTGTGCTTATGATGGAAAACCATAGCACAAGATGAGAAACCATTCCCTGAGGCCATTGTCTTGTAATTATTATCTTCCCGAAATATACATACAATACAGTTGAGTATGCAATCAGCAGTGGCATAACAATATATTGAAGCATAACTCTAAAGACCTTAGGATAATCCTCCGCCAGCAGCACCTCGCCCTTTTTAGGTATATCTGCCAAAAAGAAGACTGGTGCAAATATTCCCGCGACGATTAAGAAAATATCAAAATATAGCTTGTAGGTTATGTTTAATGTAAAGAGCTGTTCAATAGTAAAAAGTATTGCTATTAGTCCCAAATACAGCACTATTGAGTAAAGATAGGTTGTAAAAAGCTTCGTCAATAGCCTTACAACATACAGCTCGTATTTATCCCTTTTGTAGAAGTAAGGAATAAAGGTGAAGGCTAAATAAAGGGCCAAAGAAGCAGCGGTATATCTAATGGCTGCTATTGTATTGATTTCCTTTAGAAATATGAAGTAGTAGCCTGATAATATCAATATTCCTGAAAGCAATACCGTAATCCCCTGGCTTCTTTTAAGCCTTATGGACTCCAGCAATACCCTGATACTAAGATATACTGGCACGCCTAGGGCCAAAATCATTGTTAATCGATGGAGCTGCTCCCTCAAGGGATCAGTGTATGAAAAATTCATATGATTTATTATAATGGCGGTCACAACGGCTGCAGCAGCAAATAATAGTGCCTCGGGAAATCTCTTGGTACTGGCTACCAGCTTATTCAGAAAGACCTTTGTCAGTTTAGTTATTTTTGTCAGCATAAAAATCCCTCATATCCTTTAAATTTTTAAAGCTATACCTTTCTGATACTACATTAGCATATATTCAGTCTGTTTGGGTTACAGAATAGTAAAGCTTATATTATTTATACCCCTTAAATCCCAATATCAACAGTCCTAAGTTAGCATACTATTTTACTATGTCTATTGCAAATTTTTACTTAAATTGATATACTTTACTTGAGCTCGAAGATGCTCATGGATATAAACCTTCTCTATTGCCGTATATTGGGAAGTTTTGTGGCTCCTGATCATAACGGGCAATAAAATTTTGGAGGTTTTTTTTAATGCTTAAAGACAAGAATTTAAGTTGTAAGGACTGTGGAAGCGAATTTACATTTACTGCTTCAGAGCAGGAATTTTTCGCTGAAAAGGGCTTTACAAATGAGCCTGGCCGCTGCCCTAAATGCCGTGCTGCTAAAAAGGCACAGGGAAGAAATAGCGGTGGTTCAAGACGTCCTCAAAAAGAAATGTACAATGTAGTCTGTGACGAATGTGGCGTAAATACTACAGTACCCTTCAAGCCCAGCGGTGATAAGCCTGTTTACTGCAAGGACTGTTATCAGCCTAGCAATAAGAGATGGTAATATAAATTTTAAACCTTTCCAACGTCTGGAAAGGTTTTTTCATTATTTATCCTCAATTCCTCCTCGGGTCATTGAGATTAATCGCTTTATTCCCTTAGCCCCCAGCAGCAGCCAGAAGCCCAGCGCAGTCTTAACGATATTACCGATTAGCCTTGGCAGCATATCCAGCATAAAGTTCCTGTTGTAGGTTATAACCCCCGGAACCTCAAATTGCTTAAACATAAATATATCCGCAACGCTGTTAAATAGACTCGGAATGCCATCCACTAATGCCAGCAGACCCACTACACTAAAGGCGATTACCTGTATGGTATCATAGTTGATATTTACTGGATTTTCCGCCTCAACAACTGGATCGCCCACCATGCAATCAGCTATCTTATCTGCATAGCGCCATAGCATAAATACTACTAGCCCAATGATAGCAAGTGATAATACTAATGCTATAGCTGTGTAATTCGTCAGCATACTCAGATTATTTACACTGCTGCCGTAAATCAATATTAAGGTTTGCAGCTGTGGCAGCATCTTAATAATGATGTATATCGCCAAAACTCTGCATGCCAGCTTTCCCAACCCCTTTAACATGATATCCCCTCCCGCTATGTTTTTGCCCACTATACTAATAGACCTAAAAGACTTGCGTTTTGTTCCATTACTTCCAAAAACCATCCAATTGACGATCTTACTGTATAGTGCTCAATCCCCTTAAAACCAGTCCAAATGTAATGTGAATTATATCTCATAAAAATCCTCCAGTTTAAATTATAATAATTAATTCACACAAAAACAGACCACTACAGCCTAATATCTATGGTACAGTGGTCTATTCACAGCGTATTATATCCGCTTGAATCAATGTAATGTTTAGTAGGGGTACAGCTCGATATCATTAGTTCTCAGCGCTACAAATTTACCTGCTACAGCGCCCTTTCCTTCTATTTCCAGCTGAATGATGCTGTTACCCACCAAGAGATCCGAAAGACCGTTGACATCCACCCGCTGTAGCTTTCCTATAATCGTTACCATCTCGCCCATTACCGTTATGCTATAGCTGGTTTCCTTACTTAAAACGATATCCTTACCCCATTTCAGTGGTTCTGTAATGTCCAGCTCTATGCTGTAGCTGTCCCCCTCAGCTGGCTTTTTATTTCCGTTCCATATGCCGAAGCCTTCTCCAAATTCCGTTTTGAAGGTTGCCAGTATTCCCTCTGAATATTCATGGACTGCTGTTATTTTAATCTGCATTTTTTCCTCCTCGTTAACGCTTATATTAAACCGCTTGAAACCAAAGCCCCGAAATTTTTCCTTCATTATTAAATACAATTTTTATGTTTAGCTTAGCCTTTTGAAATTGACTGATCACATGGGCGATCTCGTACTCAGACTGAACCTCCGTTTTAACCTCCAGCTTCTCTTCAAAGGCACCAACCTGCTTATTTAAGTCCTCCCAGGTCTTTTCCAGCTTATCAGCCGGCATAAGCTTCAGCAGCTCATCATCGAATAGCTCTGCAGCAGCTTCAAAATCCTCACCCGCCAACAAATCAACAAATAGATTTGCATTATCCATATTTTCTTGGCTTATGGGAGTGCTTTCCTCCAGTACTGCAGGCGGCTTTTGACATCCAACTAAAGCTAAGGCAATGCTTAAAACCAATAGCATATATAAGATTTTCTTTGACATAAATACCCTCCTAATTAATGTGTTATTAAAGCAATCCGCCTTCTAATGAAAAATTTGCTTCTATCCTATTTCAAATTTAGCTTCAATTCAAGCTAAGAATTAAACCTCTTTTTATTCTTTAGCAGCATTACGATGAAGATGGCAGGTAGGCAGCTGCCTAAAAAATATGGCACAACCATCGCAGCTGATATTTTCATCTCAGTAAGCCCATAAAACAGCACAACCCCATTTAGTACAATCACTATGATATCATAATTGTTGACCATAGGGCCCATCTTCTATTCTTCATCAAGCCTATTGCAGATGACAGTATTAATATGCCTAAACCCAATTGCAGTAGGATATACCTAAGGGCAGGCATTATATGGACATTTTGCCTAAGATATGCAATAATCCATGATGTGCCATCATAGGTATACATGACTCCCTGCAAGGCCATTAAAATTATGGGAACCTTAAAAATATCTGTCGTTTCTATATCTTTTTCTCCCATTATCTACCTCCTAAAAGCAATAATCCTATGGATTCGATTTTTAGTTACCCTTGAAAATTATAGCGTTAATTTTTAAAAGCTCATCTACCCTGGCCTGCTGCTCCGAATCAATTTTTAATTGAATAGTCCTCTTAGACTTTTTAAAGAGGGGTATTGAATTTAAATATGAGATATTAAGTGTGTTATCCTTAAGCCAAGTATAATCTACAACCTCTTTCCAATAGATGGTGCCCTCTGGAAGCTTTATTCCCTGCTGCCTAATCTCTTTATAGTTTATATTTCGTATAATATGTAGAGGGCAAATAAACATCCATAATAGGGGCGCTATTAATCTCCTATATCCGAATCTTACGAAGTCATAATTTAAACTACTAGCTGCCTCTATCAAAAAAATTACCCATACACAAAGCATTATGCACCAAATGATCAAGGAAGCTTTATTGGCAAAATCTCTTGGAAGTCGGAGTATTAATTCTCCTAAATATTTACGCCTATTAAGCTCCCGATACCACATATACAACATAGCTGCTATACAGCTAAGTACTATTAACTCAAATATACCTATATGTCCCATCATTTCCTCCTTTTTTTATTGTTGGTCTAATATCTATTAACGCTTATTTTTAAATACATATCCGTCCAAATGGCCCCATTTATCCTTGAATACCTCATGCTTAATAAGCTGAAGCTCAACAGAAGCATCCCTAAATTCATTTTCCTCCAGGCAATAATGCCTTGGGAAGCTCTTCTCTTCATGTTGCCTGTGATTAAAGGTGCATAGCATCAAGATACCCCCATCCGTAAGAAGCATGGGCAATATATTGAATAGGTCCTTCGTTGGCTTATAATGCATCATTATGATATTATCAAATTTCTCCAGCCTTTGCAGCTCCTGCAAGCTGTTGAGATTTATCAGATGACTTTCTATTTCAACATTATTCTGAGCACTGAATTTTGCAAGTCTTTTTAGTGCCTCCTCTGAAAAATCCACCCCCGTTACCTTAAAGCCTTCCTTTGCCAGGTACACAGAATTCCTACCGTCACCACAGGCAATATCTAAGAGGCTTCCCATCTTAAGATAGTTAATATGCTTACACAGGAAGCCCTCAGGCGCCATCAACACCGCTTCTCTATTTTTAAATTTCTCTGACCAATATTGAGCATCAGCTGTTTCCTTCAAACGTCGCCACCTCCAATTTGATTAGTCCCTCGTTAATTAATCTCCTTTTCAAATACCAAATCGTATTCAGTTATTTGACCATGCATGCCATAATTCGTTGGTATGGCCGCCACAAACCGCCAGCCCTCCTTGCTGTATTCATCTATTAGCTCTCTATGATTCCCACCTATAAACAATCCCTGTGCTTTGGCATTGATGTAAATATACTGATACATGTCCGCCCTCCTTAACATCCATTTTTTTGTGCAATGATACAGTACCATCCCATCTTATCAAAATCCTTTATATGATGATGCACTAAATTATATAGCTCAAAGCCGCCAAATCCCAGCCTAGCTAGTTCGTCAATAATGAACTGCCTCTTCAGAGGAAAGTAGAGCTCCTTAAATTCTTCTTTTTTGTAAATTTGCCCTTCTCTTTCAAAATAGTAGAGTATATTAAAGGTTATGGTGCTATCGTTGTTGTAATCCCAGACCTGCATAGCATTAATTCTTTCGTCATCGTTGATAATAGGTGGATAATAGTAGAACCTTTGTCCTGTACTCAGGATTTTATCCCAGTTTCTAGTATCTATATAGATATATCCATTTTCCTTTACCAGCTTAGCCATTTCAGAAAGGACAAGCTTTACATCTGAATTGCTGACATGAGCTAAGGAATTTCCCGTTGTCATAACACAATCAAATTGTTGGTCTATTTTTTTGCTCAGCTCCCTAAAATCACACTGCGTCAGCTTCAGCGCCAGCCCTTCTTCCTTCAGCTTCATTTCAGATTGTATCAACATATCTTCGCTGATATCCGATCCTGAAACCTGAAACCCCATTCTTGCCAGCTCATTGGTTAAATTCCCTGTACCATAGCTGCAATCATGTATCATATTAATATGCTTATCCTTTAGTACCACCTCATAATGACCCCGCAATTGCTTTGATTGCTTACTGTTAAAGTGAACATCATAAATATCTGGCCTGTTATAAATACTAGTGACATTACTCATATTCAAAGCCCCCTTTATAATTAAGCTATATATACTTCTGACTATTCTAAGATTAAATTTGTTTCAGCCTTAGGCACTATTTCATCATTTTACTCACATTTCTATATTGCAAAGCCTCCGCAATATGTGCTTCGCCTATGGTCTCTACTCCTTCCAAATCAGCTATGGTTCTTGCAACCTTTATGATTCTATGATAGCCTCTGGCACTTAGCTTCATTTTATCATAGGCGGCTGCCATAAGGTCCTTTGCTGAGCTCTCCAGATTGCAATATTTTTTGACCAGCCTGGTACTCAGCTGCGAATTACTGTGAATATTCTGCCCTTGATATCTCTCCAGCTGAATCCCTCTTGCTGTCTCAACTCTGCTTCTGATTTCCTTGGAGGATTCTATGCTTCTTTTGCTGATCAAATCCGAGTATTCTACCTTTGCTGTCTCTATAACGATATCCATTCTATCCAGCAATGGACCGGATATTTTGCTGATATATCGGTTTATCTGCTGAGGGGTACAGCTGCATTCTATGCCAGACTTAGTCTGAAAGAAGCCGCAGGGACATGGGTTCATGGAGGCCACCAGCATAAATTTAGAGGGAAAGGTATAGGAGCCATTGGCCCTAGAGATACTGATGCAACCATCCTCTATAGGCTGCCTCAAAACCTCCAATGCCTGCTTATTAAATTCAGGCAGCTCGTCCAAAAACAAAACACCATAATGACTTAAGGATACCTCTCCCGGTTTTGGTATACGCCCACCTCCCGTTAATGCAATCGTTGAAATTGTATGATGGGGAGACCTGAAGGGACGAGTACCTATCATCCCCTTTTCAGGGTCCAGCAGCCCTGAGACACTGTAAATTTTAGACACCTCCAGCGCTTCCTCAAAGGAAAGCCTTGGCAGTATCGTTGGAAGCCTTCTGGCAGCCATTGTTTTCCCTGAGCCGGGAGGGCCTATCATCAAAAGATTGTGGGCACCTGCTGCCGCTACCTCCATGGCCCGCTTTAAAGCCTCCTGACCGCTTATATCTGAAAAATCAACATCCTTATCCTCATCTTCCGATAATTCCCTTATACCACCGTTATGAGCCACAAGCTCAATTTCTCTATTAATAAATGTGATCAGCTCTTGTAGGTTTTCCACGCCTATGGAGGCCATCCCCTGCACCATTTTGGCCTCTTGAAGATTTTCTTTTGGTAGTATCACTCTAGTATAGCCCTTCTGAAGCATAGATAGTAGCATTGGTAGAACACCATTAACCCTATTTAGTCTGCCGTCTAAGGAAAGCTCACCTATTACTATAGTATTGCTGTAATCGTATTCTAATAGCTGTCCTGAAGCCGACAGCAGCCCAAGGGCAATGGGCAAATCAAAATGTGTGCCTTCTTTTTTTGAATCGGCTGGTGCAAGATTAATCGTAATTCTCTTCATTGGAAACTCATAACCACAATTTTTAATGGCAGCTCTAACCCTTTCCTTTGACTCCTTTACCTCCACATCAGCAAGGCCAACGATATTCATTGTCGGCAACCCGTTGGATATATCGATCTCAACATCTATATCTGTCGTGTTTAAACCATTTATACTGCAGCTCTTTACTTTAGACAGCATGCCTTTACTCCCCCGCAACATTTCATTATAATTTAATAGTTAAGTATTTCTACACGGCAGATTCATTTCCTTTATATATATAGTAATTTTTGCCATAAATTCTTCATCCTTCTACCACCTGCTCGATATTACTATGACCTTTGCACCAGTCGTTTAGGTCCCTGGCACTATGCCCGAAAAATTTTTTTATCCGTTTAAACACCAGATAATAACAAGCTTTTAAGACAATGGAATAATCCTGTCAATTTGACATATAAATCTATATATGATAAAATTCCAAGACATGACCGACTTTTCTGAAGAAGTTCTCCAATTCACTTCAAGCAAGCTTTTATTCTTCTTCTGTATCAATCATAAAATAAGCATCCTTAACATCGGTGAGCTTTAACGTTTTTTTGTTCTTTCCTTATTTTGATATGAGACAATCCTCTTTTAGCAGGGGAATTTTATTCAAGGGCAGCCTTGATAAATTTTCATTGGTCTTAGCTGACTTATGTATAACAGCTGTTGACTAAAAACTTTAAAGGAGGAGATACGATGGAAAATTTACAACTGGAAAATAGTCGCGATATATCACTACGACGTGCTGAAGTGTTAAAGTCTAAAATCGAAGATTACCTTTCTATCAAGGATAGTATACCAAAGGGGTTGTCTCAAGCCCGGGAAATGAAAAAGCTAGAAAAGAAGAAAAAAATATTAACAATGTTAAGTGGAACTGAAGAGGATTGGCGCCAATGGCAGTGGCAGCTGAAGAATAGAATATCTGATGTGGAAGCTTTATCAAGCATTATCAGCTTAACAGAACAGGAAATAGAAGCTATAAAAAAGGTACAAAAAAAATTCAGATGGTCGATATCCCCCTATTATTTATCCTTAATCGATGATGATGATCCCTATTGTCCTATTAAGCTAATGTCAATACCTACAAAGCTGGAGATCGCTCAGAAGCTGGGAAAAATTGACCCTATGGCAGAGGAGTACACCAATCCCGCCGGAAGCATCACCAGAAGATATCCTGACCGTCTAATCATTAATGTTACAAATGAATGTGCCATGTATTGTCGTCATTGTCAGCGGAGAAGAAATATAGGAACCCTAGACCAGCACACGTCTCGACATGCTTTGAAGGACTCCATCGATTATATTAAAAGTAATCCTGAGATTAGAGATGTTCTTATTACAGGAGGAGATCCCTTCACACTTTCCGACTCGGCTATCGAATGGCTGCTGAAGGAGCTCCATGCTATACCCACTGTGGATTATATACGAATTGGCACCAGAACACCCGTAACTATGCCCCAAAGAATATCTGATCATTTACTTTCTATATTAAAGAAGTATGCACCCATTTATATTAATACACATTTTAATCATCCAGCTGAAATTACGACTGAGTCGCTGGAGGCCTGCAACCGACTGGCTAATGCAGGAATACCACTGGGTAATCAGGCGGTTCTGCTAAATGGTGTCAATAACAATAAATTTGTCATGAGACTCTTGAATCAAGAGCTGTTAAAATGCCGTGTTAAGCCATACTATATATTTCATGCTAAAAAGGTAATCGGAACGACACATTTTAATACTTCAGTCGATGAGGGTATTGAGATAATGGAATATCTAAGAGGCTATACCTCTGGTATGGCCATACCAACATATATTATCAATGCGCCAGACGGCAAGGGAAAAACCCCTATTATGCCTCAATACATGATATCCAGGGGCAAGGATTATGTAAAAATCAGGACCTGGGAGGGAGAGGTGATTGATTATCCCAATACACCCACAAGGTCAATAGACTCCCTGTTGAACGGAAACAAAAGCCCATCTCAATAGGTTTAGAAAAAATAAAAGTATAAAGCATCCAAAAGGCTTGCTTTATACTTTTTATTAATCTGGTTTCTCTATTAAAAGTCTGTGGTATTCAAGTCCAAATCCCAAGGAAGCTTTGACCATGGGCTATCAGGATCATTAAGAAGCTCTTGATTTAATACATGCCTTTTGTAGGCTAATGTTGTATTATCTTCCCGAAAAGTACCGGACCAAAACTCATATCCAATCATATAATGCTCGGCAAATTCCTCCCAAGAGGAGTAAGCCTTCTGCAATACCTTTGAAGCCTCCATGCTAATATCATAGGCTTCTTCTAAGCTTACATATCCAGCGACATATGCCCATCCTGATATTTGGACAATCCTGGCATAATCCCATGCTATCAGTCCTTTGTCCATGAGAGCATCCTTATATTTTTCATAGAAATGTATCTCGAACAACTCTCTTGAATAGGGATCGGCTATACTATTTTTCATAGCATCTATATCTTTGTCTTCCAGCGATACACTTAGATAGCCATAAGGTATAGTGTCCTGTCCTAATGCGAGATGCTCAACTGCATTGATATAGTCATCTCTGCCTTCAATACCCCAGCCGTCGCTTAAATGTCGTTTGTATAGCCGCGTATTATATAAGCTTCTTCCAAAACCACCAATTATATCATAGTAACCGCCATTATAGGTATTGATATTAATACTGGGTGCAATTGCCCATAATTGCTGATCAAAAGAATAATTAATCCTTCCAATGCTGTCAACAATATAGATGCAATTATAAGACGTTTTCGAGTTGCCATAACTGACTTTTCCCCAACCAGTTAAATTTCCCAATTCCTCTGCTATAAATTCTACAGGTACTAATATTGAATAATCTCTCCAAAAGTCATCATTATAATATGCCATCAATAGAATTGGGGCTGCCTCCAGCTGAATCTCAGTTCCGTTTACTATCGCCTTTTTACTGCCAATTTGCATATGTATTATTTTATCAAACCGCTTTATAATCAGCTCTTTTGTTTCAAAATTCCAATCAATTGAAGCCCCCAGGGCTTCGGCTATTTCTGTATAAGACGCAAGAGCGATTCCATTTTCAATAGTTGCTACACAGGTAAGATAATTACCGTCTATTCTTATTCTTACCTCCTCAGGGTTCTTAGAAATAAGATTAGCAGTTATTTTTATTGTTTTTGAAGCCTCTATCCACTGGACATCACAATTCAAGCTTTCTGCAACAAATCTAATAGGAACCATAGTGTTGCCGTCTATTACCTTAGGCGTCACTGCTAAGGTTTTACGATTTCCATTATGATAGGCATCGTATCTACCCAGCCACAAAAAACGATGTTCTCATTTAGTTCTAAAGCTATCCTTTGCTCCTGTTCATCAAAGTAAACATATCCCCCTAATCCCTCTACTATGGATCTTATTGGTACTAGGGTGGTTTCGCCATCTAGGAAGGGTGTGATTTGCTTTCCCTCGACAATTTCCTTAATATTTACTTCATTGATTGTTATGTAGGGGCTTCCTAATTGAAGGGTGACGGTATTAGGGAGATCAGCCTCTTCAGCTGAAACCGCCAGCCCACCCTCAATAAAAAAAATTAAAACAATGATTATAGCAAACCTAAAAAAACTTTTATGCTTTGCCTTCATAATGATTGGGTAAGAACGTGTCTTACCTCCTCCTTTCCTTTTATTGAGGATAAATTTAGCTAAAATCTATGTATGCTAAATCTAAACTGTCAATTTAGATTTCTACATAATATGAGCAATTCCTTCTTTATTTTGCATTATAATACATATTTACTATATTTTGTTTGTACCGCTATCTGTTGGGGACCTATAGGTAAATGAATTCCTTCAAAAAAACAAACTAGCCAGCATCAAACGATGCTGGCATTTATACTCCGAAGGCCTCTTCAATATGCTGAATTTTGCAACCTTCATTACATTTAATTATCTCTATAACATCAAATCGGTAATTAACATAATCGCATCTCTGCTGCTGAATAAATTGCTCTGCAACCCTTGCGTAGGTCAATTGCTTTTTATAATTTACAGCCTCCCTGGGCTTGCCATACAGCTCATTGCTTCGTGTTTTAACCTCTATGAAGGATAGACTATTACCCTTTGTGGCTATGATATCTATTTCTCCTATTTTTGTCCTGTAATTAGTGAAGAGGATTTTATAGCCTTTTTCCCTTAAGTATTCATTAGCTCTGGCTTCTCCCCAGCTTCCCAATTCCTTTTTCATACTTTTCACCTAAATGATTTTTTTCAAGAAGGTCATTCTATGTAAATCGCTGGGACCGTGGGTCAGCAATGCCTCTACATGCTGCTTAGTTCCATACCCCTTGTGCTGCTCCAGACCATACAATGGATATTCCTCTGCCCATTTAAGGCACATTCTGTCTCTTATGACCTTTGCAACTATAGAGGCAGCAGCTATGGACTGAGCTGTAGAATCTCCCTTTATTATCGCCCTCTGGGGTATTTGAATATCAACGGTTTCAGCATCCACCAATATGTAATCCGGTACAATAAGATTTCCATCTGGGTCCTTCATTGTGGTTAAGGCCTTTTTCATAGCCAGCTTTACAGCGTTTTTGATATTAATCTGGTCTATAATTGATGCAGGTATTGTGCCAACGCCTATGGCAATAGCCTTTTCCTTTATTATTTCATAAAAGTACTCTCGTTTTTTAGGTGATAAAAGCTTTGAGTCATTTACACCCTCTATCCTCAGATTATGCGGCAATATTACAGCAGCAGCCAAAACACTGCCAAAAAGACAGCCGCGACCCACCTCATCACAGCCAGCGATATTGCCATAGCCCGCCTCCCATAAACCCCGTTCAATTTCTAATAAATCCATAACATGTCCCCCCAATGCTATTTATTATATTAAGTTTAGACTTTGCGGTGTTTCCAGAGAAATTCTTCCAATCCTTCCTGCCCTGAACTCATCGAGAATAATGTTTGCAACTCTTGTGTAGTCTATTTCTTTACCCTTCAGAATACAGCCTCTATTCAAAGCAATCTGATCCATGATGTCAATCCCCTGTTGGAATTCACCCTCTAAATTATAGCGTTGATATAATTCTTCCCTATTATGTATGTCCAGATACTCCACCAGCCTAAGGGCAAGGGTTTCTATATCCATTATCTCATCCTTTATGGCCCCTGTAAATGCCAGTCTTTTAGCAACCTCTTGATCCTCAAATTTTGGCCATAATATACCGGGAGTATCCAATATCTCTAAATCTCCCTTTACCCTAAGCCATTGCTTCCCCTTTGTAACGCCGGGACGATCACCGGTTATTGCACCCTTACGTCCCACCAGCTTATTTATGATGGAGGATTTACCGACATTGGGTATGCCCACCACCATCACCCTCATGGCTCTGGCTCGTCTCCCCTTGTCTATTAGGGCCTGCATTTTTTCCTTAAATACATTTTCCCCTTCATTAATAGCCAATCTCAGGCCCTCACCGCTGATGGTGTTGACGGGAATAGCTGTAATGCCCTTGCTTTTAAAATATTTAATCCAGCTGTTGGTGGCCTGCTCGTTGGCAAGGTCCGCCTTGTTTAATATGATCACCCTGGGCTTGCCTCCAACTATGGCATCAATATCAGGATTTTTACTGCTTAAGGGAATTCTGGCGTCCAACAGCTCGAATACAATGTCCACCAGCTTAAGCTGCTGCTGAAGCAGCTCTCTTGTCTTCTTCATATGACCGGGATACCAATTTATATTCATAGCATCAGCTCCTTTACTACACAGCTATTCATCGCTTTCTAGCATGTGTATATAATACCTTAATAGTATCTATATCTATCTTAAAATCCATTCATAGAGCACAGAGCACAAGGGGACGGTTCTCTTGCAGAACACAGGGGGACGGTTCTCTTGTGTTCGAAGTATAACGACACAAGAGAACCGTCCCTCTGTGTCCTGTTCCCAGAGGACTAACAACACAGAAGAACCGTCCCCTTGTGTTTGAAATTAACAAAGGGACTGTCTCCAGTCCCTTTTGATTACTTCTCGAATCTCTTCTTTTCCTTAATCTTGAAGGCTGCCTTACCAATTCTTCCACGAAGATAGTATAGTCTAGCTCTTCTAACCTTACCACGAGCAAGTACCTCGATTTTTTCAATCTTAGGTGAATGTACCGGGAATGTTCTTTCAACACCAACTCCGTAAGAAATTCTTCTTACTGTAAAGGTTTCAGCGATGCCGCCGCCTTGTCGCTTGATGCAGATTCCTTCGAAAACCTGAACTCTTTCTCTAGTGCCCTCTTTAATTCTAACGTGCACCTTAACTGTATCACCTACATTAAAAGGAGTCATATCTTTTTTAAGATGATCATTTGTTACAGCTTTTAATAAATCCATAGTTGTCCCTCCTTCCTTCATAGACGTTCTTATGATTCCCATTCACAGAGGACCGCCCGTAATACCTTTGCTATTATATCATAACCATATTTATATGGCAATAGCTTGTAAATTATATTTATTAATCTTTTTTTTGCGCTTCATCCTTTATTGCCTCCAGCAGCTTTTTATCCTGCTTAGTTAAAGGAAAATTCTCCAATAGATCAGGCCGGCGTTCAAGGGTTAGCCTCAAGGCCATCTTCCTTCTCCAAAGATCAATATTTTTATGATTTCCTGAGATTAGAACTTCAGGAATGTCCATGTCCCTAAAGCTGCTGGGTCTGGTATAATGGGGGTATTCCAAAAGCCCCGATTGAATAGACTCTTCTTCATAGGATTCCGACTGTGACAATACTCCCGGTATCAAACGGGCCACTGCATCGATTACCACCATCGCCGCCAGCTCTCCGCCTGTGAGTACATAGTCTCCTATGGAAAGCTCATCAGTTACAAGATTATCTATAACCCGTTGGTCGATGCCTTCATAATGGCCGCAGAGGAATATCAGCTCCTGCTCCTGTGAAAGCTCACCAGCCATAGCCTGATTAAAGTGCCTTCCCTTTGGGGTCATGTATATGGTCCTGGGTCTTTTACCTTCACCAAAAGCCTTCGTCACCGCCTCATGGCAATCAAATATCGGCTGGGGTGTCATCACCATTCCGGCACCACCCCCATAGGGGTAATCATCCACCTTCTTATGCTTGTTATCCGCATAGTCTCTGATGTTAATACAGGCGATATCAAGAAGTCCCTTGTCCTTGCCTCGTTGAACGATACTGGAGCCCATCGGCCCCTCAAACATTTCAGGAAATAGCGTCAATATCCTAATAATCATTCTATCATTCCTTCAATAGGCTTCACCGTTATGCGCTTATTTTTCAGGTCTATTTCCGGCACAAATTCTTTGACGGCAGGAATCATTATTTCCTTACCCCCCACAGCCTCTATTAAATAAACCTCATTGGAGCCTGCCTGCAGAACATCTTTTATTTTTCCCAGAAAATCGCCTTCTACCGTATACACCTCAAGCCCTAAAATATCTGCTATGTAATAGGTGTCCTCCGGCAGCTGCCTGCGTTGGGTTTCATCTATAATCAGATATTTTCCCTTGAATTTTTCAACCAGATTAATATCCTGATATCCCTTAAAGGTGATGATGAGATTATTTTTTTGATACTGAAGGGAGGTTATATAGAATTTTTCCTCCAAGCCCTCAATATATACCCACTTTAGTTCCTCAAAGCGCTCATCATAGTCTGTCAAGGGTATCACCTTCAGGCCCCCCCTTATTCCGTGGGTGTTGACAATTTGACCTACCCGTAAGCTTTTCATTTTATCACCTACTTTAATCTAACCTTAAAAAGAATATTCATTATTATAGTTGCCATAACGATCCCATGAGATACGTCGTGCTTCTTGCAATTAAAAATTTCCCCCAGGGTTTAACCTAAGCTTTAACTGCCACGAAGCGCTAGTGCCTTGTGTCATTTATTTTCTTAACTATAGGGAATAAGGATTAGGTTATCCCTAATCCTTATATAATCTCAACGATTACTCTTTTGTTATCCTTGGTTGCTGCAGCTTTTACTACAGTTCTAATGGCCTTGGCAATTCTACCTTGCTTGCCAATAACCTTTCCCATATCTTCTGGGGCTACTTTTAGCTCTACAATAATCGATTGATTACCTTCAACTTCGTTAACGAAAACCTCATCCGGATTATCAACTAAAGCCTTAGCTATTACTTTTACTAATTCGCCCATAGGTAAAACCCCCTAAAGTCATTATTATTCAATAATGCCATTTTTCTTAAGTAAATACTTAACTGTGTCTGTAGGTTGAGCACCAGTTTGCAACCACTTAAGAGCTTTTTGATCGTCGATTTTAATTTCCTTTGGTTCTGAAACTGGATTATAAAAACCGATTTCCTCGATGAATCTACCATCTCTTGGTGCTCTTGAATCAGCAACTACAATTCTATAGAAAGGTTTCTTATGAGCACCCATTCTCTTTAATCTTATTTTAACAGCCATGATTTCACCTCCTTTAAATTCTAATACATTTCAAATTTATTTTCCAAAGAATGGAAGTTTCATTTTTCCACCCTTCTTCATTGTCTTTTCCATATCAGCAAACTGCTTCATCATCTTTCTTGTTTGATCAAATTGCTTTAGCAGCCGATTTACCTGCTGAACTGTGGTGCCGCTTCCAGCTGCTATACGCTTTCTCCTGCTACCATTGATAACAGAAGGGTCCTTTCTTTCAGCCTTTGTCATGGATTGAATAATGGCCTGTATATGCACCAGCTCCTTTTCATCCACGTCAATATTTTTAAGCTGCTTGCCAGCACCGGGTATCATTTCCAGCAATTGATTTAAAGGCCCCATGCTCTTAACCTGCTGCAGCTGGTCAAGAAAATCATCAAAGGTAAACTGCTGAGTTCTTATTTTACTCTCCAGCTCCTTTGCCTTTTTAGCATCGAAGTTTTCCTGAGCCTTTTCAATAAGACTTAATACGTCACCCATTCCCAGGATTCTTGAAGCCATTCTATCAGGATGGAAGGGTTCTAAATCTGTCAGCTTTTCTCCCATAGCTGCAAACTTTATCGGCTTATTGGTTACCGCTCTTACAGAAAGGGCAGCACCACCTCTGGTGTCACCATCCAGCTTTGTGAGGATAACCCCATCTATGCCCAGCTTTTCATTGAAATGCTCTGCCACGTTTACAGCATCCTGCCCAGTCATGGCATCTACTACAAGGAGTATCTCATGGGGTTTAACCGTTGCCTTTATGCCTTGAAGCTCTCCCATAAGGTTATCGTCTATGTGTAAACGTCCGGCGGTATCTATGATAATCACATCATTGCCATGTCTGAAGCCATGCTCAATACCTGCTTTAGCTATATCTACAGGGTTTTGCTTGTCACCCATTGTAAATACAGGTACCTCCACCTGACCACCGACTACCTCCAGCTGCTTTATAGCTGCCGGTCTATAAATATCCCCTGCAATCAATAGGGGTCTTTTACCCTGTTTTTTCATTAAGCCCGCCAGCTTACCGCTGGTGGTTGTTTTACCTGCCCCCTGCAACCCCACCAGCATAATGATGGTGGGTGGCTTTGAAGCAAATATGATCTTACTATTGGTGGAACCCATAAGAGCTGTAAGCTCTTCATTAACAATTTTAATAACCTGTTGACCGGGGGTCAGACTCTCCAACACATCAGCTCCGATTGCCCTTTCCTTTACCTTGTTGATAAAGTCCTTTACAACCTTAAAGTTAACGTCTGCCTCCAGCAGGGCAAGCTTAACCTCTCTCATCGCCTCGGTTAAGTCCTTTTCACTGATTTTTCCTTTGCCCTTCAGCTTATTCAAGGTATTTTGAAGTTTCTCTGCCAAGCCCTCAAAAACCATTTTGAAACCTCCTCGAATATCTATTGATTAAGCATTTCCTTCAGTTTGTTTCTGATTAATGTGATATAGTCCTTGATATCCTCCTTCGAGGCATCATTGTCTATCTTATCATCCAATATATTAACATGCTTTAATAGCGCTTCATAGCTCTGATTTTTTTCTTCGGTTAAATGAATCAGCCTCAGCTTTTCCTCATATTCATAGAGAATTTTTTCTGTACGCTTAATGGTGTCGTATACTGCTTGTCTTGATATCTGAAAGGCCTCGGCAATTTCCCCAAGGGAAAAATCCTGATTGTAATACAAATCAATCATTTCCTGCTGCTTTTCAGTTAAGAGATGACTATAAAAATCGTATAGCATTGCGATTTCAATTGTCTTTTCAATCATAAGCAATATCCTGCCCTCCAAGTGTAAAGGTTAATTCCTTTACACAAAGTATTGTATAACAAAAAGCATTAGGCTGTCAATGTTTTTTTCTTTACATCCTTACTATTCCCCAAAAAGAGCCTCAACAAAGGATTTTGCTTCGAAATCCTGCAGATCCTCCATTTTTTCACCTACACCGATCAGCTTCACGGGTATCTTCAGCTCACTGCTGATGGCAATGACGACACCGCCCTTTGCTGTACCGTCCAGCTTGGTCAATACCAGGCCAGTGATATCGGCAACCTCTTTAAATATCTTGGCCTGCTGAATCGCATTTTGTCCAGTTGTTGCATCCAGCACCAGCAGCACCTCTTTAGTCGCTTCTCCATATTCCCTGTCAACAATCTTGAATATTTTCCCCAGCTCACTCATCAGATTCTTTTTATTGTGTAAACGTCCTGCAGTGTCACATATGAGGACATCCACCTTTCTCGCCTTAGCAGCAGCTATTGCATCGTATACGACTGCACCTGGGTCAGCTCCCTCCTGATGGCGTATGACCTCTACCCCTACTCTGTCTCCCCAAATTTTTAATTGATCGCTGGCGGCTGCTCTAAAGGTGTCTCCTGCTGCCAGCAGTACCTTCTTGTTTTGTTTTTTTAGTTTATGGGCGATTTTTCCTATGGAGGTTGTCTTCCCTACACCATTGACACCCACAACCAATACGATTGCCGGGCTTGGCTCAAGCTTAAGCTTTTCGTCAGCAGAGAGGGACTCCAATATTTCCTTCAGTTTATCCTTCAAAAGCTCTTTTACTGCCTCAGGCTCCTTGATATTCTGCTTTTTTATACCTGCTCTGATACTGTCCATAATTTCCATGGTGGTCTGAACGCCAAGATCGGCCGTAATCAGAATCTCCTCCAGCTCCTCCAGCAGCTCCTCATCCACCTTTTGATAGGACTTTATCAGGGTTTCTATTTTTCCTGTAATCCCCTGCTTGGTCTTTGAAAGACCCTCCTTCAGGCGTTTAAACAGGCTCACCCTTTCTACAGGGCCCTCCTCATCTTCAGCCTCTACCTCATATTCCTCTTCAGGGACAATCAGTGCTTCAATGTCCGCTTCAAGCTCTTCTTCCTCATTTATATCCTCTGCCTCCTCAAGGCCGGGAAACACTTCTGCTTCCTCCTCAGAATAGCTCTCCAGCTCCTTTAGTATTTCCTCCTCAGAAACCTCGCCTTCCTCCTGAAGCTCCTCCATTATTTCTTTATCAGCCTCTTCATCCTTTTTAAATCTATTGAATATCTTCTTAAATACTGACAATTGATTCCCTCCTAGCTAGCGATTTCTTCGTTTTTATTGTCGGTTAGCTTGACGGATACCAGCTTGGATACCCCCTGCTCCTCCATCGTAACCCCGTATAATACATCTGCTATTTCCATGGTGCCCTTTCTATGTGTCACTACGATAAACTGCGTGGTCTCTGATAGCTCCTTCAGGAACTGTGCAAACCGATGAACATTGGCATCATCCAGAGCTGCCTCAATCTCATCCAGTATACAGAAGGGGCTTGGCTTTACTAAAAGTATGGCAAACAATAGTGAGATAGCCGTCAGAGCCCTTTCGCCACCGGATAGCAAGGAAAGATTTTGAAGCTTTTTCCCCGGTGGCTGAGCGATAATGTCTATGCCACACTTCAGGATATCTTCGCTCTCCTCCAATATTAAATCAGCCTTCCCTCCGCCAAAAAGCTTCACAAAAACCTGATTAAAGTTTTCTTTTATTATTTGAAATTGTGCAAGAAACTGCTTTTGCATAGTTTTTTCCATTTCCTTGATGACATCCGCCAAGGATTCCTGAGCCTCATTCAGCTCCTGCTGCTGTTGTTTAAGGAATTCATATCTTTCCCTGACCTTCTCATATTCCTCTATGGCCTCAAGGTTAATATTACCAAGCCCCTTGATTTCATCCTTATATTTTTTAATGTCTCTATTGGCCTGTGGAATATCCTCGACTTCCTCCTTCATTTCTAAAGCACCATTGTAGCTAAGCTCATAATCCTCCCATAGCTTATTATAGAAATTCTGCTGCTGGATTTCAGATCTTGTACGCTTTAAATCCAGCTTGTGCATAGCCTCCTGCAAATGGTTGATCCCTTTGTCCAGCGCCTCAGATGCCTTTAATTCCTCAGACTCCTCTGCCTGCAGCTGACTCTTTCTGTCCTTAAGGGCCTTCAGCTTCAGCTCCAATCGGCCGGCTTCCTCAGCCAATTTGTTGAGCTCCTGCTGTGTTTCAAGAAGGGCCTCCTTCAGCTCGATATATTTTCCACTAACCTCTTTAACCTCATTTCTCTTAGCAGCTAAATCTGCCTGATTCGCTCTAGTACCCTCTTTAATTTGATTTATTTCCTGCTGTAGGGATTTCTTTTGCTCCATTACAGAGGCTAGACGCACCTTATCCTGAGTCATTTCCCGATTTAGAGAATCCAGCCTTTGTTTTTCAATATTCAAATCCCCCTGCATTTCAGCAATGATTTTTTGAGTGTCGGCATTCTTATTTTCCAACAGCTGAATTTCAGCTTCATATGCAGCTATCTTTTCTGAGGTCTCATGGTTAATGTCCGACAGCTGCTTAAGCTCTGCAGCTCCCTGCCTTAGTCTTGACTCCAGCTGCTGTTGCTCCTGCTGTGCCTGCTGCAGGCTGTTTTTCAATGTAATTTCCTGTATTCTATAATCCTGCTGCTGCTGCTTTAGTCCTTCTATTTCACTCTGACCCTTGTCTTTATCTGCTAAAAGCCGCCTATGACCCTCTGACATGCTACTAAATTCCTTGTCCATATTACTTATTGTAGATATGAGGTCCTCCAGCTCTCGTCTTCGGCCTAGAATACCTGAAGAACCGCTGCCGGCATTAAATTGACTGCCTCCGGTTAAGGAGCCGCCGATATTGATGATATCCCCATCCACCGTCACGATCTTCATACGATATTGCAGCCCTCTGGCCACTTCGATCCCAATCTCCAGATTAGGAACGATTAACACCCTTCCCAGTAAATTAGAGAAAACATTCTTATATTTTGCATCGGCTTCAATTACCTGGAGGGCAACCTCCACCTCGTTAAATCTTTTTAATACCTGCTGCTCCTCGTGGCTGATACCCCTGCTCTGCATTGAAGAAATAGGCAATATGGTGATTCTGCCCAGGTTATGCTTCTTCATATGCTGTATTAGCCTTTTGGCATCATTTTCGTCTTCGCTGACAATATTTTGAATGGCTGAGCCCAGAGCTGTTTCTATCGCCAGCTCGTAGCCCTTGGGCACCCTCAGCAGATCGGCAACAACCCCGTGAATGCCCTTACCCAGCTCTGTATTTCTCTGGCAGGCTGAAAGGATGTTTTTAACGCTTTTATTAAAGCCGTCATGCTCCTTTTCCATCTCCTCCAGTACATTTCTTCTGGATACCTTATGATTAAGCTGGGCCTTGTATTGCTCCAGCTCCTTAATGAGCTTTGTCAGTTGAACATCCATTTCTTTGATTTCCATATTTTTACTTACTTCATGCTGCTGAATTGTCTTAATGTCAGCAGATAATTCCGCCTGCTGCTCAGAAAGATTTTCAATTGAAGCCTGATTAATCCTTTTATTCTCCTCCAGAGCATCAGCATCCCTCTTTAGCTGCTGAATTCTTTCCTCCATAGTTTTTAAAAGGGTTCTTAAGCTATTCAACTCACTTTTCTTATCGGATATCTCGTTTAAGGTTTCAATAATCTGGCCCTTTGAAGCCTCCATATCCCTTTCCTTATCCAGATTTCCACCTGCCATGGCATCATAGCTTACCAGCTTTTCCTTCAGCTGCTGCTCCACCGCCTCCAGCTGGATATGAATTGTTTCCAGCTGGAGCTGCTTTTCCTGCTGCTGCTGAGAAAGCTGTAGCTCGTAGGCTTCAAGCCTTACTATCTCCTGCTTAAGCCTATCTATATTTTCATTGTTATGTGCAATCTTCTCATGACTTAAGCTATTTTGGCCTTCCTTCTCCTTAATGGCGTTTTCCGTTTGATAATAGTTGTTTTGTATGATGCTAAACTCATCATCACAAGCCTTTAAGGTCTCTCTTATCAGCTGAAGCTTACCGGTATGCTGCTGCTTTTTACTTTGCTCTTCTTCTAGGGCTTCCTTAAGCTCCTCCAGCTGTAATAGTATTAGCTTTAATTCTTCCTCTATTTTATCGATTTCTCTAATAAATAGATTTACCTCCAGCCTTAAAAGCTTTGCCTTCAGCTCCTTATATCTTTGGGCCTTTGTACTCTGTCTTCTTAGCGGCTCCAGCTGATTTTCCAGCTCGTGCAGTATATCCAGAACTCTGGAAAGGTTGTCCTTTGTTGAGGTAAGCTTTTTCTCAGCCTCCTCCTTCCTGGTCCGGTATTTCACTATACCTGCCGCCTCTTCAAATATCTGTCTTCTGTCCTCCGGCTTATTGCTTAATATTTCATCTATCTTACCCTGACCGATAATAGAATAGCCTTCCTTGCCTATTCCGGTATCCATCAAAAGCTCTCGTATATCCTTCAGCCTGCAGGAGGATTTATTTAAGTAATATTCACTTTCACCAGATCGATATACCCTTCTTGTTATGGTTACCTCCCCATAGTCCAATGGCATCATTTGAGAGGTATTATCAAAGGTAATGGACACCTCTGCCATACCTACAGGTTTTCTTGCGGTGGTTCCGGCAAAAATGATATCCTCCATCTTGCTTCCCCTTAGGGTCTTAGGACTCTGTTCTCCCAGTACCCATCTAATGGAGTCAGAGATATTGCTTTTACCACTGCCATTAGGGCCTACCACGCTGGTAATCCCTTTTTGGTACTGCATTTCAATTTTATCTGCAAAGGATTTAAACCCTTGAATTTCAAGCCTTTTTAAAAACAAAAAAATCACCTCGAAAAAAGTCGATATGTATCCTGATATATTTTACCACAAAGAGCTCTAGAACTCTATAGACCAAAAGTATTTATACGAGGAAAAACCTCATCCGTGGAAAAACCAATTCATTTCTCCACAATCTCCACCAGCACCCTGCCCTTATCCACAATATCGCTGGACTTGATACTAATTTTGGATAGGCCGTAGGCTTCCTTAAGATAAATCTTGTTGGATTGCTTTAAGCCCGCAACCTTAGAACATTCCTTAAGATTACAGGTAATTCTAACTATGGCACCGGGTTTTGGCGCCAGTGGTTTAAGCTGCTGATCAATCAGCTCTCTGTAGATTTCGGCCTCCACCAGCTCTCTAAAGGCAGGATGATAAGGTCCTGCGACAATACTCTTTCCGAAGGCTATCTCTTCGGTGCTCTGAAGCCCCATTCTAATAACCGGTATCTCCGCCTCTCGAAAAAGCTTCAATACTTCTACACAGCAATCTACTGCCTGTTTCAGGGAAAAGGGCTGATATTTCCCCTCCAAATATAGTCTCTCGAGATGGGTGTCCTTGATGACAATAGTAGGATAAACCCTCACAAAATCTGGCTTTAATCTTACCAGCTCCCTTGCTGTATTTATTACCGTTGCCTCTGTATCCCCCAAAAGTCCCACCATCATTTGTAGTCCTAGTTTAAAGCTAAAGCCTCTGATCAGCATTACAGCCTTATTAACAGCCTCTCTGCTATGACCTCTTTGATTCAATAGTAAAACCTCAGGATCGGTTGATTGTACCCCCAGCTCTATTATGGAAACCCCAAGCTGATTAATATGCTGCAGTATGCCAGCAGATATATAATCGGGCCTTGTGGAGATTCTTATATCCTGTATACGACCCTCCTCCTTTGCCCTCCAGGCCGGCAGCAGTAGCTCCTCCTGCTTTTCTTTGCTTAGGCCTGTAAAGCTGCCGCCAAAGAAGGCTACCTCCTTATGGCAATCTTCAGACGGCATGGTATTTAAATAATGCCGGATCATATTACTGACATCACTACCCGTAACGTCAGTAATTTCACCGGCAATTTTCTTTTGATTGCAAAAGCTGCAATCGTGAGGACAACCTATATGGGGTATGAAAATAGGTATTATTTTGCTACTCATATATCTCCCTTACCTTTTCTATCGCAATCTGAGCGGCATTCTGCTCAGCCAGCTTCTTGCTTTTACCTTCTCCACTTCCCAGCACCTCGCTATTGACTGAAACCTCTACACAGAAGGTTTTATCGTGGTCCGGTCCTGTTTCCTTTACCACCTGATAAACTATCTTATCGGTAGTTTTACTCTGCAGCAGCTCCTGCAGCTGAGTCTTGTAATCCTTAAAAAAGCTTCCGGAGCAGGCCAGCTCCATCACATCGGTCATCCGATTTAAAACAAAATTCCTTACAACCTCCAGACCTCCGTCTATGTACATTGAACCTAGAAGTGCCTCGAAGGCATCTGCTAAAATAGAGTTCCTCGTCCTTCCGCCGGTTAATTCCTCACCCTTGCCCAGCATAAGAAATCTGCCGAGATTAATCGCTCTGGCCTTAGCAGCCAGAGCAGGCTCACACACCACATTGGCCCTAACCTTAGTAAGCTCGCCCTCCGGTAGACTTTTAAACTTTGTAAAGATATAATCACTTACTATTAGACTTAAAACTGAATCCCCTAGGAATTCAAGCCTTTCATTGTGACTGAGTCTTTTGCTCTTTGACTCATTTGCATATGAGCTATGGGTCAATGCCTCATTCAGAAGCATTGCATTGCTATAGCTATACCCAATCTCTCCTTGCAGCTCCGTCAGCAATAGTTCTCGATTTTTTGAAATCGTCATTGTTTCACACTCCAAAGCAAATCCATTTGAACTTAAATAATAAAGCTCCATGGTTATTTTTTGTTATAAGTCTAATATACTATATTCTCTCCCTTAAAAAAATAATTATAGGAAAAAAAATTCCTATAATTATTTTTTTGTGATATTTTATTAGCGAAGCAATGGCATATACCATGTGAGGGCTATATGCTACTCATACTTTTTTAGAATAATGGTTGCATTATGTCCACCAAATCCAAGGGAGTTGGATAAAGCATAATCCACATTCCTCTCCTTGTATTGATTCGGCACATAATCTAAATCCAGCTCAGGATCAGGATTCTCCAGATTTATCGTAGGGGGAATCTTGCTTTCCTGTATAGCCATGATACATGCTATAGCCTCTATGCTGCCGGCAGCTCCCAGAAGATGTCCCGTCATTGATTTTGTTGAGCTGACGGACAGTTGATAGGCATGGGCCTTGAATACCGATTTAATGGCCATTGTTTCAAACTTATCATTATAGGGTGTGCTGGTGCCATGAGCATTGATATAATCTATTTCGCCATAGTCTATACCAGCGTCCTTGAGGGCATTAAGCATGGATCTGGCGGCTCCTTCACCGTCCGGTGACGGTGAGGTGATGTGGTGGGCATCCGCACTCATACCATAGCCTGCTACCTCTGCATATATTTTAGCTCCTCTTTTCAGCGCATGCTCCAAATCCTCCAGCAGCAGTATGCCAGAGCCTTCTCCCATTACAAAGCCGTCACGGTTAGAATCGAAGGGTCTGCTGGCTTTCTGCGGCTCCTCATTATGAGTGGACATTGCCTTCATGGAGCAAAAGCCTGCTATTGATAGTGGCGTGATAGATGCCTCCATCCCTCCGGTTATCATTAAATCAGCATCTCCTCTTTGTATGATCTTAAAGGCTTCACCGATGGCATTGGTAGAAGAAGCGCAAGCGGTGACCACTGTAGTGTTTGGTCCCTTTGCCCCAAGGGCTATTGACACATAGCCCGCACCTAGATTAGAAATCATCATCGGTATAAAAAAGGGACTTACCCTCTTTGCACCCTTTTCCATAAGCTTACCGTGTTGATCCTCAAGGGTGCCGATGCCGCCTATGCCGGATCCTAGAACCACGCCAAAGCGTTCTGAATCAATGTCCTGAAGCTTCAGCTCTGCATCCTCCACTGCCATTTGTGAGGCTGCAACCGCCAATTGAGTGAATCTATCCATTTTCTTAACTTCTTTTTTATCAATATAATCCTCCGGAACAAAATCCTTCACCTCGGCTGCAATTTTGGTGGGATAATCCGCAGCATCGAACCTTGTAATATAATCTATGCCTGATTTCCCCTCCAGCAGCGCCCTCCAGAAATTATCCGTTCCGATACCTATTGGCGTAATACAGCCTAAGCCGGTAACCACAACTCGTCTTTTCATTCCGTTGACCTCCCTCGTCTTAAAGGAACTAATCCCTTAAGCCCTATTGATTTGCTTCTACGTATTTAACTATGTCGCCTATGTTTTTGAATCCCTCAGCTGCATCATCCGGTATTTCTACACCAAATTCGTCCTCAATCGCCATAATGATCTCTACTGCATCCAGTGAATCCGCCTCTAAGTCTCCCATTAATGAGGTTTGTGGTGTAACTCCTGATACATCGTCTAATCCTAATTGCTCACCAATAATTTTTTTAACCTTTTCAAATACCATTTTTATTTCCTCCTCGATTTTAAATTGATTTTTTATTTTACATTGCCATGCCGCCATCCACCTGAATAACCTGACCGGTTATATAGTTGGAGGCATCACTACTTAAAAATACAACTAAATTTGCAATATCTTCAGGTTTGCCATATCTTTTTAAAGGGATGTGCTTCAGCATTTCATCCTTAACCGTATCTGATAGAACAGCCGTCATATCTGTGTCAATAAATCCGGGAGCAATGGCATTAACACAGATATTTTTTCCTGCCAGCTCCTTGGCTATTGATTTTGTGAAGCCAATAACCCCTGCCTTAGATGCACAGTAGTTTGCCTGCCCTGGATTACCCATCACACCCACCACTGAGGATATATTAATTATTTTGCCAAATTTTTGCTTTATCATCTTTCTTGTAACAGCCTTTGTGCAGAGGAATACACCCTTTAGATTGACATCCATAACCTGATCCCATTCCTCCTCCTTCATACGAATGAAGAGATTATCTCTGGTTATTCCCGCATTGTTTACCAGAATGTCAACACCATCAAAGACCTCTTCAATTTTCTCCAGCATATCCTTTACATCCTCCGGTTGAGAGACATTGCCTTTTACCGCAAAGCCCTTAACTCCTAAGGCCTCGATTTCCTGTACAACCGCCTCAGCCGCTGCAGGATTGCTGGAATAGTTGATTATAACATTTGCTCCTTCTTTAGCCAGAGCCATGGCAATTGCTTTGCCGATTCCTCTGGACCCTCCTGTTACCATTGCATTTTTTCCACTTAGTTTCAAAATATCCCCTCCTACTTTATACCTTCTAGTAAGGCTTTAAAGGTTGCCATATTTTCAACATTTTGAATTTCAACCTGCTTATCGACGTTCTTAGCTATCCGCTTGATAAAGGAAGATAGTGTTTTACCTGGGCCGATTTCAATGAAGCGTTCCACGCCATTTTCCAGCATCAGCGCCACTGAATCCTCCCATAATACAGAGCTACTGACCTGCTCTACAAGAGCTGTGATGATATTATCAGTGTTTTCCAGTATTTTTGCGTTATAGTTAGATACCACCTGGATTTTTGGTGCATTGATGCTATAGGTCATAAGCTCATCTCTGAGTCTATCCCCTGCAGGCTTTAAAAGACTGCAATGAAAGGGGGCACTTACCGGCAGTATCACTGCTTTTTTTGCTCCCAGCTCAATAGCCTTTGAAACAGCCGCCTGCAGGGCCTTGATTTCTCCCGACAGGACGATTTGACCTGGACTATTGAAGTTTGCTGCCTCAACGATACCAAATTCACTGCCTGAGCCTAAGCAAGCAATTATCTGTGACCTATCCAGCCCCAAAATCGCTGCCATTGAGCCCACACCCATCGGTACTGCCTCCTGCATGAACTTACCGCGTTTCCTCACTATTCTTACTGCATCGCTGAATTTGAAGGCCCCTGCCTTAACAAGTGCACCATATTCCCCCAGGCTTAAGCCTGCAGTCATCTGGCAATCAAAGCCCTCCGCCTCCAGAACCTTCATTATTGCAATACTCGTGGTCAATAATGCTGGTTGAGTGTTTTCCGTCTTTATAAGCTCCTCTTCAGGGCCTTCAAAGCAAAGCCTTCTCATGTCATAGCCTAGAAAATCACTGGCCTCCTCATAAATCTGCCTTGCAACGGCAAATTCTCCGACAAACTCCTGACCCATGCCAACATACTGAGCTCCCTGTCCCGGGAATACAAAAGCTGTCTTACTCATAAATGCTACTCCTCCTTGGTAAGCCTACTTAATATATCAAGCTGATTTTTAGCGTCCTCCACAATCTCTTCGATGATCTCCTTGCAGGGCTTTATATCCGTAACCATAGCTGCTATTTGTCCCGCCATGACGGAGCCGTTATGTATATCTCCTTCAACGACCGCCATCCTTAGCTTGCCGGTGCCAAAGGCTTCCAGCTCCTCAGGAGAGACACCCTCCTTTTCCATCTGTGCAAATTCCTTAGTCAGCTTGTTCTTTAAAACCCTAACAGGATGTCCGGTAGATCTAGCTGTTACTATTGCGTCTCTATCCTTGGCTTTTAGCACCATATCCTTATAATTGTCATGAACCTCACATTCTGTGGAACAGATAAATCTTGTGCCAATCTGTACCCCTTCCGCACCTAATGCCATGGCAGCGATAAGGCCCCTACCGTCTGCAATGCCACCAGCAGCTATAACAGGAATACTAACCTCGTTGGCAACCTGCGGCACTAAAACCATAGTGGTCAACTCCCCAATATGTCCTCCGGCTTCAGTCCCTTCAACTATCACCGCATCCACCCCTAGCTTTTCCATACGCTTAGCTAATGCAACTGAAGGCACCACCGGGATTATCTTTGTACCGATTCCCTTCAGGGCCTCTATGTACTTCCCGGGATTCCCTGCCCCCGTTGTTACTACGGCCACCCTTTCCCTCAGGATAACCGCCACTACCTCCTCAACAAAGGGTGACAGCAGCATCACATTGACACCAAAGGGCTTATTGGTAAGCTTCTTGGCCTTTATTATTTCCTTCTCCACAACCTCTGCCGGAGCGTTGCCTGCTGCAATGATGCCCAGACCTCCTGCCTCCGATACGGCCGCCGCCAATTCGGCTGTTGCCACCCAGGCCATCCCGCCTTGAATTATCGGGTATTCAATATTTAATATTTCACATAATCTTGTCTTAAACACAGTATCCCTCCTTTTAGCTGCTACTTAGACCATTTCAACACAGAGGAGCCCCAGGTGAGTCCTCCTCCAAAGGCCACTAATACAACGATATCTCCTTTTTTAATGCGATTTTCTCTTACCGCTTCATCTAATGCCACGGGCACAGAAGCAGCAGACATATTGCCATACCTATCTAAATTAACATATACCTTTTCCATAGGCAGTTTTAATCGCTTTGCTGCAGCATCTATTATTCTAATATTAGCCTGATGAGGTATCATAAAATCAATATCCTCAAGCGTTAGTCCACATAGCTCCAAAGCCTCCATAGCTGCTTTTCCCATTACCCTTACCGCAAATTTGAAGACCTCGCTGCCGTCCATTTTAACAAAGTGAAGCTTGTTGGTTACAGATTCTATAGTAGCAGGAATTCTTGACCCTCCACCGGGCTGTGCCAGCGCACTACCGTTAAAGCCGTCTGCTCCTAGATATGAGGATAAAATACCATAGCCTTCCTCAACTCTTTGCAGCACTACTGCCCCCGCGCCGTCGCCAAACAGCACACAGGTGTTTCTGTCCTCCCAATCCACTACCTTTGATAGTGTCTCAGCACCAATAATTAAAACATTCTTATAAAACCCATTTTTAATAAATTGCTGCCCTACTGTCATGGCATATAAAAAGCCTGAGCATGCTGCCTCTATGTCAAAGGCGGCAGCCTTTACAGCCTTGATGTTGCTCTGAACTATGCAGGCTGTTGATGGAAAGGCCATATCTGGTGTAACTGTAGCAACGATTATCAGGTCCAATTCCGCTGCCTCTATGCCTGCGTCTGCCAGGGCTCGCTTTGCTGCCTCAGTAGATAGATCTGAGGTGGCAACTCTCTCATCTGCAACCCTTCTGCAGGATATCCCGGTTCTGGTTCGTATCCATTCATCTGTGGTATCCACCATTTTTTCTATATCAAAATTTGTTACCTCTTTCTCTGGCAGATAGCTGCCTATCCCAGTTATGCCTACAGCGTATTCCTGCATCAATTCGTATCATCTCCTAAGCTTTCAATTTCATTTGCGATTTCTTGTATAACCTTATTTTCTATTAGTATTTTAGCCTGTCGTATGGCATTCTTTACAGCATTGTCGTTTGAGCTGCCATGCGCCTTTATCAATATGCCCTGAACCCCTAGAAAAGGTGCTCCTCCGTATTCTGTGTAATCAAATCTCTTTTTAAACCCCTTAAGGCCTGATTTTAATAACATCGCACCAAGCTTTCTTACAGTACTGCTGGTGAATTCATCCTTAAGGACTTTAAAAATAACGCCGGCTACACCCTCCGTCAGCTTTAATACGACATTGCCGGTAAAGCCATCACACACTATGACATCCGCATACCCAGCGGGTATATCTCTGGCTTCCACGTTACCTATGAAATTATAGGGGGCCTTCTTTAAAGCCTTATAGGCCTCCTTGGTGGTATCATTTCCCTTTCCCTCTTCTGTGCCTATATTGACAAGACATACCCTTGGCTTCTCTTTATTCAAAACCCTTTCGGCATAAATACTGCCCATCAAACCAAATTCAAGAAAATTTCTGGGCTTACAATCGGCATTTGCTCCCCCATCTATCAAAATGGAAATACCTTTCGCTGTTGGATAAGGGGGTGCCAATGCCGGTCTGTCAATTCCCGGAATCCTTCCGAGGACAAATAGGCCGCCTGCCAGCAGTGCCCCGGTATTCCCTGCGGATATAACGGCATCAGCCTTGCCATCCTTCACTAGATTCAATGCCACCACCATAGAAGAATCCTTCTTTTTTCGGATGGCAGCCACCGGTTTATCTTCATTTTCTATGGCTTCAGTGCAATGTACTATTTCAATTTGCTCCTTTGGAAAGTCGTACTTCTTAAGCTCTTCTGTAATCAGTCCTTCATCTCCGGTTAAAATCATATGTACACCATATTCCTTTACAGCTGCAACGGCTCCCTTAACCGTCACCATCGGACCATGATCTCCGCCCATAGCATCTAATGCTATCTTCATATCTCTTCTACCCCCTTTTTATCCTTTAGGGCCACTAATATAAACTTACCTCTAAAGACCTGCATACTATTTACATTGATCTTCACATGGACAAAATGACTATTGCCCCGTACTCTAACCACCTCTGCCTTTGCCACCAGCTTATCTCCAGCGGTTACAGGACTTAAGTATTTGATATTTGATACCCCTGTCAAAGCCACCTCTGCATCGATAACAGCCATAGCCAAGGATTCTGCTTGTGAAAATATATGATGACCTCTAACAATATTTGTTTTACTAAAGGCCATGGAGGAGGTAGTTTCCAATAGAGAGATACCGCGTTCTCCCAGCTTCAAGTCTATTAGCTCACCTACTATTTCATTTCCCCCCAGGCTTCGTACCTTTTGGTAGTTGTTTTCAGCCACCTGCTTTACTCTTTCCCTCAGTTCAGGTATTCCCAGCTCCAGTCGATCCAGACGTATTGTCTGTATACTGACATGGAACTTCTCGGCCAGCTCTTCATCTGTAACAAAGGGATCGCTTTTGATTAGGTCCCTCAAGCCCTCTTGACGGTCTACTTTACTTATTCTCTTTTGTAAAGCCATCGAATCACCCCTATATTAGTACTTATATTTAGTACCTGATACTAATAATTAGTATACATTATTGCTTAAAAAAAATCAAGGCCCCAATATGCTATTAATTCCAGTGCTGGATTTTGGTGTCATTAATTTCCTTAAAGCCTTATCTTATAGCACTTAAACAAAGTACTTTTTTCAAATAAAAATGGATCAGAGAAAAGCTCCCTGATCCATTTTGAATAGTCATTATTTTGTTGCAACAACCTCTTTGTTTTTATAAAATCCACATGCGCCACAAACACGGTGTGGTAATTTAGGCTCATGACATTGTGGACATTTAACTAAACCTACCGCAGTATACTTTGAGTTAGCAGCTCTTCTCATGTTTTTCTTGGATTTGCTCGTTCTTCGCTTTGGTACTGCCATTTTTAACACCTCCTTAATCTTGATGTAACAATTTCCTAAGCTTAGCAAGTCTTGGGTCCAAACCTTCCCCCTCTTCTTCCTCAGCTGAGTTACATTCGCATTGATGCAGATTTAGGTCCCCGCCACATTGGGAACATAGACCTCTACAATTCTCTGTGCATAACATTTTCATCGGTAGCTGTAAAATTATGTTCTCCCTCACAACCTCAGCAAGATCTATAATATCATCTTGATAATAGACTAGATCATCAATCTCATCATCATCTTCATCTTCCACTGCGTCCTCTCGGACTAATTCAGCGCTTATATTAGTATCCATCGGGTAGTTGAAGGACTTTAGACATCTGCTGCAATTAACCTGAAACTCTGTATAGACCTCACAGGTCAGAAAAATTTTATCATTCATTACATATAATTTTCCTGTAACAGATGCCGGCGACAACTGTTTTATGACATCGCCATGATAATTAATAGTATCAAGAGTTAAGAGAAAATTCAAGTCTACCTGGCTCTTTTTTTCTCTTTTCAGTGATGTTAAGTCAATTTTCACTTATTCCACCTCTTACTTATCGCTAAATTTGATTATACAAACGAAAATATGCTTTGTCAAGTATTTTATCTTGATACCGATAGTGCCTTTTTTTCATAATAAAAGGCAGGAAGCTTGTCCCGCCTTTTATCATAGCATTAAAATCTATTTTACCAGTTCAAGAGTATCCCTTGCAATCATTAATTCTTCATTTGTTGGTATTAGAAGAACCTTAACGGATGAATCATCTGTTGTAACTATTGTTTCCTTACCTCTAACATTATTCTTATTATCGTCTATTTTTATACCTAAAAATTCTAAGCCTTCACAAATTGATTTTCTTGTATCGGCAGAATTCTCGCCCAAGCCTGCAGTGAATACCACTGCATCTAAGCCACCCATTTCAGCAGCATAGGCACCGATATATTTCTTTACCCTTTTATGATATACCTCTAAAGCCAGTGCCGCTCTTTCGTGTCCTTCAGCAACTGCACCCTCTAAATCTCTGAAGTCATTGCTTACTCCTGAAATACCAAGGACACCAGATTTTTTATTCATTATATTGTTTAATTCATGGGTTCCGATTCTTTCCTTATCCATGATGAAGGTAGTTATGGCAGGATCGATGTCTCCGCATCTTGTACCCATAACAAGACCCTCTAATGGGGTAAAGCCCATTGAAGTATCGATGGAATTACCACCATCTACGGCTGCAACGCTGGCACCATTTCCTAAATGGCAGGTAACGATTTTAAGCTCCTCTAAAGGCTTGTTTAAAAGTGCAGCAGCTCTTTGTGCAACGTATTTATGGGAGGTACCATGGAAGCCATATCGTCTAATTTTATGCTTTTCATATAATTCATATGGCAGTGCATAAAGATATGATGACTTTGGCATAGTCTGATGGAAGGCGGTATCGAATACACCTACCATGGGCACATTAGGAAGAATTTCCTCGCATGCAGTAATACCCATTAGGTTTGGCGGATTATGTAATGGGGCTAATTCAGAGCACTCCTCAAGAGCCTTCTTGACAGCATCTGTTATGACTACTGAGGAAGCAAATTTTTCTCCCCCATGAACAACCCTGTGTCCAACTGCTGAAATCTCGTCCATTGACTTTAAGGCACCATATTGCGGATCAACAAGAGAGTTTAAAACTATCCTGATGGCAGCCTTATGAGTCCCCATATCCTCTTCAATGATAAGCTTTTCTTTGCCTATAGCCTCGTGCTTTACAAAACCATCCTCAATGCCTATTCTTTCTGCAATACCCTTTGCCAACACCTCTTCATTTTCCATGTTAATCAGCTGATACTTCAGTGAAGAGCTGCCGCAATTCAACACTAGTACTTTCATTTAATAACCTCCTAAATTCATTTCTTTACTCTTAAGTAGTAATTGTTGATATTACTTATAAATATCCAATATCTAAATAATAATAGATTATGACATGTTTTTCAAGGTTATTTTGTATACAAAATATAATGAAATATTCACCAAGTATATAATAATGCCCTCAATATATTCTATTTTGCCAATTATTTAAGGAATTTATTTAAATAATATAGTATAATAACAAGGGTAATTATTAGCTTAAATTAATATAATTAAACAATGTTTTGCAGGATAATTTATTTAGAGTACAATAACGAAAATCGCACCTTACCAAGACAGTGGAAGAAGCAATCTAATGTATTGCGATTGACGACAACGCATAGTGGAGAATTTTTACCGTTGCCGAACTCAGAATTGCGGTGGTAATGATTCAGGAGCGATTGAGCTTCTAATTTTTATACATAGGAGGCCTTTATGAGGGTTTTAGGATTGATCACGGAATATAATCCCTTTCACAACGGACATTTATATCATTTAGAGCAGTCCAGGGAGGCGGCTGGCGCTACCCATAGCGTAGCGGTTATGAGCGGTAATTTCCTGCAGAGAGGTGAGCCAACTTTACTGCATAAATGGGCAAGGGCAGAAATGGCTGTTGCCTGCGGTGTTGATTTGGTGGTGGAGCTGCCGACGGTATATGCCTGCTCAACCGCTGAGCTATTTGCCTATGGTTCAATAAAGCTGCTGGACAGTATGGGGCTGGTGGACTATGTATGCTTTGGCAGCGAAGCCGGAGAGCTTGAATATCTAAAGCTAGTAGCAAAGCTTTTAGTAGAGGCACCAGAGGAATTTGAGCTTGTTCTGAAGGAGGAGCTGCGTCAGGGCTATACCTTTCCTGATGCCAGAGGCAGAGCAATCGTTGCCTATTTAAAAAGCAAAGGGCTGACCACCAAGGAAGAGGAATGCATAAGCAACATCATCAAAAGTCCAAATAATATTTTGTCTATAGAATATCTTAAGGCCTTGTATCGTATCAACAGCAGTATCAACCCCTATACCATACTTAGAAAAAAGGCGGATTATCATTCAATGGAGATGGTTGGAGATATAGCCAGCGCAACAGCCATCAGGCAGCATCTAGCCTTAGATAAGCCCGTCGAAGCCCTTAAAGGTGTTATGCCGTCACCGGCCTATGATATTTTATCTAAAGCGATAGCGGCTAATCTGGCCCCTGTCTTCAGTCAGCATTTTCAAAAGCAGCTGCTGGCCCTCTTCCGCAGAGAAACACCATTGAGCTTGACAAGGTACTTTGATGTCAATGAAGGCCTTGAGAATAAAATATTTCAATGCAGCCAGAGGTCTGAAAATCTTCAGGAGTTCTACAGCTGCCTGAAAACAAAACGCTATACTCTGACCCGACTACAAAGAATTGCCATGCATGTACTTTTAAATATATCTAGAGCAGATATTGAATACTTTAACAGCAATTCAGGGCCTCAATATATCAGAGTTCTAGCCTTTAATGACAAAGGCCGACAGCTTCTGAAGCATATGAAGAAAACTGCCGCATTGCCGATTATCACAAAGCTTCCTCAATTTCGGCCTCAATCGGAGGCGGCTCAGCAGATGCTGGATACAGATATTCGTGCGACCAATATCTATCGGCTTGCAGTTCCTAATATTGAATTTTCCGCTCAACAGCTGGAGTATGTCATGAGTCCGGTGTATGTTTTTTAAAAGCATATCCCCCCCGCTTAAAAAATATAATTAAGTAGTGCATATTTTATTTCAGTACAGGGGGAGTTCCATGGCGCCTTTTCTTTTGGGTATTACCGTTGTTGTTGCAGCATCACTAATATATTTTTCAAGAGGACTGCTTTTGAGGCTCAGCAGGCATATGAGCTATTATCTTTTGGTAATAACTGTACTGCTTTTAGTTGTGTCTATCGTTATTTATCCAAAGGAATCCGTAGAGGCCTCCTATAATGGATTGATGACCTGGTTTACAATTGTCCTTCCCTCTTTGCTGCCTTTTTTTGTTGGTGCTGAAATGCTGATTGGCTTAGGGGTAGTACGATTTATTGGGGCTTTGCTGGAGCCCATAATGAGGCCATTGTTTAATGTACCAGGAGAGGGCTCCTTTGCCTTTGCCATGAGCGTAACCTCCGGTTACCCGGTAGGCGTAAAGGTGGTCAGCAGACTAAGGCAGGAGGGCACCATTACCCTAGGAGAGGCCCAAAGAATGGCGGCTTTTTGCAGCACCTCGGGTCCCCTTTTTATATTGGGGGCGGTGGGTGTAGGTATGTTTGAGTCCTCTCAGGTGGGTATTGCTTTAGCGCTATGCCATTATCTTGCTGCTATATTGGTGGGCTTGATATTCAGATTTTATAGGCATAGGGATTTCAGTCCACAAAACAGAGCATCTGATAACAGATATTTAAAGACCGCCCTCAGACAGCTACGAGCCTCCAGACAAAAAAGACAGCCTTTGGGTACGCTTATGGGAAATGCAGTAAAGGAGGCCATAAATACGATTTTGGTAGTGGGGGGCTTTATCATCGTATTTTCAGTGGTGATCAGAATTCTTCAATTAACAGGCCTTATCAGCTTTTTTTCAAAGATATTATTGTTTCTCTTCAGCAGCCTTAATTTTGATATTTCTGTTTACAGCGGATTAATAACGGGCTTTTTTGAGATCACTATGGGCAGCAAATTAATTTCCGAAATAGCCCATGTCAGCCTGCTGGCAAAGCTTACGGCAACCTCCTTTATCATAGCCTGGAGCGGCTTTTCAATTCATGCCCAATCCTTCAGCATATTAAATCAGACAGATATTAAATCCTCAATTTATGTGCTTTCAAAGCTGCTGCATGGGCTGCTTTCTGCCCTACTGATGTATCTGCTTTACCCTTTTTTCTCTGCCTACTACAAATTTCCAGCTGTTGCATCGGGGAACTATTCAGTCCTATCGCCCATCGAAAGGATATTTGTGAATTTTAAGCTTTCCATTGAGCTTTTCCTGGTAATTACAATCGTTATGCTGCTTATTGCAATGCTAATTTCTTTTTTAAGCAGCTTGTTTGAACGAAAGCATTAACATATTTCAAATATTATTTAAACTCAATAACTAAATAAGGAGGATCTTTATCAATATTGCGTTTTTCTACGAAGTACTGCTTTACTCCATCTTTTAGTCTAATTTCTACGATTACATCATTCTTTTCTTGTATGAGATTGATTTGTTCTATATATTGAGAATGTTGAATATCGTCGGCTTCAGGCGCAACAGATAATAACGTATCCTTAAATACAATACACATTTCTTTTGGTCCCCCAAAATAAATATGGGTAATGGGTATATCTAAGTATGCAGCATAAAAAGATGCCTCATCCCCTTCTTTTGCCTTAAATATCAACTGTAAAGAATCAAAGCTGATTATACAATCACTAATTATGCCACCTTTTCCTGTGGTTGTCTCAATACCAGAACCAATTTGATGCCAGAGATCATTTTCTACTAGATAATACTCTTCCTTATCCCCTTTTATAGCACGCATTAAATAAGGAAATTTCTGATATACGTTATTGGGATTTGTTCCATCCACATAAAACAACAGTTCATTATTGTTGACTTTTTTTTCAAAAATGACATCCTCTGCATTAATTGGAAGACTGTAGATTTTTTCTTCTTGAAAATTGACTATCCAAAATTCATTAATACTTTCACCAGTCAATTTTACCAAAGCTTGATTATCATCAATTGGAGTACTAGAAATCAACCGATCTTCATAATAAGCTTCAATTTCTTCATAATTGCGAGGGAATCTGGCATTATTTATAGTCTCAGTTTGACAAGAACTAATTACAATACAGATCGCCCATTGTAAGACAAGAAAATTAAGTATTTTTTTTACATTCATTAGCTTTTCCTCCTTGATAACATACTTTTGCTGCAGATTCAAGCAGCCATTGTCTATTTTTCAATACTTCCTCTAAATATTTCCACTATAATCCGCAGATGGGTGCTACATACTAAAGTTTTATATGCCTTTATTATAGCATATTGGTAATTTATACAACTTTATGCTCAACTGTATAACAACAATTAGATAATAATCTCACCCAATTTTGTCCAGCATAATGATATTTGGGGCCTAACTGGTCGCTTAATAGGCATAACTTGCATTAGATTAAGAGCAATCTTATTATCGTCTCCTTTATCATCGCCTAGAGTGGCTTCTCAATCCATTCAGTCCTATCGCCCATCGAAAGGATATTTGTGAATTTTAAGCTTTCCACTGAGCTTTTCCTGGCAATTACAATCGTTATGCTGCTTATTGCAATGCTAATTTCTTTTTTAAGCAGCTTGTTCACAAAAAATAAAAAATGAACCAAGCTGACTTGGTTCATTTTGTTATTTTTGATATCCCTTCATGCCTTTAATCTCATTTCTATTCTCCTGCAGTGTCTCAACCAAACCAATAAGCTTCTGTTCAGCTGAGCTCAGCAGCTCGTCTACGTAATCTCTAGCACCTAAGCGCATTTCCTTTGCATTGGTTTGGGCTTGTGCTATGATTTCCTCAGCCTGCTTTCTCGATTGCTTTGTTATTTCGTCCTGCTCTATCAGGGCCATGATATGCTTGTTAGCCTCTTCAATGACGGTATCGGCCTCCTGCTGTGCCTCCACCAAAATCCGCTGTCTTTCCTCTTTAATCCATTGGGCCTGCTTTATCTCATCTGGAAGCTGAATTCTGATTTCCTTGATCAATTCTAAAATATCTGTTCTGTCAACTAATACCTTATGGGCGAAGGGTATAGACGACCCGCTTTCAACAATATCCTCTAATTCCTCCAGCAATCTAAGAACACTCATATTTTATCCCCCTTAACTTGGCTAAATCTTCTTTAATATAGCCTGCTTAATATTATCCGGAACAAGACCCTCAATACATCCTCCAAACCTAGCAACCTCTTTAACAATACTGGAGCTAAGATATGAGTTTTTACTGCTGGTCATCAGAAATACCGTTTCTACCTCAGGACATAGCTTTCTATTCATCAAAGCCATCTGAAACTCATATTCAAAATCCGAAACAGCCCTAAGCCCTTTTATAATGACATTGGCCTTCTTCTGTCTGGCATAATCCACCAATAAGCCTGAGAAGCATTCCACCTTGACATTTTTATAGGGTGCAATAACCTCCTCTATCAAGGCAACTCTTTCCTCCAATGTAAACATTGGATTTTTATTGGTATTTTTTAATACTGCGACGATAACCTCATCACATATTTTTGAAGCTCTTTCTATAATATCCAAATGGCCATTTGTAATGGGATCAAAGCTACCCGGATATATTCCTATTTGCATTTTTCTTCCTCCCTGTAGCAATAAAAGGAAACGCTGGTGCTGCCGTAGTCGTTTCTTCTATACCTTGTAAATTTGATATCTTCTTTAATGATGGTTGTCCTACTATGTTCTACAACAATGATTCCTTCATCAGCCAACAGCCCCTGTAGAGCTATTTTCTCCAGCATCAGCTCTTCAAAGCCCTTCAAATAAGGCGGGTCCATAAAAATGATATCTGCCCTCAATCCCTTTGCTGCTAGGGCGGCCACAGCAGTCTCTGCTGCCATATTAACAATTTCAGCCTGATCTATCAACCTTGTCTTTTCAAGATTTTCTCGTATAACCATTATACTCTTAGGACTTTTGTCAATAAAGTATGCCTTCGCTGCACCTCTGGACAAAGCCTCTATACCAAGATTACCCGTCCCGGAAAAAAAGTCCATCACCTTGCTGTCCGGCAGCTTCCTTTGTATGATGTTAAATATTGATTCCTTAACTCTATCAGAGGTGGGTCTAACCTCCAAACCCTCTGGGGAAATCAATTTATGCCCCCTTGCCCTTCCAGCAATCACTCGCATAAATTTCCTCCTTATGACAATATATTTATATTTTAACACAGTCGACAATTCAGTACAAAATTTTTCTGTTAAATTATAAGCTCATCTCATTGTATTATATATTTTTCCACATAAACAGCAAATAATTCTAAGCCTCGTCGCAGCGGAAATTTAGGTTAAACCCTATGGTTAGTTTTATATTATGCAAATTTTAAATACTCAACTTAGGGTTAAATCCTCCCCTACTGTGTTAAATCTTCGGTCTATCAGTTCTTTGAGTCTCGGATAGTCCTCCAGACTCAAATTTTCATCCATCGAAAGAATATCCTGAATTTCAGCCTCAGCCTGCTTTAATATGTGTACATGTCGAAAAAGGTTAGCCAGCTTGAACTCCGGTAGCCCATGCTGTCTGGTGCCTAAAAATTCTCCCGGTCCCCTTAATTGAAAATCCTTTTCCGAGATAATAAAGCCATCGTTGGTTTCTACCATTATTGCCATTCTTTCCTTTGCTACCTTGGTCTTACTATTATGTATCAATAAGCAATAGGATTGATGCTGTCCTCTGCCTACCCTTCCCCTCAACTGATGCAGCTGGGCCAAGCCAAATCGGTCTGCATTCTCTATAACCATTACTGTGGCATTCGGCACATTTACGCCAACCTCTACCACAGTGGTAGATACTAAAGCCTGAAGTCTGCCTGCTTTAAATTCCTGCATAACTGAGTCCTTTTCCTTTGGGGTCATTTTTCCATGTAGCAGACCGACTGAATAATTGGACAATATACCATTGGCCAGCTCCTCCACCAGCTCTGTCGCTGATTCTGCCTCTATCGCCTCAGATTCCTCTACAAGAGAGCAGACAATATAAGCCTGTCTGCCTAAATCCAACTGCTTTCTTACAAAATCATAGGCCTTCATCCGTTTTCCCCCCTGTATTTCATAGGTCTTTATAGGCATTCTACCGGGGGGGAGCTCATCTATTATCGATATGTTCAAATCGCCATACAATATGAAGGACAAGGTCCTTGGTATAGGCGTAGCCGTCATAACCAGTAAATGGGGATTGATACCCTTATTTACTAATGCTGCCCTCTGTCTGACACCAAATCTATGCTGCTCATCCGTTACCACCAAAGCAAGATTGAAAAAGCTGACCCCCTCCTGAATAACGGCGTGGGTGCCGATCACAAGATCTATTTCCTTTTGTTGTATATCCTTCAAAAGCTTGTCCTTTTTACTTTTAGTAAGACTTCCTACCAATAATCCTATTCTAACCCCCAGGGGCTCCAGCAGCTCCTTTGCCGCTGTGTAGTGTTGCTCCGCTAATATTTCGGTAGGGGCCATAAGTGCACCCTGATAGCCTTTGATAATACACTGATACAATGAAATTAAAGCTATTATGGTTTTACCGGAGCCGACATCTCCCTGAACAAGCCGATTCATCGGTATCTCCTTAATTAGATCCTCCTGAATCTCTGAAAGTGTCCTTTGCTGTGAATTTGTCAGCTTAAAGGGCAGCTTCGCCATCAAAGAGCCCAATCCTTCATCTGCTGGAAGCCTAACACCGTTTCTATTCAGGTCATTTGCTCTTTTAAGCCTTGTAAGCCCCAGCTTCAACAGGAAAAACTCATCGAATATCAGCCGATACTTTGCTATTTTCAGCTCCTTAGTGGTGGCAGGGAGATGGATGTTTTTTAAAGCAAAGTCCAGACCGCATAGGCGATTTCGCTTCAGGGTCTCCTTAGGAAGGTAGTCCTCAATATTGGTGAAATTCGATAGCAGCCCTTTAATTAGACCTATAATGTAGCTTTGCTTTAACCCCTCTGTGGAGGGATACACTGGTACAATAGCCTCCAGTGATGTCTCAGTGCCATCCATTATAACCTCATAAACAGGATTCACCATCTCCAGTCCGTTCTTCCCCTTCTTTATCTCGCCGTTTACCATCAGACAGGCGCCTGCCTTTATCTGATTCTTAAGATAGGGCATATTAAAAAAGGTAATAAAAATCCTTCCGGTTTCATCCTTAAGGGCAAATTGATATATTGTCCTTTTGTATCTGCCCCCCAGTCTTCTGGCTTCACCTATGATTTCACCATATATTGTAGTCTTTTCCCCCACCACCAGCTGATTAATCTTCTTTGTATTTCTTCTATCGTCATAATCTCTGGGGAAATGATATAGGAGATCTCCTGCAGTCTTTATATTTAACCGATTAAGCATCTCAGCAGTTTTAGGTCCTACACCCTTTATACTCCTTATATCCTGAACCAGAATATTGCTCATGCGCCTCACTCCCAACAATTTCCTTTTGCTTGAATTAAAAATAATCTGCATATTAAAGACATACAGTATATTCGACACAGTCTAAGATTTCTGTATATTAACCCTTGGCCAACTTCATAAAAATCATATGCTATTAGCCCCAGTCAATGAAGGGATAAACCCTTAGCTTTGTACAAGCCTATATCCACTCCGATTGTTGGCGCCTCAAATAAAAGAAAACAGCATATAGCTGCTTCTTTTATTCTACAGAAAATATATAATAGTATAGCGGTTGGCCGCCGTAGTACATTTCTATTTCGCAATCCGGGAACTTCTCCTGCAAGGATGCCACCAGCTCAGCAGCTGTAGCCTCATCGATATCCTCACCATAAAATAAAGTTATGATTTCATCCTCTTCACCGACTAAGCTCTCCAAAAGCGCCGTCGAAACCGCTGGGATTTCCTTACCTACGGCTTTGATCTCACCATTGCCTATACCCAATATGTCACCTGTTGAAATCGGAATATCATTGAAGCTGGTATCTCTAACGGCATAGGTTACCTGCCCTGTCTTTACATGCTTTATGGCCTCCAGCATATCCCTTTCATTATCCTCAGGCGTAAAGTCCTCATTAAAGGCCAATAATGCCGAAATACCCTGCGGTACTGATTTAGTAGGTATAACGGTGATATTCTTATCAGAAATAGCCTTTGCCTGATTGGCAGCCATTATAATATTACTGTTATTGGGGAAAATATAGATATTACCGGCATCAATTTCATCGATGGCCTTAATAAAATCCTCTGTACTGGGATTCATGGTTTGACCGCCCTCGATGACACAATCCACGCCAAAGTCATTAAATATCTTAGTTAGACCATCCCCCATAGTAACAGCAATAAAGCCATAGGGCTTTTGGGGCTCTCTTCTGGTGGTTACCTCTGCTTCCTCTTCAAAAATCTCATGTCTGTGCTGCAGATTCATATTGTCAATTTTTATATCTGCAAGATAACCCAGCCTCAAGGCCTTTTCCATCACTTCACCGGGATGATTGGTGTGGATATGAACCTTAATAATATCTTCGTTGCCCACCACAAGAACAGAATCGCCATAGTCCTTAATGCTGTCTCTGAAGCTATCTATATGGGCATTTTTCGCATGTAAAATAAATTCGGTACAATATCCGAACTGTAAATCTCCAATAACCGGCTCTTCCTCCACATGGATAGCGCCAACCTTGTCATCATAGGCCTGAATCTCTGTCTCTTTTCCGGTTATGGCCGCCAAAGCGCCCTGATAGATAAAAATTAAGCCCTTTCCACCGGAATCAACGACACCGGCATCCTTCAGGACCTTCAGCATATCAGGTGTTCTTTTTAATGTATCTTCTGCCTGAAGAATTACCTTTTCAATAAAGCTGACGATATCCTTTTCAGTAGTGGCTATTTCCACTGCCCTTTCTGCGCTTTCTCTGGCTACAGTTAGTATTGTCCCCTCTACCGGCTTCATAACAGCCTTATAGGCAGTATCTGACCCCAGCTTTAAGGCCGTTGCCAAATCCTCCACCGACAGTATTTCCTTACCCGCCATTCCCTTGGCAAAGCCTCTAAACAGCTGGGACAGTATCACACCTGAGTTGCCTCTGGCTCCCATTAAAGATCCATTGGCAAGGGCATTTGCAACATTCTCTATGGTACAGCTTTTAACGTTATTAACCTCTCTGACTGCAGATTGCATGGTCAATGACATGTTGGTACCGGTATCACCGTCGGGAACAGGGAATACATTTAATGCGTTAACCGCCTGCTTGTTCTTTTCTAATGTTTGGGCACCCTCCACAATCATCCTTTTCAATAGTTGTCCATCAATATATTCTACTATCAACCCTAGAACCTCCTTAGCTTAACCTTACTTTTCAACTCGAACTCCTTGCACATTGATATTTACCTTCTTTACCTTCATGCCAGTTAAGTGTTCGATATTATACTTTACTTTTTCAATAATATTGTTGGCAACAACAGAAATTCTTGTACCAAATTCCACAACCACAAATAGGTCAATCATAATCATATCGTTTTCTGTCTGAACCTTCACACCCTTACTGGACTGCTCTCTCTTTAAAAGCTCTACGAGACCACTGGCAGTAGATTTTGCTGCCATTCCTACTAATCCATAGCACTCCATAGCGGACAAACCGGCTATTGAGGCTAGAACATGGTCATCAATAACTATCGCACCTAAATCATTAGTCAATTTGCCAGGCATATTACCCCTCCTTCATTATCCTTTTAGTTATCAAACATACTGTCTAGTATAAGTATATACCAAATAGAAATTTTTCATGAAAATGGATTATGTATAAACCTATTGTATATGAAATTCAGCAATAGTTCAACAATTAAACTGTAGTATCCCTATCTGAGTATCCTATATGGTAAATTCGAAGAAGTATTTTTTATTCATCTATACATTCTGTTATATTTCTGATATAATAATCAATGGTATCTCCGCAAGGAAAAATTTGTTCTACTAACCCTACATGGCATGAATAAATTTACTATAAATATTGCAAAATGAATTTATATGTGATACTATTATTATGTTTTTAAGTTTGAACCGTACTTAAAGGAGGTGTTCATCGTGGCTAAAGTATGTGACATTTGCGCTAAAGGAAAGGTTTTCGGAAACCAAGTGAGTCACTCAAACCGTCATAACAAAAGAACCTGGTCTCCAAATCTTAGAAGTGTGAGAGCAATTGTTAACGGTGTACCAAAGAAACTGAACGTTTGTACAAGATGTTTACGTTCAGGTAAAGTAGAAAGAGCATTATAATTGACACTTACTACTTAAATAGTGATAATATAAAAGCCACCAAAAGGTAGGCTTTTTATATTTCATTTTTTTAACCAATATCATCTTTAAACCACCAGCTTGGCAGTATTTGTAGAGGTAAAACTGATGTAGCTTATCTGTAAGCTTTGCTTTTATTAAAATTTCGAAATAATGATGCCTATAATGAAGCAGCCAAAGCCCAATATAAACACCCAGAACTTAAAGGGTATCGCATAGATCAGTACAATAACCCCCACCACTATAAAAATCAAGCCCAATAGGTTGCCAAAGGAATGATGGCGTCGTCTTTTCCTAAACATAGCATCACCTTCTTTTTTTTTGGTATCTATATTATCATATTCAGCAAAAAGCAAAATGCCACCGCTTTTTTTAATCGGATGGCATTTTTTTATACGATAGAAAAGTTCGTATTAATTCCTATGAAATCGAGGGTTGTTAAGGGGCTGTACCCTTATTAAGATAAAATTTAATCAATTAGCCCCTGGAGCACTAAGCAGTAAACCTTTGACTTTGCATAAACCTACCGCTAATCTACATCATACTATTTTATTCATTACTCTTCTTTGGATTTAATCACCAATAATATGCCTTCCGTCAAGGAAATTTTGGCCTTTGTATCCTTGAAGCAATTGCTTATTCCCAGAGAGCTACCCATTGGTATCGTTCTGTCCACCAAGGGATATTCAAGGCCGTAGAGATTAACCCCCTTTACGATGGCAGAAATTGGTATGATGGAGACGATATCCCCCTTTTTCCCCTCCAGCTCTAGGCTAGAATCTATAATTGTAATTTCATTGTTTTCATTTACAATCCAGCCACTTATCCCGTGATTCAATAGCTTCTTTAATAAGAGAATGTTGCTGAGGCTGTGATCCCATCTGCTACCAACACCACCAACTATGGTGATTTCCTCCGGCGAAAGTGCCATGGCATAATCCACCGCCAGCTCAGTGTCGGTAGCATCCTTTCTAGCGGGAAATCGAACTGGCTCTACTCCCCTATCAGTCATCCAATTTAACGCCTCACCATCTATTGAGTCCAAATCCCCCAATAAAATATGAGGAACAATGTCAATAGCCATAAGGTATTTTGCCGCACCGTCGGCACATATGATCCAGTCTGCCGCCGTCAATATATGCTTTAGCTGCAGAAGATTTTTTATATCTCCGTTAGTCACTATTACAGCCTTCATTATTTATCTCCAGTCCCCTCTGCATTCCTTCTCATAAGTGTAACCGTCTCTTCAATATTATTGCTGTTAAAGATAGCCGACCCAGCCACGATAATATTCGCTCCTGCTTCAGTAACCAGATGGATGTTGTCGGCTTTAATACCACCATCCACCTGAATATCGATTTTTAATCCTCTAGTATCAATCATAGCCTTTAGCTTTTTAATCTTCTCTATAGAAGATGCTATAAACTGCTGTCCCCCAAAGCCTGGATTAACCGTCATCAGCAAAACCATATCCAAATCCGCCAGCACATGCTCTATGGCATTTAAAGGCGTTGCAGGATTTAATGATACACAGGCCTTTGCTCCAAGCTGCTTGATCAGCTGGATAGTCCGATGCAAGTGTCTGCAGGCCTCTGCATGAACAGAAATAATATCCGCCCCAGCTTTGATAAACTCTGAAATATATTGGTCTGGACTTTCTATCATTAAATGAACATCTAAGATCATGTTGGTTTTACCCTTAAGGCTGTTTACTACTAAAGGGCCTATTGTTATGTTGGGTACGAAATGGCCGTCCATAACATCTATATGCAGCAATTCACAACCAGCGGCTTCAACTTTTTTAACCTCCTGCAGCAGTTGGGAAAAATCTGCTGATAATATAGATGGTGCCAGTTTAATCATTTTAATACCTCCTGTTTTTCTTGATTTCCTCTAAAAATAATCGATAGCTTTCATATCTGCTGATGTGTATTTTACCTTCCTCAACCGCCTGCTTCACTGCACATTGCGGTTCGTTATTATGTAGACAGGAGTTAAATTTGCAATCCTCTATGTAGGGATGAAATTCATTAAAGCAGTAGGGTAGGTCCTCTGCCGCCATAAAATCCAATGCAAGGGAGCTAAAGCCCGGTGTATCCACAACCCAGCCCAGCCCCGCCACAGCAATTAGCTCAACATGCCGGGTGGTATGCTTGCCTCTGTCGGTCTTGCTGCTTAACTCTCCTGTTTGGAGAAGGATATTGGATTGAATTTGATTTAAAAGGGAGGATTTTCCAACCCCCGAGGGTCCTGCAAAAACGGTTATTTTATCTTTGAGGGCCTCCTTAAGCGCGGCTATTCCCTTGCCATCCTTTTTGCTGGTCAATATGACGCTATAGCCGGTGGAGGTATATATATCGACTATTTCTTGATATGCCGCCTCTGGCAGGAGATCCACCTTGTTTAGACATATTGTAATATCCAAGCCCTGGCTTTCAGCCAATACGGTAAAGCGATCCAGAAGGCTGAGGTTTGGCTCCGGTTGGGTTACTGCAAACACGACTATAGCCTGGTTAACATTGGCTACCGCCGGCCTTATCAGCTCAGTTTCCCTCTCCAGTATTTCCTCGACAACCCCTAGTCCTTTCTCTTGATTCAATATAGATATCATCACTCGGTCTCCCACCATAGGAGTGAGGTTATTTTTTCTAAAAATACCCCTTGCTTTGCATTCGTATATGACTCCCTGATGGTCTACATAATAAAAGCCGCCAATCCCCTTAGTGATTATACCCTCCTTCATTTAATTCCTCCTAAAAATTGATTGTTTTTGTTGAATCATATTTTCCATTGATATATATTTCAAAGGTTTGTGTGCCACTGTCAGTTAGTGTAACTTTAAAAATATTGTCATTTACTCCGGTGTTTGCTGTGGTGTTATACACTTTGCTATAGCTTTCTACCAGTTGGTTACCGATCTTTTGATATATCTTCACTTCAACTGAAGAATTAGGTAGATCTCTTAAATTCAATTCTAATATTTTGCTAGTCTTTACAGGCTGTGTTGAGGTATTGGCTGCATCCTCACCATTCTCATCGTCGTTCTCGCCATTGGCTCCCCCTTCCTGAGGCTCTGGTCCCTTGCTTACAGTAAGAAGTATCGCTGTCCCCTCCTCAACCTCCTGGTTCAATGGGATGCTCTGCTGTATGACAATACCCTTTGGAATTGTTGGGTGATAAGCCTCGATGGGCTCTTCAACCACTAAATTGAGTGAAGTCAGCATTTCTATAGCTCTTGCTATATCTTGGCCCTCAACAGATATCATCCTGAAGGGCACAGTTTCCTTACCCTTGCTAATGACAACATTGACCTTTGAGCCCTCCGGTACCTCAGCATCCTTCAGAGGATCCTGGCTAATAACCCGACCAACCTCGTATTCACTGAACTCATTATCTACGTCACCTATTTCTAGGCCTGCATTCTTTAGATCTAATTCAGCATCCGTCAAGAACTTATAGGTAATGTCAGGCACCTTAGTCGGCCTGCTGCCCAAGCTCACCACAACTTCTACAGGAAAGTTCTTCTTTACCGTAGTTCCCGCCTCCTGCTTTTGGCTTATAATAATATCCTTCTCAACTTCACTGTCATGTCTTGTGCTTGGTTTAAGCCTCAAGCCAAGGGCTGCAACCTCTGCCTCGGCCTGTTCCAATGACTTGCCCGTTAGCTGAGGTACCTTAATTTCGCTTGACTTCAGCCAATTGCCCGCATAAAATACACCAAATAAAAACAAAAGCGAAGCTATCAAAGCCAGAGTAACAGCAGCAAATATAACGCCCTTGTTGCTTTTACCCTTACCCTTTACCCTTGGTTTTTCCGATTCTCTCGGTGTTATCCCCTCAAGGTCCACATCTCTTACGGTTGGTATAACCTGGGTAGGAGAATCCTCCTCACTGACAGGCTCCATATATACAGCAGTTAATGCATTGTTCTTAAGCTTATTTAAGTCCTCTATCAATGAAGCCGTGCTTTGATACCGTGAAGACTGCTCCTTTTGCATCAGCTTCATGATAATATCCTCTAGGCTCTTAGATACCGACGGATTTATCTTCGACGGCTGAGCAGGCTTTTCTTGAATATGCTTTAGGGCCACTGTTATCGGACTTTCTCCCTCGAAGGGTACTCTGGCTGTTGCCATCTCATACATCACTATACCAAGGGAATACAGGTCTGATTTCTCGTCCGTATACCCGCCCCTTGCCTGTTCAGGTGAAAAGTAATGCACTGAGCCTATAACACTGCCGGCATTTGTCAATGTGGAGGAGGTGGCAGCCACCGCAATACCGAAATCCGTCACCTTGGCTCTATTGTCACCGGTTATAAGGATATTATGGGGCTTTATATCACGATGGATAATATGATTTTGATGGGCGTGCTGTAACGCATACGCAATTTGCTTTGAATAATCTATTATCGTATCCTCAGCTAATGGCCCCTCCTCCTTTATAACCTCTTTAAGAGTTCTGCCTTTAACATATTCCATTACGATGTAATAAATATCCTCAGATTCGCCGACATCATATATGTTTACAATATTAGGATGGGATAAGCTAGCAGCCGCCTGTGATTCACCCTTAAACTTATTAATTAAATCACGGTCATTAGTAAACTCTGATCTTAAAATCTTAACTGCTACATAGCGATTAAGGAGATTGCATTTAGCTTTATAGACCACAGCCATGCCACCGCCGCCTATTTTCTCTACTATTTCATATCTGTTCCCTAGTAATTTACCGATCATATTATCACCTACCTCTTATTCTCTTTATAATTATTTTTAACTATTATAAGCGTAATATTATCAAAACCGCCCCTTGAATTTGCCAAATTAACTAAGTAATCACAGCAATCCTGACTATCCTCCATCTCCAGGATACATCTTTCCAGCTCGTATTTATCGACAAAATTGCTGAGACCATCAGAGCATAGAATCAATATATCGGATTCATTAAATTCAACCGAATAAATATCAGGCTTAACTCCCTCATCTGTCCCCAGCGCTCTGGTTATAATGTTCTTCTGCGGATGCTGGAGAGCCTCACGTTCAGATATGCTACCCTTTCTTAAAAGCTCTGCCACTAGCGAGTGGTCCTGTGTTACCTGCTCTATAACGCCATCAGCAATCATATAAGCTCTGCTATCTCCTATATGTCCGATATATAATCTTTCCTCTATTATAATAGCTGCGGTGGCAGTGGTTCCCATACCATCACATTCCGCTTCATTTTTTGCTCTGTTGTAAATATCTCTATTGGCACGATTAAATGCCTCGTATATGATGCCCTTTATCTGCTGCTCCTCTTGCTCCTGAGGAATATACCTGATAATGTGCTCCTTAATTTTCTCCACTGCTATTTGACTGGCAACCTCACCGGCATTGTGACCCCCCATGCCATCTGCCACAATAAACAGCTTGATGTCCCCAGAAACAATGCAATAATTATCTTCGTTCAATTCTCTAACTCTACCGACATCGGTAGCTACCCCAATATTCATTTTTCACCCCTCCTTAAGCCCTATATATATTCTACATCAATCTATAAATCCCCTGCTTATTATTCATTATCCTTTAAATATCTATTTCTTAATTGACCGCAGGCAGCATCAATATCTGCCCCCATCTCTCTCCGGACGGTGGTTTCTACTCCCCTTTTAAGCAGTATTTTTTCAAAATTCTTAATAAAGTCCTGCTTCGAGCGTTGGAAGCGCTTTTCATCTATCGGATTAACCGGTATTAAATTGACGTGGCATAAAAGTCCCTTGAGGAGATTTGCCAGCTCCTCCGCATGGGCGGGCTTGTCGTTAAAATCTTTAATTAAGGCATATTCAAAGGTAATTCTTCTGTTATTTCTTTCTAAATAATATCGACAGCTGTCAATTAGCTCCTTGATGGAATATCTTTGGGCAACCGGCATCGTCTGTCGGCGGATTTCATCATTGGGCGCATGAAGGGATATTGCAAGATTTATAGGAATCTGCATATCCGCCAGCTTTTTTATTTCCGGCACTAGGCCACAGGTGGAGAGGGTGATATGTCGATTCCCAATATTAATCCCCTTTGGATCATTGACAATTTTCAGAAAGGCCATAACCTCCTTAAAATTGTGAAGGGGCTCTCCGCTGCCCATCAGCACAATATTGGATATACGCTCTCCTAAATCCGCCTGCATAGTTAATATTTGATCAATCATTTCTCCCGCCTTTAGATGCCTCAATAGACCGCGGGTAGTGGAGGCGCAAAAGCTGCAGCCCATGCCACAGCCCACCTGCGAGGATAGGCATGCGGTTAAACCGTGCTTATAGGACATAACGACACCTTCTATGATATGATTATCCTCCAGAAGAAAGAGATATTTTTTTGTACCGTCCAGCTTCGAGGTATAGCTTTCTGCTATTTTTATATTGGTGATATAGGATTCTTCCTCAAGCTTTTCTCTGAAATCCTTAGAAAGGTTGCTCATATCGTCGATATGCTTTACTCCCTTCTGCACCCATTGGAATATCTGTTGAGCTCTGAATTTTTTCTCTCCCAAGGTCTCAATATATAATGAAAGCTCCTCCATAGGCAGGCTCAATAAATCTACCTTTGTCAATCGATTTCCTCCCTTCAGCTTTTTAATTATTTTTTACCAGCTTTGCTGCATAAAAACCGTCTGTATTATGTATATGAGGGTATAGCTGCAGGGTTTTGCCCTTATGCTCACCTGGTATGTATTTACTATATTCCTTAGGTATATCAATCAGCTGAAAGCTGCTATTACCCGCTAAGAAGGCCTCTACCACACCATCATTTTCCCTTGAATCGATGGTACAGGTGCTATAGAGCAAATAACCCCCTGGCTTTACATAGTTTGCAGCATTTTTAAGAATTTTAAGCTGCAGCTCTGTAATGGCGGCTATATCCTCCGGCTGCTTACGATATTTAATCTCAGGCTTTCTTCTTATAATACCCAATCCAGAGCAGGGAGCATCCACCAATACACGATCAGCCCTCTCGAAAAGCGCCCTGTCCTCTGTCAGGGCATCGAATTTTTCGGTTTTTATAATGGTAATGCCCAGCCTTTCAGCATTCCCCTTAATCAACCGAAGCTTATGCTGATGTATGTCTCTGGCTATTATCGTTCCCTTATTATCCATCAGCTGGGCCATGTGGGTGGTCTTTCCTCCGGGGGCACTGCAGACATCCACCACCAGCTCTTCAGCCTCTGGCGCCATAAGCCTTGCAATCAGCATCGAGCTAAAATCCTGAATATATAAATGGCCTCTATTTAATAGCTCCAAATTGTTCAGATTATCTATTCCCCTTATGCCTATGGCCTCCTGAATAAAAGGACTTCTCTCCACCGTATAGTCCTGTGCCTCCAGCTCTGCTATACATTTTTCCACGGTGGTCTTCAGCGTATTAACCCTAAAGCTCATCTGAGGCGTTTGATTATTAGCATTTAACAGCGCCTCAACAAAGCTGGGGTCGTGAAAGCTTAAAAAGCTTTCCACCATCCAATGGGGATGGGAATATTTCACCGACAGATATTTTACCAGCTCCTTCTCCCTTGAGGGTAGCTTTATATCCTCCTGATGACGGATTATATTTCTCAATACGGCATTAACAAAGCCTGAGGCTCTGCCGCAATATTTTTTTGCCAGCTTAACAGACTCATTGACAGCAGCGGAGTTGGGAACTCTATCTAAAAACCTGATCTGATAAACCCCCAGCCTTAAAATATTAAGGGTCCAGGGCTGTAGCTTCTTTAGCTTTACACTGGAAAACTGTCCTATGATGTAATCCAATAATATGATATTCTCCAGAACACCATAGACTAGCTCCGTCATAAAGCCTCTGTCCTGTCCCGAATAGGCTGCGCTGTTTATTTCTTCACCTAATGCAATATTTGAATAGGCTTCATTGACGTCTATTTTATATAAAACCTTTAAGGCACCTTCTCTGGCCTCCATGAAGCTCCCTCCTATGTTCAGATTATATCTCCAATGTATGGGCATTAGTCCAAATCCCACCATACATAAAAGAACAAAGGCGTTTCCCGCCTTTGTTATCTTCTTCTATTATTCCTTAAAACAAGCAGCCTCAATAGCTGTGCCACTGCCGTTGCCATTGCTGCAACATAGGTTAAGGCAGCTGCCCTAAGCACCTTCTGAGAGCCCTGCAACTCGTTGCCGGCTACATAGCCATTGGTATCCAATAAGGTCAAGGCCCTGCTGCTGGCATTAAACTCCACCGGCAGTGTAACTACCTGAAAAGCAACTGCAGCTGAATACAGCAGTATTCCCACATCCACTAAAACAGTCATCCCCTGAAGGAAGAAGCCTGCCAATATAAACACCCATGCCATCTGTGAACCGAAGCTGGCTACAGGAAATATTGCATTTCGCAATGACAACGGAACATAACCATTGGCATGCTGTATGGCATGACCTACCTCATGGGCAGCTACGCTTACCGAAGCCACTGAGGAGCCATGGTATACCTCGTGAGATAATCTTAAGGTTCTTTTTCTTGGATCATAATGATCTGAAAGATGACCATTGGTTAATTCCACGGGAACATCCCTTAAGCCGTTTTGATCTAATATGCCTCTTGCAACATCATAGCCGGTATATCCCCGCTGAGTAGGCACCCTCAGATACTTGTTAAAGGTTGATTTAACTGTGCTTTGAGCATAAAGCGCGAAGATGATTGCCGGTATTAAAAATATCATTGAGCCATCAAAAAAACCATATGGATAAAAAAACATTATATCACCCTCCTATAAAATGTACTATTGCCTTCTCAACTTCCTCCAACCTAACCAGTGTATTAACACAGGGCCCCTCTGGCCGAATATTAATCACTGCAATAACAGGTATTTTTTTGGTGTCAATTAAACCACCCACCAAATCCCTTTCGCATGCAATTGCTATAATTGCCTCTGGTCTACTTTCCTTAATAATTCTTCGGGCTATCGTACCACCCGAAACCAAACTGAATTTTGCATTATATTTATCCGCCAGCGCCAACAGAGGCTTTACCGGACATTTGCCACAGCCGGTGCAGTTTCTCACCTCCACCGTCAGCTTGTGGGGACAGGTGTTTTTTTGTATGCAGTGGGGGGATAATATCAGTATTTCCTCACCCCTATAGCTATAGCTTTTTGAGTATACCAGCCTATTATTAATGGCAGTATAGGCACGCCTGATTTTATTTTTATCATAGCCTAATACCTTTCCCATCCCCTCCAATACCGGGTATAGATAGGGAATAAAGGTCTCAGCAAAGACCGCCATAGGCTTGGGTATTTTTTTATTATACCACAGTAAAAAAAGTGTAAGGCCTGCTACAAATAGTAATACGCCTATTATCACCAGCACCAGCAGCATAAATATCGCTGTCCATAATATATATAAATGATTGCCATTATAAACAAACTTGTATATGGCACCGATAAGCAGAAGTGTAGTAAGGAGCATGATCAGCATTATGGTTAATAAGATACCATCCAGGCCTTCCCTTTTCGCACTATTGGCTTCCGACAGCTTCACCTAATATGACACCCTCCTCCAGCTGATTGCCCACTAGGAAATCCTTGACGGTCAGCCTTTTTCCTCCGCTGAATTGCAGCTCCTGTATCACTATTGTACCATTGCCTGTGGCGACATATATGCCATCCTTTGTAACGCTTATAAGCTTACCGGGAATATCCGGTGCCTTTGTCTCCTCTATGGTGCATTTCAGCACCTTCATGACCTCTCTTTTGTAGGTGGTGAAGGCAGTTGGCCAGGGTATTGTACCCCTCACCAGATTTTTTATTTCACTGGCGGTCTTAGTCCAGTCTATCATGCCCAGCTCCTTTGAAAGCATAGATGCATGGCTTGACTCCTGATGGTCCTGAGGCTCTCTGACAACATTTCCTGTCTCAATCAGATTGAGGGTCTTTATTAAAACCTCGGCACCAAGGGCTGCCATTCTATCATGTAACTCCGCTGAGGTCTCATCTTCGCCTATTAGAAGCTCCTCCTTCAGTATCATATCACCCGTGTCTATCCCCACATCCATATACATGGTGGTGATGCCGGTTTTATCCTCGCCATTTATAATTGCCCAGTTGATCGGGGCGGCACCTCTGTACTTAGGTAGTAAAGAGGCATGGACATTGACACAGCCAAAGGGAGGCAGCTCTAATATCGCCTTGGGAAGAAGTTGACCATAGGCAACTACAATGATGATATCTGGTCCCAGCTTCTTTATGGTCTCCAGCACCTCCGGACTTTTGAGGGAGATGGGCTGATACACAGGAATGTCCGCCTCTATCGCCAACGCTTTTACCGGTGGCATCATCAGCCTTTTACCTCTACCCTTTGGTCTATCGGGCTGTGTAAATACCGCTAAAAGCTCATTTTTTTCATCTATCAGTGCCCTCAGGCAAGGAACTGCAAATTCAGGAGTTCCCATAAAAATTACCTTCATAACGCCACCTCTATTCGTTGTCCTTTATCAAATCTGTAAATAGAATACCATTTAAATGATCTACCTCATGACAAAAGGCCCTGGCTAAAAGCTCTGTTCCTTCGATTTCAACTTCCTGTCCGTTTCTGTCGTAGGCTTTCACCTTCACCTTCATAGGTCTTTCTACGTCACCGCTGACTCCAGGCAAACTCAGGCAACCCTCTGGACCATCCTGAAGGCCTTCGGTTTCAATTATCTCGGGATTTACAAGCTCGATGAGCCCTTCACCTGCATCAATAACTACCACTCTTTTTAGTATTCCTATTTGTGGGGCAGCCAAGCCGACACCATCAGCATCATACATCGTCTCTGCCATGTCATCTAATAATATATGAAGCTTTTCGTTAAACTCCTCTACAGGTCTGGACTGTTTTCTCAATATAGGATCATCATCTTTCCTTATAATTCTTATTGCCATTATTATCCTCCTTTAATTACATCAAGCTATAGGGATTTGCATCTATCTGTACTGCTACGGTTTTGGGAATATACTTCTCTCTGTGCTGTATTATAAAATATTTGATAATGCTCTTTAATAGACGATATTCTATTTGATGGTCCTTTATTAGTATTTGATATCTAAATCTCTTGTTTATTTTCTTTATCACTGCCTCATTTGGTCCTAGAAGGGTTTCTTGTAAATTAGTATACCCCTTCGCGTTTAAAACATATTGCATCATTTTTATAATTTTACTGGCGGTATTCTTGACCTCTTCTTCATTCGGTCCTGTAAAATGTATGCTTATAAGATTGCAGTAGGGGGGATATACAAAGGCCTCCCTAATCATTGATTCCTCATTGTAGAAGCTGCTGTAATCGTGATTTGAAGCAGCCAATATACTAAAATGCTCAGTGTCATAGGTCTGCAATACCACCTCTCCAGGATCAGAGCCTCTTCCTGCCCTTCCCGCAACCTGTGTAATCAGCTGAAAGGTTTTTTCAGACGCCCTGAAATCAGGTAGATTCAGAGTTGCATCGACAGATATAATGCCAACAAAGGTCACATTGGGAAAATCCAGACCCTTTGATATCATTTGAGTTCCTATCAGGATATCTATTTCTCCTCTTTTAAATTGATTAAGCACTTTTTCATGGGCGCCCTTTCTTGCAGTGGTGTCTAAATCCAGCCTTGCCAATCTGGCCTCTGGGAAGCAGGCTTGTATGATATCCTCCAGCCTTTGCGTGCCGGCACCGGTATACTTTATTGTACTGCTGCTACATTCGGGACAAGTGCTTGGCGGTCTAACTACAGCGCCGCAATAATGGCATTGTAGCGTATTCTCAGATTGATGATAGGTCATGGATATATCACATCTGCTGCATTTCACCACATATCCGCAGGCATTGCAGGATAACATGGTGGAATATCCCCTTCTGTTTAAAAACAGCATACTCTGCTTTTTATCCTTTAGTGCTTTATTGACCCCCTCCAATAGACTTCTGCTCAATATACCCTTATTACCCTCCTCCAGCTCCTGCTTCATATCTACAATTTCTACCCGAGGCAGCTTTCCATCGGTTGCACGATTTTTCAAGGTGATCAGCTGAAGCTCTCCCATAGTTGCTCTATGATAGGACTCTACAGACGGTGTGGCTGAACCCAATAGTAATACAGCGTTGTTCATGTTGCATCTTTCCTGTGCCACCTCAAGCGTATGATATTTAGGCGCCTGCTCTGATTTGTAGGTGCCCTCATGCTCCTCATCCATAATGATTATCCCTAGGTTTTTAAAGGGAGCAAACACTGCCGACCTGGCGCCGATTACCACCTTTACTCTGCCTTCTGCAATCCTTCTCCATGCATCATAGCGTTCTCCATCTGATAGATTACTGTGAAATACGGTTATGCAGTCGCCAAATCTTCCTGCAAACCGATCCACCGTTTGGGGGGTCAGAGATATCTCCGGCACCAGAACTATGCCTTCCTTCCCCTTCGCCAGCACCTCTTCTATCATTTGCAAATAAATTTCTGTCTTTCCACTGCCGGTAACACCATGAATTAAATAGCTGTCGGTTGACGAGACCTTTATTGAGGCCTTTATCCTGTCTATAGCCTCCTGCTGCTCCGGTGTTGGTTTAAGCTTCGGAAAGCTGGTAAACTCCCTCTTCTGAAAGGGATCGCGGATGACCTCCCGCTCTTCAAACTTAATGTACTCCTTAGAGGCCAGTATTTTCAAGGAATTCCGATTTGTATTCAACTTTTTAACTAAATCTGAGGCCTTGTATTCCCCAGCCTTAATCAAAAAGGACATTACCTCCATTTGCTTTGGTGCTCTTTTAAGACTGTTAAACATCTCCTCATAATCTTCCTCCGCTACGGTCAAGACGATATACTCCTCTGTCTTAATACCTACTTTAGCAGAAAATTCATTATGAAGGGTGACAATGCCGCCGTCAATTAAAACCCGAAGGGGGGTCTTATAATTCTTTAGTCCATGTCTTTCTATCATTTCCTCCAGTGTAGCCCTTCCCCCAAGGCTGTCTATCATCTGTAGCAAATCCATTTGCTTTTTGGTTAAGGCATTGACCTTGCCTTCCCAATCCTTTTCTATGATTTCAATCATCCGCTTTTCTTTGTGGACGATACCTGCCGGTATAATGCAATGAATGGCGTCCAAATACTTGCAGAGATATTTCTGTCTCATCCAAAATACTAGCTTTAGCTGTTCCTCGGATAATAGCGGCTGCATATCAATCGTATCAATTATTTCCTTAAAGCCCTCATGGCCCTCCTCTGAGGATACAACATTAAAGACATAGGCCTCAAGCCTTTTATTGCCTGCACCAAAGGGTACCAGTACTCTTATACCCCTTTCAACTTCCTCTTCCAGATGTGAAGGAATCCTGTAGTCGAATAGTTTGTCTGTGAAATAGCTGTTGTGATTGACTATTACCTGTGCTACTTTAGCCATCGACATTATCCTTCACCTCCTAACTATAATTATTATATCAAATTTCTTATCACATAAAAATTAACATATTCTAAATTCTCTATTAACTCTATTAATATGAAAAGAAAAAGGACTTGAAATTTAGTCCTTTTAATGAATAGGAGGTTGTTTATCTTCCCTCTTATTATCCAATTCCATCTTTACCTTATCCAATATTCTATGGGCTATTTCCAGCTTTGAGGATAAATCCACCTTAGTTATATTGTCTTTGTTGTCTATAATATAAACGATATTGGTGTCGGTTCCAAAGCCAGCCCCCTCAGCCTTAACATTATTGGCAACAATGAAGTCCAGCTGCTTTTTAGAAATTTTACCCTTGGCATATTCTATAACATTATCAGTTTCAGCAGCAAAGCCAACTAAAATCCGACTTCCTTTCATTTTTCCCAGTGCCATAAGAATATCTGGGTTTCTTACCAAGGTCAGCTGTAAATCTCCGTCGGTCTTTTTAATTTTACTTTCTGCCGCTATTGCAGGTCTATAATCGGCAACGGCAGCTGATTTTATTATGACGTCCTGATGCTCAAAGTTATCCATTACTGCCTCCAGCATACTGACGGCACTGGTGGTAGGTACCAGCTTCACGCCCTTAGGTGCTGTCAGTGCTGTTGGGCCGGAAACTAAGGTTACATTTGCACCTCTCGCCTCTGCTGCCTCTGCAATTGCATAGCCCATCTTTCCCGTTGAGCGATTTGTTATGTATCTTACAGGGTCAATGGTTTCTACAGTAGGCCCAGCAGTTATCAAGAGATTAACACCCTTAAGGTCCTGTTTTGGTAATGCCTTGTCCAGGACAAAGTCCACTATGGTATCGACGTCCGCCAGCTTTCCTATCCCGACATCACCGCAGGCCAGCCTTCCGGAGGCAGGGGTGATGAAATAGTAGCCTAATGCCGCAAGCTTTTCTATATTCTCTTGAACAATTCTATTTTCATACATCTTTGTGTTCATGGCAGGTGCAAATATTACCTTTGCCGTAGAGGCCATAATTGTGGTGGACAGCATATCGTCTGCAATCCCATTTGCAACCTTGCCTATGATATTGGCAGTAGCAGGGGCAATTAGCAAAATATCTGCCTTTTGAGCTAGGCTGATATGCTCTATATCCCAGTACTTCGGAGATTCAAACATTTCAACCGCAACAGGATTCTGAGTCAATGCCTGAAAGGTCTGGGGCTGCACAAACTCCGTTGCAGACTTTGTCATGATGACATCTATTTCTGCATTAAGCTTTTTAAGCCTGCTTACGATATCACAAGCCTTATAGGCTGCTATTCCACCAGAAACACCAACGACGATTTTCTTCCCATTAAGCATTTCCTCACCTCTTATTTGATTTCAACACCATCTTCTGTTTTCATATCATCATATACCCTTCTATAGGTGACCTTGTCCTCATAAATCTCCTGTGTTGCAATGGAAACGGGTTTCTTAGAGTTAGCCTTAACCAGCACCATGTCACCATCGATAAGCTGTCTTGCTCTTTTAGCCGATGCTAATACTAAAGTATATCGACTATCTACCTTTTCTAATAAATCTGTAATTGATGGATATAACATATATATCTCCTCCTTCTAAAATCTTGATTGAATATCCTGATACACACGATTGACTCTACAGCCCTCGGCTTTTAAAATTGCCTCGACATCCTCCAGTGCTCTATCTAAATTATCATTAATTACGGCATAATCATATTGGATGACCTGATTGATTTCTTCCATAGCAGCGCCATAGCGCTTTATGATATCTGCCTCACTTTCGGTGCCTCTACCTACGATACGCTTTTTAAGCTCCTCCATTGAGGGGGGTAGAATAAATACAAAAACACCCTCTTTAAACTTCTCTTTTATTTGCAGAGCTCCTGCAATATCTATTTCTAATAAAACATCATTGCCAGAATCAAGGTTTTCTATGACATATTTTTTGGGAGTGCCATAATAATTATCATACACCTTAGCGTATTCTAAAAAAGCATCCTGCTCCAGCATTTCTTCAAAGGCCTCTTTGCTTAAAAAGAAGTAATTCTTTCCTTCAACCTCACCGACTCTAGGTCCTCTAGTTGTGGCGGATACTGATGCCTTTATATTGGCATTTGACTCCAGCAGTCTTTTACATATGGTGCCCTTTCCTGCTCCCGAAGGACCTGATATTACAATTAATAATCCTTTTTTACGCATAAATGTCTCCTTACTTGTATCTATTCACAATCATTAACAGCCTCTGCTTCCTTGCTGGCTTCCTTACTGTTCAATCTATGGGCAACGGTCTCCGGTTGTACTGCTGATAAGATGACATGGTCGCTATCAGTTATGATTACGGCTCTTGTTCTTCTGCCATAGGTGGCATCTATCAGCATACCACGATCTCTAGCCTCTTGGATAGTCCTCTTTATTGGAGCCGACTCTGGACTGACAATAGCTATAATTCTACTGGCGGAAACGATATTTCCAAAGCCAATATTTATTAGCTTAATGCTCATTATTTTTCCTCCTATTCAATGTTTTGAATCTGTTCTCGTAGCTTTTCTAGCTCGCTTTTTAAATTGATTACGATGTTGGTTAACTGGAGATCATTGGCTTTGGAACCGATGGTATTAACCTCTCTGTTCATTTCTTGAATAAGAAAGTCCAGCTTTCTACCCACTGAATCGTCCTCCTCAAGGATGCTTTTAAATTGTCTTATATGACTATGGAACCTCACCAGCTCTTCGGTGATATTACTCTTATCGGCAAAGAGGGCGACCTCCATCAGTACCCTGCTTTCATCAATATTAGGACCATCCTCCAATAGCTCCTTCATTCGCTCCAGAAGTCTATGACGGTATTCCGCTAAAATTTGAGGACTTCTATCCTCAATTTGCTTTATCATATCTGAAATGATATCCAACCGTTTTAAGAAATCCACCTTCAGCTGCTTACCCTCCTGTTCCCTCATTTCAATCAGCTTTTGGAGAGCGATATCCAGGCTGGCAGAAAGACTGTGCCATATCTCATCCTCATCCTCTTCTTTTTTCTCAACCACCAGCACATCAGGGAATTTGACAATTGCTGATACTGAGATATCATCTACAACGGATAATTTATCGCCGATTTCTCTTAAAGCATCTAGATATTGCTTCGCCAATGCCAAATCAGCAGTAACTTTTACATCTGATTCTCCGATTCTCTCATAGCTTATAAAGACCTCTACTCTGCCTCTTTTAACTGCATCCTTTATCCGTTGTCTGATTTTTTCCTCCAGATAATTTAACAGCTTAGGCATTTTAATATTAGTATCCAAATAACGATGATTCAGGGATTTAACCTCTATCAGAAACTTCTTTTGTTGGGCCTGTGCTTCACCTCTACCAAAGCCCGTCATACTTCTTATCATAAAATCATCCTTCCGTAGATCAATTAAAACGACAATCTATTCCCTATTATTTTATCCCTATAACCCAATAAAGACAAGGGAAACCATGGCAGAAATGGATTATTTTTTCATGAAGAATACACCCTCACAGATATCCTCAGCTGGCCCCTCCATAAATATGCGCTTATCCTCGGTGATCGTAATTTTCAGTCTTCCACCATCTATAGCTACCTCGACATTTGCATCTACTAAGCCTAAATCACAGGCTACGCCACATACCGCTGTAACCCCTGTGCCACAAGCCAGCGTATAGCCAGCGCCTCTTTCCCAGGTCCTTACTTTGATATGTCCTCTATCGATGATCTGAGCAAAGTTAACATTGGTGCCCTGAGGAAAAAGCCTATGCTTTTCCAATAGGGGACCGTATTTCAAAACCGTTTCATGACTGATATCATCTGTAAAAATGACAGTATGTGGGACTCCCATCAGAACAGTTGTTACCTCAAAGCGTCTATCCTCTATTTCAATGGATTTATTGACAAAGGACGCTTCATCCACAGCCACCGGTATTTCCTGCGGCCTATAGACCAGGCTTCCCATATTAACCTTAACTGTACTTATTTTATTCTCCTCAGCCCTTGCCTCCACCAATAGGTTTCCTGCAAGGGTCTCTACACTAAAATTCAGAGTGCCTACGATTTCCTCGTCATATGCGTATTTTGAAAAGCATCTAATGCCGTTTCCGCACATATTGCCCGAAGACCCATCGCTATTGAAATATCGCATTTTTACATCAGCAGTTTCTGATGGTGCCACCACCATCATGCCATCAGCACCAACACCAAAATGCCTGTGACAGCTCTTTTTAGCAAATTCGCTAAATTTCTCCGGATATGGAAAGTCCTCGTATTTAATAACGATAAAATCATTTCCTGCCCCATGCATTTTCTTAAACGGTACCTTCATATATGTCCCCCCCGAATCTTATCTGGCATTTTATCTAGTATTATTGTATTATTGTATGTATGTAAATATAATATTACACCGATGGAATAGTAAAAGTATAGGTTTTTGTCGATTGCTTTAGGAAATATTATAAATGTTTACAGGCTTTTATTCAATCCAAATATTTGAGAAAATTGCATAATAAATATAGCTGGTCGGTTTACACAAACTATATATGTGCGCCTATGGTCAAATGCAATTTCTTATTTATTTGTGCAGTATATTATATTTGCTAGAAAATTGTATCATACTTTTAGTCATATTTACAGTAATGCCTCATCGCAGTTAAAACTTAGGGTAAGTCCTAGAAAAATTTTATCGTTGCTGAACTAAGAATTAAGGTGATTAAGTTAGTAGGAATCATTAAGAATTTATTTGCGACGAGGCACTGGTATAGGAGGGAATTAACATGGCATTGGATGGATTAGTGGTTGCAGCAATTACCCATGAGCTGCGGCAGTCCCTAATAAATAGTAAAATAGATAAAATACATCAGCCGGAGGCCGATGAAATAATAATAGCCATAAGAAGCCAAGGAAAAAATCTTAAGCTGCTATTATCCAGCAGTAGTCAATTTCCCAGACTTCATTTAACCAGTCTGGCTAAGGAGAATCCGCTGGCTCCTCCCAGCTTTTGCATGCTATTAAGGAAGCATTTAAGTGGTGGAAGGATCATTGGAATTCATCAACCAGATTTTGAGCGGATTATCCGAATTGAGATTGAGGCCTATGATGAGCTGCATATATTGAAAACTAAGTTTTTAATCATAGAGATTATGGGCAAACACAGCAATATCATTCTTGTTGATGGAGAGTCCAATCGGGTTATGGACGCTATAAAGAGAGTATCCTTTGATATAAGCCGATATCGTCAGGTGTTGCCGGGCTTAAGCTATCAAATGCCACCCTCACAGGAAAAGGCAAACCCACTGGCGGATATTGACTTGGATCAATTTATTCAGCTTCTACAGCCCTATAAGCAGACACCAATATATAAAGGCATCTACAGTGCCTTTACAGGCTTGTCGCCATTAATTTCCAGGGAAATCTGTTTTACCGCCGGTATACCTGATGATACCCCTGTACTTGGCTTAGCAGAAAAAGAACTGGCAGCCATATATCATCAAATGATTAAGATCATGCATCAAGTTAAACAAAATGAATTTTCTCCAGTCATATATATGGATGAGAAAGCCAACCGGCTAGTGGATTTTAATGTGCTGCCATTAGAGCATCTCTCTTATTATCAGGCGGACTTTATAGCATCCCCCAGCCAGATGCTGGAGGCCTTTTTTGAAGCTAGAGATAAGAAGGACAGGCTTCAGCAGCGATCAATAGACCTGAGAAAAAGCATTCAAGTAAAGCTGGATAGATTATATCATAAAATCGAGAACCTCAATAAGGATTTGACAAAAGCGGAAAGGGCAGAGGATTTTAAGCTTAAGGGTGATTTAATAACCGCAAATATCTACCAGCTGAAGGAGCAAAAGGCTGATTCAATCACCGTGATTAATTATTATGATCCTGCTATGCCGGAGATCATAATCGAAATCGATAAGAAGCTTACCCCCAATCAAAATGCTCAAAAATACTATAAGCAATATAACAAGCTTAAGACATCAATAATTGAAGTTAACAAGCAGATATCCCTTACGATGGAGGAAATCGCCTATCTTGAAAATATACTCATCAGTCTACAGCATGCCACACATCTCTCGGATCTAGAGGAAATCAAGGCAGAGCTGGCAGAAACCGGGTATATTAAAAGAAGAGTATTGAAGAAGGCGCCTCAGCTTAAGAAATCTACTTATTTGAAATACCTATCCAGTGACGGACTATTGATTTATGTCGGTAAAAACAATATTCAAAATGATGAAATCACCTTTAAGATAGCCAGCAAGGAGGATATATGGCTTCATGTTAAGGACATGCCGGGCTCCCATGTGATTGTTAAGCTTCAAGATGGACAGCTGCCGGATCAAACCCTGCTGGAGGCCGCCATCCTTGCCGCCTTCTATAGCAAAGGGAAGGGCAGCACCAAGATATCTGTCGACTACACTCAGCGAAAGTTTGTCAGAAAGCAGGTAGGCGCAAAGCCCGGGATGGTGACCTACGATAATTTTAAGACGGTTCTTGTTGACCCTGATGAGGCCATGGTGGCAAAGATGAAAATTAGTGAATAGAAGAAAAGATTAGTGAATAGTGATTAGTTAATAGTTGAAGGCTTTGGGGTGTTATACTGAGGCTATAAAAAAGCAAAACCTGCTTATACGGTTTTGCTTTTTTTATTCGTTAAATTATTCTTTAGCCTTCACAACGCTTTTTATTTTTTTACAAGCTGCAATAACAAGGTCGCCTAGCCCCAGCAGCCGACCTATTATTTCAGCAATTCTCATAAAGAGCCTTGTTGACAGCACGATTAATGCTAATACTATAAGGATTCTAAGGCAATTCTGTATTACTCCCATAATTGGACCCCCAGTACACACTCTAGTTTAAGCTATGGATTTTGCCTTCGCTAATCTCTATGCCCTAATTGCTATTCATTCTTCATTACTTACTATTTTCTATTCTTTAAAGCTATTCACTATCACTATTCGTTATTCACTATTCATTATTCACTAAAATCTACTCTTCTCTACTCTCCAGCAGCACCAAATTTTCGCCATCCGTTTCCATCAGCTTAACCTTCACTATCTCTGTTTTGGAGGTGGGCACATTTTTACCTACATAATCCGCTCGAATGGGCAGCTCTCGATGCCCCCTATCCACCAATACCGCCAGCTGTATAATATTTGGTCTTCCGATATCCATCAATGCATCCAAGGCCGCCCTGGCTGTTCTGCCGGTATAGAGCACATCATCCACCAGCACCACTGTTTTGTCAGATATTGAGGCAGGTATGCTACTGCCGTGTACCACTGGATTTATTTGCTCCTTTGACAGGTCGTCCCTGTAAAGGGTAATATCCAAGGTCCCTACAGCCACCTCTACCCCCTCAAACTCATGGATTTTTGCTGCTATTCTCTTAGCAATCGGTACACCTCTGGTTTTAATGCCTATGAGATACAAATCCTCGGTACCCTTATTTTTTTCAAGTATTTCATGGGATATTCTGGTAATAGCTCTATTCATAGCAATCTCATCTAATAATTGAACTCTTTTCATAAGCGCCTCCTAATAACTATTATTGGTTTTTCCCCTAAAATGCTGTAGTAGTCTGTTAAAATAATCCGGCAGCGGTGCTTCAAATGCCATGTATTGTTGGGTTGTTGGGTGAATAAAGCCCAGAACCCTTGCATGCAGCACCTGTCCCTTTATGTTAAATTTCACTTTATTATTGCTGTACACCTCGTCTCCCAGCAGAGGATGCTTAATATAGGACAAATGCACCCTTATCTGATGGGTTCTTCCTGTTTCCAGCTGGCATTCTATATATGTATAGTCCCCAAAGCGTTCTAAAACCTTTATATGTGTGGTGGCATCCCTGCCTCCCTCTACAACTGCCATTCTCAACCGGTCCACCGGATGCCTCCCTATAGGAGCCTTAATTGTCGCATTATTCTCTTTGATATTACCTATGGCTATGGCATGGTATTTTCTCGTTATTGAATGGGACTTCAGCTGCTCCGCCAAGCTCCTATGGGCATGATTTGTCTTTGCCACAACTAAAAGCCCAGAGGTATCCTTGTCAATCCTATGGACAATACCAGGGCGTATGACGCCATTGATAGAGGATAGCTTATCCTTACAATGGTACAATAAGCCATTAACCAAAGTATGATCATAATTACCCGGTGCAGGATGAACCACAAGGTCCTGTGGCTTGTTCACCACCAAGAGCTCCTGGTCCTCATATATGATCTCCAACGGAATAGGCTGAGGGCTAATTTCCAGCTCCCTTGGTGCCGGAATGCTTAACGCTATGGCATCACCGGTTCTGACAGTATAGCTGCTCTTCTCTTGTTTGTCGTTTACCATCACCAGCTTATCCTTTATCAGCCTTTGTATGTAGCTTCGGCTAAGCTCCTCCTGTCTTTCTGATATATAAAGGTCGAGGCGCAGACCCTCCTCTTCCTCCTCAACAAAATACATTACCTTTTCCAATGAATTACATCTCCTTCTTGGTTACCGTATCATATCTAAGTATCATATAGGAAACTAAAATCGCCCCCACAACTATCGCGGAATCTGCAATATTAAATACAGGCCATCGGTTTACGATATGGAAAAAGTCCACCACGAAGCCATATCTGAGTCGATCAATCAAATTCCCTATCGCACCACCTATAATTAGGTATAATCCTATTTTCAAGGGCCACATAAGGTTTTTGGTCCTAAGGAGATAAAAGATAATAGCCGCAACAACTATTGTCGTAGTTATAACGAAAAACAGCTTTTGATTTTGAAAAAATCCAAAGGCAGCTCCTCTATTCTCAACATAGGTTAAATGAAAAATGTTCTGAATTAATGGTATATCGCCAACCTCCTTCAGATTGTTAAGCACGGCGAATTTAGAAAGCTGATCTAAAGCTATAATGAATAGTACAATAAGAAAACCCATTAATTACTCCCCTTTATCTTTTAATCCGTAATATTATACCATTTTAAACAGAAAAAAGATACAAATTGTACCTTTTCTCAGTATTTTTTCACAATTTATTCTATTTATTCTTTTTTCTTTTGCTATCATGACCATCCGGCAGCTGTTCTATATATTCCTCGTTGCTTATATCCTCCACCGATTGCACCAATCCGTGAGGTGTTTCGTCAAAAATCATGAAATCATCTCCACCATTAAAGGAGGGATCCTTCTTATTATAATTGAACCTCGCCACCTCCTGCCATGAATCCTCACCGTCAAATCCGGTGTAGTCATCAGCATCCTTATTGCTCCTGCTGAAGGGCGGCGTCAAAAGCTCCTCCTCCACCGGCCTGCCTCTGTCAGAATTCATATCCTCCACCGGCAGCTTGTCCTTTGCGCATGCCATACATATATTGGCATCCGGCAATATTTCTAATCTCTCCTCTGGGATTTCAGCACCACATAGCTCGCATTTCCCATAGCTGCCATCCTCTACCTTATGGAGGGCTCTTTCTATCTCAGCGATTCTATACCTTTCGTGATTTTGCAGATTTCCCTGCATCTCGTTCATAAACATTTCTGTCCCCAAATCTGCAGGATGATTGTCATAGGCCGAAAGCTCTCCTGTGTCCTCCATCATCGAAGCACCTGATCCATTGTGATCCTCCATTCGCTCAAGGGTGTCTAAAACTGCGTCCTTCTCCTCCACCAATCTTCTCCTAAAATGCGCCAGCTTCTTAGCATCCAAAAGGAAGACCTCCTATCTATAGTTTTCTATTATTCGTACCAGCTCAGCAATCCATTTTCCTATTACCGGCAGATTTACCCAGCTCCGCATGATATAAAGGATAATAGCCACCAATACCGTAAAGCCGATACCCATCCCTAGGCCTCTTGCCAGACCTAAAAGAAAGTTCATCCAGATGAGCTTTCCCGGATTTGTAACTAAAGCCAAGTATTCAGCAACCCTCATATTATCCATCTTTATTGATAAATCCTCGAGAGCCTTCTTTGCCCTGCCATCCTTTTCGCCCTTTAAATTCAAGTTATCCTTTCCATCCATCAAAATCCCCCCTAAATCTATTTTTATTTTACCCCTTTTATATATTTTATATCTAAAAAAAATGGATTTAACCCATAGGTCAAATCCATTTGTTATTTTCTCAAGCATTGGTGTATTGGTGTTAGCTGCTCCATTAAATCTTCAAATTCTCTAAAATTCAGTGATTGATGTCCATCCGACAAAGCCCCTTCAGGCATCGGGTGAACCTCTATCATCAGCCCATCGGCACCTGCAGCAATAGCAGCTCTTGACATTGGCTTTATCAGCTGTCTCAGACCTGTACCATGGCTTGGGTCAACAATTACCGGCAAAACAGAGATATCCTTAGCTAGTGGTACGGCCGAAAGGTCCAGAGTATTCCTTGTGTAGCCTTCAAAGGTTCTGATACCTCTTTCGCAGAGGATAATATCCTCGTTGCCCTCCGATGCGATATACTCAGCTGCTAAAAGCCAATCCTCTAGAGTAGCCGCCATGCCTCGCTTTAGCATTACAGGCTTTTTTATTTTACCCACTTCCTTCAGCAGGCTATAGTTTTGCATATTTCTTGCACCTATTTGAAGGATATCCGCATATTCCGCCAGCAAAGAAACCTCCCTTGTATCCATCACCTCAGATATAACCGGCAGCTGATATGCCTCCCCTGCTTCCTTCAGCAGCTTTAGTCCCTCTTCACCTAAGCCCTGAAAGGAATAGGGCGAGGTACGAGGCTTAAAGGCACCGCCCCTTAGAATGCTAGCCCCCTGAGACTTGACAAATTCGGCTGTTTTAAAAATCTGATCCCTGGTTTCAACAGCGCATGGCCCGGCTATTACCACAAGGCTTCCGTCACCAATTATAACATTCTTTATTTTTATGATTCTACTGCTGTAATCCTCTTTTTTACTTATCAATTTTAGCTCCATTTTTTATGTTCCTTATCTTATTAGTTCATTTCTGCCAGCATCTTCTTAACAATGTCCTTTGATATCCTGGCAGCCTTTTCTACAAATTCATTAAAATTGTCATGGGCAGAGCCGTCTGCTTTATCTGACATGGACCTGATTACGACAAATGGTATATTGTTGACATAGCAGGTATGACCGATGGCGGCACCCTCCATCTCGGTACAACAGCCCTGAAATACATGCCAGAGCTTTTCCTTAAGCTCTCCACTGCTTACAAAAACATCACCGGAGACAATTCTACCCTTTATAGCCTTATTGGATTTCAACACCGCATCGGCTGCTCTATAAGCCAGATCAGCAAGCCCATTGTCTGCTTCAAATATCCAACGTTCCATCCTTGGTATTTCACCAATTTTATAGCCAAAGCCAGTTACGTCAAAGTCATGCTGAAGAACGTCAGTAGATATTACCACATCCATAACCTCTAAATCATTATGTATTGCGCCTGCAACACCAGTATTTATAATATGCCCCACATCGAATTGTCCGATTAGTACCTGTGTGCATATGGCTGCATTTACCTTGCCAATTCCGCATCTTACCAGCACAACCTCTTGATTAAAGAGCCTTCCTACATAAAACTCCATGTTAGCAGTCTTTTTAACCTCTGCCATCTGCATTTCCTGCTTAAGCATTTCTATTTCCTCATCCATTGCACCTATAATACCTATTCTTTTCATTTAATTCCCTCCTTAATTAGAATTCCAAAAATCTCAGGAAATTATATATTATCCTATAAGTTCATATATCTTTTGTTCCTACAGATTTAAAGCTTATCACCAATTGACTACGGCTAATAACCTTTTAATTGCGATAAATTAACCTCAACTTTATTATGTAATTCCCTCATTAAACTATGCTATCATCAATTTTAAATATCCTCATATGAGGTCCTGCTCCAATTTATGACAGCCCTGTACCTAGACTATATTATAATAATACTTCTCTTCTTAAATTACAACATAAAAGCTAAAATGTCCCGTCAGTATTTTAGCTTCTACCAACGAGACAGGTTCAATTATTCTTCTTCATTGAGTTCATCGCAGGAATTTAATACGACATCCAGCTGAGATTGCAGCAGGGTTTTAAATCTTGTCCTAAAAATCTGGATTTGCTTCTTTACACCATCATATTCTTCTTTGATTTTACTAACATCCTGATGCGCCTTAAGGACAATCTCGCTTGCCCTTGCCTCAGCCTCTTGAATAATCAATTCTGATTTTTTATTGGCATTTGCACGAAGATCATCAGCTGCATTTTGAGCGACTATCAGGGTATTTTTTAAGGTATCCTCTATGGTTTTATATCTTTCAATCTGCTGGTTAGTTCTTTCTACCATTTCTCTCAGCTCTGCATTTTCTTTATAGAGCTTTTCATAATCCACCTTGACCAGGTCCAGGAACTCGTCAACCTCATCCTCCTTATAGCCCCTTATACCCCTTTTAAATTCTTTATTATCAATCTCCAAAGGCGTTATCATATCAGCACCTCCATTATAATGGTATTTTAATCTGTAGGGTTATTCTTCCTGATTTAGTTAAACCCTTAATACTATCAATATAAACTCTTCCCTTACCCCTAACAGAGATTACATCCTTTTCCTGAACCTCGTAGGAGCCTCTATTGATTATTTCCCAATTAAGGCTAACATATTCCCTTTCTATAAGGGACTGGGCATCGCCCCTTGAAATTCGACATGCCATGGCAATTACAGCATCCAGCCTCAAGGAGGCTACGTTTCCTGTGATCTCCTTGTAATCGGTCTGAAGCCCTTTTAAATCTTCCAGGGCAATTTCCTTAACAGTCACCCTCATGCTTCCGATTTTTTCAAGATTATATAGGATGTAGTCCTTAATATCTGTATGTACTACCACCTGACAGGCTTGAAATTTACTACTGTCGGATTTTTGCAGAATAATGTCTCCAATTTTCTCCCGCTTTAAACCTAATCCTAATATGGCACCCATATAATCTCTATGGGTGATATGTTGAAACTGACCATTACCCACTATTTCCAGAGCAGTAATCATTGGATCTATAAAGGATATTTCCATATAATCGGGATAAATGTAAATCAATGACCGTTCTGCTTCGGGATAGCCCCCCGTTACAGTAAAGCGAATATCATTTATACCAGCTAATATATCCTTTGCATACCTTACCTGAGCCGGCGTAAGAAAATCAGTAGTCCTCACCTCATGCTTCTTCAAAACCGCCTCAGCCCTGTCCAATATCTTTGTCATATCCTGCCTAAGCTGCAAATCCTCTTTTATATGCTGAAGCAAAGCCTCTCGATTAATCACTTTATTTCCCTCTTACAATAGCATATATACAAGCCTGACCACCATTGAAAAGACAATTTGCAGCAGTATTATGGCGGCCATAGGTGAAAAATCTAAAAAGCCTTTATACCCTAGGACATTATAAATCAAATCCCTTATAGGGGCCAGTATCGGCTCCGTTACGCTGTAAACAAATTGTCCGAATTTGCTATAGGGGCTAATATTTATCCATGACATGACGATACGTACCAAAATCATAAAATACCAGAATCTAAACAAATATTCTAACGCAGTTACTATATTATAGGCTGTAAACAAGCTCATCACACTCCAAAATTATTTCTGCCAAGGAAATACACCTTTATTCTTTAATTCTTCCTTAATATTTCCTGAAATATCCACATTATTTGGTGCCAATATAAAAATTCCTGCGGAAACCTTTTGAATATTTCCGTCCAATGCATATATTGCACCATTTAAAAAGTCAAAGAACTTCTTAGCCAGTTCAGTATCGATATTTTCTAGATTGATTATTACTGGCTTTCTGCTTTTAAGATTGTCTACTATACTTGGTGCCTCATCAAAATTGGTAGGCTCATAAATTACAACCTTCATCTGAGTCTTTGTATGAATATTCACAACCTTATTTTTCTTATTATTTATTGGATAAAGCTCCTCCTGTTCAATCTGTACATCCTCATCCAATTCGTCTTCCTCTTCCTCAAATACATCTAAACCAATAAAGTATTTCACTTTATCCATTATTTTACCTGACATAACGTCCCCTCCTTAATATCTATGGAAAATAGCACTTCCTACTCTAACAAAACTTGCTCCTTCTTCAACCGCTACGGGATAGTCATTTGACATGCCCATAGATAATAGCTTGATATCTGCATTTTTAAAGCTCTCTTCCGAAAGCCTTAGGGCCAGCTCCTTCATACCACGAAAATACTGTCGTGTTTCTTCAGGGTCTTCTACAAAGGGGGCCATGGTCATTAAACCAACGATCTCAATATTCTCCAGTTCCTCCAGCTGTCTCAGCAGTGGTACCACCTCTTGAGGATTTAGCCCATACTTACTCTCTTCCCCTGATATATTGACCTCCAGCAGACATTTCATTTTTCGGTTGATACCGCCTGCCCTTTTGTCTATTTCCAGAGCTAAACTATAGGAATCAACAGAATGGATATAATCCACCTTATCTATGATATACTTCACCTTATTCCTTTGCAGGTGTCCAATCATATGCCATGTCACTTTATCCCCAAGGATTTCATATTTTCTGGTGATTTCTTGAACCTTGTTTTCACCAATATGTGTTACGCCTTGGTCTATTGCCTCCTGAATGATTTCAGGCTCTACATTTTTGGTAACAGCAATCAAAACTATATCTTCAGGAGGTCTATTGCTTTTAATTGCTGAAAGCTTTATTGCTTCACTAACTTCATTTAAATTCTCTGCGATATTCAATTTGCATCCTCCCTTACCTTATTTTTTGTCCATCGATGCCTTTGTCACCGTTAAGCAGTACTTCATCATAAAGATTAATTGTGTACAAACTTACGGTTTCAGGGTTACCATCCTTTATAATCTCCTTCCGAAAAGAGCCCTCCTGTAATATTGAATACTCTCTATTACTACCGATGATTTTAACCGGAAGATATCTCGCAAAGCCATTAACATCTATTCTGTATACTGCAGCTTGCCCCTCTACCTCTGTAATTGACTCATTAGGAAGCATCAATCCTTCATATCGCTCCTTTACGATGTCGATATTGAAGGCTCTGGCCGAATGGTATCCCTCTAAAGCCTCTGATAAATCTAAGATTACAATATTGATATCTTCACCTGGAATTACTTTTCTTACAAAAGCCTTGTAATCTCTAGACTCCCCCTGCTTTCTTATGGTTAAATTCTTATTGTCCTGAATACCCTCCAGCTGCTGATTATCCAGCTCTATTATTATGCTCCACCTGTGGTCTCTTATGATACGTATTTGAAGCCCCTCCTCTTCAGAGGTATTGCTCTTTTGCATAGCATTTTTTATAAGTGCCATAGACTGAGGCTCAATATTTTCGATAGACTTTCGGCTTAAGAGGTCCTCCAGTCCATCTCCACCAAAGGCCACTACGCCGGGGCTTTCGCTATATATGGTCTGTATTGAGGTCTGCAGTCTTTCTTCTATAGCCTTTTTCTGCTCCTGCAGCTGCGTAAGATTTTTTCCTGCAAAGCTTTTTTCCCCTGCTATAATACTCTTCTTCTCAAGCAATTCATTTAACTGCTGCTGATAAGCATTAATCTTCGAATAGTCATTTTCCTTATACGCATCCTGCATCTTAGCAGTGATATCATTTATTTGATTATCCAGCTTCTGAATATCTGCATTGAAAATCGTATCTTCATCCTGTTTACCTTCAATTCCCTTAATTCTCGAATTTATAATTTCGAGTTCCTCTTTGGTTTTAGGATCGATATTTTTCATTTGAACCTCTGCCAGCTTTTGGCCTTTTGTAACCTTTTCTCCATCAGCGACAAAATATGTAACATCGCCATCATTTATATTGCTGTATATTTCCTCGTCCCTTGCAACATAGCCAGTTGTCGATACCACAATCTCCAGCCTTCCTATCTGAGCAATCGTGATTTTATGCCCCGAAGCTCCCAGCATTGGATATAGGCGAGATAATAAATATATAGAAACAACGGCTATGAATAATATTCTATTGAAGGGTCTTTTTCTTTTGCGTTTTTTTTTAACCTTGTCCTCCATAGTCACCACCTGCCATCATTTATCAGTATATTATTCTTCATTAGGTTCAAAAGTCCTTCCAAATACTTAAACATATTTTTAATCCCTTAGACCTAAATATATTTTATCCCTTTTAAAAACATTAAAAAACCTCACTATACAGAGAGGCCCTTATCATATAAGCTTTTTAAAACCTTGTAAAAAACTTACCATATTTGCTTATTACCTTTAATTTTCTAATTGTGCTAATTTTCAAATTCTTTATACCCTGTGCTTTAGTGGCAATAGCAATGGCATTCTCAGATTTAATTACCCCCAACAGCACCCCCTTAATATTCAGGGAATTATCCAGTTCCACCTTGATTTCATCTCCAGCCATCAATTCAGTGGAGCCCAGCATAAAATGCTTTACATCAATGTTCTTAAGCTCATCCTGGTCTAGGTTTTTGAAATCCAAAACGATGATATTATTTTTCAGGTAAAGCTTTTCCTTAATAACCACCATGATATAGCCTATGATACAAATGAGAAATATGGTTAAAGCCACCGATAACACATAATCATTCATTCAGATTCACCTTCATTCATTGGAAATATTAGCTATGTAAAACTACTATTTGTTAACATTATATCATTAATTGTGTCCATATTATATACATTCATTAAAAATTATCAGATTATTCTCAGCTATGCAGCTTTCCTTAATATAATATACAGGAATTTTTTTGTCAATATGAAGAAGGCTTGGCATCTCAAATTCTCCCATAGTAAGGAGTTGCGAATGTCGATAAAGCCCATAGCTCAGCTGACCATTTGATTCAAGGGTTGCGACTTTTACATCTGAGATATTATAAAATAAAAACCGAGACTTTACCCGGCTTTTATTTTAAATCTATATTCAGCTTTATTGCACAATTTCCTCCAGATATGCCTTTGCACTGCTATATAAATAAGCGATTAAGCTTCTCATTATTTCCCTTGGTATCATAAAGCTTAACCATTTGGGCAAATAAATATATGCTCTTTCCAGCACCCACTCCTCCTGCTGCTTGCCACTGTTTAATACTAATTCCGCAGCCAGTCTTTTTGCCTGCAGCATAAGGCCATATAATATCGATTTTGTCTTATGCCACTCATAAAGCCCGGAGGTTAGAACAGCAATAATGACGACAATATAGAACTTATTTTCTATGATATAATCCAGCATCAGCAAAGCCCCCTTTGCTACATCCTATTCAAAATTTTTAGTTATGCTATTAATATGTTGGGGCTTGTCATAAAATTCCACAAAAATATGCGCCGCCTTACAGTAGTCAGTTATATTATTTAAACTGTCTACCATAAGGGGAGCATATCATTAATACAAGGGTTTATGGATGTACTTTATATTTCTAAATGGTTATAGCCCCTCCAGCAGACTTGCTTTGAGACTAATTAAGACTTTAAACATTTCTGCTTTTTATTTGCCATCCGCCGGCTTTTTGTCGTTTTTCCCATAGGCTTGCATAACGCCCTTGATTGCTCAGCAATTCGTTATGTGTCCCGCCTTCAATAATGTGTTTGTTTTCTACAACCAGAATTTGGTCTGCATATTGAATTGTAGACAAACGATGTGCAATTATTATCAATGTCTTATCTTGAATCAATGCACCAATGGCGTGTTGAATATCTATCTCATTGTCGGGATCTACACTGGCGGTTGCTTCATCTAAAATAATGATCGGTGCATCCTTTAATATAGCACGGGCTATTGAAATACGTTGTCGTTCGCCACCGGATAGCAAGCTGCCATTCTCCCCCACAATGGTCCCATAACCATTGGGCAAAGCCATAATAAAGTCATGGCATTTTGCTTTTTTACTGGCTTCAACTATTTCATTTATTGTTGCTGAGGATTTGCCAAAACGGATATTGTTTTCGATCGTGTCGTTAAATAAGTGGACATCCTGAAAAACCACACTGATTCTAGAAAGCAATTCATCATTATTAACTTGTCGTATATCAGTACCGCCAATGGCAACTCTGCCTTCCTCCACATCCCAAAATCGCATGATCAAATTTGCAATGGTGGTTTTTCCACCACCAGAGGGACCGACTAAAGCAGTAACCCTTCCTTCTTTCGCTATAAAGCTGATTTTCTCCAGAATTCTATCCTTATCATAGGAAAAGCTGACATTTTCAAAGGCTATATCATGGCTTGTGATAGCTGCTGCTTGTGGACTATCCTCTGTTTCTTTTAGGTGCTTCAATGCTTCATAACGGTCAAGACCGGCCTCCATGATACGCAATTGACTGCTTAAGGACCCAAACCCCGTTGCAGGTGTGTAAATACTGAATATGAACATAAACATGGCGATGGCTAAAGATAAGCTCAATTCTCCCCTTATTGCCAAAAATGCTGCAGTTAAAATCGTAAGTGTTGTGCCAAAAGCGAAGCAAAGCTTATATAAAAGGGTGGGTACCAGCAGGGACACTTCAAAATCAATGGCGTGGTCCTTGGTGGAATCAATAGCATCTTTAATTCGCTTTGCCTTCTCCCCCGACATATTAAAGGATTTTATAACAGATATCCCCTGTACATATTCAAGAATAGCACTGACCAGCTCTGCTTGTTGGCGTTGGCGTATGGGAGATTGTCTTTTAGAAACCCCCTCTAGTGCTTTTAGCAGTAAATAAGCGGTTATAAACGCAGCTATACTGATGAAAGCAATTCGCCAGTCAACCATAAACAGCATAATCAGCCCAATCAAAGACGTAGCAAATCCACCAATCACTTTATCCAAAGCATCCATTCCCATTTCCTCAATAAAAGGTAAATCTACAGTGATGACGGAGGTTACATGACCTAAGTTGCCTTCACTAAAAAAGCCCATAGGCAGTCTGCGCAATTTATCGCCGAGGGATATGCGTTCTCTTTCACATAATTCATACCCTGTGCCGCTTTCCAATAAAACAAACCAATAGCGTAGCACCATACGAAGCATTAAAGAAAGTACTAATATGACTGTAAACAGAAGAATGTCATCATGGACAAGCGTATCATTCAAAGCACCATCAATGACCTGCCATATCAAGACAATAGGCACGCTGCTTATAATGCCGTCGATAAAGCTTAGTACAAAGGAAAGCTTCAAACGGGCGGCATATTTGCCCGAAAAACGCAAAACACGAAGGACAAATTTTAACATATTGCATCACCTCCCATTGTTATTGTTTGATATTTCCAATCAGCTGTGGCTTCATAACGCTGCCACATATGCTGATAGTCCTTAGAAGATGCTAATAATTCTTCATGCGTTCCCATAGCCGCGATTTCTCCATGCTTTAATACCAAAATATTATCTGCATGCGTAATCGTGGATAATCTGTGGGCAATAACCAGCACCGTTTTTCCCAGTAAAAGCTCGTTTAATGCCTCTTGAATCAAATCTTCATTTTCAGTATCCGTGCTTGAGGTTGCTTCGTCCAAAATCACAATGGGAGAATTTTTCATCATTGCTCTTGCGATAGTAATTCTCTGACGTTGACCGCCACTTAACCGATCACCAGCCTCCCCCACCTTTGTTTGATAGCCGGAGGGCAGTCCGGCAATAAAATCGTGGCATCGTGCTTTTTGGGCGATAGCTACCACCTCTTCATCCGTTGCTTTAGGATTACCATGACGAATGTTCTCCATAATCGTTGTATCAAAAAGAAAGCTATCCTGTGCCACATAGCTGACACTCTCCATAAGGGTATCAAAGGCGTATTCTCGAATATCTCTGCCCTTTAGCTTAATACTTCCCCCCTTTACATCCCAAAAACGTGCGATTAATTTGCCGACGGTGGATTTTCCAGCTCCAGACTCCCCTACCAGTGCTGTCACCTGACCCTGTCGTGCAGTAAAATTGATGTTTTTAAGAACATCCTTTTCCTTATATGCAAATGTAACATTTTCAAATATCACATCATGATCCGTTATTTGTCCTTTGATATGACCTTGCTTCATGTTGGCTTCACTATACAATACCTCGATACGTTTATACTTTTCCGTCAGGGTGGGTAGTATTGGTATAAAGGTAACCAGCTTTATAAACATTGGACCGATGGCTAAAGCAAATAACAGGCTGAGGACTAGAGCAGCAAGCTCAAGACTACCATCTTGATAAAAGAGCATGCCAAAGGGCAATACAAACAACCAGGTTGCCGGTAATATGACGCCATATACCGCCATGTACTTCCAGCAGCTTTTATACCAGTCTAAAGAAAAATCCTTATACTCCCTAATAGCGGTACGATATTGTGCAAAGGAAGTATCACCTTGAGTAAATACCTTTATTACCGCCATGCCTCTAATATATTCAACGATGCTATTATTCATATTCTGTGAGCTTTGATAGTACTGCCCCAGCTTTTGTGAAGAATTCTTACCCATAATGCCGATGACCAGCATACCAATCGGTAAAACCGCAAGAGAAAGCAATGCCAGACGCCAATCAACCAAAAACATTGCAATCAAAGTAGCTATAATCCCCAAAATATTACCGATGCCTTCAGGAATACCATGGGCCAGCACCATTTCCATGGCTTCAATATTTTCCACGAAAATCTTCTTGAGTTCTCCGCTGCCGTATTGTTGAATATCGCCCATAGACATATTCAACAACTTATCTACGGTATGCTTTCTCATGCCTGCCAGTGTATTATAGGCCAGATGATGGGAAGCCTTTAATCCATATTCTGTTGCTACATTTTTAAGCACCAGGGAGATCAATATCAGGGCAGCAGCGCCAAAATAAACCCTAGCCTCTGTGCTGCGGCTAGTTAACTGAATAATAATGCGATATATGACATAATAGGGTATCACACTGAATATAGCACCCATGGACAGCAAAAATATCGCTTTTCCCATATACTGTGTCCGTTCTTCTGCAAAGGCATATACTTTCTTAAATATCTCCATAAAATTCCACCTCTCTATTAAATATTCCATACCAATAAAACACGTAGGATATTTTTTTTCAAGACGCCTTGATGATTATTAACTATGACAATTAAAGTTTTGGCTTTAAAAAACAAGAAGAAACCTTGGATTAGGTTCCTTCTTGTTTTATGTCGATTGGTTTTATACAATTTTTCATTGGGGTCCTAAAGCACTTTTTCGGTAATCTCTTGGTAAAATTCCGGTTTTCTCCTTAAACATTTTGGTAAAAGCACTGGTGGTTTTATAGCCCACCTTATTAGCAATGTCAGATACAGAGATTGAATTATCCTGCAATAGCTTTTTCGCTTGAGATAAGCGGATATCGTTTATATATTCTGAGATGTTGCATCCATAGGTCATTTTAAAGGTGTATTTAAGCTTGCTGATGCTCATACAAGCTTCTTTAGCCAATTCGGATAAGCATATGCTTTGTGCATAGTGCATCGCTATATACTGCTCCAGCTGAACCATTCGTTCTTTATCATATTCTGTACAGGAAAAGGTTTTGTGTTGTTTTTCAGCATAGTCAATGACCAAAGCAATCGCTTCATTAACCTTACTCTCATAATATAATCGGGCTTTGTCCCCAGTCATACGACAATTCTGTATTTGCTTCATCACCAGAAGAAGCTCTGGACTGCCTTTCTGGCTATCCAGCGCTAGAAAGGCAGATTTTAATCTGGAAAAACCGCCTGGTAGCTTTTCGGCAATATAGGTGTCGTAATATTTTGGTGTAATGTTGATGCTGACACCTCGAATGGGAATATTGCCACGATAGGTTGCCGTATAAAAATCATCGCCTGCAATAAATGCTGATACACAATCGCACTTGATTGGCTTTAAACTTGGGATTTCATAGCCATCAATGGAATCATAATAATATAAGCTGATATAATCTGCCGTGGGGAATGTTTGGGTAAAGTCGCTTTCAAAATACATATCACTGACTGAAATCGTGAACAAATCCTCGAAATTGTACATCCAATAATTGACATTATGCAGCTTGCAGTCAAGCGCAAAGCAAGTGCCCAGCTTTCCGAATACATGCTTTTCCTTCACAGTAAATTCATCCTTTAAAAACTCCAGTATTATCTGTGGCGCATTCAGTTCCATTTGCTTCCCCCCTTTTTGTTGAAATAGCCAAAAGTTTTATTTATAAAGTCAATAATCCTTTTTTAGGATTGAAATCCAAAATACATCGTCTTAAACTAATGTTGTTAGCTCTTTCTAACACTGTAACCTATTACACTCAACTTTTCAAGGAGGTTTTTAAAATGCAGGAAAAAAATAATAAATGGACATTAAAAAACGTGGTGACACTATCTGTTTTTACCGTCATTATCTACATCCTTCTTATGATTGGTATGATTGCCACCAACATCCTATTGACACCTGTAGGCGCTTATTTTGCTTCCCCTGGAATATCTGCACTATTTGCAGGTCCTTTTTTTATCGTTATGGTAAATAAGATAGAAAAACGCGGCGTTACTTTTTTACTTAGCTTGATTTCAGGGCTATTGTTTTTGTTTATGGGCCAGCTGTATACCTTTCTTGTTTATGTCATGTTCGGTATTCTCACTGAGCTTTGCTATCTCGGGAAAAATTCATATCATAAGCTTGTCAATAATTTCAGTGCTTTTTTCCTCTATATGCTGGCCCTATCGGCCGGAGGCTTTATCCCCATGATATTGATACGTGAGCAGTATGTTGAATGGTATAAAACCGTTGGTAATGCGGAATCTGTATCGGCTATGATAAATGTCTATGGCACATTACATGGTGTCCTAATTACAATCGGTATCACACTTGTGGGTTGTGTCGCCGGATGCTTGATTGGCTTCAGTATTCTCAGTCGTCATGTTAAAAAGGCCCGTATATAATGATGCGTATACAAGATCCCAGAATCACACTGATTTCTCTATTGGCGGTCACTGTAACAGCATTTATCATATCTTCCCCGGTGCAGCTGCATCTTCTGACAGGGCTTTGCGTGCTATACTTAATTTCATTATCCAAATTTAAATCTGCTCTGCGAAGCGCTGTGATTTACGTATGCTTATGGTTGCTGGTTTCTATATTGCCCACCAGTGTCGGCAGCGTTACAGTTTTACTCTTTATGTATATTAGAATACTCCCAATGCTGGCGATTAGTGCAGCATTGATTTCTACCCCACCAAGCCTGCTTATGTGGACCGGTGCAAGAATGCATTTGTCCCAAAGGGCATTGTTGGCAATGGGGGTTCTGCTTCGCTTTTTTACAGTGATAAAGCTAGAAATGCAGGCAATTTTTCAAGGTATCCGTGCAAGGGGCATGTTCCCGCATTGGTACAGTGTCATATTACACCCAGCACAGAGCTATGAGTGTCTTGTTCTGCCGTTGATCCTCCGAGGTTTAAAATTGTCCTCAGATCTGACTTGTGCTGCAGAATTTCGCGGTGTAGAAAGTCGAGCTATGCGAACTTGTATTTATCCAACGGTATGCTCTTTGAAAAGCATCCTAGGGACGATTTGCTTTATAGGAGGCTGCATTATGATTTATTACGGGGGGTATTTTCATGGTTAAACTTGAACATTTGTCCTTTCACTATGAGGATGAAGAGAATATTTGCGGCATACATGACGTTTCATTTCATTTGCCGAAAGGGAGCTGTACCGTCCTCTGCGGCACATCAGGCTGTGGCAAAACAACATTACTCCGTTTAATTAGCGGTCTAATTCCCACGTTTTTTGCTGGGGAAATCAAGGGAAAAATCGAGGTCAATGGCAAAAATCCACTTGAAATGAGTTCAGATGAAAGGGCTTTGACCTATGGTATGGTTTTTCAGGATCCACGAAGCCAATTTTTCATGCCAAGGGTGTTGAACGAAATTGCATTTTCTGGTGAAAATCTCGGAATAGAGAGAATGCAGCTTTTACATAAGATTGAAGTAATTACCAGACAGCTTGGTTTATCGGATTTGATGGATCGAGACTTAAGTCGCCTTTCCAGCGGACAAAAACAAAAGGTAGCAATAGCCGCTGCATGTCTTTTAAATCCGCCGTTATTGATTCTTGATGAGCCTACGGCAAATCTGGATTATGAATCCACCAGATCACTGATAGAAATACTTACAGAAATTAAAAAAAATGGCACAACGATTCTAATAAGCGAGCATCGATTACACTGCCTTTTGCCAATTACAGACCGATATATTTATCTGAAACAAGGAAGTCTTGCTAAATGCTGGAGTAAAAGTGATTTTGAAAAAATGACACTTGAAGAAACTGAAAAGTATGGCTTGCGTCATCCTGACAGCGGGAAAAATCTATTTATTCCATCATGCAGGGATAAAGGCGATTTGCTCGTAGGGAAAGCTGTAGGATTCCATTATGCACATCAATGCCTTGTATTAAATAAGCTGGATTTTTCTTTAGGCAAAGGCTCTGTTGTGGCTGTTGTCGGAAAAAACGGAAAGGGAAAAACCACCTTCGGAAAAATACTATGTGGTTTGCTCAAACAAAAATCCGGAAAAATCCTATACCGGGATAAGCCCATATCAGCCGCTAAGCGCTGCCGAAATAGTTATTTTGTCATGCAGGATGCAGACTATCAATTGTATGCGGAAAGTGTCGGCAATGAGCTGGTTCTTGGTAAAAAAGTGACGGAAGCCATTAAAGAGAAGGCCTATGCCGCTATGGCGTTGTTTGACTTAACCAACCTTAAAGACCGCCATCCTGCCTCCCTTTCCGGAGGAGAAAAGCAACGTGTAACCTTAGCAGCAGCGTATTGCTCCGATGCTGAAATTATAGTTATGGACGAGCCAACCAGCGGTCTTGATGCAATCAATGCTAAGCGGGTTGCAAAATTCATCCAATTATTATCAAATGCGAATAAAACTGTCGTGGTTATAACCCATGATGAGCTACTACTGCGTGCGGTTTCTGACAGCATTATACTAATAAATGAAAATAGACTGCTAGAGGGATAGCAATTATGCACCTTATAGACTTATTAAGATATTTACTCCGGCTTTTTAAAATGGAATTATATTATTGAAAAAAAATGCTGATGTATGATAGATTAGTTAGAAGGGACTAAGAAACCCTCTATTCATTGAGATTAGAGGGTTTAAATTGCTTCATTACAATACGAACATTAAAAACATCAGAGGTAAGGCTTTTTTATAATCTTTCCCTACCACCAGATAAGCAGCACCATACAGAAATCCACTAAAAGCAGTTAATAGCCCTACGGCAACACTTCCCTTTGACACAATGTGCATAAGCCCCCATGTTAAAGCAAGAATAATGCCACCATAAGGTACAGCGTCATTCTTAAACCATTTCTCACAAGCCTTTTGTCCAAAAATTACAATAAGAGAAATCAAAAAGGCTTCAAACAGGTAATAAATGTATTGGAAAACAAATTTTAACGCGCCTAATCGTTGAAACTCCAAAAGAGGCTTAAAGCCTTCCCAGTCCACATAGTGTGAAGCAATAGATACAACCAGGCAGGTAACTACACCTATATACTGCCAGCCCTTCAGTTCACTTTTATTTTCCCATAGGTTAAAATCGTATTTTTTACTTGCTAGGTTGATAAGAAAAATGCCAACAATGAACCATATTATACAGATAACCACCCAATGGATAATATGATTCATTGTTGTGTATGTTTTCAAAGATACACCAAATAGCGGCTCGACAACGCCAACTAAAACAAGCTCTAACCCTATACCTGCAAATGCGTATAGCGCAAGATATAAATAATCTGCCCCTGTGATTTTTTTTTCTACTTCCAAGCAATATCCCCCTTGTCAAGTTCTTAATTTCTGTGTTATTAGCACTTTTTACCATAATAGCACACTTCCCCACATAAAGAAAGACTTAACTAAAAAACCCTCTATCCATTATGAATAGAGAGTTTGAATTGGTCTGGCTGACAAGACTTGAACTTGCGACCTCCAGACCCCCAGTCTGGCGCGCTACCAAACTGCGCCACAGCCAGATATTTAAGAACAAATACTATTTTAATGGTATTTTCGCCTCTTGTCAAGGCTTTTATACATATTGTGCATACATATATAACGGGGTATATTTCTATACCCCATTATACCGTTAAGCTAAGCTGGATCTATAGGATAATGGCTATTAGACCGCCACCACCCTCGTTGATGATCCTTTGAAGGGTTTTTTGAAGCTTTATTCTGGTGTCCTCCGGCATTAGGTGGAGCTTGTTTTGTAGCTGTTCCTTGATAAGATCATTCAATGATTTGCCGAAGATGTTTGTATCCCAAATTTTTTCTGTATTTTGCTCAAATTCATCCAGCAAATATTTTAACAGCTCCTCGCTTTGCTTTTCAGTGCCTACCACCGGTGATATCTCTGTGGCGATATCTGCTCTTATAAAGTGCAGCGAAGGCGCGTTTGCTCTAAGCTTGACACCGAATTGATTGCCATGTCTAAAGATTTCAGGCTGCTCTAGGGTAAGCTCATCAAAGGATGGCGGCACAAGTCCATAGCCTATATTTTTAACATCCTTTAAGGCAGTCTCTATTTTTGTGTACTCTCGTTTTGCTCTAGCCAGCTCCATTATGAGACCAATCAGCTGATGATCGCCATCAATAGCGTAGCCTGTTTTCTCCTCCAGTACCCTATAGAAGAGATTTTCAGTGGTGGCAAGCTCCAATAATGCTGCTCCCTCACCCATTCTGATATTTTCCAATGAAACCTTTTTGACATTCTCTATCTCACTGAGATTACCCACCATTGACTCAACATCTCTTAGCTTTTTCATCTCAGCAGCAGCTTCTTTGATTTTATTCATGATTGAGGCCTTTAACCAATGGGTGGACTCAATGCTCTCCAACCAGCCAGGAAGGTTAATATTTATTTCTGTGATGGGGAATTCAAACAATATCTTTTCAAGGATATCGTGAATATCATTCATCTCCATTACTGAGCAATTTTTGATCAGTACCGGTACCTGATACTTTTCCTCTAAACGTCCTGCAAGATTCCATGCTTCCTCGGACTCTGGATATTTTGTATTTAGTACCATTACAAAGGGCTTGTTGATTTCCTTAAGCTCATTTATTACCCTTTCCTCGGCCTCTATGTATTGATCTCTTGACAATTCAGTGATGGAACCATCAGTGGTGACGACTAAGCCTATTGTAGAATGCTCCTTGATAACCTTTCTTGTACCAATTTCAGCAGCGTCCTCAAAGGGGATTGGCTTCTCAAACCATGGAGTATTAACCAGCCTTGGTCTTCCCTCCTCCATATGCCCAATAGCACCATTGACTAAATATCCAACACAGTCTATCATTCTCATTTTAAAGGAAGCATTGTCCTTTAGTACCAGCTCTACTGCCTCATTCGGTACGAATTTGGGCTCTGTGGTGGTTATGGTTTTTCCTGAACCACTTTGGGGTAGCTCATCCTTAGCTCTTTCCTTTTTGTAGGCATTCTCTATATTGGGTAATACAAATAAATCCATTACTCTCTTTATCAAGGTAGATTTTCCGGTTCTTACGGGACCTACCACACCTATATAGATATCCCCTTGTGTCCGTTGTGCTATATCTCTGTAGATGTCATAGCTTTCCATATATTTCCCTCCTTTTTATATGAATTAATTTTTAACCTAGCTTAACATTATAAATATATGATTATCCTATAAGAATATGACAACTAGTGCCTTAAAACATCTGCCACCAGAATGATTTTTATAAATTTGTCTCTTCAAAAAAGGACATATATCTTAATACTTTTATATTTGCAAAGCTAAAAATTTATGCCTACTTTTTATTCAAGCAAAAAAACTCAGCCACTCTATACAATTGATAGAGTACTGAGTTTTATATTTTGGTTAATTACCAGTTTATATCGAAGGTATCTAAAATTTCCTCCAGCTCATGGGTTCGGTTTCTGGTCATAAGATTCAAAACGGCGTCCTTCGCATTTGAGCCCTCATAGAGTATTTTATATATTTCCTCTGTAATAGGCATTTCAATATTATGTCTTTTAGCCAGCTCATAGGCGGCTTTTGTCGTGGTAACCCCCTCCACCACCATGCCAATCTCCACCAGTGTTTCCTCCAGGTTTTTTCCTTTACCCAGAAGGATTCCTGCCCTACGATTTCTACTATGCATGCTGGTGCAGGTAACAATTAAATCACCGATTCCCGATAAGCCTGCAAAGGTTGGTAGGCTGGCGCCCATTTCCTCTCCCAGACGGGCAATTTCTCTTATGCCTCTGGTCATCAGGGCAGCCTTTGCATTATCGCCGAAGCCAAGTCCATCAGAAATTCCAGCACCGAAGGCGATGACATTCTTTAAAGCGCCGCCCAATTCCACCCCTATTAAATCAGGATTTGTATATACCCTTAAGGATGGCGTTATAAATATATCCTGTACTCGCTCCACACTATGGCGGTCTATACCTGCAGCCACCAATGTAGTTGGCATACCCTTACATACCTCCTCTGCATGAGAGGGTCCTGAAAGAGCAACAAAGGGGTTCGCCGGTAAAATTTCCTCTATAACCTTAGACACCCTCAGCAGAGTATTCTGCTCTAATCCCTTTGAGACATTAACTATTATTTGTGATGGTTTTATATAGCCTGCTGCCTTTTGAATAACGCTTCTTACCGCCTGAGTTGGAACCGCCACCAGTACAACCTCCGTACCGCTGATGGCTTCCGACATATCGGTGTAGAGCATCATTTCCTCAGGCAATAGGGTGTCAGGCAAATATTTTGAATTCATGCGAGTGGATAGCAGACTATTATACTGCTCTTCATCCTTCATCCATAGATTCACCCTATGGCCCTTACTAAGTAGTGACAGGGCCAAGGCTGTTCCCCAGCTTCCTGCTCCCAATACGACAATAGATGTTGTTTCAGTCATTTTCAAACACCCCTTATTTGCTTTTTGATTTAGAGGTAACCTTACTTTCAGTACCGTTGATCAATCTCTTAATGTTTTCACGATGCCTGTATATCGCCATTATGGAAATAACAATTGAAAATATTAAATAGTCTCTGCCCTGTGGATATATAAAAATAGGTAAAAGTGCTATTGCTGAAACAGAGGCCAGGGAGACATATTTAAACAAGATGAGTATGACTATACCAATACCAATGCATATTAATGCCGAGGCAGGATGAATCATTAAAGCCACGCCAATGGAGGTGGCAATCCCCTTACCCCCTTTAAATTTAAGCACAACAGGCCAATTGTGACCTACTATGGCGGCAACACCTGCCACTAAAGCAACAGTATCTCCTCCGAAGCGTCTGGCAAGATAAATCGCCAGCACGCCTTTTATACTGTCGCCTATAAAGGCCATCAGACCGGCTTTTAGCCCCAGTGTTCTAAATACATTGGTGGAGCCTGCATTTCCGCTGCCATGGTTACGAATATCTATTTTGCCGACAAATTTCCCTACTAAAAAGGAGGTTGAAAAATTACCCAAAAGATAGGCAATTAAAACCAGTATAAACGGTACCACTGATTATTCCCCCCTTGTTTTTTCTCGTAGGATAAAGCGTACAGGCGTTCCTTCAAAGCCGTAGCTTTCTCGAATTCTATTTTCAATATAGCGTTGATATGAAAAATGCATCAGCTCAGCAATGTTGACGAATAAGACAAAGGTTGGCGGCTTAACTGAGGCTTGATTTGCATAATAAATTTTTAGCTTCTTACCTTTATCTGAAGGTGGCTGATTTAAAAGTATGGCCTCTCCAATGATATCGTTAAGGCTGCCGGTAGGAATCCTTAAGGTATGCTGATTGGACACATATTTGACCATTTCCAACAGCTTGTTCATCCGTTGCCCTGACATGGCAGAGACAAATAGAATCGGTGCATACTCTAAATATGCCAGCTCATTCCTTATTTCCTTTGTAAATTGATTCATTGTATGGGTGTCCTTTTCTATGAGGTCCCATTTATTGACCACTATTATCATGGCCTTACCGTTTTCGTGGCTAAAGCCTGCTATTCTTTTATCCTGCTCCGTGACACCCTCTGCGGCATCCAGTACCAGAAGACATACATCTGCCCTTTCCACAGCGGTTATAGACCTTAGAACACTGTATTTTTCCACACTGTCTAGAATTTTGCTCTTTCTTCTTATTCCGGCAGTATCTATTAGGACATATTTATCCTCTCCATCTACAAAGGGCGTATCAACTGCGTCTCTTGTGGTGCCAGCGATATCACTGACGATTACTCTTTCCTCACCAAGAATACGATTGACAATTGAGGATTTACCTACATTAGGTTTGCCTATTATGGCCACCTTAGTTGTATCATCCTCCTCCTGATTATCCCGTTCCTCTGGAAAGTGTTTTACGATTTCATCCAGTAGGTCTCCAATGCCTAATCCTAATGATGACGAAATCTCAACCGGCTCTCCCATTCCCAGCTCATAAAAATCATAGTAAAACTCTGAATGGTTAGCGGTATCCACCTTATTCACAGCCAGCAATACAGGCTTTTTCGCCCTTCTAAGCATTGCAGCCACATCTCTGTCAGTGGAGGTAAGACCCTCTTTTCCGTCTGCTATGAATACTATTACGTCTGCCGTATGTATTGCCACCTCTGCCTGAATCTTCATTTGGGCCGGTATGGTCTCTAATGAAGCTGGTTCTATACCGCCTGTATCAATTAATGTAAAGTAATGATTCAGCCATTCCACCTCTGTATAGATCCTGTCTCTTGTGACACCCGGCTTGTCCTCTACTATGGAGATTCTCTTGCCGGCAATTTTATTGAAAAGTGTAGACTTACCCACATTCGGTCTGCCTACTATAGCTACTATTGGCTTTGCCATATATACCACCTCGATTTACTATTTTTACTTGCTTTTTTACTTGCTTTATTTATATAGAATTTTTTGTATTAGCTTTCTGCCATCTACCGGGCTTACCACTATTCTTGCGTCTAACCTTTGCTGTAGATCACTTACTGTGAAATCGTCTAAGAATATTTCCTCACCGGATTTCAGCATGGACTCAGGGATTATGATACAATCTCCAGCATCCACTGCACTTAGCTCCCTTAAAACATCCTGTCCCGTCAGAAGACCCGATACAGAAACATGCCCGCCAAAAAATTGATTTTTTACCCCCAGCACCTTAACCTTCAAGCCGTGAACCGCACCCTCCAGCTTTTTTGCCAATGAATTGATAAAGGGATAAGCCAGAGTACCGGTAACTATTGTCACCCTTTTATTTACCTTCAATCCCTGTGGCAGCCTTGATAGATAGTTTAAAAAATCTCTTTCAAGCTTTGCCACCATCCCGACACCATTTTCCAGTTGGGGAAAGCCCTCATAATCTTCAACAGATGGAAATTCTCTGTCGGCTAAAATATAGAATTCATCCGATATGTAAACAAAGCTGCTTTTTTTATCGTATCTGAAAAAGCTCTGCCATCTGTTTACTTGATCGATAGCTGCTGCAGCTGTCTCCTTGTCAAAGGCCTTAAGCTGAGGCAGCCCCTGGCGATACTGCGTAATACCAACCGGCACCACTGCTACACTCTCCACGCCTTTGCCCAAAGCAGCTAAATCCCTAAGGGTATTATCCAGCTCCTCACCGTCATTCACCCCAGGACACAGCACGATTTGGCAATTGACGGTTATATCATTTTCCACTAAGCGTTTTAAAATATCCAGTATGTTATCTGCGAAACGATTATTCAGCATTCTTTTTCTAAGCTCACCATTGGTAGTATGTACCGATACATTGATAGGACTTATCCTGTATTGAATTATCTTTTTTATATCCTCTTCCCTCATATTGGTTAAGGTAATATAATTCCCGTGCAGAAAGGATAGCCTCGAATCATCATCCTTAAAATACAGGCTCTCCCTCATACCCTTTGGCAGCTGGTCTATAAAGCAAAAAATACATTTATTCTGACAGCTCCTCATATGGGTTAATATGGGATTGTCAAATTCGATGCCTAGATCATCGTCATAACCCTTATCTATTTCTAAAATCCATGCTTCACCATTGGGCTTTTCTATTTCAACCTCAAGGTATTCCTCCGCCAAACAGTATTTATATTCTATGATATCCTCAATATATTGACCGTTTATGGCAATCAGCTTGTCGCCAACCGCTATACCGGCCTCCTCACCAATACTTCCAGGATAAACCTGACATATGATATTTTTTACTTTACCTTCCTTCAATTCAACACCTACTTTATAATATACCTCTAAATTTCCATCACATCAAATAATATTACCATTTTACTTTTATAGCCGTCAAGTAATACTATGCATCTTCCTGCCTTCAAAACTCATTATTCCCCAGCCTTTTGTTAATTTCCCTCTTTAGCTGAAGAAATTTATCGTATTTTCTTCTTATGCCAAAAATGATGATCCGCCGTCCAATGTCCACCAATCCTAAGCGGCGGGACAAAAAACCTCCGATTCTTATTTCAAGGTTAATTAGGGCAATTGAATTTATGATAATTACCTCTCCCCTACAGCCTCCCCTCAAATCATTAACAAGCCTGTATATAAGCTGTGCCCCTTCTTTTCTGTAGGACCCCATACCGATGACATACACCTCATTATTATGCTGATCCTGTCCCATATAAAGTGGCACACCGATATTTGCTGTTTCTGTCTGATCAAAAAACGGTATGGATAATATGGCCTCCTTGTTTGGCGTTTTATCATGGGGTAGATATCCTAAATGCAGCCCTGCTGCGATAATAGAGGTATGGGCCCCCCCGTAGCAGCTATATATTATTTTCATGTTGCAGTGCCTCCAGACGCATCTCTATATATCGCCTTGTTCTATCCTTGAAATATCTATAGGCTACCTGATCCAGCTTACTCAAATCAACAATTTTTATATCTATATTATAGATTGCTCCTATGCCCTTCAGTAGATTTATAAATATCTGCTTGTTTCCGCCGTAATTCGCCACATAAATCTCCTGATTTTCGGGACTAAGGCCATAAAATTCAAATTGCATCTCAGCTATACTGGTATTTTTGTTCCATGGTATATTTTTTATACCTAAATGAAGATATGCAGCCAGATGAGCTGCATAAAAATTATATCTATAAATATAATATATCTTCATAGTCTCCCCCTAATGTCTCACGATGATATAGGTACCTCCCAACAGATCATGGACCATACCACGGGTGCATTTAGCTATCAGTAATGCGGTTCTTTCCCCCTCCTCCCGATTTTCCGCATAGAATACCGGGGAATTTGGGGACCCTGCCATGCTCCGATTGGTGGTTACGATTGCTATAATACTGTCCTTAATGCCATAATCCATCTATATACCCCCTCTAATTTACTCAGATTTTCCTCTAACCTTATGATATTAACTCAATGATACGAGGCACTAGTAATGCTTTCTTCCAACGGTAGAATCCAAAGGCTTTCTCTTAGAGGACTCCAAGACGGGAGTTTTTTTCACTGCCTCTATCAGACAGGGGATATCTGGCGCCATCGTTACTATAATCATCATAACATTCCCGTTTTCGGGGTTCCTTCTGGCTATCGGGGTAAAGTCCGGCTCGTCTACATCCTTCCTTATCCCCAGCTGAGTTGCGGCATTGTGTAGTATCGCCTGTCTTTGCCCGATATTACTTAAAATCGCTATACCATTGGCATCATTAGGTATTATCTCTACTGCCATGCCCTGCGTTTTTATAACCTCTCTGGCAGATTTTAAGCCAATGTTCATTATAATAACGTCATTGATCTTCAGCAGAGGTCCCTCAAAGTCTATGTTAGCCTCCTTGACCTCTGCTATCTCTCTGATCTCATGGGATCTTAATAATCTTTTTAATCCAAAGAATATAAGGGTTCCTGAAAGGATACCGACAAGTATCGAAAGTGATGTAGCAATCTTAATAAGCATCCCCAGCTGAATTCCTAGACCTGTGGCCAATGCCGTGAGGGTTGCTATATAATTTCTTGCCTCAAAGGCCTTCGCTATGTCCTCTATATATGCTGTCCCTCTTGGCACAAGCTCCGTCGGTTCTATATTGTCAAGGCTTTGCCTCTCCATATTACGCACATCTCTAAACTGCTGAGCAGCTATCGTTAGAAAGGTAATAGCCACATATTCCTTTGCTACCAATGCCGGAATTGCTACAGCACCTAAGCCTGCAGCAATCATACCCAATGTAAAATGCGACAGATATGACTGCGGATAGGTGGGATACTGCCTATAATCCACCTTCATCAGTAATACCCTTGCTGCCGTACCCATAATTAAAGCTGTTATTATTAAAAGCATATGTTTATCCAAATAGCATCCACCTTATTACTTTTTCCTTCTGGTTCGACCAAGAAAGTTATGAAATTCCTGCTTAAAATTCGATACCTTTGATTTCCATTCCTTACCTCCGCTGCTTAGAAAGAGAAAGGCCAGCCCGCCGCCGCCGATAACCGCCAATATACCTGCGATGCCGGCACCGGAGCCCTTATTGCTATTTTCCTGAGGCGCTACTTTTTCAGTTTTTCCATCAGTTTCATCCTTAAAGGTGCCACCATAGAGTGATGTCGTTATAACTTCAGAGATAAATCCAGCTGACTTTTCAGCCCTCTGTCGGGAATGCTGATACGTTCCCATTTCCAATAGCATTGCTCTTGGGGTTAAATCCTGATTGTAATCTCCTTTAGCATAAAATATATCCTTGATTAATCCCGGATACATTTTATCAGCTACAGCCTTTATCTTCCACGCGGTTTCCTCATTTGCCTTAAAGTTTTGGTTTCTACGGCCTACCACCAGTCTTACCTTAGATGCGGGCTCGCCATTGATATCTGTTAAATATGGCTCAGCAGGCGTAGCATCACGATGCACATCTATAAGAGCTTGCGGCTGCTCTGCTCTTAACATCTGCAAAGCTGTTCTTCTGGAACGTTTGTAGGCACCTGCGTCATGGGGGTCATGGGAGGTGTTATCAAAGATGGCGCCTACACCATTTTCCTCAAAGCCCGCCTTAATCTTTTCTGCCACTTTAAAAATACCGCCATTTCCTTCAATGCTTTCTGTCCCATCGGTTGGGACATATGACTCTGAGCTGTGGGTGGAATATATTCCCACCTTCCTGTCCTCCTCTGCCAATAGTGCTGCTAGCCCTTCACCGCTTCTTAAGGCGACTACAAATGCATTAAGGGCAACTTCATCTATTTCAGGAAGCTCGACATCCTTAACAAATTCCGCATAGGCCAATCTATTGGACCTATTAATCCTGACAACATTATATAGCTTGTTGTCCCCGCTTAAATACTGATCTCCCTTTGTTACCTCTCTTGCAGTTTCAAACAGCAGCTTACTGCTCTGGGCATCATAAACCTTATAATAGCTTCCATAATCACCATACCAATCATCTGCATAAGAAATCGGAGCTGAAATAATCAGTACAAGTAAACAAAGCAGAAATACAAGTTTTTTAACCTTCATTCTTGTCATCTCCATTTCTGTCATTATTTTTATCCTTTTCCTCCTGACCAAGGCTGCTTACAAAATGACCCTTATCAAAATGCATCTTCTTTTTATCTGTTCCTCCCTGTAAATGCTCTCTTGCTTCCCCTATAATTTCCGCCAATAATACCCCGAGGATACCGGCAATCATAGTGGTATCCAAACCGCCTGCTCCGCCAAAACGGGTAGGTGAGGGTATGTTATTGATGTTATTGAGCACAAGCTGTATCACATCGCTGATAACAACACCGACAACCCCTGCGATAAAGGCGGCTCTTCTGGAGCGGCCAAGTAAATATGCTGTCAAGCCCCCTATAATTGCATATACATAATTGGGATCCAATGGCATTCTTTCTGGGTCTGCAGGCAGAACATATCTCTGTGCGACATAAATCAGTCCACCTGCCACCACTGCTGCAATCACTGCCCTCAGCTTTTCCTTGCCGGTTTCGGCCTTAATAAATAGGTATATGGCCAAGCCCATTGGTATAACAAAGCCGCCAATATTTATAGATACGCTTTCAGTTAACGCAATGTCCGGTATAAAAATTGTTGACAAAACAATCGCAATTATAATAACAATTGCTGCCTTATCATTTAGTCTTAATCTATCTAATACTCTTTCTGCAAGGCCCATAAATATTAAAACAGCTACGCCAATTAATAAAATCATTCCTATAGACATTTATATTCCTCCTTAATTACCTTAATTGTCTTTATATTTCCCTTTATAAAATTAAAGTATACTGCTTTCCAAGCCATAAAAAAGCAAGGAATATATTGCTGCTGCTGCAATATTTTCCTTGCTTTTTATAAAATATTTAATTGAGAGAACTTTTGGCTTTGCTTAAACCTACGGCTCCTCTTTTTATGATTATGCAGGTTCCTCAGTTATTCATTACTTTTAGGCAATATAACGGTAAATTCGGTACCCTTGCCGACTTCACTGCTGACCTTTATCCTACCCTTTAGAGAAAGCACGATATGTTTGACAATAGCGAGGCCTAGGCCTGTTCCTCCAACCTTTCTGGATCTGGCCTTATCTACACGGTAGAACCGCTCAAACAGCCTGGGGATATCCTTTTTGGGAATTCCTATACCTGTATCTCTAATTACAATAACGATATTGTTGTATTTTTCATAAGCATTTATGGAAACCCGTCCTTTATTGGGCGTGTACTTTATCGCATTGTCCAGTAGATTGATCAGCATCTGTTTAAACCAATCTGAATTTCCCTTTAAACTTGGCAGATTTGCTTCTATTTCAGCCATTAGCTCTATTTCTTTGCTAACTGCAATAGGTGCAATAATTTCTGTGACCTCCCGGATGGCTTCACTGGTTAATATCTCCTGTTGGAAATCTCTGGCCTGTGAGTTTTCTATTTCTGATAGTGAAAGAATATCTTCTATTAAACGAGTAAGCCTCTCGGTTTCTATATCTATTATATCGAGGAATCGCTTTGTCGTGGCCTCATCCTCTATTTCTCCAGACTTTAAGGTTTCTACAAAACCACTAATGGAGGTTAACGGCGTCTTTAGCTCATGAGAGACATTAGCAACAAAATCTGAGCGCATTTTTTCCAGCTTTCTAATCTCGGTAACATCCTCCATTAATGCCACGATGCCGATGATTCTCGTTGGATCATTTTCCAGCTTGATGGGAGTTGTGTATATTTTTAATATCTTTTTGCCATGGTCATTGATCGCAATTTCTATTTGATTTTCAACTGGATTTTCAAATATTCCTTGAATTTGCTGATCCAGCACATTATTTCTTATTACCTCAATAATATGCTTGCCTATTGCCTCCTCCGCCTTTATCTTAAACAGTGCCTCCGCAGCAGGGTTCAAAAGAATAATACGATGCTTGTTATCAACTGCTATAATGGGATTTATTATACTGGTTAATACAGCCATGAACTTAGTATTGTTGTCCGAGAGCTTATCAATATTATCCTTCAGCTGATTCGCCATATAATTGAAGTTTTCCGCCAGCTCTCCTATTTCGTCATCATCGATGATATTTACTCTTCTATTTAAATCCCCTGAAGCAATCTTTTGTGTGATCTCCGTCATTTCCCTTATGGGTCTCATCATTTTAGAAATGAATCTAGAGGCGAGAGCAAGAGAGGCAAATAGTCCAATGACAATAGAAATGCCGATATAATAGTATAGCTTACGGTTTGTCGCTTGTATTTCTACAAGGTTTACCGCTAATCTGATTACTTTTATATCCTGATTGTCAAACGCAACCGGAGCAGCCACGTAAAACATTTCCTGATTTACGGTTTTACTAAAGCGTGATGCTTTACCAATCTCACCATTATAGGCACTTTGAATCTCTGGACGATTGTAGTGGTTTTCAATATCCTCTGCAGATCTTAGCGTGTCCGCCAAAACATTGCCGGCGGCATCTATAAAGGTGATTCTTGCATGTATCCTATCCCCGTACTCTGAGGCAAAGTGCCTCAGCTCATCTTCATTCATTCGGGCTTCCTTATCCTCAATGAAGCTCTCTATTAGTCGAATATTCGACACAAGCTTTGTTTCCAGCTCATTCATATATACGGTACGAATCAGTCCAAGGTATAGGATGCCGGAAGTTAGTATTCCCAGTAAAAGTATAATTGAAAAGGCAGTAAATAATTTTTTTTGCATACTATAACACACCTACTTCATCTTGTAGCCAACGCCTCTGATGGTCTCTATATATTCCCCGGACTCGTCGTCTCCAATTTTTTTTCTGAGATGTCGAATATGCACGTCAACAGTTCTAGTCTCGCCAAAATAATCATAACCCCACACCTCATCCAGCAAAAGATTCCGTGTCAATACCTTCCCTCTGTTTTCTATCAGTATCTTTAGTAGCTCGAACTCCTTCAGTGTTAATTCCACCAATTCACCATTAATGGTTACCTCATGCTTCTCAGTATCCATGGCTATGTCCTTAATTCTTAAAGTTTTGGATTTAACGACCTTCTTGTCCTCACTTCTCCTCAGCACCGCCTTTATTCTAGCGATCAGCTCCCTAACGCTAAAGGGCTTGGTCAAATAATCATCTGCCCCCAGCTCAAGCCCCAAAATCCTGTCGGTCTCTTCACTTTTTGCTGTCAGCATTATAATAGGAAGCTTCTCCAGCCCGTCGATTCTCCTTATATTCTTGCATACCTCCAGTCCATCCATTCCAGGCAGCATCAAATCCAGCACCACAAGATCCACAGGATTATCCTGCAATACACCAATGGTTGCCTCTCCATTATCGAGGGTTATGACCTCAAAGCCGTTCTTTTCAAGATTAAATTTTATTAGCTCTAATATATGCTCTTCATCGTCAACAATCAATATTTTCTTTTGACTCATGAATGCTCCTCCTAGCTCAATTGTATTATGGAAGCCATTCTGCCGGTATTGGGGCCCTCCATTCGATGGGAAAAAAACATTTCGGTTGAACAGCCTGTGCACAAACGACTTACTACTATATTTCTATCTTTTATACCAATTTCCTCTAGTACTAAACGATTGGCAGTCCACAAATCCAGCATGTATTTACCTTCATCCTTTGGAAATACAAAGCTTGAGACATCTGTAAAATTTGTGTTAAATTTGGCAACAACAGCTTCACTGACCTCATAGCAGCATAAGCCTATGGAGGGGCCTATAACAACGATGATATCCTCTACCTTTGAATTAAAGACCGCCATCATTTGTGCGACTGTCTTTTTTCCTATTTTCATAACTGTTCCCTTCCAGCCGGCGTGGGCCAGAGCCACCACCCGTCTTACCGGGTCCACAATATATAAAGGAACACAGTCTGCATAGTAGGAAATGAGGGGCACCCCTGATGCATTGGTGATTAGTGCATCTATTCCCTCGTAATCTCGTTCTATGATGAAGCCCTTGCCCTTGTCGGCAGAGGTTACAATTCTTATTTTGTCAGCATGAACCTGATCTGTTGTGACCAAATCCTCAAAATTCACACCGACTGCCTCACAAAGCTTTTGGGTATTTAATCTTACTGCTGTAGCAGCATCCTCAGTCTTGACACCAAGATTTAGGCTGTCATAGGGCTTGCTACTAAAGCCTCCCAGACGGGTGCTGAAGCCATGCTTTAAAATACCCAACGCCTCCAGTCTGTTAAAGGTTACAAGCTTCAGCCCTTTGTAATCCATTATTTTATAAGCCATTCTACACCTCCTATAACAAAAGAGCAAATGTCTATTTGCTCTTTATATATTATATATTCTTTTCATTTAAGAGCTTTTTTAGCTCCTCCATAAAGGTATTAATATCCTTAAATTCTCTATATACTGAGGCAAATCTAACATAGGCCACCTCATCCAGCTTCTTGATATGGTCCATTACAAGTCTACCTATAAGCTCAGTAGTGATTTCCTTTTCCATAGAATTATATAGCTGCTTTTCTATTTCATCTACAATATGCTCTATTTTGCTTAAGGAAACCGGGCGTTTTTCACAGGCACGAATTATGCCGTTCAACACCTTATTTCTATTAAAGGCTTCCCTTGCGCCACCTTTTTTCACAACAATCAAGGGTATTTCCTCTACCTTTTCATAGGTAGTAAATCTTTTACCACAGGATATACATTCTCTTCTTCGTCTGATCGCATTACCTTCATCTGTAGGTCTTGAATCCACTACCTTGGAATCAAAATGAAAACAGAAGGGACAATTCATGAAATCTCCTCCAATAAACCTTATTATGAACTAGTATATTTAGATTATAATATACATTATTTTCTATGTCTATTGAAATTTCAATATGAGTAAAGAGACCCAGCCTATAGCTGCACTATTCTTTGTCATTATCTTCCCTTCTAACAAATTCTGGCTCAATTATTACCGGTCTGTTTTCATTTTCTCGATAGCTCTGGGGCTCAAGAGCGCCCTTCAGCTCTACCAAGATGACGTCCTCACCGATCTTTTTTATTTGCTCCCAGGATATTTCGAAATCATGCTCCTTTCCAAAGAAGCCCATAAACCTGCCTGCGTCTGGTATGATTACCGCATTTATTTTGCCCTTTTTCAAATCCACCTCTAAATCTGCTATAAGACCAATTCTTTTGCCATCGGTTATATTTATAACCTCCTTTTGAGTTAAATCCGAAGCCCTTAACATATGTATTCCTCCCTTTAATCATTTCCCTTTGTGGTACATCCTATATACATATGTATAGCAATGACTTCAGATTTATGCCTCATAAAGCAAAAGATATCATATATATTTTTTCATATGCTTTAGGGCAGTCTTTTCGAGCCTGGAAACCTGTGCCTGAGATATACCTATCTCATCAGCCACCTCCATTTGAGTTCTCCCGTCGAAAAACCGCAGAGATAATATCAGCTTTTCCCTGTCATTTAGTCGTCGCATTGCCTCATTTAAGGCGATACTGTCTATCCATGTTTCATCCTCACTCTTTTCATCACTCACCTGATCCATTACAAAAATGGCATCCCCACTATCATGGTAGATGGGTTCAAACAATGAAACCGGGTCTTGTATTGCATCCAGAGCAAAAACAATTTCTTCCCGGGGAACATTTAATTGCTCTGCAATTTCTGTTATAGTCGGCTCCTTACCATTTTTATTTATAAGCTGATCCCTTACCTGCAGGGCTTTATATGCAGTATCTCTTAAAGAACGACTCACCCTTATGGCATTATTATCCCTTAAGTATCTCCTTATTTCACCAATTATCATCGGGACAGCGTAGGTGGAAAATCTGACATTCTGACTCAGGTCAAAATTGTCTATGGCCTTAATCAGTCCTATACAGCCCACCTGAAACAGGTCATCCACATGCTCTCCTCTATTATTAAATCTCTGAATAACACTTAAAACAAGCCTTAAATTCCCCTGAATAAATTCTTCCCGCGCTCCATTGTCGCCCTGCTTTATTTTATCAAAAAGCTTTCTCATATGACTATTGGTTAGAACCGGTAATTCTGATGTGTTAACTCCGCAAATTTCAACTTTGTTAATGTGCATATTCTTCCGTCCTTTCACGATGAATTACCCCTTTAATATTTAAATTATTGACGGAAAAGGCAATTTTATAACTATATCTCAGACAATTTATTATGAAAATATTACCATATAGATAAAAAAATCGTCTCTCAGGACGATTTTTAAAGCTTTATTTCTTAGGGCTATACCAGCCTGTTTATTTCCTTTTTCAGCCTTACGATGATTCTCTTTTCCAATCTAGAGATATAGGACTGTGAAATGCCTAAAATATCTGCAACCTCTTTTTGTGTTTTTTCTTGGCCTGAGGTCAGTCCAAAACGAAGCTCCATTATTTTTCTTTCTCTCTTTGAAAGCTTGCCAAGAGCTAACCGTAATAAATCCTTATCGACTTCCTCCTCCAGAAAGCGATAGATTGTGTCATTGTCGGTCCCCAATATATCCGACAGCAATAGCTCATTGCCGTCCCAATCAATATTTAAGGGTTCATCAAAGGAGACCTCCATTCTAACCTTGTTATTACGTCTTAAATACATGAGTATTTCATTTTCAATACATCTTGAAGCATATGTCGCCAGCTTTATATTTTTCTCAGGATTGAAGGTATTCACAGCCTTAATTAAGCCTATTGTACCAATAGATATCAGATCCTCCACTCCTACTCCTGTGTTTTCAAACTTTCGGGCAATATAAACCACCAGTCTCAGATTTCTTTCTATTAATATCGTCCTTACTGTGCTCTCATCATTTCTCAGCTTATCAATCAGATAGTTTTCCTCATCATTGGTTAATGGCGGAGGCAAAGCTTCGCTGCCGCCGATGTAATATATCGCCTCTTCAGCTATCCCTAATTTTTTGAGGATCCTGATATACCAATACCTTAATATGAGCTTTGATTTGAAAAATGTAAATTTCATTTTGCCGACCTCCTATGTCTTCTTAAGTCTTTAAACCAAATCCGGGTGGAGCAGTGCTTTATAATCTCCATTTTTTGAAAGCTTCTTGCTATAAATTGCTACGATGATATCCTTAACGCTTTTAATATCTGTATCCCCTTCGATGTAGACAAAATCTGGCTTGAAGCCCACCAGCATACCATTTTCTGTCCCTAGAGCCTCGTAGGGGATGATCCTGAGCCTTGTCATCCATAGGGTATCATTTATTAAAAGTGCGATATCATTAAAATTCGGAAACTTTGAAGCCTTAAAGGCCTCTCTAAGATTATCCGGCAGAAGCTTAAGTATGGCGTCATATTCCACTATGATTACCGGGTATTGGGTAATGGGATCCGTTAGAGAATTGCCTGTATCCACCATGCCCTTCAGTTCTACAATGTCCCCATTCATTTCTATTCTTAGGGTCATATATACCTTATCCTTAGACAGCTGTCTTTGTATGTAGCTCCAGCAGAAATTGATCAAAATATAGCCTACACCACAGGCCAGCATGATGTTCTTTACAGATATATTGGTTATGTAAAACACGCCGTTGCTGACAATGCCATTAAAGCTTGTAAAATAAAACATAGCAAAGCCAGCGCCGCCAAAGACAAGGGTGATCAGATAAAAAATCCCAGTCAGCTTAAAGAATTCCTTAAAACGATATGGTGTGAAGGCAACAATGATAATTAGCATAGAGCATGCGATCTTCATAAATATGGAAAACATAAAATGCAAAGAGGGAAAAAAAATGATGAAGGCATATAGTGCGCCCAATGATGAGGCTAGAAAAAGCTTAAGCTTCGAGTCAGCAGCTTTACCGAACTTCGCTGTTAGCGATAGAATGATAAAATTCATAATGAAATTCTCCAAAAAAACATATTCTGCATAGACTACCATATCAGCGCCCCTCCCTCTGGCAAAACTGCCTAATGGACAAATATTACTATTATAAAACTATTCATTAACTTATTCTTTTATGAATATTATATTAGAAGCAGTTAAATTTTTTTGTCATTTTGTAGGGTCGAAAAAGTTATTTCTTTACACTTTAATTGTCCAATCTGTATAATATTTCCTCAATTAAAAAGGACCTGTTGTAAATACAGGTCCTTAAGCTTACTTATTTAATTTAGAAATTTATTTTTTTCTTCTTAGAAAAATAGGTATGTCTAAGTCGTCACTCTTGGTCTTTTCATCTGCAGCTGCGGCTGCAATTTCCTTAGCTGTGCCAAGATTGATAAAATTCTTTCCCTGATTGTCGATTATTTTCTTCAAGTCCTTTTCAAAGCCGGTGGCGATGACAGTTATTCTGATTTCATCCTTTAAATCCTCATTGATGACCGCACCGAAGATGATATTAGCATCTTGATCAGCAGCTTGTGTAACCAGCTCAGCAGCTTCATTCACTTCAAATAATCCCAATCCGGCACCTCCGGTAATATTTAATAATACCCCTTTAGCTCCTTCGATTGAGGTTTCTAGCAACGGACTATGAATTGCTTGCTTTGCAGCCTCCATTGCTCGATTTTCACCGCCTGCTCGTCCAATACCCATATGTGCCAGACCCTGCTCCAGCATAATAGTCTTAACATCAGCAAAGTCAAGATTTACTAATCCTGGAACAGCAATAAGATCAGAAATACCCTGCACACCTTGCTTCAGGACATCATCCGCAATCCTGAAGGCCTCCAGCATTGTTGTCTTCTTTTCAATTACCTGCAGCAATCGATCATTTGGTATCGTCACTAAGGTATCTACCCTAGTTTTTAACTCCTGTATACCCTGTTCAGCATGCATCATTCTCCTTTTACCTTCAAAGGTAAAGGGCTTCGTGACAACGCCTACTGTTAATATGCCCATTTCTTTAGCGATTTCAGCCACGATCGGAGCCGCACCCGTTCCGGTTCCGCCTCCCATTCCTGCAGTAACAAAGACCATATCTGAACCTTGCAATAGTTTGCAAATATCCTCTCTGCTTTCCTCTGCTGCTTTTCTACCCACTTCCGGATTTGCGCCAGCGCCTAATCCCTTTGTGAGCTTCTCGCCTATTTGTATTTTGTATTCCGCTTTAGAGGTAAATAATGCTTGCTTGTCCGTGTTAACAGCAATGAATTCTACACCCTTTAATCCGGATTCAATCATTCGATTTACTGCATTATTTCCACCGCCGCCTACTCCTACTACTTTTATTTGAGCAAATTGTTCCATGTCAACATCAAATTCTAACACAGTATTACCCCCTTCTATGTATGTAAGCATTCACTTTTCACATGAACTAATTTCGTCTCATTTATAGCTCTATAGAATAATCACTAATTACCATTATACTTTAAAGTTTGTATGATAACAATTAGTCTATATGCCTTATTTAATGATACAGAGGCCTTATTTTACGTATTATGCACCTACAATATATCTGATAGAAGAATACCTTAGCTTTAATACAGTAAGCTCATAGCCTCATATGCCAGCTTTAGTTTATGTAACGTTAATTCTATTAATTCCACACAAATAATGAATTTCCTTTTTTTATCTGTAATTAAGTGCAATTTTTTTGCTTCCTTTTATTGCTAATAGTTTATGCCCTTCACATTTAGTCCATGAAAACAATAACCCTCGACGAGGGTTATATGATTAGCCTTTATGCTCTTAATCTTTCTATAATATATCTTCGAATAATGGCAAAGTTCTGGAAAAGTCTATTACCAAAGGCGAAAATTGCGGCATAATACAAGGGAACCCCTATTCGATCTCCAATATAGGCCAAAATACCCGCCAGCAATGCATTGCCGAAAAAGCCCGATACAAATATTTCGGTGTTAAACTTATTTTCCATATTGGCCCTTATAGCACCAAAGACTGAGTCCAAAGCCGCCAGAATAGCGACAGAAATGTATAGGGAAAAAGCAGCTGGATAGGTCAACGGTAAATATAATCCTAGCAAGACCCCTATTAATAATCCTATTAATGCAATAATCAAATTACTCACCTTCCCTTGGTGTCAAATAATTCATTTTTATATTTCCCTGGTACTTTGAAATCCTAACCCTGGGATTAACCTGTGATTCGACTACTAAACCATATAATTCTCTAAGTGCAGCTGAGTACGAGCTTGGTGATTTTATTGCTGCATCCAGGGTTACAGGGTCACCAATCGCCTTTATGATATAGGGCTGCCCATAGGTATATCCATTTACGGTTATGGTGGGTCCAGCACACTTTATTTCTGATGTGCTGATGATTCTCTGACCGTTAATTGAAAGCACCTCGGCTCCGGCACTTTTAAGGTCATTCAGTATAGTCAGCACGTCGTTGTCGTGGACAACTAAATCCAGGGGCTCTTCCCATTCATAAAGCTCCCTTTGACTATCGCCGATTTTGACTATGACCCCCGGCCCCTCTACATCATAAAAGCCAGTAATAACCTGTAGAGACTGGATCTCTCCTTTGATAACCTCTTTAATACTGCCTTCCTGATGTATGGCAGTCTCATATTGAATTAAATTATTCTTTTTCTGTTTAATTAGCTCCTGAAGGTTCTTAACTTCCTCCTTCTCAATGCTTACAGATTTATTGAGATCATTAATTGTATTCAAGGAAACAAAGCCAAAGTCCTCCTTGCTATGTTTGAACTGAAGGGTAAACCCAAAGCCTAATATAGAAAAAATCACCAGTATTAATGCTGAAACCCTCAATCTTGAATTTTTCTTTTCCACTATTGCCCCCCCTTACTCTATTATTGAGTAGACTCAATAGGCTTGGCAAATTTGAAATTAGTTACTTTTGTATTTCTCGATATAATCACTTGATTTTCCTTTTTGACTGTTGCTTTTGCATAGTCACTCTCATAATTTCTTAGCTGGTCCAATCTGCCAAATCTCATATTAAGAGCTGCCTCTAGGGCTTCTGGGTCGCCTATTGCTTTTATCGTATAAGGTTGCACCGTAGGCACACCATTTATAAAAATCGTATTGGAGGAGAGATATATTTCCGTATTGGCCACATATCTCTGATCATTTATAGAAATAGCCTCAGCCCCAGCAGCATTTAATATATTGATAAGCTGCAGAATAATTTCATAATTATACATTAAGTAGCTGGGCTCCCCCGGCTCATAAACAACATCTTCTAATGTAACAGATATCCCTGGACCCTCTATTGAGCGATACCCAGCCATTATTTGGAATTTCTGCAAATCATTGTTTAGGTTTTTTATCAAAAGATTTTCATCTGCCTCAGAGAATTCGTATTCCTTTAATCTGCTTTCCAGCTCTGACAGCTCTTGATTTAATCTCTCCTTTTCACTTCTTAGAAGCTTCAGCTCGTTCGCCACCCTTTGGGCTCTTTGAGGAGACAGTATACTTCCTCCTGGCGTTACATTTACAGTTTTAATCTGCACCGCCAATATGAGACCAAATAATGCGCATATAGACCCAAAGGCTACCCTACCTTTTATATCCTTCATAAGATTTCCTCCTATTAATCTCTATCTCGTACCGTTGAAGTTCCTTCATATCGCAAGTCTATAATAACATTTCGCCTATTGCTTGTATATAGCTTTACTAAAACTTCCTTTAATACCAGCATAGAATATACAGGATCTTCCGCTTTGCCAAGATGCACCTCTATACCATCTATCGTAAGCAATTTGATATTGCCTTCTTCGCTTGTATCAATCTCTGCCACGACATCTATCATATCTGAAACTGCGGCAGCTGCCAAAAGCTGGATGGTGTTTTGCAGGATTTCCTGATTTATTGCCCGTAGGACCTCCCCCGTCTTAAGGCTCTGGAGCTCAACACCAGTAATAAGGGGCAGCTCCTGTGCGATATAGCTGTCGGCAATTTTTAGTGCCACCAGCTCGTGATCAATATAAACATAAGACCCCATATAGCTAATGATAGCATATTCTTCTCTTTCCTGCACATTAATTAATAATTTATTCGGCAGTTTTCTGGAGGCAGTCACTTCCTTGATGTAGGGATGCTGCAATACCTGTTCCTCCACCATATTTAAATCGTACTTAAAGAGATTTCTGTGCAATATCAGCCTAGACGCCTCCAAAACCTCTTCGTATGAGGCTATACTATTGCCATAAAGCTCAACATATTTTAGGTTAAATAAATCAGACTCCAAAAGGGCATAGAAGCCCCATAACAGAAATACACCTATTAACAGGATTAAAGAAAACATATTTCTAAATCTTCTTCTTCTGGCTCTTTTGTCTTTTTTATTCGCTTCCATATGTTAATCCCCTTTATACTTGTCCACAAAGCAGCTAAAAATTAAAAGCAGCTATCAAAACTGCTATTAATTTAAAATGTTTAATGAACTAATTATATTATACTACATTTTTCTAATCTCTGCCCCCAAAGCATGCAGAACCTCGTGCAGATGATCATAGCCCCTATCGACGTGCTTTGCGCTCTCTATTATTGTTGTTCCCTCAGCAGCTAAAGCTGCCAGTATTAGAGCTGCTCCTCCCCTAAGGTCCTTTGAGGTTACGGTGGCACCCGATAGCTTTTCTACACCTCTAATTAAGGCTATTCTGCCATCGACTTTGATATTGGCACCCATTCTTATAAGTTCTTCAGTATGCTTATATCGATTTTCAAAAATGTTTTCAATAAAGACTGTGACACCATTGCTTGTGGTCATTAAGGACATCATTTGGGACTGCATATCAGTGGGAAATCCAGGATAGGGAAGAGTCTGAATCGTATCTATCGACTTGATCCTATCAGGTGCAACCAGTTTTATTTGATTACTGCCACACTCCACCTTGCAGCCGGCTTCCCGGAGCTTATGTAAAACTGATTGCATGTGGTCTGGAACCACGTTATCCAATAGGATTTCCCCTTTTGTTATTGCAGCTGCAATTAAGTAGGTGCCAGCCACAATCCTGTCGGGGATAATTCTATGCTGGACACCGTGAAGCTCATTTACTCCCTCAATGAAGATGTTGGCACTGCCCGCACCTGACACCTTGCCTCCCATAGAATTAATATAGTTCTCCAGATCTACGATTTCTGGCTCTCGGGCAGCATTTCGTATTATAGTGGTTCCTTCAGCAAAAACTGCAGCTAATATCACATTTTCGGTTGCGCCTACACTGGGAAAGTCCAGATGTATGTCACAGCCCCTTAGCTTTTTAGCTTTGCAATATAAAAAACCATGCTTTTCTTCAATTTCTGCCCCCATTTCCCTTAATGCCTTAAGATGTAAATCGATGGGTCTGTGGCCAATTTCGCAACCACCAGGATAGCTGATTTTAACACTGCCATGCCGAGCTAATAATGCCCCCAGAAAAATAAACGAGGACCGCATTTCACGAACTAAATCCTCCGGCACCTCGTGGCTATTTAAGCCAGAGGAGTCCACCACAAGAGCTTCCCCTTCTCTATATACCCTACAGCCGACAGCCTGCAATATTTTAGTCATTATTTCTACATCTGAAAGCCTGGGGATATCATAAAGGACATTGATATTTCCATTTAGCACTGTTGCAGCGAGTATTGGCAGTACAGCATTTTTAGCGCCATGCACCCGTGTTTCGCCAACTATCTTTTTTCCACCAACGACTATATACTTACTCACTAGTTGGTCACCTCCAGGGAATTATGATTGTTTATAAATGCGAATGCAAATATGCATGAAAACAAATATATAATCATACTATGCAATATCCCGGAAGGTGTTCCTTAACATATATAATTAAATGAGGATAATCCTACACAAATCTATCTGATTAGCTTTTGTACTTCTTTAAATATTAAATCTATTGCATCTGTTTTAGCAACTTTACTACAGGCGCTCCTCATGCTGGCGTAGACTTCTTTATTTTCCATTACCGACGCTATCGCCCTATAGAGCGTATCTTCCTTCAGCTCATCTTCCTTCAGCATGATTGCCGCACCGGCCTTCTCCATTGCTCTGGCATTATACTCCTGATGATTTTCCGCCGTGTGAGCCTTAGGCACTAAAATTGATGGTTTTCCAACTGCCGTTACCTCCGCTATAGTAATCGCACCGGCACTGCATACGATTAAATCACATGCCTTTAACGCATAGGGCATATCATTAATATATGGCAGTACAGTGATTTCCGATGCTGTCGGATACGCCTTTAGGGCTTCTGATACAGGTTCAAAATGTCCCTTGCCCGTCACCAGAATTATGCTATAATCCCCTAGAGGTCGATGCTTTAGCATAGCAATCGTAGCAGCATTTAGCTTTGAGGCGCCTCCGCTGCCTCCCACAATAAGCACCATTGGCTTATCGACTGGCTTATATCTTTTATTTGCCTCTACGGCAGAAACCTTCGAAAATTCGTCCCTTATGGGATTGCCGGTGACCACCAGCTTTCCTTTGGTCTTTTCCTTAAAGTACTTCTCCGCCTCTGGGAAGCTAATGGCTATCCGGTCAACTGAAGAGGCAAGAATTCTATTCGTTAGACCGGGAAATACGTTCTGCTCATGGATCAGTGTTTTAACTCCCAGCCTCGATGCAGTATACAACACCGGCCCGCAAACAAAGCCACCGGTGCCTATAACAATATCCGGCTTAAACTGCTTTATAATTTTCCGGGCCTCCAATAGCCCCATTAAAAGCTTTCCGGCACTCTTTACATTATGCAAGGATACTTTTCTTTTTAAGTAGCTAACAGGTATAAAGCGAATTTTATAGCCTGCCTTAGGCACAAGCTCTCTTTCCAAGCCCCTTTCGGTTCCAATAAATAGTATTTCTGCCTTTGGGTATTCCTTCTGTATTCGATTAGCTATGGCAATAGCAGGATAAATGTGCCCCCCTGTGCCGCCACCACTGAGTATTACTCGCATAACTTCAGCTCCTATTCGTATTTGTATACCTAGATATATTGAGTATGATTCCTATTCCCGCCATGGATATCGCCAAAGCATTTCCTCCGAAGCTTATAAAGGGCAACGGCATTCCGGTTACCGGCATAGAGGAGGTAGCAACCGCTATGTTTATGATCACCTGCACGATAATAATGGAGATAAAGCCAGTTGCCATCAAGCAGCTTAAGAGGTCTGGTGCATTTATAGCAATCCGAATCCCCCGCCATATTAAAATCATAAACAGAAGCAAAATGACGACTCCCCCTATAAAGCCCAGCTCTTCTCCTATAATTGCGAATATAAAATCATTTTGTGGCTCAGGTAAATAAAAATGCTTTTGCACACTCTTTCCAAGGCCCCTGCCAAAGAGACCTCCGGAACCCAAGGCCAAAAGGGATTGCACCGCCTGGAAGCCTGTATTAGAGGCATCAGCCCAGGGGTCCAGGAAGGCGGTTATACGCCTTGCCTTATAGCTCTTGCCGCTGATGACAATATAGCCTATCATTCCGGCAATTGCTGTGAATCCTGCAGAAACAAGGCCCACGAAATGTGACATTTTCATACCGCCTACAAACACCATAGCCAGAATAACTACCGAAACCACAAAGGCAGTACTGAAATCTGGCTGTAGGAATATCAGACCAAAAATCATACCGATGATTATCAAATAGGGTACTACCCCGTATACGAAGCTTTGCATTTTTTCCTTTTTTCTTACAATACTGGTGGATACATATATCACTGCTGCGAACTTAGCTATTTCCGAGGGCATAATGGACAAGCCTATATTAATCCAACGCTTTGCACCATTAATCTCAGTGCCCACAGGGGTTAACACCAGCACCAACAGAGCTAGGCTGACTACAAACATGAGATTCGCCAGCTTCGTCCATCTTTGATAGGGAAATTTCGCACAAAATATCATTCCAGCAGTACCGATGGCAGCCCACATTAAAACTCTTTTTAAAAAGTAATAGCCATCCTTCATGTTGATCATAGCGTAGGAATAGCTGGAGCTGAAGACCATTATTATTCCTATCACCACAAGAGCAGCCACAGTTAAAATGAGGGTTGAGTCATAGGGATTTTTTTTACCCATGCTAAGACCTCCTTAGATTACCTACAATATTTTTAAAGTGTCTTCCTCTTTCCTCAAAATTTTTATACATATCCCAGCTGGCACAGGCAGGTGAAAGTAGTACACTGTCTCCTGGTTCAGCTAAAGCCGTGGCAGCTGCCACTGCCTCCTCAAGGTCCTTAACCCTTTTTACGGCATTGAAGCCCATGGCCATTGCAGTTGTATAAAGCTTATCTGCTGTTTCCCCGTAAACGATCATTTCTTTTACCTTGCCATTAAAAGCCTCGATAAATTCAGTAAAATCATTACCCTTATCCATGCCTCCCGCCAAGAGAAGGATTGGTGCCTTAACCGCCTCCAGGGCCTTTATGGCGGCATCGGGATTCGTGGCCTTAGAATCATTGATATAGCTTACCCCTGCGATGTTACTCACAAATTCAGCCCGATGTTCAACACCTTTAAAGCTTCTAAGGGTATCGGCTATTACATCAGGCTTAATGCCCATGATATAGGCCAACGCAGTAGCTGCAAGGGCATTTTCAATATTGTGATTTCCTGGAATGCGAATATCCTCTGTGGGCATTAGCCTTATGTCCTCATCATTAAGTCTTATAACGATCCATCCATCCTGAAGACAAACCCCTTCCTCCAGCTGCTGCTTTCTACTGAAGTATATTTTTTTTGCCCTTAGTGCTTTGGCTGCCTCACGACAGATAGCATCATCATAGTTTATTATTGCGAAGTCCTCTTCCTTCTGTTGACTAAATATTTTTAATTTAGCGGCTAGATAACCTGCCATAGTTTTATGACGGTTCAAGTGATCTGGTGTGAGATTTAAAATAGCAGCAGCTCTGGGTCGAAATTCCTCTGTGCTCTCCAGTTGAAAGCTGCTGACCTCCATAATCATAAAGTCCTCAGGCTTTGTTTCTAAAGCCTTAGAAATAGCCGCAACACCTATATTACCTACAACATAGGTGTTTTCTCCTGCATTTTTAAATATTTCTCCTGTGAGGGCGGTAGTAGTTGTTTTGCCATTGGTTCCTGTGATGGCCACGATTTTCGCCTTTGATAATAGATATGCCAATTCAATCTCACCGATTATTCTAATGTTCTCTTCTCTAAGCTGCTGTATAAAGGGAATATCCAGCGGTACTCCCGGGGAAACCACTACTAAATCTATAGGCCCAAGCTCCTTGAGGCCATCGGGATGTCTGCCCAATATATAGCTTGCATTTAATCCCTCCAGCTCATTTAGTGTATCTGCAAGAGCATTATGGTCCTTCATATCATTAACTATGATATCTGCCCCCAGCTCCGACAGCACCCTTACCAATGGAAGCCCTGTGACCGCCAAGCCAACTACTAAAACTCTTTTATCCTTAAGATTCATTTCTACACCCACCTTCTAGCTTAACGCTACAATTCCTATTAAGCACAATATTGCCGTTATACTCCAGAAAACAATGACAACCTTTGTTTCTGCCCACCCGCTAAGCTCATAATGGTGATGCAGTGGCGCCATTTTGAATATACGTTTTTTTGTCAGCTTATAATATATAACCTGTAATGACACTGAGAGAGCCTCTGCAAAATAAATACCGCCAACTATGGGGATGATTAATGCAATATTCATTAGTATTGCCACTGTAGCTATAGCACCACCCAAGGCTAAGGAGCCGGTATCCCCCATAAATACCTGAGCCGGATGGGAATTAAACCTTAAAAAGCCCAAGCATGCACCGGTAACTGCACCACAGAATATGGCAAGGCTGGTATAGCCAAAATACGCAGCAACTAAGCTGAAGAAGGCAGCAATGATAAGCGTTACTCCCGATGCCAAACCATCCAGTCCATCGGTTAGATTTACACCATTTACAGTTGCAACCACAACAAAGACTATAAAGGGGATATATAAAATTCCCAAATCTAAATATTGCGGGATAGTTATACCACCTATCGTCCAGCTTCCCTGTATAAAAGGAATGATTATTTTTGTCCCCATATAGGTGGCATCAGACTGATATATAGCCAGCATAATTGCTACAATGATTTGAAATATGATTTTTTGATATGCCCTCAAGCCAAGGTTTCTTTTAAGCACTACCTTTATAAAGTCATCTATAAAGCCTATAATACCAAAGGCTACAGTTACAGCCAATGCCACCAGCATGTCTTTATTAACTAGTCCCGATGTTAGGGAGGTGATCACTATAGCTAATATGATGATTAGACCACCGATTGTCGGTGTACCGCTTTTTGATTTATGGCTTTGAGGTCCCTCTTCCCTTATCATTTGTCCAACCTTCAGCCTCTTAAGATAAGGTATAATTAGGGGCCCTAATATGAGGGTAATGACAAAGGCTATTATAATAGTATATATCAGCTGTTTATGTTGAATCATCTGACTAGCTCCTCTCTTGTAGATACTTCACAATTTCTTCCATTTTCATACCCCTTGAGCCCTTAATCAGTATCGTATCTTTTGGCTCTATAATCTCCTGAAGGGTTGAAATAGCTTCTTCGTTATTTTTTAATATATATATCTTCAACTTCTTGATACCTTTTTCCAAGGCCTCTTCCGCAATCCATTTAGCCATATCGCCTACGGTTATCAATATATCCACTTCAGTTGAGTCTGCAATGAAATCCCCCACAGACCTATGGGCTACCTCCGAGAAGCTACCCATTTCAAACATATTTCCCAATACCGCAATTTTTTTGCCATCAGCAAAGCTATTTAAAACCCCCAATGCCGCCTTCATGGAGTCGGGACTGGCATTATAGGCGTCATTAATTATCTTTATTTCCTTTAAATTGACCATTTCCATTCGCATTTTGGAAGGCATAAAGCAGTTTAATGCCTGCTGAATTTCTTCGTGCGTCATATCAAAAGCTATACCAATCCAAATGGCAGCCAGTGCATTATATACATTATGTATACCAGGGTAACCTAAACGATAAAAATGCTTTGATCCTCCAATTCTGACATCAAAGGTAAAGCCCTCAACACCAAAATTAATAATATTTTCAGCAATGATGTCATTATCTTCCTTCATGCCAAAGAATACTTTCTTATATGGGCTGTCTTCACTTCTCATGGCAGCTAAATATTCATCATCACCATTTAGCAAAAGCAGACAATCTGAACTCATCTGTGAAGCGATCTCCATTTTTGCCTTCAATATGCCCTGTTTACTGCCTAAATGCTCTATATGGGAGAGACCAATATTTGTAATGACCCCGATTTTGGGTGTGACTATTTTCGCCAGGGTCTCAATTTCACCAAAGGAAGACATGCCCATCTCCAACACTGCTGCCTGATGCTTTGATTCAAGCTGAAACAAGGTGAGGGGCAGACCTATTTGATTATTAAAATTGCCGAGATTTTTCAGTACCTCAATTTTATAGGAAAGCACACTGGCTATCATATCCTTTGTGGTTGTTTTGCCTACACTGCCGGTAACTCCGATAAATGGGATCTGGTATTTTTCTCTGTAACCTCTACTAATCTCCTTTAATGCCGCCTCTGTATCTTCGACTTCTATAATATATATATCCTTTAAAGGACTATAATTTACTTTTTTATTAGTATTAACTATAATTGCCGCTATAGCTTTTTCATAGGCAGCTGCTATAAAATCATGTCCATCAAAGCTTTCACCCTTCAAAGCAATAAAAAGCATATCCTTTTGTGTCGTCCTTGAATCTATTGATACTCCAGTGACAGTCCTTCTACTACCCCTTTGGCGGATTTTTCCCTTGCATGCCTCTGCCAGCTCCTCTATTATTAGCTCCATCATATAATTTCTTCCTCTCCTGCTATTTCCATCGCAACCTTTTTGTCATCAAAAGGATATATCCTGTTTTTTATTGTTTGTGTGGTTTCATGGCCCTTTCCGGCAATAAGCACTAAGTCACCAGGCTTAGCCTCCTTTAAAGCATATCTTATGGCTTCTCTCCTATCTTCTATGATGATATAAGCCCCTTTAGTCCATTTTATGCCCTCTTCGATCATATGTATAATATTAAGTGGTTCCTCTGTTCTGGGATTATCGGAGGTTATGACAGTAAAATCACTTAAGCGCCCAGATATCTTTCCCATTACAGATCTTTTAGTCTGATCTCTGTCTCCACCACAGCCAAAAACTGTAATCACTCGATTGTCTGCAAATTCTTTAGCTGCCTTCAGAACATTTTCTAAGGCATCAGGTGTATGGGCATAATCCACTATCACAGAAAAGCTGGATATGCCATTGATTAATTCAAATCTTCCGGGCACACCCGTGAAGTCCCTTAAACCCTGTATGATGTCAGTGCTAGAAATTTTTAATGCATATGCAGCTCCGGCGGCAGCAAGGGCATTGTATACTGTAAATATCCCTGGAATACCTATCGTGATTTCCTCTGAAAAGCTTGGTGTACTAAGCTTGAAACCAACAGTCTTTATGGTCATTTTTATATCGGTAGCATATATATCCGCTGGATTATTTATCCCATAGGTTAGAATAGGGGTATGATGTGAGCTTAGCTCCTGCTGCAATAGTCTCCCATATTCATCATCAACATTTATTATATTACATATACTTGTTTTATAAAATAATCGCTTTTTAGCCTCATAATAATTATCCATAGTATGATGAAAATCTAAATGATCAGGTGTTAGGTTCGTAAAAATGCCTACCTTGAAATCCAAACCATCAACTCTTCCCAGCTGCAGTGAATGGGAGGAAACCTCCATTGCACAGCTTTTAATCTCATTTTCAACCATTTCATAACATATTTTTTGAATATCTATGGATTCCGGGGTGGTTCTTACTGCATCAATTCTTTTATTGCCCATCCAATTAGCAATAGTCCCAATTATTCCCGCCTTGTTACCTGACTTTTCTAAAATTCTCTTCATTATATATGTAATGGAGGTTTTTCCATTCGTTCCTGTTATACCTATTAAATCCATTTTTTGAGCCGGTGCGCCATAAAAGCTGACAGCCATTGCCGCCATTGCTACCTTTGTATCCTTAACCCTAATTACTGTTGCTCCCTCTATTCTGACATCATCCTCTGCCAGAATAGCAGCTGCTCCCCGCTTCAGTGCATTATCTATATATAGATGTCCGTCGGTCTTGAAGCCTTTTATACAAACAAACATGCTATTTTCCTTAATTTGTCTTGAATCGTAAAAGATATCGTAAATCTCCCTATCTAAATCTCCACTAATGCTTATAACATCAAGGCCGAGAATTAGATCTCTTAATACCATATGCAAACCTCCGTTCTATTGGTTATTATTTACGTATCCTAAACTTTTTAAAAGGCAACATAAAATTAAAGTTTCTACTTTAACTTTAGTTGCCCATTACATTATAAATCGATTAGAAGACATTTTCTAGTATTAAATTTTAATGAGGGGCAAATTCTACGCTGACGATGGAGCCCTGCTCTACTGACGTATGAGCTTCAGGTGACTGAATTTGTGCCGTACCTGTTCCGCTTATTTTCATTTTTAGCCCCTTGGAGGTCAATATATTATTGGCTTCCTTTATTGTCTTTCCTGTTAAATCCGGAATCTCAACAAAGGTAGACTGGGCATTGCTTTTTGTATATAGCAATATCATCGATTTTTCAGGCACAGCAGCTCCCGGTTTAGGGAACATATCGATAATTATTGCACCATCATTATCTTCAAGCTCTGTCTCTACATTATATAATAGATTGCTGCTGATTAGAACCTTAGAGGCTTCCTTTACGGTCATTTGTCTGACATCGGGAACTGTTACTTCTGGCTTCAGAAGCATTTCTCTTTCATCAGTGGTGTAATTTGGTTTAACGTCCAAATAACGTAGGCTTTCCTCCATAATTTCCTTAGCTACAGGTGCTGAGGTTATACTACCGAAGGTACTAAAGCCACCGGGCTCATCCACTATAACCAGAATTGCAAGTCTTGGGTCATCGACAGGTGCTACACCTATAAAGGAGGCTACATATAAGCCCTGAGCATATCTTCCGTCTGCAACCTTTTGGGCGGTACCTGTTTTTCCTCCAACCTTATAGCCTGGAATATAGGCATTTTTTCCTGATCCCTCTGATACTACAGATTCCATTATTGCCAGCATTTCCTCTGAGGTTTTTTTAGAAACCACCTGTCTAACCATAGTCTCCTCAAAACGTTCTATGACTGTTCCTTCACTATTGGTCAGTTCCTTCACCAATCTTGGCTTCATCAGCTTGCCGTCGTTTGCTATTGCAGCAACAGCTGTTATCAGCTGTATAGGCGTTACTGAAATACTTTGCCCAAAGGACATGGTAGCCAGCTCCACCGGACCTGCGGCTGCTTGACTATACATTATTGAACGTCTTTCTCCCGGTAAATCTATGCCGGTGACATCTCTAAATCCAAAGGCATCCAGATATTTATAAAAGGTATCCCCACCCATTTTCTGTACCAGTTCAACAAATATTGGGTTGCAGGAATTTTGGACAGCCTCCTTCAGGGTTTGGGCGCCGTGAGGATTATACCATCTCCAGCATTTTATTGTTCTGCCAGCCACTGTAATAAAGCCATTGGAATAGAAATTGCTTTGTGGCGTGGCGACACCTTCCTCTAAAGCCGCTGCTGTAGTAATCAGCTTGAAGGTAGATCCTGGCTCATATGTATCATTTATTATGGGATTTCTCCACATCTTGTTCCACTCTTCTACCTTTTGCTCAGTTGGCATAGACTCTATAAGCTCCTGCTGAAAAGGGTCAAGGTTTATTCTTGGCTCATTTGGATCGTAGTCGGGCTTTGCAGCCATAGCCAGTATATCTCCTGACTTCACATCCATAACAAGTGCCATAACTCTTTTAGCCTGATTTGCTTCCAGTGCATTTTGCACTGCCTTTTCAGCAAAATGCTGAATAACCTCATCAATAGTTAGAACAACATTATATCCATCCTCCGAGGGATAGTATTTTTCTGCACTTAGCGGAAGCTGACGCCCCGCACCATCGGTATTTTTAATCCAGCGTCCGGGATAGCCGCTTAAATATTTCTCGTACTCCAGCTCTATTCCCGATAGACCTCTGTTGTCATTTGTTGTATGCCCTAAAATATAGGCTGCAAAATTGCCAAAGGGATAATATCTCCTATTATCAGGAGCAACCTCTATTCCCTTCAGTCTCAGCCTCCGTATACTGTCGGCCAGATCATCCTCAATCCATTGCTTTACCTTTACGAGGCCTGTATTTTTATTGCCTATTAATTCTGCCATGCTGGCAGCATCCATCTCCAATACCTCAGCCAATTTTTTAGCAGCATCTTCTACATCTGCAATTTCTCGTGGCCTTGCATATACCGTATTGGTACTGGCGCTTTTTGCAAGCTCCTTTCCATTTCTATCAAAAATGGTACCCCGTTTTGCAGGAATCGGTATATCGCGGGTTTGCTGTGCAATTGCCAGTTCCTTGTATCTTTCTCCTCTAACAATTTGTATCCATCCCAAACGGATAATTAATCCAAAAATAGCCGTACAGGTGATCACGAATATAAATATTAATCTTTTCTTACTTGATATACTAGGCTGGGACAAATCCATCTCCCCCCTTTAAATTTTCAAGAGACCTGCAAATTTATTTAATACCTTACTGATGATACTTCCCTCTGCAGCCTCATGTCCGCCTTCCTCAATCGACAGTTGTCTATTCATTTCGTTTGTCAACAATGCCACCTTTGTGGGGTTAATGTCTATGTAATAGGTTTGACTGGCATCAGGATAAATCATGCTGAGGCGATTTTGTGCCTCCATTTCAATCCAATTGGTTTTTGATACCCGCTCCAGCTCAATCTTTAGTTTATCTCTTTGATTTTCAATCTGTTCCAATTGCTTCGTCATTTGAATCACCCTGTGCTTTGCCTCAGTGATGGCTGCATACCTCAAAAGCAGAAAAATGCTTAACAGCAAAAAGACAGAAATACTAAGAGCAGCCATAGCCTTTTCTAAGCGATAGCTCTTTTTAGCTTTCTTTTTGGGTTTCTTTTGTGGCTGTGGCTGTTCCACAGCAGGTTGATATTGATAATAATCTTTTCTTACTACTTCCAAATTTATTCACCCCTTCTGCCTTTTAGAACAAAAGTAGCTTCGCCACGTTTGTTTTCCAGAGAACCACGCGTTCTCTAGGATGCTCTACTATGTTCTCCCTCTTTTAAAGCTTTTCAGCGATCCTTAGCTTAGCGCTTCGTGATCTCGGATTAATCTCCAGCTCATGCTCAGTTGGTACTATCGGCTTTCTTGTAATAATCTCCAGCTCCTTTTTTGCATCACATTTGCATATTGGAAACTGTGGTGGACAGGTACATGGATCTGTTAGCTTTTTAAAGGCATTCTTTACTATCCTATCCTCCAGAGAATGAAAGGTAATTATGCATATCCTTCCGCCAGCATTCAAATGCTCAGTTGCTGCCTTAATTGTTGCCTCAATAATCTCCAGCTCTCTATTTACCTCTATCCTTATTGCCTGAAAGGTTCTTTTTGCAGGGTGAGGGCCATCCTTTCTTGCCCCCTTAGGCACTGCTCTTTTTATGATATCCACCAGCTGATGGGTTGTTTCTATTTCAGCCTCCTTGCGATGTTCAACAATAAAGGCCGCAATTCTCTTTGCCCAATTCTCCTCACCATATTCTTTAATTATTCTTGTCAATTCAGCTTCGGAATAATGATTAACTATGTATTTGGCAGTGATATCATCACGATTGTCCATCCGCATATCTAATGGCGCATCCTGCATATAGGAGAAGCCTCTTTCTGCTTCATCCAGCTGATGGGAAGAAACCCCTAGGTCAAGAAGAAGTCCGTCTATCCGGTCAATGCCTACATTCGCTAAAACAGCGGCAAGGTTTGAAAAATTATCTCTTACCAGTTTCACTCTCTCACTTAAATCCTCCAGCTTTTCTGCTGCAGCCCTTATGGCATTTTCATCCTGATCTATTCCAATCAGAAGACCGCCTTCAGATAGCCTTTCAGCAATGTGCCTGGAGTGACCTGCCCCACCCAAGGTACCGTCTACATATATGCCGTTGGGCTTTATATCCAGGCCCTCTATACATTCCTCTAATAATACCGATACATGTTGAAAATTCACCTTTTCACCCTCATTCATCAGATTCCCAGTTCAGCCATCTTTGAGGCTATATCATCATATCCCAGGTTAGCATCATCGTTATATTTCTCCCACTGCTCCAGATTCCAGACCTCTATCCTGGTGGCGACGCCAATCATAACCGTCTCCTTTTCCAGTGCTGCATGCTCTCTAAGATTGTTAGGGATTCTTATTCTTCCCTGATTGTCTAATTCACATTCGGAAGCCCCTGCAAAGAAAAACCTGACAAAGGCTCTAGCATCCTTATTGGTTAATGGGAGGGCTTTTAGCTTATTCTCCATTATCTGCCATTCCTCCATGGAATAAATAAAAAGACAATTGTCCAACCCTTTAGTGACAATGAAACGTTCACCCAGCTCTTCTCTGAATTTAGCTGGAACACTGATTCTACCTTTATTATCTATTGTGTGTTGGTATTCACCGATAAACATTTTCATCCCACCTTTAGGGTTTTTTACCCCACTTCATCCCACTTTATCCCACTTTTTAATTAATTCTACCACTTTTTCTAAATTCCTGCTTCAAATTAATTAAAAATTATATATTCATAAAATAGGACCAAGGCCATGGATAACACAAAAAAAGAAAGGCAGCAAACCCACATAGTGGTGTCTGCTGCCTTCATGTAATATAAAAATCTTTATTAAGCTCTCTATCTAGCTCTTTATTAAGCCTCAAGCTTTATTTTTTTGTAATAATCGACAATCAAAATATCTAGCTTTGTGCTCAGCTCATATATTTCCTTGTAGTCTTCTTGTTTGCTGATTTTATCGTTAAGTAGCTTCTGGAGCACTTCTATTTCACTTTTCAACACCCATATCACCCCGAATCTTTTCTCGTGCATGTGTATCATTTTATTTATAAGCCTACTGGATGTCAAAGAATGAAATTGGCGATATTTTTACATTTTATTCCTCATTAACTGCTATTATCTAGCAAATTCTTAAGTTTATTCAATTTTTCGTCCAAAATCTACTTGACTAGTTAAGAATTGTTGAAAATATGTGGCTTTGAAAAATATTTGTAGAAAATATTTTTTATAGCCCAAATTCCAAGGTTTTTAAACATTTTTCGACCTTTATAGCTTTTCTGAAGCACCTGCTATATGACGCCTCCTGATAAATATTAACACAATAGCAACGATAATCGTTGCAACACTGACCAATTGGGCAGTTCTAAAGGGCCCTATCATCAAGCTGTCTGTTCTAAGGCCTTCAATAAAAAACCTAGCAACTGAGTATAAAATCAAGTAGTATAGAAATATTTGCCCTTCGAATTTTTTCTTTTTGTCAATATATAACAATAGGAAGAACACGCCAAAATTCCACAAGGATTCATACAGGAATGTAGGATGAACCTTAACGCCATTGATTTCAATACCCCAGGGCAGATTGGTAGGGCCACCATGAGCCTCTTGATTTACATAATTCCCCCATCTTCCAATTGCCTGTCCCAGAACTAGGCTGGGGGCACATATATCAGCCAGCTGCCAAAAGCCTAGCCGCTTAACTCGACAGAAGATATAACCCACTAAAACGCCGGCAATGATTCCGCCATGGATCGCCAATCCTCCCTGCCTAAACTTTAGTATATCCACTGGGTGCTTACTATAATAGCTCCAATTGAAAATGACATAATATAGCCTGGCTCCCAGAATAGCACTGGGGACCGCATACAGGCAGAGGTCAATTATTGTGTCCTCTTGAAGCCCTACTGCTTTTGCCCTTTTTGAGGCTATAATAACTCCCAGCAGCATGCCTGTAGCTATTATAATGCCGTACCAGCCTATCTCCAAGCCAAATACGCTAAATGCTATCGGATTCATATGCATCTCTCCTCTATCCATAAAAACAAATACTATTATATTGCAGCTGCAGGCAAATGTCAAATTAAGGATTGATTAAGGATTAATTATTGAAATTACCTGTTTATCCGCCTTCAGTAAGCTTTGCATACAATCTTCTACGGCTTCCAGACTGGTTTCTGATAGTATTTTAATATAATCCAGGAAATTAATCTCCTTAAAATGATAGGTAATAAAGGAATTGCCTATAAATTCTATTGAATTGAAATAGGAGAGATTCTCACCTATTTGCTTTCTCTTTATCCTTTCAAAGGACGCTCTACTAAGTCCCTCGTTTTGCAGCTGCAATATTTTTCTATCTATTATCTCCTTAACCGCTATCGGCGCTTTTGATTCCCCACTGATGATGACATGTCCATAATCCTTTTCACAAACATAGTCCACCCCAAAGCCCTGATCGATTAAGCCTGCCTCATATAGCTCCTCATATAGCTCTGAGCTTCTGCCAAATACGATGTCAATGAGTAGTCCTACAGCGGCTTCCCGCTGGATTAATTCTCTACCCCCACGGCCTAGTGGACGATCCTTATACCCAATATGAAATAAAGGAATAGATACCTGCATGCTTTCTTCAACATGAGATTCTTTGATATCTTCTGGCTCTTGAGGATACATTAGCTTAACCTCATCTGCTTCTGGAATCTTTAGTTGAGCAAAGGCTTCCTCTACCCTATTAAAAACTGCTTTTGCCTCCAGATCTCCGGCAATAAAAAGCGCCATATTGGAGGGATGATAAAAGGTATTGTAGCATTGATATAGGTCCTCCTTAGTTATGCTGTTGACGCTGTCTATGGTACCGGCGATATCCCTTTTTACAGGATGCTGATGATACATAGCCTTTAATAAATTGAAGAAAACCCGCCACTCAGCGTTATCTCTATACATCATAATCTCCTGTCCAATGATCCCCTTTTCCTTCTCAACATTTTCATCAGTAAAATACGGGGACTGAACAAAGTGAATGAGGGCAGACAGATTGTCATAAAAATAATCGGTACAGGTAAAATAGTATGCTGTTATATTGAAATTAGTGTAAGCATTTACATTGGCTCCCAATTGGGCAAATCGATCAAAAGCATTCCCCTCCGGCTCTTCAAAAAGCTTATGCTCAAGAAAATGAGCAATGCCCTCCGGTACTTTGATATCCTCCTTTTCATTCTTCAGCTTGAATGCCAGGTCATTTGAGCCGTAATTTGCAGCAAATATGGCATATTGCTTTACATAATCTTTTTTTGGCAAAAAGAATACTTCAAGTCCATTTTGTAATTTTTTACCAAAGACCTTTTCCTTTATTAGTTCATTATATATCTCGTTTATCACCCTATGCCCCTCCTATTCTCGACCCTTCAAAAAATAAATTGTGTCAAGACTCACTTTTTCAGCAACTGCAACTATATCATCAACTGTTACCTTATTAACCTTCTCCAATAGTGCATTCATTTCATAAAAGGGATTACTTATGACCTGACTATAATAAAATTCTGCAATCGCCAGAGCATTATCACCTATTGATTTAATTGATGCTTCCACTGCCTTTTTGGCATTGGTCATCTCCTCTTTGCTTATGTTACCCTTCCTCATTTCCTCCAGCTGCTGACCGATAACCTCTACGGCTATATCGTATTTATCTGCCTCTATACCTGAGCCTATCATCATTATGGACTTAAATTTCTCAAGCTTAGCGAATATATAATAGCATAGGCTTCTTTCCTCCCTCACCTTTATAAAAAGCTTTGAATGGGGTCCTCCACCAAGTATATTGGCATATAAGATCATTGCAGGGTACAGCGGATCGCTGTAGGGAATATCCACCCTATAGCCCATAGACAGTTTTCCTTGATTTATCTCCAGCTCCTCCAGCACCTTTTTTTCTTTGCTGGGGGCTGCTATCAATCGACTTTGTGAAGGCGCTATCCTACTACCCTCTTTAAAGTCAATACCCTTCAAAATCCCTTCTCTTACAGCGCTATGATCCATATTCCCTACTACCATAATGTCTATTGGACTATCCTGCATAACCCTTAAGTAATGACTGTATAGATTAGTGGCATCTATTCCAGGTAAATCCTCCTGTCTACCATGCTCATATAGCTTAAAGCCCTCCTCTTTACACATCTCTTCAATTAGTCTATCCAAAGAATACTGCATTTTGTCATTTAATCTACCCTGAATTCTATTGTCTAAATTTGACTTTTCTTGTCTTACATAAGACGCCTTAAAGCCCCTATCCTCTAGCAACGGTCTGTTAATTAAAGAGTTTAACAGTTCAACAGCCGACATCCAAAGACTTTTATCCTCTATATAGCTGCTGTCGGCTATTCTCAAGGAAAACTCAATGATATGCAGCTCTCCCTTTTTTTTGACATTTCCCCGCAATACGGCCCCATATAAGTACTCCAGCTTTTTAGATATTTCCTTTGAAGTGGTATATTCAGAAGTACCCCTCTGCAGCACCATTGGTAATAGTGAGTTCAAGGTAACCTCCTCCGCCTTCAAGGGCCTTTGAATATTAATATTGATTAGGCTTGTCTTAAATTTATCTGTTTTAACCGTATGAAGCCTTATGCCCTCATAAATTTCTTCTGTATGCAGCTTTGACATTCTATAACCTCCTTGCATCTGCTTTATTGATTAGTATTCCCAATATACCGCTTTGAATTAGTGCATATTTAAAAGATTTATCCTATTGACAAGCTCGTAGATCACCTCTGGATCATGGGCTGTTACATTCAGCTTTGTAATGACTACCCCATCCGGCGCATCAGCAGATTTAATCGCCCTCGACAGCTCCATTTGCTGTTCCAGAGTTTCATAAAGAGCGCCAGTATTTACTATTAGTATGTTTGATACCCCATATTCCAGTAAAGCATCAATACTTTTTGTTATGTTTCTTTTATTAAATTGAGTCTCCTGAATTTGATAATTGATATAGTTTTCCTCAATCAAAAAAGATTTTATTTTTTCTTTAAGCAAAACCTCCTGCTGCAGAGCCGTTACAGAGGGTTCCCTGCTGGTAACACTGCCCAGCAGAATTATTCCGGTATTTTGCACCCTTCCCGTTGTGGCTTGATTTATTTTACTGACATATAACAGGGCTATAGCATCGCTGTTCCACATTGCCTCCGTCCTCTTTGTTATTATTTGGTATTTTCCTGTATTTATTCTTTTAAGCGTCTCCTCTATAGCTAAAAAGCTCTCGTTTTCTGCTATTAATACGGGGGCAAATATTATCTTCCTGTTACCTTCAGCCAAAGCAGCATAGATTCCTTCCCTTAGATATGGCGGCTTCTTCGTATATGTCACATAAAGCCGATACGAATTCCCCAGTTGACTCTGTAGCTTCTGCTGCACTAATGAATGTAATTGAAAATCAGTTGATAGTGCATTTTCATAAACTATTTTGTTTTTGAATATCATGAAGGGCAATAGGGGAATTTGATAAGATTTTATGCTGTTAAAGGCATTATTTATAGCCAAGGACAGTACAAAGTCCTCAGGTTCCCCCTCCAGCAGCAGGACAACAGCTGTTGTATCCTTAATTATTGTTGCATCTGGTTCTAATGCCATACTTCTATATCTCAGGGCAGAAAGCAACAGCAGCATGATTAAATGTGCTGTTATAAGACTTATCATGATATGACGAAGTTTTTTTCTCACCTCCATTTCCCACCCTATGACAATTATAGTCAATAGGACCCCAGCGGCAAGGATAAGCAGCCTTTCCTGAATACCCTTTAATATAATACTGAGATAAAGCATAAACATAGCAAGAAAAACTTTCCAATTCATTTTTTCACCCCTAAGATCATTTCTACAAGCTTAGATTATTATTATGTCATAAAACGATATAAAATGAATAAAGATGAAGCTTCACTTCATCTTTACTCATTTGTATATTTACAAACCAGGTGTTATTCTTCTTACCAGCTCCTCAATCTCTCTACCAAAACCGCTTAGAGGTCTGCCACTGCTGGTTTCTCTTGCTATGTTTTCAATCCGCTTAAATAAATCAGGGTCTGCCGTAACAGATACTCTTGTTATTTGAGCATCCGTATTTTTTACAGTTTCCTCTATTTCCCTCTTAATCTCCGTATTCATTTCTCCCTTGGTGGTATCTGTTGTATTAACACCTACTAAGGCAGTTGTTTCTGAAATAACAACCGTAGCACTTCGCACCTCATCAAGCTTAACAATCGCATTTACTATTCTGTCTGCCCGAGCCTGCAAATCTTGATTTACCTCGTTAGGCTGCATATTCATTGGAGAGTTCCGATCAGTCATATCCTGTGTTGGATTATTGTTTGGTTGTTGCTCTGGCGCTGGTCTCTGAGCCGGCCTGCAGCCAGTTACAGTCAAAAATACCAGCAGCAGTGCGAAAAGCATTATTGTGATTTTTTTCTTTGTCATAGTATCACCTCCAGTTATATTTTTTCCTTTAAGCTCTATTTTATTAAGTAAAGATTTTCTTTAGCTTTCATTTTTTTACATAACTTTAAATGTTATAAAATGCAAATCATAATAAAAGGCTGACATATAATTTTGCAGCCATATTTATTGCTTATGGCTGTCGAATATTGTATAATCAAACTTGTGTGTAATCGTAATCTTTTTACAGAGAGGAAGATTTTAATGAAATTAGGCATCGTAGGACTGCCAAATGTTGGAAAGAGTACACTGTTCAATGCTATCACGCAGGCAGGTGCCGAGTCAGCAAATTATCCCTTTTGTACAATCGAACCAAATGTTGGTGTAGTATCTGTTCCTGATAATCGACTTTTTGAGCTGCAAAAGCTGTATCAATCTGAAAAGGTAATTCCCGCAGCTGTTGAATTTTATGATATTGCCGGTCTTGTAAGAGGTGCCAGCAAGGGCGAAGGACTAGGAAATAAGTTTCTGTCCCATATCAGAGAGGTTGCTGCAATACTCCATGTTGTGAGATGCTTTGAGGATACCAATATTACTCATGTTGATGGCACAGTAAACCCTCTAAGAGATATTGAGACAATAAATTTAGAGCTCATACTTTCAGACCTTGAGATGATAGAAAAGAGAATTCAAAAAACAGAAAAGCTTCTTAAATCGGATAAATCTCTTCAGGAGGAGCTTAACCTATTAAAGGCTATTCTTACAGCCTTAGAAAAGGGCGAGTCCGCCAGAACTCTAGACCTAAGTCCAGAGGAAGAAAAAATGCTGAAGGATTTCAATTTATTATCTGCAAAGCCAATTATCTATGTTACTAATGTTTCGGAAGAGGATGTTAAAAATGGAGGTGCCACCAATCCTTATGTGGCGGAGGTTAAAGCCTTAGCTGAAAAGGAGAAGGCAGAGGTCGTTGTCATTTGTGCAAAAATTGAAGCTGAAATTACTGAGCTTGAGGATGACGAAAAGCAAATGTTTTTAGAAGAACTGGGATTAAATGAATCCGGTCTTGACAGGCTGATAAAGGCCTCCTATTCTCTTCTAGGCTTGATTAGCTACCTCACAGCCGGTCCAAAGGAAGTAAGAGCATGGACCATTAAAAAGGGATTGAAGGCACCTCAGGCAGCAGGTAAAATTCATACGGACTTTGAAAGAGGCTTCATTCGAGCAGAGGTCGTTGCCTTTGACGATCTTATGAATTCCGGCAGTCATTCACAAGCAAAGGAAAAGGGCTTGGTAAGGCTTGAGGGCAAGGAATATGTCGTTGTGGATGGGGACGTTATTCTATTCCGCTTTAATGTTTAAGTAAACAAACCACTCAGAAAAAATCTGAGTGGTTTTATTTTAGGTAATTTTACTTTATTAAGCTTTATATGGGCTTAAATCATGCCTGTGCCGAGATTTTTTTCTGCAGCTTATGTCTCTCCTTCTTATGAACATACATTTGCTCGTCTGCCCTTTTAAATAGTTCCTTTGTAGTACCTTTTGAGCTGCTCATATGAGAGTAGCCAATAGAAATTTCCACGGGTCTCCTGGGTAACGATTTATTGTACTGTTCAACGGCTGAAACTATCTTATCGTAGATCTCCTTTACCTTCTCACTAGAAGAATTTTTTATTAAGACGATAAACTCGTCACCTCCAATTCTGCCAGGCAGCATATTTTCCCCCAAAGGAACCCTTATGATGTCTGCTGCCTGTTGAAGGAGATGGTCACCTTCACAATGACCATAGGTGTCATTTGTTAACTTTAAGTTATCAAGATCACAAATAATCATACCCAGAGGAACATCCTCCAGCATATTTAGCTTATCCATCTCATATTCAATATAATTTCTATTATAAAGACCCGTTAAAGCATCAGTATAGCTTAGTCTTTCCAGCTGCTGTTTAAGGGCATTAACAATTTCGTTCTCTGACCGCTCACGCCTGCTGATGTAATCGGTTATATTTAATGCTGACAGCACCAACAGCTCCTCATTGTTATGCTCAACCTTATGAAGGAATCCATCAAAGTATTGTGCTTTATCCTCCTTGTTTTTTATGACCAGCTCGATGCTTTTCGCCTGAGTTAAATCAAGATCATCATTTTTGGTCATGCTCTTAATGTTTTTCCCTAATTGACAATCACTGCAATGGCCCAAAAGCAGCTTAAAATTGGGTGATATTTCAATAATATTACCCGCTTTATCCATTATAATGATAAGCTCCCTAGAGAGGTTCTCCAGATGATTTGCTTTTATTAACATCAGTAGACAGCTCCCTTCTAGACTGTTTAAACTTAAGCCCTTAACTATCATCGCAAGGTACAAAACATCCTCAGACTTAAGTGATCTAAACGAGTAGGTACGGTAGAAATGATAAAAGGCTCCTTTATCGAAAGGAACCTTATATGCTCACAAGTAGACGGTAATTCAAAGGAATTACACCTAAAGTTTGCAGTCTGTCAATCATAGAACAGTCCCTTAGACACATGACTTTGCGTCCCTAGCTTTCGCTAGGTTTGCCCTTATATTTAATTAGGTTAGTAAAAAAATAGGTATATATTACTATTTAAATTATTCTATACTCTGCAGGAAAACCCTTTTAAATACGCAATATATTTTACAAAAACAGTATACGATATTTTGACAAAATTCCCGACTTTTCTACTTTTTAACCGTATCCCCTTCTGTAAAGTACTGGGAAAAGCACAGAGCAAAAGTGGCTTCCCCACGTTTGTTTTCCAGGGAACCCATGCGGTGCAAGCACCCTGCTGCCTCACCGTCTCGGCAGCGCTCGTACCGAAGTGCCACTTATTCGTGACACTACTCGCCCTAGGACGCTTCGCTGTACCCTCCTTATTTTAATAAGGGGAGACACCCCCCTTAACAACCCCCCATTGTATAAGAATTCATAGTAAAAAAATACGCTCTTATACAATAAAAAAAGAGAAAATCTCTAAGAAATTTTCTCTTGATACTTTAATTATTCTATAATCAGCTCAACCAGCTCACCATTTTTTACTGAAGCTGCATTTCCTTCATCCACATCCACATGCATCTCCAATGCATATGTTGGATGCACCCTTACCAGAACATTTTCAAAAACAACGCTTCTGTCTCCTGAGGTCCTTACCTTGACTCGCTGCTTATCTACAACGCCAAATCTTTCAGCGTCGGAGGTATGCATATGGATATGTCTTGAGGCTGCGATAACCCCTTCTTTTAACTGAACCTCACCCTTTGGCCCAATTATTGTCACGCCAGGGCTCTCGGCTGTATCACCAGAATCTCTCACGGGAGGATTAACACCCAGCACAAAGCCATCTGTAAGGGAAATCTCAATTTGCGTCTTAGCTCTAGCAGGGCCTAAAACCCTTACGCCTTTTAATACTCCCTTTGGTCCAACAATATCTACCTTTTCTTCAGCTGCAAATTGACCTGGTTGAGATAAATCCTTTAATTTACTTAGTTCATAGCCTGCTCCGAATAATATTTCTATATCCTCTTTACTCAAATGTAAATGCCTATTGGAAAGTGCAATAGGTAATTTCATAGCCATTCCAAAATTCCTCCCTTTGTATATTGTATATAATATGTACTTAATTTTATTATACTGACTTTTATTTAAAAATGCAAATTTCCGGGAGCAATTTCTAAAATTTTCATTAATTAATTTAGAAAATTGCATAATAAAGGTTGGTGGCAAGTTTATACAAAGTCAAAAGTTTCCTGCTTAGTGCCCACGGGCTAATTTATTGAATTTTAAATGTTATTAGTCCTAGGCAATGCGCGATAAACTTTTAACTTTGCATGTACCAGAATATTTATGCACCCTCGTCGTAGTATACATTTTCCGTTATATATTCCTAAGCATTTTATTAAATTGCTTCCAGCTTTCCTCCTCTGAGTTCCTTCTGCTATTGATTTTTATGATGAAGGTTGCTGCCGTCAGCAGCAAAGTGGTACCGGCAACTACCCTGTAGTACAGAGCATATGGTGTATAACCGGAGGCAATCAGCAGTATAATGCTGAGTATAAAGTAGCTCTTGGTTTTCCTGTTGGCTAAAACCGCTGCTTTGTATTTTCCCCACAATGCTTCCTTTCGGCTAATCTTGTTCTCTACAAGCTCATCAATTTCCTCCTCGGTGGGAAACATGCCTCCCACCTCTATAAGCTTCAACAGCAACTCCTTATTTAATAAAATCAGCTTAAAATCATGAGCTCTACCATCAACATAATTGATACAATCTATTGTAAAATCAGAGGTCGTAGCTATGATTCCCCTCTTCACCTTACTGTGCAACAGCAGACCGGAAAACTCCTTAACCTCCTTTAGCTCAACAGCTAAATCACTTTTATATATATAGAACAATATCATGATTCTTTCTGCTTTATAGGTTGCTTCATACGTAATATACTTGTGATTGCTATTTATGAAGGTAAATTCACTGAAGCCACATTTTCCAAATACCTCTACCATATAGGATTTAAGCTCATCAATCGTTTTATTTATCAGCTCACTATAGACTCGCTGACTGGCAATGTATTTTCTTTTCTGGCGTTTAAGGGTCTCCAGCTTTCGATCCCTCAAACGAATTGAGATCAAATGTAGAATAGATACTATGCCAAGGGTTAAAAAAGTGGTAATCCAGAAATACTGCACCCTAATAAAAATTCCAATGAATACAGTAAAGAAAATAATAATTCGCCAGAGGGCGTAATCAATGATTTTTGCTGCATTGCTTCTTGTATCACTTTTAGCACTCATATAATAGGATCTAAAGCGTCGACTATTGCCTCTGTCCTTCCTATAGCCTCTTAATTGATTATTGATAAATTGAAAAAACTGGTTGGTTTTACTCATGTTCTATTCCCTCCCTATATATACTTTTGCCATCATTTGCAAACTTATACAGGACAAAGCAAAGCCATGTGCTCTGAAGAACTAGGGAAATAAAAGAACTTTGCTATGATATAATAAAAAGCGCTTTAGCAGCGCCTTTATTAGTCTATTTCTTCAATTTTATTTATTAATTCTTCAATGCCGACTTCATCAATGTTAATCATCTTGACAAATTGATTATTAGATGGCATTTCCATTTCACCCTTTATATTGTGGCTTAAATATTCTTTGTTTCCGTTTGAATATATTATTACATCTATAGGCACCTTGCTTTCATCTATATTTGTAACGCTATATCCCTTTTCCTTCAGCAGCTCAGCTGCTTCGTGAAGGCCCTCTTGAACTGCAACTCGCTTTTTCATAAATACCTCCTGAACAAAGTGGCTGAAAGATGACTATACTAATTTAGAGCAGCCGCATGTGATTCACATGAGGCTGCAACGATCAACCTAATGCTCTTTCAAGCTTATCCAGATGCTGTAAAGGAAAATGCTTCAGCAATTCCTTAAACTGTTCAACCGTTAAGCCTGCAGTGGTGGTATATATTTCAATTTTTCCATCAACATCCGCTTGAATAAATCGTTGTTTAACCTCTTCAAAATTAACTGTCGGATTCATTCCATAGCCTCCTAGTATTTTATTTTAATACTAGTATGGAGGATTATTGGGTTTACTATTCCATAAATTTATGACTGATACACTTCTTTTTTTAATATAGCGATATATGGCAGATTTCTATATTTCTCCGCATAGTCGATGCCATAGCCTACTATGAATTCATCGGGTATCTCAAAGCCAATATAATCTATGTTCAAATCACATTTTCTTCGCTTAGGCTTATCCAACAGTGTACAGATCTTAAGACCTGCTATTTTTCTAGACTTTAAATTTTCGGTCAGATATTTTAGTGTCAACCCTGTATCAACAATATCTTCAATAATTAAAACATGCTTCCCCTCTATATCCAGGTCTAAATCCTTTAAAATTCTTACCACACCTGAGCTTTCAGTAGAATTGCCATAGCTTGAAACAGCCATAAAGTCTATATATACTGGAAAGCTTATCTCTCTTATTAAATCCCCGAGAAACACATTTGCTCCTTTTAAAACACCGATGACAACTACCTCATCCTCAGGCTTATACTCCTGTGAAATTTTTGCACCCAGCTCTCTAACCTTTTGGGCTATCTCTTCCTTTGTGTACAACACCGTGTCTATATCCTTAAGCATTGTAAACCTCCTCATTTTTCTTTGTGTAAAAACAGTCCAACTCTATTATAACTGAAATCCTTAGCTGAAATCTATAATTTTTCGAACTCCACATACTTAAGATCAGACTCCAGATATCTTGCTATCATATAGATTGTGTCCGATAGCCTGTTAATATATTTTAGAAGCTCCTGGCTGATGTCCTCTGTCTCGCAAAGTGTTAAAATTCTTCTTTCCGCCCTTCTGCAGACAGTTCTGGCTATGTGAAGGCTTGATGAGGCCTTGTTGGTACCAGGAATTATAAATTTCCCTATATCCTCTATTTTAGCTGTATACACATCGATTGTCTTCTCAAGGGCTTCAATATGACCGCTGCCAATCCTTTCAGGAAAGTCCTTGCCGTTATAGGTAGCAAGCTCCCCCGCTACATTAAAAAGCTCCCTTTGTATCCTGAAAATTATCTCTCTTATTTCAGCGTCCTCAATATAATTTTTTGCATGGCCAAGAAAGGCATTAAGCTCGTCTATTGTACCATAGCATTCTACCCTGATGTCGTCCTTTTTAATTCTTTTACCATCATAAAGACTGGTTTCCCCTTTATCGCCTGACCTCGTATAAATCCTCATAAAATCACCCCTGTGTTTGCATTTTTATCTGAGTAAATTCCATATTAGCATGGGAGTACACATATATTCTAGTTTATACAAAGTTAAAAGTTTATCGCCCATTACCTAGTGTTTATAACACTTAAAAATACAATAAATTAGCCCGTGGGTACTAAGCAGGTAACCTTTGACTTTGTATATACATACTACTCATCTTTAATATGTAATTTCCTCACCTATTTATATAATACTCTATTTCCAACAAAATTCACTGTGTTTTATTTAAAAAACCTTAATAATCAATTAGTTTTTTGTATTATTTATATTAATTTTATGATATAATTTTAGTGTAAATTGTTGAATATTTTTAATAAAAAATCAAATAAAAAAACAAGGGATGAACCCTTGTTTATTTTACAGCAGCCTTCAGATTATTAGTAAAGTGGCAAGCTACAAATCTATCCTCACCAATATTCTTAAGCTCAGGTGTAGTTTCCTTACAAATGTCTTGACGGTAGCGGCATCTACCATAGAAACGACAACCATCTGGTGGATTGATAGGGCTTGGCACATCGCCTTCTAGCAGTACTCTTTCTCTTTGTATATCTATTCTTGGTACAGGAATAGCTGATAGCAAAGCCTGAGTATATGGATGCTTTGGATCCTTAAACATTGATTTATAATCGGATAATTCTACTATCTTGCCTAGATACATAACCGCAATTCTATCACTAACATGCTTAACTACACTTAAGTCATGGGAGATAAATAGATAGGTTAATCCGAACTCCTTTTGTAAATCAGCCATAAGATTTAATATTTGGGCCTGTATTGACACGTCAAGTGCTGATACCGGCTCATCTTGTACAATGAACTTTGGACGTAATGCCAGGGCTCTGGCGATGCCTATACGCTGTCTTCTTCCTCCGTCCAGCTCGTGGGGATATGTCTGAGTCAATCTTTCAGCTAGTCCAACTGTCTCCATAAGCTCTTTAACACGAGCCTGCATTTCCTTTCTATTTGAAAATACTTTGTTAACAACTAATGGCTCTGCGATAATTTCTGAAACACTCATTCTTGGATTCAATGATGCAAAGGGGTCCTGAAAGACGATCTGCATTTGCTTTCTCATTTCCCTCATTTGATATTTATCATATTGAAGAATATCGCTGCCCTCAAAAATAATTTCACCGCCGGTAGCCTCTAAAAGTCGTAATACGACACGTCCTGTCGTTGATTTCCCACATCCGGACTCTCCAACTAATCCCAATGTTTCTCCTCTATTTATATAAAAGTTTACATCATCTACTGCATGTAGTAAGCCCTTTTTAGTGTTGAAATATTTCTTTAAATTTCTTACCTCCAGTAATTTTTCCTGCACAAATCTCACCTCCAGTAATTAGATTTATTATGCTTCAAATAAAAGACATTTGACAAAATGACCTGGCTCAATTTCTGTATTTTGTGGCGCCTTTTCAGCACAGATAGCTGTTGCCTTATCACATCTAGGATGGAATGGACAACCAGAAGGTAAATCTGTGGGGTCCGGCATTAAACCCTTTATTGGCTTCAATCTGTCTTCATCCTCTTCTATGTCAGGTATTGAGTTAAAAAGTCCTATTGTATATGGATGCTTAGGATCCTTAAACAATCTGTTCTTATCTGTATATTCGATAACATTACCGGCATACATAATAGCTACCTTGTCGCATACCTCTGCCACAATGCCCAGGTCATGCGTAATCATAATCATAGAGGTTTTATACTCATCCTTCAGCTTCTTCATTAAATCTAACACCTGTGCCTGAATAGTAACATCCAATGCTGTAGTCGGCTCATCGGCGATCAACAAAGTCGGGTTACATGCTAAGGCAATGGCTATTACAACTCTTTGTCTCATTCCGCCACTAAACTGATGTGGATATTCCTTTGATCTTTCAGCAGGGATACCAACCCTTGTAAGCATTTCCTTTGCCTTTTCTAGAGCATCTTTTGCATTTGACTTCTGATGCAGCTTTATTACCTCGGCAATTTGATCTCCAACCGTCATAACGGGGTTCAAAGAGGTCATTGGGTCTTGGAATATCATAGATATTTTATTCCCTCTTATTCTTCTTAGCTCTGCATGGGATTTCCCGATTAGATTTTCTCCTTCAAATATGATCTCACCACCAACTATTTTTCCAGGAGGATCAGGTACCAGCTGCATTATCCCCAGGGCAGTCGTCGTCTTACCTGCACCGGTTTCACCAACAAGCCCAAGTGTCTCTCCTTTACCTATTTCCAAATTCATATTTTCAACAGCACGTACCGTACCGTCATTTGTAATATAGTGGATTGTAAGATCCTTTATTTCCAATAAATTATTATCCTTCATCTCTTCACACTCCTATCCTAATTCAATTAGCTTTTTAATCTAGGATCAAGTGCATCTCTTAATCCGTCTCCTAGAAGGTTTAATGCAAAAATCGTGATCATAATAGCTAATCCTGGGAAAGCAGTCATATGGGAATAATCTCTGATATACTGTTTACCGGTATTTAACATTGCACCCCATTCCGGCTGTGGTGGTTGAATACCTAAACCAATGAAGCTTAATGCTGCTGCCGACAATATTGCATTTGCAACACCAATTGTCGCTTGTACAATAATTGGCGCCATAGAGTTTGGAATGATATGCTTTACTATAATTCTAAAATCATTGGCACCTACTGCTTTGGCAGCCTCAATGAATTCCTGATCTCTTAAGGAAAGCACTGATGCCCGAACAATACGCGCATATGAGGGTATTGAGCCTATACCAACGGCAATCATTACATTTCTTAAGCCGGGTCCAAGGGCTGCAACTATTGAAATTGCCAATAATATACCGGGAATCGCCAGTAGAATATCCATAATTCTCATGATAAAGTTATCCAGCTTGTTGCCATAATAGCCGGCAATAGCTCCCAGAGTTCCTCCGCAGATCATGGCAATACTTACAGCAATAAAGCCTACTTGTAGGGATATTCTAGAACCATAGATAATTCGACTCATGATATCTCTACCAAAGTTATCTGTTCCTAGCCAATGCTGGCTATTGGGGGTTTGAAATCTTGCCTGTAGATTTTGATCATCATAGCCATAGGGTGCAACAAAGTCAGCAAAGATAGCTAGAAAAACCAAAATCAGAATTACTATCAAACCGAAAATAGCAGCTTTATTTTTTCTTAATCTTCTCCATACCTCACGCCATGGTCCTGACTTCTTTTGTTTCAGTTCCTGTTGGCCTGTTGGAGCATCATTTGCAATAGCTTTCACATTTGACATATGCCTACCTCCTCTACTCTACTTATTTATACTGGGACTTAATTCTTGGGTCAACGAAGGCATATAAAATATCAACACATAGGTTTACAACACTAAAGGTAATTGCTATAAACAGTACGCCACCCTGAACTATAGGATAGTCTCTGGATTTTATAGAGTCAACCATTAGTCGACCAACACCGGTGATGCTGAAGATAGATTCTGTAAGAACCGCACCACCCAGCAGGTAACCAAACTGTAAGCCTATAACGGTAATAACAGGAATAAGTGCATTCTTAAGCGCATGCTGATTGATAACAACAGACTCCACCTGCCCTTTAGCCCGTGCAGTACGGATATAGTCCTGTCTGATGACCTCCAGCATACTGGATCTGGTCATACGGGTGATAATAGCAGCAGAGCTTGTGCCAAGCGTTAGTGCCGGTAATACCATATGGCTGAAGGTATCAAAGCCCGACGATGGGAACCAGCCCAGCTTAATGGAGAAAAAGATAATCAATAAAAGGCCTTGCCAGAAGTTGGGCATTGAAACCCCTATAAGAGCCAATACCATTGCAATATTATCAAAAAGAGAATACTGCTTTGTCGCTGAAATGATACCTGTAGGCACCCCTAAAATCACTGCCACCAGTACCCCAAGGCCCGCCAGCTTAAGTGTATTCGGGAATCTACTGGATATTTCTGTAAAAACTAGTCTTTTTGTTTTATAGGATTGACCAATGTCCTGATGAACAACTGCATTTTTTACATATCTGGCATACTGAACAAGGTATGGATCGTCTAGACCTAGCTCTTCTCTAAGTCTTGCTACCTCGTGTTCCGGTGCAGATTCACCCAGCATCATTACAGCGGGATCACCTGGTGTGAAATACATCATGGTGAAAACAATGAAGGATACACCCAGCATAACAGGGATAAGTAGCAGAAGTCGACGCAGTATATATCTATGCATTTCATGTCCCCCTTCCTAAATTTAACATCATATTTTACATCAATATAGGGCCATAAAGAATATGACCCTATATTTAATAACAAAGATATTTTCTTTAATCAGCTATTATTCAAAATAAACTGTAAATAATTTGTGGTGACCAGCTGGATGCTGCTTGAAGCCCTTAACATTTTTTGCAGTTCCGGCTAAGTTCTCACCATCCCATGTGAAGATCCATGGTGCATCATTTCTGATGATTTCTTGAGCTTTTTTGTATGCTTCTTCTCTTGCAGCTACGTCAGTTGCAACTCTGGCTTCATCAAGAAGCTTATCAACCTCAGGATTTGCATAGAAGGTTCTGTTACCGGCATTACCATGTTGTGAGCTGTGGAATAATGCATATAGACCGTAATCAGGATCTGCTGTAACTGTTACCCAACCAAGGATAAACATGTCGTGCTCTCCAGCAGCTGTACCTTCAAGGTATGCACCCCACTCAACAACCTTAACCTCTGCTTCGATATTAACCGCTTTTAATTGATTTTGAACGATTTCTGCGATATCCATTCTTTGTTGGTTATCATTTGTCCAGATAGAAGTCTTAAATCCGTTTTCGTATCCAGCTTCAGCTAATAACGCCTTAGCCTTATCTACATCGTATCCATATTGCTCTAAGTTTTGGTTAGAAGCCCAAACATTAGGTCCTAAAGGTCCCTTTGAAGGAGCACCAACACCTTGGTAAACCGCTTCAACGATAGAATCGGTATCAACTGCATAGTTGATAGCTTGACGTACTCTTACATCATTAAATGGTGCTTTCGCAGCATTAAAGCCGATATAGGTAGTAGCAAGGTTTGCATCTCTTAATAATGTTAAGCTAGTGTTTTCTTCTACTCTCTTAACATCTGTAGGCTGAATATCATAAGCGATATCAATTCCGCCAGACTCTAATTCAATAGTTCTTGTTGTATTATCAGAGATATTTCTGATTACGATATTTTGAATTTTTGCAGGTGTACCATGATAATCGTCGTTTTTAACTAACTCAATTTTATCTCCTACAACCCAGTTAGAGAATTTATATGGGCCAGTACCAACAGGTTTTTGACCATAAGCTTCTCCACCATCTGTAACTGCCTTCTCGTTTAGGATACCAGTTGCAGTATGCGCTAAGTGAGCAAGTAAGGCAGCAAATGGCTCAGCAGTAGATACTCTTACTGTATACTCATCTACTACTTCAACTTTGTCGATTGTTCCAACGATATGTCCAACATGAGAGGATTGTAATGCTCTTTCTAATGTGAACTTAACGTCGCTAGCCTTTAGCTCTTCGCCATTGTGGAATTTAACACCTTGCTTTAATTTGAACTCAACGGTTAAGTCGTCGATTTGAGTCCAGCTTTCAGCTAGGCCAGGTTGTAATTCCATTGCTTCATTTTGGTTAACTAAGGTTTCATAGATTTGCTTTGAAACCCTTGAAGATGGTTGATCATTAGTTGCATGCGGATCCAATGAAACAGCGTCGGCACCTTGACCAACTACTAAAGTATCCTTTGCTACAGGAGCTGGATCATCAACATTGCCTTGATCTGCAGGCTTGCTACAGCCAACTGCAAACATAGCAAATGCTAAAACCAAGCTAAGTAAAACTAAAAGCTTTTTGTTTTTTAACATTATATTTCCCCCTTTATTTATATAACTTTGCTTTATTAAAGCAAATTTTGAACAATTTAGCAAACTGCAGCTTTAATCTCCAAAAGTATAAAAGGTAATTTTTAGCTACTTTTAGAAAAACTTCATTCAAAAATTCAAATATGAAAAAAAGAATGAAGGTTTGTTTAATATTTTAAATTATACGAATATTATATAATCGACATTTCTATTAAGCAAGATATATACCTATATTTTAAATTTATTTAACATTTGTGTTTCAATTATGACAAATCCATGACAATTTTCAGAATATTTGTTAATAATTTCAAATAAAAGAGCCGTTATAAACGGCTCTTGCTTTAATATTGGAAAAATCCTTTGCCGGTTTTTCTTCCTAAATACCCAGCGCGTACATATTTTCTTAATAATGGATGCGGTCTATACTTGGTATCTGCAAATTCAGTGTACAATACCTCCATAATAGCCAGGCATACATCCAAACCTATGAGATCACCCAATGCCAGTGGTCCAATGGGATGATTTGCTCCCAGCTTCATGGCTTCATCGATATCTTCTGCTGCTGCTATGCCATCGGCCAGTACGCCTATAGCCTCATTAATCATTGGTATTAGTATCCTATTTACTACAAAGCCCGGTGCTTCCTTAACCTCTATAGGCGTTTTTCCTATTGCCTTTGCCAGCTGAGTTATTTCTTCCTTTACCTCAGCCGCGGTTGCTATTCCGGTGATTACCTCCACCAGCTTCATAACCGGCACAGGATTAAAGAAATGCATCCCGATAACCTTTTCAGGTCGACCGGTGACGCTTGCAAGATCAGTAATGGATATTGAGGAGGTATTAGTCGCTATGATGGTCTTTTCGCTACAAACAGCATCCAGCTCCTTTATAATCTTTCTCTTAATCTCGATGTTCTCTGATGCCGCCTCAATAATTATATCACAATCCTTCAATAATTCAACAGATGTGGTAGTCGTAATATTTTCCAAGGTTGAACGCATTGCATCATCTGTTAGCTTCCCCTTTTCTACCAGCTTAGATAGTGACTTCTCTATACTTTTATATGCACTCTCTAATACCGTATCCGACAGATCCCTCATTACTACCTGGTAATTATTCTGGGCAATTACCTGAACAATACCCTTTCCCATTGTGCCAGCACCTAAAACTCCAATTTTTTTCATCATTTTTCCTCCATTTTCTTAGAATATTATAGTGCAAGCCCTTAAACATTTTTTCTGAAATTTCAGCCAGTTGAATGATATTTTACCATATATTACGCTATTTGAAAATACCCCTAAAGCAAATATGTTTTGTGATCTTACTGATAGGATAGACCTACGAAACATCTGGAAGGGTCTACCTAGAAATTCCTGACACCTAGAGAATTACTGAATTTGAGGAGAGTAAGAACGACGGGTGTGTTATAGCGGTAAATAATAAGACGGCTTCCCTGGTATTGATTAATCCATCTTCAGGAGAAGCCGTCTCTATAAGCATTATTAATTCATTATAAATTGAAACAATAGCATTATGGCTGCTGCACTTGCGGCCAAAATCAACACATAAGGCAATAATACTTGAAAGGCTGCTATTATAAAGGCAATTATATCCGTCCAATCGATCTTTATGTCTTCATCATATTTGTTATATTCGTTATATAATTCCTGCTTTGTGTCCTTCTTAATCATTATTATCACCTCTGTATAAAATTAAATCAGATGGCAGGCTACATAGTGTCCATCTGCTGCCTCTTTAAACTCTGGCACATCGGTTTTACAGTGAGGCATCACATGGGGACATCTGGTATGGAATCTACAGCCAGAGGGTGGATTTGCCGGGCTTGGAATATCTCCCTGAAGTATTATCCGCTTCCTCTTTAGCTTTGGATCTGGAATCGGTATAGCCGATAGCAATGCTTGCGTATAGGGATGAAGTGGATTGTCGAAAAGCTCATTCTTTCCAGCCAGCTCCACCATTGAGCCAAGATACATAACGCCTATTCTGTCACTTATGTGCTTTACGACACTTAAATCGTGAGATATGAATAGATACGTTAGTCCCATATCCTCCTGAAGATCCATCAGCAGATTTAATATTTGCGATTGTATGGATACATCAAGGGCTGAAACCGGCTCATCACAAACCACAAACTGAGGATTTAAAGCGAGGGCTCTTGCTATCCCTATTCTCTGCCTTTGTCCACCACTAAATTCATGTGGATATCTACGAATATGATAAGGGGCCAGACCGCATTTTTCTATGACCTCTTGAACTCTTTCACTAACCTCTTTGCCCTTTGCCAATCCATGCTCCCTTAAGGACTCACCGACAATTTCACCTACAGTCATACGAGGATTTAAGGAGCTATAGGGGTCCTGAAATACTATTTGCATCTGGGTTCTAAGCTTTCTCATCTCACTCTTTGGCAGCTCAAATATATTCTGGTTGTTATAAAAAACCTCACCATCTGTTTTTTCTAATAGCCTTAGCAAGGTACGCCCTGTGGTGGATTTACCACAGCCGGACTCTCCAACTATCCCCAGAGTTTCTCCTCTTTTGATGGTAAAGGATATATTCTCAACGGCGCGGACATGATTAACAGTTCTTCTTAAAATACCTGCCTTAATAGGAAAATATTTTTTTAGATTATTTACAACTAATAAATCATCACCATATACAATGTTATCTACAACTTCTGCCATCTATTCCACCCCCTCTTCCCCGTTATATAACCAGCAACGAGCCTTTCTGCCCTGACCTATGCTATCCAGCTGTGGCATTTTCTCTCGACAAATATCCATAACATGTGAGCATCTTGGGTTGAAGGCACAGCCCTCCGGTATTGCCAAGGGGTTTGGTACACTTCCCGGTATAACATCAAGCCTTGCACTGGTTCTATTCAAATTAGGCTTGGAATTCAAAAGACCAATTGTATAGGGATGCTTAGGATCTCCAAATATTTCCTCTGCAGTCCCCTCCTCAACAACCTTCCCTGCATACATAACGATGATATGATCTGCCATCTCTGCCACCACACCAAGGTCGTGAGTTATCAGCATAATAGCGGTGTTAAGCTTTTCCTTCAATTCCTTCATTAGCTCAAGTATCTGAGCCTGGATGGTCACATCCAATGCTGTTGTCGGCTCATCCGCAATTAAAAGCTTAGGATTACAGGATAAGGCCATGGCTATCATAACCCTTTGCCGCATACCTCCGCTGAACTGATGAGGATAATCGTCTACAACCTCTGCAGCCCTTGGGATACCAACAAGATTTAACATTTCAATGCATTTTTCTCTTGCTGCCTTTTTATCCAGCTTTTGATGCAGCATGATTGCCTCCATAATTTGGCTCCCTATTGTAAAAATAGGATTTAGGGAGGTCATTGGCTCCTGAAATATCATGGAAATATCGTTACCTCTGATCCGACGCATTTCAGCATCAGTCATATTAAGCAAATCCTTTTGATCGAAATATATTTCTCCACCCACAATTTTTCCTGGAGGGTTGGGAATCAATCTCATTATAGACATAGAGGTAATGCTCTTACCACATCCAGACTCACCTACAATTCCCAGAGTCTGTCCGGGTTTAAGTGTAAAGTCTACGCCATCAACTGCTGGAACTACTCCGTCTTCAGTAAAAAAATGGGTTCTCAGGTCCCTAACCTCTAATAAATTGTTCATGTTTACACCTCCACCCTATTGTTTTAGCCTTGGATCAAGTGCATCCCGCAAGCCGTCACCAAATAAATTTAAGCTCATTACTGTTACAAATATGGATAATCCCGGCGGAATCCACAGCCACCATCTATGCTGAAGGACATATCTGTTTTGTGCATCCGAAAGCATGTTACCCCAGCTTGGTATTGGCGGAGCAACCCCCAATCCTAAGAAGCTTAAGGCAGATTCTGTTAAAATTGCAGAGGCGATACCCATAGTAGCTGATACGATAATTGAAGCCATTGTATTAGGTAAAAGATGTCTGATGATTTTTCTGTAATCGCTGATACCAAGAGCCGTAGCTGCCTCCATAAATTCTCTTTCTCTAAGGGATAATATCTCACCCCTAACGATACGGCATATGCCAGGCCATCCCAATAATCCCAAAACAAGCATTACGTTGTAAATACTCGGTCCAAGAATAGCAACAAAGGTAATGGCTATTGGTATAAATGGGAAGCAGGAAAAAATATCTGCGATTCTCATTATAACGCCATCTACTACCTTGCCGTAATAACCGGCAATACCACCCAGAATAACGCCTATAACAATTCTAATACTGGTGGATACAAGTCCAACAGTTAAGGAAATTCTGGCGCCATATAATAATCTTGTGTAATAATCTCTGCCCAATGCATCCGTTCCCAACCAGTTGACGCTGTTGGGCTTTGCATTTGTATTTAGCAAATTTACGCCATCCCTGGTATGTGGTGTCAATAGTGGGGCAAATATTGCTGCCAATGCTATAATACTAACAACAGTTAAGCCCAGCATGGCTAATTTATTTCGCTTTAATCTTTTTATTACTATCTTCCAGGGACTTAATATGTCCTCCTGCTTCATACCTTTAATAGGTTCATTTACTTTTTTAACTTCCTTTTCAGTCGCCATTATTGCACCCCCTTAGTCGTATTTAATTCTAGGATCTACAAATCCGTAGGCTATATCAGCTATTAGATTACCAAACAAGGTTAATACAGCAAGGAAGAGATTGATACCCATCATGAGGGGGTAGTCCCTGTTTAGAACAGCCGTATGCTGCATTTTCCCCATACCGGGCCATACGAAAACTATTTCAATGATTAAGGCTCCGGAAAATAAAACCGGTATCTGCATGCCTAGCAATGTAACGACTGGAATAAGTGCATTTCTCAAGGCATGCTTATAGATAACTACCCTTTCCTTTAGTCCTTTGGCTCTGGCAGTTCTGATGTAGTCCTGTCGGATAACCTCCAGCATACTGGAACGAGTATATCTCATAAAGCTTGCCGCCCCTGTTAAGGATAAAACCGTCAGGGGTAAAACTGTATGCTTTAAAATATCAAGGTACTTACCCATAGTAGTAAATTGAACACCTGGTGTCACCATACCCGATATCGGGAATAGTCGAATGTCAATAGAAAACTTTTTAATTAATAATAATGCAAAGAAAAATGATGGTATAGAAATACCCATAAGTGCAAATATTGTCCCGCCATAGTCGAATATCGAATACTGCTTCGTGGCCGATATGACGCCTATAGGGATTGCTATTAATAGCGTGAATATCAAGGATAAAAAAGCTAAATAGAATGTACTCCACATTCTTTCGCTAATCAGCTTTGTGACAGGCTGTCTTAATTGCATTGAGTTACCCATATTTTGATGTAAAATTATTTCTTTAACATAATCCACATATTGCTCAACCTTTGGCTTATTTAAGCCATATAGCTCTTCTAAATGCTTGATTTGATCTGCTGTCATATTGGGATCTGTAAAAAAGGAAGCCAGTGGGTTACCTGGAGCTAATGTAAAGATTCCAAATAAGAGCATACTAATACCTATAATTATAGGAATTTGCTGTAATAAACGCCTAATTATAAACTTACCCAAGTCCATTCCTCCTTCTTAAATGCATTTATTAAGCATATAGCCCAGTTAATAAACCAGGCCATATGCTATTTAGTATAATGATTGTTGTAGCTATTATTGAGTTACTATTTCAATTTGGTTTGCATTATGCCACCAGTATTGGAATTCGGTTGGATTGAAGTTCTTAACACGCTTATTAACCATCCAAGGATTCATTCTTACATATACGAACATATATGGCAGATCCTCGTTAAATAATTGAGCTAATTCCTGATAGATTTCTTTACGCTTCGCTTGATCTAACTCAAGAACACCCTTCTCCATCAGCTCTTCTACTCTTTCATTGTAGTAATAGCCTCTGTTGTTTCCTGGAGGGAATGTACCCTTACTGAAGGTAGACTGCATGTCTGGGTCAGCAGTTAAGCCCCATGCCATGTTGAACATATCCCATTTGTCCTTATTAGCAGGCTCAGCCACTAAAGTACCAAGGGAGTTGAAGTCCATTAATTCGATCTCTAAATCTACACCTAATTCCTTCCAATTTTCCTTAGCAAGAGCAGGGAATTTAATAGCCCACTCAGCCTCTTGGTAGGATTTCCAGTTGATCGCTAATTTTTCACCATCTTTGTATCTCCAGCCGTCTGCTGCCTTAATCCAGCCAGCTTCGTCTAGCAATTGATTAGCTTTAACAGGATCATACTTATACTCATTTAAACCGCTCTTAGGGAATGCCCATGATACAGGTGAAATCGGCGCATGTGCAACAGCACCACCAATGTCTCCAAAGAAGGATTGAACAAAGCCCGCTCTGTCAACACCATAAACCAGTGCCTGTCTAACCCTAACGTCCTGGAATTTTGGCTGATTGAAGTTAAATGCAACATAGGCATAACCATTGTTCCATCTGTTTAACAGTATACCATGATCAAAGCCATCAACTATTTCATAGTTCTCAACTGAGTTCTCGAAGTTAACTGTATCGATTGTTCCGATTTCGAATTCGGATAATTCATTGGTTCTTGCAACCATTTTATAGATAACACCATCTATCTTAGCTGCACCATTCCAGTAGTCGTCAAATCTCTCTAATTCGCAGAATTGCTCTACCTGATAGTTTTTCATTTTGAAAGCGCCTGTACCGACAGGATCACGGTCAAGAGCTGCCATTTCTTCAGAAGTTGCTTTATCATAGTAATGCTTAGGTAATGGCATGATGTTAAGGTTTCTTAGGGTTGTCGCCTTAGCCGCCTTAAGCGTAAGCCTTACTGTATAATTATCTAAAATCTCGATACCAGGTACTGTATCTGCTGTACCTGCTTTTCTCTCTTCAGCACCTACGATATCCCTTACTAGGTTGTAAGATCTTCCTTGATAATCAGGTCTCATTATAGCATCATAAGTAAAGGCTACGTCTTCAGCTGTTAATTCCTGTCCATCATGGAATTTTACGCCCTTTCTTAAATACCAAGTAACGATTTTGCCATCTTCACTTACCTCATATTTTTCAGCCAGACCGCCTTCTGTTGATAAGCTGCCATCCTCTTTAATGTATAACAGAGCATCGAACATTGCACCTATCATCCAATAATCATAAGCAGTTGAATAGGTAATCGGGTTGAATACACCATTGAGGTTTGTTCCACCCATAGTTAAAACATTACCTCTATTGGCACCTGGGTTATTTACCAGCTCCTCCGGAGTCACATCTGCATCTGGAGTAACAGATGGCGTATCAGTTGTACAGCCTACCAAGAACATAGAGACAACTAATGCGAAGACTAATAATAATGCTACGCGTTTTTTCATTTTCTTTGTTTCCCCCTTTGATTAATATTTATTAAAAGATTGTATACATTTAAATACAATCTATTAATCGTTTTTACATAAACTTAATAAATCTGACTAGTGGCAATTGTCGAACTAAATGATAATATAATTAAATTCTAGCTATAAATAAAATGTCCTTCTTTTTTTAAAAAATTTTATATGAAAAACTTTTTTTATCCGACAAAATACGTCAAAAGGTAATACCAATACATCCAGAAGACAACCTCCTCTTAATTTTATGTATATGATAATAAAGCGCAATTTATATATTTAATTTTTTTAGCTTGATTGTAATCATTTTTATGATAAATAATTTTATTTGATGCTGAAGAAAAGTTCAAGAGTTTTTTAAATATTTTTAATATTCTTTTTTCTTGAAATCCTTTTCCTAAAACCGTACGACATTGCCCCCTGCCCTAAGATTAATTATTTCCTCGGAAAAGAGGAAGGGGGCCAGTCCCATTATCAGCACCAATGAAAAAACCAGTAAATATGCAGTCACTAAGGCAATTTTGGAGGTTCTAATCTTAGCTGCTTCCTGTCTTTCCCTCCGCCAAAGCTCTGTGATAAGCAATGCAATCGCAGCTGCCATAAATGTGATAAAAAATGGCGAATTATTAAAGGCTAATACTCTTGGTAATAGTACGTTCAATGACTCTGTATAATACTGTGACAGCGGATAAGTGAAGGTGATGGCCGTTACTACAGCCGTAATCACTAAATACAGAAAATCCGAAAGCTTAAATCTGGGTGAAGCCAGTACCGTCACTACAATGATTATAGGCACCATATAGACACTAATCCAAAAGAGCATAACCGACGATGTAAATATGGAGGTGAAAAGCATCCTAAATAATCCTTCCAAAGATATTGATACACTGCCAGCCGGGAGCCCACTGGCTTCTACTGCTGCAAACCAGGTTTGTAGCCATAGCAAAAAGCTAAGCACAAAAAACAACAGGCCATAGCTGATGATAGGCATATCTGACAGCTTTTTAATTCTATCTTTTTTTACAATCATATCAGGCCTTTGTAATAGGCGTTTTCCAAGCATCAACAATATCATTGCCCCTGCCAGCCACCATAAATCTCTGATGGCAGACTTCAACTCCGGCATTATGCTGGAGCTTCCATACTGATGCACATAGCCTATTATCGCTTCTCCGGTCTTTAGCATGCCCTCATAGGTATTATCTTCGGTATAGCTCTGCTGCTCTGGATTTCCAAGCCTGAGGGCCAGCATTCCCTTGCCCCTGAACAAAGCATATTCCCCCTTATAATAACCGATATCAGTGCTATGCTGGAGACCCTTTCCTTCTGCTATTTCAGCCATCTGAAGAAGAAGCTGCTGGGACCGCCGTCGGCTTCTGCCGGCTTCATAGGTAAATATTTCAAGTGGATTATCGCCTGCCAGCAGGTCTTCAAGAAAAATAACCTTGGTTCTTTCCTGTGGATACATGGGCTTTATCAGATAATTTTTAACTCCCTTGTAGCCTATTTCACCACCATTAAAGGCAGCAAATATTATGGTGGCATTGGTGCTGATATTTTCTCGCTTGAAATAGTCTGCTATCTCTAACAAAAGCGCTGTTGACAAGGCTTTTTGAGAGGAAGCCGCCTTTATCTCACCATTAAAATCCATGCCAAGACCGTCAAAGGAGGCTGCTATCATTATGTATTCTTCATAGAGCCTGCTCTTCCCAGGTATTACCCCCAGAAGATTAAAAGTATCTGCCTGAGAGAAGTTCAATTCTGATATGACCTCTATTTCGTAGCCATTGTTACTGAAGCCTTGCAGCTCTGCAAAGGCAACTGGGGAGACCCCAAGCTTTATGAGTCCCCTTTCCGGCATCCATTCGTCCTTACTGCCGATGTCGTAGGACTGCTTTTCCAAATTACCCTCGTTTTTATATATAATGACTTCTGCCTTTTCCATATACAACCGGTCATCTATTTTAAACTCTGTATAGCCATTTGTTCTTAGTCCAATATCATTATAGTCCAGTATTACACCAAGACCCTTAAATCTATCATCCGTTTGAACCAGCTCTGCCTGACTAGTCACCTCATAAAGACTGCCCTTAAAGCTGCCCCCCATACTATAATTGTCGACTGCTATTGTAAAATCCTGTCCTTGCTTATAATCTCTGACTAATGTACCATCTGGTCCATAAACCCTAAATACCACTGGGCTATCTAAAACCGGAATGACGGTATTAAAGGCCTGTCTATATTCTCCATTGTCAGCAGGAGCCAAGCCAATGGCCTTAAAATGCGCCTCAATATAGTCCATGGCCCTCCTGTTGCCCTCTGAGCCTATCATCCTGCCTTGAAGCTCGTCAGAGGCCAGTGCCTCTATATGCCCTTTGATATGTTCTTCATCAAGGGTAGACGCCCTTAATTCACTGCTGTTACATGCTGTTAATAATATTACAAAGGTTAAAATTAGAGAAATAGATAGCCTCTTACTTATTATTCCATGCATTCTTTTGCCCCCTAAACTGTTAATATTTAACATGTATGATTCTCCATTTTTCTTTTTTTCCCTGCATAAATCATATAAATAAATTTTTATATTAAAATTTAGTGTGTCTATCCTTTGGATTACTTCGGTCTGCCGATCAAGTAGAAATATAAGAAGCATCAAGCTTTTCAGGCACTTTCTTAAACAATGCCAATATGCTATAATGATATTATATTTTTAGGGAAGGTATGGGTGCGGATATATGGATTTGAATAAATTGACAGAGACCCTGCAGCTTAGAAAGAGGGGATATTTGGATATTAGCAATCACTTCTCGGTGCTATTGCCACTAATCTACCTTGGCGGTGAGTTACACATCCTTTTTGAGGTTCGTTCTCAGCTGTTAAACAGTCAACCAGGAGAAATATGCTTTCCGGGGGGTCGAATTGAGGATAATGAGGCCCCAATAGAGTCTGCAGTAAGGGAAACCATTGAGGAATTAAACATTTCCTATGAGCAGGTAGAGGTTATGGGGGAGCTTGACATATTGACAACTCCCTTTAATATGGTGCTGTATAGCTTTTGTGGTCTGTTAAAGGATATTGAAGATATTCATTCAATAAAATTCAATCGACAAGAGGTTGCTTCTGTTTTTACCGTACCAGTATCGGAGCTATTAAAGACCACACCTATTTCTTATCCTATGTCGGTAATTTTCGACGGACAGGAGGGCTTTCCATACCATCTCATTGAAAACGGAAGAGAATACAAATGGAAAAGCGGAAATTATCCTGTATATTTTTATCAATACGGGGATTATGTGGTTTGGGGATTAACAGCCAAAATATTAAATAGCTTCTTATCAATAATACGTCATATAAAATAAAACCTGTTAGTTTCCACCAACAGGTTTTTCCATTATGTTTGCTTTAAATTGATTTTCCATACTGGCTAATTGCTGATTTGTGATAAGAAAGTAATAGCCTTCGATATAGATGTAATCCTTTTTTACAAGACCGTATATATCCTCATCCCCTGAAAAATAGAAGTTTAATGGCCCTATGACTTCAATTTCCAGATTCGCCTCAGGATATGCCTCCTGTATAGGATAGTTAAATAGGGCTTCTACCCAGTTTATAATGGTCTCTCTATTTTGCAGAGCGCCAATCGGCTCTCCTTCTATGCCCTTCAACTCAATTGCTTGGGCCTCCAGCAGCTTACTCTTTAGCTCCTCAATATCATAGCCTGTATCCCCAATGGATCGAACCTCCGTCAAATCCACTATATTTTCCTTTTGATCGCCTTGCCCTTCTTCTGCAATTGATTTATTATTACAGCCAAGTAGAGCAATGACAGTCATCAGTATTAAAGCAAATAGCATAAAGCGCCTCTTCAAGAAATTCACCTCCAAGTCTCGCTTAAACCCATCTAAAACCTAAAAAAATGGCATAAGAATGATACCCCACCAGCAATGTATTTACACCTATGTATGTAAAAATAATGGATACAAAGCCTAAGACTGCAAACCAAGCAGCTTTTTTATCTTTCCAGCCCTTAGTCAGCCTGACATGTAAATATATGGCATATATGATCCAGGTGATGAAGGACCAGGTTTCCTTTGGGTCCCATTGCCAGTATCTTCCCCAGGCCCTTTCTGCCCAAATGGCACCACTAACGATTACAACAGTTAACATAATAAAACCTAATGCAATTGCTCGATAACTTATTATATCTAATACCCTTAAATTTGGCAAATGCTTATTGATAAATCTATCCTCCCTCAGCCTATCACGAATAATATACATGATTGAGACCCCACAGGCTATTGCAAAGGCCCCATAGCTGAAGACAGCTGTACTGACGTGAACAACTATCCATTTGCTCTGCAGTGCAGGCATTAAAGGCATTATTTCTTTAGACTGCATTGCTGCATAAAATGCCACCAGCAGCAGCAATGGCAATACAAAGCTGCCTAGTAGCTTCAGTTTATATCTCCATTCAAATGCAATAAAGCTGAAGGCAATCCCCCAGGCGAAGCTATTGGCAAATTCATATTGGTTGCTGAGGGGTAATCTGCTGGCCTCAACCGCCCTTGTAGCCAGTGAAAGGGTGTGGAATAGAAACCCAAACTTCACCAGCATACTCCCATAGACAGCATATTTTTCCTTTCTTAGGGTAAAAAAGCAAAGGTAGCCAACCAGCGAAAATATGTAAAGCGCCAATGCAAAATTAAAGCTCTGATTTTCAAGCATCATATACTTATCCTCCTAAACCTGTATTTACACTGTTAAAGACATTTTTCCCTCTTACAGCAGCATGTCCGTAAAAGCTTAAGCTATGCCCCTCTACCACTGCCACAACATGCCTTGGCTTTAAATAAAAGGCAAAATATAGACCCACCATAATCAATAGAGCCCCGCTCAAGGCAGCTGCCTTTCCAGGCATTTTATTAACTTGAAGATATGTGTATCTGTTAATATTATCAAGTGCAAATTGATACTCCTGCCAGTTAATGATCTCTCCAGGAGAAACTACATTCATGTCAACACGACTCCCCTGATAAAATATTGAATACAATATTTTAGGGTTATTTGGCAGCTGTGATACAGTTGACATTCCGGATGAGGTATTAATATAATCGGGATACAGCTTATTGAATTGAAGGGCAATGCCCTCAGCCTCATCGATATAAGTGGTTCCCTCATATAGCAATTGATCACCGATAGCAGCATTACCTTTAAATGCCTTTATCCCCGCTGCCCAACCTGTTGCTGTCTGATAAAAGCTGTAGCCCTTGTATCTAAAGGGGTTATTGACATAAAGTAAGCCCGACGCTACTGGAATCCCCTCCTGATCCAGCAGTTCCAGCTCGGTATAATACTGATTTATGGTTTCACCGGCGCCAAACTCAATCCTAAAATCCCTTATGGCTGCACTTAAGCCAGTATCTCCTATTTCTTCAACAGCTCCTGGAATCCCATAAACAGCAGCTGAAAAATTGCTATATTGACCATAGGAATAGGCGATGATAACAATAAGGAGTCCTAGATGTATCAGCCATGAGCCGAAATATCCTATTGAAAGCCGTTTGCTGTAAAATACTGTCCGCTGACCCTCCTGCCGTGTTTTTATTTGACCATAGCCCCAGCTGTTAAATTTTTCTTTGATGAATGCATCTGGTTTTTCGATTCCCTTAATTGAAAGGCTCTCGATTTTTTCCTCCTCTTTGCTATAGCTTAATCCGTTGGCCTTCTTTAATATGTCCTTAAACCTCAAGATGCTGCATAGCGTCAGGTTGATGCAAAGGGCCATAAATAGCGACTTAAAATACAGCGACGTATATATGTTGTTGAAGCCAAGGGCCATGATGAGCCTGACTCTGCCTTCAGAATAATTCATCCGATAGAAGGCTTCCGATTGTCCTTGGGGTATAGTGGAGCCTATTACAGCTAAGACACCTAATATACCTAGAAGAGTTAAGCCAAACCGCATAGACCTAAAGAGGGATATTAAATTTTTAAAGCTCATATCCTCCTGCATACCAATTTTCTCCTTCCATAAAAAATTAAAAGCCACCGTATTTATACGGTAGCTTTATTATTGACACATTTTTACTTTTCTAAAATATCCAGTGCCTGTTGAGCATATTCTTTGCCCTTTTCCAAGGTTTCTACTGCCTTTTTATAATTATGAAAGCCTGTACTGTTCTCTACAAAGACAAAATCCCATCTGTATTGTGCCTTTCTATGTAGGGCTTGAAGCTCCTGGATGGTTTTATCCTCCAGACGCTTGCTCTCCCTCGCTTCCGATAAACCCTCTATCAGCTGTACCAGCATTTGGCCAAGCTCACCCTCAAGCTCCGATACCTTCTGCTGCAGCTGTTGAACCTCTGCTACTAGGGCATCCTCTCCACCGCTATGACATTTAGCACAGGACTCCTCCACTGTTTTCAATGGACTCTTAGCCCAATGGGATTTATAGCTCTCTCCATTTTCCTTTACTGTCGGCATATGGCAATCAGCACAGCTTACTCCCATATTATCATGTACACTTCCTGAGTACAGCTCTACCTCAGGATGCTGAACCTTTATTAACGGTGTTCCCGTCCTTGGGTGCTCCCAATCAAACCAATTCATTTCATCATAGTAGGCCTCTATATCCTCTACATCCAAGCCCTTATCCCAAGGCAGTATGACCTCCTTTGACTCCTTGTCCAGGTAATATTCCACATGGCATTGGGCGCAGGCGAGGGTGCCGGCCTTAAATTCAATATTATTTTTTTCCAGGGCGTTGATTAGATGCGGATTGGTCACCTGGATGTCCTTACCAGGATTGTTTCGATGACAGTTATAGCATGAGATACCTATATCAACTTCATTTGCTGTTTCAAGAAAATCCTTTGCTGCTGCCTTACTGCCATATTCTACATTGAGCTTTTCCCACGCTGCCGTTTTACAGGCAAGACAAGAGGCTCCAGGCTTTGGGCGGGCAGAGTTGACAACATCCACCAGAGAATAGTAGTGACCCCTGGCCGCATAGTATTCCTTTGAAAAGCCAATCCCCTCATATAAAACCTTTATATTGGGATATTTTTGAAGGTAATCGATAGGATGGAGCCCACCTAATCTAGTTTCTTCGACTGTATCATCCTTCATTCTGGAGGTACGCATAAAGGACTCATATATTAGCGGATACTTTTCCTTCCACTCTTCTGCCGAAAGTATCATGTCCTTAGGCGCAGGTACCTCAACCCTTTCTTCCTCCTCAGGCACAGGGTCAGGTGAAGGCTCCTCTTTCGGGGCACAGCCGAATAAAGTCACCACGCACATTATGAGTACTAATATAATTAGTTGCTTTTTAGCCTTATTCATATGTTTTCTCCCTTCATATGGTCTTCCATTAGTATTTCATTTTTTCTTTAAACTATAAGTTTTTTAACAAATACACAGGAAATTAATATAATTTGAAATCATTTGTCATATAGATTAGTAATATTTTTGAAAGGTAGGTTTATATTATGCCAATTGTACCAAATCAGCCTTGTAATCCAACAACTGCAGAACGCAACGATTTGATGAAATTTGCACTGGCATTGGAGGAAAGACCTGAGGATTTCGATAATATTGTAGAGCTGTTAAGTCCTCCCCCCGATATCACCACCATACTGCCACCTGGTGCCTGTAAAAACATCAGAGTTGCGGTTATTGGCGGGGGTCTGGCAGGCCTGTCTACAGCCTTTGAACTGAGGAAGCTAGGCTTTGATATTACAATATTTGAGGCGGAGGAACGCAGGATAGGAGGAAGAATTTATACATATTACTTTGATCAGCAAAAAAACCTCTACGGAGAGCTAGGGGCCATGAGGGTAAGTGTCAGCCATGAAACAACCTGGCACTATATTGATACCTTCAATTTAAATACCAGACCCTTTGCTCAAACCAATGAAAACACCTATAGATATGTCAGGGGTATCAGTGTAAAAACCGGTCCTGCTGGAGATAACATCCAAAAATATATCTATCCTGAGTTTGATTTAACGCCTGAGGAAAGAAATACACCCTGGCCTGAATTAGAAAATAAAGTATATAATCAGTATCTTAAGGCGATACCTCCGGATATAAGACGTCAAATCCTGGAGGTTAAAGCAGAATATTCGCCACAAATAAAGGATGCAGACAAACACAGCGTTCAGCAGATGATGTCAAAGCTTGGTCTAAGCGAGGCAGCAATCGAAATGATCAGCAGTGTCGATCCCTTTATAGGTGCAATTTTGTTTCAAAGCTATTTTGAGATATTACAGGAGGTATATCCCATAAGCTTTTCTTTTTTGTATGAATTAGTGGGGGGCACTGTAAAGCTACCGGAGGCCTTTCTAAGATCCTTGCTCAGCAGTCGGCCCCAGGAATACCTTCCCTGCATTTCTCCTAATGAGCTGGGGAAAGTCCGTTGGAAGCAGGGCTACCAGGTTACTGGCCTGAGTCAGTATTCAAGAGATGACACAGTAGCTGTTGAATATAAAAGACTTAAGGACGATAAGAGCTCCCACGAATTTTTTGATTATGTCGTATGTACTATCCCCTTTTCTAATTTGAGACTGATCAACCTTAGCCCACAGTTTACAACAGAAAAGATGCAGGCGATAAAAAGCATGACCTATGTCGCTGCACAGAAGACATTGTTGCTGTTTAACTTTAGATTTTGGGAGGCAGGAGGACCTGAGCAACGAATTATTGGCGGCAGCTCCACCAGCGACCAGGTGATCAACACCATATGGTATCCCTCTGATCAGGCTGGCGTTTGTCCTCAGGAGAGCCATCAGAAATCAGGCATATTTGAATCACCTGCATGCAAATGGGACCCACTGCCAAATGCTTCGCCTAATAAGCCAGGAGTGCTGTTGGCTTCCTACAATTGGGTACAGGACGCCGTACGTCTTGGCAGCTTTATCGAGCCGGATGCTATTGAAATAGTTAAACGTCAGGTGGAGGAGGTTCATGGTCTTCCTAAGGGAAGTCTGGATTACTTGGTGGTGGATGCCAAACGTATCCTATGGGATCGAAATCCTTGGGCCTTGGGGGCCTTTGCCTTTTATGATCCTATGCAGAAAATCCTTTACTCCAAAACGGCAACTGAACCAGAGTATAATAACAGAGTTTTTTTCGCAGGTGAGCATGTCTCAGTCTCCAGAGCTTGGATGCAGGGGTCATTGCAGACGGGTATGCAGGCAGCCAATTCTGTAGCAAGGTCCTGTAGCCGATATATTTAATTATTTGAAATCTCTATGTCACGAACCGCTTGGTTCGTGACATATTATGTATAGATACCATTAATCTTTTTAAGAAGGGGAAGCTATATGGCTACATTTGAGAAGGAGTTGCTGGCAATACTGGCAACGGATGTTTTTAAGAGTATACTGGGTAATCAATTATTGCCTCTAGCTAAAATTAATGCTGCCATAACCCTATTGGTTAAGGTGGGAATTCCTTTTGACCTTTTGTATTCAACAGGAACCAGAAGAATTTCTCCTGGCTTTGAGCTGATCATATATATTAACCCGACTACTTCATTGAGATTTAATATCTCTGTTGGGGGAGGAGAAACCTTGTTTGATGCTCCTACCTTGTAGCTAAGCAAAAAAGAACAAAACACCAGCTCTGCAGCTGGTGTCATTTATTTTTTAATGCGAGTAGGTCTATAAGCCGAGTTCTGTCTTGGACAATCATCTATCTAGACCGGCTGTTGCCAGACGGTTCAAGCGACCTACCACGGGACACGGCGAGCAACCGCTTTTTTGTCCCTACTTGGTCTTGCTCCAGATGGGGTTTACATAGCCAGCTAGTCACCTAGCTGCTGGTGAGCTCTTACCTCACCTTTCCACCCTTACCAACTGGAAGTCGGATATCAGAAGGCAGCTGGCCAGATTATACGATTTAAATTTTCTTGGAAAATTCAATTCATTAGTCTGATTTCTGACCTCTGATCTCCGACCTCTAGTGGCGGTATCTCTCTGTTGCACTTTCCTTGGAGTCACCTCCACTGGGTATTACCCAGCACCCTGCTCTATGGAGCTCGGACTTTCCTCGTCCGCAGCTGTGCTGCGTCCGCGATCGTCTAACCTACTCACATGCTATTAACTTGTCGTCAGGTATATTATCTTATCATACATATGTTACTTTGTCAAAATGCAATATATGGTATTATTTCATATCCATTGCCTTGTTCGCCAAGGCGTCTGCCTTTTTATTCAACTCTCTGCGAATATGGCGGATTTCAAAGCTTTGAAATTTTTTAATCAAGGGCATTATCATATTATACATGGGTATGATACCTTCATTCTTTACCTTGTATTCTCCCTTAATTTGCTTAACCACCAGCTCACTGTCCAGCAAGCAGGATATTTCTGTTATGCCCATATCCAAAGCTGCCTCCAGACCTCTGCTGAGGGCCTTATATTCAGCAATATTGTTGGTCTGAGTTCCAATAAATTGACATAGCTCCCTTAAGGTGTTTCCATTTTCATCTTCAATATACACACCTATACCAGCCTCTCCCGGGTTACCCCTTGAGCCACCGTCACTATACATTACAGCCTTCATAAAAAACACCAGCCTATCTTTTTATTAATAATGAATAACTAAGAGCGGATAATAAGTATAAGATAACCTTTAATACGCTGAGCTATATCCCTTTTTTAGTTATTTATGCAACAAACTATTTTAGCATCTTTAAAGAATAAAATCAAGCTATATACTATAACTGCTCACATAAAAGCGGTATATTTAAGCATCAGCTTAAACCTGCTGTAAGAAGTCCTTCAGCTTCTACAAGCAAACGACTCATCTCTATTTTGCCATTGCCTCAGTTATATTACCTTAAAAGGATTGACATTAATCTTAGATTCAATAACCTCGATACTTAAATCTTCCGCATTAATCTTATCCTTAAGGTAATTTGCCATAAGCTCTATGAAAATATTTTCTGTTTCAAAATGCCCTGCATCTATGATACATAGCCCAAGCTCCAAAGCCATTTGTGCTTCATGATACTTGACATCTCCGGTGATCAGGCAATCGCATTTATTTCTGACAGCAGCCTGAATGTATTCTGCCCCACTGCCATTGACGATACACACTCGATTAATCACGCGTTCAAGCTCCCCCACAGTCTTTAGCTTCTCCAGCTTCAGCTCACTTTTAACACTATCTATAAGCGCTGAGAGACTCATAGATTTTTCTATATTGCCGACTCTGCCGATACCTATACTATTGCCCTCCAGTGTCAGAGGATAGATGTCGTAGGCTACCTCCTCGTAAGGGTGGACCGCTATCATTTTGTTAATTGCTGCCTTTAGTTTTTTTTCGGACACTATGGTTTCCAGACGCACCTCTTGAACCTTTTCCAGTTTTCCCTTTGTCCCTATATAGGGGTTCGACCCATCTAAGGGCATGAAGGCACCTATACCAGTGGTTCTAAAGCTGCAGCTGCTGTAGTTGCCGATATGTCCTGCCCCTTCTGATGCAAGGGCCTCAGCTACCCTCTCCTGATGTGCCTCTGGAATAAAAACCACCAGCTTATACAGCTTCTCAGAATATGTGACATCAAGTATACCGGTATCCTTTAGCCCAAGCCTTCTGGCTATATAATCATTTAGTCCTCCCGGTGCAATATCGATGTTTGTATGTCCGCAATATATTGAAATATCATGCTTTATTGCCTTATGTATCATCCGCCCTTGAGGGTTATCCTTCAAAAGGCTCTTTATGGGCTTAAATATAACCGGATGATGAGATACGATGAAATCAGCATTGCTTTTTACGGCTTCATCTATTACAGCCTCTGTAACGTCCAGGCATACCAGTATTCTGGATACCGTATCCTCCCTGTCTCCTACCTGCAATCCCACATTGTCCCAGGACATGGCATATTCCTTCGGAGCCAGCTCCTCCAACAGTCTAAGGACATTCTTTACTTTTTCAGACATATCAATACCTCCTCTAATGCCTCTAGCCTTTGCTTGCAGTGCCCCAGCTTTTCATTAATACGCTCTCCCGCGATATCCTTAATATCGGCAATTATGTTACGATATATATTAATCCTTCCCTCAACAAACTCTATAGCCAAATCCCTAGGATTTTCATCTATGTAAAAGCCTATTTCATACTGTATTTCCTGTATAACCTCCTGTTGCCCTTTTTCAGCACAGATTATTTCATATATCCGATGATCTTCCTTTACCAATACATCCTTAACTATCTTAAAGCCATTATCCACAAGATACTTTCTTAGCTCCTCCTGAGCCTGCATGGGCTGCAGTATAAATTCCTTTGTCGTTGCTATTATCTCCGGAGCCTCCTGCAGCAGCTGACCTATCAGAATGCCACCCATACCGGCGATTATTACCGTCTCAACTTCTCCCGGCTTTATTACAGATAAACCGCTTCCCAATCTCGTTTCAATCCTCTGGCTCAAACCCATCTCTTTAATGTTGTTCCTTGCACTTTCCAGAGGCTTTTTGTTTATATCTCCCGCAATCACATATGGGCTTATGCTATTTTGAATCAAATATATGGCTATATAGCCATGATCTGTGCCGATATCAGCTACACTATGATTTGACTTTACCAAATTAGCTATTTTTTCTAGTCTTGGGGTTAGCTTTATTTGCATATATATGTCTCCTTTTTTAAAAGATATTAATGAGAGCTTTACTGCAGCTGCTTTATTTAAATAAACAGTCCATATTCAATTTAAGGAGAGATGCTTATGCCGCATATCAAAAAAAAGAAAAAAATCGTTGAGCCTCCTGAAAAAATGCCCCATTTTCAATGGGGTGGCCGAACCCAGGAATGGGAGGAGGAGGCTGACCAGCTCATGCATGTATTGCAGGATCAGATCGACGATAGCGAAACTCTGGAGGAAAAAAAGAAAAAGATTGAATATGCAAAACAAAAGCAATATTGGTAATGAAGCTGCTGAAGCTACCAGGATAAAAAATAGATTCGCTCTAAGCGAATCTATTTTTTTATAATTATTCTAGATAATCCTTCAATTTCTTACTACGGCTAGGATGTCTCAGCTTTCTCAAGGCCTTCGCTTCTATCTGCCGTATTCTCTCCCTTGTAACATCAAACTTTTTCCCAACCTCTTCCAATGTGCGGGCCCTGCCGTCATCTAAACCAAATCTTAGCCTTAAAACCTTTTGCTCTCTTGGTGTCAGTGTATCTAACACCTCAATAAGCTGCTCCTTTAATAATGAGAAGGCCGCAGCCTCTGCTGGAGCTGGGGCATCGTCATCCGGTATAAAATCACCTAAATGACTATCCTCCTCTTCACCAATAGGTGTCTCCAGGGAAACAGGCTCCTGTGCAATCTTGAGAATTTCTCTGACCTTGTCCTCCGACAAATCCATTTCCTTAGCTATTTCATCGGGCTTTGGTTCTCTGCCCAGCTCCTGAAGCAGCTGTCTTGAAACTCTAATCAGCTTGTTGATGGTTTCTACCATGTGCACAGGAATACGAATAGTTCTTGCCTGGTCTGCTATGGCACGGGTTATTGCCTGTCTTATCCACCAGGTAGCATAGGTGCTGAACTTAAAGCCCTTACGAAAATCGAACTTTTCAACCGCTTTAATCAGTCCAAGATTTCCCTCCTGAATCAAATCTAAAAACAGCATTCCTCTTCCCACATATCTCTTAGCTATGCTGACAACTAATCTTAAGTTTGCCTCCACTAGCCGCTTTTTTGCATCTTCATTGCCCTGCTCCATCTTTTTTGCCAGCTCTATTTCTTCATCAGCTGACAACAAAGGCACCTTGCCAATTTCCTTTAAGTACATCCTTACGGGGTCATCAATGTTTATGCCCTTAAGCAGCGCGACATCGTCCTCTATATTCTCTTCTAAAATTAGCTCTGGCTCAAGAGCAACATCGTCTAAGTCAACATCAACATCAACGTCTACATCTGCGTCCGGATCAGCATCCACGTCATCGATATCCGTATCAGCTTTATCCCCTACCACATCTATACCCATAGTTGCAAAATGGTCATATAATTCATCAATCTGATCTTTATCCAGATTTATATCCTCCAGGGCATCCATAATCTCTGTATAGGTAACTATACCTCTTTTCTTACCCTTTTCAATCAACTTTTTGACAGTTTCCTTCTTTACGTCCTGTAAATCACTCAATGGTGTCCCCTCCTTTCCTTAAGGCTGTAGCTTTTGTATCTCAGTATTTATTTTCATTATTTTCAAGCCAATGGTTAGCAATTCCTTCTCAACCTCTTCCTTATTTAATTTTTTATTCTGGATTAAGGACATTTGCTGCTGTTGAAGCTCCTTTTGCTCGTATAGCAATTTATATCGTTTAAGATTGATAATATACTTTTCCAGTGTTTTAGCAATATCTATAAATTCTATATCTGTATCTAGTATGTCCTTGATTGACTCCTTCAGCTGTGGTAATTCAACTGAAATATGGTCAGGCTCTATTGAAGCAATTCTGTAATTAGAAAAAATATACTCTACTAGCGCTCTATAGCTGCCTATTAAAAAGTCCTCCGGCTCAATTTTTTCTTCAATTTTGGCAATCATATCCGGATTAGTCAAAAGAAACTTAATTAATTGTCTTTCAGCTATGATATGGCCTTTTTGCTCCACCAGCGGAACAGCCTCTATATATTTATTATCTCTTATGTTCTTTGAAGTATACTTTTGATTCTTCTCTACAGGCTGTTTTCCATCCTTGCCGTATATCTCCATTAATAATACATTCTTAGATACACCAAAATCCTTTTCAATTTTTTGTACATAAACCTCCCTTTCAACAGGGCTTTTTATTTCTTTTATAATAGATACAACAGCCTTAATGAATTGTATTTTCCCCTCTGACGTATTTAAGGGCCATTTATTTTTAGCTGTTTGTATCTTATATTCTATTAGACTAATTGCTGCCTTAAGTTGTTCCTCAAAGGCAAATTTACCTTTTTGCTTAATAAAGTCATCAGGGTCCATGTTGTCCTCTAAGACCAACACCTTTACATTTATGCGGGTGTCCTGCAGAAGCTCTGTAGCCCTTTGTGTCGCCTTTTCCCCTGCTGCATCACCATCGAAGCATATGATTACCTCAGATGCATATTTTTGCAGCAGCTGTAGATGTCCTTTAGTAAAGGAGGTTCCTAAGGCTGCAACACAATTGTGATAACCATACTGATGCAGTACTATAACATCCATATAGCCTTCTACTAAAATAAGCCTGCCGTCATTAATATGTCTTCTGGCAAAATTTAAGCCGTATAGGGTGTTGCTTTTATTAAAAATACTTGTTTCAGGTGAATTTAAATATTTAGGAAGGGCATCGTTTAAAACTCTGCCGCCAAAGCCTATAACATTTCCCCTGACATCAAATATAGGGAACATAATACGATTTCTGAAACGATCATACTGTTTTTTTTTCTCATTATCTTTAGTGACAAGACCACATTTAATGAGGTCATCTATCGAATAGCCAGCGTTGAGAAAATGATGCATTAGATCATGCCAATTGTTGGGGGCATAGCCTAAGCCAAAGCTCTTAATGGTCTTGGCCGTTAATCCTCTTCTCTTAAGATAATCCAGAGCTGGGTTTGCTTGCTTTGTTAAATTGTTATAAAAATATACAGCAGCTTTTTTATTCAGTTCAAATAAAGCGTGCTTCTCCACCATTTCCCTCTTCATTGTATCCGAGGTATCATACTGCTCAAGCGATATGTTGGAATTTTGTGCCAGCAGCTTTATTGCTTCTACAAAATCTAAATTCTCCATCCTCATAACAAAGCCTATAACATCCCCCGATTCACCACATCCAAAGCACTTAAATATCTGCTTATCTCTATTAATAACAAAGGAGGGTGTTTTTTCATTATGAAAGGGACAAAGCGCCTTGTGAGAGGAGCCCTTAGATTTAACCTGAATATAATTTGAAATTATATCTACAATATCGTTACGCGCTTTTATTTCGTCAATTAATTCATCTGGAAAGAAATTCCCCATTATAACCACCTAATGTGTTATTTTTCATTAATGTTTTATATATTATAAGTTCTGTTTTCTTTTTTATTCTCCTTCTATATTAAATAATTAATATAATAACATTTATACCAATTCATTATGTTGGGCTAAAAATCCTGCTAAAGCCTGTTTGAAATCTTCATTATCCTTCGCTGTACGCTTACCTGGTCCCTTCAGCCTTCCCTTCGATGCCAATATTCTTTGATTAAGGTACCTTTGTTCTAAATGAAGCTCAATGTTGCTATTAGTATAGAAATGTCCTGAAAAATTTAATACATAAGCCCCTTTCCCAAGAACGATTGCAGCCAAACCGATATCATTGGTTACTATTAGATCTCCCCTACAGGTCTGCTTGACGATCTCCATATCCGCAGCCTGGGAGGCGTTATCCACCACTATGATTTGAGCGTCATACACCTGATTGGAAATATGACTGACGCTATGGACAAGAATAACTGATATATTTGCCGCCTTGCAGGCCTTCAATATCATATTTTTAACTGGACATGCATCTGAATCAACGATTACCTTCATATTATATATATCCTTTTTATAACATATGTTCTATACCCTTTTTTAGCATGAAAAGGTTTATTCGACATAAATCTTCACAAATCCTTCCTAGAGATACAAAAAAAATAAATTCGCAAAATTAAGATAATTGATCTATAAGCTATTGGGTGAGGGTATAAATCTGTCTTGAAATAGCTTTATGGCATAGGAGTCAGTACAGCCGGCAATGAAATCTGTCACTACCTGCTTAACGCTATCCACCTCTAGACGCTGCCTATACTCCACCGGCAATGCTGTAGGCACCGCCATAAAATACTGATATAATGAGGTAACAATGTAAGTAGCCTTTTCCTTCTCTCTCATGCAGATATCGCCATAGTATACCCTTTCAAACATAAACCTTCTCAGCTCCAATGTAAGCTCCTTAATCAATGGACTTTGATAAATCGCAGGTCTGTTGCCGAAGTTTAGCTGCTTTGAGGTTTCATCAATGATATCCCTAACAAATATGTTGATTCGTTCCGCCTGAGTCTCCCCCAGAACCTGTTGAAATTCTATTGGAATGTCCGCCTTGTCCAGGATTCCTGCATCAATACTGTCCTGAATATCATGGCACAAATAGGTTATTCTATCAGTTATCCTAACCAGCTTTCCCTCCAGTGTAATTGGTTCTTCTTCGCCGGTATGCTTCAAAATACCATCCTTAACCTCGTGAGTAAGGTTTAAGCCCTTCCCTCCCCTTTCCAGCACCTCCACAACCCTTAGACTTTGCTCATTGTGTTTGAAATGACCGGTAAGCTGATGCAAAACCTCCTCACCACTGTGACCAAAACAGGTGTGTCCCAAATCATGGCCAAGGGCAATAGCCTCAACTAAGTCTTCATTTAATCGTAACGCTCTTGCAATGGTGCGGGAAATCTGGCTGACCTCCAATGTATGGGTTAATCTTGTTCTAAAGGAATCATCCTTCACGATAAATACCTGCGTCTTTTCCTTTAGCACTCTGAAGGACTTAGAATGTATGATTCTATCTCTATCCCTCTGGTACGCAGTTCTTATGTCACATTCGTCTTCAGCTATGCTTCTGCCCCTTGTACTTCTGCTAAGCTGTGCAAAGGCCGATAGATTGCTGATCTCTGAAGCCTCAGTTATCTCTCTTAAACTCTTTATCATGTGTCTCAACCTCAATTAATAAAATTCATTTAATAATATTCATTATATATATACTATAAATAAATAAAAAATCCTTTATTGACCGAACATTTTTTCTGTCTTTACATACTTTTGACATATTCGTAATTTTTATACATTTGTCAAGGGTTACAATGCTGCCCAATGTACATGATTCAATGATATCCGTATATTATTTATTATACCTTATGTCTTATTTGGAAAATGCAATAGAATAGGGTACCTCCATCTAATACTAAGAAAGGGTACCCTTTTTCACAAATGATATCCACTACTTATACTCCTTGAGAGATGAGTACCTTATAGCAATTAGTAGTGTCATCTGTTTAGTAGATTCTACTTTCGCTAACCCTATCTGTTATACCTATAGTTATACTCCTCACCTTATCTTCGTCTTTATCTAATACTATGTACATATTCCTCCTCCATCGACCTCTATAACCCTCTCTTTCTTTTGCAAAGCCTTGATTATTTATGGTCAAAAGAGCTCCATCATATTCATCACCAACTCGAATACCATAAATCTCATATCCAGCTGTCATGATGTTTATTTCTTTTACCCTACGGTAAAAATCAGTATCGTTGTCATTTAAAAGTGTTAGAAAAATGCCCCTATTAGGGTATTCAAGCCTATAGCCACCAAAGCCTGGGATATAGGTCTCAGCCTCGCCTATTAATGCCTGCACTTCCGTCTCCAGCATCATCAGCCTAACACCCTCTACATCTATATTTTTATTGGCCTGCCATGCCAAGATATGTCTGTCATATTTATAAATCATGAAAATACAAGCTATTAAAATAGCTACCAGCAGAAAAATAGAAAGCGTGTTTTTCTTCACTGCCATCATCCCTACCTTCTATATCATCATTTTATTCTCTTATTATTTACCTTCACCTGCAGCACCATCTTTATAATTATAGCATAAAATCAATGTATTTCCATTATGCCAAATCAACCTTGTATACACACAATATTTCGAAAATTAGTTTGACAAGAAAATCAAATGGTGATAAACTGTATTCAATATACAATAACCAAAATGAAATGTGCAACGATTAGGACATATTGTTTTGCCACTTCTTTATTAGAGAGTCATTGTTTGGTGAAAAATGACAAGAAGCCAAAATAATCTCACCTAGGAGCAGTTTACTGAAAGGCGTAGGCTAAGTAGGTGTAACCGGTATCCTACCGTTATTTAGGAGCATATTCGGCGGTAATTGCTTCTGCCCGATATGACTGAGGGGCTGCATCGCAGCAACAAGAGTGGTAACACGGAGCTTAACCTTCGTCTCTTATTTTATAGAGATGAGGGTTTTTTTGTTGTTGTGAGCATGCCATTGTCAACAGTGTTTTAGATTTTGCAATTATTTATTGAATGGAGGGTTTTTTATGAATGGTATTTTTATGATGTTTCTAGCAATCATAGTTTTGGGTGGGGCCTACCTTACCTATGGCAAATGGCTTGAAAGAAGCTGGGGAATTGATCCCAAGGCAAAAACACCGGCCTATGAGCTAGAGGATGGCGTAGACTATGTACCGGCAAAGTCTGGTGTAGTTTTTGGTCATCAGTTTGCCTCAATCGCAGGGGCAGGCCCTATCAATGGCCCTATCATCGCTGCCATGTTTGGATGGGTTCCTGTATTATTATGGATTTTGATAGGTGGTATTTTCTTTGGAGCTGTACAGGATTTTGCTGCCATGTATGCGTCTGTTAAGAATAAGGGCCGTAGTGTTGGGTATGTTATCGAGCTGTATATAGGAAAAACAGGCAAAAAGCTCTTTCTGCTTTTCGTTTGGCTATTTTCAATTCTAGTTGTTGCTGCCTTTGCCGACATTGTTGCCGGCACCTTCAACGGCTTTACCGCTGAAGGCGCCCTCAACAGTGCTAATGGCTCAACTGCCACTACCTCTTTGATTTTTATAGCAGCAGCTGTATTTTTAGGGCTTTTTAATTATTACAAAAAACCGTCTTCCTTTAAAATGACTGCTATTGCCCTTGCCTTGCTGGTTGGGTCCATCGTATTGGGACTAGTTTTTCCATTATATATAAGCAAGAGCATTTGGCAATATTTCGTATTCATTTATGTATTCATTGCTTCAGTTACTCCCGTATGGGCACTGCTGCAGCCAAGAGATTATCTTAACTCATTTTTATTAGTGGCCATGATAGGTAGTGCTATCATCGGGGTTTTTGTAGCCAATCCAACTATGGAGCTTCCTGCCTACTCCGGTTTTGTGGTAAACGGCAGTATGATGTTCCCTGTGCTATTCGTTACCATTGCCTGTGGTGCAGTATCCGGTTTCCATGCATTAGTTGCCTCCGGTACAAGCTCCAAACAGATTCAAAATGAAAAGCATATTTTACCGATTTCCTTTGGTGCCATGCTTTTAGAATGCTTACTGGCAATCATCGCGCTGATTGCAGTCGGTGCCTTGGCAAAGGGAGGCGTCATGCCTCAGGGAACACCACCAACCATCTTTGCACAGGGGATTTCAGGCTTTTTAAGCACCCTTGGTATTCCTGCTAATATCTCCTTTGCGGTCATTACGCTTTCGGTTTCTGCCTTTGCCTTAACCTCTCTGGACTCTGTTGCCCGTGTTGGTCGTCTGGCTTTTCAGGAGCTTTTCCAGGATGACGCGGTCGAAGCCGGCCAAGCCTCAGCTTCATACAAGCTTTTAACCAATAAGCATTTTGCAACAGCTGCAACTCTGTTGTTGAGCTACCTGCTTTCTATCGCTGGCTATCAAAATATTTGGCCGCTATTCGGTTCAGCTAACCAATTGCTTTCTGCTCTGGCATTAATTGCTCTGGCTGTATTTTTAAAGAAGACCCACAGAAAGGGATTTACACTATGGGTACCAATGGTGGTTATGCTGACGGTTACCTTAACGGCCCTGTATCAAACCATTGCGAAAATACTAAACAAGCTCCTTGTTACAGGTGGCTTTGTAATCTATAGCGATGGACTCCAGCTGGTTTTTGCAGTTCTCCTGGTGATTTTAGGCGTGATGGTTGCCTTCTCTGGCTTTAAGAAAATTCTTGAAAAGGAACCAGCGGTTAAGTCACAGCCTATGGTTGCTACAGCTAAAAAGTAGTATCTTGACTGTATAGATTTAAAGCAATAAAAAAAGGGTATTATGCCTTAACACAAGGATAATACCCTTTTTTTCATGCTTCAAATTCCACTCTTCTATTTGTCTAATACACCAACAGCTGCTTGCCAATCTATAAAGAGATTGTACCGTTCTGACTTAAAACGTAATACACAATAATCCTCGGCCTCTGGGCTGCTAAAATGCTTCTCCAAGCCCTCGTACCACATTTCCTGCTTAACTGCTGGGTCTGTGATCATCTCAATTGTTCCCACTAAAGTGATGTTGTATTGACCATTCTTGTTAAAGCATACGCTGGCTCTGTTACAGCTTGCTATTCTCATTGCCTTATTGCTTTCAATACCCGTACAAAAGGTGACCCAATCAATGCCCTCTGACTTGGATGCCGTAATAGTTGAAGCAGTAGGATAGCCATTATCATCAATAAGTGCTAAAACACAATAGGATTCCGGACCTTCCAATGACCCGTGGGCTGTGTTTTTCCCTATAAGCATACCCGCCTTCGCAATAATCTCCTTGCTCATTTTTTTACCCCCTAGAATAGATTTAATGTTCCCATACACCCTCTTAATGGGACTTTGCTTGTGGTTCCTTCCTTTCTTACCCCATCATACTATAGCCAACAAGACAACAGCTTGTCATGTTTAGCTATAGGCAGCTAAAATATTTTTCACTATACGTTTTATTTCCTCTGCAATATCGGTTGGCTCAATTACTCTTACTTTATCACCAAAGCCCAAAAGCCAGGCTATGGTATAGTCCCTATTGGTATAGCCAATTTCCAGCCGTAGTAGACCTTCCTCCGTTTCTGTATAACAATGAAGGCCATATGTCTCAATAAGCTGATAGGCCGCTGATGGCTCAAAGAGAGCAACTAGCTTTTTATCATCGGTAAGATGTGCATTTAATTGCTGCTTTTCTTGCGGGATTTCACGAGGTCCATAGGATTCTGCACTGAGGCTTAAATTCCAAAGCCGCATCAGCTTGAACAGGCGCCAATCCCCCCGATCTAAGCAGTAGCCAAATACATACCATGATGTCCACTGAAATACGATAAAATATGGCTCGATACGACGATGGCAAACGCCTTTTTCATAATAGTAGTCAAACGCTATCAAGCGATGCTCGTATATAGCCCTTTTAATCATTTTGATTTTTTCTGTTAAGCTCCCCTTGTAATGGGAGGCAAGGTCTATCACTATCGGCTCACGAAGTGACACAACCGAATTTTTATTGGCAGATAGCTTATCAAGGATATTCTCAATATTTGACTTATCAGATACACTACCAATGCCCTTTAGAGCTGCTAAAATGCCAGAAAGCTCATCTGCTGTTAAAAGGCTTTTATCCAGCTTAAAGCCTTCTGCAATAGAAATCCCCCCACCGCTGCCTTGATGGGTTATAATAGGAATGCCAGCTAAGCATAAGGCATCAATATCTCTAGCTATTGTGCGCCGAGCAACCTCGAATCTCTCTGCAAGATACGGTGCTGTTACCCGCTCCTTTTGGAGGAGGATTGTGAGTATACCTAACAAACGTTCAAGCTTCATATATCTTCACCTGCCATAATAATATCTTTTTTAAGCACACAGAAAATCTACTTCTCTGCAGTAAATCTTCAACACCTCACTTTTTATATTATATCAGATAAACACGACATATATATGACATGTTTGTCTACGCCGTCCAATTATGAGGATATCACACTGATAGCTCATGAGAAATGAGAAAAGGGTATTATCTCTTATCCTTAAGAAACAATACCCTTCACCATATTGATTTTCAGCTTAACTGTTCTAGTATCGAATCCGTTAGATGGATAAGGCTATGGCCCACCTCAGGCAGCACAGTTACTTTTGCATTTGGCACCAGCTTTTTCACACGTTCTGCAGTCTCTAATGACCGTAGCAATATATCATTTTCTCCAACATAAACATACACAGGCATAGTCAACCGTCTTAGCTGGTCATCGCTAAAAGGTGGAATTGCCTCCTTCCTGGTATTAAAGCTTTGAGTTATTACCCTTTGATAATTCAGTATAATCTCAGGTATATCTTCATTGCCATTGATCATTTTAAATAATTTTCTAATGCCCTTTTCCCCCAGCATCATATAGAATAAAGCAATGAAGATGAATTTTTTGTTTTGTGCGCCTATACCTGCTGGACACAATAAGACTAACTGATCTACCTTCTCGGGATAACGAATGGCAAACTTAGTCGACAGCCAACCACCCAATGAAGCACCAATGATAACGGCCTTATTAATGGATAGCTGCTGAAAGACATCATATAGCCAGTCATCGTAATCTGTTGTTGTAAAAGGCAGCTGACCTTCATCGCTTCGCCCTGCTTCCCCTGGCATATCTATGGCATAGACCCTGTACCTTTTACAATATTTTATGATATCGCTTATCCACATACAGGAATTCATGCTGCTGCCATGTAATAAAATCATAGGTGGAGCGTCAGCATCTCCGGCAGCTAATAAAAAAGTATTGCCATGCCTAGTGCTAATATTTAACCTTTCATAAGGTATCGTCAGATTTTCCAGCAGCATATCATAATATTTAAGAACTGCTTCTCTGCCTTCCTGCGTTTTAAAAGCTTTGTTAATTTTCTTCATCCTAATTCCCCCTTATTTTTTTAAGCTTAAAAACCATGCTTCAGCTTCTTTAATACTTCTGAAGATCTTAAGCACATCAAAATTACTGCCTTCAGCAATTGAAGCTATAAATTCCTTGCTAGCACCATCTGCTTCCTCAATAATGATTGCGGACTTAATATGATACATAGAGAACTTCTGCAGCATAGTCTCAAATAAGCCTTCTCTAAGCTCTACAAAACTCTTAGATAGAGCCCCATAGTCCAATGCCACAAACTGTGTATTGTTTTCAGCTAATGCAGTAATAATATCTAAAATATTACCTTTCGACTCAAGCTTTGAGCCAGTGTCATTGTAATGCACATAGCATAGTTGCTTATGTTTTTTTATGGTATACCTCATTATTTCATTTTGCTTATCTTCCTGAAGCTTTTCAGATGCATCTACAGCATTTTCATTTGCATCATTTGCATTTGGAATTCCGACAATTGCATCTCTAAGCTCCCTTACCCATTCCAACTCAACCTCATAGGACCGCCTAAAGCTATCGCTGATAAAATCCCATACGACTCCCTCTAAGGGTGTTCTTCTTGGGGCTAAAACAGTCTCCTGTTTTTTATTTTTCTCCATCAATAGCTGAAGCTTGATCTGCTCCTCATAGCCGTCAAGCAGCATATTTAATTCCCTTGTGGTTAGCTGGCTTGACCATGCAAGCTGTAAAAGAAAAGGTTTCTTTATGTCATTGTCCTCTATTGGAGATAAAACCCATTCCCTTAAAGCCTTTAGTCCTTCATTTGTTATGCTATAGATTTTTTTTGTGGGGGAGCCTTCCTGATGCTGAACGACATTCGTTACCAGTCCCTCATTTAACAGCTCAGTTAACGCCTTGTATATTTGATTGTTGTTACCCGACCAGGGCATAAAGGCCGAGTCCTGGATAATCTTCTTTAAATCATAGCCCGTCATGGATTTGTAGCTTAAAATTCCCAAAATTGCATAGTTGATTGACATTTTTCATTCTCCTTACATAAATAACATATGTTAATAGTAACATATGTTATTTATGTAATCAAGTAGATATTTATTAGTTTTATAAATTTACATGCACTCCAGCGTACTTTATATGATTTTGCCATTAGATCTCATACAGTAGCCTCCCCTAAGATTCATACTAATATCAAAAAATTGGCTAATACTAAATGGCACAGCTTGATATAATTCAAATATCATGCTATAATAATATCGTATTTCGATATCGTGTTTTTATACAATGTTTTGTGCCCTCTTCTTCATTGCTTGGAAGCTAAGGCTCTGCTTGAAAAGGATGAAATAAATGTTGTTGGAAATATAGAAAGCACTATAAAATAACAATGCGCCTGTGTATTTTTAGGGACAGCATGCAAGAAGGCCTATGTGCTTTTTAAAGAAATCAAAGAAAGGGAAAGGGAGCTGATTTAATGTTTTTATTCATCAATGTGAAATTTAAAGATATTCTTGATATTGATAAGCTTCATATCCATCGGCATAAGGTAACCTCAATCGTTGGACCCAGTGGCAGCGGAAAAACAACCTTGCTAAGGCTGCTAAATAAATTAAACCCCTTTGACAGTGGTGATATTTTTTATAATGACCAATCCTTAAAGGATATCCCCTCCATAGCATTAAGAAGAAATATTGTAATGCTGCCACAAGCTCCGCCTATTTTCGAAGGCAGTATAAAGGATAATTTGCTAATCGGACTAAAATTCTCTGAACAGCCCTTAGCTTCAGACCAACAGCTTATGAACATGTTAAAATTAGTGCAGCTAAATAAAGATATGAATGAAGGCACCCACAATTTATCTGGTGGAGAAAAACAGCGCTTAGCCCTTGCCAGGGTACTACTAATGGCGCCTGAGGTATTATTGTTAGACGAGCCTTCTTCAGCGCTGGATGAAGACACAGAGCTTGTGATAATTAATGCTTTAGTTAATTATACAAAGCAAAATAACAAAACCCTCATCATGGTGACACATTCTAAAAAGATCGCTAATCAATTCTCAGATGAGATTATAGAAATAAAAAACGGAAGCGTAATAAATCACGAGGAGGGATAGTATGGAAGGCGTAATAGATCTTGAATTATGGCAAATGATATCTGCATATATTTTTGTTATTATACTATTATTTATTGTGAAGGCAAGAGGTATTTCAAGAGAGAAAGAAATTATCATTTCTTCTGTAAGAATGACGCTGCAGCTTATATTGACAGGCTATATACTGGTTTATCTATTTAACTATAGTAACCCCTTGTATACGATTGTAGTAATAGGTTTGATGGAGGCATTTGCAATTTATACTGTTTTTAAAAGAACAAAATCTAAGCTTTCAATTCCACTAAAGAAAATTATTGCTATTGCTATGTTATTCGGAACCTTATCCAGTCTTTTTTATTTCTTACTTGTGGTAATTAAAATTACACCCTGGTACGATAACAGATACTTTATACCTATAGCAGGTATGCTTATTGGTAATTCTATGACAGGCATCTCCTTAGGCGTGACAAAGCTCGTGGATGATATATATCAACAAAGACATCTCGTTGAATCAGCATTAATGCTGGGTGCAACCCCAAAGGCTGCCGTTAAAGATATTGTAGACAAAGCTTTTGATTCTGCGATACTGCCTACGATAAATTCAATGGTAGGCATGGGTATCGTATTCTTACCCGGCATGATGACAGGGCAAATTCTTTCCGGAACCTCTCCAGTTACTGCAATAAAGTATCAAATAGCAATAATGCTGGGTATTCTCGGAAGTGTTTCATTAACCGTCATACTATTTCTGCAGTTGGGATATAAGACCTTTTTTAATGAAGAAAGCCAATTGGTTTTACCGGAATAGTGCCAAGAGGTGTCAAGGGGACGCTTTGTTTGACTTGTAAATAAGTCAAACAAAGCGTCCCCTTGACTTTATAAAAGTATACAGTATTTTTTATAATAGCTTTATTTGAATAAAAAATTAAAAGCCCTGTTATTGCTATAAATAACCTTAGAGATACTGCCAAAAACAAAAAGAGCAATGTCTAAAAACGCTTAAAGACATTACCCTTGCTTTTTCTCTATGGCCTTTTCATGAAAAGCTATACTTCTATTTGTATACAATCTTCCTCACGGTTTCTGGAGAAAGGGCGTATTCCTCCGCCAGTGCCTCAATGCTTTCTTTATTGAAGAATCGATATCTGATTTCTTCATTGCGCTCCTTGTAAAACATCCTTGCCCCGGTGTCCTGCCCCCATTTCTTCCTTTCTATATTGTTGGGAATATATAGGGTTTCCCCTGCGGCATATTTCTGTATTTCCTTTAGCAGCTCATCCGGTAGAATATCTGATGCATTTCGATATTTCATTAAATGCACCTCACTATCTATTTTCCGCTAAAAATTGCTCCAGCGTGTCATATCTGTTGATAGCAACATCATGGCCCTCTATTTCAGACAGAATGTAGTTTTCCAGTTCCTCTGCCCTTTGCTTAAAGCCATTTAAATCCCTGATATCGAAGGACCCCAGCAAATCCATTTCCACTAGGCCAAACTCCTCCTTGATAATGTTCAGCTCGTGCTGCAATCTAAGGGCATCAGGGAAGACTCTCTGATAATCACCAGTATTACAATGATAATAAATTCTGCGCCAGGTCAATGACATTTCTTCATACCATGCTGCCAGCTCTTTATAATTAGGCTGCTTTAACGCTTCAGCCTTCAATGGCCTTCGGTCAGCGATAAATCCCCGAACTGTGCTTATGATATTAAAGCAGAGGGTCTTTAATTCTTCACTGGCGGTGGCTTTAACAATCTCTTCATATAAGTTAATAAAATGCTCCGGTATCTCCTTCATCTGTGCCAACTCCACCGTCTCTAGGTCAAGCCGCTGCTTAAAATATGTGCCATTAATGTAGGCCACTGCTATGGCTAGGTAGTGAACAATAAAGCCAGCCCCCATCTTAACCTTATAAGGTGAAGCTTCAAATATCATTGTACGGTATATTTCCATAGCTGTATCTAGTTTTCCCAGTGCCTTCTTGAACATAAAATCCTTGTCCTTAAGGTTTGTCATTAGCCTTTCTCTAAGCTCAATAAAATGCCTTCTATCAGCCTCACTGCGGCAATACAGAATTTTGGCATCGGCTAAACCAAAGGCGAAATCATCATTGAGATCCGCCATATTTTCTATACGCTGCCATGATCGGGGATACAGATCATGGCCTACCCCATCGATGATAAAGGTCTGTGCCAGATTATTCCCATTGTCATTGGCTGGGACAAAATAATCAAAGCACTCTCCGTGGCAGTCATTTTCTAAGGAATGCCCTGAAACCCCTATCAATAGTGCCACATCCTCGGGATACTTCTCCTGTATTTGAGTAATAGCCCACGCCGTCAATTCCCTTTGCATTGGCTTCATTATATGCACCTCTTTCAAATTCATGTTAAGGAAGGCCCTTCGCTTACAAGTTAAGTATATGGGAATATAAGGTATAAAACAATGCCGAGATTAGTTTTAAAAATTTTACCCATTAGAACCAATTCACATAAATACCATAGGTTTCCTTTAATGCTATTTTGCATTATTCATTATATCCAGCCATCTCTGATCTGTATGTAAGCTGTTGAGCCGCTCATCATTTTTTAACATATCTATGTCAGTCCACCCTAAGACAATTGCCTGTTCAATATAACTGATAGCTTTATCTCCCTCATTTAACAACGCCTCGCAGCAGCCCATATCATAATAAAACCACTTTTTTGAGCTCTCCTTCTTAAGAAGATACGATGTCTTAGCAATAGCGGGCCTCTCTTCAGACATTGCGAAGCCACGTTCATAGCTTTGCCTGCTTTTAGAATAATCTTCATTAGTGTATAGGTAATAATAGCCGTTGATCAAAAAATTGTCGATGGGATGAAACCAACCATGGTAACAGTCATATTTATGTTGTAGAACGAACCCTACTTTTTCTGCTAACCCTATGGAAGCAATATTATCTTCCCTACAATCCCATGAAACCTTTGTTATTCTCATTTCTCGACAGGCCTTTAGAACCTCCCGGACCAGAAACTCCCCTAAGCCTTGCTTTCTGAAATCACCATCGGTTTCTATACCCATTTCACATGTATCCTTAACCCTGTAGTCCAGCAATGACCAGCTTGCTATAGTTTTATCCTTTACGATGCACTTTCCTAAGCCTTTAGATAAAAAGGCTTCCGTTGAAATCCAATTTTCTTTAATCCAATTTCTTATATCTTCTATATTAGTAAGCTCCGACTGGGATAAAAGCGCTTCGTCTATGTTGTAAACGCTGCAACCATACTGCTTCATAAATTCAGAATCATTTTCCTCCAAGCAAACAGTTGATATATCCAAGGTGTAGTATCTCCGCAGATTTAGCATTACAGGATGATGCTCAAAAATCTTCATTATATTATTTCTGGCAGCATCAGATGGGCAATAAATTTCAAAATCTAAAATATCAGCACCACTTTTTTCACTATTAAAAAATCTATTAAAAATGATTTCTTTTGCAGAAATGATCAACGCATCTCCTGCGACATCCCCTAGTATAAAAATCCGATGTCCATAATCCCAAGCTAGTGCAAATTGAGGATTATCTAAAGCATCCACATAAATGATTCCTGAGGTCATCTGATTGATTATAGATTTCAAGCTAAGCTTCTTAATGTCAAAGCAATCTTCTAGCAAACTAAACCTTTGCTTATTTAATTCAATTAATTTACCGGTGGACAAGGCATCACCCTCCATTATAATTCTGCATAGTCAAACAAAGCGTCCTCTTGGCACTAAAGCATCCCTTAAATTTTAACCTATCACGACTTCCTTATTATCAATATCGAGAATCATAGCTTTGCAGTCTCCACCCAAATCTGCCTTTACTGCTGTGGCTAAAGCCTTTAAAGCCTTCTCAAAAGCTTCTGTTCGTTCTTCATCAATAAGCTCAATACACAATAACGCATGCTTTGTATTTTCCGTAAGCATTGTTCTTACCGATTCCCTCCAGTTCCAGCATCTACAAATAGCCCCGGTGTCATCCTTATATATAATTTCACCTTCATAGGGCGGTTCACTTTTATCTGTTCCTAAGGTGATGAAATCTTCGTCTCCTGATGCCTTAGTCAATCTGATATCCCCAGCAAATGTATCAATGTCCTCACCGCCGCAAGGCAATGCGTATTTTAATGAAATGCCATTATAAATGTCCACCAACGGATTAATGGAGCCTATTTGGTTACCATTATATACTCGCTTCAGTAGTGCCTCGATGGATGACCTAGCGCCTTTTTTTGTTTTGAATTTTTGAAAGGCCTCTCGCCATACCTTAACAACATTATTGCTGCTAAACTCAGCCTCCTTTAAGTAATTCAAGGCCTCCTGCTCTGAATTACGAAGCATCTCAGTGTACTTTTCAGCATCCTTAATCCCATTGTCTATCCCATGGCAAACAACAACACCAATCCTTGCATTGGGAAATAGCGCCCAAAAATCATCCTCGATTATAAATTTCTTCATCTTGCAATCCTCCAAAGCTTCAATAGTATTTACTTACACCTATATCTATTATATCAATTTTTCCATTGTTTTGTAGGGCTTTATGTACTACTTCTTCTAAACATCTGATGCATTTCAATTTTTCTTCGTCTCTCGACATAAAAAAAAGGGGATAGCCTCATAACTGCTATCCCCTTTAAGCTATTTATTAGCGTTCACCACCGCTGCTTTACCTGATACAATACCCATAGTTGCGCTCATCTGTATCGATGAACCTGAACAAGGATATTGTCTGTAAAAAAACTCTCCATTTGCTACTTCCCCAGCTGCATAAAGGCCCGGTATAATTTGCCCTGATGTTGAAACAACCTCACCATCCAAAGTTGTTTTTGGACCACCGAAGGTTCCTGTGATCGTACTGGTTTTAAAAACAACTGCGTAATATGGTGCTTGGTCAATAGAGGTTAAAAGGTTTACATCTTTTGCATTCTCTTCTCTATTTCCGACGATCCCTACTGCCGGCTTACCAAAGTCAGTATCCTTCTGGGTTCCGCAAATTTCATTGTAACGCGAAACAGTTTTACTTAGAACCGATGGGTCAATGTTGATAAGTGCTGCCAGCTCTTCTATCGTATCGGCCTTGAAGGCTGTTCCGTTTTTGACTGCATCCTCAAATCCTGGATTTTCAGTTTTTGAATCCATGATACTATAATAGGAATTAAAGCCTTCATCGAAATATAAACGTGATGTTCGACTGAACCAGTATTCATTTTCATTAGAAAATCTCTCGCCTTTTGGATTGACATTTAGAAAAATTCCACCGGTGTCTAAATAACCGGTTGCACCCATATCCATTGGATTGGCAATGGCGCCTCCTCCAGCCACAATTTCTGCACCGACTTCTCTTGCCATGATTAATCCGTCTCCATCATGAGCTGCACCGAGATATGAGCCTGAGGCACCTACTTCAGGACTATATTCCTTCATAAGTGCATCATTGTTGCCATAGCCCCCAGTAGCCAGAATAGTGGATTTTGCATTCACCGTCACTTTTCTTCCGCCATTTTCAGCAATTACCCCTGTAATAGTGCCATTTTCGTTTATTAGAGATACAGCAGGTGTTTCAAATCTGATTTCAATGCCATAGCTTTGAGCCGCTTCATATAGTGGAAGGATAAATCCCTTTCCTGATTCACCAGCCGCCAAATGATTTCGAAAAGGTTTTTGAGTGGGATAATAATAGGAGAAGGTGACCTTTTCGAATTCAACACCTTTGTTATTTAGCCAATTAATGGTGTCTTCATTTTTTTCTGCAACTAGTTCGATCAAATCCTCATTCACCTTTCCTTGTCCTACTTGAAGCCAGTAATCCTTTAAGGCAGCTGCTGTATCTTGTATTCCCTGGGCTTTTTGCATTGCAGTTCCAGCTCCTAGGATTTCTCCACCGGATAAAATAGAGGCACCACCAACAGCGGCCATTTTTTCAAGCAGGACTACCTTAGCCCCCTCCTCAGCAGCAGCGATTGCAGCCGAAAGTCCTGCAATTCCTGCGCCAACTACAACCACATCTGCTTCAATTACCTCATCTTTTAGGGCAGCAGTAGTCAATCCCTTATTCCTTAGGGCTTCTATATCTGCCCCTGCCTGCTGTAAGCACTCTGTCACTGCGGCAATGATTGCATTGCTTGTAATTGTCGCACCTGTAACGGCATCGATTTTTAAACCTTGCGCACTTAATATTGCGGCAGGAATTTTTTCAATGGCTGGGTCTGAAATTCCTGCCGTTTCTGTATGACTAATTACTTTAATTGAGTCGATGGTATTATCAGAAACAATAACCTCAACTTCTACATCACCCATCATGCCTTTAGCCTTAGCAGTATAGGTGCCTGCTTTATAGCTGGCACCATCGCCATCAGTTTTCTGGCTGCTACAGCCGGAAACCCCCAGCAGTAGTACAAAAATAAGTGCTAATGAAATAATTTTTTTGATTTTTTTCATAAAATCCTCCCCTTCAAGCCTGTTTTTTTAGAAATTTGTGAAGACCTTTTCCTTTGAAGCCACCGATGATCTTTTTTAATAGCCAGCAAATGAAAAGAAAACATCTTAGTCAATTGAGGATATCACTCCTTTCTAAGGAATATGTATATTATGCCTGCTGCCTTTTGCTTAGCGAATTCGTATGACATCCAACACAGTGTCTAGCATCTGATCTAAAAGGGATTCATCTTCAAAAACCTCCGGATGATGCCTTACATAGGTGGAACAACCTTCTACAGCACTGAAAAACACTGTATATAGAAAGCTGGATGCCATTTTTTTGAGTTCTCCATTTTCTATCCCTTCATCAATGATCTGCTTATTTATTTCATATGACTTCGAAAATGCAACTGCTTCCGTACCGCCGACATTGACAGGCACATAGTAGGTGCTTAAAATGGAAGATTCTTTCGGGAAGGCCTTATTCCACAATAGGATGTTTTTAACTCTTTTTTTCAACCTTTCACAACAGCCAGTAAGAGTATCAAGACCCTCTATAGATGCTTTTATATGAAGATCAAAGCAATAATCAAAAACATAATCCACTAGAGCCTCTCTGCTATCAAAATACAAATAAATTGTTCCTTTTGCGATTTCTGCCGCTTTGGCAATCTCACGAATACTGGTGTTCTGCATTCCTTGTTCATAAAATAACGAAATTGCGGCATCTCTAATTCGTAAGTACTTTTCTGGATCTAACGAAGAATACCTAGCCATTTCAACCTTCCTTTCGTTTGATGACCGATCGGTCACTAAAAGTCATTTTAAAACTTCCTTTCAAATTTTGCAAAATTTAGGCGGAAGTTTGATATTATCATAACAAATTTTGCGACTTGTGTAAACGTTTTTTTCTTCAAAAATATTTCAGATCAGATCTGCTTATAAAAAGGTGCTCGGCAGCATCTATTGGCCCTATGGCTAGCTGAATAACAGCATAACAAAAAAGTTCTACCTAAGATAATTATCTCAAAAATAGAACTTTTTCGTAGACCCAGCTTCATTTGAGGAATACAACTATTTGGCAAATTATTATAACCTCTAATCCCAATCAATTAAAGCTATTTTTTTATTTAACAGTGTTTTTTGCACATCAATAATGCGTTGATTTTCAGAGCCTCTAAATCTCAGGTTAAGATTTTTCTTTTCAATTTCAAAGGGCCCGTCAATTAATATATCCGTATACTGAAGCAACGCCAGCCAGCCCGCCATTTTATCTGAGTTATCAACTATATGCTGATAGGTATAGCCTGTATAGGTTATAATATTGTGCCCTTGCTTCTTTAGCGCCATGGCAAGCCTTGAAAGGGCCTCTGCTTGTTCAAAGGGCTCTCCACCACTTAATGTTACCCCATCTAAAAGCGGATTCTCTCCTACCCTTCGAATAATATCTTCAATACTGATTAATTCTCCACCATTGAGTGGGTGTGTATGCCTATTATGACAGCCCACACAGTTATGCCTACAGCCCTGTGTAAAGACTACAAATCGGATACCCGGCCCATCAACAATAGATTCTTCAACGATTCCTGCAACTCTTAACATATGACTCATTTATATTCACCCTATATCCAAATGTCCGTTATTCCCTGTAGCCATGCTTAACTCTGTCTCTTTCCTCTGACTTTTTCGCATCATTAAATCGATCCAGCGTCCCCACTAGGTAACCCGTTATTCTTCTAATCCTTTCAAATTTCACATTGCCCTCTTCTCTGCCACAATTGGGACATCTATCATTAATAATGCCAGAATATCCACAAACAGGGTCCCTATCCACCGGATGATTGATAGAGCCATAACCGATGCCTTCCTCCTTCATTGCTCTTATAACCTTTTCAAAGGCTTCGGTATTTTTGGAGGTGTCGCCATCCAGCTCAACATAGGTGATATGTCCTGCATTGGTAAGATTATGATACGGCGCCTCTTTCTTAATTTTATCGAATATATTGATTTTATAATATACAGGTACATGGAAGCTGTTTGTATAATACTCTCTATCTGTAATGCCTTCAATACTCCCAAATTGCTCTCTATCCATTTTCACCAACCTACCAGCTATGCCTTCTGCTGGTGTAGCGATTAAGGAGTAGTTCATCTGATATGCCCTTGAAGCTTCATCCAGCCGCTTCCTCATATGTGCTATAATGCTAAGGCCAAGCTCTTGAGCCTCCTCCGACTCGCCATGATGCTTGCCGATTAGAGCCTTAAGACATTCCGCTAGTCCAATAAAGCCTAAGGTTAAGGTGCCGTGCTTTAGGACTTCTCTGATTTCATCCTCCCAATCCAGCTTATCAGAATCTATCCAGACCCCTTGTCCCATAAGAAAGGGGAAGTTCTTAACCTTTTTCTGTGCTTGAATATTAAATCTGTCCATAAGCTGGCTTATGGTTAAATCAATTTTTTCATCTAAATCTCTATAGAAGGCTTCTATATTGCCCGCACTGTTTAATGCAATTCTTGGCAGGTTCACCGTTGTGAAGCTTAGATTTCCTCGTCCAAATACAACCTCCTTGGATGCATCATATGCATTTGCCATCACCCGAGTTCTGCAGCCCATATATGCGATTTCAGTTTCAGGCTTACCTTCTTTGTAATACTTCAAATTAAAAGGGGCATCGATAAAAGAGAAGTTAGGAAATAATCTCTTCGCACTGACTCTGCAGGCCAGCTGAAATAAATCATAGTTAGGGTCCGCTTCATTATAATTGATGCCCTCTTTAACCTTAAATATCTGTATAGGAAAAATAGGCGTTTCACCACTGCCTAAGCCTGCTTCTGTAGCTAAAAGCAGATTTTTAACCACCATTCTGCCCTCTAAGGATACATCTGTGCCATAATTAATAGAGCTAAAGGGTACCTGGGCACCCGCTCGAGAATGCATGGTATTTAAGTTATGTATCAATGCCTCCATCGCCTGATAAGTACTTGAGTTTGTCTCATTATAAGCCTTTTGCCTTGCAAATTCCTGTGCCTTCTTTATTCTTGCTACATCTGAAAAATGCTTCAGCAACTGATTTTCTTCAAATTCTATATACTGAGGGTCCATTTTTAAATTCGGCTCCAGCTGATGTTCGTCTCTTATTTCTTCTATCACTTGCTTTACTAACGCTCCAGCCTCTACATGATCAAATAGCAGCTGTATGCTATTAACAAGATTTTTAGCATATAGCTTTTTATAGGTCTTTGTAACCCCCTGTGCAATGCCGTAATCAAAGTTTGGAATGCTTTGGCCGCCATGCTGGTCATTTTGATTGGATTGAATAGCGATACAAGCAAGGGCAGAATAGCTTTGTATATCATTTGGCTCTCTTAAATAGCCATGCCCAGTACTAAAGCCGTTTTTAAACAGCTTTTCGATATCGATTTGGCAGCAGGTGGTGGTCAGGGTTAAAAAGTCAAGGTCGTGTATATGGATATCACCGGATTTATGGGCGTTTGAATATTCTTGCTTTAAAACAAACATGTTATTAAACTGCTTTGCTCCTTCTGACCCATACTTCAGCATGGTTCCCATGGCGGTATTGCCATCGATATTTGCATTTTCACGCTTTATATCATTATCTTCAGCATCCTTAAAGGTTAAATCCTCATATATCTTCATCAGACGCGTGTTCATTTCCCTCAGCTTGGTTCTTTCAGCTCTATAAATGATATAGGCCTTAGCAATCTCTGCCTTGCCATTGTTAATCAAGACCTTCTCTACAATATCCTGTATTTGCTCTACGGATGGATTGGTGTTTTTAATTTCCTTTTCTATGTATGCCACTGCCTCTGCTGCAATATTAAAGGCAGCCTCGTAGTCCTCTATTCCTACGGATTTTGAGGCTTTAAATATCGCATTTGCAATTTTTTCGATATTAAAAGGAACCTCTCTTCCATCTCTTTTCAAAATTTTAGTAATCATTATTATGTATCCTCCTTATGTATAAAAATTAATGCAATTCATAATTTTGAATCAAATCAGCAGAGCTAACTACCATATGTTGCATATATAGATGTTATCACGCACTACATTTTGTGTCAATCCATATATCTTTTTCCTAATGTCATAAAAATTTCTAATTAAGCCTCTAGGACCTTTTTTCAATTCATTTACTGACATGTAAAAAGCCCGGAAAGTATCTCCCAGGCATTTATCCTGCTACATTCACAGCTGCACTGTGGTATTTTATCAAACCTTTAGGTCAGCTTATGAATTACCAGCTGATGTTGAGGATATTTTTGCATTAGTTCATCCCTTTGAAATAACTCAAAGTCTCTAAAATCAAAGCCTGGAGATACCATACAGCCTACTAATGCATACCCCTCACTGTTCATGGCAGAGCCAAAAACATAGTCCTTTGGTACTAAAACCTGAGGCCTTTCACCTTTTTCGATATCAAGCCCCAGTTCTTCGGTATGTAGCTCGCCCTCCGGACTAATCATATAGATGGTTAGGGGTGCCCCTGAGTGGTAATACCACATTTCGTCAGATTTTAGCCTGTGAAATTTAGAAACCTCCCCGTCCCGCAGCAAAAAATAGATACTGGTCCAAAGCTTACGTGTGCCTTCAAAGGCAACGCTTAAGTCCTTTGATGTTATATTTTCTTCCGAAGTGTAAACCTCTTTATAAAAGCCGCCTTCTGGATGCGGTGTCATGTTTAAGCCTTTAATAAAATAATCTGCTGAATGCATCGGGATGCTCCTCTCAATTTTTGCTGCTGTTATCGTTATGTTACTATTATGAAGGATTTCTTCTAACCTTTAATACTGATTTTAATTATGCCACAGCTACTTACCTAATGCCACTGTTTCAAAAGCCAATTGTGCCAATCCATGAAATCGACTTTGGCGCTCTGCTGGATCTATACATTCTCCATCTCGCTGTGATACTGTTAAAAGCGAAAGTGCCGAAATCCCATGCTGATTGGCATAGTCATACAGATCATAGGTGGCAAAATCAACAATACAGGCCCTCAGGCAACAGTCTTCCAAATCCTTTGTTCCGTAGCGGTCGTCAGTGTGTACCATATTGGTTCTCACAGCTAATGAACATCGCCTAGCTGCAAGGGCTGCATTTTTCAAAAGTCCTGCATCAGCCGACAAGCACCCTCCATCCGCATAGGCCTTGGCTGCCACCACCAGGTCCCTTAGTGAAAGTGATGCCTCACGTGACACACACTCCCCGGCATAGATAACGGTACGTATGCCGTACAGTGACACCATCTGGTGTAAATAGGCAACCAGAGATGCGCCGCCATATCCAACCGCTTGAACAACCACAGGTACCCCGTTATAGCTTCCTATATAGCCGGTCATGCCCCGCTGCCGGGTATAAAGCTTTGCCTGCTCCAAATGATGGGCAACAAACATTTCCACCCGCAAAGGATCATCTGTAAGAATAGCACATTCTGGTAGCTTACCCTCTGGTGTATCTAAAAAAATCCCCATACATATCATCCCTTCCTTTTTCTAACAGCTAATAATGCGGCACATAAAGCTGTTGTCGGCACAGTGAGTATAATGCCAATGCTGCCGGAAATACCCTGAATTAGTTCCACGCTGATGAGATCCAGGTTAATCAGCCGAATATATGGTAATCTGTATAGGACAATGATAATCAATGTGTTCAATGAGCTACCTGCAAAGGCTAGTATCAGGGTGTTGGTCATCGTACCCATAACATCTCTACCAACATTCATGCCGCTTTTATACAGGTCAGCCAGTCCAAGTTTACGGTTAACCGAATGCACCTCGAACACGGAGGAGGATATTGAAATCCCAACGTCCATCACGGCCCCCAGCGATGCAATGATGATCCCTGCAAACAAAAGCTCCGGTACACGAATCCCCATTTCCTGAGAAAGATAGATCATTTCGCCAGCCTGATAGGTTTGGAGTCCTGAAATATGAGCAATATGTCCCGACGCGATACTGATGCCACCAGCTGAAGCAACACCAAGCATAATACCGGCTACTGCCGCCAGACTTTTCCCATTGATGCCACTCACCATAGTGATCGTGATGGCAGTTGTGACGGCTGCTGTTATAATAGCCGCCAGGATTGGACTAAAGCCTGAAATAATTCTAGGTACCATAAAGAAAATAATTATAATAATGGTAAAGGTCAAGGAGAGAACTGCATAAAATCCTTTTCTACGGCCTACTACGATCAACACTGCAAAAAATAGTGCCAGCAGACCGTACACAAATCCCCCTCTACTATAACCGTACATTTCTACCCGATAATCTCCACCTTCTTCAACTCTGACAGTGAAAAGCATATCCATGCCTTCTTCAGCATAATAGTTGAAAAATCGACTCATGGTGTTCTGTACTTCAAATACATTGCCCTTATACTCACCGCTTGTCATTTCCACCTGGAGATACTGCCGCCCTATTCGTATACCTGAAATATATGGGTCTTCTGAAAGCTGCTGGTTGTTAACAGAAAGGATTTTACCGTGTACAACATCATAGTTCTGATCCGGAGTCTGGCTAGAAAAAAATCCTGAAGTGATGATGACCACAGTAGAAAGTAGGATTCCTACTAGGATAACCAGCCAACGCCCTTCATCCACCGCAAGCTTTTTAAATTTTTCCAATATAATAACCAACTCCTTTATTTTTCTACGATTTTCGGTATTCTGGACGAGTTTGTTAGGCATGCATCCTGTACCATCAACGATAAATACCGAACATCACATGCATTGAGCAATTTACTAAAATTTCAAGAAGGGGGAAATCCTTCCCCCGCTCTTGATTAACAATGCCAAAAGGTAATATCTCTTTCTTAAGATGACTGTCATCTGTGCCGATGGTGCCGTTATACTCCTATTCTCAGCACACCTTCATCTATTAGCGGTTATACAATCTATAAAGAATCGCTGCGGCTTCATACCTGGAAAGCCTTGAAGTCGGATTTAGTCTATCGCCGTCTCCCAGAATGATTTTTTCACCCACAGCCTTGGCAGCTCCGTCAACAGACCATTCTGACAGCTCTCCTACATCTGTAAAATGCTTAAGTTCTCCTCTATCCACAGTATTCACTTCTATTACCCTTCCGATTATCGCAAATATTTCTTCCCTGGTAATAGCGGTTTCAGGACTGAAGAGGGTTTTGCCATCACCTGTCATGACTCCCCTGTTGTACAAGCTCTGAATTGCTTCGGCAAAGTAGTCCTTTGCATTGACATCCTCAAACTTACCTTCATAGGTGACTGGTTTAAAATCTAATGCCCTGACCAAGGCTGCTGCAAATTCGCCCCTAGTCATATCATGGGACCCATTAAATACATCACCTTGATAACCCATCATAATATGCTTGGCCGTCATACTATCAACATATTTACTATACCATGAATTCGGTACAGTATCATTATACTGTTTACTATACACCATCACAAAGTATTTGCTATGATATGTCGTCTCACCCTGCAATATGTCACCCTGCATTCTGCCAGATATAAATTTCAGCTCTCCGGTGGATTCCTCCAGGTAATACAAGCCGACGAGGTCTCTGTTGACATCGGTGCCTAATAATATTTCGATGCTGATATTCCCCGTAATCGTACTGGTACTAGGTCCTATTTGTAGTTGAATTCCGCCGCCGACTGGCGTCATTCCCTTAGGCAAAGCCCCTAATTCTGTTTTAGGATCAGTACTTTTTATGGTTAAATTGATGTCTCCCACTGCTGGGAGGCCGCCAAGCACCTCTGGGGATAACAGAATAGAAGCACCTCTGGTGTTAATCTGCAGACTTACATTGCCTTGTGCCAGACCGGCTATTGAAGATCCCGCCAGTTGTACAACTGCCTCCCTCACATCCTCCTGCAGCTGAGGACTAATTGCAATCACCGCTACTGCATTTGTACCTATTGCCTGCTGCTGTGCAGCCTGTGCGGCCGCAGCAATGGCTTCTGGTTCTACAGTCACCATTGCAGAATGACTACTTAGAGTTACCCTAATGGCGCTGGGGGCTACCCCAACTGTCACTCTTTGATTTCCTGTGATTGCTGGGCTACTGGATTCTACAGGCGTTGGCGTAGGGGTTGGTGTTGCTGGCTTCGACGGTATACTTGAATTATCGGTATCCCTATCACTATCATCATTTCCACTATTGTTTGCTATGATGGTGATACTGCAGGTGGCGGTAAAACCACCGTCAACCGTTGTAACGGTGATCACTGCTGTCCCCGGCGTTACCCCTGTCACCACCCCATTTGTCACTGTTGCTATCGCTGTATTACTGGATGTCCATACGACATTTTTATTTGTTGCATTGCTTGGCTGAACTGTTGCTATCAGTGTCATACTGCCATGCACCCCTATTGTAGCCGTTGTTCTATTTAATGTAACGGCCTTTGCATTGGTTATTTGCCCTAGGGAGGCACTTGATGCTGCAATTGTACCGTCGGGATTATTGATATATACCTTATAATTTGCCGGCACTGTCAGTTCACCTGTTGTGATGGCTGCTGAAATGCCTCCGCTGCCATCTGCTGACACCTGACCCATGGCTTTAACGCTGGAATTTTCGGTATCGACTATCCTGACAGTATAACTCACACCCTTTGTAAACCCTGTGCCACTTACCGTCACCATGCCTTCAGCATATGCAGCAGCCACAGCTGTACCTGTCGCCGCTGCCGGGAGAGGGAACAGCACAAGACACATAGACAATGCAATTACTATGGATATAATTCGCTTGTTCATGTCCTTTCTCCTCTCCAAATTATTGTTTTACTGCATAGGCATAAATCATTACACCCATGTCTTCACTTGTCAGCTCCGGCATACCACTGGTTAGCCAGGCTTCAACCGTTGTTCCTGCATTCTGATAGGATACTGTAACAGCCTTACTAATTGAAGAAATCATCATCACAGAAACCTTGGCATTAACCCCTGTTCCTTCTGTCAATTGAACAACAAGGTATTTTCCTTCGAGGTCCTCCGCCTCTGCTCCGCTGATGGTGATCACACGTGTCCTTCCTGCACCACCAATGCCTTCAGTACCAATTGAAAGAGTCATTGCTGTGTCTTGGAGGAGCTGGATTTCACCTCTGTCACGGACTCGGATACGGGGTAAGAATTCCGTTGTGGAGGTAAAATTTTCCCCTATGGAGCCCAATCCTACTACGGATATCCTAGCGCCAACCGTTACAAAGGAAAGGTCCTTGCCGGGAGTTATATACGCATTGATATACACAATGCAGGGTCCTGTTCCGTCGTCTATAGTAATTTCGTTGACTGTTCCGTTTGGTTCAGCCACTATGCGAGTTACAACACCGTTGGTTTTAATGAGCTTGCCGGTATTGGCTGGTGACATGGCATCTTTTGTCGAAACTACTGCCGGTTGTACTGGTGTAATCGCCTGATCTAAAACTCTGATGCCGCTGACAGCAAGCTGCTTTTCTCCCTGATAGGAGCTAAGAACACCGGTTACCCGTATCCTCTGACCTGCCTGCACCCCATCGGCAACCGGAAAGAGGTTGATGCCGCCTGTGCTATCCTGAACATAGATGGAATCAAAGAAGCCTGTATTGCTAGGGCTGCTTCCGTCATAAACGCTGACGGTGGCAATACCCTCAATAGTAAACTCCGTTCCCTCTGCTGCTGATTTTATATCGGCTATAGGGGTAATGGTGATGTTCTCAATGGATGCCAGCAGGTTCCGTACAATAACTTCATTGCTGTAGGCATCCGCCGGATTGTCAATGGCTGTATTTTTAATTTCAAAGTCACTCATAAAGGCACCACCGGACACAATGACCTGAGAGGTAATGCCATTGCCATGATCAACCGTTTCTGAGGCTGTTAACAGTACTCTGCCGATGCCCTGTCCTGCGTCAGGACTGTTACCATATCTTGGAATTTTGATAGTAGGGTCTGCAAACCCATAGCCGTCACTGTCATCATCACTTGAATAGGTTGTGCTATGACCACTGACAATTGGTATGATACTGACCGGCAGTACGGTGGCTGGCATACCATCTGGATTTATGGCATACACTGTGGAACCGCCATATTGACTGAATTTTTGTCCCGCCAGCATACCTGCCAACAGAGGGCTTCTCATACCATTATACTCATCAAGATATAGTCTTTGAGGCTGACCGCCGTTGGTTACGTCATCCTTTGCTTCATCATCAGCAAGTCGGAGGGTTGCACCAATTGACGCCAAAAGCTTGTTCTGCTGTCCCGCCATATGGTTTTCCAATCCCGGTGCTACATAAGAATAGCTCTCGTAATAATCACCCCAGCCGGTAATAATTACTGTCTTCCCCTGTTTTGAGAAGTCGGCAATGGCGTCCAGCTCTTCTTCACTGTAGTACTTATGTGTTATGCCAGAGGCTGGATCCAGTCTTCTGGTGGGGGCAGTAATAATGAACATCTGGAACCGTGGGTCTGCAGCTGCAGCAATGAACTCCTGACTGGTGTTCAAGGTTACAGTGCGTAGTCCATATTGCATAGCAATGGTACTGAAATTTTTCATGCTGTCCTTATAATTTCCAGCCACATATTCATTAAGGTGCGATGCATCGATACCAATAAATTTCAGCTTCGTAATATCCTTTATATCCAATGAAATTTCTTTGGTATAGGTTTTGTCCTCACCATTTACTTTTAGGCTCACCGTGACTATAATGGTGATTTTTTTAGCCTCTGTCGGGGTAAAGCTTTGGGTGTGCTTTACAGAGGAGGAGGCTGCTATGCTGGTATTAAGACTATTGTTTGCAATAACTGCGCCACCCTTTATCTGGTAATGAACAGAATTCAGCGTCACAGCGCTATTTTCATTATTAAATACCTCTGTCGTTAAGGTTATGGCTTCAGTAGTGACAGGCGTAGCGGTACTGGCTGTAACCTCACTGATGCCCACATTATCCGCTTGACCCAGCCATACCGGCGCAGTCACAGCAATACGTCCGTCCTCCTGCACTACTTTAATATAGTAGTAGCCCGCCTTTGGTGCTGTCATAACATAATCCAGAGCTGCATCAGTTGTACCGTAGCTTTTCTTATATGCCTCAACGCCTCCGTTTGTAATGATGGCGATGGACTTGACTTTGTTGTTGCCCGCCATATTTTTTGCATCCACCTTGAAGGTTGCTGTCGTCGGTACTGTATCTATAATGGTGCCCAGCTGTTCTCCATTGAGGGTATATACGATATCAAGGTTGGCGTCTTCAGTTGCATAGACACGCATATCCCTCATCGCCTGGTAAATGCCCTCTGTCGTAAAGTCATTGGTGTAAATAACGGTACGGGCAGTGTTTGAATTGCCCCACAATGCCTTATGATTGTCCTGATTATTGGTGGGAGCCACGTGCCAGCCTTTATCAAGCGCCATATCATATTGCTCGTAAGAGGGGAAGTAACCGCCGCTTCCAATGGCCCCTTCACCATTACCTACCTCAATCAAGGTAATACGCTGGTCGATAACGGGATCATAATAGGCAAATCCGCTAAAGTTTCCAAAGGTGGTTCCGGGATGGTTAAACTGCGAAATCGATTCTGGATGAAGCTTCAGCAAATCATAGTAAGCCCTCAAACCGGCATCATTCGTCTTGCTGTTGAGCTCATCATTGTTTCTGCTGACAAAGCCCTCTGTGGCAAAGGTATTGATATGGCCTGGTCCACCAGACCATGTCATTTCAAAGCCATAGAAGCTGACATATTCTCCGGGAACAGCCGCTGCAGAAGCCGCATTTACACCATTCCGCCATCTTTCATTACCGCTATTATAGGCACCAAGGTTATAGGTACCGGCCTTATCGCCCTTTGGTGCTGTATCAAAGGAATTGCTGTGGTCAGTTACAGCAAAGAAATCCAGCTTTGCATTGTCACGTGCCCACGCAAAGGCTTCAGTTAATGTCCCTGCACCATCTGAATTGGTTGTATGGGAGTGAAGCTGTCCAAAATAGTTTTTCTCACCACCGGTGGCTTTTTTTGCCGTATACGTGAAGCTAATAGCATCACTGTCAATATAATTCTCCTTTGAGGCCTTTGCGGTAATCTTAACAGGAAACATCTCCTCAGAAAGTGCAATAGGGCCTGTATAGATTGCCTCAGGCAGTACAATTTCCTCAGCTGTACCTGCTTTATGGGTCAAAACATATGTGACGATGGCATCTGCAGGAACAGCAGTCAACGCAATTACACTATTTGTAGGTATCGCGCCTGCTTGATGGGAGGAGCCTACAGCTTCAATTTTTGCCTGTGTATAAGCATAGGCTTTAACACGACTATCCTCCATATCGTCTTTTACAGCCTTGACATACAGTGTCACAGGCAGGGTATCCATGACAACCTCGCCATTTTCTGCTGTAACATAGCTTGATCCGCCATCGGTGTTGTACTTTATCGTTGCCCCTGCAGTCCTTGATTGGAAGGTAATGGTGGTCCCTAAAGGAACTGCTCCAGACATATCTGCTGTCGGTGCATATACTTGATTTTCTTCAACTAAGTATGCGCCTTCGAGGCTTATGTTGTTAATCTGATGGGTGCCGCCTGAACCTACGGTACCGCCACCTGCCGATACATTAGAGGTCATCAGCCATCTGATGTACAAGGTCTCCTTATTATCTGCTGCAGCAGGAAGGGTTTTCGTGAAAAGATTTGCTGCATCTATTATACTTCCGGCACTGGGTACCTTGATAGCCGGAGCCGGTATATCCACCCAGTTATGGCTATCGGTGCTGTATTGCACCTTAAAATCACTGGGTCCCGTAGCTGAGGACCGCATTCGCCAAGAAAGACTTAAGTCTGCCATACCCTTGGTAGATGTTTGTATCATCCAATATTTAACATTGGCTCCATTATCCCATCCGTTGCAGTTGGCTCCGCCTGAACTGAAGTTCAGGTTAGGATTTAAGGAGCCAAACCAGGCGCTAAGACCCGAAATACTTTTATAGTCACCAGCTGTCGCCGATATTGGCTGTGTGAAATTGCCCCCGGGATTCGACAGCGCCCACTGGACAGCAGTCCCTAATTCGCCATCCGGTACATAGCTTTGTTGTCCCACGCTGAAGGACCAGGTCTGAATAGTTTCATTGCCTTCAGTATCTGACACCCTTAGCTCTACCAAATAGCTTTTCTTGAGCAGGTCTAAGGAGGGTGTGTAGCTAATACCATCAGCACCAACGATTGCAGCTGCTGTTACCTCGACGCCATCCAGAAATAATTGGACAGACGAGGTGTCTATACCTGATAAGGAATCGCTGTAGCTTGCACTAATAACCGGTCGAAGGTTGCTTCCCGTAGAGGAATCATTTGCGGGAGTAATATCCGTTACGACAGGTCCCATTGTGTCTTCAGAAGAAGCAACCAATATCTTATGACAGTTGGTAATATCTGTAGGATTTGTCGCCGTGTTGCCACTGCTGTTGGTGGCAGCAATATAGTAATATAGCTCCCCCACCGAAGGATTTAATATATCAGCAGAATAAATACTATCTGAGATATTTGTCATATCCAATTTCTCTGTAAAGCTTGTACCGTTAGCAGTCGTGCCATAGTATACTTCTGCCGTGACAGTGGTTTCATCTTGTATCTCTGCCGTAATGGTTATGTCAGCGCCTGCTATGGCTGAGCTAATAGGTATATGATGGATGATAGGAAATGATGTATCCTGCGGTACAGGAGTACCAACAACAGATATGTTATTTATTGTGGTTGTTCCCCCTGCCTGTACTGTTTCTTCGGCAGAATAAGTGCCGGTACCGGCACGAGATGAGATATTTGTTACCATAACAAATCTGATATAAAGATGCTCTTGATCCTCTGCCTCTGCAGGAAGCGAAAGATTTGAAACAAGCTGGCTTATGCTTGTACCCAAAATCTGGTAAGTATTGTTGTCAAAATCATTCCAATCTACATTATCCGTACTGTACTGGAGCTTAAAATCCCTCGGCCCGGTACCAGAGGAACGAAATCTCGCAGAAATAGCAATATCTGTATAGCCTGTAGTGGATAGCTGTAATTGCCAGCAATCGCCTACAGACCAATTTGCGGCACTTACGCCTCCCCCACTATAGGTTAAGCTTTTCTCTGGTATAACCGTCAATGTAGCGTCTGACATGAGCTTACCGCCGGTTGCAGGTATAGGTAAACTCGGCAATGCTGGTATATTCCATTCTACAATGGTCTCACTGGTAGCAGCAAAGGCCGGTGTGGTGACCATGAATATATTCATTATCAGACAAACGATAACAAATATTGATAAAGCTTTTTTATTCCTTACTTTTATCATACTCCCTCTCCCTTCAATGATATCATTTACCATTTTTTAACCCCTTACGTCAGCTTGAAGCCTTGGAAACAGCTTTGCATAGGCGAAAACTCCCCTAATCCCCCCTTTTCTTCAGCTTTGCCTGTCCTACATGTCCCCTAGCCAATATAAAGCAACCATGTATTTAGGTCTTCTATCAAGATACAACTCTAGTCTATGCTAAAAAAGCCCATTTATGTTAATTATTTGTTATGTGATTATTATTGGGTTAACAACTTCCCGTATGACACTGGGTGCAGTATTTATCTTTTCAAAATTATGATAATTGCTTTGAAATATGGCACCGAATAAAAATGTACGACCAGAGGGAGGAAAATATTCATGGTCGTACAATCAAATAAAGATATGAAATTGATCAGCATTATTAAAATTTTTTCTAAGTCAGTATGAACCAAATATGCCATGCAATTTTATAATATATCTATTAATCTCTATATGGAATGACAAGCCTTTTATTGCCCTTTCTAAAATCCCTGCTTTTCTAACCATTCAAATAATTTTTTCTCACGAGCCAATTTTTTCTTTTCGTCTCTGTCGTATTTTCCCATGATCAGTTCTTCATGGATATTACCATCCGCAAGGAATATCACTCTGCCTGCCCTGGCTGCTACCTTCGCATCATGGGTTACAATGATGACGGTTGTGCCATCTGCATTAACAGCATTGATGATATCCATTACTTCATTGGTGGTGCTGCTATTTAGCGATCCTGTCGGTTCATCCCCAAACAAAATATCAGGCTGATTGATCAGTGCCCGGCAAATTGCTGCCCGCTGAAGCTGTCCACCTGAAACTCTTTTAATATCATGGTCTGCTACATTTCGAATTCCTGTTTTTATCATAAGTGCATCGGCATTTTGATTTACCTGCTCTCTGGATAGCTTCCCCAGCTTAAACCCCGGAAGCACTATATTATCCCTTATAGATAAATTTTTAAGGAGATAGGCATGCTGAAAAATAAAGCCCATCTGCTTTAGCCTTATTTCACTCATCCTTGTATCCTTAAGCTTGGAAATCTCTTTGTCACGAAGCCATACATTGCCGGAGGTGGGGCTATCCATTCCACTTATATTGTAAAGCAATGTAGATTTCCCCGAGCCTGACTGCCCCATGATTGCAATAAACTCCCCCTCATTGACCTTAAAATTTATATCATTTAACACCCGCGTATCATCAAAGGTCTTACATAAATACTGTACATCCAGTATGATATTCACATCGCACCCCCATCAATTTACTATTCGTTTTTGATCGAAATAATATTGCAATTTTTAATTGTTCTCACAGCAATCCTTGTTACAAGCAATATTAACACAAGTAAAAGCAATGGACACAGAATATATTCAACCATAGGATTGGTGATAAGCTCAACCTTCTTGATGCCAAGTCCTGCTATACTTAAGGCAGTATTGACTATCCTTTCTCCTAAGAACTTAGTTAAGATAATCCCTGCCAAGATACCGATTATAGCAACACATCCTGTTTTTATCATGTACTGCTGTTGTATATCATGCGCCGAAAATCCTACTGCCTTTAAAGCTGCGACTTCATATGAATCCTTCGCCAGGCGCAATTTCAAAAATAAAACCGTGATCAGCATTGCCATGCATGCCCCAATGATAATAGTTGCAAAAACCACAGTTTTGAGCTGTTTAACAACTCCGCCCAATGTCTGGTTGATGAAGTCTTCCATTGGGTCTACCGTCACGCCTGCGCCAAGTGCTGTAGACCATTCATGCACTTTTTTTCCTATCTCTGCTTTATCTTTGAGATTCACTGAAAATGAATATTTTTCAGCTGTCAGCTCTGAAAAATTATATTTTGATTTTGCTGTATATCCACCGCTGGTTACATCCTGATAAGCACCAGAAATAACAAACTCCTGCACTTTGTTATCATAGAAAAGCAACATACTATCGCCATCCTTTTTTCCAATTGCATTGGCGTTAAGGTACGAGATGGCAATCTCATTATCCTCCTCAGGCGCCTTTCCGCTTAGATACTGAAGCTCATTGCCTGCATTATCTCCAGTGTCTATTTTCAGATTCATAAGCTCCCCTTCAGCATCAGCAGTTTGAACACGCACCCTTCGATATTCAAAATATTTATCAATGGCATCATCATTTCCCAAAGCTTGTTTTACTCTGGCATAGCTAGTTTCAAGGTTTTCACCATTTTCCACTTCAATTAGTATATCCTCCAGAGAGCTTCCCATATATGTTATAAATTCAGGCGCCTCAAAGGTACTCATCAGATTAACAGGAACCAAAATCATAAGTACCGCAATTGATACAACTGCAAATACTACTATCCAATTGGTAAACCTATAGAAAACCTCCCGTATTCCCATCAGCCAGTTTACAGAAAGGGTCTTTGATTTAAATAACCCATCCTTTATACCGCCTTTTTCCTTTTCAAAGCCCTTACCGCTAACTAAAGCATCGACAACTGTAACCCTTTTGATTTTCTTTAATACCTTTTTGCAATAATGGTTTATAAGAAAAAAAACAAGGCAGCTGACAACAAGAGATAATATCACTGCCAAAGGAGATATTTTCATATTTCCAAATGTATCACCGATATGCTTTGTAAATACACTGCTTATCGATAATGCCATGATATATCCAGCTATTACACCTGCCAGCGCTAATACCCTGTACTTATTTAGATAAATGGCTCTAATATCGGAAAAGGAAAGTCCAATGGCCTTCATTGTACCAATTTCACTGATTTCCTCTGCTAAAGCAGCCATGATTGTAAACCTGATACAGATAAAGGAAACAAAGATCAAAAGTATGCTTACCAGCAGCAAGACAAACACAGTAACGATATCCCTTAACGCACTCAGCATAAAGATAATCGTATAGGTGACTGCTTGACCATTTTGTGGCAGTCCTGCATTTTCATAGGCAGTCTGAAAAGCAGAGGCCTCTTTGGCATTGGTTAAATACGCTTCTATTAAGTATTCATTCTCGCCAATGTCGCCGGAAAGCATCTCAAAATCTTCATGACTTAACAGTATTCTTGTAGAAGACGCCATAGTGGAATTCATCATAGAATCCAAAATGAATTCTCTGATGACAAATTCCTTCGTGACATTTTGATTGGTCAAAATAACATGATCTCCGATTTCCATACCATACATATCCCTCAAAAGTACCGGAATCCCAATTTCACCCTTACGCATGGTTACTGGCTCATGTTTAGCATTTAAGAGTAAATCCTTAGCTTCATTCTGCATTACCAGACCAATGTCCAGACGACAGTCAGAAAGATCATATGTATCCTTCTGACCGGCAATAGTAATATTTTCGCCATAAGCATTAATCATTGTAATAGTTTGCCAGTAAGCCATACCTTCATAGGCTGACATAAACTCATCAATTTTCTCACGATCGATTTCTCCTTTATGCATCTGCATAAAATGAGGGGGCTGTGCTATCTCATATAATTCAGAAATCGAAGTATAGGTCTGTACTGCCACCATCATGGATAAGGCCGCAAGCCCAACTGAAAACATCATAAACAAGAGCAATGACAGATTTATAACTTTATTTCTAATAAAATCATTTTTAACTATTAACCAATCCATCTAACCCGCTCCTTTCAATCATTTTAATGCTTTTTCTAGAACCAAAAATAATTGCAAAAGCGAACATTACTAATCCTGCAAAATTGTTGGAAGATATGCCAGAAGTGCTGCAACAGATACCCATGTTGCGCTGCCTGTAGCCTGATAAACATAGATTGAAACAGCAAATGCCGTCATGCCACTGCCAATGCTTGAAATCAGTTCCCCAATCCATAGGGTAATAAAACTTTTCATATAACCTCCCTTTCTTGAGCAGGCTTTTTTAGATTTTTTTTGCATCATTACCAGTGTTGCATAAATAACTGAATAAATGAATCCTCAGGAACATCAAGCATCTTCTCCAGCACTGAAATCAAGGCTGCTATAACCTTCATCTGCGAATCAGCATCCAATGCAAAGATACCTTCATCTGTTAATGTTAGTGATGCTGATAAAAAAATCTGCATATACTGCAAAGGATATTTACAACGCCATGCCTTCTTTTGAGTTCCTTCCTCTATCACCTTTACCAAAATAGGGGCTATAGCAGTAACTATTTGATTCAATGTTTTCTGATGCAATAGTGCATTTTCAGCTTTATGCAGCTCATTAAGCATTTCGCCGTCAACCTCGTCATTTATTCGCATTGCCATAAAGGTATGCATCAGCTTTTCTTCTGGACTAATATCATCTCTTATAAGTGTTTTTTCAGCCCTACTCACAATAGAATCTTTATATCGTAACACGATGGCATCCATAACCTCTTCTTTAGATTTGAAATAATGATAGAAGGTACCTTTTGCGATATCAACCTCTTTAAGTATGTCATTAACCGTACTCTTCTCATATCCCTTCGTGCGAAACAACCTTTCAGCAGTATTAAGAATTTCATTTTTTCTTTCATCATGCGCTTTAATAACTCTCAAATTTCACTTCTCCTTTCACCGACCGACCGTCAGTCTATAATCAATATAATATAAGCTTATATATTTGTCAATTATTTTTATAGCAACATATACCAAATATTATGGGTTGAATTGATAAACTATAAAGCATAGGAAATAAATAAGCTTGTTTAAGAAATCAAAAAATGTACGACCAGAGGGAGGAAAATATTCATGGTCGTACAATCAAATAAAGGTATGAAATTATAAACTAATCATTAACCTACTCTGCTATCCCGTTTAGACAATCTATCAGCAATGCCTGAGGATGCATAGGCATCTGGTTTAATACAGCATTTAAAGCCTAATGCCCCAACCCAGCCTACGATTTCTTTAATCAGGTATTTTGTACTACCGTCCGTTCCAACATCTACATGAACCTCCATTGTGGCTTGGATCTCATTCTTTTCAATAAAAGCCAAAACCTTTTCAGCGAGGTCTAAGCTATATTGTGTCTCAGCGAATATTTTTTGACGTAAATCCTTTATCATTTTAAGCTTCTTGATATCATAAAAAAATATGCCTCCCTTAGTCTTCCGTACTATGGTAATAACCGAAACCATTTTTGTTATTCCCTCATAGCTTTGGGAATCCGTCCCAATAGAGATAATATAATTGCCATTTAAATCCTTGCTGACATATTCTTTTATCTTTTGGCATACTTCATGAAAACTAAGCTCTCCATAGGTCATACTTTTCATCTGATACACCTCCGTGGACTTTTGCTAAGCATTATATTCTTATGATATGCCATAGTTTATAATTTTCTAGGTATTTATATTAAGAATTATTGAATTTTATGTTAATTCAAGCTTTTTTCAAAGCATTTTGTTCATATTTCTTTAATTTATTAGGTCTAGGGGCGATTCTACCATTGAAATAATCGCAATCCCTATAATATCTCATATCGTTATACCATAGCTTGAAGTACTCTTTTTCTTTAACTAATTTCTGACCTAGAGAAATCGGATGATTAAAAGCTTCGATAACCGGACCAGTTAACACAGAAGGGTCCCTAAAGCACTCCCAATCGCAGCTTCTACAATTCACTGTTTTTTTAGTACTGTTTAAATCCCACAGCTTACCCAAGCTTTCATTTCCCCTATAACCACATGGATATACTTCAGCATCTTTATTACTTACAAAGAAGAAATCCTTCCCACCACGACATGGATAGCTGTAATTTCCTGTTTCAATGTCCTTGATTAAAGAGTAGAGGGAGCTGGTGGGTGTGAAAATCCTCATGCTGGATCGATGATTTGGTATTTGATCCATTAACGCCCTATAAATATTTAGTTTCTCTGCTTCATCAAAGCATACCACATTATTTGAGGAATCCGCACCATATACGGCGCTGAGGTTTTTATCGTTGTCCTTTGAAACGCTCATGGGATAGCAGGCATTTGCTATCGTAAAGCCTAAGTTCTTAGCAAATCTAAAAAAACCATCAAATCCCTCATAGAAATAGCTATAGAATGCTTCCCCATCAGCTAACCTTTTATGATCCACCGCTTCCCATAACCCATTAATATTTCGGTTGATACCAAGATTAATCGACGGGTAAATGTCGTATTGGTGGAAAATAGGCAATGCCTTTTCTATTCCCTTAACTACACCCGGTAATCCCCTCATTTTTTCATGTACCTCAGGTACTGCAGAATCTATACTAATCCACAGGTTTCGTATTTTTGTATTTCTTAGCTTCTCAGCAAACGAGTGTATTCTTGAATTGAACCTTTCATCATGGGAGTTCATAAACATATACCCATTTGTACCTGTTCTTATATATTCAATACCCGCCAATTCTGCATAAACACTTAGCTCCATTATTTCATCAATATATAAGAGAGGCTCTCCACCAGTGAAGGATATCGCCTTAAATCCCATTTCCCCTGCTGCTTCTATTGTTCTTTTTACATCTTCCATATTAGCTGTATGCCTGGGGTATGGCAATGTTTTATTCATGCTGCATTGGGGACACTCTGCATTACATCTGTCGGTGTATTGTATAACAATCTGACCCGGTATTCTATTTTTTATTAAGGAGATGACATCCCTTGGTTTAAATAAAGCCTTCGATTTCATAAATTTAATTTCCTTCCTGTCTCTACGTCGCTCTCGCTTTGCTCTGCCTGTGAATCATTTGAACAATAGCAGCTCCCCATCGTGGTTTTACATTTGCTTTTTGCAAGCACCACATCTCTCATAATGTTTTCTACACTATCAAAGCTCTTTTCCTTATTTGTAACTACTGCTATAGACAAGGATACGATGGGATATTTCTGCTTTACACCCTTCCGGTTTTTGGTATAAATATATCCTCTTTCTAAATCCTCTTGATTATAAAAGGCAATAATCTTAGCATCAAATTCATTAATTATGGCATTACATAAAGTCATATATTCATGGCCACTTAAAATAGCTATAAAATCATCTCCACCAATATGTCCCACAAAGTCCCCTTGTTTTCCATATTCTTTTAATTTTGAAGTTATTATACTAGCTGTTGCGCGAATTACCTCGTCTCCCTCTTTGAAACCATATACATCATTGAAGGCCTTAAAGTTATCTAAATCCAAATATAATATTGTATACTTGCTATTATGTAGTAGTTCCTTCATTTTCTCCCTTATAACAATATTACCCGGGAGCCCTGTCAATGGACTTTCTAACCTAGCTATCGATATCTGTATTTCTGAAATCTTTAATAATAGGGTCTTAATGCTAACCACACCAAAATATTTACCATCCCTGGTAACAACGATAAAGTCATAGAGATTTTCCTGTTGCCTATTCATCGCCAAGTTACTAACCTGTAGGATAGGTGTATAATAATCCACCTCTAAATAATTTTCATCCATCAGTAAATTGATTGAGCGTTTCATGTACAGATCATACCCATAACGACTTCCTAGCCTCTGATAAAATTGTGTACGTGTAATTATGCCTGAAGGTCTATACTCATCATCTACTACAACAATACCTTCGAGTGTATTATTAGCTTGAAAAACCTCATTAGCCTCTTTCCCACTATTATCTGGCTTAAGCACCTGTACCAGCTTAGAAATTTGCCCGATATAATCTTCCAACAAACTCACCTCATTTAGTGAAGATAATATTATTATCTATTATTTAGTTGAGACAAATGTTAAGTCATCATTAAGTTCTATTGATTTTTCGGTAAAATGTTCATAATTAGCTCAACAACACCTTTTGCATCTAACCAATGCTCAAGACTTTACGGCAGAATGTAAAATTGCTTAGGAAGTCAAATATCCTAAGCAATTTTTCAGTCAACTGATATTGGATTTATTCAATAGCTATTGTCCACAATTATTAGCTTAAACAATAGATAATGTACTTTCGAGGCTTACCTTTGCTAATCCCCCTCCTGGTATATTCAGCATTTTATGTAACTATACTTGTTACTTAATAGCCACCAATTTTTAGCAATGATTCTTAATAAATAGACTTTCAATACAGCAAAATGTATTTAGTCATTCTTATCATGTGTTTTTTTATCAATCTTATATAATACATGTGGTCTTAACGGATTATCTTCACTAATATTAGGATGCTGAAATGTGCCTCCCTCAATTAATCCTATTTTCTTCATTACATTAATAGATGGTTTATTTATTTCTGAGGTAAATGAAAATATATCATTCAATCCTAACGTATTAAATCCATAATCTAAACACTTAATTGCCCCTTCCGTTGCATATCCCTTATTCCAAAATCTATCATCCAGTCTCCAACCGATCTCAACGCATGGGGTAAAATCTGATTCAAAGGTAGCAGTCCAAAACCCTATAAAACCAATAAATTCATGGGTTTCTTTAATATCTACAGCCCACAAGCCATAGCCATAATCTTTGAAATGATCCATAATTTTTTTAATAAACTGATCAGATTCTTCTTTGGTCATAGCATTCCTAAAATATTGCATTACTTTATTATTTGCGTTCATTCTGGCAAATGGCACACTATCTTCATCGCTCCAAAGCCTAAAGCCTAATCGCTCTGATTCAAATTCATATTTTTTATACATGAGATCCTCCCGTCATAATATAAGTTGAACTTACTTGAATTGCTGATAATCTATTTAATTAATATCCAATTCTACATAAAATAATAAATTCCTACAATAATCCTTCGCTATAATTCGACAAGAAACCCTAAGCGATCACCAAGCAAATATTTCTTTGAAAGCATTAGTGACTTCATTACGGATGCCCATTCCTATGTCTGAATTTTGCATTACAACAATACCAGAACCATCATCAGGGCAAAAAACCATATTAGAACGAAAACCAAAATTTGAACCGCCATGTCCAAATGTTAATCCCTTTTTACTTTGATTTACGGCAAAACCTAACCCATACGGTGAATTTACATATGCTTTTGTTGTCATTAGCTCCGCCGTATTTCTTTTAAGCAATGCACTTTCATTTTTTAATGCCTTCATTATTTCAATGCCAAATGCCGCAAGGTCTGAGGATGTCGTCCACAAGCCTGCAGCCGATAATTCTGGCATTATGTTGTATCCCCCTCTTAATTGTAGGTTATGAGGATTGTAGCCGAAAGCGATATCATGGGATTTATCCTTCGGTAGAGGTTGGGCAAAAGTACTGTGTACCATGCGAAATGGCGATAGAACTAAATCATTCATCAAATCACAAAAATTAAGTTGGCAGACATCTGTAACGATTTTTTGAGCAAGAATATATCCGCCACCAGAATACTGAAATCCACTTTCAGGCTCTTTAATTAACTTTAATCTTAAATGGTTTGAGGGAAATGCTCCCTTTAATATTTGTTCAATCGTGGGTATTTTTTGTCCTTGTTGATAACCAGCAAAGCCATGAAGATTCAAGCCGGCGTGATGACTTAATATCTGCCTCAAAGTGATTTTATGTTTTTGATTATCGTATGTGGGCACATTATAATCAACAAGATATTCAGATATGTCTGTATCTATATTCAGCGCTCCGCCTTCGACTAAACGCATGACAGCAGCAGCGAATACTGGCTTACTAATTGAACCTGCTTGAAAAAGCGTATCCGCCGTTAACTTTTCTTTTGTCCTCCTTCGTTTTACCCCGTGAGTATATGTCTCACAAATTTCAAAGTTTTCAATTATTGTTATGCTGATTGCTGATGTATGACATTCTGCCATACGTTCCGTAAGTGTAATGCCCTCATAATGCTTTTTGTTCTCAACAATTTCTATGATTTTACTCATGTTAACCTCCGATAAATAATCTATTGTCAGCATTATCAAACTGCTACAAAATACCGCCTGACTTCTCCTCTTTTTCAAAACCATGACAACAACTGATACAGCATTATATAAGGATGAAGATAAGGGGCTTCACATTTTTTTAGAAGAGTATTAAGGAACTAACATCTTAAGCTAAGCTACTATATAAACGAATGTCTTGAAATGTTTTTAAAATCACCATTCAGGCAATAATACACAGCGTTTTCCTTCTGCGAATAAACCATAGAAAAAGATGTTGTCCACTCACCACTACTTTGCTTTACAGCCTCCAATATTTGAAAAGCTGAATCCACATCTAAATCATCCGACTTATCCAACAGCTTCTTTGCGGTTTGATATCTATCGAGACCATCACCTTTCAATTCTCCACTTTCTTTATAATCACACAATGAGAAGTTTGACATCACATAATTCGGTGTTTCTTTGGCAGGACTACAAATTACCCCTCGTCCTGGTTCGACAATCCAAGCATTACCCAGCCTATCAGCAATCATGTTGTGAACACTGAAATCAGGACCATTCACAACCTCAATATTTTCTAAATATCTGCTTATTTCATCAGGTTTAATTATACCGTTGAGCACATCCCCTGTTAATTTTGAGGTATGGGTAACTTTTTTGCTTGCCCTTTTATATAAACCTTTTCCATTTGTATCAACCATCAAATTATTAATAAAGGTGCCATCACTGTTAACTCCAAAAGAAGGGTATTTTCCTCTTCCTCCGTCCACAAATACCACAAAACTATTAAAGTCTTTTTTGAGATTAAATGGCATACCATTGTTATCAAAATTCATAGCAACAAACACACTATCCCTACGTTCTATAAAACTAGTACACATATCACATCAACTCCCTAATATTTTAATCACATTAAACACCTAATTAAGAAGGGTAAAGTAACCTTCCATCTAAAAGAACATCTTCTTGGTATTATGAGAGGCATTAATTAAGCCTCATTTCCTTTTGCCTAATTTTTATAACATTTAATATGGCGTAGAACGTTTCGAGTCTGCCGAAACCTGGTTACTCCTTTCATTTTCCTCTCAGATTTTGGTAACACGCTGTATAATCACCATGATCATAAATATGATTTTGTGTGCATCCTCTAACACACTCCTCAGATCTAATTATTTGAAATGCTAATAATCTACTCAATTAGCATATCCAATTCTACATAAAGTAATGAATTCCTACAATATTCCTTCGACGTAATTCGACAAGAAACCCTAAACCAATGAATGCAAATACTTCAATAGTATAGCTCTAACTAAAAAAGTGCTGCACTCAAAATCATAAATGAAATCAAGTAGCAGCACCTAATATTTTTAACAAACTTAATATTCCTTTATCAGATTTATGTGCTATTAACATCTAGGCAATGGCTCATGCAATAGTGCATACTTGGAGATAGTGTAGTGATGTTCTCTTTATTTCACACTCATATTTCCATTCAGTAAAGCCATTACTTTTTCCCTAATAAAGTCATAGCTGGGCTTTGCTTCCTGTTTGGCATAAAAACGCAAACCGTCTATTGCTTTAAATAGCATATGGCATCGTAGTCTTTCTTCAAAATGCATTATGTCACTTCCGGACTCTTGCCATAAATCCCTTACTTTTCTAGGGAAATCTAAATGAGGCGTCCACAGGTGAAATACCCCAAGATCGAACATAAAGTCTCCATACATTGCAAGTTCCCAATCAACAATACCAGTAACTCTGTTTCCATCAGATAGCAAATTCCATAAATGAAAATCACCATGAACCAGACAGGGTGTACATGGAGAATACTTGGAAAGCGCCATCATCGCTGAGTACCCTTCTTGAAATAATGATTTTTCTAAAAAGCTTTGTTTGTAGAGCTTTGTCCAGTCTTTATAAAACCCATCCTGATCTTCTCTAAAAAATTCCGCTAATACTTCCCCCCATGATTTATGTGAAGCACGACCATCAGGCGATATCAATCCAAATCCTTTTGATGATTCAATTTTAATTTGACTCATATTTGTGAAATGCTTTGCAACATCATTGATTATAATACTTTGATCTGAAGCTGAATAAGAGCTTATGGCCTTTCCCTTAATCTTGTCACTTATAATGAAACATATTTCGTCTATTTTTCCTGTCTTTACTACCTGGGGGATCGGTAATCTGTCACCATAGGTTCTATGCATGTAATCCGCCTTAATGAAGCTTTCCTCATTATCCCTAAAGTGCACAACATAGCATTTATCCTTTGCCATAAAGCTAAACACCTTGCTTAACTGGCCCATTTCAATAGAAAAAACCTGCGTAACAGATTCGTCAAATACTTCTTTTAATATTTCTTCTGCTTGATTAACATCCATATCTAATTTAAATGATTTCAAAATATTTCTCTCCATTCTATGATCATAAATTAATATCAGGCTGCAGGATAGTTATCTGCCGTTTTCCGATTACAAACCGTTCCACTTGTTTATAATCTTTATGTTTTATCTTAGTCTTGCTCTTTGAAATAATTGCAATCACTGACTCTTTTGAAGCAATTTGAAGCAGATTGTCTAGTAAATTTTTTACAGCTTCTTTTTCATTCTGCATGCAATTCCAATTAACAATATCTCCATAGGGTAAATCTGTAATAATAATATTTGCACCATCGATACAGTCATTTAGATTTCTATTTTTGGTAACATCTGAAACAAAGCATCTAATCTCTATAGATTTATCCTTTATTTCAAGTGTAGATTTTAAATTTAATGCACTTTTCAGTGCATCTGAGTGAGACAGCTTACTAAAGTCCCCAATCATTTTCTGTATTTCTCTTATACGCTCATCTATACCTTCTTGCGTTAATAGGTGCAAATTTCTCTGGGCTAAAGGGATTATTGTTTCGTCAACATCAGACGCATAAATTTTAAATATATCTTCTCCGTGAAGAAAACCAATCGACGCTAGCAGATACGCTCCTCCACAGCAGGGATCATATAACACATAGGGTCTATTAACCCCTTGATCTATCAAAATAGATTTACATAATTGATATATTTCACTTGCTAATCTTACTGGGAATGATGTTGTTCCTTTCTGACTGTAAAATACCCTACCACTGGAGTAATCTTCATAATTTTTATTTTCTATAGCATATCTATAATTCATAATACCTTCTCTCTTTCCCAGTTTCTCAAGAAAACTTCACTTTAGGAGCAATTACTCTTAACAAATAAAAAGATAAGGATATCTCGATCGTCCTATAACATATTATTGCGTTGTCTTGAAATTTCATACAGCATTATAGATGCGGCACATGCAACATTAAATGATGTAATATGCCCACTCATAGGTATTTTTATAAGCGTATCGCAAATTGCTTTATAGTTATTACTTAATCCATGTGTTTCATTTCCAATCAGTAGAGCCATCGGATTTATCAAGTTAGCATCCATAATAAATTTGTTTGTTTTAGAGGTTGAACCAATGACTTTAAAATTATTCATGTTGCGTTTTATGCTATTAAACCATGGTATCAAATCCTTATGGGACTGCAGCCTAATAATTGGAATTGAAAAGAAGGTACCCATACTAGACCTTATGGTTTTAGTATCATATAAATCTATAGCATGGCCTGTAATAATTAAACCATCAACGTTTAAAGCTTCACAGGAACGTATAAGCGCACCCAAATTACCATGACTTGAAGGTCTATCAAATACAACAACCAGCATATCTTCTTTTATCTTGATTCTTGATAAATCATTTTCTGGCATACCAATAACCGCTATTATTTCAGAGTATTCCTCTTCCTTATCACTAAGTTTTTTCATTAGCTTTAGGGGTAATTCTAAATGCAACTCTGCTTTTGAATTTGACAAAACATCTAACGCCCATTGTGAGAGGGGCTTCTCCCTTGAATATGCATAGGTTTTAATATGCCAATTATATTGGATGGCATAGTTTATTGATTTAACGCCTTCAACAAAAAATTCATTATATTTATTTCTTTTCTCCCTATTCCTCTTGAGAACCTCGATATGTTGAAAGTCATTGTTTTCTGTTAATATTTTCTTTATCCTTGGCTTCATTAGCATCTCCCTTCTTTGTTGATAGCTTAAATTTTTCTTCAATATAATCTATAGAATTGTTTAATTTTTCCGGTAAATTCATGGCATAAGCTCCCTTTAATCAAAAGGATAGCACAAATGAAGAAAGGACTTCCGACAATTCCAGCACAGCTTTTGAAGGGTTATTTTTTAAGAAGAATCTCCACCCTCAGTTGTTAAAGCATGAATCTCTATTTCCCCTTACAACATCTGCAAATCTACTAAACTCACTATTTATTTAAAAAGAACCTTAAAATAAAATAGGGTATTATTTCTTAACGCAATAAGAAATAATACCCTATTTTATTTTATACCAAATTCACCAATTCCTTTTTATAAAATGTACATGACCAACCTCGTTAGTTCACCATTCGATCGATCTTTGCGCTATAACACAAGAATTATTTTCTTCATGTAATACTAGCTACAATCCTGACCAGATTATTAAGTAGTCAGATCCACATAAGATAAAAATAGGGTATTGCATTGCTTCCAATTATAATTTGCAATACCCTATGCTATTTGCAATTTATAATTATACAATTACTTGTAATTATAAAATCCCTTTCCATTTTTTCTGCCTAAATAGCCTGCTCTAACCATTTTTTTGAGTAGTGGATGTGGTCTATATTTCGAATCACAGAACTCACCATATAATGTTTCCATAATAGCCAAGCACACATCGTTACCAATCAAATCTGCCAAGGCTAAAGGCCCAATTGGATGATTTGCACCTAGCTTCATTGCGAAATCGATATCTTCAGCAGTAGCAACATTGTCAGCCAGTATTCCTACAGCTTCATTTATCATAGGTATGAGGATTCTATTTACTACAAATCCCGGCGCTTCTTCTACCTCAACTGGGTTTTTCCCTATATCATTAGAAAGCCCCAGTATCATTTTTTTTGTTTCTTCTGAAGTGGCTATTCCTACAATAACTTCAATTAGCTTCATTACTGGCACCGGATTAAAAAAGTGCATACCAATAACTTTATCTGGCCTTTTTGTCGCACTTCCAATAGCTGTAATAGATAATGAAGATGTATTGGTAGCAAGTATAGTCTCAGGCTTACATATTCCATCTAATTCAGAAAAAATTTCTTTCTTTATTTCTATATTTTCTACAGCTGCTTCAATTACCAAATCAACATCTTTAGCTAAATTTATATCTGTTGTAGGAGTTATTCTAGATATAATATCATTTTTATTATCCTCTGTAATTTTTCCTTTTTGAACACTCTTTTGCAAATTTTTATTAATTATTGAAAAGCCCCTATTAACAAAGCTTTCTTCAGTATCTCTCATTATTACTTTATAGCCTGCCGCTGCGAAGGTTTGAACAATTCCTGTGCCCATAGTCCCTGCACCTAAAACAAATATTTTCATAATCTTACCTCCTTGACATAATTTTTAAATAATTAATAAGGGGGAATCCCCCCTTATCAACCAACCTAATAAATGAAACGCCTATTGGTATAACAAAGAATACTTGAGTATGCTTCAATTTATCCTTTAGTATAAAACAGTTGCCAAAAATACCGCTACAATCGTCACTAAAATTGGTAAAATTACACAAACTGCAGCTACATCTTTATAGGATTCCTTATGAGAGGTCCCAAGTACAGTGAGTATGGTTACAACTGCTCCATTGTGAGGTAATGTATCTAACCCTCCTGAGGCAATTGAAAGCACTCTGTGTAAAGCTGCTGGATTTGCTCCTTTGTCTAATAAAAACTGTCCCATATTTTCTAGAAAAATTATCAATCCTCCAGAAGAAGAACCTGCAATACCTGCAATAATATTTACTCCAAGAGCACCAGTAACATATGGATTAAAATCAAGATTCATGGCAACACTAACAAAATCCTGAAAAGCAGGAGCTGTTCTAACAATGGAACCATATGCTACAATAGCTGCTGTATTTAATAAGGGCATAATACCTGAAACACAGCCTTTTGACATTGTAACAACAGGATTTTCGATGTTTTTCCAGTTTAACACATAGGTTAAAATAATCCCTGCGGTTAGTCCAATTGATACAGCAAAAAGAGCAGTCAGAATCTTACTTAAGGTTAGTATACAAACAATTACAGTGACGATTGGCAGAAATGCAATCTTCCAGTTTGGCACGCCTTGTCTTTCATCTTCTCCTTTTAAATTGTCCATCAATTCCGCCTCTATAGGTACAAAAACTTCATTCTTTTTACGTGCAATTCTAATTTGCCAATTAATATAGGCCATACCGGCTATAAAGAAAATTAAGGACGCAATTACTCCGATTAAAGGCGCTGCCGTAGTTGTTGTCTTAAAGAAATCGGCAGGTATCAAATTTTGAATTGAAGGGGTACCTGGAAAACTGGTTTGGGTTATTGTTGCAAGCCCTAAGAAAATACAACAAGTTAATATACGTCTAGGAAGCTTTGCTTCATTAAATAATACAACTGCAATTGGATACAAGGTAAAAACAACAATAAATGAATTAACTCCTCCGTAAGTAAGGAGTAAAGTTGCAAATACCAATGCCAATGGCGCCCTTTTTACACCCATCACGTCCATTAATTTATGAGAAATGGATTTTGCTGAACCTGTAACACTCATTAATTCTCCGAAAAAAGCACCTAAAATAAAAATCAAAAACCAGGAGCCTACATAATTTCCTAATCCCGTAGCATAGCTTACTGAAAGTGCAGGCCATATTTCCATACCATTTGTCAATACAACAAACAAGCCACCTATTAACGAAACAGGAATAATATGCCAACCCCTATAAACACAAAATACAATAAATATAAGACTCACAATTAAACCTAAAATACCAAACATATACCTAACTCCTCCATTTCTTAGTCGAATTGCTATTACTTAAATAATATTTCTCTTACCTCACATACTCTTGACTAGTTTTAAGTTGTACAATAAGACGTTTATAGAAGTCGTTAAGCACTTTTTCTTTAATTTCACCAGGATATTGAAAGAAGCCTTCGCCGGTTTTTAAACCTAGCTTCCCATCCTTAACCTTATTTCTAAGCATATCACATGCTTTATCAGAATTATTTAGCTCCTTAAACAAACCATCTTGAACAGTACACCATATATCGAGCCCACCCATATCAGCAACCTCTAACATGCCTGTTGTTGCACTTCTAAAGCCTGGGCCAAATTTCAGTGCTTTGTCGATATCCTCAGGTGATGCAGCACCCATTTCCATAAGAGAAAAAACCTCTCTTGCTAAAGCATGAAGCATTCTATTTGCTATAAGTCCTGGAATATCTTTTAAAACCTTAATGGGTTGTTTATTAATTTTACAATAAACCTCATATACTTCATCGAATACTTCCATATCCATATTTTCAAAGCAGGAAAGTTCTACAATCGGCATCAAATGAGCAGGATTATACCAATGACAAACCATTGCACGTGTTTTTCTATCGTCAGAAATAAAGGCCATCATATCCTTCAATGGCAAACTAGAAGTATTGCTGGCAAAAATCGTTTTCCTAGGACAGATTGCGTCTAGCTCCTTGAAAAGATTTTGCTTCAATGTTAAATTCTCTGGTACAGATTCAATCACATAATCCGCCTCTTTTGTAGCTTCCACTAAGTCCGAATATATTGTGATATTGGATAATGCGGATTCTACTACGGAGGAAGCTAAATAGTTTTCCTTCACCATAAATTCTAACGCAAATTTAATTTTTTCCATAGCACTGTTACGAACCTCTTCCACCTTTTCATAAAGGCAAACCTTATAACCATTCATAGCAAATACACTAGCTATGCTATGTCCCATAGTCCCGGCGCCTAAAACGCTAATATTTTTAATCATTTTGCTCCTCCTTAAATGTTTTACTTGAAAGCTTTCAGAATACTATAAAGCAAATATTATGCCAAGTTGAAAAGACCTATTTTTCAACACTCTCTGCTATCAAAATTTTAATAGTGTAGTAATTATTGTGATTTTTGTAGAGGATTGCTACAGCAGCTTCTATAGTTTTATAGCTTTTCATAGGTAATTGCGAAACTAAATTTGAAAAATAGTTAGAAGAGCAGAAAATTGATTTCTGATTAAATTTTAAAAGAGATAAAGCTTAATGGTTAACTATGCAATAAGTGGTTTTAAACTTCTGATATATTTGTGTTGATGAATTTTATCAGCAAGGATAACAGAAACAAGTTGAGTAATTCCAGCAAGCAATAAATCAGCATGTAATGTTTTAGCATTCTGAGTTCTACGATTAGCAATACAAAAGCTATCTTTAAAATGGTTAATGGTTTGTTCAACGACACCTCTGTTTTTGTAGGTTTCATTCCAATCATCAGTACCACGAATGGTGCCAGGATAAGCACGCAAGTCTTTTTCAGGGTAAACATAAACCATTCGGCCACAAGGTGAAGAAGTACAGGGATTATCACAGCTATGCCGGCGTCGATACTTACCGTCTTCACATTTAGTCCAAGACATTTTAGGACAGACAAACTTGAAAGTAGGAATACCACACCGAAGGTGGGACGAATTGCCCTCAGGCTTCATAGGAAGCTTAGGGTCATTAGGACAACAAGGAATACCATTCTCAGTAAGGATGTACTCAGAGCTGCTAAGTGAAGACCGAGGATTAAGGGGAATATAGGCTTTATTGAACTTGAAATCCGAAAAAATTCCTTTGTAGATAGGAATGGTATCAAAAGCAGCATCACCAATAAAGATGTCAGGTTGAATCTGAGGATGTTTATTAAAAAAGTCAGACAAAACTGGCAAAAGAGCTTTAGCATCACCGAGGGATTTATCCCTATCAGGAGAATCAGACTTTTTCTCAACAACAATGTCAGGATGAGCATTCATAAAATCTTGGTCATAAAAAGTAATATCACGAACGATACCAAGACCATTGGTGATCATACCAAATTTATAGACATAACAAAAATGACCATTGATAAAAAGCTGCTTGATCTGAGGATTAGCAGCTGCATGGGAAGGCATGGAGCCATAGGCTGCTTTATATGGATCATAGGAGTCATCAAGGCTAAGAGCCTTTTTAAAAGCTTTAAGCTGTTTAATTATTTTATTAGCATATTTAGGATTGTTTTCAGCAACAAAAGCTTCAATACCAGAAGTATCAAAGATGGTCATAGAAGCCTTAGGAGGGTCAATGGCTTGACAAATAGGCTCAGTGACATCCACAAGATGATTAAAGAATGATTGCAAATCAGGTAAGAAATCTTGCTTGAATCTAGTAAATCTAGAAGGATCAGGAACATTGATGAATCCACAAAAATTTCTAAGTTCCTGAGAAAACTGAAGAAAAGTAAGCAGTAACATATCTGTTGGAATAGAGAAAATACGCTGCAAAAGCAAAGCCCAGATCATAGAATTAAGATGATATTCTCTAGGTCTACCAGTAGATGAATAGTAATTACGATAAAAAGAAAGAGGTATTAACTCATCAAGATTAAGGTTCTCTTTTAAAAGAGAAAGAAAGTGATTCTTGTCATTTTCAAAATAATTGGCACAATCAGAATAAATTTCAGCCAAAGAAAGCTGTTTATGTGTTAGAATAGGCATATATAACTCCTTTCGGGTTGGGTGAATTTGTTTCTGTCAATTCAATTTTACCACAATCTGGTGAGGAGTTATATTTTTTATGTTTAAAAGAGTCCCGCAATAATGTGGGTTGCGGCGTTTCGCAAACGCCTAATAGCTTTTCATAGTGAAAGGAGGCTCGTGAACAAGACTTTATGCTTAAAAGCATAACAAAACAAAGTTCATCCTTCCATCTGACCCTTCCATTGAGAAAGCCCTAAATATCATAAGTCAGAAGATCATGAAAAATGAACTTTGCGCCGTTAAAACCTAATGAAAAGAACGAAGTTTTTTTACCTGTTCTTTCACTTCCTTTCAACTATTATCGTTTCTCCCATACCGCCACCTACACAAAGGGTAGCTAAGCCATATTTTACTTCCCTTCTCTTCATTTCATATAATAAGCTTACTAGTATTCTAGCGCCACTAGCACCTACAGGATGACCCAATGCAATAGCCCCACCATTAACATTAACCTTAGCCATGTCTAACTCTAAATCCCTAGATACTGCAATTGATTGGCTAGCAAAAGCCTCATTGGCTTCTATTAAATCAATGTCTTCGATTTGAAGATTTGCTTTTGATAAAGCCTTCTTTGATGCTGGAACAGGCCCTGCTCCCATAATTTCGGGCTCTATTCCTGCTGAAGCATGGGATACTATTGTAGCTAACGGTATTATGCCTAGTTCGTCAGCCTTTTTTCTACTCATAATAACCAAGGCTGCGGCGCCATCGTTTATGCCTGAAGCATTACCTGCTGTAACAGTACCATCTTTTTTAAATGCCGGTTTAAGTTTTTGAAGAGCTTCAATAGTAAGTCCCTCTTTGATGTATTCATCTTCTTCAAAGATGATTGAACCCTTTCTAGTTAAAATATCAACAGGTACAATTTCATCCTTAAAACGCCCTTCCTTTTTTGCTAATTCAGCTTTATTCTGGCTAGACAAAGCAAATTTATCTTGCTCTTCCCTTGTAATTATCCACTTCTCAGCTATATTTTCAGCTGTAATACCCATATGATAATCATTAAAGGCATCAGTTAAGCCATCTTTGATCATTGTATCAACGATCTTACCATGTCCCATTCGCTGTCCCCATCTAGCACTATCAACTATATAAGCAGCTTGACTCATATTTTCTGTACCACCCACAACTACAACTTCATTATCCTCAGCTAATATAGTCTGAGTTGCCAAAGACACGGTCTTTAAACCAGAACCACATATCATGTTGATAGTGGTTGCAGGAACCTCCACCGGTATACCTGCCTTTATAGATGCCTGTCTAGCAACACCTTGTCCATGGCCTGCTTGTAATACACATCCCATATACACCTCATCAACATCTGTAACTTTTAGATTAGCTCGTTTTAAGGCTTCTTTAATAACTAAAGCGCCCAATTCTGCAGGAGCAACACTTGCTAAACTCCCATTAAAGCTGCCTATCGCTGTTCTTACAGCACTTGCTATTACAACTTCCTTTTTCATTTTCATCCTCCTCAAATAGCTGCAATATGATGCAGCTATTTTATAATTCCATCACCTTTAAGTTTTCTGCAATAATCAATTCCGCTTCAGTAGAAGCTTGAACTTCTTTGATTGTAAAATGCGGGTTGATTTCTTTTAAAACTAATCTTTGGTTGATTACCTCAATAACACCCATTTCTGTAATAATCAAATTAACCTGTGCTTTTGCAGTTAAAGGAAGATCACATTTCTTTAGGATTTTTTTAATCCCTCTTGCAGTATGGTTCATAGCAACTATTACTTTTTTTGCGCCTACCACTAAGTCCATCGCACCACCCATCCCAGGAACCATGCTGCCTGGAACCATCCAATTAGCTAGGTTGCCTTTTTCGTCTACTTGAAGAGCGCCTAAAACAGTTACATCTACATGACCACCACGGATGATTGCAAACGATGTTGCGCTATCAAAAAACGCAGCTCCTGGTATTAGGCTAACAGGCGTCCCCCCTGCATTTACAAGATTTTTGATTTCTTTCCCTGCTTCGGCTGATGGACCCATTCCAACAAAACCGTTCTCTGATTGAAGTATTACTTCTATTCCTTCTGGTACATAATTTGCAACCAGTGTTGGAAGTCCTATACCGAGATTTACTACATAACCGTTTTGAAATTCTTTTGCTACCCTTTTGGCTATAATTTCTTTTGCTTGATGAGTATCCATGCTATTTTCCCTCCTTTACAAGGATGTCAACAAATATGCCTGGTGTCATCACATGATTTGGGTCAATCTCTCCAGCTTCAACAATTTCTTCTGCTTCTACAATTACAAGGTCAGCCGCCATTGCCATTAAAGGATTAAAATTTCTAGCCGCCATATCATAGTAAATGTTTCCCTTAACATCAACCTTTGCTCCCTTCAATAGGGCAATATCAGCTTTTAATGGTAATTCTAATAGGTATTCTTTATCTCCTATCACAATCTTCTCTTTGCCCTCTTCTACCAGTGTTCCTATTCCTGTAGGAGTAAGAAATCCCCCTAAACCGGCACCAGCACTTCTTATTCTTTCAGCTAACGTTCCTTGCGGCACTAATTCTACTGCTATTTCCCCACTATTCATTTGTCTTCCTGTTTCAGGATTAGTACCTATGTGGGAGGTAATAACCCTTTTTACTAATTTATTAGTAATTAGCTTGCCAATTCCCACATTTTCAAACCCAGTATCATTGCCTATGATAGTAAGATTTTTAACACCTTTATCCACCAGTCCATCAATAATGCCTTCTGGGGTTCCCGTCCCTAAAAAGCCGCCAATCATAATTGACATATCATCTTTAATGCAAGCTAAAACTTCCTGTAGCGTTTTTATCTTTGTCATACTGATCACCTCTAAAGCCAGATGTATAATTAAATACATTTAGTCTATTTGTTTGTTCTATTATTTTATAAATTGCATTTCAAGGCCCTTGCTACTATCCAAACAGCACTTCTCTTGCCTCATCTGGAGTAGCAATTTTTCTATCTAATAGGGCTGCAATTTCTTTAACCTTAGCTACAGGTTCTGCATTTGATTTAGCAAGGACTCCCTTAGATATATATAGATTGTCTTCCAGACCCACTCTAACATTTCCGCCTAAAATCATAGCAGCTGTAGTAATGTCGAATTGTGCTCTTCCCGCAGCTGCACAAGACCAAATAAATTTATCACCTAATATGCTCTTAGCTGAATTATATAGAAACAAAAGATTATCCACTGTTGCAGGTAAACCACCCATTATTCCTAGTACAAATTGAATGTAGATAGGTCCTTTTAACATTCCCTTTTTTATAAAATAAGCGATATTGCTGAGCATTCCCACTTCATAAACTTCAAATTCTGGCTTTGTTCCATTTTCACTCATTATACGAATGTAATCTTCGATGCCTTGGAAGGTATTTACAAAAGGAACCTTATAGGTGTTTTTTACAAATGGTATTTCCCAATCAAATTTAGCTTCTTTTATTTTTTCAGCAATTGGTGAAAAGCAAAAGTTCACTGAGCCTGCATTACAAGAGGCCAGTTCTGCTTTGCAAATCGGCACCGATGCAAGTCTTTCTTCAGATGTCATTCCAATTGCGCCGCCTGTTGTTATCCCTATGACAACGTCGCATTTGCTTCTAACACCATCAACAATCCTTTTCATTAATTCAGGACTTCCCGTCGGCTGGCCGGTTTTTGGATCACGTGCATGTAGATGAACTATAGCAGCTCCTGCTTTATTGGCTGCTACTGCCTCATTTATTATTTGCTCAGTTTCTATTGGCAAATAATCAGACATACTTGGAATATGCACCGCTCCTGTTATAGCAGCAGTAATTATAACTTTTTCCATAATTTATCCCTCCGATTTTAAATTTAATACGCTTTACTAGTTTATTAAATTGCGTACTTTACCTGGCTAACTCCTCCTTTTATGTAATATTTGAAACCCTTCAGAATATTAATAAGCAAGCTTTATGCCAAAATGAAAAGTGGTTATTTTCAATGTTTTTTTCCTATAACGGACTATATTGTGTAGTAATTGTTATGACATTGTAGAAAATTACTACACTTTATAACAACAAAATACTGTTCCTTATCAATTCCTTTCAAACCATCGCTTTTCTTTCAAAAAAATAAGGAGTCCTATGTACGAGAGTTATTCATACATAGGACTTTGTAAAAAATTTGTTACTTAATATTCAACATCTTGACTTGCTATGATTTAAATAAGTTCATCTTTATCATTTAAATTGTACTTCTTAATTTTGCTATAGAGAAGACTTCGGTCTATATTTAATAATTTAGCTGCTTTAGATTTGTTTCCATTTGCTCTTTTAAGTGCATCTATAATTGCACTAATTTCTGTATTATTTGTTAAGTCCTTTAAGTCATTTCTGGAGTAGCTAGCTAGATTACTTTGAATGATTTTATTTATAAAAAACATACAATGCTTTTTTTGAATAGATCCTACTTTACATAACACGACTGAACGATGAATCGTATTTTCTAATTCTCTAATATTCCCTGGCCATTTATAATCTTGAAAAATACCAAGGACCTCATCAGAAATTTCACTTACATTTAATCCCTCAATAGCGTTAATTTTACATATAAAGTGATGACACAAAGCGGGTATATCTGTCAAACGGTCTCTTAATGGTGGAATAATTATATTAACTACATTAATTCTATAATATAAATCTTCGCGAAACAGTCTTTTTTCGATTAAATCCTCCAAATCACTGTTTGTACTGCAAATAATTCTAATATTCAATTTAATAGTTTTTACACAGCCTAACCTTTGCAATTCATTTTCCTGCAGCACTCGTAATAATTTTGTCTGTAGAGATAATGGCATTTCACCAATTTCATCCAGTAGAATTGTGCCATTATTAGCTAGCTCGAATTTCCCCATTTTACCACCCTTTTGGGCACCTGAAAAAGCCCCTTCTGCATATCCAAATAATTCTGATTCTAATAAATCATGGGGTATTGCAGCACAATTGATTTTGACATAGTTATTCAGGAAACGATCACTAACCTGGTGAATTGCATTTGCAAACACCTCTTTACCAACACCTGTTTCACCAGTTATAAGTATTGGAAGGTTTGACTTAGCATAATCCCTAATAGATTGCTTTAACTCTTTTATTACTTGTGAGTTGCCAATTACACTTTCCATTGGATTTATATGCATTTTATATGACTCGATTTGCTTTATCATGCTTTGATTTTCATTCTTCGTTCTCTGCAGCTCACGATATAGCATGTCTACCTCAAAAATATTATTTAAAGTTGTTGCTGCTACAGCCCCCAAAATCTTACCTTCTTCTATAATTGGGATTCTATTACAGACCAACGTTGTATTTTCCTGTTTTTCATGATTATAAAGATTCATTATAGAACCCATTTCAGCAATACCTGTCTCAACAACTTTATCCATTCGACTATTTGGTATCACATTTTTCACATGCTTACCTATAGCCTCATCCTGATCGACACCCAAAAATCTTGCATAAATATTATTAAGATACACTATTATACCTGCTGAGTCTACAACAATAAAATTAGGGAATGCTTCTAAAGCCTTTCTTAATAAATCGTTAGTTATCATAGCTATGCAATACCTCCTAAATTTGATTTAAGTATATTAGTGTATGTATGAAAAGTCAAGTCTATATAAATATGGCTCTGCTTAGCCTTTACATGCTTTTCACTACATTTTACTTTCTAGATTTTACATTTTTATCGCAATACATATGCTATTCATTTATCGATCAAAAATAGCTGTTAAATACTGAAGCATCGTTTTTTAACATAATTCGATATTAAGGCATCAAGCTTTTCAAAAAAGCTTTGATTGCAAGCTTTGTTCAATCTTTATAGAACCCTTGATGATCTTCTCTAAATATTTCTTCTAATGCTTCTCCCCATGACTCATAATTTTTATATATGGTGTTAGCCAATAAACAATAAAAATAAGGTATTATTTCTTAAACCTACTAAGAAATAATACCCTTGCTTTATTCTATGCAAATCCTATTAAACCCTTGGCAGAAAGGCATTCCATTGTCTCAGATCAAAATTAACATGTTAAACATTCCATTTTTGTTAGTCTGTAACTCCTCTACCATATAGTCTCTTTGAATTTGCCTTGTGGTCATACATAGCATAATCCGCTTTAGAAAATATAACGTATATGCTTTCATTCTCACTTTTTCTATAAAAGTCATAACCATATGCCATTTCAATTTTAATGGTACGTTCTTTATTTGCTTCAATCAATAACTCCTCTAAATTAATTAGTGCTGCATCCACTGATTCTTTTGTTGTTTCCTCGCATATGACACAAAATTCATCTCCACCAATCCTAAATGCTTCCCCTATACTTATAAAGCTTTCTTTTATTATTCGAGCAGCATTAATGATGACATCATCTCCTTCTTTATGCCCGTACCTATCGTTAATCCTTTTTAAATAATTGATGTCTAGTACAACAATCGCTGCATTTTTACCAGAATTAATATATTTTCCCATTTCTTTATCAAATGCAAGACGGTTTTTAATTCCAGTTTGAGCATCATATCTGAATTGAAGCTCTCTTAATAATATATAATAAAATACTAAAGATATTGCCATGCTTCCCCATATTAATAATATATCCTTAAAGGCAATCTGAAGAATTGCTCCAATCATAGGGAAAAAATATATTGAAATCATAAGCTTATTATTTTCTGTTCTAAAATCACCAATGCTTTTTATAACATCTATCACTAGTGCAACAAAATAATACGTACTAATTATCATGGGTATTAAAAATAGCTCTCCCCTATAATATTGATTTCGGTCATCAACAAAAAATATCCAGCCGGTTCTATAGCTTATAATACACATAATGGCATTAATACATAAGAGTATTGCATGCAATCTATTTTTTAATGCCTTATTTTTACCATTATAGCAATTCAATAATATAAAAGGAACTACAGGGCTAAGTGTAAAACCCAAAACGTTAGCTATACGATGGGGTATTACGAGGTTGCTATTGGTCGAAAGACCTATTAAAACAGTTAATATTTCCAAAACTAATAAAGCTATAGTTAACACAGACATAGATATGTAAATTTTATTATTAGATCTATTTCCAATTGGGTTTCTATTCGCTAACCATATTGTTATAAATAGCATAATAATTGCATAAATATCTGTACATATTGATGCTGTAATGGTCATTTTGACACCTCATATTTTTGGTTGCAATTTAACCTTATTTTACAATGAATTATTGAATTCATATGTACCCTCCAAATATAACCATACTTTTTTCATACTCTCCTTTATCGTGGGCCCTCATCAAGTTGTAGACATAAAAATCAAACCATTTTAAGGATTCTTTATAATGCTACATATTCCTCTGTTTTTTGTTCGTCTTATTTCGACACGCATGCAAAACAGGGTGTACCACCAAGCTTTCGCTTAAATTATGGCACACCCTATTAATATACCGCCGCTGTAGAGCTCAATCATTTTGGCTATAGGCACTTCCTAAAAGACCGATATTTTTTGATTCCCGATACTGCTTACAAATTACTTGTGATGCCTGACAACAACAGCTTGAAATGTTCTAGCGACTGCTCCTTGAGATCAAAGTCCGGATACCGGATGCACCATTCGTAGCTGAGTCCCCTTATGGCCATGACAAAATGGCGGGCCAGCTCTTCTGGGGACAGCTGGCTCTTCAGCTCGCCCCGGCTGATTCCCTCCGTCAGTAAATCAGCAAAGCTTGCATACAGGTCTCTGCCGTAGCCCTTGACCACGCTCATGCCGAGGTTCTGCTCCAGTAGCAGCTTGTAGACCGTGCGCATGCTGTTGTGACCAATCTTGTCCGTCAGCGTGTCGGCAATTTTTTCAACCAGACCCAGCAAAAGCTGGGACACTGGCGTATCCGCCGCGTCATTTTCCAAAACTGTGCGGTAGTCTGCATCTACCTGATTCACATAATCGGAGATAAATTCGGCGATCAACGCATCCTTGGAAGGGAAATAGATATAAAATGTGCCCTTGGCCACCCCTGCTGCCTCCACAATCTGATCCACGCTCACCTGCTCGAAGTCGTATTCCTGAAAAAGCCTGGCGGCACAATCGAACAGCCTGCGCTTCGTCCGCGTCCCCTTTTCCTTTTTGCGTCCCGTTTCTTCTAATTTCATTCCATTCAATCCTTTATCAATTGATTTTTACATTTTATTATGATACAATCCAAATATATGACCACAGTCATGTTTTGTTTATACCTTTATTATACTATTGGAATCCTGAAAAAGCAAGGAGGAATGAGTTATGAAATTCAGGACACGCCTCACAGTTGCCGTGCTGATTCTGTGTCTGGTGTTGCCGCTGGGCTTGACATCGGCGGAGGGGGAAGATACAGGCTGGCCGGTTACAGCCTCCATCGAAGTCCAGGACACCCGCGTTACCTGGGAAATCGTGACCGATGGGAAGACCGGAGAAACCGCAGAGAATGCTATCGTGCGCTTTACACTGGCTAATCCAGGAGATCGTACGGTTACATTTGACTATACTGTTGCCTCCGGCAGCGCCGACAGAGAAAAGCACCTGATGGGTGATTTAAGCGGAAGCGTCACTTTATCTGTAGGTGCAACCACACAGGAGGTGACAATAGCGGTTGCACCTCTTGCGGACAACCCCGGTAACTACGGAACCGCCAACAACCCCAACGCCCGTTGGAGCGGAGAGCGCATTTTCTATCTATATTGCAGCGGCATCAAAAACGCGCTGTTTGACGGAGATCGGCGCAGCCTGACCGTGCCAGTGCCTATAGAAAGCGACTTTGACTATGCTGCCAGCTATTCAGCCGCCGTGGGTACCGCGCTGATTGATTTGAACATCGTATCCGATATGACCGACGGCGTGTATCCCATCACGGTGGACGCACCACTGACCCTGACGGGCTTTATTGACGGTGACATCCGGAAAATGCTGGACGCAGGGGTCTTCACCCATATCCTGCTACCGGACGGATATTTGAGCAACGACACGGGCGAGGAACAGACTGTTACATACACGGTGGCCTCTTTTGCCGATGAAGGGGCTACTGCTGTCAGGGGAGAAATCTCTACGTATATTACCGTACCCACAGAAGAAAGCAGCTCCCTCTATTCGGAAGGTTTTGGACAATTGCAATCTCTCGACGCCCTCAGCCTAGGACTCGGAAAAGAAGCTAACGGCATTGTCCGCCGACTGGATCTCACCTTCACGTCAGATGCTGACGGCCTTTCGCTCCACTTTGTGGACGAAGACAATATCTATAGGTCGGAGCAGGTCTATTTTTCCGACGAAACCGCACCCAGGGTGACAGACGTTTCCGCCATGCTGGGCACAGACTACTATTACGGAGACCAGGTGCCCGTGGTTATCACATTCAGCGAGCCGGTGTATACAGACGGTATTACGTTCCAGGCGGGCGGCGAGAGCCTGCGGCCGATGGAGTCGTCCGGTACCATCTCAGAATCCGTCAGCTTTCTTTACACCCTAGGTGACGAGGCTCTGGGTACCAGCTATCTGCCCGTAGCAGTAACCGCAATCATAGGGGCAGAGGATTTATCGGGCAGGGGACTGGCAGAGCCCGGAGCAGGGGACGCTGCCATCGCCATAGCCGCCTTCGATGCCACCGCGGCGCTCCTCTATGCCGCCAAGCCGGAGGCCACTGTGGATCAGGGCACTGCCCCCACGGCCACCGTGAAGGTCTCAGTCCCGCTGAAGGCAGACACAGAGCTTCGGACTTGGCTGGCTGAAAGCTCCCGCTTGGACGGTACGGTTTCCACGGCCCTCAAGGCTAGAGCCGTCACAGCCGTAAACGAGGGCGGGATCGCAGCGACAGACGTAGCCCTGACCGTGGCAATTGATGAAACCACCGGACAGGCCACCGGCCTCACGGGAACCTTCACCGCGCCGGAAAACACCACAGGTGAGAACGTCATCTATATACTAGAATTTTATCTGGACGACAATGCCGACGATTCCTTTGAGCTGCTGTATGGTCTCACCGCCCAGTATGCGATTCCCCCGCTGATTCTCGTAGACGATGAATCGGATGTCGCCTTGACCTATACCGACTGGCCAAGCTCCAACAGCATTTCCGCCTCTGCGGCCTCCGGCCTTTCTTTGGGCTATACCCTGAACGTGGCAGCGACCTGGCAGCAGAAGGAATATTTTATATGGGGCAGCAGAAATGACGCGGTGGCCACCATTGACGAAAACGGCAACATTACCGTACTCGGCGTTGGAACGGTGTCCTTTTCTTTGACCGTGACGAATCCCATTTCCAGCAATACAGTAACTCTCAGCACCCCCACCCTGAAGGTGACAGAGGCTGACGGAGCCTATCTCTATGTGCCCACAGCACTGTCAAAGCTGGAGGTGCTGAAGGGCAGCGACGCTAAGGTCAGTATTGCCACCAACATCACCGCAAGAAATGAAGCAGTGACCGCAGGAGCCGGAACAGACTACACCTTTACGCTTTACAGTGCGGTCTATTCAGGCGATACCCTACAGCGGGGAGCGCAGGTCTGGCAAGATCTTCAGAACGCCAGCGCCGCCACCCCCATAGTTTCCTATACTGTTCCGAGCGAGCATCTGCAAACTGCTACGGCAAAGGGGGTATACGGCTATATCCTTGAGATTAAATCCACCGATACGGCATCCGGCATCACACTGACCGCTGAGGCTGACATCCGTGTGCGGGAAAAACCTGCCAAGGCGGTGCTGATACGGCCCTCCTCCCTCTATCTTACTGACGAAAGCAGCAGCTTTTCCGTTACAGCTTCTCCAGAAAACACAACAAACGAAGCCGAATACCAGCTTACCGTAACCCGCAACAGCGAGGTTACCCCCGTTGTAATGGCTGCTACCCCGGGTACTATATCGGTTTCTGTCAGCAGTGTAAATACGGGGCGCCTGATGGATGTATACACCGTGTCCCTTCAGGTGAAAAACCCCGACGACGCCACCTGGTCCGTCGACTCCTACTGTGTTTACGTTTATCGCTCCGGTACAATGAACTTTTGGGTCGGTGGGTTTCCTACTGGCGGACTGAGGGTGGAGCTAAAACCTGATTTGGTAGACGGAGAAATATATTCTACAGGTGTCCTGCGCTCCCGCACGGGGCTGAACCTGAGTAAAAGAGTCAGCATCAACAGCAGTACCTACGCCTGGAGCAACGTGGCCGACCAGATCACCTGGTCGATAAGTGGTTCGAGTGCCTCCATCTGGTATGGGAACACACAAATTACAGAGGGTGACAGTCTCACACTGCCCCCCAGCGCCATACTGAGGCTTCAGGGTGACGCTGCGGGCACCAGCACGGTTACTGCTACCCACGCCCGGACCGGCATGTCCGTCTCCCAGCAGGTGGTGGTAAGCGGCACGGATAGTCTATACCTGTTCCAGACCACTCCACAGTTGCCGTTCCGGATGGTCTATACCAACGGAAACGGTCAGGAGAAAACCTTAACTACCCTTGGCTCGGTGGGAGTCTATGAGGAAAGCAGCATCGCAAGCGACGTGGTGTTTTATCCCCTGGACACCTACCAGGAGCTATATGATTTCGCGGTGCTTAAGAAGAATATGCTGGAGGCAGGGCAGACTAAAGCCGCCTCCTTTGACCTCTACCCCATCCATACTGTGACCCTGCCGAAGATCAACTATAATGTGTCCCTATCCCTGTTCAATGACACAACGGGTGACGCTTACACCGACCCTGTTACTGTGCGGGGCGGCTTGTATGTAAACGGGGAGTATTACAGCGGCACAAGGATAAACGGCAGCCTTGGAAACGCAGATCAGACTGTGACAGCCGACAGCTACGGCCGTTATGCCCTCTCCTTTGACCTTATGGGCTACAGCAGAAGGATTACTCCCTCTGACGAGCTTAAATATGTGATTGAGGTGAGCTTTGGTGCGCTTTCCGAGGCAGACTATTTCCCCACCTACATCACGGTGGAAAACGCCGACATCCAGGCCAGAAAATCCTCTCCCTTGGGCGTAAGCGTAAGCGCTGGGATTACAAAGCTGAACGACAGCCTGGTTCAGAACAAGGCGATTATCCTCAGTCAGTCCCTCACCCTGGATGGTCAGGAGCTATCACTGGACGATGGTCTGCTGAAGCTGGAGGAAGTACCGTCACAGGCGCTGCTGAATATGACCCTGATGCTCCCGGGCTACAATGAAAATATGCTGTATTACCTTCATTTGGCAGACGGCTCAGGGGCGAGCCTAGGCTATGCAGAACGCGGTGTGGTGGAACAATCCCACCCATTTTCGGATATTTTTATCCTGCGCTTCTCCAATGATATAAGCGGCTCACTCAGTAATATGATTCATTGGAAGCTCAAGCCTGGGGAAAAAGGGTATGTCTATCCTTCTGTCACGGCAATGTACAGTAACGACTCCAGGTCAATCTATCAGCTTTCCAAGCCGATCCGGGTACAAAGACTGCATGGGATTCCTAAGATGGATTATAGGATTATGGATAATGCTCAGCTGTGGGATTTATTTAGCAGCATATTACCGGGCTCTACAGGCGATTCGATCAGCATCGGAAACAGTCTGGTGAAGGAGGCGCTGGAGATGACCAATTCCATCACAGCCCATCCTTTCTATAGGTTCCTTGGCTTAGAGCTTTCCTCCACTGACGATCCGTTGGTTTATAAGGGAGTACTTAGGCAAAGTGCTAGTTCGAAGTTTAATTGGAACAATGCACCAACGGGCGTGCTTATGAACACTGACGACCCAGCGACCTATGGCTTTCTGCCCAATGTCCGAGGGAAGGGGGTCGGACGGAGTGAGTTTATGAAGATTGCCCGGTCATCTGGTGACTCCTCTAGGTATTACAGTGGCGGCGCCTATATCGAATGCTCTTTGAAATTCAATGTGACCACTCAAAAATGGGATCTGAGCCTGCTGCGGGGAGACCTTTACCTGGGAGCCAGCAAGGAATATGAGCGCAGGTACAACGGCTACATCAGCGTTGTGCCGGTAACGGCAAAGTTCAGAACCAACATGTCTGTGGCGTCGGGGCTGACTATCCTACGCTCTGCTGACGGCAGCAAAACAGCCTATATCCCAAGAATCTCCCCCACCTTCAGCATATACGGCTCAGGAGGCGTGGGCCGAGACTACAAGGTGCTTGCCCTTTGGGCCGGGCCCTATGGCAAAGGTACTCTGTCACAGACCTACCTGTGGTATCTGGACAGCGACGGACAGACGGAAAACGGACAGAGGCTTGGCATTTCGGGCGAGGTAGGCGTGGCCTTTGAAATCAAACTCGGACCCCTATACACCGTCAAAGGTGATTATGAGCTCACAAACTACTCCAATAGTTGGACTTTCAACAACTACAACGACATCAACCGTCTGATTAGCGGCGGCACGCTCCCCTCCGGCAGGCTGTTTAGCATGAGCCAGCCGGAGCTGGTTCCCGTTTCCCAGACCATAAGCTATGACGGCCGTTCCTATCTGGACAGCTTCCAGCGCTCCTGGGGCACACCATCATCAGTCTTGCGTCTGATGAGTGCTTCCCACGAGTCGAAAATGGAAACGCTCCAGAGCAACGCTTATCCCTACGCCGCCCCCTTGCTAGCTGAAGATGGCAGCCTGCTGGCCTATCTTTCAGACATGGGCAGCACCGATCTGAGGGACACCGCGGTGGTGTTCTCTGTGCGGGATACCAACGGGGAATATCCAGAGGGAGAAGAAATTGACGAATCCGACTACCCCGACAGCGATCTTGCCCTCTCCGGCACAGCGTCTGGAGGCGCTTCCGCCGTATGGTTGCGGTATTTCATCGCTCCTGACGGCAAGGCGGGGGAGGAAGCCACGTCAGAAGATGTCGTAAGCGCACTTGCCTCCACAGAGGTAATGGCGTCGATTTATAATCCGGCCTCCGGTACGTTTTTGACCACACAGCTGACTACCAACGACACACCTGAGCTGAGCCCTGTAACAGCCTCCGCCAATGGCAAAGCCATCGCGGCTTGGCTGGGCGTGACCCTCGGCGATCTGGAGAGTCCTCTGGAGTTTTCCTCCAATTACCTGATGTACGCCCTTTATGACGGCTCGTCGTGGGGCGAGGCGCAGGTCCTGTATGACGGCAGCCTAGCTCAGGTTACGGCCCTAAGCACCGCCATGATGGCGGATGGCACCACAGCAATTCTTTATCAGGTAATGGAAGACGAGGGAGATTCAGAACTCTTCTGCACCGTGCTGAAGGCCGATGGAACAGTGCGCAGTACCCTACGCCTCACCGAAAACGCTACGGAAGATTACAATCCGCAAATCACAGCCGTGGAATTCCCGAACGGGGTCCTCCGATTTGTGGCGGGTTGGAATCACATTGACGAGAGTGAGCAGCTTTCAATACAACTGGCGGCGGTCAATGCCGATGGGACCCTATATCCCACGCTTTCCCTGTCATTGTCCGAAGACAGTGTCGTCCGCGATTACGACAGCTTCCTCTTTTCCAAGGGTGCGAAGACCCTGGAGGAGCTTTCAATACTCTGGTGTGAAGCAGAGGACGACACTTACGCATACGCTATTTACGGCGCAAAGCCTGTTCAGATATCCGAGGGGGTGTTCTCTCTATCTGGCAGGACGCGACTACTGAAGCTACCGGCGGGAACCATACTGGGCTCTCTGGACGCCAGGACAGATTTGGTAACCGGTGAGGTGCATCTTGTCATGGTGCTGGCGGACACCAAAACCGGAGAAGCGACGATGTCCGTCGCCACGGTTGCATATCAAAGCACCATTTCGGTGGCGGAGCCCCAGTTCCTTTACGCCGACGTCATTCCCGGACTGGAGCTGCCCGTAAGCTTTACCGTCACTAATGACGGAATGGATACCATTACAGGAATCACCGTTTCCGTAGGCGATGATGACTTTCTATATGCAGACCTGAGCATCCTGCCCGGAGACAGCGAAACCTTCACCGTCCTCTATCCTGTGCCAGATACCGTCGTCGGTACTGCTTACGCCGTGACGGCACTGTTTGGCAGCGAGGACAAAACCGGAACGGCCGGCGGCTTCCTTAATCTGAGCCTGCCGGATGTCGACATCGGTCAGATCGCCATAACCAAGCAAAGCGGGCGGGAGCGAGGCTTCCTCATCCAGTTGGAAACCAGCGGGTATGCAGCCCTAAATTCGGCTGTCCACTCCGTCCGGCTGGAAGTTTGGGACAATACCAACTTTACGGGTGATCCTCTTTGGGCAGGACTCTTTTCGGGTGCCGACGCCATAACCGCCCTCAACGACGGCCTACTGCCGGTGAACGTAACGTTGGAGGAGACCGCGCTGGCGAGTCTGCTGGACGAGGACGGCGAGATCCCCGACGGGGGCACCTGGGTCTATTTCCGCGTGGTGCTTCTTGAGAACGGGAATGCGGTGGATGACGCCGAGAGCGGCAACGACCTGGATTATGTTCAAATTTACAGCCTCATCGAGCGATATGGCCAAAGAGTGTCCCTGTCCAGTACCCTGGAAACCGTTGACGGTGCTACGACCTTGCGGGTGAACGCCGCCAACAACGCCATGCAGAGCCTCTCCAACGGCAACATTGTGGCGACGCTGCGGGACGAAGGCGGAAACGCCTTAGAAACCCTTCAAACCTACAACGGAACCGAAGGCAGTCTGCTGAGCATTGACGGAGAGGAGTCTTCGGACACTGCCACGCTTAGCTTCAGCACCGCGGGCCACTCTGTCGATTTGACCTTCACCTCCATGTCCGCCGGCAATGCGCGACTTTCCTCTCTGAAGCTCACCGGCGTGCAGCTGGATTTTGACCCGGAGGTGTATGAATACATCGTCAAGACCTATGACCTGACCGCTACCACCCTTACGGCAGTGGCAGAAGACTCGGCTGCCATCGTTACTGTGAAGCGCAATGGCTCCGCCGTCTCCACCGCCGGGCCGCTATCCTTGCCCTACGGCGAGACCGTGTTTACCGTGACGGTGACCTCCTCCGGGGGCACACAGACCACGTATACCGTACGGGTACAAAACATCAGTATCCAGAGCACTTCAGACTCGGACGGTGGCTCCGAAAGCGGTAGCCAAAGCACCGGACTTAACGCTGGCGAGATAAGTGCTGTTCTAAAAATTGGCGGCATAAGCCGTACCGACATCAGCATCCGGATAAGCGGTGGGCAGGCAATTGTGTCGCTGGGGGATCTGGCCAGGGAAATTTTTGAAGGCAACGCCGATGCCACCCTGACCCTACCCGAGCTTTCAGGCGTTGACCGCTATCTGGTGGCGCTGCCCGCAGAGGCACTGGTGGGGACAACTAGCGGGACTTCTCTTACCATCGATACGCCAATCGCCCAAATCAGCATCCCTTCCGGCATGCTGGAGGGGATGGTAGGTCTGGAGGGAAAAACCGCCGGCATTGCCATCGGCAAAGTCGACGGCGCCGCTCTGCACGACGAGGCACGGGTTGCCGTAGGGGGGCGTCCAGTTCTCTCCCTCACATTAACACTGGACGGCGTTGAGACTGATTGGAGCAACCCAGACACACCTGTTGCGGTATCCATTCCATACCTTCCGACAGCGAGGGAGCTTGAATCTCCCGAAAGCATTGTCATCTGGTATATTGACGGTAACGGGAGCCTGAGTTGCGTGACAAACGGACGCTACGATTTGAAGGCAAAGGCTGTGACCTTCCAGACCACACACTTCAGCCTTTACGCCGTGGGTTACAGCCTGGTTGCTTATGCCGACGTGGCCAGCACGGCGTGGTACGCCGATGCGGTGAGCTATTTAGCCTCCCGCAGAATTACCTCCGGCACGACTGCCACCACCTTCAGCCCCGACTCCACATTGACCCGCGGGCAGTTTATCACACTCCTCCTGCGGGCCTATGGCATTGAAGCCGACGCAGATAGCTCCAACAACTTTGCTGACGCCGGCAATACGTATTATACCGGCTATCTTGCGACAGCGAAGCGGCTGGGCATTTCGAGGGGCGTCGGTGACAACAAATTTGCCCCCGAAGCCGCCATCACCCGTCAGGAGACATTCACGCTGCTATATAACGTGCTGAAGGTGCTGAACAGACTGCCCAAAGGTGATTCCGACAAACTGATTTCTGATTTTACAGATAGCAGCGTAGTCGCAGATTATGCACAAGAGGCCATGACCTATCTGGTGAAGTCCGGTATCATCGTCGGCAATAACGGATACCTTTTGCCTGAAGCTGACTACACCCGTGCCCAAATGGCACAGGTACTGTATAACCTACTGACGGAATAAGTATCAGCAGTAAACATGAAGAAGCGGTCAGCCATTTAAAAAATGACTGACCGCTTCTCCTTTCCCCTGTACCGAATACCACTTGCTTCAATTACTGTCCCTATGGATGATAACACTTGGTACGCAAGGCTATTTAACTTCTGACCAACCTCTTTTGATCAGTCTTTTTTGATAATCGCCAACCTGAGTGGCGCTTATCAAAATAGACCAATCCTGATTTTTGCATATTATGGAACATTCACTCTCCTTGATACTGCAAACATCAACTAAAGGCTATATTACGACTAACGGTTATGCTAGAATAATTGCTGGTGAGTTTAAGTTGCATCCCAACTCCCATTCTTACCATGTCTCATTGGACAAATCACCCTACATTTATTGCAATTAACAGTATCAAAGCCTCTGTCATTGGTTCCATATGTATGCGGTCTGCATTTAGCCTGATTTGTGTTTCGACCATCCAATGCTTGAGACGGGCAGTTTTCGATACACAAATTGCAGCCATCTATACAGATACTCTCCACAAGTGAGTCGGAGACAAGGTCAAGCTCTGTAAGTACTATTCCCAAAGTCAACAAATTACCATACTTTTCGTTTAGTAGTAAGGTGTTTTTGCCTAGTGCTCCTAATCCTGCGAGTACGGCGGCATGTTTCACGGATATTAGACCGCGGCCTTCCAGTTTTGCTGCATCCCAGTATTCATAAGGTCCGTCTGAGGGAAGCGGTACAGCATAGCCTCTATATATCCTTTCAATCTCTTTTGCAGCTCTTAATGCTACCCAATCAGCCTCAGGGCATGTGCTATAATTGAAATGACCGTATATCAATCTTGGTTCTATCATGGTCAACCCTTTTGGAAGAGCTATGCCGAACACTATGACCGATTTGCAGTAGGAGAATATATCTCTCGGATGAAAGCCTGCTGGTGCATGGGAAAAGCGATCAATGTTAGCGACACCACACACATCCGCACCAAGATTTAATATTAATTCCTTGATTTGATTCTTCACTCTTAATCCCCCTTTTTACATTTTGCTATTTGAGTAATTTCAGTATAGCATTTTTATACTTAAATTACATACTGATAATATTCTCAGCTTAAAGAGTAAGAATGATTTAAACCAGTTTCTCGTATAGCGTCAAGTTCATCAGCTGTCATTAACTTAGCCTTAAACAAATTAAGATACTCTTGTGAAATGGTTTGATTAAATATCAGCAAGTCGTCTGTATTAACTGTTACAGGAACTGAATAATCATAAAGCTTTCTAATCGGATGATTAGCATAACTATCAACTACTTTTAGCTTGATGTTGCTTGTAGGACAAACATTGAGTTGAATTTTGTTGTCCGCTAACCATTTCATAATTTGAACTGATTGTGCAGCAGCAATACCATGATGCACTTCATTAAGCTCTAGCTCTTCAACAGCTTCCATAACATCATCAGCACTACCAAATTCGCCAACATGAGCTTTTAATCTTAATCCTGCTGCTTTTGCGCGTTTATATATCGGCTTAAAATTTCTAATTGGTTGTGCAAATTCATTATTACAAATATCCACTGATTTAAACCAATTGTACGATAATATTTCATCAATCCTATAAATAACAGTATCAATCTCACTTTCACGTCCAAACGCTAATTCAGGAAAAAACTTTGTATTAGGAGCATAATGTTGATGCAGTCCATTTACTATTTTAGAAAAAGACGCCATGTTCCCCAAAGAATCTATTTCGCCGATACCAAAGCTCATTGCTAAAATTTTGATATTATCTTTTTCAGCTTGTGCAAATGCAGCTTCTATGCGTTTGATATAACCTTGAACTCCGATACAATGGCATTTCACATTACTTTCAAACCACTCTTGCATTTGAGATAAGGAGTCAAAGGGCTTAACCGGTAGCTGGATTTTAACATTTGCCCATTCTTCAATATATTGAATACTTCCACCACGTCCAGCGTGGTTGTGTAAATCGCTCTTAGAAATGTTTTGTATATCTGCAATGGAACTTTTATGTAGTGCCTCTGTAAACTGCTTTTTCATATCATCTTCCTTTCACAAATTGATAAAATACCACTGGCATCCCTACGTAAAAACAAGTTAGCCCAATTAGACCCTCGTTAGCCTTGCTTTAAAGACAACTAGGCAGGAAAATTTCATATAACGTTAACGTGTTTGCGACGTATCTGAGCCGGACCCTCGTAAACTTTCCCCTTGGCGATGCTTGCACCCAGTGAGAAGATGTGATGCGCTGATCTTTCCCTCAACACGTGCTGCCAGCACCCTTGCGCTAAAAACATTGTTAGATGTTGTAGGGGGCTACTAATCTAGGTTACCTTCTAGTAACCAATCTAATCTTTTACTTATGGTTTTCTAGCTTTCCATATATATCTCCACTCTTTTAAAGCTAACCTTCCATTGCGATTATTTTCCAAAATCAATCTTTTGAGCGTAGCCTTGTTCTCTGGTAGAGTATAATCAGGGTTACCATGTGAAGCAGAAAGATACTTTGCAAACTCTCTCTCATCTGGAAATATAATTAGTGCTTCATCGAATTCTTCTATTTCAGCATCAACAAATCCATTCATTTCAATTTGCTCTAACACTCTATTCTTCTCAACGGAATGAATACCGAAAATCGTCCCTCCAGATCTAAGAATCCTACTATGATTAAGTATGGATGTCGGTCCACGCCTATCGTATATCAGATCAAACCGACTATCTTCAAAAGGGAGTTCTTCTCTGGTTGATGCATAAACAAACTGTACATTTTCCTTATCATAATGAAGCTTAAGTTCTTCTCCAATTTTAAGGAGTTCCGTTGAATTATCAAAGCCGACAAGCATGTGCTTTGCTTCTTCGAAGGCAGGACCAAAACAAGCGAAACGAACTTGAGTGCGTTGTTAGCTAAGATACATTAGATAAAAGCAAACTTCTTTAAATTGAAATTGCACTTCCCCCAACATACACTTCAATTACATCAGCATCCACAGCACTTACTTTTACAATTATCTTCGATGGCCTCTTCATACTATAACCCTGCTCTATGACGAAACTGCCCCCAAACTTATTCTTCAAATATTTCGTCAAATAACAAGCCAAGGCTGCATTTGAAGTTCCCGTTGCAGCTTCTTCATTTATGCCATATCTTGGTGCAAAATTTCTCACATGTGCCTCAGCACCATATAATGTATCCAAACAAAAAGCATGAATACCAACCACATCATACTTTATACTGATTGCGTCAATTAAATCTAAGTTTGGTCGAAGATCTAATAGTGTCTCTAAATCTTTAACATGCAATATAATGTCTTTAAGGCCAGTTGATACGATTTGTATTGGCATATCGCCTATATAATCTCTGTGATTGCTTTCAAAACATCCTTCAATTTCGTTCTTATCTATTATCGCATAATACATAGGTGCGTTCTGCTCCATGTAAACGTACTTATCATATACCTGAACTTTTAGAATGCCCGCCTTTGTTTCCTGTGTATAACATCCAACAGTAATTTTTCCTAAGTCTCTTAATAAATTAAACGTAGCTATCGTAGCATGTCCACATAGATCAACTTCATCCGTTGGAGTAAAAAATCTAATTTTGAAATCAGCTTTAGTTGATCTCATAACAAAAGCAGTTTCAGAGTAGCCAACTTCTTTTGCAACTTCTAACATTTGTTCTTCTGAGAATGAATCCGCATCTAAAACAACGCCTGCTGGATTACCCCCATCAATACTATCCGAAAATGCAGTAACTCTATATATAAAGTTTGTCATAATATCAAACCTCCCGCGTTATTTACTAGAGTATTTCAGCTTACATCCCCTTATTTGCGACGTCCCTGAACCGGACCCTAAAGATAGACCGTCTTAGCGGTGCTTGTCACCCAGCGAGAAGGTGTGGTGCTCTAACCGTTCCCTAAAAAACGTGCTTCCAGCACCTTTATGTAAAACATTGTTATGTTACGTGGGAGGGCCCAATATTCGGAGGCCGACAGGACGTCGGCCCCTTTAGCTAATAAATTATTACTTTATAATTTGTTTCCAGTATCGATATACATCTCCACCTGAAATTGAAGTATAATGAGAATAATCAAAACCTAGTTTTATTAAGTCTTCCGAAGGTGCATTCCTTTTACGATCATCTTCTCCCATACATTCAATAATGTATCCACCAGACTTAACGACGCGTTTCATCTCGTTATACTCTTTGACATAATCATCACCTACCACATGTGCTGACATTACTATATCAAAGACATCATTTTCAAAAGGTATTCTTTCAACAGTACCATCAATTACAAACATATTTTTGACTTGTAAACGTTGAATTTTTTCTCGCATATACTCCCTAAGTCTATCAACAGGTTCACTAGCATATACCCATTTTGCCAACTTCGCTGCTACAAAAGCTAACCTTCCTGTACCACTTCCTATATCAAGTACAACTTTATCTCTAAAATCTACCATTGATAATAGGCGTTCTTCATTCCAATCTCTAATATAAGGACATTGCTCCATAATATCAGGATAGACATAAACTACAAAGCTGTCTATTTCATTTAGTACAAATATTTCGCTCTTCCTAATTTCTTCATCAGTAAGGTTTATAGGTAGATTCTGAAGCATTTCATATACATCATCTTTGCATTCTGGACATTTATTAATAAAATACCAACATACTGAAGGGTTGTGAGTTAAAGCAATCCCAAGATTTTTCCTGAATTCTGGCCACTTTATTTTTGTTATGAATCTAATTATCCACCTATCCATTAATAAAAAAGTGTTGAATGAAAATTCCTCTGCATTAATCCAATTAAATGACATAAAATACCTCCTGTTTAATACGAGGGTTAAAATATAGTCACCCTCCTTAATTTATACGATTTAATTATGTTTACTTGTCTCATATGAATCACCCTTTCATTATTATTTATATGGCATACAAGAAATACTTGTATGCCAAGCTCTATTCTCCACTCAGGCATAGCCTCCAAGCTATATCCGTTGAGCAAATATTCTTAAGGCTTGAAGCAATATAAATCTTTTCATTGATCCTCCATGACTTTGTTATTTTAATAAATTCGTTATAGGAAATTAACGATAAATATATACAATGATGTGTCCTAAAAACTAATAGCAATAACTATTTTTAATTAACATCTTTCTTTGTAATTTGAGATATAATTAAACTTACGCCTACATATGAAAGAGTCCATATTATTAGGTCTTTTAGAAAAAGCACCAAGTCAAACTCGTCATAAAAAGGATTAAAAGATATCCCAGTAAATCCCCGAATTAATGATGCAATAAAATAAGTAATTAAAATTATTAGAAATCCCTTCTTCACTTCACATCCCCCTATCATTTAAACACTTTTACTGCACATTATATAAAAGATGTGCAGCAAATATATAATACTGTTATCTATTTGAAAAATTCTTTCATTTCATCAGGTACAATCTTAATTCCTTGTATTTTAAATTCACCTTTCTCTGTTAATGCGGCAAATTCTACTAATATCATTTCACCATTGTCGAACTTAAGCAATTCATAAGTTTCATGACCAACGCGAGAAGTCATAAGCCCTTTAACTTCAACGAATTGTTCTTTTGTAATCCAACTCTCCTCACCTTTTGCATATGCATCTTTAAATTCTTCATAATTTAGATGCTCCATATCTGCTTTCATTGACATAGAAGCTTGTAAGGGAGTATTATTAACCTTTTGGCATGCTGTAATTAATAAAATGATTATTGAAGAAATGATTAATATTATACTTTTCTTTTTCATAGGATTTTCCTCCCTAAATATTATTTTAATAAATATTCTTATGTAAAATAAATATATGAATACTGGTATCATAGCTAGTTTCACCAATACTCCCGACAGCTGGAGCCGGGAGCCTCCACGGTTTGTATACCGCACAACGTGCCCGTGTTTGCGACGTCTTCGACCTGGACCCCAGCGGAATACCCCTTGGAGGTGCTTGCCACCCAGTGTGAAGGTGTGGTGCTGAACCTGCCCTAAAAACGAGCTTCCAACACTTTTATGCAAATGCATTGTTATAGGGAGTAGTGACGTCGTTTATAAATAAAACGTCTTACTGCAAATATTTATACTCATCCCCAATACTTTAAAATTTGTAAATATCACTTTATACCTTTTTAAGTACTTGCCTATACATTTCTTTCTGTTTTTGTACCACCATAAGTTCACCCAGTTCTATCAACTTATTAATTCTCTTAATGTACCACCAATCACCTATTCCAAGAGGGTATTTCCCTAGAATATTTCCAATCAAACGTCCCATAATAAACTCACCATCCGGAATTTCATTTCTGATAACGTGGTCGTAAAAATTTTCTGGAACACCGATTACTTTACCATTAACAACTGCCCTTAAGGTACTTCTCTCTTCCTTTAATTCAATCCACTTGGATGCAAATGAACGTATTGCAAAAGAAGATAACTCTTTTTCTAAATGAAGAAACTTATACAACTTACCAGCATTTATTTCTCCCCATGATGTATAAAATTGCATTGTATTATCTGATAGTTGCATATACTGTGGTAGCTTTATAGTATAGATCTTACAATTGTATTCACTCAAAATATTACATACATAATAAAACCCACACACAGAATACGGGGCATCGCTATACCATAAACGAATAGCTTCTCCTTGGTTTGCATAATCTTTCAGTCTTTCTATTTCATTCAAGTATTTTTTCCATGTATCCTCTAAATCTTTTAAGGTCCTATTATCCTCCATTCCATTTATGGCATACATATCAAATATAAGTTTTTTTCTATACTCACTTTCAATTGAAACATTAATATTACCGATATCCAGCATAAAAGGAATACAAATCACTTCAGAGGAATTTCCACCAACCGCATCACCGTCAAACATCTTTTCAAACTCTTCTTTGCTTGGTTTCTTCCCAATCCAACCTATTGTCCCATTAACAAAATCAGGTTTTCGATAATTTTTTGCTACTTTCATGCCCCCTGCTTCGCTCTCTCCAAACAATATTTCTATCATAAAGGTTCCTCCAAATTACCGTTTATCTTTCTAACTTTAATTAACCAAGTTATAGCTATAAAATAACCGATTATTGGAGAAATTCCAAAACCCATCAGTGGAACTGGAAAATTACCAAACAATGTAGAAATCAATATAATTGTAAAATACAAACCAAGACTCCTCGATATTAACCTATAGCTCTTCGATGGAAATATTATGAAAGGTATTGGCAATAGTGATAGCGAAGCGATTCCGAGTAGAAACCATACTGAACCTAAGTTTTTGACCATTAATACGATATTTTCAACATAATCAACAGGAGGCAAGCTATCAATAAAAATCCAAGATATTATAGGAATTACTGATATTAAGCTTATAAGGCTATATCGAATAATACTCTTATTGGCTTTACTTAATAGTATTATTATCATTGGAAATATAAACCCTGTTGTTTGTGATGCATCGGGTTGTAAAACGAGTAAAATAGAAACTGCTATGGTAATTATCATGGAATACCACCAATTTAATACTTTTAAAATTCTCCATAATTCTATAATTAAAATAGGTAATATTATACTTGCAACATTCAGCTTAATTGGACCGATAGATACCCATCTATGAACACCATCTAAACCACTATCTAAAAATGTAAGAGTTAAGAGAATTATTGTTATCGGAACAATAAAACCAAAAGAGCTACTTTTACTTATTCTAGGTGTTTCCTTCAAAATCAGATAGGAAAGAAATCCTGATATTATTATTGCAACAATATTTTGACTCCAAATACCTATTGGGATTTTATTTAAATACATGGTTACGGCACCAATAACAACTGATGGAAAGACAATGATTAACGGTACAAGATTTCTTAATTTCAAACTATTCAGCTCCTTATTTATGTTAAATTAGTTCTAATATTTTTAAAAAACTCACTCTCAAGTGTTCAATTAATAGATGGCATATAACGGTCCTGTCATTGCGACGTCCCTGAACCGGTCATCAAAGATAGACCGTCTTGGCGGAACTTCGTTCCCGGCCATCCATTCCTCATTTTCTTTTCCAAATATCAAGTAATTAGCAGCATATTTTAAGAACATTGTGAACTTAAAATAATGCTTTTGTTCCAACATTAAAGTAAATAATTGTTTTCCTCATTTGCTAGTTCTATTGTTCTTATTTCACATGACTTGAACCCTGATGCAATGAATGGGTCAGCGTCTGCAATTTTTGTTGCTTCATTTAAATCTTCTGCTAGAAAAATGACCATACCGCCAGGATAATCCGTAAAAGGGCCACAGAGCATAAGTTTACCTTGTGATTTTAGTTCTTTTAAGTATTCCACATGACTCTTTATAACTTCATTATTTAATGGCTTTTGATTGTTCATTAAATATATAAATGTCAATTATTTCACCTCCTCACTTACTTAGAATTATTATAAATGCTTGGTTCACGCTATTCTACTATTGTCCCCATTTATCTTGCCAGGAAGCTATCCTCTATAATAAAACAGCTATGCTTATTCCATTTTGGGCATATGTACAATTTAACTTTTCTGTCATCTAACGTCTCCGTGTTTGCGACGTCCCTGAACCGGACCCGCTTGACCTTACACCCTGGCGGAGCTGCGCTCCCGGTGAAGGGATGCGGTGCTCTGATCTTGCTCCATTATGGTAATGGATTAAGCTTCACTGACCACGCCTTCAGCACCCTAGTGCAAAAACATTGCTATAGGGAGTGGCGATGTCTTTCAACCTCATTTTCTCAACTCAGCAATAAATAAATCAAATCATATTTATACTTAGTTAATTCAATTAGTTAAACTCTTTAAGTATTTTTTGGCTTCAGCTCTCTTATTGAAGACTATTATAAATTTATCTTTATTTCTTTCCAGTCTTTCAAGATTTTTTTTACCTGATGTTTTAGGAAAATTCCATATATATTTCATAAATTCAAAATCAAAGCTTTCAGGACAACCATCTGGCATATCAGACCTAATTTTGTTTATATTACTTAGTACTCTTTTAAAATAACTCAATAGACATACAACCCTAGGTAACCGAAAGCAAATAATCGTATCAGCTTTTTCCATACGCATTTCTAATGTACTACCATAGTTACCATCAACAATCCATTCATTTCCAGATAATAAGTTCTCTTGCTTTTTTGCCCATTCAGTACTTGGTGTTTCAACCCAACCGTAATTCCAAAACTCTTTATCAAGATGTATAAGTGGTATTCCTGTTATTGCTGTAAGTTTTCTTGAAAAAGTACTTTTACCACTACCTGGTGAGCCTATAACCAATATTCTTTTTCCTATACTATTCATCACCATCACCTACATAAAATTAATAATATTTTTTATAAATTAATCTCACTATCAGCCCAACATCTATACCTCAATTAGACAAAGCTCCAAAGAACAGCCCCGAAATCGCCATTTCCTATAATGGTCCTGCCATTCCCGACACCTTCGAACTGGCCCCCAAAGATTGATCGTCTTGGCGGTGCTTCCCACCCAGTGAGATGGTGTGGTGCGCTGATCTTTCCGTTAACACGTGCTTCCAGCACCCTTGCTCCAAAAACATTGTTATCTGCTGTCTCATTTCCACCTACCCTTTACATCTACAAAACCTCTTTATTTAATGATGTTTAAGAATGTTAGCGTCTCAGTATTTATAAAATTGTTTTTATAAGTTATCATATAATAAATTTCATCTATAAATTTAGTATATAGTCTTCTACTTCTTTGGATAAACCACTAACTGATTTGTACTGTCTTATAATATTTATATATCTTTTAAAGGATCCAATATAATCACAATTACGATTCCATAGCTCTAATCCATGTTTTCCTTCTTCCTTAAATAATACTTGTCCAATCCAATAACCTACGACATAGTTTGGTATACTATCTTGAAAGTATTCTAATACAAGTTCCTTTGAATAATTATTGTTTATACCACACTCTCTAATACAATTGTTCAGATTTTTAAAATACTCTAACCTTTTTTCAAATCTCTCTTTACTTAAAAAAGCGAAACCATTGTGCTTTTTCTCATATTCAAATTGAACAAGCGTGGCCACGCCTTCTTCCATGATATGGTACATAAGTGTCTTTAAATAACTTTCCTTAGAAAAATCATATGGTGGAATTTCGCCTTCTCTTCTTCTTGAATGATAATACTCATGCACCATTATATCTTCTAAAAATTCAATTTTATCAGCTAATAAAGCTAGATTTATATAACATTCGCCACTTCTTTGAGAAAAACCATAATCACATCCGCCCCCATATATATGTATAGTATAATTATTATCATAAATGTCTAAAGGGGCATATCTGTTAATTCTTTTAAGTATTACTTCCTCTAACTCCTTACTCCTATTTTTCATCTCACTGATTTTATCTTTTATTTGTGATCTATATTTTACAATGTAATTAAATCCATAAGAATCATTACCACCTTTTCCTTCCAGTGCTGCTTCTATATTTTCTTTTATACTATTTTCTGTAGTTTTTCGAAAAAGTTCTTGTTCATGTTCCATAAATGATTAGAGCTGTTCACAGTTAAGAAACTCTAGAAATAATTTTTCATTAAGACTGTCCCCATCTAAAATATCAATTAAAATTTCTAATGCTTCAAACCTAAAATTCATATAACTCTCCCTATCGTATACTTTTTTACAACCCTCGCCTCCACTACTTCACCTACATTATGTTAGAGATTGCAGATAACGTCTCCCGCATTACCAACGTCGTTGAACCGGACCCTATAGCTTGACCCCTTAGTAGGTGCTCGCACCCGGTGAAACGATGTGGCGCTGAAACTCTTCGTTATGTTTAATGGCCAAGGTTCACTGACGGTGCCCCAGCGCCTTATGGCAATGCACTGTTATAGGAAGTTGTCCCATCAGCTCCCTTATCCATTCAATACCACCTTATTATCAAATCAATACTATTTAAACTTATCTATTATTTTCTTCCCATTCTGAACGAATCAAGCCAAAATACCAGACGTCCTCATACTTATCCCATTTTAAAACCTCGTGTTTTGCTAAACCTTCATATTTTAGACCTGCTTTTTCCATAATCTTTCTTGATCCTTCATTCTTTGTCATACATCTTCCATAAACTCTTTCAAGCTTTAACTCTTGAAAACCAAACTCTACAATCTTACAACACGCTTCTGTTCCGTAACCTTGATTCCAATATTCAGGACTTATAAAATATCCTATCTCTCCGTTATTATGCTGCTTTGAAATATTTACGAACCCACTATTTCCAATATAAATATGTGGTTCATCTTTTTTATAAACTCCAAACTCATAGGCATTACCCTTTTCCATATTTTCTTTAATGAAATTAATCCACCATTCAACAGTTTGACGTGGATAAGGATGTGGTATCGATACTGTAGTATCTGCAATCTCTCGCCTAGATACCACCTTAAATATATCTTCTGTATCACTCGGCTCATATGGTCTTAATATCAACCTCTCTGTTTCTAAAATAATCTCATTTACATTCCCAACTAAATCAATCCTCTCATTTTTTATTTGTATGATAAGCTTACTGGCAATAACGACCCGTATGAAACTGCCCCGTAATGATGGGACAATTTCCTATATCGTTCCCGTGTTTGCGACGCCTTCGAAATGGACCCCAAAGGAATACCCCCGGGAGGTGCTTGCACCCAGCGAAGGAATGTGGTGCGATGGCTTAACCCTAAAAACCTTCTACATCACCCTTGTGCTAAACATATTGTTCTCCGATGCCACACGTCTAGAGACTCAGAGGGCGACAGGACATCGCACCCTTAAATAGTTTTTCCACACTTCATTACTTCATAAAATATATAAAGATGTGGGATAACCAACGTTAAAACATCTATTGCATTCATCTGGTCAAATTGGAATATGTCAAGTATACTATTGTAACGCACAGCACCATGGTCTCTAAATATCGTGCCTCTTGTTATGCAGATTGCTAAAATAACGCAGTTTTCATCCTGTTCATTTTCCTCCTCTAAATTTTTCATCATTATAGCATGGCGAATTATACTAAAGCTTCAGCCACAAAGCAGGACGAACTCCACCGCTGTTATCGCCTGTTGAAGGATGAATCGTGTTGCTGCTGTAGCGGAAGGTGCCGTTTCCCTGAATGCCTATATTGCCGTCGCCGTGGATATATACGGCTCTTCTATTGTCACGCCCGGACGACCGAAGCCACCACCACCATACATACCCATCGAATGTCGCTCTTCGTTTGTTGTTGTTTTTGTCTTTCCTTTGAAACCAGTATCTTTGCTTAGCACTGCGGTTTTCAAGGTTTTTGCTGCTGTCACCGAAATACTTACACACTACTTCTTCAATGCTTAGAAGATATATGTAATCCCAAGTATCTTCTCCTCCCTTTGAACCATACCACTGATTATCGTGGTTTTTGTTCAATACCGAAATGATTCTTGACTGTTCGGCTGCGGTGAATCTGTTATAAAACTCACCGTTAAGATATTTTCTTAGCGAGCAGTCAGCCCATGTCACATCACCGGCGTAATTATTATAGGGGTGTTGTTCGATCATGTATTCAGTTATTATCAAGACCGCATTGTTTTGTATGTCAAGCACTCGCCAATCGTAACAGCCAAATGATATTTTATCTCCTACTTGCATATTTACCTCCCATCACTTATATAAATAAACTCTTGTTCTTTTTCAAATTGTTTATGGTAACCCATTTGCTCATTATTCTTCAAATATGAACGTTCAAATCTCCGTAGCTTCGTTTTTGTAATCAGCGACAGGACGTCGCGACCATTGCATGTAGTTTCGGAGAACGTCTCCGTGTTTTCGACGTCCCTGAACCGGACCTCAAAGATAGACCGTCTTGGCGGTGCTTGCCACCGAGTGAGATGGTGTGGTGCCTGCACTGTCATAATACGCGTCCACTGGCACCTCTGCGTAAATTTATTGTTATATGGCGGAATCAAGCTAAATTCTCCAATATAAGCCTTATATTTCTTCGATTTTTCTTTTTTAATTATCTAGAAATTAGCAGCATATTATATAAATACTATGTATTACTTTGTAGCAGACTCTACATGTAATTCTATGCATATTTTTTTAGTGATTGCTCCATGTTCCTTTTCATTGACATCATATCTGCTACGAATACATCTATTAGAAGCCTGCCATTCATCTGATACTCCTGTTTGGCAATCTGTGCATCAAATTTGCGATAAAACTGATTGGATGGTGCATAATGATGGTTATAAACAACAATCTTTTCCATTCCCTTTTCAAGGTAAAAATTCAAAATGTAAATAATCAACATGAGGGAAATCCCTCTGTTTCGCTGGTTAGGATATACCCAAAGACCATTTAACTCTATTCCTTTTTCTGGTATGTCAAAAATTTCAGCAAAACTGGCAAATGCAACGCCAAGCATTTTATTGTTTTCAAATGCTCCAATCAGCAAACGGATATCATTGTTTTCCTGGGCTTTATGCATCCAATTTACCCAGTCGTCTAATTCCTCCGAAACAGATAAAGTATTTTCAGCCTTACCAGCCAATTCTTCCGTCCAACACAAAACCTTTATTTCTATTGCTTGTTGCATATCCGCTTCAGTTAATTGTCTTATATTAATCATCAGCTTGTCCTCCAATCACACAAATAATTTTTGTTTCGTATTATTCTACTTATATGACTAACTCTTTTCACATTTATTTCTTCTTTCAACAACAAGTTAACTACTAACTCAACATTATACTAAGGATTGCAGGTAACGTTTCAGTGTTTACGACGCCTTCGAGCTGGACCCTAAAGATAGACCGTCTTGGCGGTGCTTGCCACCCAGTGAGAAGGTGTGGTGCCTGACCCTTCTACATTATGGCTATGGATAAGTTTCAGTGAACGTTCCTCCAGCACCCTTGTGTAAACACTTTGTTATATGGAGTGGATGTTTCCACTATATTCGTTAGTTATATCAATAATTTTCCCATATAGTATTCGTCTACGAATACTTCATTAACTAAGCAAGACTTTTCTTTAGTTCCTTCAATTTTGAACCCCATTTTCTTATAAAGATTTATTGCATTTTCATTGTTAACCATAACAGTTAATCCGAGTCTACTAATTCCATTATTGATAGCCCATTGATCTAGTTCTTCAAATAATGTTTTTCCAATTCCTTTTCCCCTAAAGCCTTCGAGGATACCTATTACAATAGTAGCACTATGCCTAATTCTATTAACATGTCCTCTATAGGCTGACAAAAATCCAACTATCTTATCATCACTCTCAGCAACTAGCATTATAGAGTTTTCTCCCATTTGTTCAATGTTTCTTTTTATTTCTTCTTCACTAGTCTTTCTTTCACCTGGCTCAAATAACATAAAACTAGTTTCTGAATCTAATTTATGCAGAAATAGTAAAAACCGCTTTGAATCACTTGGAACTGCTTGCCTTATCTTCACCATCTTAATCCCTCCAAAATTATAAATAACCCTTTAACACCACTAAATTCATGTAAACCCCATTCCATATAACGTCTCTGTGTTTGCGACGTCTCTGAACCGGACCTAAAAGATAGACCGTCTTGGCGGAACTTCGTTCCCGGTGAAGAGATGTGGTGCTCTGACCTTTCCCTTTAAACTTACCTCCAGCACCTCCCGTAAACATACTGTTATCGGATGCCGGGTACTACATACTTAAAAGATAGCTTAATTCCATTTCAAAAGTTCCTGAGTAAAAAAAATATAAGCTTACCTCTAGCCATTCCTAATGTTTCTCTCAAATTGTCCTGATAAAAAAGTAGGACTAAAGATACCTGAATTCACATATTCAATTATATTTTCAGGGATATATGGCAGAAAATTTATGTCTTTCAACTTGTTAATTGGAACCCATTCTGCTACTGAAAATATTGAAGGAGCATCTGGGCTACTATCTGGTTCAATTGGTATTGTTGCTGGTTTGTTTTCATCAACTGTACAACTAAAAAACACGCTAATGTGTGGATCACCTGATAAACCATATCTTTTTGATTCAACTTCCAAAGTGAAAAGCATATTGTTTACAACAACTGTAATACCAGATTCCTCAAGAACCTCCCGTTTTGCACACTCAGCAAGTGTTTCCCCCTCATTCACACCGCCACCCGGAAAGTTATAATATTGACCATTCTTATATTTCATTAACAAGATTTTATCTTCTTTAATAACAACAGCTCTTCCGCTTGCTCTATGTGTTTTAGCCAAAACTAAATCCTCCTTAAACAATCCTCTATTTTACTGTTAAATCTATTTATGTAGGTGTTTTTAAATAATTAACAACAAATAGTTATAGATATGTATTTCATGAGCCCGGTGTCCGATAACGGTCCCGTGTTTGCGACGTCCCTGAACCGGACCACCCTGACCTTTCCCCTTGGTGGAGCTGCGCTCCCGGTGAAGGGATGTGGTGCTCTGATCATTCCCTAGAAACTTGCTTCAAGCACTCTTGTGCAAACACTTTGTTCTCCGATGCCATACGACCCCTTACTCAGAGGGCGACAGGACGTCGACCCCTTAAACATATCATTTGAACGGTACAGTACAATATATAAAAAATACGAATTAAAACACAGTAAAATTCACTTCTGAATTAATACGATATCCTAGTTCCTTGACTTTATTTTCTCTCTACAATTTCACCATTACTTTTGAAAATACTCTTCTCTGGAATATAACCTCTTATAGAACTTAATGGATAAACAATACTATCTTTTCCTATTATTGTCCCTGGGTTTAAAACTGAATTACATCCTACTTCAGCTGAATCTCCTACAATTGCACCAAATTTCCTTAAACCAGTTTCAACAATATCTGTACCATATTTTACTTTTACTAATGTTCCATCAGACTTTAAATTGGAGGTTATTGCACCTGCCCCCAAATGGGCTTTATACCCTAATATTGAATCACCAACATAATTGTAATGGGGAACCTGCACTTTATTAAAGAGGATTGAATTTTTAATTTCAGTTGAGTTTCCAATTACAACATCATCACCAATGATAACATTGTCTCTAATGTAAGCAGAATGCCTGATTTCGCAATTGTAACCCAATCGCTGGACCCTTTATAAGAACACTTTTTTCTATTGTAGTGCCTTTGCCAACCCATACAAATTCCTCTATTCTTTCAAAATCGCTTGGCAAATTTTTTGAGTACTCAAAAATGAAATCCTTAATTTCTGTAAGAGCTTCCCAAGGATACTTAACCCCTTCAAATATGGCTCTTGCATCCAATTCTTCAATGTTTAATAGTTCGTTTACAGAAACTTTCATTCTAATCCTCCTCTGATTTATTTCGTCATATCCTACAAATGCGAGTTAGATATCACTTAAAATATCCTTCAACAATCCGCGGCAGGACGCCGCGACCTTTACGTGTGGTTTCAGAGAACGTTTACGTGTTTGCGACGTCCCTGAACCGGACCTCCTTGATCTTGCCTCTTGGTGGAGCTGCGCTCCCGGTGAAGGGATGTGGTGCGCTGACCTTTCCCTAGAAACTTGCTTCAAGCACTCTTGCGCAAACACTT